>NZ_CP193656.1:1862500-3187500 GCF_050847115.1 Flavobacterium sp. TMP13
GTTCAGCAGGCAATTCTTTAGTAATTTGGGGAATTCTCTCAAATCCTGAAGATAGAATTTCTAAATGACGCGACTCTAATTCTTTTTGTATGGCACCGAAACTTCCAAATGGGCCATAAATTAAGATACCGTCCTCGTCCTCAAAAATTTCTTCTGCGCCAAAATCAATTAATTCTAATTCTAATTCTTCAGGATCAATTCCTTCTTTTGGAATTCGAAAATTGCACGTATGATCAAACATAAATTCGACAGATCCTTGCGTGCCCATAGTTCCATTACATTTGTTGAAATAACTTCTAATGTTGGCAACCGTTCTATTGTTATTGTCTGACGCTGTTTCAATCAAAATCGCAATTCCATGAGGCGCATACCCTTCAAATAGTATTTCTTTATAATTTGCAGTGTCTTTATTACTTGCGTTTTTTATAGCTCGCTCAACATTGTCCTTAGGCATATTTGCAGCCTTTGCATTTTGTATAACTGCTCTTAATCTAGAGTTTGCGTCGGGATTTGGACCACCTTCTTTAACAGCCATTACAATGTCTTTACCAAGTCTAGTAAATGTTTTAGCCATTGCAGCCCAACGTTTCATTTTTCTTCCTTTTCTAAATTCAAACGCTCTTCCCATTTTTTATTTATTTAATTGTGTTGCAAAAATACGTCTAATACTTTTTTTTCAAAGTAAAAGCTGTTCTTTTTTTACGGATTTTTGTCTTCATCGTCAAATTAGCGTGAAGTATTATAATCATTAATAATATTTACTGCTTCATTTAGATATGGATTGTTTTTTAAATTATCTATTTGATATTGGTTGATCGTTTTTTCTGTTGGATAAATTCCTAATAAGAATTTGTTGATTGTCGAATTATATACGTCCAGCGGATTACTTGTAGCGTCATATTTATTTATTTGCTCCCACAAATCTGCCGTTATTAGATTTTGCTTTTGAATTGCCAATAATGTCATTGGTAATTCTGTTTTAGAACGATCCAATAATTCATTTATAGTATGGTTAATACTTTTTATGTTTTTAAAATAGTCGTCGGCTGCAACGCGTTTTGCACTGTTTTGAGCTAAATGATTAATTAGATCGCGCTTTACAAAAGGTTTAAATTTTACAGATGGAATAATGCTGTCATTTTTTATGGCCGTTGGAAAATTATTTTCTTTTTGATAAATATTTTCATAGAATTCCGGTAAAATAACATCTGGGTCTACTCCATTGTATTGATGGCTCTTGCCTGTAATTCGGTAGAACTTGTTGATTGTTAATTTTAAAAAATCTGTCATTTTATTTTCTTCTAAAGGCAATATGGTTTGCATTGTTGCTTTTCCAAGTGTTGAACTGCCTAAAAGTAGAGCGCGATTGTAGTCTTGCATTATTGCAGAGAAGAATTCGCTAGCCGAAGCCGTGTTGCTATTTACTAAAACTACAATTGGTCCTTTGTATAGCATTCCTTTATAAGGATCATTAATTAATAATTGCTTTTGTGTTTTATCAACTACAATAGAAATAATGCCTGTATTAATAAACATTCCAGCTAATTTTATAGCTTCTTCCATTGATCCACCGCCATTATCAATTAAGTCAATTACAAGGCCTTTAATATTGTCTTTTTTTAATTTGTACACTTCTTTAGCAACATCTTCGGCACATCCAGCCGCACCAGTTCCATCAAGGTCTGCATAAAAGGTCGGAATCTTAATGTAACCCACTTTGCTTTCTTCTCCGATAATGAAACTAAATACAGAGTTTTCTTCATCCTTCATTATTTTTTTCTCGACAAAAACATCAAATATTTTACCCGAATTTCGCTGTAAAGAAAGCGTAATTTTTTTGTTACTTTCTGAGGTGATCATATTGGAAATCGCTTGCAAAGAAGAGCATGACACTTCTAGTTTTTCTTTTTGATTAAAAACTGCAGTAATTTTATCACCTTTTTTTAATTTTCCAGTCTCAAAAGCAGGGCCGTTTGGATTGATCTCTGAAATAATTATTTCATTCATTTCATTTAAACTTACAGTCAACCCCATAGAAAAATGTTCTTTGGATAAAGAAGCGACAAAAGTAGATTTTGAATCGTTACTAAAATAGGAGGTGTGTGGGTCAAAGTACAAGCAGAAAAAATTATACAAACTTTCTTCTGGTTTAGACTCAGTGGCTAGTAAAGAATTGGTTTGACAAATTTCATTACTAATAATTTTTTCTTTTGCGGCGGGCTCCAAGGTTATAAAGTTTGCCTGTAAAGAATCTAAATTGCTAGAACTGCTTGCAATTTCATTTAATACTTCAAAACGAATTTTTTTATTCCATACTTTCTCGATTTCATTTTCTTTCATATAAATAGGAAAAGATTTTTTATAAAAGCGAATTGTATCGTTTTGATTGTAATTCAATGTCTTTAATTGCAATTGCTCTAACGCTAGTTTTTTTCTCTCTAACCCATTTCTGTACAAAGAAACCATCTCATTTAAAAACGAACAATCGTTTTTTAAAATTAGGTTGTCAATATTGAGACGGTATTTTTTAGCAAGCAAGTTGTATTCTGATCTTAAGAAAATATTTCTTGAAGGATCGTATTGATCTATTAAATTGTCAAAAACGAAAACAGATAAACTGTCATCAATTGGTTTCGGACTTACATGCTCTTTTTGAATCAGTTTGTTGATTTTGTTGACAACCTCGCAAGCAGTTTTGGAGTTTTGAGCCAAAAGCATTGTGGGCAGTAGAAGAAGAAGTGTATATAATTTTTTCATAAAAGGATAAGCATCGTTTCTACTAAATTTACACTATTTTACGTCAAGAAAGTGCTTTTAAACTACTATTTTTTTAAACGAAAAATGGTAGCGTTGATTACTCAAGCTACCATCTTAATTTTTACAGAAGTTTTACTTCTACTTATATTTTCCTATTTTTTATAAAAAGGTAATTTTACCACCTTAGCAGGAACATCATTTTTTCTAACTCTAATATAAATGTCCGAATCAACTGCACTGTTTTCTTTAGTTACATAGCCTAAACCTATTCCGACATTCATAGATGGAGACATGGTGCCAGAAGTTACAATTCCAATTACAGCGCCAGTTGCATCCACAATTTCGTAGTCATGTCTCGGCACGGCACGTTCTTGCATTTCAAAAGCAACCAATTTTCTTCCGACACCAGCTTCTTTTTGCGCTTTCAAGTTCTCAGAATTTGTAAATTCTTTAGTGAATTTAGTAATCCAGCCTAAACCAGCTTCAAAAGGAGAAGTAGTATCGTTAATATCGTTTCCGTACAAACAAAATCCCATTTCTAAACGTAACGTGTCGCGAGCAGCCAAACCAATTGGTTTAATTCCGTAGGCAGCACCCGCTTCAAAAACTTTATTCCAAATTGCCTCAGCATCTGCATTTTTACAATAAATTTCAAAGCCACCTGAACCAGTGTAGCCTGTCGCTGAAATTATAACATCATCAAAACCTGCAAAATCAGCAACGACAAAATGATAGTTGACAATAGCCGCTAAATCTACAGAAGACAACGATTGCATTGCTTCAACTGCTTTTGGCCCTTGAATCGCTAATAACGAATATTCGTCAGATAGATTTTTCATCGGAACATTCAAATCATTATGTTGTGAAATCCATTCCCAATCCTTGTCAATATTCGACGCATTTACTACTAATAAATACTCTTCTTCTTTCATTTTATAAATGATCAAATCATCTACAATTCCACCATCGTTGTTGGGTAAATACGAATACTGTGCTTTTCCTACAGTTAGCAAACTCGCATCATTAGAGGTTACTTTCTGAATCAAATGCAACGCATTCGGTCCTGTTAGTAAAAACTCACCCATGTGCGAAACGTCAAATACACCAACGCTACTGCGCACTGTTTCGTGTTCAGCATTAATGCCTTCGTATGTAATGGGCATGTTATAACCAGCAAAAGGAAGCATTTTTGCTCCCAAACTTTCATGTATGTGCGTTAGTGCAGTATTTTTCATTGTGTCAAATTATTAGTTTTGAAATACAAATTTATTCAAAAAATAAGATAAGCAAGCATCAAAAATTATAAAATTCGCAATATTTAGGAGCTATTTCCTGCTATCCGCTATATCTTTGTGTTTTTGGAGCAAAAATACAAAGGATGCCGCTTTTATCAGGGCTATAGGTAAGTTTTTCAACTCAACAATTTATTTTTAAAACTGAAGTTAATACCTAAATCCCTTAAAATAATTGATTTCTGATTCTAGTCTCTTTTTTTTAATTTTTGAAGTATAAATTCAAATGAAATATAAGGTACAATTCAATTCTAAAGAATTTTTGTAATTTTAAGCAAAAGTTACTCTTCATGAAAAGTCCTGTTTTAGTTGAAATAAATGATATTCTTCAATTTTATAAGAAAACAAATCCCAAAACACACAAAGGATTGCAAGGGCATGTGCTACTTATTGCAGGCAGTTATGGAAAAATTGGTGCGGCCGTATTAGCATCTAAAGCGGCATTAAAATCAGGTTGCGGATTGGTTACTGCTTATATTCCTAAATGTGGCTACGATATTCTGCAAATTTCGATTCCAGAAGTAATGATCATTACGGATGAAAACGAAAAATTTATTTCTAAAATTGCGGTAGAGTTACAAGTGCAAGCAATCGGAATTGGTCCCGGACTTGGACAAGAAAACGACACTCGAATAGCTTTTCATGATTTTTTAAAAAGTAATAAAATACCATTACTAATAGATGCGGATGCTTTAAATATTTTAGCCCAAAACAAAGCGTGGTTAAATTTACTACAGCGTAAAACCATTCTAACTCCACATCCAAAAGAATTGGAGCGTTTAATTGGTACATGGAAATCTGAAGAAGAAAAGTTTCAAAAAACAATGCAGTTCTCCACACAATTTGATGTTATAATTGTGATGAAAGGAGCACCAACTTTTATAATTGATCAAAACGAAGTGTTTCAAAATACTACTGGTAACGCAGCTTTGGCGACCGCTGGAAGTGGAGATACCTTGACCGGAATAATTACAAGTTTTCTTGCACAAGGTTACCAAGCAGTAGAAGCTGCCAAATTGGGTGTATTTATTCATGGTTTAACAGCCGATTTGGCAATTTCTCAAACAGGCGCGCAAGCTTTTATTGCATCAGATATTAGTGCTTATTTAGGAAAAGCATTTTTACATCTTGAATTATAAAAAAGCCCTTTTTTTTTGATCTTTTAATGTGTCAATTGAGATACTCACAAACGCAATGTTTTTATCTTTATATTGTTTTTCTAATTTCTGAAGACATGGTATTTCTTTAATGCACGGGCTGCACCAAGTTGTCCAAAGCTCTATATAAACGTACTTTCCTTTTAAACTTTCCAAAGAGGTTTTTCCTCCTTTTTGATTTTCATAATCAAATTTTGCAGAGGGTTTTCCAGGCTGCATTATGCTTCTGAGTTAGCTCTTCTTTTAATTCCGAATCTGTTGCAATCGATAAAAAATCATGATTTGTTTTTTCGTAATTAGCATTGCTCATATATATATATATATATATATATTCTATTGAGTTTTCAATTAGACGATTTTTTATGTTTTGACTTTTGAGAGCTTAGATTTCTGGAATTACATCTTTCGCTGTGAGGTTAGATTTGTTATTATCTTTGTTAGTTAATTCGTAGAATTGATTCAGCACAATTTGCTTATATTCATTAGTAAATAAAAAATCAGACTCAGGGTCTAAATCCCATTTCTCATCGGCTTTTGAAAAATTTGCGGCTATTTTGAAATTGTTTAAGCTAGCAAAAAAGAGATGTACTTTTGGGTACTATATTATATACAGTTGTTCCAGAAAAAATATGTTTTTGATTTCTTTTTCTTTGAAATAAGCATTTGTAAATTTTGTTTGATTATGTAAAGTGTGAATGTTATTTTTAATTTCTTTGATTTTCTTCAAAAATTGATTTTCGTCTAGTTTATAAGGATCTTCATTTGAAATTGTAGAAGTTGATTTTTGATACTTCGTTTGCCATTATATTTTAATGTGGTACTGAAGTTTTTATCATCAGCGCTTATCATCATTTTTCATTCTTTTAACAAATAGAGAGGGATGCTATTTTTAGCTATTGCAATCGTATACAGTCCTTCATATTTGATCTTTAAATTTTCTGAAAAACTACGATTAGTTTTTAATTTGATTTCTTTATCAAATGATTCTCCTTTAATTCTAATTTTTTCATCCTCTGTATTTGTGATTTTTCCTAAAACCGTTATTGTTTCTTTTAAAGTTGTGAATGAGGCTAAAAGTAAAATTAGTAATAGATACATGTTTTTTTTATTTTAATTATTTTTTTAGAGTTATTCAAATTTAATTATTCTTAATGCATTGGTTTTAAGTGTTTTGTTTTTAATTGTTCTTTTTTAATCCATAGAACGTTTAATGGCTATTTTCTATAATTTATTTTGAATTTATACAATCGTCAGAAATAGCATCACAGCCGATAAAAACCAACACAGTTATTTGTAAATTTGTAATGGCGGAAAATGCGTCATTAATAGTAGGTTATGAAAAATAATTTTGATCTTAGAGCGGTTACGGTTACTCGATACATCACGCCGCTGCGAGAAGGTGGTTCGCTACCTGCTTTGGCAGAAGCCGATGATGACTTTAAATACGTACTAAAATTTAAAGGCGCAGGTCACGGTGTTAAGGCATTAATTGCCGAATTAATTGGCGGTCAAGTTGCCAAAGCACTGGGTTTGCAATTGCCAGAATTAGTTTTTGCGCACTTAGATGAAGCTTTTGGCCGTACAGAAGCCGATGAGGAAATTCAGGATTTATTACAATTTAGTCAAGGACTTAATTTGGCGTTGCATTTTTTATCGGGAGCAATTACTTTTGACCCTGTTGTAACGCAGGTCGATGCAAAGTTGGCTTCGCAAATTGTTTGGTTAGACGCTTTTATTACCAATGTCGATCGAACATTCAAAAATACCAATATGTTAATTTGGCATAAAGAACTGTGGCTTATAGATCATGGTGCTTGTTTGTATTTCCACCACTCTTGGACAAATTGGGAGCAACATGCTGTTAGTCCGTTTAAATTGATCAAGGATCACGTATTATTACCGCAAGCTTCGGTGTTAGATGAAGTAGATGCCGAATTTAAAAAACTATTATCTGCTACAATTCTAACGGACATTGTCAACACAATTCCTGAGGAATGGTTGCAATGGGAAGATACCGATGAAACGCCAGAAATGCTAAGAAATGTGTATTTGAAGTTTTTGACGACGAGATTAAATCATTCAGAAATTTTTGTAAATGAGGCAAAAAATGCAAGATAATCACTTATATGAATATGCCGTTATTCGTGTCGTTCCAAGGGTAGAACGCGAAGAATTCGTTAATATCGGAATCATTTTATTTTGCAAAAGGGCTAAATTTATTAAAGTGCTTTTTCATTTGAATGGAAATAAAATCCAATCATTATCAGTTGATTTTGATGTCGATCAATTAGCGTGCAATTTGACTTCTTTACAAAAAATAGCAGAAGGGACCAAAGACGGTGGACCAATTTCAGAAATGGATATTCCGTCACGTTTTCGATGGTTAACGGCAATTCGAAGTTCAGCAATTCAAACCTCAAGACCGCATCCAGGATTAAGTAAAGATTTAGACCAAACAATTCAACGATTGTTTGCAGAGCTGGTATTGTAGATTACGGCTTAAAGTTTAAGAGATTCAAAGTTCTTGACCGCAATAGTATGTACTTTACGAGACACTTTTTTCTAAGAAAATAAATTCTAAGGGTTCTTTAGCAATTGAAATGTGAATATCATTTTCAGGAAATGGTTCACGAACCCCTGTATCACTATAACCGTTTCGTTTGTACCATGCGATAAGTTCTTCTCGAACTGAAATTACTGTCATTACAATACTGTTTAATTGTAATGTTTTGGCATGGTTTTCCGCTGCGACTAAAAGTTTTTTACCAATTCCGGTATTTTGTATTTCAGGAGAAACAGTAAGCATTCCTAAATACAATTGGTTCTGTTTTGTTGTCAATAGCACAGAACCAATGATTGAATTTGCATTGGTAAATTTAAGAATGGTATTCTTGTGATCATCGAGAGCTTCTTTGAGCTCAGCCTCAGTAGTTCTTTTTCCCTCCAGAATAAATGCTTCAGTTGTCCATCCTTTTTTGGAAGTTTCGCCGCGATAGGCTGAATTAATTAGAAAAGTTAATTGCGGAATATCTTCTATAGTTGCTATCGTAATCATAAGTGTCGTTGAACCAGTTTTAAACTTTAATTAATTTCGTCAAAAGTAGTTCCTTGGCGAATGTCGCCTGTAGTATATCCTTTTTTAAACCAATAAATTCTTTGTTCTGATGTTCCGTGTGTAAAGGAATCAGGAACAACTTGTCCCTGCATTTTTTTCTGAATGGCATCGTCACCAACCGCATTGGCAGCACTTAAAGCTTCGTCAATGTCACCTGCTTCCAGATTTTCCTTATTATGATGTGCCCAGACACCCGCATAAAAGTCCGCTTGAAGCTCAAGAGCAACCGAGAGTTTGTTGGCTTCTGCTTGACTTTTTCCTTCTTGCATTTGTCTCATTCGATCCGAAGTGCCTAATAAAGTTTGAATGTGGTGGCCAATTTCATGTGAAATTACGTAAGCAATGGCAAAATCACCTCCTTTTGCTCCAAAGCGAGTTTGTAATTCCTCAAAAAAGGCTAAATCCATATATACTTTTTGATCTCCAGGACAATAAAAAGGTCCCGATGCAGACGAAGCTCCACCGCAAGCGGTCTGAACCGACTCTCTAAAAAGAACTATTTCTGGTTGTTTATAATTCATCCCGTTATCAGAAAATATTTTGCCCCAAATGTCTTCGTTGTCCGCAACCACTACACGCACATAATTTCCCAATTCTTCGTCTTCTTTGCTCAAAGCAACTGCTTCTGTTTGCGTTGACTGTTTTCCTTGCAATTGCTCAAGAACTGGAGTGATTAATTGAGCATTATCTCCACCAAAAACATTTACAAGTAAAATGATAATTCCGATAATTCCACCACCAGCAACTAATTTTCCACCAGACACCGATCGTCGATCATCTACATTGCTACTTTGTCTTCTGCCTTGCCATTTCATATTATTTTATTTTTAGTGAGTTTGTTTATAAAACATGTACTAACGAATTTAAAGTATTTTTTTTGTAATTAAAAGCAGTGTCTTATTTTTCTGATTCATTTGTATTGAAAAACTGAATAACGGTGTTCTCAATATGTCCTTTTATAATCGGTTTTGAAATGTAATGGTTCATACCGGCCTTTAAACATTTATTTTTTTCTTCTTTTTCGACCCCTGCAGTAACTGCAATTATTGGTGTTTTATCGCCAAAAGGTAGTTTTCTAATTGCTTTGGTCGCTTCATAACCGTTCATGATTGGCATTTCAATATCCATAAAAACCATATCAGGATTGATAATTTTAAACAGCTCAACACCCTCGTGACCGTTATTGGCGTGAAAAATAATACAATTCACAAACAGGTTTTTAAGTGTAGTTTTAAGCAGTAGCATATTAACATGATTGTCTTCAACAATTAAAAAAGTCATGACGCGATTCGCAGTTCCATTTTTTAAAATGTCATAGACTATTTCAGGTTTATTGCCTTCAAAATTCACGAATTCATCACAAGTACTTAAAATGATCTCAAAATAAAAAGTACTACCAATATCAACTTGACTGTCGAGGTTTAACTCACTGTCCATCAATTTTAGTAATTTATTCGAAATGGTAAGTCCCAAACCAGTGCCACCAAATTTTCTTGTCGTCGAGCTATCTTCTTGAGAAAAAGCCTTAAAAATTTTTTTCTTGTTTTCTTCTAGAATTCCAATTCCGGTATCGGTAACAGCAAAACGCAATTTAAAGTGCTCTGCATCAATTTTCTCCACAATAGCAACCGACAGCGTAATTGTTCCTGTTTCTGTAAATTTTACTGCGTTGGATAGTAAATTAATTAATATTTGTTTGATTCTAACCACATCAAAACAAAAGTAAGTTGGTAAACTGCTGTCAATTTTTAAATCAAGCTTAAGGTTTTTTACTGTTGATTCGTACGAGATTAAATCGATAACCTGACTTAATATTTCTTTTATACTGTATTTGTCAATGTTGAGTTCTAATTTCCCTGCTTCAATTTTAGAGAAATCTAGAATATCATTTATAATTTCGAGTAAAGTTTGAGCCGACTGATTTACCGTCGTTAAATACTTTTCTTGAATACTTTCCAGCTGTGTTTTCAATAGTAAATCGGTAAAACCAATAATTCCGTTCAAAGGTGTCCTAATTTCATGCGACATGTTCGCAAGAAATTTTGACTTTGATTTACTCGCACTTTCTGCTATCTTCTTGGCTTTTATCGCATCTTCTGAGTCCTTTTTGTGTGTGATGTCAAAATAGATCCCACCAACATAATCAATTTCATTACCTCTTTTAATCACATCAGCGTATTCTTCAATCCATACATATTGACCATTTTTCTTTTTGATTTGATATGTAGAATGAACTGGTTTTCCGTTTTTTAAATCGCGTTTTTGTTTTTTTACAACGTTCTCTCTTTGCTGTGGGTGAATCAAAGACAAGAATGATATTTTATTTTCTAGGAAATCAGTTTTACAATAACCAGTCAGTTTTTCTATTTCATCATTTAGAAAAATTTTGGTCGAAAAATCATCATATTTTGAAAGGTAAACGGTGCCAGGAATGTTGTTAGCAATAAGATCAAATTTTTCTTCACTCTGAATGATTCTTTCTTGTCCCTTTATTTTTTCTAAAAAAGTCGAAATATTATTGGTTAAACTTTGAAATACATACAAATCATCACCCGACCAAGTGCGTTCGTTTTTACAATCGTCCACTGCAATAAATCCTGTAAACTCTTCATTAATGTACAAGGGTAAAATTAAAATTGATTTAATTTCATTTTCAAATAATGCCTGCTTTAAATATCCTTCTTCTAATTTGCTTGTTATAATTTGTGAAACTAATTTTTGCTTACCTCTTTCAATAATTCCAGCCATATTTTCCGGAGTATGAAGTCGCAGCGGTCTTACCGCATCTACAATTCCAGGTCTAGTGTATTTTACTTTTTGGGTAATTAACTTAGTTTCTGGATCTTGTTCGTAATAAAAAACATGGTCGGACTTGCTCGCTTTTCCGATAATCGAAAACGTTTGTTTGAACATGTCGATTGGCGCTTTATTCGACAAAAATTTCTCAGTACATAGCGCTAGTGCAGAAAGCAATTTGCTTTTATATTTTAGTTTCTTTTCTCTTTTTAAACTTATTTGAGTAGCAATTGCTAATGAAAGAATGTCTGACACGGTTTTGGCAAAATTTGCAGCATCACCATCCCATTCTTTTTCATTTTTACTTTCAAAGCAGACAATACCGTAAAGCTGTCCGTTAACGTAAATTGCAGAATCAATAAGAGATTTGTTACCGCTTGCATTAAGATAATCATGATCGAACTCAGATGTTTCGTATTTGCTCAAAGAATCATTAACGATAATTTGATTTTTACTTTCTATTGATTTAAAATAGATAGGATAATCTTCTTTTAAGAAAATACTATTTAATCGTTGTTCACTAATTTGGACATTAGCATAAATGTATTTGCACTTAATTTGTTTAGAATTGTATCTCCAAAAACTAACTGCATCGATGGAAGTGCTTTTAGCTGCTTCTTTTATAATGTGCGCTATAACGCTTTTGCTGCTTTGATATGTTTTGTAATTGGTTGTAGAGAGATTTTTTAATGCTTCGTTGTATTGATTGATCTTTATCAAACGCGCTGTATTTTCAGTTTCCTGTTTTCGTTGATTGCTAATGTCTCTTGCGATACCAGAGTAGCCAATTATTTCGCCTTGGTCATTTTTGCGAACAATTACTTTTTGAGAAACCCAGATTTCTTGTCCATTTTTTTTGAGTAAAGGAATCTCGATAATCGGAAAGTCATCTCCAATTTTTTCTAAACCTTCATAAAAATCGTACGTTATTTTTTGATAATTAGCGGGTATCAATAAGTTGTAGTGTAGACCTAAAACTTCAGTAGCCGTATATTGAAGTTTTTTGACAGCAAAATCATTGACAAACGTAAAGTGACCTTTGTCGTCTAGATCAAATATAATGTCGGATGCAGATTGAATTAAATTTTTGAATTGTGTATTCGTTATGTATTGTTCTGTAATATCTTGACCAATTCCAATAATTAGATTCTCGCTAAAACGTTTGTCTTTCCACAGGATGTATTTATACTCGCCATTTTTACATTTTAGTTTTCGAGTGTATAAATTAGTTTCGTCATGATTTTCGAAATATTTTATACCAACGAACTCTGTGTCTTCGGTTAAACGCCAATATTCCATTCCTAAAACTTCGTCAGGAGTATAGCCCAATATTTCTTGAATAGATTCGCTACAGAAAATAAACTCACCTTTTTGGTTGCAAACTACCGTCAGTGAATTGGCTTTTTGTATGATCTCGTTTGCAAAACGAAACTTATCTTTAATATTTAGACTGATAATGTGTCTTATTTGGTTGATTACCAAGATAGTTATGCTAAAATTGAGTAGAATAATGGCCTTGTCGGAAGGTATGACGCCGAAGAGTAAAACAGTAATAAGAAAGAGAAATACAAAGGCAGTAAAAATAAAATAAAGCTTTACAGGTTTTATGAAATTGTAAGCAAAGAAAAATAAAACCAAAAAAGACATGGTCGGAATGACTTCAGTAGTTTTTACAATTAAATTTCGACAGACATACATGAAAAATAGTATGATGCAAAAAGTAAATATTTTTTGAATTCGATCAAAGATAAAAAGATATTTTTGAGAAAGATAATAGATAAAAAACATTGCAGAACCAATTATAGTATTGGTTGCTAACATGCTAGTGCTACGAATGCTAAACACCTCGTAAATTAGTTCAGATAAAACAATTGTAATCGCTATAAACAGAAAATACAATTGATACTCTTTACTCGTAATTTCCTTTTCTTGATACTTCACAAAGTAATTCGCCTTCAGCTCGGTGCTAAGGTGTGAAAATTTATAAAATAACAAAAGGCTCAAGCTAAAAATACCAACTGCTATTATTGCAAAGAGCGGAATATCATAACCATATTTGTTAATAAAGTCATTGATTTCGTGACTTTGCATAAAATCGTACCCGAGAATCGAGTTCCATTTTAAACTAGAAAAAACAAAGTTTTGAATAATAGTTACCAACATATATATGGTAATTTTTAATTTTTATTGATTGAAGTATACTTATTCTTCGATCGTGCCAATAGAATCAATAGGATCTATTTTTATTTTTTTAATAATGTTAGAATAGATGCAGTAAATCATAGAGTAGTTAAAAGGTATTGTAAAGAAAACTCCAATACAAAATGCAAAAATGCCCAACATAGAAGCTAAGAAAGCGGTGATGATTAAACCTAAAATTACTGCGGGTTTTTTAGAGATAATTACTATGCTTCCTTTAATTGCGTCAATTGCTTTTAGATCTCCAAAAATGATTAATGGAACAGCCATGGCGCTGTAAAAAGAAATTAGTAATCCTAAAACCATCGTAGCCGATTGCAATCCTACTTGTTCTAAAATCGTACTAAGCACCACACTTAAAGACGTGATTAATAGTGTAGCAATAAAAATTTGTATGAAATACTGGCTTTTATAGTAATAGAACATTGTTGAAACATTAAATGTTTCGTCATTTTCTGCGGCGTCAGCCATTTTATAGTAACCAGCCCCGATAGGACTCAAAATAGCAGTAATAAACACTTGAGCAGCGAGTACAATTAAAAGTGTTACACCAGTCGGATTCATTTGAGCCAATTCTTGAATAAGGTCGCCACTTAATGCTGCAACACCATATATTGCGATAAGTACGCCAATAACCACAAAAGTAGCAACAATGCTAAAGACTAATAATATTAGCCCAGCGTAAAGCGCTATTTTTTTATAATTCTGAATAGCATGATTAAAGACGGTAGAAAAGTCTAATTCGTAACCATTGTTTTTAATGTTTTCAATCTGGTTTTGTGTAGTAGGTTGCATGAGTAAGAGTATATTTTTTAAGACATTAGGGCATTTAGGCCGTAAATATACTATTTTTTAAAATACTATAAAGTGTTTAAAATGAGCGCGCTTTTTATTTAAAAGAAAAGTCATTTTTTGTGAATAAAGCAGTTTTTTTATGAATCGTGGACTGTTTTTAATTCTAAATCCAGTCGAGTATTTTTTTTATAAAAGCAAGTTTATCTTTGTAAGGTGCGTAGCGTAACGGTAAATCAAGCCAATTTCCTTTTTTTACAATTGCTTTATGGTGCGAAAACAATTCAAAACTCAGTTTGCCATGGTAAGCACCAACACCGCTGTGACCTACTCCCCCAAAAGGCAAACGTTTATTTGAGAAATGAATAATAGTATCGTTAATGCATCCGCCGCCAAACGAAAATTTTGCAATCATTTTTTCTGCAAATTCCCTACTATCGCTAAAAACATATAAGGATAGTGGTTTTTCGTACTTTTTAATAATTGACTCGAGATCGGCCTCTGTTTTGTATGTAAGGATAGGAAGTAAAGGACCGAAAATTTCATCCTTCATAATTAACGAATCTAAATGCTCTTCATTGATCAAGGTCGGAGCAATATATAAATCATTTGCATCGCTTTGTCCACCAAAAATCACTTTATTTTCATCTATCAGTTCGATCAATCGCAACCAGTTTTTGGTATTAATAATTCGCGTATAATCAGGTGATTTCTCCGGCGAAATACCGTAAGCTTTGGTTATCTCTTCTTTTAAAAAACCAATTAAATGATGCTTCATTTCTTTTTGAACCAAAATATAATCTGGTGCAATGCACGTTTGACCCGCATTTATAAATTTACCCCAAACAATTCGTTTGGCTGCTAGTTTTAAATTGGCTGTTTCATCAATAATACACGGATTTTTTCCCCCTAATTCTAATGTTGTTGGGGTTAAATGCTCTGCAGCAGCTTTGGCTACTATTTTACCAACAGCGACACTTCCGGTAAAAAAGATATAATCCCAACGTTTTTTTAATAATTCTTCAGAAACTTCAACACCACCTTGAACAACTTCTACATGATTGATATGAAAAGTTTCCTGAATTATTTTAGCAATAATTTTAGAGGTATTTGGTGTTAATTCGGAAGGTTTTAAAACCACTTGATTTCCTGCGGCGACTGCTGAAACCAATGGTGTCAATGCGAGCTGAAACGGATAATTCCAAGGAGCAATTATTAGTACTTTTCCGTAAGGTTCTTTATAAATATAATCGGAAGAAGGAAAATTAACTAGAGTAGGAGTAACTTGTTGGACTTTTGACCACGACCGAATATTTTTAATGGTGTCTTTTAGTTCGCTAATGACGTAACTCGTTTCGGTAAGAACAGCTTCAAAAGCGGGCTTTTTAAAATCATCATACAAAGCTTTAATAATTAAATCTTCGTTTTGTTGTACAGAAAATAGTAACTTTTTGAGTGTTTCTTTTCTGAATTTGATGTCGTTTTTATAATCCATTGTAAAAATTAGGGTTGGTCTCTATGCAAGTTAATTTTTAAAATCGGTATTATTTGTAAATTCATCATAAAATTAGACCGCGTTCCAAATAGGATCTTCAGGCGTCGGTGCGACTATCGTAAGGTTTTCTTTAGTAACAGGATGCACGAAGGAAAGTTTGCGGGCATGCAAGTGAATTCCGCCATCTGGATTACTACGATCAGCTCCGTATTTTAAGTCTCCTTTTATAGGAGATCCAATTGCAGAAAGCTGCGCTCTAATTTGATGGTGGCGCCCAGTATATAAGTTTATTTCTAAAGCAGCGTAATTTTGAAGTTCCTTAATTACAGTATAATCCAATCGTGCTAATTTACTTTCAGGAACTTCTTTTACATGCGCTTTTGAGGTATTGTTTTTTTCGTTTCTTTTTAAGAAATGCACTAATTCATCACTACTTTTGGTTGGTTTGTTTTTTACAACTGCCCAATATGTCTTTTTTGTTTCTCGATTGCTAAACAATTCGTTCATACGACTTAAAGCCTTGCTTGTTCGGGCAAAAGCTACAATTCCGCTAGTTGGTCTGTCTAGACGATGAATAACACCCAAGAAAACTTCGCCAGGTTTATTGTACTTTTCTTTAATATATTCTTTTACAATATCCGATAATGGTTTGTCTCCCGTTTTGTCTCCTTGAACCAAATCGCCTACACGCTTATTAACCACAATTAAGTGATTGTCTTCGTGCAGGACTTGTAAATTATTTTTGTCTGAAAGTATTTTCATTAATCTAAAAATTCGGTCTAGTAGTAAGAGTATAAAAATAAAGCACTGTATTGGCGGATCGCTTTTGTCCGTTCAAAAATAAATTAATACTGTTCGTTTTCGTTCGGGAACTCTTTTGATTTTACATCACTAACATATTGTCCGATTGCAGTTGTCATTCCTTCGTATAAATTCATGTAGCGACGTAAAAAGCGTGGACTAAATTCATTATTCATTCCTAACATATCATGAATAACAAGTACTTGACCGTCAACACCGCCACCAGCTCCAATACCAATTACAGGAATCGAAATACTTTCGGCTACTTTTTGTGCTAGATGTGCAGGAATTTTTTCTAAAACAACCGCAAAACAGCCAACGTTTTCTAGCATTTTGGCGTCTTCGATTAATTTATCAGCTTCTTCCTCTTCTTTAGCGCGAACTGTATAGGTACCAAATTTATATATCGATTGTGGCGTTAAACCCAGATGTCCCATAACCGGAATGCCTGCATTTAATATTTTCTTGATCGATTCTTTGATTTCTTTTCCACCTTCTAATTTCACGGCGTGACCACCACTTTCTTTCATGATTCGAATAGCAGAACGCAACGCTTCCTTAGGATCAGATTGATAGCTTCCAAAAGGTAAATCAACAACAACCAAAGCACGTTGTACCGCGCGAACTACAGAGGAAGCATGGTAAATCATTTGATCTAACGTAATTGGCAAGGTTGTTTCATGACCCGCCATTACATTAGAAGCCGAGTCACCAACTAATATAACATCAACACCAGCAGTGTCAACAATTCCGGCCATGGTGTAATCGTAAGCAGTTAGCATCGAAATTTTCTCACCATTCGCTTTCATATCGATTAATGACTTAGTAGTGATTCTTTTATAGTCTTTTTTAGCTACTGACATGGAGGATTTTTTAAAAAGTTATGGCTTATGCCGAATTAAAAATAATCAAGCTGCAAAATTAATTAAATATTTGTTAACAATCGGCCATATTTACAGCAATTGCTAGTCCACCTTCTGAAGTTTCTTTGTATTTCGAATTCATGTCTTTAGCAGTTTCCCACATGGTTTTTATCACTTTATCTAAAGGGACTTTTACATTTTTTGCATCGGTCTCCAAAGCTAGTTCTGCGGCATTAATCGCTTTTATAGCTCCCATAGTATTTCTTTCAATACAAGGAATTTGAACTAAGCCACCAATTGGATCACAGGTGAGTCCCAAATGATGTTCCATAGCAATTTCGGCAGCTATTAAAACCTGTGCAGGACTTCCACCCATTAATTCGCACAAGGCAGCGGCAGCCATGGCAGATGAAACCCCGATTTCTGCTTGACAACCTCCCATTGCGGCAGAAATTGTCGAACCTTGTTTAAATAAACTTCCTATTTCGCCGGCAACCATCAAAAATTGTTTGATTTCTTTGTCGCCTGCATCGTGATTCTCAATTACCAAATAATACATTAAGACAGAGGGAATCACGCCAGCACTTCCGTTGGTTGGCGCTGTAACTACGCGTCCTAACGCCGCGTTAACTTCATTTACTGCCAATGCGAAACAACTCACCCATTTTAAAATTTGACGAAATTTCACTTCTGTTTTTCGAATTTCTTGTAACCAGGTTTGAGGTGAGTCGTAATTGGATAATCCGATTAGGTTTTGGTGCATGTCAAACGCGCGTCTGCGAACATTTAGTCCGCCAGGTAAAACGCCTTCCGAGTGACAGCCAATGTACATACATTCTAACATCGTATCCCAAATGCGCATTAGCTCCTTATTAATTTCAGATTCAGCTCGCATCGACTTTTCATTTTCATATACAATTTCAGAGATCTTTTTGTTTTCCTCAATAGAATAACGAAGCAAGTCGTCGGCGTTGTTAATCATAAATGGGAAAGCACACTTAATTACTTCCTTAATATGCGCGTTACCTCGGTCTTCGGTAACGACAAATCCACCTCCTATAGAATAAAACGTAGAACTGTATTCTTGACCATTTTTCGCGTAAGCCGTAAATTTCATTCCATTGGCATGAAAAGGCAAGAACTCTTTATTGAATACAATATCTTGAAGAAAATGAAACGGAATGACAATTTCGTTTCCTAATAGTAGTTCGTTTTTTTCTTCAATTTTTTTAATAATTGAAGCAATATTTTCGATGGGAATGTATTCTGGGTCTTGTCCGCTCAAACCTAACATTACGGCCAAGTCACTAGCATGTCCTTTTCCTGTTAAAGAAAGAGAACCGTACAAGTCAACTTTTACTCGTTCGAGGCCTAAAAACAAATTAGCTACTTTTAGTTCTTTCAAAAAGCGTTCTGCTGCGCGCCAAGGACCTAATGTGTGGGAACTCGAAGGACCAACACCAATTTTTAACATGTCAAAAACTGAAATACATTCTTCCATTTCTTATAAATTTTAAAATACAAAGATAGCCGAATAGTGCAAGGAGTTTGTGAAATACATTGTTAATTGTACGGTTTTATTAGAATAATCTAAAAAAAATAATAATTTGGCAATTCTAATGAAGAAAGTGTCATTATTATAATGGTAGTGTTTTTAGAACTCTTGAATTTTGGAAGTTATACTGTACTAATTATGATTTTCGGATGGTTAGAAATCAAAGTACAATACTTGTCTGTTACTTTTGCTAACAGTTTATGCTGATTTATTGTTCAGTATTTAAAAAGATGGACCTATTTAAGATACCAGTAGCAAATTGTAGTAACGTACTAGTAATCTCAAAAGGAACTAATAGTACTACTGATTTGTATTTGAAAGTAAATTGGCGCACAAAATCTAAATTTCATGCGCCAACGTAATAAGACAATTTGTAGCAAAGAGCTTAAATAAAATAACTACAAATGCACTTTAAATTTGTACCGTTAAAGCGCAAAAAGACTTTTGGGAATGGCGTTAAAACCAACGTTATTCACTTTTTCTTCCACTGCCTCTACTTCAATCAACTTCGTAGTGTAAATCGTAAATTCTTTAGGGAAGATGTCATTGTTTAAAATCACTTCGCTTATTCCTTCTAGCGTTAAAATTTCATTTTTAATTCGCTCTAAATCTTCAACTGTATTGGCATTCGTACCAAAGATTTTTCCGTGATTACCTGGGATTATATTTTCTGATAATAGACTCATGTTTATTTGTTTTAAATTGTTAAATACACTCTAAGTTACTACTTTAAAACAATATTTTTTCATGTTTTCATGCTATTTTAACGAAAACAGAAAAAACATAAAGCGCGAAGTTTACTATTTAATGGATAACAGGACTAACGACTCAATTTTTTTTGTAAAAAATTAAAAGGCTAAGTCTGTATAAATTAATTTGTTAGGCGGATGACTTAGTAAAGTAAGTATCTAGAAGTTGTAATTTCCACTTTTATCAACCGTGTAAGCAAGTTCTTGTTTGTCATTCATAAATTTATCATAACCTACTTTCAGATTAGACCAAAAAGCAACCAATTCTGGATTGTCTGCATATTTAAGTTTGTACAAATCAAAATGAATATCCGTCATTTTATAAGGAAAAATGTAAACAGGAATTTTGGTTTGACCGTCATTTTTAGCATTAATAGCATATAAATACAGTTCTTTGATTTTGTCATCAGTCATGGGTAAACAACCTACTGTCACATTTGATCCGTGAATATAAATATCTCCACCTAGTTTTTTTTCGGTACTTTTTTTGCGATCTGCTTGATTTGGGTAGTTAATTCCTAAAGAAAGATGGTATTGACTGGTAGGGTTAAAAGTGTCAATGTAATAAATGCCTTCTGGAGTTTGAAAATCGCCTTCCATTCTTTTTGGGCCTAATTTTCCAGAACGTGCACGAATTTTATAGGTATCTATCTTTTTATACGTTGTTTCGGTCGTTTTTTTACCATAAACTTCTAACTCGCCGCAATCTTTGTACGCAACAAAAACCAGATTCAGATCGTCTATTTCGAGACCGTTGGAATGTAATTTTTGTTGAATGATTTGAGATTTTTCAATGATTGCTGCACGTACGCGGTCAAACTTTTTTTGTTCAGCCATAAAAGCTGTTTCGGCAGCGAAATTACCTAAAAGAAATGTTAAAAGAAGGTAGGTTACTCTCATCAGTATAAATCATATTAAGGTTTGCGAGAAAACGTATTAACATTTGGGACGTTAATATCGAGCAAGTTAAAAATATTTTGCTAAAAATTTGTGTGATTGAGTTAAAATTTTAATTTTTTTATCACTACAGTTATGTTACAATAAATTTTAACAGTATTATTATTAGCAATAAAATTAATACTACTTGTTTTTAGGTTGGTTTTGCTCTATAAGTTGCTGTGTTGAATTTATCTCAATTTTTTTTAATTGTAGTTGTTGTATTAGGTTAGAATTATCTTCCAGGTTCACCGAGCGAGTAGCATCAAAAATAAAGTGAGTATCGAAACCTAATGATTGCCCATCAATCGCAGTATATTTTACGCAAAAATCGGCAGCTAAGCCAACTAAGTAGATAGAGCTTATTTTCTTGCACAAAAGAACTGCATGTAATTGTGTTTTCTCTAAATGATTATTATCGAAAAAAGCAGAATAACTATCCACTTTTGAATTTTGCCCTTTCAGAACAATAGCGTCAAATAAGGAAGAGTTTATTTGATCGTGAATTTCGGAACCTGTAGTGTTTTGAACACAGTGATCGGGCCACATAACTTGTTCGCTCTGATCATCTAAAGTTATAGTTTCAAAGGCGTTTGCATGAGAATGATTGGATGCAAAAGAAATATGATCGGATGGATGCCAGTCTTTTGAAGCTGCAATAAGTCCCCAGTTTAGTGTCATTAACTTGTTTATGTAAGGAATGAGTTCATTTGCTCCTTGAACTTCTAGCGAGCCGCCTTGCATGAAATCATATTGCATATCAATAACCAACAAAGCACTATTTTTTAAAGACATTTTATTTTATTTAATTTGCCTGTAAGTTATATAGAAAAAACAGGCGAAGGAAATAAAACTTGAGGCTAATTTAATAGAAAAAGGTGTGCTTATCATTGATAAGATTTAATAATACGTTTGATTGCTTTCTAATTTCTTATCGCAAAAAGCTTCTTAAAATAGAGACAGGATGTTGTGCTTCGCGTTTCGTTCCATCAAAAATTTGGTGGCGACAACTGGTTCCCGCGGCAGCAATAGAAACGTTTTCAGCTGTTTTTCTTATTTTAGGAAATAAAGTATCTTCTCCCATTTGCATACTTACGGCGTAATGTTCTTTTTCATAACCAAACGAACCGGCCATACCGCAGCAGCCCGAATTATAGATCGTAACGATATTATTTTTTGGTAAACTCAGCATGGCAAAAGTAGCTTCAATGCTACTAAGTGATTTTTGATGGCAATGTCCGTGAATTTTAATTTCCCGTTTTTCGGCTGAAAAAGAATTGGATGTGATGTTTCCTTTTTCTGATTCATTTTTGAAGAATTCATCGATGGTAAAAACATTTTTAGATAATTTTTCGGCAGCCTTCTTATCATCGGCTAATCGAATGTACTCGTCTCTAAAAGTTAATATTGCTGAAGGTTCTAGTCCAATAAGTGGCGTGCTTTCCGAAATTAAATCTTGAAAAATATTTATATTTTTATTGGTGATTACTTTAGCTTCTTCTAAAAAACCCTTCGATAAATATGTTCTTCCGCTTTCTTCATGATCAACAACTAGAACTTCAAATCCTAATTTTGTGAGGAGTTCGTAGGCATCAATTCCGATAGTAACATCATAATAATTAGTGAATTCATCATTAAATAAATAGATTTTTCCGTGTAATGTATTGGCTTGTTTGGGTTGTTTACTGTACCAGCTTTTAAAAGTGAAGGCCGCTAATTTAGGAACATTTCGCTGCGATGCAATTCCCATTGATTTTTTCATCAAGGAAGAATTGGAAATAAAATTGGTTAAGGCAGGAAATAGGCTTCCCAACTTATTCAGTTTGGCATTTTTGGCAAAAATGGTATTTCGTCTAGAAAACCCGTTTGCTTTTTGATATTGGTATAAAAATTCTGCTTTTAAAGTGGCTACATCCACGTTGCTAGGGCATTCGCTCGCACACGCTTTACAACTTACGCACAATTCAAAAACTTCGTACAATTCTTTAGAATCAAATTTATTTTCTTTTTCAGAATAGGTCAAATATTCGCGCAAAGCATTGGCTCGTGCTCTAGTAGTTTCTTTCTCATTTCTAGTAGCGCGATAGCTTGGGCACATCGAGCCACCTGCTGAAGGTAATTTGCGACAATCGCCAGAACCATTGCATTTTTCGGCAGCGCGTAGAATTCCCATACTGTCTGAAAAGTCCTGAAAAGTTACTATTTCAGGTTCCTCTCTTCCTGAAATAACCCGATGATTCTCATCCATTTTTGGAGTGTCGGTAATTTTTCCGATATTAAAAACAGAATTAGGGTCAAATGCTTTTTTGATCCGTTTGAGTAATTCATAATTCTGTTCGCCAATCATAAACGGAATAAATTCGCCGCGAACAATTCCGTCTCCATGCTCGCCACTTAAAGAACCTCGGTATTTTTTTACCAAAACAGCAACTTCGGTAGCAATGGTTCGGAATAAAACTAAATCTTCTTTTTTCTTTAAATTCAATTCTGGGCGCAAGTGCAATTCTCCCGCACCAGCATGGGCATAATAGATCGCTTTTTGACCGTATTTTTCCATCATAGCAGTAAAATCCGCGATATAATTAGGTAGATCACTCAGTTCTACCGCTGTATCTTCAATCGAGTCAGCGGCTTTATCATCGCCCACAATACTTCCTAAAAGTCCGAGACCTGCTTTTCGCAAATCGTTCACTTTATTAATGTCGTCGCCATATATTTTAACCGATGCATATCCAAAATGGTGTTGCTTTAAATCGGCAATTAAATCATTGGCTTGTCTTTCGGCATCGGCCATGTCAACTGCAGATGCCAATTCGAACATCATAATTGCTTTAGGTTCTCCGACTAAGAAAAATCTATTTTTGGATTGCTCCCGATTAGTTTTAGTACACTCTAAAATGATATCGTCTATCATTTCGCACGTATACAAATAGTGTTTCATTGCAATAACAACCGATTCTAAAGATTCCTGAATCGAATTGTAATGTGCGACAACCATGATATTATGAGGTGGTTGTAAATCGTCTACTTTCAACGTTACTTCAGTTGTAAAAGCGAGAGTGCCTTCGCTTCCACATAATAATTTACCTATATTAATTGTCGGCTCGTTTCCTCCAAATAAATCCGATTTTAATAATAAATCTACAGCATAACCCGTATTTCTTCTGTGAATTTCTGGTTTTGGAAATTCCTTTATGATTTCCTTCTGATTTGCCTCTACAGAAAGCTCATCATATAAAGCTTTATAGATTTTATTTTCTAAAGTTTCTCCTTTTGTTTTTTGAATGAATTCAGCGGAAGTTATTTCTTTAAAAATTGCTTTGGAACCGTCGCTTAAATAACAACTAATTGAAACAATCTTGTCACGAGTAACGCCGTATCGAATAGAAGTTGTCCCCGAAGAATTATTCCCGACCATACCGCCAATCATGCAGCGATTAGAAGTGGAGGTGTTTGGGCCGAAAAACACACCGTGCGGTTGTAGAAATAAATTTAATTCGTCACGAATCACTCCAGGTTGAACAGTTACCGTTTTTTTAACGGCATCAAAGTCGATGATCTTGGTAAAAAATTTGGAAACATCGACTATAATTCCGGTTCCTACTGTTTGTCCAGCCAAAGAAGTCCCAGCAGTTCGAGGAGTTAGAGATATTTTATGCTGGACCGCAAACCGAATTAAGCGTTTAATATCGGCTTTAGTTTCTGGAATCGCAACAGCGATAGGTTTAAGTCGATAAACAGAAGCATCTGTCGCATACAAGGTTTTGTATAATTCATCAAAGTGAAGTTTTCCTTGTAGCGATTGGGCCAATTGCTTTAACTCTTTATTTATTGACATTGTGTGTTTTATTTGTGACAGAATGTTTGTTGTTCTGTTTTACAAAAATATGGCGCTATTTACAACGTTTCATTTTTTTTGCAATGTTTATTTTATATAAATATTAATTATTTAGATGCAGCCATTACTAAGTTCTACATCATGAAAATAAGAATACCTACTTAAATATTGGTACTAAATTATTTAAAAATTCTCTGAAAGTAGTTGACAAAAAAGACGATAAATTTTAGTACTATACGCTATTATCTATAAAACATGCAAAAACATGCATTTCTTAGAAGCATGCCATCATTCTACAAAATAGAAACTCCAGATTTCCAGTACTCGTCAAGTCTTGGGTCTTTTGGATTTAAATCGGTAACAATAGTACTGAGTTGGCTTAGTTCACAAACCACGTGTGGTACTTTTGTGTTTAACTTGTTGCAAGCGAACATGGTAACTACTTTGTCGGAAGCTTCCATCATTGCTTTTTTCACAATCGAAACTTCGTAATCAATTTCTGTTAGTCCTTGTTGGATATTAATTCCACTTGCGCCAATAAAGCAAATATCAGCTTTTATTTTAGAAACCACTTTAATAACATCCATGCCAATAGTTACCATTGCGTTTTTCTGCATTTTACCGCCGATAAAGATAATATCGATATTTGGATGTTGAGATAGCTGCATAGCAATTCTTAAACTATAGGTGTAAATGGTAGCTCTTAAACTGGGCGGAATCAGTTTTGCAAAAACTAAGTTGGTGCTTCCGCCACTCATAATAATAACTTGACCATCATGTAGTAATGGCAGGGCTTTAGTTGCTATTTTTATCTTTTCATCTTCGCTCGTAATAATAAAATCGAAAATAGTAGGGTGATTGTCAGTGATTTGAATACCGCCTCCGTAAACTTTTTTTAAGAATTTTTTGCCATTTAATTCATTTAAATCTCTTCTGATTGTGTCTTCTGATAAATCTAAATGCATTGCTAAGTCTGTCGTGATGACCCTAGAGTCTTCCTTAAGTTTGCTGAGTATGTATTTGTGTCTTTCTGCTTTTAGCATTTTTCAAAAATTAGTATGGGAACGCAAATATATTAAATAATTACATTCAATAACAGTCATTTACAAGTTTATTAAATAAGTAATTAGGCCCTTTTTTTTAGTGTAAATAAAAATATAAGGATTAAAATTTGCGTTTTTATGCGTTTTTATGATGATTTGATGAAATATATGTAAAATTTATGCAGAGGTATGCAATTATAAAGTACATTTGCTTTATAACCATAAAAACCAAACGATTATGAAGAAATTATTTCTTATTTCTTTATTGCTTTTGTTTGTGCAGGTAGTATTTGCACAAATTAAAACAATATCAGGAACAGTAACAAATAAAGTAGACGGTATACCAATACCAGGAGCTACTGTATTAATTAAAGGTACAAGCGAGTCCACAAGCACCGATTTTGATGGGCGGTATACTATAAAAGCTGCTGCAGGACAAATACTAAGTTTTAGCTATGTTGGTTTTGCAACTAGAGAAGTAGCTGTAAGTACACAACAAATAATAAATGCTGATTTATCAGAAAGCGCGATGAATTTGGATGAGGTTGTTGTCGTAGGATTTGCATCTCAAAAGAAAGTAAATTTAACTGGTGCTGTTGCAAAAGTAGATGTGGATCGTGCTTTAGGAAGTAAGCCTATTTCGGACATTAGCAAAGGACTACAAGGTACTACGCCTGGTTTAAATATTTCTTTCAACTCAGGAAATATTGGACGAAGTTCCGATATCAATATTCGTGGCGCGGGAACTATTATAAATGGTAAAGCTGCTGGGACTCCTTTGGTTTTAGTGGACGGTGTTCCTTCGGATATGTCACTAATCAATCCAGAAGATGTAGCTTCGATGTCTATTCTTAAAGATGCCGCGTCAGCTTCTATATATGGAGCTCGTGCAGCTTTTGGTGTGATTTTAATTACTACCAAAAACGGAAAAGATGCGAAGGGTAAAGTGCGATTTGCCTATAGTAACAATGTAGGTTGGAGCAATCCCATTTCGTTAGTTGGTTTTAATGATCCAACAAATGAGCTTCCTGCTATGATCGACGCACAAGCGAGAGCAGGAAACGCTAACCCAGAATCATTTGGAATGAATTACAAAACGTTACTTCCTGGAATAGTTAATTGGAAAGAAAAATATGCTTCTACTCGAAGTGATCAAGATAAAAACATGGTTTTTGGAGAGGATTTTGATGTGATTGGAGGCAAGCTTTATTTTTATAGAGTATGGGATCCACATGCAGAAATGTTAAAGAAAAATGCAATTCAATCGTATCATAATTTCTCTGCTCAAGGTTCTTTGGGTGAAAAAAATTCGTTCATTGTTTCCTTGGGAGTTTCGAATCAAGAAGGAGTTATGAAAATTAACAACGAAAGCAATCAAAGAGTGAACTTAAATATGGGTATGTCGACAGAATTTACGGAGTGGCTTACGGGTGATTTCAAGGTATTGTCGTCTATTCAAGAATACGATTCTCCCTTTAACTATTACAATAGTGGAGTGGATACCGAAGGAAATGGATATTTTGGATATTACATGCGTTGGGGTTCTTATTTTCCTTATGGAACATATAAAGATATTAATTTCCGTCACGCACCAGGATACATGGCTAATGCGTCCATGAATGAAAAATTAAATAATGATACTCGTTTAAGTGCGAAGCTTACTGCTCAAATTACCAAAGATTTTAATATTATTGGAGAATACAGCATCAATAATAACTTTTCTAGTTATAAAATGAATGGTGGACAAATTCCGCTTTGGGATTGGTGGTCTGGTTCTGCTGATCTTGTTTCGGGAAAGCCAACAATGATGGAGTCGGGTAACGATTTTGTAGCACAAACCAAATCATCGTATGTTCGAAATGTTGCCAATCTATATGGTAATTATTCTAAAACGTTAAATGAGGTACATAATTTTAAAGCTTTAGGAGGTTTAAATTCTGAGTGGTATGATTTCGAAAGAACGTACGGTCGCAGAAACACACTTTTAGATAAAACTAAACCTGAATTTAATTTAGCGATTGGAGACCAGTTTACTTCTCCACTTTCATCAAATTCAATTTTAAATCCAGGTTTATCTCAATACGCAATTGCTGGATTTTTTGCTCGTGTAAATTATGATTATGACGGCAAATATTTGCTTGAATTAAACGGTCGTTACGATGGTTCTTCTAAATTTCCAACTAACGAACAATGGGGCTTTTTTCCATCTGCTTCTGTAGGGTATAGAATTTCTAAAGAAAAGTTTATGGAAAGTACTAGTGGTTGGTTAAATGATCTTAAAATTCGCGCATCCATTGGTTCTATCGGAAATCAAAATATTGCAAACAACGCATTTTTGCCCATTATGACTAGTAGTAACCCTTTCTGGTTAGGTGGTGGAGCCTCAATTCCGCCGTCAGTATCGCAACCGAGTAACGTTGATCCCACATTAACTTGGGAAGAAGTGACTACTCAGGATATTGGTGTTGATTTAAGAATTTTCAGTATGCTGTCCATGACGTTTGATTATTACCAACGAGATACCAAAGGAATGTTAGCGCCAGGAAAGTCTCTTCCGGGTTCATTTGGACAAGCAGCAGCAAATACGAATTCTGGAAATTTAAGAACAAGAGGTTGGGAAGTTGCTCTTAATTTTAATAAAGAGATTACAAAAGACATTAATGTATATGCAGATCTTACGCTTTCTGATTATACAACTGAAGTGACGGAGTGGAATAACTCATCAAAATTATTAGGTTCTTTTTATGCAGGCCAAAAAATCGGTGAAATTTGGGGACTAAATTCAGATCGATTAATTCAGTCGACTGATGTGGTAGATGCAACGGGATTGATCGTAAATGGTGTTGATTATAAAAATATACGTACAGGCGCTTTTAAATACGGAGCGGGAGATGTAATGTATACTGATGTCAATGGCGACGGTGTAATTTCTAGAGGAAAAGGAACAGCAGACGATTCTGGAGATTTAAGTGTTATTGGTAATACAACGCCTCATTATCAATATGGTGTTCGTTTAGGTGGAGTTTTTTACGGATTTGATGTAGATGCATTTTTTCAAGGTGTTGGTGAACGTCAATATTGGGCAACATCAGATTTAGTTTTGCCGTTTTATAACAGAACAGATGCAATGTATGCACACATGAACGATTATTGGACTCCAACTAATACCGAAGCGTATTATCCAAATCCTTATCCGAATCATGCAGCGAGTGCTTTTGGAGCCTACGCGCCGGGATCGAACAACTTTGTAGCGCAATCAAGATATTTATTAAACATGTCGTATTTAAGATTAAAAAGTGTAACTGTTGGTTATACTTTACCAAAGACAATAAGTCAAAAAATCGGAATGGATAAAATTAGACCATACGTTTCAGGCTTGAACTTATTGACTTTTAAAGATGGTAAATTACCTGTTGACCCAGAAATTGACGATGCAGAATCAGCTTGGGGAAGAACTTTTCCGTTTTCTAAAACATGGTCTGTAGGTATTCAACTTGCATTTTAAAAATTATTTAAAAATTAAAAAATCAATTAAAATGAGAAAATTAATAATAAACTCTAAGATAAAGATATCGATTGTCTTGCTTTCTATGGCAGGGCTGTCTTTTAGTTGCTCAGATTTTTTGGATACTCCTCCCGAAGATATATTCACTGATACAAATTTTTGGACTTCAGAAAATAATGTAAAAACATATTCTTGGCTTAATTATGATACCTTTTATGGCTACGGAAATAATGCTAGTATAACATCTGAATTTTATTTTCATACTTCGTCTGATTTAGATGACAATTTAGCGATGAATGTTTTTACCAACTTCAATACAACCGCAAACGCCATCAATAAAAATTGGAACGATTATTATACTTTGATACGCCGTTGCAACTTAATGCTAGAAAGAGTCCCAACGGTCCCAATGGATGAGGTAAAGAAAAAGCATTATACAGGTGTTGCAAAATTTTTTAGAGCTTACACTTACTTTCGTTTGGCACAACAATTTGGAGATGTTCCTTACACAGATATGTATTTATCTCAAAGCGATGTAAACGTGTATAAACCAGCTTTAAGTAGAGCCGAGGTGATTGATAATGTTATAAAAGATCTAGAAGAAGCTACTGCTTTACTTTTAGATATTGATGATAAAAATGTTACGGTTAACAAGTACACGGCTTATGCTTTATTAAGCAGAGTTTGTGTTTATGAAGGAACGAGCAAAAAGTATAATTTTTCGCAAAATGGGAATGAATACCTTCAGAAAGCAAAAACAGCCGCTTTGGTTGTTATGAATAATCCTGCTTATGTATTAAAGCCAGATTGGCAGTCGCTTTATAATTCGGTAGAATTATTGGGTAATTCAGAAGTAATTTTGGCCAAAAGATACTTAAAAGGAGTTCTAGGTAATTCAATTCAAGCCTATACAAATACTTCAACAGTTCAAAACGGATTAACAAAGTTCGGAGCAGAAAGTTACGTGACAACTAATGGTTTGCCAATTAAACAAATCGGTGGGAATGCACAATATTTAGGCGATGACAATATTGCAAACACATTTGCAAACAGAGATCCTCGTTTTTCGAAAGCTTTTGGAAAACAAGATTATGCTTATTCAGACAAGCCTTTAACGGGGTTAACATCTATTACAGGCTACGTATTTCAGTTGTTTAACAATCCTACTACTTCGGGAACGGAAGTTACCACAATTGGACAAAACCAAATTGATGCACCTGTATTTACATTAAGTGAAGTATATTTGAATTATGCAGAGGCTTGCGCCGAATTAGGAACAGTTACTAATGCTGATTTGGATATGTCGATTAATAAAGTTCGTGCACGTGCTGGAATAGCTGCTTTAACAACTGATGGAATCAATGCAACAGCTGCTGGAGTGCAGATAAACGACGCACAACGGGTTACTGCTCTAGAACAAATTTCTGGAATCGTAAGCCCAATTATTTGGGAAGTGCGTCGCGAACGCAGAATTGAATTTATGAGTTGGACAGCCCTGCGTAAAGCCGATATTTTACGTTGGAAAAAAGGGGATTATTTAGATACTACAACTAATCCAGATGTGGCGTTAGGAGCAAGAATACCTGCCTTGATAGGTACAAGTTCTAAAACAAAAGTAAATGCCAGCGGATATGTAATTCCTTATGCTGCTGGTGTTAGCAGAGCATTTGTTTCTCCAAAAAATTACTTAACAGCTATTCCTACAAACGACATCAGTTTATATGCGGCTGAAGGAGTAGAATTGAAGCAGAATTCGGGCTGGTAGCAGCCGGTACTTAAAGATTATTAATGTTTGTTTGTTAGTAAGCTACCTCTGAATAATTGTTATTTCAGAGGTAGTATTTTACTATGATAATGCCTAAATTGAAAAAATAATTTTGAACTTTTTTCAAATCTAAAACCTTAAATAATTTTTTGAATGAGCCATTTTTTTAAAAAGCAACTCGTTGTAGCGCTGTTATTTCTTTGCAGCACATCTTATTCTTGTCAAGGAGTAACTAAAACTACAGCGGAAAAAAGCACTGACAACCGAATAAAAACAGGAGCTGATCACTTTGAAAAATACCTTCCTTTATTAGAGAATAAAAAAGTCGGAATTGTAACCAATCAAACCGGAATTTTAACGAATAAAGTTCACTTGGTCGATTTTTTAATGGAGAAAAAAATTAAAGTACAAACCATTTTTGCTCCAGAACATGGTTTTAGAGGTACTGCAGATGCAGGCGAACATGTGGTTGACGGTAAAGATGCTCAAACCGGAATTTCGATTATTTCAATTTATGGAGATAATAAAAAACCAAAAAAAGAGCAATTGGCAAAAATTGATATTATGATTTTTGATTTGCAGGATGTCGGTGCTCGTTTTTACACCTATATTTCATCGCTGCACTATGTAATGGAAGCTTGTGCAGAGCTTAATATTCCTTTAATTATCTTAGACAGACCCAATCCGAACGGAGGGATTATCGACGGACCTTTGTTAGAAAAAGAGTGTACAAGCTTTGTGGGTATGCACCCAATTCCGCTACTGCACGGAATGACAATTGGAGAATACGCCCAAATGATTAATGGCGAAAAATGGTTAAAAAATGGTATGCAATGCAAACTAACGGTAATTGAGTGTTCTAATTACAAAAGGAGTATGAACTACAGTTTACTGGTAAAACCTTCACCAAATCTTCCGAACGATCAGTCGATAAATTTGTATGCCAGTTTGTGCCTTTTTGAAGGAACAAATGTAAGTGTGGGTAGAGGAACAGAAAATCAATTTCAAATATACGGATCGCCATTTTTGCCAGAAACTACTTTTTCATTTATACCAAAAGCAAATTTTGGCGCCAAAGATCCGCTTTACAATGGTAAGAAATGTTACGGTGAAGATTTGACAAACTATCCAAAATTAAACCAATTGGAATTAAAGTGGCTGATTAAAGCGTATGATAATACTGCTGATAAATCAAAATTTTTTAATGCTTTTTTTACCAAATTAGCAGGGACAAAAAATCTGCAAAAACAAATTGAAGAAGGTGTTTCTGAAACAGCAATTAGAGATAGCTGGAAACAAGACTTGATAGGTTTTAAGAAAATGAGAACTCCGTATTTATTATATTAAAGTTATTTGTAGTTAATTCTCCTATTTCAAAATAATGATTTAAATCGAAAAAAAAATGACAAACAAAAATCCTGAAACAGAGCAAGAGTCGTTGTATAAAAATTTAGATCAAATGACCGTGAAAGAATTACTCACGAGCATTAATGCTGAAGATACAAAAGTGCCTCAAATTATAGAAAAGCAAATTCCTAAAATTGAGAAATTAGTAAAGGATATTGTTAAAAAAATGCAATTGGGTGGCCGATTATTTTACATTGGAGCAGGAACTTCGGGTCGTATCGGAATTTTAGATGCCTCTGAATGTCCGCCTACTTTTGGGGTTTCACACGATATGATTATTGGAATTATTGCCGGCGGCGATACGGCAATAAGAAAAGCGGTAGAGAATGCCGAAGACGATACCGAGCAAGCGTGGAAAGATCTAAGTAAATTTGAAATTTCTAGTTTAGATTTTATCATAGGAATTGCGGCCTCTGGAAATACGCCCTATGTGCTTGGAGGTCTTAAAATGGCAAAAGAACACAATATTAAAACAGGAAGTATTTCCTGCATTAGCAACGGACTTATTGCTCAAGTTGCCGATCATCCGATTGAGCTGGTGGTTGGTCCAGAGTTTTTGACAGGAAGTACTAGAATGAAAGCTGGGACTGCTCAAAAGTTGGCCTTGAACATGATTTCGACTTCGGTAATGATCAAACTTGGAAAAGTAAAAGGAAATAAAATGGTCGACATGCAATTGTCTAACGAAAAATTAGTGAAACGCGCCATAAAAATGATCACAGAAGAATTGCATATTGAATCTGAGGAGGCCGCTGAATTACTTCAGAAATATAAAAATGTGAGAGCAGTTTTAGCCGAAAAAAGCATTAAAAAATAAATTTATAATAAAACACGAAACCGCATGTCTTCAAGTACAATTTTGATTTTCATATTTGTCTATTTTGGAATTTTACTGCTGATTTCGCAAGTGATTAGTAGAAAAGGAAATGATAATGATTCGTTTTTTAAAGCAAATAAAAATTCAAAATGGTATTTGGTTGCTTTTGGAATGATAGGAACGGCTTTATCTGGCGTGACTTTTATTTCAGTGCCGGGCGAAGTAGGATCTCCAAACGGAGAACAATTTAAATATTTTCAGTTTGTTTTAGGAAATGCAATTGGATTTATAATTATTGCAAAAGTGCTGCTTCCCTTGTATTACCGAATGAATCTGACGTCAATTTACAGTTATATAGAACAGCGGATGGGTGTTTTTAGTTATAAAACTGCTGCCACTATTTTTTTAGTGAGTAGAACCATAAGCTCGGCTTTTCGTTTGTATTTGGTCGTAATTGTTTTGCAACGTTATGTATTCGATTTTTATTCCATTCCTTTTCCAGTTACTGTATTTTTGGCGCTTACTTTAATTTTTTTATACACCTATAAAAGTGGTTTAAAAACGATCATTATAACTGATACTTTGCAAACTTTTTTCTTGGTAAGCTCTGTTTTAATTACGATTTATTTCATCTGCGACAGTTTAAATTTAACAGTGATAGAATCGATAACTACTGTTCGAGAAAGCGACTACTCTAGAATATTTTTCTTTGACGATTTTATGACCAGCAAGTATCATTTTGTTAAACAAATATTGGGCGGAATGTTTGTTACTATTGCCATGGTTGGACTCGATCAAGATTTAATGCAGAAAAATTTAAGTTGTAAAAACATTGGTGACGCACAAAAAAACATGTTCACTTTTACAGGAATTTTTGTTTTAATAAATATTATATTTTTAAGTTTAGGTGCTTTATTGTATATCTATGCAGAAAAAAACGGAATCTCAATTCCGCTCGATGAGGTAACTGGAAGACCGAGAACAGACTTACTTTTCCCTGAAATTGCACTCAACCATTTAGCCATAATTCCTGCTTTTATTTTTTTACTAGGAATCATAGCTGCCACCTTTGCAACGACCGATTCGGCACTGACTGCTTTAACCACTTCATTTTGCGTCGATTTTATGGGAATGGACAAAACCGGAAATTTGGCCAATAGCAATAACGTAAAAAAGAGACATTGGATACATTTAGGATTTTCATTTTTACTATTTCTAGTGGTAATTATTTTAAATTCATTCAATGATGCTTCTGTTGTAGCGCTAATTTTTAGAGCAGCCTCGTATACATACGGACCATTATTAGGATTGTATGCATTTGGCTTGTTACAAAAATCGAGATTGGTTACCGATCGTTTGATTCCGATTATTTGTTTGCTATCTCCGCTTGCTACTTATTTTTTAAGTGAATATTCTGGTGTGTTATTCGGTTATACTTTTGATAATGAATTGATCATCATCAACGGATTATTTACCTATATCGGTATTTATTTTACAAGCACTAAATCGGTACACAAAATTAACTTCTAGTGTAAAGAAACAGCCAAGTAGGGTATTAAAAATAAACAAAGTAACTTTTAGAGTTTAACTTCATAAAATAACTATGAAATGAAAAACAGCATTATAAATAAAAGTGTAATATTGCTTTCCTTTTTCGGAATTACAAGTTTTACCGTCTACAAAAACAACAACACTCCGTTTAGTTCTATTGTTTCGATAGTTGAGGTGCCAAAGAAAACTTCCTTTACACTTGATCCACCTTCAAAAAAAGGAGATGACAGCGCAGGGAGTCGAGAAAAGAAATGGGTTGACAGTATTTACAAGAATATGACGATAAATGAAAAGTTGGGACAGCTTTTTATGGTCTCAGCCTATTCCAATAAAGACGCTACTCACACTGCTAAAATTCAAATCTTAATAGAAAAGTATAAAGTGGGTGGAGTGATATTCTTTCAAGGCGGTCCAGTTCGTCAGGCGCAGTTGACCAACTACTATCAGTCAAAAGCAAAAATTCCGTTGTTTATTGGTTTAGATGCCGAGTGGGGCTTGAGCATGCGATTGGACTCGACTTATGCTTATCCCTGGAACATGACTTTGGGAGCTATTCAAGATTTAAATTTGATAGAAGAGGTTGGTAAAAACATGGGAAGCGAGTGCAGGCGAATGGGAATCAATTTCAACTTTGCTCCAGTTTTAGACATTAACACCAACCCTTCAAATCCAATTATCGGAAACCGTTCTTTTGGCGAGAACAAAGCAAATGTTGCCAATAAGGCCATCGCGCTAATGAAAGGAATTCAGAGTCAAGACGTTTTGTGCACGGGAAAACATTTTCCAGGTCACGGAGATACCGCGTCCGATTCGCATTATACCCTTCCAACAGTTAATTTTTCAAAAGAGCGTATTGAAGACGTCGAATTGTATCCTTACAAAAAAATTTTCAAAGCGGGTTTGGCTTCCGTTATGGTGGCGCATTTAAATATTCCCAGCTTGGAGCCAGAACCCAATGTTCCTGTTTCGGCTTCTTACAATGTGGTGACCAATTTGCTTCAAAAAGAAATGAATTTCAAAGGTTTAATTTTTACCGATGGCTTAGGAATGAAAGGGGCAAGTGAATTTAAAAATAATGGAGATTTAGAAGTGGCTGTTTTTCTTGCTGGAAATGACATTTTGCTTTGTCCAAACGATGTGCCTCTCGCTTTTGAAAAACTGACGGAAGCGTATAATAAAACCCAAATTACCGAAGAACGATTGGCGCATTCAGTAAAAAAAATATTGCGATACAAATACAAAGCAGGTTTGAACAATTATAAGCCAATTAAATTGCAAAACTTGCAAAGCGATTTAAATGCACCACAAAAAGAAGCGCTTCAATACCAATTATATGCAAATGCGATTACCGTTTTAAAGAACGACAATGATATTTTACCCATTAAGAATCTCAATCAAAATATTGCTTACGTAAAAATGGGTGACGACGTAAATAGTGCCTTTGTTACTACCTTAAAAAAATATACCACTGTTACTGAAGTTTCGGATTCCAATATTGATAGTTTAAACCTTCAATTGAAAGAATACGATACGGTAATTATCGGTTTTCATAAAAAAAATACAGCATGGGCTCCGTACGATTTTAGTGCGGAAGAATTAGTTTGGCTGCAAAAAATAGCCGAAAACAATAAAGTAATTGTTGATGTTTTTACTAAGCCGTATGCATTGCTGCCAATAACTAATTTTGATACTGTTGAAGGATTGGTTGTTTCGTATCAAAACGCTGATGTTGCACAAATAGTTTCAGCCGAAATTTTATTTGGATCCGTTGGAGCGAGAGGGAAATTACCTGTTTCCATTAATTCTAATTTTACGCTTAATCAGGGTTTAAATACAGAGAACATTGATGTTTTAGGATTTGCAGTTCCAGAAAATCAAGGAATGAACTCTTCGGTTTTATCAAAAATTGATTGGATTGCCGACAAAGCAGTCAAGGGAAGAATGACACCAGGAATGCAAGTGTTAGTGGCTCGAAACGGTAAAGTGGTATTTCAAAAATCATATGGTAATCATACCTATAACGGAACTGAAAAAGTAACAAATACGGACTTGTACGATGTCGCTTCTCTTTCTAAAATGATTTCGACTTTACCTAATGTAATGCAAGTCTACGACCAAAAGAAGGTGAAGTTAGACAGTAAATTGGGAGCGATGTTGCCTCTTTTTGCAAAAACAGATAAAAGAAATATCACTTTTAAAGAACTCCTGTCACATTACGCAGGACTCGAAGCATGGAAGCCTTTTTATAAAAAAACATTAGACTCTTTAAACAGACCTTCACCAAAATATTACCGAAAAATGTACGACGAACAGTTTTCGAGAAAAGTAGCAGATAGTCTTTTTATTCGGAATGATTATCACGATACAATTATGAAAATAATTGCCGATTCTCCGTTAGCAGCAAAAAAAGTATACCGCTACAGCGATTATACCTTTATTATTCTAAAAGAATATTTAGAAACTGTAACGCATCAAAAATTGGAAGTGTTGAGTCAGCAAAATTTTTACAACGGAATGGGTATGAATTATACAGGATACAATCCGTTGAACCGATTCAAAAAAAACCAAATCGCACCTACAGAAATAGATAGGTACTACAGATACCAAACCATTCAAGGATACGTACACGATATGGGTGCTGCAATGGATGGTGGTGTTGCCGGTCATGCCGGAATTTTTTCGAATGCGATGGATGTGGCCAAAATGATGCAATTGTTTTTACAGAAAGGCAGTTATGGCGGAAAACGATATTTCTCTGAAGCTACTTTTGATACCTTTAATACCTGTTATTTTTGTGCAAAAAATGTACACCGCGGACTCGGTTTTGATAAAAGGTTAGAGGAAGGTGGTCCAACATGTGGCTGCACTTCGAGTGTTAGTTTTGGACACACTGGCTTTACTGGCGATATTGCGTGGGTAGATCCTGAAAAAGATTTAGTGTATGTTTTTCTGTCCAACAGAACCTATCCAGAAGTGACGGAAGAAGGAAATAAATTAGCTAAAAATAATATTAGAGAAGACATTCAAAAAATAATTTACGAGTCGATAACGGATTAATTTTTTGTTTTAGAATTACAATTTTATAGCCTGATAAAGAATGAAAGATCGTATTATATCTGTTGATGTTCTCAGAGGATTTACCGTGCTGATGATGACTGTTGTTAATAATCCAGGAAGTTGGAGTTATGTCTATCCTATTTTAGATCATGCAAAATGGAATGGCTGCACGCTTGCCGATTTAGTTTTTCCTTTTTTTATCTTTATTTTAGGAATTGCGATTCCCCTGGCGATGCCTGTCAAAAAAGACGATTCAGAAACTGTTCTTAAAATAGTAACTCGTTCGCTGCGCATTTTTTGTTTGGGGTTGTTTCTTAGTTTTTTTTATAAAATTCAATTTTTTGATCTGGCATCATATGTACCACTTTTGCTAATTCGCTTGTCAATTACGGCTTTGGTTGGTTATGCTTTGTTAGGAAACTTCAGTCTCAACGTCAAAGCGATTAGCGCCGTGGTTATTTTTTGTATTCTGGTAGGCTTAACCTTTAGCGGAATCGAACACTTTGACAACGTTAGATTATTAGGTGTTTTACAACGCATTGGAATTGTGTATTTGATAGTTTCACTTCTATATGTAAAAACAACAATTAAATGGCAAATCATTTTAAGTCTTATTATCCTATTAGGGTATTGGGCACTAATGACCTTCGTTAATGTTCCGGGAGTGGGTTACCCAAATCTAGAACCTGCAACCAATTTTGCATCTTGGTTGGACAGTGTTTTATTAGAAGGGCACATGTATGTAGAAACTAAAACTTGGGACCCAGAAGGAGTTCTAAGCACAGTTCCTGTTATTGCAAACGGATTATTAGGCGTTCTTGCTGGACAATTATTGAATAGCAAATCGCTTTCAAAAATAAAAATCGCTCAAATTATGGCAGGTACTGGTGTAGTGCTAGTTTGTTTAGGATTGCTTTGGTCTGTTTCTTTTCCTATTAACAAGTCAATTTGGAGCAGTTCGTATGTGTTATTCACGTCAGGAATTGCACTTTTTATTTTAAGCATTATTTACTACTTGATCGATATTCTAAGCCATAAAAAATGGACCACCTTTTTTGTTGTTTGGGGCGTCAATCCAATGATTGTTTTCTTTCTTTCGGGCATTTTACCTCGAGCATTTACAATGATCAAAGTACAAAACCCAGATAATGCTGGAGCAGTAATTAATATTCGAGAGTATGCTTATACATTTTGGATTAGCTCAAATTTCGAAAATCAAACGCTTGCATCACTGATGTATGCTGTTATTTATGTTTTATTGTGGAGCTGTTTATTGTGGTATTTCTACAAAAAGAAAATGTTTTTTAAGGTATAATTATTGTTTGCAAATAAGGCACAAGAATTTTACGTTATAATCCAATAAATTAGCAACTATAGTCAATCAAAAAAACTATTTTTGGTTTCCTTTTAAAGCCTTTAAAAATGCACAAAAATCAACGTTTTCATATCTTTTTCACAGTAGTATTTATTTTTTTTGGATGGAATAGTCAAGCCCAAAAAAGAGAAATGCATCCCAAAACCGAATTTAGAGGGGTTTGGATCGCAACGGTAGTCAATATCGACTGGCCCAAGACGAGTAGCGATATGGTTGAAAAAGAAAAATCGGATTATTTGGAAATTTTAGATACGTACAAAAAACTGAATTTTAATGCAGTAATTGTACAAATTCGTAGTGTTGGTGATGCGTTTTACCCAAGTAATTTCTCGCCTTGGTCACGATTTTTGACTGGCAAAGAAGGGCAGGAGCCACAGCCGTATTATGATACACTTTCGTGGATGATTGATCAAGCACACCAAAGAGGCTTTGAGTTTCACGCATGGATGAATCCGTATCGCGCGACTTTTGATTTAAATAAAACGCAATTAAGCCCGAAACACGATGCATTGATACATCCCGAATGGATGATCGAATATGCAGGTAAAATATATTATGATCCAGCTTTACCAGAGGTGCAATCGCATTTGACTAGAATTGTAGAAGAAGTGGTGGAAAATTATGACATAGATGCCATTCATTTTGACGACTACTTTTATCCGTACACGGTTCCTGGAAAGTCATTTAATGATTCTGCTTCTTTTAAAAAGTTTGGAAATGGAATGAGCTTAGCCGACTGGAGACGTTCGAATGTAAATAATTTTGTACACAACATTTCGACGACAATTAAGGCGTGTAAACCTTGGGTACAATTCGGAATTAGTCCTTTTGGTGTTTGGAGAAATAAATCAATGGATCCCAAAGGTTCGGATACCCAATCTACATCAAACTACGACGATTTATACGCAGATCCGCTGTTATGGATGGATCAAAAATGGATTGACTACATCTTACCACAATTGTATTGGAGTATGAATAATCCAAGAGCTTCTTATTCAAAATTGGTAAAATGGTGGTCAGATAATTCCAATAATACAGCGGTTTATATTGGTCATGCTACGTATAAAATAAAAGCCGATAGTGATAAAAGCTGGAATTATATTAATGAAATTCCAACTCAAATTGATTTCTCTAGAAACTATCATAATGTGCAAGGAAATGCATTTTACAGTGCTAAAATGTTCGTCAATAAAAACATGGATGTCGTTCGGTTGTTAGAAGAAAATCAGTTTAAATATCCGGCATTGCCTCCTGCGGTTCCTAATCTTAAAAAGAGCGTTACCGATATTCCGATGATTAACGAATTTATGAAAGACGACGGTAAATATTATGTAACAATCAAAAATCCACTGAATACAAAAGTGCGATACATTGCACTTTATAGCGCCAATACTGCCGGGAATGTTAATTATAATGATCCGACACAGTTAATAGATAAAATTGCTGTCGAAGAAAAATACGGAAATATTTATCTAGTGCTTCCCGTAGAAAAATTTGAAGAAAATAGAGGCTGCGCTTTTACTTTTATCGATTATGCTGCAAACGAAAGCAAACCAATAACCATTGATTTAGCCACAGCTTTTAAAATCAAATTACCTCAAATAATAAATGAAAACAGATAATCAACCGTGGTTTTGGATACCGTTATTAAATTTCGCTTCTGGATTTCCGTACGTAATTATTATTTCGGTTTCGGTTTTAATGTACAAGAATCTTGGAATCAGTAATGAAGATATCGGACTGTACACTAGTTTATTGTATTTGCCATGGGTAATTAAACCGCTGTGGAGTCCGTTTATTGATTTGCACGGAACCAAGCGAAAGTGGTTTTTAAGTATGCAGTTGTTTATCTCTATTGCCTTTTTAATAGTTGGATTTATCATTCCAACCAGCCATTTTTTTATATTGAGTTTAGCTATTTTCTGGGTGGCTGCCTTTGCGTCGGCATCCAATGATGTGGCGAGTGATGGTTTTTATATGTTGGCTTTGCGAAAAGAGCAGCAATCTTTCTTTTTAGGAATTCGCAGTACTTTTTATAGAGCTTCTATGCTTGCCGGAAATGGATTAATTATTTTACTGGCGGGTTATCTAGAACACAAATACGGCGACAATCAAAAGGCCTGGTCCTATACTATGGTTTTTGTGGGATTAGTAATGTCGATTTTGACCGTTTACAACTATTTTGCCACGCCAAAAACAGAGTTGCCAATTGCTGAAGGAGCAAAAGAAGAGAAAAATTTTGCCACCGTATTTGCCAGTTTTTTTAAGAAAAAACAAATTGGACTGATTTTAGCCTTCATTCTTTTATTTCGTTTAGGAGAATCACAATTGCTCAAAATGCTGACTCCGTTTTTAGTAGATGAGACTGGAGTTGGCGGTATGGGATTGGAAACCGAAGATGTTGGTATTATTTATGGCACTTTTGGGTTAATTGCACTGACTGTTGGTGGAATATTAGGAGGTATCGCAATCTCCGCACACGGTTTAAAAAAATGGATGTTACCGATGATTTTAACAATGCACTTGCCTATTATTGGTTTTGTTTTATTGTCGCATTTTCATCCAAGCTCCATTTATTACATTTACGCTGTAGTTATCTTAGAACAATTTGGTTACGGATTCGGATTTGCAGCTTTTATGATGTACTTAATTTATGTTGCCGAAGGCGAATCAAAAACATCTCATTATGCCATTGCAACTGGTTTTATGGCATTAGGAATGATGTTGCCCGGAATGTTAAGTGGCTATATTCAGCAATATTTAGGGTATGGTAATTTCTTTATTTGGGTATTTATTGCTACAATTCCCGGAATTATTTTATCTCGTTTTCTAATCTTTCCAAAAAATTACGGAAAGAAAGAAGAAACTAATTAATTCCTCTTTTTGATTTAATTGTCTAATATTAACAGTATAAAAATGAACTTCGAACTTACTTTAAAACAAAAAATAGGACAATTCTTTTTTCCAGCTGTTTTTATAAATGACTCAGAAGAAAATATTCTGGCGACCGAAGCACTAATTAAAGAACATACCATTGGTGGCTTAACTTTTTTTCACAGTCGCGCCAGTGCTGCAACCAATTATGAAAGTAAGAATAAAATTGTTTTTAATGACGACAGCTATGACCGTTTGAAAGAACTGGTAACCCGTTATCAAAAATGCGCTAAAGTGCCACTTTTGATCAGTATTGATGCCGAATGGGGTTTGGCTATGCGTGTCGAAAAAACACCTCAATATCCATATGCAATAACCTTAGGCGCGTTGCCGCTTAGTCAAAAGTACTTGGTATACGAAGTTGGGAAACAAATTGGCTTAGATTTAAAGTCGGCTGGCGTACATTATAATTTAGCGCCTTTGGCGGATGTAAATAACAATCCGAACAATCCTGTAATTGGATACCGCTCTTTTGGTGAAGACAAAGAAAAAGTAGCGATTTTTGCTTTAGAATATTTACGAGGAATGTCGGATGTTGGTGTTTTAGGCTGTTTAAAACACTTTCCAGGACATGGTAATACCAATGTCGATTCGCATTTAGGTTTGCCTGTTTTACAAGAAACGTTGGATGATTTGATGCAAAACGAATTGTATCCTTTTATAAAAGGAATAGAAAACGATGTTGACTCAATCATGATCGGGCATTTGGCCGTTCCTGCTTTAAACGCTGGAAAAGATACCTCGGCCACGTTATCGAAACCAATTATCGAAGAACTTTTGCGTGAAAAGTTGGGCTACAACGGTCTGGTTATTTCTGATGCACTAAACATGCATAGTGTTTCCAATTTATACGATGAGAAAGGACGATTAGAATGGGAAGCATTTAATGCGGGTAATGACGTTTTGTGTTTTGCCGAAAATGTTTCGGAGGGTATTCAACAAATTCTTAAAAATGCGACTCCAGAACGAATTGATGAAAGTTTCAATCGAATTGTGAGATGCAAAGAAAAGGTTGGCATTTTGCAGTCAAAAATTGAAAATACAGGAGGTTTAAATTTCGCTAAAGCTTCAGCACTAAACACGGAAATTGCTAAATACTGTAGTACTCAAGTAATTGATACGGTTGACTTCAAAACCATCCAAAAAGCCAATGCAGATCAAAAACTAGCCAAATTATCTCTATATAAAAGCGCAGAAAATGATTTCTTTACGACTATTAATTCGGAATTAAATTCTCCAGAATTTGAAATTTCCGCTCTTGATACTGCTGATGTAGAGACAATTGGCAATGATCTGAAACCATTTCAATATGTGATTATTTCTTTGTTCGTACCGAAAGCAAAACCAGCCAATAATTTTGAAATTGATGTCCAAATATTTGATTTACTTTCGAAGCTATTGCTAACTAAAAAATGCATCATTTATGTATTCGGAAACCCATATGTTTTACCTTTAATTCCGAACTTAAATAAAGCCGCAAGACTTATTCAAGTGTACCAAGATTTTTTAGAATTTCAAATAAATGCAGGACAGCAATTAATTACTAATGCCGCTTGCTCGGGTACTTTACCAGTAAAAATAGTACTATTATAAACTTTTTCTCCTCGATTTTCTCTGTTTTTAGTCCAATAAATACAAATTATCTATATTGCAGACTGAAAAAAATAGTATTAGATGTCAATAAAAATTATTAAAAATAAAGAGCTTTCTATTTGGGAGGCTTTACTTCCTGTTGTTATTTTGGTTACAATGCTCGCGATTAACGTATATGTGTATGGCGATGATGCGTTGGGAGGTAGCAACCAGTTTGTTCTTTTATTGGGTGGAGCAGTTGCTGCAATTGTCGGTTTTTGTAACAAGGTTCCATTTGCTCGAATGCTCGAAGAAATTAATGAAAATATTAAATCTACGGCTGGAGCAATTTTAATTTTATTAATGGTTGGTGCTTTGGCTGGAACTTGGTTAGTGAGCGGAATTATTCCTTCGATGATTTATTATGGGTTGCAAATATTAAGTCCAAGTATTTTTTTGCCGGCAACTTTAATTATTTGTTCTATTATTTCTATAGCCACAGGTAGTTCATGGACTACAAGTGCTACGGTCGGAATTGCATTAATTGGAGTAGGAGGAGCACTAGGATTTGATTTAGGGATGGTTGCAGGAGCTGTAATTTCGGGAGCGTATTTTGGAGATAAATTATCACCGATGTCCGATACTACAAATTTGGCACCTGCTATGGCTGGTACCGATTTGTTTACGCACATACGATATATGACCATAACCACGATACCGACGTACATAATGACCTTACTGTTATTTATTATAATGGGTTTAATGGTGGAAACCAATGGAAACGTTGATATTGGGACCTTATTAATTGATATTGAACAATCGTTTACGGTTTCTGCTTGGCTGTTTGTTGTGCCCGTTATTGTTATTGGTCTAATTATAAAAAAGACAGAGCCTTTAATTGCTCTATTTGTGGGGACAATATTAGCAGCAGTCTTTGCTCTAATTTTTCAACCTCAAGTTTTAAATCAAATCGCAGGAGTAGATCGAATGACGGCAGAGTCTGCTTATCGAGGAATTCTAGATGCAATTACAACGGATGTAGTTATTCCGACCGAAAATAAAACGTTAACTGATTTATTTACTTCGGGAGGAATGCAAAAAATGTTAGGTACCATTTGGTTGATACTTTGTGCCATGGTATTTGGAGGAATTATGGATGCCATTGGAGCTTTATCAAGAATTAGCTCTTCTTTATTGAAGATGGCACACAGTACTTTCGGTTTATTTGCCTCGACAGTAGGTAGTTGTTTGGCCTTAAATATTACGGCATCCGATCAATACTTAGCGATTGTGGTTCCTGGTAAAATGTTTGCAAAAGCATATCATAAAAAAGGATTAGCACCCGAGAATTTAAGTAGAACACTAGAGGATTCTGGAACGGTAACTTCAGTTTTATTTCCGTGGAATACTTGTGGTGCATATCATGCAGGAACACTTGGTGTGTCAACGCTAGATTATTTGCCGTATGCGTTCTTTAACATTATAAGTCCAATTGTAACTTTGATTGTGGCCGCTTTTAATATTAAAATTAGACAGTTGATAAGTACTCCAAATGGAGGTGTGGACATTTAAGTTTAAGAATAGTACACTCAAGGAACTAAAAGCATCCCCGATAGTTAAAAGCTATTACTTAATAAATATTAATAATCAAACACAATACTATTAAACGCTTTTTAAGTCTTATTTTTGCAGTAACAAAATTAATAACATTTAAAACAAACAATATGTCTTTAGTAGGTAAAAAATTTCCAAGTATTGCAGTTGACGCCATTTCTGAAATGGGTGATAATTTAAAAATTAACATCTTCGAAGAAGCAGTAAACAATAACAAAAAAGTGCTTTTGTTTTGGTACCCAAAAGATTTTACTTTTGTTTGCCCAACAGAATTGCACGCTTTTCAAGCAGCTTTACCTGAATTTAATAAAAGAAATACAATTGTAATTGGTGCATCTTGCGATACCAATGAAGTGCACTTTGCATGGTTAAATACTCCAAAAAACAACGGTGGAATCGAAGGAGTAACATACCCAATTTTAGCAGATACCAACAGAAATTTATCTAACATTTTAGGAATTTTAGATATTGATTCTACAGAATACAGCGAAGAAACAGATTCAGTTATTGTTGAAGGTTCAAACGTTACTTTTAGAGCAACATACTTAATTGATGAAACAGGTAAAATCTTCCACGAAAGTGTGAACGATATGCCTCTTGGTCGTAACGTAAACGAATATTTACGTATGGTTGATGCGTACACACACATTCAAGAAAAAGGAGAAGTTTGTCCTGCAAACTGGGAAGCTGGTAAAGAAGCAATGAGTGCTGATAGAAACAGTACTGCTGAATACTTAAGCGCAAACTAATTTTTATAGAGTAACAAAGGTTCAAAGGTTAAAAGCAGTAAATAATTTTTTGCTGCGCAGGCAAATTTTAATAATTTTGTCACTTTGAACCTTTGCAACTTTTAACTTTAAAAATAACAAAATGTTAATAGAATTAAACGAAGATACTTTAGCTGATTTAGTCGCTAAAGACCAAAAAGTAGTAGTACAATTTTCGGCTTCTTGGTGCGGAAACTGCCGTATTATGAAACCAAAGTTCAAAAAATTAGCTGCAGAAAACGAAGCAATTACTTTTGTTTTAGTAGATGCCGAAAATTCTCCAGAATCTAGAAAATTGGCTAATGTGTCAAACTTACCAACATTTGCAACTTTCGTAGATGGAAAATTGGTTAACGAAACACAAACAAACAAGCAAGAAGTTTTAATTGATTTGGTAAAGGAAATTGCTTAATTATTTTTGATTAAGTTATTTACAGCTGTTGATTTTTGATGTATTATAAATTTCAACTGTTTTTATTCAATTCGAAAATCGTTATTCAAATATTTTAAATCAAAAATCAAATGAAATTACCAGTAATAAAACAGCTTACTCAATTTATTGAGGAAAATGACCAAGATTACATCATAGAAACTATTGAAGTTTTGGAAGCAATGACTGAAATTCCATCTCTTAAAGATGAAGAGTTAGATGTTATTGGAGAATTAATTTCAAATATGTACGGCGCCTTAGAAGTGCATAAAATGACAAAAGATGGAGTGGATAAAAAAGAAGCTTTGAACGCGTTTATGAAACGTGTAATGGGTTCAATTGATAAATAATCAATTTCTTTTTTAATATTATATAGAAAAAACGCAGACTAATAGGCTTGCGTTTTTTTGTTTTTATAAGAACCGTGATACTTACAAAAAGCACCAAAATCTTATACTTTAGGATCCATCCTTATAAATAAATTTCATACTTTTGAGGTTCATAAAAAAAAACAAATTATGGCTTCAGTAACATTAGGCGGAAACGCAATACATACTTCTGGTGACTTACCAAAAGTAGGATCTCAATTGGCTGATTTTAAATTAGTACAAAACGATTTAGCAGTAGCTTCACTAAGCTCATTTGCCGGAAAAAAATTAGTTTTAAATATATTTCCAAGTGTTGATACAGGAACTTGTGCAGCATCAGTTCGTAAATTTAACGAGCAAGCAAGTGGTTTAGAGAACACAACAGTTTTATGCATTTCAAGAGATTTACCATTTGCTCAAAAACGTTTTTGTGCAGCTGAAGGATTAGAAAATGTAATAAACTTATCTGATTTTAAAGAGGGTGCATTTGGAAAAGCAAATGGATTGGAAATTCTAGACGGACCTTTGGCTGGTTTGCATTCAAGAGTAATTATAGTTGCAGATGCTAACGGAACAATTACGCACACTGAGCAAGTTTCGGAAATTGCAAACGAACCGAATTACGAAGCAGCGCTAGCGGCACTTTAATACTTCATTAAGTGGAATTTCAAAAAGACAATACTTTTGTAAAAGGAAGACTGAAGAGCGTAACTTACGCTTATAAAGGAATGTTTAAACTCCTTCGTACCGAGCACAGTATTATGGTGCAGTTTTCTATCGGAATTATTTTGACAATAATTGGATTTGTCATGGATATTTCACAAACTGAATTTTTGTTTCAAACCATGGCTATCGGTATGGTGCTTAGCATCGAAGGATTGAATACTGCTATTGAAAAAATGGCCGATTTTATTCACCCCGATTACCATGAACGAATTGGATTTATCAAAGACATTGCGGCGGGTGCAGTATTTTTTGCAGCTTTAACCGCAATTGCAATCGGTTTAATTATTTACATTCCAAAATTTATATAGCATCCCTTAAAAAGAATGGCAAAATCTACAAAAAAAGTAACTGCAGACAAAAAAGATAAACCAAAAACAGAAACGAAAAGACCGTGGAAATTGAGTAAACAAAACAAAATGGTTTTGGGTGTTCTTTTGGTGTTGTTTTCAGTTGCCTTAGCTGTTGCTTTTGTCTCCTTTTTTATAACAGGACAAACAGATCAAAGTGCTGTCGCTGCTTTAGGCGACAGAACTGAGACTGTTACAAACTGGTTGGGTAAATTTGGTGCGTATGCAGCCGATTTATTTATTTATAGAGGCTTCGGATTGGCGTCGTTTATGTTTGTGCGTTTGTTTTTCTTAACAGGATTGTTTTTGTTTCTGGATTTTCCATTGAAGAAATTAAAAAATAGTTGGTTCTGGGATTTGTTTGCAATTGTTATCATCTCCATTTTGTTTGGTTTTTTTGCAACTTCAGCGCCAGAATTAGGAGGTACTATTGGGTATGAAATGAATTTATTTTTACAAGATTATATCGGAAAAACAGGAACTTTATTAGTATTGCTTTTCGGATTAGTGGTGTATTTAATATTTAAAATTAAAATTTCTCCCGAAAAAATTCAGTCGTTTTTTGATTCTAGTAAGAGAGTGTTAAAAACGACAGATTCAGTAGCGGATAACGCTGGAGACGCTTATAATTTGGAAGAATTTGCGATTGATGAGCAGGAAGAAGTAGAGGATACCATTCATATCAAATCAGATAAATCTAAATTCGAAATTAATAAAGAAGCGTTAAAGCCCACGATAGCACATTCATCAGAAATTAACAGAGAACCGGGTAAACCAGTAGAAATGGAAATTAAACCTGTTTCGAAACCAGCTGTTATTCCGGTAGAAGAAAATTTTGTAATACAACAAGCGGCAGAAGAAGATATTGTAGAGGAAAATTTAGCTTCGCGTTTGGTTGCTGATTTTGGTTTATTTGATCCAACATTAGATTTGTCTAATTATAAATATCCAACAATTGATTTATTAAAAGAATATTCGACTGGTGGAATTACGATCAATCAAGAAGAATTAGAAGAAAATAAAAACAGAATTGTTGATACACTTCGCAATTATAAAATTGAAATTGCTCAGATAAAAGCAACTGTTGGACCTTCGGTTACTTTGTATGAAATTGTGCCTGAGGCTGGTATTCGTATTTCTAAAATTAAAAGTTTAGAAGATGATATTGCACTTTCACTTTCGGCACTAGGCATTCGCATTATTGCGCCAATTCCAGGAAAAGGAACTATTGGTATCGAAGTACCAAATAAGAATCCAACTATGGTTTCGATGAAGAGCGTGATTGGTTCGGCTAAATTTCAAGAAGCTGAAATGGAACTGCCTATTGCGTTAGGAAAGACAATTTCTAACGAAACGTTTGTTGTCGATTTAGCGAAAATGCCACACTTATTAATGGCAGGAGCCACGGGGCAAGGAAAATCAGTTGGTTTAAATGCTGTTTTAACTTCTCTACTCTATAAAAAACATCCAGCAGAAGTAAAATTTGTGTTGGTCGATCCTAAAAAAGTAGAATTGACTTTATTTAATAAAATCGAAAGACATTATTTAGCCAAACTTCCTGATACCGAAGATGCAATTATTACTGATAATGCAAAAGTGGTAGCTACTTTAAATTCGCTTTGTGTAGAGATGGATAATCGCTACTCGCTACTTAAGGATGCAATGGTTCGTAATATTAAAGAGTACAATGATAAGTTTAAAGCACGAAAATTAAATCCAGAAAATGGACATCGTTTTTTACCTTATATCATTTTGGTTGTAGATGAGTTTGCCGATTTAATAATGACTGCTGGTAAAGAAGTTGAGGTTCCTATCGCTCGTTTAGCCCAGTTGGCGCGTGCTATTGGTATTCACTTAATTATTGCTACGCAGCGTCCATCAGTAAATGTAATTACTGGTTTAATTAAAGCGAATTTCCCTGCTCGTATTGCCTTCAGAGTAACCTCAAAAATAGATTCCCGCACGATTTTAGATACACAAGGTGCAGATCAATTGATTGGTCGAGGAGATTTATTATACAGTAATGGAAACGATGTAGTTCGTGTCCAGTGTGCATTTGTTGATACGCCCGAGGTAGAAAGAATAACTAATTTTATTGGCGCTCAAAAGGCGTATGCTACGGCATATTTGCTTCCAGAGTTTGTTGGAGAAGATAGTGGCATTAATCTTGATGTAGATATTTCTGATAGAGATACCTTATTTAGGGAAGCCGCCGAAATTATTGTAAATGCACAACAAGGTTCTGCTTCGTTGTTGCAACGAAAATTAAAGTTAGGTTACAATCGTGCTGGTCGTTTGATCGATCAACTGGAAGCTGCAGGAATTGTAGGTCCGTTTGAAGGAAGTAAAGCACGAGGCGTTAATATTCCAGATATGGTTGCTCTTGATCAATTTTTTAATAATGAACAAAATTAAATTATCAATCATGAAAGCAATTCAGCAAGAAATGAATCTTAAAACTACTTTTTTTACACCGGCAATTCGTATAACTCTTATTACGCTATTGACGTTATTATTAGTTAGTTTTTCGGCAAATGCTCAAGATAAAAATGCTAAAAACTGGTTGGATCAAGTAACCGCCAAAGTAAAAAGTTATAACAATATTGCCATCGATTTTAAGTACTCTTTAAATAATGCCAAAGAAAACATTAACCAAGATAGTAAGGGAAATGTTATTATGAAAGGCAATGAATATGTTTTGAATTTTATGGGTGTGACCAAAATTTTTGATGGTCAAAAAACGTATACAATAGTTCCGGAAGACGAAGAAATCACCATCGCTAAAGTAGATGAGAAAGATGATAGCGCAATTACACCTTCAAAAATGTTGACGTTTTTTAATTCGGGCTACAAATACAAAATGGACATTGTTCAAAATGTAAAAGGCCGTAAAATACAATATATCAAATTAACGCCTACTAATGCTAAAGATGCTCGTAAAGAAATTCTTTTAGGAATTGATAGCCAGACCAAACACATCTATAATTTGATTGAAATGGGTAAAAATGGAACAAAAACTACTTTAACCGTTAATTCTTTTAAAACCAACCAACCTTTATCAAAAAATCAATTTACCTTTGCACAAAGTAAATATCCAAATTACTACATCAATAAACTAGATTAATTGCAAGGTTGAAAATCTTAGACAAATACTTATTAAAAACATTCTTGATTACATTTGCTACGGTATTTGTAATCTTGTTTTTTATATTCATACTTCAAACTGTTTGGCTTTTTATAGCCGAGCTAGCAGGTAAGGATTTAGATTTCTTTTTAGTTATCAAATTCTTACTGTTTTCAATGCCTCGAATCATTCCTTTGGTGTTGCCGCTTTCTGTGCTTTTAGCTTCCATTATGACGTTCGGATCTTTGTCTGAAAATTACGAGTTTGCAGCTATGAAATCTTCTGGAATTTCACTGCAAAGAGCCATGCGTAGTTTAATTGTTTTTATCTCTATTTTGTCTGTGGTTGCTTTCTTTTTTGCCAATAATGTGATTCCTTTTGCGGAGTATAAATTTATTAATTTTCGAAAAAACATTGCCCAATCTAAACCAGCTATGGCTATTGCCGAAGGCCAGTTTAGTGATATTGGTGATTATAATATTAAGGTAAATAAAAAGTCGGGAGCGAACGGGAATATATTAACTGGAATCACGATTCATAAAAAGTCGAATACTGGTAACGGCGCTCGCACCGTAATTAAAGCGAAAGATGGCGAATTAATTAGTAGCGAGAAATCAAGCATTTTAAAGATGGTTTTAAATGACGGCTACTATTATGAAGATGTTATTCCGAAAAAATACGAAGATCGAGCCAAAATGCCTTTCATTAAAAGTTATTACAAAAAACAAATTGTAAACATTGATCTTTCTGAACTTACGAATATTGATCTAAACGACTCCAGTGTAACGAACACCAACAGCATGTTGAATGTTAACGAACTGCGGTATACACTAGATTCTTTAAATAAAAATTTAGATAATGATATTATTTCTTTTTCAGAAAACATAAATCAGCGCGTTAGACTAAATCAAAGAACTCTCAAAGGGAACGAGAAGGAAAAGATAAAAGCTTTGCCTAATGATATTATGTCGGTTTTTGATGCTACTGAAAAAGCAACTATTTATAAAATGGCAGACAGCAATCTTAGTAGTACACTGTTTTCGATTGAAGCATCCAAAAATGAATTAAAAAATAAAGAACGAAACATCAGTAAGCATTTAATGGCATTGTACGAGAAATTTGTAATTGCTTATGCCTGCTTTTTAATGTTTTTTATTGGCGCTCCCTTGGGTGCGATCATACGTAAAGGAGGTATTGGTTTACCGATAGTATTTGCGATTCTTATCTTTATAACCTTTCACTTTATAAATACATTTGGGAAGCGATTGTCGCAAGAAGGCGGAATGACGTCGTTTATGGGTGCTTGGATGTCGTCGTTTATCTTAACTCCCTTGGCAATATTACTCACTTATAGAGCAACAAATGATATCGGATTAATTAATTTTGATTCTTTATTTGCTCCCATTCAAAAACTAATTCAAAAACTGACTCAAAAGTTTTTACCCAATACAAACAAAAATTAGCCATGGCTACAACTACACACAACATACAACTCAATACTATTGAGGAAGCAATTGAAGACATTAGACAAGGAAAAATTATTATCGTCGTTGACGATGAAGATCGCGAAAATGAAGGAGACTTCTTAGCAGCTGCCGAAAAAGTAACGCCAGAAATGATAAACTTTATGGCAACGCATGGTCGTGGACTAATATGTACACCGCTTACTGAAAGCCGTTGTCGTGAATTGGATTTGAAACCAATGGTAACCAATAATACCGATCACATGGAAACTGCTTTTACTGTTTCTGTTGATTTAAAAGGAAGAGGTGTTACCACAGGAATTTCAGCATCTGATCGTGCGATAACAGTTAAAGCTTTAGTAGATGCTGATACAAAGCCACACGATTTGGCTCGTCCTGGACATATATTTCCATTAGTAGCAAAACAAGGTGGAGTTTTAAGAAGAACAGGACATACTGAGGCTGCTATTGACTTTGCTAGACTTGCAGGGTTTAAGTCTGCGGGTGTAATTTGTGAGATTCTAAATGAAGATGGAACAATGGCGCGCTTGCCGCAGTTGGTAGAAGTGGCAAAGAAATTTGATTTGAAGTTGGTTTCTATCGAAGATCTAGTAGCGTACAGAATGCAACATGATAGTTTGATTGTTAAAAAAGAAGATTTTGACATTGAGACTCGTTTTGGAATCTTCCGTATGCGTGCGTACGAGCAAACAACAAACAAGCAAATACATATTGCGCTTACAAAAGGGACTTGGAGTTTAGGAGAATCGATTTTGACTCGTATCAATTCGTCGCAAGTAAATAATGATTTATTAGGTACACTAACTAATAACGCCGACCAGCAGTTGGATGATATGTTTAGAGTAATTAATGAAAATGGTAGAGGAGCCGTTATTTTTGTGAATCAGGATATGTCTGCAGTAAATTTATTGAACCGTATTTCTGAATTGAAAGAATTACAAGCTAACGGAACTATGAAAGCTCCAAAAGTTGTGATTGATACTAAAGATTATGGAATTGGTGCGCAAATATTGCATGACATTGATATCTCAAAGATTCGTTTAGTTTCTAATACAGAACAAACCAAACGAGTTGGAATGATTGGCTACGGTCTTGAAATTACTGATTATGTAAGCTATTAATATGGGAACATTAGAAGAACGAATTGCAAAATCGGAAACGCATATATTCAAGGCTGTTTTTCCAAGTACGACCAACCATTACGATACGTTATTTGGAGGAACAGCGTTACAACTAATGGATGAAGTATCTTTTATTTGTGCGACTCGTTTTGGCCGAAAAAAAATGGTGACTATTTCAACGGGACAAATCGATTTTAAAAAAGCGATTCCAGCCGGAACATTAATAGAATTAGTTGCAAGAATAATAAATGTAGGGAATACTAGTTGCAAAATACATGTAGATATTTTTATGGAACAAATGTATTCGGAGCAGCGCGAAATTGTTGTTTCAGGAACTTTTTCCTTTGTTGCGGTGGATGAAGATAAAAAACCGGTCAAGATTTTAGATTAATTTCTGACACAAAGACTTTTTGGCTTTTACATAAATACTGATTATGAAGTAGTTGAAAATTACTTTAAAAAAAACAATAAAAAAGCACTAAAAAAGTTTTTATAACCGAAAAAGCTCATTATATTTGCACTCGCAATCAGCAACTGATAGCAATAGACTGGAGAAATGGCAGAGCGGTCGAATGCGGCAGTCTTGAAAACTGTTGACTGTAACAGGTCCGGGGGTTCGAATCCCTCTTTCTCCGCCAGTCGAAGTTTCAAAAGAAACTTTAAATATAAAAATCCTTTAAATACTAGTATTTAAAGGATTTTTTCCTTTTAGGAAGTAGTCAAATTACGCTTACTTTAGCAATGTAAAGTATACCTATAGGTGTACCTATAAAATTTGACCTTCTTTATTGAATAAGTATACTGGTATATGGGATTACATCGTAATTAATCTTCAATCAGGAATTTGAATTTTGAAGTATAGGTTTCTACTTTTTATTAAAGTAGTTATGATTGCGGAATGTTTTACTTACAATGATTGCCAAAATAAAGCATAGCTCGCATACAATGGAAGTAGGCTACTTATAGTTAGACTTATAATCTAAGGTTAGATCTCTTACCCTCTAAACAAAAAGAAATCATCTTTCATGTCTTCGATCAAAGAATCTTCGTTGGTTATAATGTAATTAATCGCTTTCGTTGTAAATTCATTGCCTTTTTCTGTTAATGAAACTATATCATTGTCAATCGTTACTAAATTATTTTTCAATCCTAAGTTTAAGACCGCTTTACTTCGTACTTTTTGCCAATTGATGTGTTCGTTTAAATGATTGACATGTCTTTCTTCTATTTCATTGTGGTTTTTAAGATGCAGAATGAAAGTGATTAAAGAAACTTCTATCCGTTGTTGTTTTTCACGATATAAAACTGCTATTAAGCCTTTGCTTGGCGCAAATAAGTATACCAGTAAGAATACTATTCCAAGCATGGTTGCAATACTTCCGGCAATCGAAGCATCTAGATAATTAGCAGACCAATAGCCAGCGATCGCGCTAAAAACTCCAAAGAAACAAGCCAATGTAATCATTTTTGTTAAGTTCGTAGTAAGCAGATAAGCAGAGGCCGCAGGAGCAATCATTAAGGCGACAACCAAAATAGCACCCACCGCATCAAAAGCACCCACAGTTGTAATGGAAGCTATACTCATTAATCCATAATGTAATATAACTGGCGAAAAACCTAGCGAAGTCGCAAGTCCTGCATCAAAAGTGCTCATTTTAAGTTCTTTGTAGAAAGCAAATAAAAGTGTTAGCGTTACTACTAAAATACTGCCAATTACCCACATTGATTTGGGACCTAAATCGATGTCGTTATAGTACAGTCGGTCAAAAGGTGTAAATGCGAGTTCACCTAAAAGAACAGCGTCGATGTCGAGATGTACGTCATTTGCATACTTGGCAATCATAATTACGCCAATACTAAATAGTGCAGGAAAGACTAAACCTATAGCTGTGTCTTCTTTAACTAGTTTTGTTTGCTGGATTTTTTCCACTAAAATAACAGTAAGAACTCCCGTCATTGCAGCTAATAAAATTAATAAAGGCGAATTTAAATCTTGAGTAATAAAAAAGCCAATAACGATTCCTGGTAAAATCGAGTGGCTGATCGCATCACTAATCATTGCCATCTTTCGAAGTACTAAAAAGGTACCCGGAATTGCGCAGGCAATCGCCACTAAACTGGCTATAAGTTGTATTTCTAATTGTGCGTTAGTCATCCTTCAGGTTTTGATTGTACATATTTTTAGCAGCTTCAACACCTTCGGCTGTCAAGCTCCACATATTGCCTTGTAAAGTCACATACTTTTTATTGACCAAATCTCTAAGTCCTTTGCGACTGTAGCCCTGAAAATCATTCAAAATTTTAATCGCGTGTGGATGTGAAATATCTTCGTGATTTTCGACGATGTGGTACATAAAAGTAAGCGTTTTCTGAAATTCTAAATCGTTTCGGTTTTGAATCAGTCTAATTTGTCGAAATAAAAGTCCTCGCTTTGGCGAGAAAATAAAGGAGAATAATACAAATACTGACGCCACTAAAACAATTACTGGTCCCGTTGATAAATTATTCTGAGTGGAGCTAATCGCAGTTCCGAAAACTCCAGCACTTGCGCCCAAAATTGCCGCAAGAAAAACCATGGTACTCAAACTATTAGTCCATTGACGTGCTGCTGCAGCGGGAGCTAAAAGCATTGCGCTCATTAATACGACACCAACGGTTTGTAGTCCTAAAACAATAGCAAGAACAATAAAAGTTGTGATCAGTATATCGATCAGTTTGGTGTTAAAGCCTAAAGTTTGTGCGTAATCTTTGTCAAAAAGTAAGATTTTAAATTCTTTCCAAAAGAGTAGGAGCACAATTAAGCACAGCCCTGTAACAATGCTCATCAACCAAACATCGCTTTCGACCAAAGTTGCCGCTTGTCCAAATAAATATTTATCTAACCCAGCTTGATTGGCATTGGGCTGTTTTTGTATAAATGTTAACAGTAGCATTCCGAAACCAAAGAATACAGAGAGTATTAATCCTAATGCTGTGTCTGATTTTAAATGCGTTTTTGTGGTAATTCCACGAATCCAGAACGTCCCAAGAAGTCCACTAATTAAAGCGCCGATTAATAATACATTGGTATCTTTAGACCCAGTTATTAAGAATGCCAATGCAATTCCGGGCAACGCAGCGTGCGAAATGGCATCTCCTAATAAGCTTTGCTTCCGTAGTACGGCAAAACTACCTAACATTCCTGTTACACCACCCAAAATGGCGGTTCCAAGCGTTATGGTCCGAAGGGTATAATCGTTAAAAACGAGTTTTATGTATTCAAGTATATCCATATTATTTCTGAATACTTACTTTGTAATTTATTCCGTACGTCTTAGTGAGATTCTCATCATTGAAGATGTCTTTTACAGGTCCTGTCGCAATTTTCTTTACATTTAAAAATGTCACCCAATCAAAATATTCAGGAACGGTTTGCAAATCATGGTGCACTACGACGACCGTTTTGTTTGCTTTTCGAAGTTCTTTTAGGATATTGATAATCGCTACTTCAGTAGTCGCATCCACTCCTTGAAAAGGCTCGTCCATAAAATAAATCTCTGCATCTTGTACCAAAGCACGAGCTAAGAAGATTCGTTGTTGTTGTCCTCCCGAAAGCTGACTAATTTGTCTTCCCTTAAACGCGAGCATTCCAACTTTTTCCAAAGCTTCTAAAGCACGTTTCTTTTCGTTTTCACCAGGACGTTTAATCCAGCCTAGACTTCCATAAGTCCCCATTAGTACTACATCAAGCGCTGTGGTTGGAAAATCCCAGTCCACACTTCCTTTTTGAGGAACGTAAGCTACTTTCTTCCTTTGACTCTTGTAAGGTTTGCCAAATATGGTTACACTGCCAGCAATCGGATTCAGTATTCCTAAAATGGCTTTGATCAGAGTTGATTTACCAGCACCATTCGGACCGACAATCGCCATTAATACTCCTTCAGGAATTTGTAAGTCGATGTCCCAAAGTACAGGTTTGTAATTGTAAGCTACTGTAAGATCGTCTACTTTAACTGCTATTTTTTCCATTATTTAAGAGAGCTAACTATGGTGTGTACATTAAATTTGAACATTCCGATATAAGTTCCTTCCGGAGTTCCAGGATTTCCCAACGCATCAGAGAATAAAGTTCCGCCAATTACAACCTCCTGCTTTTTTGAATTAACAGCTGCCTGCAAAGCTTCGACCGTGCGTCTAGGTACAGAACTTTCTATAAAGACCGCTTTCACTTTATGCTCAATTATATACGAAGCTGTTTTTTGAACATCTTGCACGCCAGCCTCCGTCGCAGTCGATAGTCCTTGTAAGCCAACGACATCAAAGTTGTAGGCTTTGCCGAAGTAACTAAAAGCATCGTGAGCAGTAACGAGGCGACGTTTGTCTTCGGGAAGAGTTGCTATCTCAGCTTCTATTTCTTCCTTTAGCGCTTTTAGTTTATTCAAATACGTATCAGCATTCGCTTTAAAGTACTCCTTGTTTTCTGGCATTGCGGTCGCAAGTTGTTGGGCAACAAAAACAGTGATTTGTTCCCAATTCTTTACGTCAAACCAAATATGTGGATCATAATTAGAGGCGAAAAGTGTTGATCCAATCAAATCTTTTTTATCCAAAGCATCAGAGATCGCGACAGTATTGATGTTCTGTTTTTTCATTTTTTCGAATACTTCTACTAATTTCCCTTCCAAATGAAGTCCACTATACAGAATCATATTCGCATTAGATAATTTAGACACATCGCCTTCGCTGGCTTTGTACAGATGCGGGTCTACTCCAGCACCCATCAAACCTTGCACCACTACTTTATCGCCGCCAATATTCTCTACAAGATCGGTAATCATTGAAGTTGTTGTTACTATGTGGAATTTTCCGTCGGTCGGTTTGTTGTCTTTGCAACCAAATAAAGAAGCGCTAATAAGAGCGATAAGTATTAATTGTTTCATAAGTCTACCATTTATTGCGAAGTTATAAAAAAAACATGATTTATAAATAATTTTTTAGTCGCAACTAAAAAATAAAGTTAGATTGCGTATTCTTGAGATACCGCCAGTAGTAAATAATAAAGAATTATGAAATTCATAGGGTTCCAAAAGAGTCTATATTTTGTTTTACATCAAATTTATTTTTTTTAAAGTTATACTTTTAATCGGTGGAAATTTAGTGTTAGTTTTACTTTAATGAAAAACCCAACTAAATTTTCAATCATAGGATGGAATACGATTATATTATAATAGGAAGTGGTTTTGGTGGTTCGGTCAGTGCCTTGCGATTGTCAAAAAAAGGATACTCGGTTTTAGTAATTGAAAAAGGGAAATGGTTTAAAGCAGAAGATTTTCCGAAGACCAACTGGAACTTTAGAAAGTGGCTTTGGATGCCAAGCTTTCGATTTTTCGGTATCATGAAACTAAGTGTTTTTAAGCATGTCGCTGTACTTTCGGGAACTGGTGTTGGCGGTGGATCATTGGTTTATGCCAATACTTTACCCATTCCGGAATCGACCTTCTTTAAAACGGGAAGTTGGCAAAAACTGCGCGACTGGGAAAAGGAACTGGCACCACATTATCAAGAAGCATTAAAAATGCTGGGTGCCGCTCGCGTGCCTAAATTATTTGACGGCGATATTGGACTGCAAAAAGTAGCTCAAAATCTCGGTATGGAAGATAAATTTGATGTGACCAATGTAGCGGTTTATTTTGGCGAAGAGAATATAACCAGAGCAGACCCTTATTTTGACGGCATGGGACCAGACAGAACAGGTTGTAATTTTTGTGGCGCCTGCATGACGGGCTGTCGAAATAATTCTAAAAATACGCTAGATAAAAATTACTTGTATCTGGCACAAAAATACGGTGCAGAAATATTGGCAGAACAGGAAGTTTGTGACGTGAAACCTCTTGATGAGAAAGATGGTGCGAACGGCTACGAAGTGACCATTCAAACAAGCACAAAGCTATTTTCTAAGAAACGCAAAATTAGGAGTAAAAATGTAATTTTTTCGGGCGGCGTTTTGGGAACCATAAAGCTCTTACTCAAATTAAAAAGCAACTCCTTGCCTAATATGTCGGATAGATTAGGAGAAGACATAAGAACTAACAATGAAACATTGGTCAGTGTTTCGAGTCTCGAAAAAGATAAAAATTATTCTAAAGGCGTCGCAATAAGTAGTATTTTGAATACTGATGCCAACAGTCATTTAGAAATATGTCGCTATGCTGAAGGCTCAAATGCTTGGAAACTCATACACATGCCCTATGTTACAGGCAGTAATGTTTGCTCTCGCTTACTTAAAGTAATAGTTGCTATAATTAAAGCACCGATTCAATATTTCAAAATTTACTTTCTTAACAGCTGGGCAAAGCAAACTGTAGTACTGCTATTTATGCAAACCTTAGATAGTACACTTCGATTTAAAAGAAACATATTTGGATTGATGACTTCAACAGTAAGTTCGGGTCAAAAGCCAACACCTTTTATTCCGGAGTCTTTTCAGTTGATTAAAGAATATAGTAAAGCGGTAAATGGCATCAGTACTTCTTTTGCTTTAGAAACGATTGCAGGAATACCGTCAACAGCACATATTTTGGGAGGTGCCGTGATGGGAGCAAATGCTTCGGAAGGGGTTATTGATAAAAACAATAAAGTTTTTGGTTATAAAAATTTATATATCATTGATGGTTCGATGATTTCGGCAAATCCTGGTGTAAATCCGTCGCTATCAATCACTGCGATTGCGGAGCTTGCGATGGCTCAAATACCTACTAAAGAAAAAATATAGAGTAAAAAAAATACCCGCCATAGTAAATGACGGGTATTTTTTTTTAACTGTTTGTATTATCTGTAAATGTTGGTACCGCGGTTGGTATTCCAATTTTGCTCTAAATAGTCAGCATCGTCTGTGTTTCTAGGATGAACACCTAGTACTACGTGCCCTTCATTAATTCCTGATTCATAGATTTTAGCACGTTCTTCAGGGATTCCTGATCCTACAAGGGCACCAATCAGTCCACCAGTAATTCCACCAGCTCCAGCTCCAGCAAGTCCTGCGGCTAAAGGTCCAGCGACGATTAATCCTAATCCAGGAATAACTACACTAGTTCCAATTGCAGCGATAACACCTACAATAGCGCCAATTGTCCCCCCAATTGCAGATCCCGCTCCAGCTGTTTCAGCAGCTTTTGTTCCTAATTCTGAATCATCATTTTTATCTGAATAATATTTTTTACGCGTTTCGTCAGACATTACTAAGTTGATGTCTTCTTTTGAATATCCACGTTCGTGAAGTGCGTTATACGCATTTTCGGTACTTTCGCGGTCAGCAAACATTCCTGTTAACATTTGATTTCTTCCTGTATGGTCATTATTTAAATTATTTTCCATGATATTTTTAATTTTTGTTTATATTGTTTTAACAGATGTAAAATTGCAATTAAAGTCGATAAATTGTCTTATACGATAATCTGTAATTGTTCTAAAATTCACAGAAATAATTTTAATGTGCTGTTATATAGAGTTTAATGATTTTATATTGTAGCTTTTAAGAAGACTGTATCAATAAATAGTCATATAGTAATTAATAGTGTCGTCTATATAATAGGTTAATAAAACATTCGAACTTACAAGTCGAAAACAGATTATGTAGTTCAAATTTAATTGTGAACTATTCTTTTATAATCTTGCAATCCTTTTTACTAGACTCTTAAAATATTTTGAATATAAAATTAAAAACCAGCCATAACCATTAGAGTTCGTCTTTATTAATTAAATTAGTACTCAAAAATTTGACTTGCTATAATGAACGTATTTAATCTTATTATCGACGACAAAGAAGTGGTTGCTCTTGATGCTGTTTTTCTAGACGATGACAATCGAAGGCACATTCAGCAACTAATCAAGGAGCATAAATATATTGACGAACTCACCAAGTACGGCTTGCCGGTAAACAACAAGATATTACTGCAAGGCGATTCTGGTTGTGGAAAAACAACTACTGCCAAAGCCATTGCAAATGCACTTGGTAAACCAATTTTGACATTAAATCTAAGTAATGTGGTTTGCGCCCGAATTGGTGAAACTTCACAAAACATCAAACAAATTTTTGACAAAGCAGCTCGTGATAAAGCAGTGCTTTTTTTGGATGAATTTGACCAAATCGGAAAAGCTAGAGGCGACGATGACAAGGACGTTGGAGAGATGCGCAGGTTAGTCAATACTATTATTCAACTAATCGATTATTACCCGAATAATGCTTTGTTAATATGCGCGACCAATCATCCAGAAATTATTGATACAGCTTTATTGCGCCGATTTCAACTCCGAATCAACTTCGAAAAACCCAATACAGTGGTATTAGATTCTTACTACGATAATTTGTTAAGCTCTTTTACTCCGGAAATGAAAAACATCAAAAGGAAATATGAAATTTCGTTTGCCGAAGCCAAAGATTACGCTTACACCAGCGTAAAGTCAATAGTGATCGAAAAATTAGAAAATAAAGAAAAAGCAGATTAATTATGAGGGAGCATCTGATACCCAACCTAAAAACTATTTTGCAACGAATCGATGCAGCTTGTGTTAAAAGTAATCGCGATCGGGCTACAGTTCGTTTGCTGCTGGCCACCAAAACAGTTTCTGCTGCTCGCATAAAAGTCGCAATTGAAGCAGGACAGTCTTTGATTGGAGAAAACAAAGTACAAGAAATTAAAGAGAAGTTTGAAGAATTGCAATCCGTGATGCACGAAAATCATTTTATTGGACATTTGCAAACCAATAAAATCAAGGACATTCTCAAGTATAAAGTCAGCTGCATTCAGTCGGTGGATCGAATCGATTTAGCGCAAAAATTACATCAGCGATTGTTGCATGAAAATAAAACTATTGACATCTTAATACAAGTAAATACGTCGAACGAAGAAAGTAAATTTGGCGTCCATCCAGACAGCGCAATCGAACTAATTCAACAAGTAGCACAATTAGAAACCTTGAAAATTAAAGGTTTGATGACTATTGGATTGTTCAGCGCCGAGAATGATAAAGTGCGGACTTGTTTCCAACTATTAAAATCGATTCAAAAAGAAACAACCGAATTGCATATTCCGAATGTCGAAATGAAAGAATTGTCGATGGGCATGAGTGGCGATCTAGAAATAGCAATCGAGGAAGGTGCCACCATTGTGAGAGTTGGAACGGCAATCTTCGGGCAACGAATACATCCCGACAGTTACTACTGGAATGAAAACAAATAAGTAACGGTATCTTTCTAGAATATTTTTACATCTATTTGTAAAAATAATGTCGTTTTACTAAACAAAAAAACCTGCTCTTTCAAACAGGTTTTATATATAAAAAGATCTTATTTATAAGATTAAGAAAGCGCTGCTTGAACTTGGTCAGCTGCTTCTTGAAAAGCAACAGCAGATAAAATTGGCATTCCAGAATTGTCAATTAACTCTTTTGCAATTTCAGCATTTGTTCCTTGCAAACGCACAATGATAGGTACTTTAATAGCATCTCCCATGTTTTTGTAAGCATCAACAACACCTTGAGCAACACGGTCACAACGAACGATTCCACCAAAGATATTAATCAAAATTGCTTTTACGTTTGGATCTTTTAAGATGATACGGAAAGCAGTTTCAACACGTTTTGCATCTGCAGTTCCACCAACGTCTAAGAAGTTTGCAGGCTCAAAACCAGCATACTTAATTAAGTCCATTGTTGCCATAGCAAGACCTGCACCATTTACCATACATCCAACAGTACCGTCAAGATCTACGTAGTTCAATCCAACTTCTTTTGCTTCTACCTCAATTGCATTTTCCTCACGGATGTCACGCATATCGGCAATTTTTTGTTGTCTGTACAATGCATTATCGTCAATATTAACTTTTGCATCAACAGCCATAATTTTATTGTCAGATGTTTTTAAAACCGGATTGATTTCGAACATAGAAGCGTCCGTACCAATGTAAGCTTTATATAAAGCATCGATAAATTTTACCATTTCTTTAAAAGCATTTCCAGAAAGACCTAAATTAAAGGCAATTCTTCTTGCTTGAAAACCTTGTAGTCCAACTGAAGGATCAACTTCTTCAGTAAAGATTAACTCAGGCGTTTTTTCAGCAACTTCTTCAATATCCATTCCACCTTCAGTAGAATACATAATCATGTTGCGACCTGTACCTCTATTTAATAAAACAGAAACATAGAATTCAGAAGTTTCAGTTTCACCAGGATAGTAAACATCTTCTGCTACTAAAATAGTACTCACTTTTTTACCTTCTGCAGAAGTTTGAGGCGTAACCAATTGCATTCCGATAATTTGTCCTGCAATTTCTTTAACCTGCTCTAAATTCTTAGCAAGCTTAACTCCACCACCTTTTCCACGACCACCTGCGTGAACTTGTGCTTTAATTACGTGCCATCCTGTACCAGTTTCGGCAGTCAATTGTTTTGCAGCTGCAACAGCTTCTTCAGGTGTATTAGCTACGATACCGCGCTGAATGCGTACTCCGTAACTAGCTAAAATCTCTTTTCCTTGATATTCGTGTATGTTCATAATATAGAATTTGTCTGGTTCTGAATCTTTTTCAGATTAAAAGTGGCACAAAAGTAGCAAAAATGTACGTAAGAGTGAAATATTTTTGAAATTAAAACTTTAAAAGTCACGGGTTTCATTATTTAATTTGAAATGTTTTTAAAATGTATTTATGCTTGTAAGAAACTCCTTGACTATGCGTGATTTTTTTTAGAATTTTTTCAACATTTTAAATTCTTGTAATTAAAAAAATGACATCTAGAAAGAAAAATTATTTCATAATTTAAGCGTCGATACAAGGAGCAATTTTGCTTTTAATGGATGGAATTAAGTTGCGATTTTAAATTTAAAAAGCGGGGAGTTGTGGTGATTTTCAAAAAAATAACAATTACTAAAATCACTATAACGTTTGCGTTTTGATGAATTTAATCTTGTTTTATGTCTAATTTAATGAAGTTTTGTCTCGGTCGAATCTTTCCAATTGTGAATCTGATAATTTGGAAAGCCATTCTTTTCAGATTTGATATTTTCGAATTAAAATCCTGTTTATGTTGTAAAAATTGCATCAAAAGAATGTTTTATCTAAATTTTATTCAATGAATTCTTTATTTTTGAATAAAAAATATAGCACGGATGAAAATTAAAAAACAAGGTCTTTATTTACCCGAATTCGAACATGAAAACTGTGGAGCTGGTTTTATCTGTAATTTAAAAGGAGAAAAAACCAATCAAATTATTCATGATGCGCTAGAAATTCTAGTAAAGCTAGAACACAGAGGCGGCGTTAGTGCAGATGGAAAAACAGGAGATGGCGCAGGACTTTTAATTGACATCCCGCACGAATATTTTGTTCGAGTTTGTGAATTCTTATTACCAGCGGCACGGGAATACGCTGTAGGTATGGTTTTCTTGCCAAAAATTAAAAATCAATATAATTACTGCAAAGCGTTATTTGAAAAAGAATTGGAAGCACAAGGGCTTTCTGTTTTAGGATGGAGAGCAGTACCCGTTGATTCTTCGCATTTAGGCGAAATTGCTTTGGCTTCTGAGCCAGCAATTGAGCAAGTTTTTATCGCACAGAAAGAAGTAATTAGCGATGCTGTTTTTAAAGCAAAATTATATGCAGCTCGCAAAATTACAGAACATACTATTGCGAACTCAAAAATTTCTCAAGGTGGGTATTTCTATGTGGCCAGTTTATCAACTACTACCATAATATACAAAGGTGTAATTATGCCCGAGGATATTGGGCCGTATTATACCGACTTGCAACAAACTGATTTAGTCACTCGTTTGGCTTTGGTGCACCAGCGTTTTTCGACCAATACCATGCCAACTTGGGAACTGGCACAACCGTTCCGATTCATGTGTCAAAATGGAGAAATTAACACTTTAAGAGGAAACGTTAGTCGCATGCGTGTCCGCGAAGAAATCATGAAAAGCGACGTATTTGGTCCGCAAATCGAAAAATTATTTCCAATCATTTTACCAGGAAAATCAGATTCTGCTTCTATGGATATGGTTGTGGAGTTATTGACACACACCGGAAGATCGTTGCCCGAAGTAATGATGATGATGATTCCAGAAGCTTGGGAAAAACACAAAACAATGTCTCCTGAAAGAAAAGCATTTTATGAATATAACGCTTGTATCATGGAACCGTGGGACGGACCTGCGTCAGTACCATTTACCGATGGTGATTATATTGGCGCTTTATTGGATAGAAATGGCTTGAGACCTTCTCGTTATACAGTGACCAAAAGCGGAAAATTAATTATGGCGTCAGAAATTGGAGTCGTAGAAGTTGCCCCTGAAGATGTAGAGAGTCATGGACGATTAGAACCAGGAAAAATGTTCTTAGTAGACATGAACAACGGCCGAATTATTAATGATGAAGAAATAAAGAGTAAAATTGTTTCGGAGAGACCGTACCAAGAATGGTTGGATAAATACCGTTTGCACCTGAAAGATGTGCCATCAACGTCGGAAGTTTGCCCAATAGAAACTATCGATCTTAAAACCAGAGAACGGTTGTTTAATTACACGATTGAAGACATTCAGGATGTAATTACGCCAATGGCTCAGGCGGGTAAAGAAGCGCTGGGATCTATGGGAACTGATACGCCTTTAGCGGTTTTATCAGACAGACCACAACTGATTTCAAATTATTTCAAACAGTTATTTGCCCAAGTGACGAATCCGCCTTTAGATGGAATCCGAGAAGAAATTGTAACTGATATTAGTTTGAATTTAGGACAAGACCGCAATGTTTTTGACATTACAAGCAAACAATGCCGCAAATTAAAAATTCAGAATCCAGTTATTTCTAACGACGATTTAGAAAAAATAAGAAATATTTCGATTGATAATTTCAAAGCAGAAACTTTTGAAATTTTATATGAAAAAGACAAAGGTTTAAATGGTTTAGAAAATGCTTTGGATGCAATTATCGTTCAAATTACAAAAGCGGTAGAACAAGGAATAAATATTATTATACTTTCAGATCGAGGTGTGAACAAAGAATTTGCACCAATTCCGTCACTATTGGCTTGTTCCTATGTCAATCATCAAATGAACCGTTTGCGCAAGCGCTCCTATTTTGATATCATCATTGAATCGGCTGAACCACGCGAACCACATCATTTTGCCACTTTATTCGGATATGGCGCCAGCGCTATTAATCCATATATGGTTAATGAAATTATTAGGGTGCAAGTACAAGAGGGTTTCATTACCGGAATTACTGAACAAAAAGCAGTTGACAATTTTAATAAAGCGATTGGTTCTGGAATTTTGAAGATTATGAATAAAATCGGAATCTCGACTTTGCATTCGTATCGAGGTTCTCAGATTTTTGAGATTGTGGGTTTTAATTCAAAATTTGTTCAAAAATACTTTCCGTACACGACTTCAAGAATCGAAGGAATTGGCTTGTATGAGATTGAAAAAGAAATTACGGCTCGTTATAAATATGCTTATCCAGATACCGAGGTGGCCAATCGATTGGGCTTGAATATTGGTGGCGAATACCGCTGGAGACGCAATGGCGAACGACACATGTTTAACCCAACAACTATTGCCAAATTGCAGCAAGCCGTTCGGTTGAGCGATCAAGACAGTTATGATGTATATGCGAATGCCGTGAACGATCAGGCCAAAAATTTAATGACTATTCGTGGTTTGTTCGAATTTGACAATTTAGATCCCATTCCACTCGACGAAGTGGAGCCTTGGACAGAAATTGTCAAACGTTTCAAAACGGGAGCTATGTCTTATGGTTCTATTTCTAGAGAAGCGCATGAAAATTTAGCAATCGCTATGAACCGTATTGGTGGAAAATCAAATTCTGGCGAAGGTGGAGAAGATAGAACTCGTTTTCAACCTGATGTGAACGGCGACAGTCGTAATTCCGCTATCAAGCAAGTTGCCTCAGGGCGTTTTGGCGTAACGTCGCACTATTTGTCTAGCGCCAAAGAAATTCAGATTAAAATGGCGCAAGGTGCAAAACCTGGAGAAGGCGGACAATTACCTGGAGAAAAAGTATTGCCTTGGATTGCAGCAGCTCGTAATTCGACGCCATTTGTGGGATTAATTTCGCCACCGCCACACCATGATATTTATTCTATTGAAGATTTAGCACAGTTAATTTTTGACTTAAAAAATGCCAACAGAGCAGCGAGAATTAATGTGAAATTAGTTTCAGAAATTGGCGTGGGAACCATTGCTGCTGGAGTTGCCAAAGCCAAAGCCGATGTGGTTTTAATTGCAGGTTACGATGGCGGAACCGGAGCTTCACCTTTAACGTCATTAAAACACGCCGGGCTTCCTTGGGAATTGGGATTGGCTGAAGCGCAGCAGACCTTAGTTTTAAATAATTTAAGAAGTAGAATTGTAGTCGAATGTGACGGTCAATTAAAAACGGGTCGTGATGTGGCAATTGCGACCTTGCTGGGAGCCGAAGAATTTGGTTTTGCAACGGCACCTTTGGTAGCTTCGGGTTGTATCATGATGCGTAAATGCCATTTGAATACCTGTCCAGTCGGAATTGCAACACAAGATAAAGACTTGCGCAAAAACTTCAAAGGAACGCCAGAACACGTTATTAATTTCTTTTTTTATGTGGCAGAAGAACTAAGAGCAATTATGGCTCAATTGGGCTTCAGAACTTTAGAAGAAATGATTGGCCAAACTCATAAATTAAACACCAATAAAGCAATCGACCATTACAAAGCTAAAGGATTGGATTTATCGTCAATCTTATACAGGCCAGTAGCTTATAGTGGAATGGTAGTTAGAAATACAGAAAAACAAGATCATAATTTAGAAAATGTTTTAGATTTTCAAATACTAAAAGAGTCACATCGTGCTTTGTATCGAAAGGAGAAGATGACTTTAAATTTTCCAATCAACAATACCAATCGTTCGGTTGGCGCTATTGTCAGCAACGAAATTTCTAAAATTTATGGCCACTTGGGTTTACCAGAAGATACGTTGAACATTAATTTTACCGGTTCTGCTGGGCAAAGTTTAGGTGCTTTTAGCGCACACGGATTAACTTTTACAGTAGAAGGAAATACCAACGATTATTTAGGGAAAGGACTTTCGGGCGCTAAATTGATTATAAAAAAACCTGCTACAGCTACTTTTGCTGCTGATAAAAATATCATTGTTGGAAACGTTTGTCTCTTTGGCGCAGTCGAAGGAGAAGCGTACATTAATGGTATTGCAGGCGAGCGTTTTGCCGTACGTAATTCTGGTGCAACAGCGGTTGTAGAAGGAGTTGGTGATCACGGTTGCGAATACATGACCGGCGGAAAAGTAGTGGTGCTTGGTGAAACCGGACGTAATTTTGCCGCCGGCATGAGTGGTGGTGTCGCTTATATTTATGATCCCGAAAATAAATTTACCAATGGATTGTGCAATACGGAAACCATCGAATTTGAAAAAGTAGCAGGCGAAGATGCTGATGATTTGAGACAATTGATTGAAAAACATGTTTTATACACTAACAGTACCAAAGGAACTGCTTTATTAGAATATTGGGAAAATAGCGTGAATAATTTTGTAAAAATTATGCCTACAGAATACAAAAAAGCACTGATACGTTTAGAGACAGAAGAACAAATGGTAGAAGAATTAACAGCATAATACAATGGGAAAAGTAACAGGTTTTAAAGAATTTGAAAGACAGGACGAATCATACATTGCCGTGCAAGAGCGTGTATCAAATTACAATGAATTTACAGTTCCTTTGAGTGTGGCTGAAGTATCAAAACAAGGTTCTCGCTGCATGGATTGCGGTATTCCGTTTTGTCACAGTGGTTGCCCGTTGGGAAATTTAATTCCAGATTTCAATCACATGATATATCAAGGGGAATGGCAAAAAGCATCTTGGATCTTACATTCCACAAATAATTTTCCAGAATTTACAGGACGTTTGTGTCCAGCACCTTGTGAAAAAGCGTGTGTGCTTGGACTTATAGAAGATCCAGTTGCTATAGAAAATATCGAAAAAAATATAGTCGAACGCGCGTTTCAAGAAGGTTGGATCAAACCACAACCTCCAAAAACAAGAACAGGAAAAACTGTTGCGGTAATTGGTTCTGGTCCTGCAGGTTTAGCAGCAGCGCAACAATTAAACAGAGCAGGTCATTTGATAACGGTTTTTGAAAGGGACAATGCGATTGGCGGTTTGTTGCGTTACGGTATTCCGAATTTCAAACTAGAAAAAGGAATTATCGACAGACGTGTCGCTATTTTAAAGGCAGAAGGAATTATTTTTAAAGTCAATACTAATGTTGGTGTTAATTATCTAATAAGCGATTTAAAAGCGTTTGATGCAATTATGCTTTGTGGCGGAGCGACGGAAAAAAGAGGTTTACCAACGTCAGGTGCAGACGCCGACGGAGTGGTGCAAGCCATGGATTTCTTAACCCAGCAAACGAAGGTCGTTTATGGCGAAAAAGTCGAAAATCAATATCTCGCAACAGGCAAAGATGTAATTGTAATTGGAGGCGGTGATACAGGTTCAGATTGCGTGGGAACGTCCAATCGTCAAGGAGCCAAATCGGTAACCAATTTTGAAATCATGCCTAAACCCGCTGTGGGAAGAAGTGCCGCAACGCCTTGGCCATATTGGCCTTTACAACTAAAAACCTCTAGTTCACACAAAGAAGGTTGCGAAAGAAATTGGTTAATCAATACGAAAGAATTTATAAAAGATGTTTCAGGTAAATTAATTGCTTTGAAAACTGTTTCTGTAGAATGGAAAATTATTCCAGGTCAACGTCCCGAATTAATTGAAGTTGCAGGTTCAGAAAAAACATGGCCTTGCGATTTGGTTTTGCTCGCATTGGGTTTTACTGGTCCCGAAAAAACATTGAGTCAGCAATTGGGACTTGAAATTGATTTTAGAGGTAATTACCAGGCGAAAAATTATCAAACCAACGTACCTAATATTTTTACGGCTGGTGATATGCGCCGCGGACAATCGCTAATTGTTTGGGCGATTTCTGAAGGAAGAGAAGCAGCACGCCAATTGGATATTTATTTAATGGGAAAATCCGATTTGGCGACCAAAGAAGGAGGGGACTTACCGGCAGTATAATTGTAAGAATAGAAATAACAAAGCCCTTGATTTCAATTCAAGGGCTTTTTTGGTCGAAAGAATTACGAATCGTATAAATTGTTTGTTTTTAAACAATTTGTTATAATTTGTTATTTTTATCTTTTTTGTTTGTAGAAACTTAAAAGAGTAATAAATTTGTCTAAAATAACTAAACATGCAATCAAAAGATTTACTACAAATAGCAGAACAATTTGGATCGCCACTATACGTATACGATGGTGAAAAAATTCAATCGCAATATAAAAGATTAACCAAAGCTTTCGCGAAAGTAGAAAACTTAAAGATTAATTACGCAATGAAGGCATTGTCTAACATTGCCATTCTTCAGTTGTTAAAAGATATGGGAGCTGGTTTAGATACTGTTTCTATTCAAGAAGTACAACTCGGACTGCATGCAGGTTACGAGCCAGAGCGCATCTTTTTTACACCCAACGGTGTTTCTTTAGAGGAAATAGAAGAAGTAGCTGCAATGGGTGTTCAAATCAATATTGACAACTTGTCTATTTTAGAGCAATTTGGAGCAAAATATCCAGATGCACCAGTTTGTATTCGTATCAATCCGCATGTTATGGCAGGTGGAAACGAAAACATTTCAGTAGGACATATTGATAGTAAATTTGGAATTTCGGTACATCAATTGCCACATTTGGTGCGTATTGTCGAAAATACCAACATGAACATTGTCGGTATTCACATGCACACAGGTTCTGATATTTTAGATATCGAAGTATTCTTGTACGCTGCTGAAATCTTATTTGATGCGGCTCGTAATTTCAAAAACTTAGAATTCTTAGATTTTGGAAGTGGTTTTAAAGTGCCCTACAAAAAAGACGATATTGAAACAGATATTGAAGAATTAGGTAAAAAATTATCAAAAAGATTCAATTCTTTCTGTACCGAATATGGTAAAGATTTGACGTTAATCTTTGAACCAGGAAAATTTTTGGTGAGCGAAGCAGGTTCGTTTTTAGCGAAAGTAAATGTAGTGAAACAAACAACGTCAACTGTTTTTGCAGGAATTGACAGCGGATTCAATCACTTGATTCGCCCTATGTTTTACGGATCACAGCACGTTATCGAAAACATTTCTAATCCAAAAGGAAAAGAACGTTTCTATTCTGTAGTGGGCTACATTTGTGAAACAGATACATTTGCGAGCAACCGTAGAATTCAAGAAATTGCTGAAGGAGATATTTTATGCTTCAGAAATGCAGGAGCTTATTGCTTTTCAATGGCTTCAAATTACAACTCAAGATACAAACCAGCTGAGGTTTTATGGCTGAACGGTGAAGCATTTTTAATTCGTGCGCACGAAACATTTGAGGACTTGTTGAAGAATCAAATACCATTACCAACAGCAGTTGGTGCGGTGTAGGTTATATATTTAATTGTTAATGAAAAACGGAACTAAAATAATTTTAGTTCCGTTTTATTTTTAGGAGAAATAGAATCTCAAGTTTTAAAGATTCGCTAAAAAAAAGCTGCACCAATTGATGCAGCTTTTTTGATGGTATTAAATTGTTACTTATTCAATACTTCTTCTAACACTTTAGATTCAGTTCCATTCGGGAAAGTAACTTTTATTTTTTGCGCAATAGTTGGCGCTATTTCGGTAATGTCTTTTTTATTGTACGATTCTCCAGCTTTGATTTGCCATCCGTAAAAAATTGCAGGAACGTGCGTGTCATAAGAATAAGCTGTTCCGTGCGAAGTTCCCAAAAGAGCATGCTCTGAATAACCTGGTTTTTCTAGTATAACAATGTCACCATTTTGAGTTGCATCAAATCCTTTCGCAATAAAATCTAAGAAATAATCAGCTCCAGTCGAAGCTAAAATTTCTTCTTCAGTATATGCGCGTTTGATGTAGTCTTGCGTCATAAAATAGTCTTTAAAAGCTTGCTTTACTTTGCTTAATTCTAATCCTTTTGTTTTGATTATTTCTTTATTAAAAAATAAATTGAAATTAGAATAGTTCAAAACTAAATCTGCTCCAAAAGTTTGATTAGAGAATTCCGTTAAGCTGCTGCGAATTGTTTTTGGACTGATATAATCAACCGCAAATTTGTTGTCTTTTAAATAGCCCACATTTTCCGCACCAGCGTGATCAGCCGTTAAAAACAATAAATAATTTCCTTTACCTACAGTTTTGTCTAAGTACGTTAAAAAATCAGCAATAGTTTGATCCAAACGTAAATAGGTGTCTTGCAATTCCATAGAACGTGGTCCTAACAAATGTCCAACATAGTCCGTAGATGAGAAACTCACAGCCAAGAAATCTATAATATTATCTTTACCTAATTCTTCACTTTTTATAGCTTCCATGGCAAATTCTGCCAATAAATCATTTCCAAAAGGAGTTGCTTTTATAATACCAGCATCTTTTTTCTCATACATTTTTTTCAAATCATACGGAAAAGTTGGTGTTTCGCTGCCATGTAATTTTCCTTCATACGGATTATTATCTGGTAAGCTTTCATTATAAGTAGCCGCTGGTTTGTACAAATCCCATCCTTTTTTGAAATACGACATATAGCGTTTTTCCGAATTAAATTTAGTTACCCATTTCGGTAAAGCATCTCCGTAAAAAGAACTAGAAACAAAAGAACCTGTATTGCTATACCAAAAAGCCCAATTAGCAAAATGTCCCGCAGGTAAAATAGCACCGCGATCTTTCATGCTCAATCCAATAACTTTACCTTTAAAGTTTGTTGCCATCCTCAATTCGTCGGTGATGGTGGTTGCTTGAAGATTTTTAGGTGACATTTCACCTTCTTCTTTGCTACCATCACCAATCGTTTTTACACTAGCGTCATCGGTGCAGTACATAGTTTTACCTAATTTACGGCTAAACCAACCATTACCAACAATTCCGTGTACCGAAGGAGTTGCTCCCGTGTAAATCGAAGCGTGTCCTGGTGCCGTATAGGTTGGCATATAATTGTAATGCATGTTTTGAAAAACAAAACCATCATTCATTAATCTCTTGAAACCATTCGGTGAAAAGTCATCTGAAAAACGGTATAGATACTCCATTTTCATTTGATCCACTACAATTCCAACTACTAATTTGGGACGTTCTTGTGCTTTTAAACCAAAAGCAGTAACAAGTGCAATTGTTACAAATACAATAAGTTTTTTCATGTTTTAAATAAATTTGTAGCAAAAATAGTGATTCGCTTTTAGAATATGAGCTTGTTTTAGAATTCAAGCAAAAAACAGCCCATTTTAAGAAGTAATAAATTGTCTTTATTAAAAAAAAATCCCAAGTCTAAACTTAGGATTTTTTGCTTTTACCAAAATTGTATTTTACTTTTTCGACAACTTGCGGTTTGTTGTTGCCTTTAGGAAACTCTTTTTTAGAAGTCTTTTTAGTAGCATATTTTGCTTTAGTAGGATCTTGATCACCTCTATGTTTTTCCTCGTCTCTTGGTTTTGACTTAAATTCAGGTCTGTCATTTTGACCTTCTTTTTTCGGAATTTCTGCTTTGTGTTTTGCTAAAACTTCTGTCGGATTTTTAGGGTTTTCCTTCGTCCCTCTCAAATGTATTACTAATGCATTCAAAAAGTTACGCAAAACTTGATCGCCACATTCCATATAATTCGGGTGGTCTTCAGCTCTAAAAAAAGCACCTAATTCCGATTTAGTGATTCTAAAATCTACTAATTCTAAAATGTCTACTATTTGATCGTCACGGAGCATCAAAGCCACGCGTAATTTTTTTAAGATATCGTTATTTGTCATCATTTTATTTTTTACAAAGGTACGTTTTCTAGGCTTTCCAATTTCATATTTGATTTTTTCAGATTCAAAATAAAATCGAATATCTTAATTTGGGGGTGACCCGCAGAAAAAGCGGGTCGGGCTATGCACTTCAATCTTTTTTGATAAAAAATCAAAAAAGGATTTTCGCTGCTATCCCTCACCCAATCCCTCACATAATGAAACGCCTGTTCCATTGCCAGAAGCATATTCAATTTTACCATTCATAATAGTCACTCCGCTGGCAATATCTTCAGATAAAAGCAAAGCACCATCCATATCTACATAATCCAATTCGGGCAATAGTTGTGCGATTACCGAAATACCTACGGTCGATTCTGTCATGCAACCAACCATAGTTTTTAATCCCAATTGTTTCGCTTGCGTCAACATACGTCGGGCGGGCGTTACGCCACCACATTTCATTAGTTTAATATTAATTCCATGAAAATGACCGTGACATTTTGCGACGTCATCTTCGGTTATACAACTTTCATCGGCAATAATTGGTAGTATCGATTTCTTGAAAACGTCTCGTTGTCCTTCCCAATCTGCAGCTGCCAAAGGCTGTTCTATAAATTCTACACCTAATTTTTTTAATGTAGTAGCATTAGTTATAGTTTGCTCCGCTGTCCAAGCGCAATTAGCATCTACTCTAAAAATAGCGTTAGTGTGTTTTCTCAGCTCGGTTACAATAGCAATATCATCTGCAGTTCCTAGTTTAATTTTATAAATTGGCCACGGTTTTGCTTTTAATTTCGCAACCATATTTTCGATAGTATCAATTCCTATCGTGTAATTCGTTAACGGAATTGTACTGATGTTATACTGCCACAATTCGTAGAGTTTTAAATTTTTACTTCGGGCATACCAATCATTATACGCATTGTCCAAAGCACATAATGCAAATTTATTGTGTGCTAAATGGGGTGCAAGCGTATCCCAAAAAGCTTCTGGAGGAATACCATAAGTTTGTTCAACTAGTAGTCTAACCTTTTCAATTTCAGTCATTAAATCGGGAATACTAGCATTATAGTAGGGGTTAGAAGTTGCTTCTCCGTAGCCCGAAAAACCATCAGCCGTTAATGCGACAACCAAAGAAGGTTGACTGTCAATTGATTTTCGAGATATAGTAAACGTATTTTTTAACTTTAAGTCGTAAGATTTTAATTGAAGTTTCATTAGACGTCTGATATTTATTGAATAAAAAAGTGATGAATTATTGAAATTTTGCCAACCATAAAAAGCTCTGTACAAAACCATCTCTCCAGAGTTTTTCATTATGCTCGCCCTTTTTAATTATTTTTGTTTCCATGTTTTTAGAAGCAATCACTTTGTTTTCTAAAAGTAAGGTTTTCATCATTTGAAGATCACTAACCATATCATCACTTTCATGATCGCCGCATAAAAAATATATTTTGCTATCCAATTTCGGACTTATTGCAGCCAAATTATAGATTTTATCAGAAAACCAAAATGAAGGTGAGAAAATAACAGCCTTGCCAAACGTTTTAGGATATTTTAAAACGGCATACATCGAGATCAGTCCACCCAAAGAACTGCCCATAATTGATGTACTCTTTGCTGTGGTCTTTGTTTGGTAATGAGAGTCAATGTAGGGTTTTAATGTTTGTACAATAAATTCGGTGTACTTTTCACCGCTTCCGCCACCATATTTTTCGTTAGGATAAGGCGTAAGCTCGTCAATCCGCTTTTCATTTCCATGTTCAATTCCCACCACAATTATTCGAGCTCGCAAACTATCTAGTTTTTCATCAATATTCCATTCTCCTACAAAAGAAGTCTTGGCATCAAATAAATTCTGAGCATCATGCATGTACAACACCGGATATTTGGTGTTCGAATTTCTATAGTTTTCGGGCAAATAGATCCAAATCTTTTTAGTTGTCTGCAACTCTGGCGAATCAATCGAAAAAGTCAAAATATTTATGCTAGCACTACTTTCTTGCGCTGTTGCCTTAAGAAAACCAAAGATTAAAACGAGAAATAAAATTTTTATTTTCATGAAGCAACATGTATTTAGAAATAAAAAATTAAGCCAATTGTGTCTGTAGTTTCTTAATATCGTCACGCAATTTAGCGGCTTGCATAAAGTCTAATTCCTTCGCTGCTTTTTCCATTGATTTTCGTTTTTCTCGAATCATTTTTTCTAAATCTGCTTTCGAAGAATAGGTAGTGTCTGGTTCTGCTGCCGCGTTTAAAGTGAGGCCCAATTCATAATCAGCCAACGGATTTTTAGTAAAAGCGCTTTCTATTTTTTTATTTAAGGCTTGCGGCACCAAATTGTTTTCGGTATTGAACGTCATTTGTTTGTTGCGGCGGTATTCGGTTTCGTCGATTGTTTTTTGCATACTGGCCGTAATTTTATCGGCGTATAAAATCGCTCTTCCGTTTAAGTTTCTCGCGGCACGACCAATGGTTTGAGTCAGCGAACGATGGCTTCTTAAAAAACCTTCTTTATCGGCATCTAGAATAGCGACCAACGAAACTTCGGGTAAATCCAGTCCTTCACGAAGTAAATTCACACCAATTAAAACATCGAAAATTCCTTTTCGCAAATCTTGCATGATTTCAATTCGTTCTAAGGTGTCCACTTCTGAGTGAATATAACGACAACGAATGCTGACTTTGGTTAAGTATTTAGCCAGTTCTTCAGCCATTCTCTTAGTTAAAGTAGTCACTAAAACGCGCTCATCTTTTTCAGCTCGAACCTGAATTTCTTCGATTAAATCATCAATTTGATTCAAACTTGGTCGAATCTCAATAATTGGATCTAATAATCCTGTCGGACGAATTACTTGTTCAACTACGACACCTTCTGTTTTGGCTAATTCATAATCAGCTGGAGTCGCCGATACATAAATCACCTGATTTTGCATGGCTTCAAATTCCTCAAACTTCAACGGACGGTTGTCCATTGCTGCCGGAAGACGGAAACCGTATTCTACTAAATTTTCTTTTCTGCTTCTGTCGCCTCCATACATGGCACTCACTTGCGAAAGTGTTACGTGACTTTCATCGACAACCATTAAATAATCTTTTGGAAAATAATCGAGCAAACAAAAGGGTCTGGTGCCAGGTAGACGGCCGTCGAGATATCGAGAATAATTTTCAATTCCAGAGCAATATCCTAATTCTCGAATCATTTCTAAATCAAAATTGGTACGCTCTTCCAGACGTTTTGCTTCTAAGTGCTTACCAATTTCCTTAAAATAATCTACTTGTTTGACTAAATCTTGTTGGATATCCCAAATTGCACCTTGCAATACGTCGGGGGAAGTCACAAACATGTTAGCCGGATAGATGGTCAATCGCTCGAACTTTTCAATGACTTTAGAGTCTTTGGTATCAAAACTTTCTATTTCTTCAATTTCATCTCCAAAGAAATGAATTCGATACGCCTCATCGGCATAACTTGGATACACATCTACTGTGTCGCCTTTTATTCGAAAACTTCCCGGATTAAAATCAGCTTCGGTTCTAGAATATAAACTTTGCACCAGCTGATGCAATAATTTAGTTCGAGAAATAACTTGACCTTTCTCAATCGGAATTAAATTTTTCTGAAATTCTACAGGGTTTCCAATACCGTACAAACAGGAAACCGATGCGACAACCAAAATATCTCTCCGACCAGAAAGTAACGAAGCCGTTGTTGACATCCGCATTTTTTCTAATTCTTCGTTGATGGATAAATCTTTTTCAATGAAAACACCAGTTACTGGCATAAAAGCTTCGGGTTGGTAATAGTCGTAATACGACACAAAATATTCCACCGCATTATTGGGAAAAAACTGCTTGAATTCGGAATACAGCTGAGCAGCCAATGTTTTATTGTGCGCCAAAACCAATGTAGGACGTTGCACTTCTTGAATTACGTTGGCTACCGTAAAGGTTTTTCCTGAGCCCGTAACTCCCAAGAGTGTCTGGAACTTTTCACCATCCTCAATTCCTTGGGATAATTTTTCGATAGCTTGCGGTTGATCGCCTTTAGGACTGTAATCGGAAACAACTTGGAAATTCATCTGTTATGTTGAAAATTAAGAATTACAAAGTTACAAAGTTTGAATTCTTTTTGCACTTAAGTTTAAGCCAAAAAAAAACCATCTTGCTGAGCATGATGGTTTTTCATTTTTAAAAAGGTAATTATTAGAAACTGAAACTTAATCGAGCAAAAAGGAATCTTCCGTTTTGACCAAATTGAGATGTATTTCTTGAATAGACAAATTGGTTTGCATTTGATAAATCAATAGTAGAGGGAGTAGCCGTATAGTCAATAGCACCACCAACTAATCTTGGTCTGATCACGCTTTGTGGGCCTAAATTTTCATCAGGATAAATGTCAAAAATATTATTGGCTCCGATGACAATTTTGGCCGCTTCTGTGATTTTGAAACCTACCGATAAATCAGTGATTATTTTTGCTCCCCAAATTGGGTGCTCTACTTCAATTACTTGGCCATTTACCAGCGCTCCTTCAACTCTTCCGTCTCCATTTGCATCAGCAGTGTTAGGATCGGTCACTTTTCCAAAATAAACATTTCTTAAAAAGAAATCGAATTTTTTATACGTTAATGAGTTAGTCAAATTAGCCTTAACTCTTGGAATTGCTTCTTGCAAATACACACGACTTGCCTCAGAGTAATATCTGTTTACTTGACCAGCAGCCTCTAATATTGGTGAAGCATGAATAGTACCCACTCGGTACGTTTGGGAGAACGTTCCTGATAAATCTGATTTTAAAGAAACATTGTTTCCAAAACTTGTTTTATGACTAATTACCACATCAATACCTTTTGATTCTGTGTCAATTGCATTAGCAAAAAATGTGGCTGCTGTTGCGCCTGCAGTATCAAATAAAGCATTTAAAGTAGCGTTTGGCGTTCCCGCTGCTGGAGTTCCACCTGGTCTAGAAAATTGATCAGTAAGAACGACTCTATCATCAATTTGTACGATGTAAGCATCTGCAGTTAAAGTGATGTTAGCGGCAGGAATTTTTGCAGTAAAACCAATACTAGCACTTTTAGATTCTTCTTGCTTCAATTTAGGAATTCCTAATAATTGCGCTGGTTGCGAATCGTTGCTAAAAGTTCCTACTTCAAATGGTACGCCACCTACAAATTGTGTAGCCGTCGAATTAAAATAGATTTGGTGTAAAGATGGTGCTCTAAATCCAGTTGAAATCGCTCCGCGTAAATTGATGTTTTCTGTTACTTTGTAACGTGTGGCTACTTTGAAATTAGTTGTGTTTCCAAAATCTGAATAATTTTCAAAACGCAAGGCTCCGTTAACCAACCATTTTTCAGTAACGTCTAATTCTAAGTCAGTGTATAAAGCATAACTATTACGTCCTTTATCAACTGCATTTGCAGGTCTGAAACCTGGAAAAACTTGTGCTCCACCTGGTCTTGTAGCATTGTAAAAGTCAGTTACTTTGATGTTTGCAGGAGTTGTTCCCGTTACAACCGCTCCATTAATATCATACAGGTTGTAAGAGTCCGGCACACCTTGACTAATGTTAAAGTTTTCATGACGGTACTCTGCTCCAAAAGCTACATTTAAACCTTGAAGAACGTCGTACTTTTTATTCATGTCAAAATTAGTGGTGTTTTGTGCAAAAGCTAAACCACCAGCATCAAATTCAGTTGGAGAACCTTCTCTCATCGAAGAGTTCACTGTATTTTCAATAGAATAATCAAAAGCATTTCTACCAAATGTATTACTCAAATCAAAATTCCAATCTTTAAATAACAGTCCTCTAAGTCCCGCGGCAACAGACGCATCATTTATTGTAGAGTGAATTTCTGGTAAAAATCCATTCGGGTATAAACCTGAATATCCTCGCGACTGATTCGGTCGTCTGTAAAAACCAGCAGCTTCACCATCTCTATAGCTTGTTCCTCCAAAAGCATAAATTTCTAGATTATCATTTATCGGATAAGCAGCGTTTAAAAAGAATTGAGCACTTTTTAAAGAAGATTGTCCGACTCTCATATTAAAATCTTTTCTCTGTAAATTTCTAAAGGCTAATTCACCGTCTGTAGCATCAAAGTTTAGAGCGGTTTGCATTTGAGAAATAGTGGTAGCGTCGAGAATTGCGGTTTGCTGTGCACCTGTAAAGTAACTTACCGATGGAGCGTATAATTTAATTGCACTAAGTATTTGTGCGGTGTTTGGTGTATTGGTAATGTTTGCGAACAAAGAATTAATATTTGTTCCTGCAGTCGCAGCTCTATCCTCTATAGCATTGTAGGCGTTGAATAAAGCTCCAGTTACATCTTTTGCTCTGCTTGTAGCATCTCTAAGTTGAAAACTTGCGGTCGCATTAATAAAACTTTTTTCTTTACCCAAACTGGTTCCGTAGTTTAAGTCTAATTGATAATTTCCACCATCAACACCACCGGAATGGTCATTAGCACCTTTAGAAAAGTTTCCGCCAGAAAAAAGATTGACATCTAATTTATTGGTATTTTTCTTAACATTAATGTTGATTACACCGGCAATAGCATCAGAACCATATTGTGCCGAAGCACCATCTCTTAACACTTCAATTCTTTCGATAGCAAAAGCAGGAATGGCATTTAAATCTGTACCTACAGATCCTCTACCCGGAGAACCATTTATGTTTACTAAGGAAGAAGTATGGCGTCTTTTTCCGTTCACTAAAACTAAAACCTGGTCTGGACCTAGACCTCTTAATTGTGCTGGGTCAATGTGGTCTGTTCCGTCAGCTACAGTTGTAGAGTTTGACGTAAAAGATGGCGCAACCATGTTTAAAATTTGACTTAAATTGACTTGTGGTCCTTGCGAAGAAATGTCTTTCATATTGATGACATCAATAGGAGCTGTAGACTCTGTTACTGTTCTAGCAGGATTACGAGATCCTAGTACAACAACATCTTCTAGTGATTCGCCAGAACCTTTTAGAGTCACATTTAATGAGTTTCCCGTTACAGTCCATGATTTTGTTTCTAGTCCAACATAAGAAAATTGCAAAACATCTCCCATTTTTGCAGTAATGCTGTAGCTACCATCAAAATCAGATGTGGTTCCTTTTGCAGTTCCTTTTACAATAATAGTTGTTCCAGGTAAGGTTGCGTTTGATTCATCGGTTACCACACCGGTAATTTTAATTTCCTGAGCGCTTAGTGCAACCGAGAAAATTAAGGTTAGAATAAACAGAAGTTTTTTCATTTGTGGTTGTTTAAGGTTATATTGGCTAAAATACTACTTAAATAACGTTAAAATTTATTTATTCGACTGAATTTCAATTTAATATTGAATTATGATTGATATCAAATATTTTTTTGAAAGAATGTAATAATAGGATGTTTTTTTCTGCAGAACTATAATTATTGATTTCATAATCGTCTTAGAGCTCTCTATTAAAAAACAAATCAACAACTTACTTTAAAATTTCCATGCTTTTTGCTGTGTTTCACTTATAAAAGTCCACGCTACAAAACGACTTGTTTTTTGTCCCTGTGCCATATCAACTGTTTTTATGGTTACGGCCTGAACTTTTGCTAAGGTTTTATAAATCGTTTTTAGGTTATCACTTTTTGACACTAAAGTTGTAAACCATAAGCATTGCATTGGGTATTTGGCACTTTCATAAATCATTTGCTTAATAAATGCTAGTTCGCCACCATCGCACCACAATTCGGCATGTTGTCCACCAAAATTTAAAACAGGCTTGTCAGTTTTTTGCGCAGTCGGATTCAAATTAGTTACTTTCCGAATCGTGCTTTTCTGTGCTTCTTCAGCAGAATTATGAAAAGGAGGATTGCAAAGTGTAAATGCAAAACGATCTTCTGGAGTAATAATATTTTTAAAAATAAAACGCGACTCTGTTTGTTGCTGCAAACTAATTACCTCATTTAATTTCGGATTGTTTTCTATGATTGCGCTACAATTATCAATTGCTTTTGGATCGATGTCTGTACCAACAAAGCTCCAACCGTAAGTAGCATTGCCAATAATTGGGTAAATACAATTGCTACCTACGCCAATATCTAATCCCATTACATTTTCTCCTTCGGGAATTTTTCCGTCGTTAGATAAAGCTAATAAGTCGGCGATGTAATGAATGTAGTCTGCGCGACCAGGAATAGGCGGACAAAGATAATCTTTAGGAATATCCCAATTTTGAATGTCGTAATACGTTTGCAATAATGCTTTATTGAGTTGTTTTACAGCTTCGGGTTCACTGAAATCGATACTTTCAATTTGGTGTTTGTTTACAAAAACAAACGGTTTCAATGCAGGGTTTTGCCCTATAAGTTTTTCGAAATCATAACGGCTTCGATGTAAATTTCTAGGATGCAAATTGGTCTTAACCGAAGTGGAGGTCTCTTTCATTAGATTTTATTTCGGCGCAAAGATACATATTCCAAATTGGATATATTTTAAGATTGAATAGTAATAGAACGGCAATACTACTTATTTTAAACGGCACTTAAATTAGCAGACTAAAATGATTATAAAAAGTAAATATTGAAGGTATCTTGTATAATTGGCTCTTATTTTTTAATCAGCGTTTCTAGTGCTATTATAAGGTCAGGGCTTTCTTGGCGCTAGAAGATGGCTGCGACTTTAGAGCAAAGTGTTTTCTGGTACACGAATGCATGATAATGACCGTTTATTCTACTAAAATCAGATTTATTTTGTAATGGACATTAGCAGTAGCTCTTCTATGTATTCGGACAATCTGTTTTTAATATCCATTCTTTCATGTAAAAATTTAGCTACTTCAATTTTATTAATTTTATCTATTTTAAAGAAAACTAAATTTGATTTTACTCTTGAATATTTATATGATTTTCTAATTTTTATGATATCGCGAGCCACATCTAAATTACGGACGGTATATTCAATTAGGTCAATAATTAAGTTGTCGTATCTATCAGCTTTTTCAATAGGCCAATTTTCTGCCGTATAAATCCAAATGCTATTACTATCGTCTAATGCCTTTTACCAATTATATACTAGAAGATTGTTTTTGAAAATTAGATTTTAGTATTCATAGATTTTTATTTCGGTCAAAATTGTTTATTTTAAGACTCTTTCATTTAGTTCATTTATTAACATTTGAGCTTTTGTTTCTTTTTGTTCGAAAAACGCTAAAGTGGTTCTCGCAACTTCACTTAAATAACTATGTTTTCCTCTAGAAATTTGTTCATTGATAAATTTTTAAAAATGGTCTCCCAATAATATTGATGTATTTCGTACCATAATTTTTTTTACCATCTATATTAATAATTAGGACTAAATTCAATTTTTATGTTTTTTAGCGCAAAAGTTATGGCTACCAATTGCGCCTGCGATATCTGGTTTTCTAATTTTGAAAATACTGACTTTGAACGGTATTGAAAGATAATAAAACGCAATTAAGAACAAAGGTTTCCGTGATTACTACTTTTAAAAGTAAGTTAAAAAGCACGTTACTTTTAATCAAAATTTATTTTTATTTCGTAATGGATATTTACGGACAATTATTTATATGATAGACTGTTCCTGTTAATTGCTGTTTGCGTTACTCGAAGTTCCCAGAAGAAAGAGCTGTGCATCTGCGGCCGTTTGCTTCGGTAGTTCCTCCATCGGAATATGTCCAACACCTGGATACATAATCAATTTTGAATTTGGTAAATCTTGATGGAATCGCTTGCCTAATTGGGGTTCTATCCACGTGTCTTTTGCGCCCCATAATAGTAATGTAGGCGTTTTAATATTTTTTATCTTTTGATACTGCGTAAATTGGAGACTTTTTACAACATCTAAAAATGCAGCTCTGTTTCCTTCACCTCTAGCATAATCGTAGTATCTGTCGATAACGGTATCCGTGATTTTAGAATCATCGCCGTAAACTTGCTTAAGAATATGAGCAATTAGAAAGCGAGGAGTAGTATTTTTAAATAAAGGAGCGATCGGAGTTTGAGCTACTTTAAATACAAATGGAGTGGTGTCGTTGGTAAAAGGATAACCCGCAGCATCGATCAAAATCATCTTTTTTACCAAGTTGGGATGCGCTGAAGCAACGTTCCAAGTAATGTATCCTCCTAATGAACTTCCTGTCATATAACAAGCATCAATAGTAAGCGCATCCAAAAAAGATTTCATAAAAGAAACATAGAACTCAATTGAATACTCATGCGTTGGGTTCGGACCTGTTAAAGCAAAACCAGGTAAATCCAACCGAATAATTCGGAAATTAGCTTTAAGTTCCTCTTCCCAACCGTCCCAAGTGTTTAAAGAAGATCCAATTCCGTGCAGAAGTATCAGTGGTGTTCCTTGACCTTCATCGGTATAATGGACTTGCATTCCGTTAATTTTTATAAATTTAGAATGTTCATTGGTGTACTTTGTTTTTAATTCTTGTACCGGAATATCCGAGCGCATCATAGAAACAATTAATAGACAAATAACTATCAATATCAATAGAAAGTAAGAGGCAATTTTTTTCATTAGTGTCTAGGTCTGCGTTTTTATTGTGGTTTAAGATCATGCCAACTGTTTTCACTTGGAGCTTTTTCTAATTTTGCATTGAGCGGAGCAGTTCTTACTGAACAATACTATGTAAAAAAAGTTTTAGAAGAAATGTAAGGGCTTTTTATAAGTATTTCAAAAGTAAATAAAAGCGAGATTATACTACCGTTTTTCTCGACTATTATTAACCTATTAGCCCCGATAGAGCCGGTATCCTTTTTGTGCCAATGATAATTGGGCCAAAAAGATATAGGTGAAAGCGGGATTAGCTCCTTAAGATCTTAAGTGATATTTGTAATTCTTTGGATTTTACATTCGAAGGATGTCAGCTTTTAAGACTTTACATACAATAATTCAGGAAAATTATAGTTTTATGATGAGGTATTATTGCGTTTTTTTTGCGCAGTTGCGAGATGTTTATAAATAATTTAAAGCGTATGAAAAAGATATTTTTTTTGATGGTTATGAGTAGTATTTCTTTGCAAGGTTTTGCACAAGAAATAAATAAGTCGAAGTTTAAAGCAGTTCCACCAAAGGAATCTAAAATTAAAAAGGAAATTCCACCTGCCGAAAGCGCACCAAAAGTAAATCCGCCAGCAGTGGTTGCAAAGCCAAATCCGATCGAAATTAATCCGGAAGAACTATTTAGTGATAGTGCGCTTTACAAAAAAGAGTCGAATAGCGAAGGTGTTTTTTACAGACGCAACCAATATTTAGGAAGTTTTGCTACCAAATCATTTACTTCCACAATTCGCTACCGTGACGCAGCTTTTGTAGATGGTGACAAGATAAAAGTGTACTTGAACGACAAGGTTATTGAGCCAGAAGTTGATCTGGATAGTGAATTTGGTGGATTTAAAATAAACTTAGTTCCGGGCACAAATAAAATAGATTTTGAAGCTTTGAACGAAGGATTTGCTGCACCTAATACAGCCGAATTTCAAGTGTACGACGATCAAGGCGCTGTTATTTTTGGTAGTCAATGGAATGTAGGTACAGGTTATAAAGCAACCATTATATTAGTAAAAGAATAACTGGTTATTACTTATTTTAGTAAATAAACAAAGCCCTTTACTGTAAAGGGCTTTGTTTTATCATAGAGTCTGCAAAGAGGATTTATGGTTATTATTTTTTCCTGTAAACTTCAAATTGTGATTTTTTTACTTGCTATTTGCTTTCCTAAACCTTTTATTAAAAATTAATGTAATTCTAAATGCTTAATCAAAACATTCCATCAATAATAAATCACCTTTGGTATGAGTGATGGTGACTAAACCATCATTGGCAACACTATTGCTGCTTCCGGTGCGGTATCCCATAGTGAGTGTATCGTTTTGTAAGGGGTAAATTAAATTGATAGATTGTAATCCGCTTACTTCTCCAATTGGAATTAATGAAATTGGAGTATTGGCGGTATACCATTTTTCGAACTTCTGCGGCAACAAAAATATTTTAGAATGATCGTCTAGAATTACAATTTTTAATAAATCACGGTAGCGTACAATATTGGTTACGTTCGTTATGGTGTGATCGGCGCGTTTGCCTGTTGCCCAAATTACGTTGGCTGCAGGTATTTTTCGATCAATGAGGTAATCAAATGCTTTTTCTAAATCGGTTTTGTCTTGGTTGGGCGTGTGTACAATTTCAATTGGATATTGTTTAGTCTTATAGATTTCTGGGTCAAAACCACGATCGAAGTCACCCAACAAAACATCGACTTTTATTCCCAATTCCATCACGCGTTCCATGGCCGAATCGAGTACAATGACCAAAGGAGACCATTCTAATAATTGTCCTAATAATTCAGAATTACATGCGGCGCCATTGGCTATAATTAAAGCAGGTTCTTGATCGTCGCGAACAATATGATGTGATGACATAATGATTAAGTTTGAGTGCAAATTTAGATAAAAAGCAGCCTTTAAGTTCCTTCAGTAGAAATCCTTCAATCGAATAAAATTCTGCTTCAACTAAATTTAATGTATTTTTTGAAAGACATAAAAATACTTCACAAGTCAGAAATTATAAAAGCAATGAAATTCATCTGGATGAACTTGCTAAGCAGTTTTTTTTTAAATTCAATTCGTGGTTGTAGTGATTTTTATTCTATCGTATATTTTCGAGAATCAGTTTCGCTTAAAGAAAAGTAGCCCAAAGCAAAATTGTCAAAATTGGTTTTGTTGATCAAATTTCCTCTTACGGTAGCGGGTGGCGATTGAAATGGTCCACCAGAGCTTCCGCCAGCAACATTGATCAAAATAGACATGTATTCATAGTATTCTTTAGAAATTCCGATGTGTTTTAGCTCCACTTCGTCACCAATTTCTAAATCTCCATTGTTAGAAGAACTAAAAACTTCGTTGCCTTGATAAAATTTATCACTAGAAACAAAATAGTTCGAGATTACTTTATTGGAGTAAGTATACAAAAACAAGTAATAATTATCCGCTGCCGCAGGATCAGTATAAAATGCTTTTACTTCGACCTCGGTTCCTAAAATACCACCTTCATTGTCTTGTTCCAAACGCGTAATGGGTGCGACCGATTTTAGTTTTTCTGTGGCATTGTAGGTTTCTCCGTTCGTTATTATGGTGAGTGTGTACGTTTCGTCTAGTACTGGTATAAAATCAGTACAACTGTACTTTCCTGTAGTTTGCAATTCAATAAAATCAAAACGGACCTTACTACTATTGCTAATATAAACTGTTGCGCCAGAAACTACAGGAATGTCTTGATCATAAAATCCCGAAGTGGTAGTTAACTTGATAATTTGTTGATTTCCAAGAGTACCTTTGCTCCAATTAATCGCTGCTTCAACGACAAGTTTTGGTGGCGCTTTGTCCAATTCTAAATCAATTATATTTTCGCAACTAGAAACGAAGAAAGTAAGGAGGAGTGTTGCTAAAAGAGCTATGTTTTTCATGTTGTATTTTTTTCTAGGAGAACCTTATTTTTAGAATTTGAAATTGTAAGTCACAGCAGGAACGATTCCGAAAATTGAAAGTTTTACTGCCTCATTCGAACCTGTGTCTTCATTTTGTCCAAAACTAATGGAAGCGGCATTCATTCGGTTGTACACGTTATAAATACTAAAGACCCATTCGCCTTTCCAATTTCTATCTTTATTCTTGCTTGGTGTTAAAGTCGCCGACAAATCCAAGTGATGGAAAGTCGGTAAACGATTGTCATTTCGCAAGCCATAACTAGGAACGCTGATGCCTAAATACTCATATTTTCCATTAGGATAGGTAACAGGTTGTCCTGATTGTACGATGAAACTCGCTCCAAAATCCCACTTCTTGTTTAAATTATATGAGGTAGTTACTGCTAAATTATGTGTTTTATCATACGCAGACGTATACCATTTTCCATTATTAATCCCGGTCTCTTCTAACGTTCTTCCAGGCGTTTGCTGTTCTGATCTGGACAAGGTGTAGGAGATCCATCCATTCAGTTTTCCTTCGTTTTTCTTCAACATCAATTCTAGTCCATAGGAACGCATTCGGCCATTCAGAATTACTTGCTCAATGGCGTCATTGGCAATTAAGTTGGCCCCATCAATATAATCCAATCGGTTTTGAATCTTTTTATAAAAACTCTCGACTTCAATTGAGTAATCACCGTTTTTAATATTCTTAAAATAACCAACAGCCACTTGATCGGCAATTTGTGGTTTAATATAAGTATCACTTGGTGTCCAGATGTCTAATGGAGTAGGAGAGGACGTGTTAGAAACCAATTGTAAATACTGTATCATTCGGTTGTAGCTGGCTTTTACCGCTTGATCCTCATTGATTTGGTAGCCAATTGAAAATCGAGGTTCAAAATTATCAAAACTCTTAATGACTTTATTTGTATCAAAATATTTTGTACTTGTCGGTATTGCTTTTTGGTAAATCTGTAAATTCGGATTAAAAGTTACAGGATTATTGTCTTGGTAATAATTTACGGTTGACGAACCCAATCGGTAAAACAAGCTGTAGCGCAAACCATAAGCAAGCGATAGTTTTTTCGTCAATTTGCTTTCTGCTTCCAGGTATAAAGAAGGCTCAAAAGCATATTTTTTATCCAATTGATTCGAATTGATTCCAGAGCTTTCGTCTGTTGGTTTTATCGTCCCCGGATTAAAATCATAATAAATACCATTAACGCCATAATTCAGTTTAAATTTCTCTGAAATATAATGCTTGAAATCGTATTTGATGTTGTAATTCTTAATGCCTGAATCCCATTTGAAACCTACGAATTTCAGATCTAATCCATAGTAATAATCACTGTAAATGACGGATAGATTCGAAAATAATTTATCAGAAAACAAATGATTCCAACGTAAATTTAATGTTGAATTGCCATACGTATTAGTGAAACTTTTATTCAAACTAAACACGTCGCGACCAAAATAACCAGAAACATACAGGTTATTATTGTCGTTTAGTTTGTAGCTTATTTTCATATTTAAATCATAAAAATAAGCCGAATTATCTTTGTTTTCTTCGCTTAGCTTTAAAAACAAATGGGCATAAGAAGTTCTTCCGCCAATCAAGAAAGAACCTTTGTCTTTTACAATTGGGCCTTCAAGCAATAGGCGACTAGAAATTAAGCCAATTCCGCCAGTCATATGAAAATCCTTGCTGTTTCCATCCTTCTGATAAATATCTAAAACAGAAGAAGCTCTTCCGCCATAGCGTGCTGGAATTCCTCCTTTATATAATTTTAAATCTTTAATCGCATCGGGATTAAAAACCGAGAAAAATCCGAAAACATGAGACGAATTAAAAATGGTCGCTTCATCTAATAAAATTAAGTTTTGATCAGCTCCACCGCCGCGAACATTAAATCCAGAAGCACCTTCGCCCGCATTGGTCACGCCAGGCAATAGTAAAATAGATTTAATAACGTCTACTTCTCCCAACACCACAGGCATTTTTTTGATGGTCGAAATTGACATTTTATTCACGCTCATCTCTGGAGTTCGAGTATTGGCACGACCGCGATTGTCTGTAATTACTACTTCATTTAACTGTTCTCCTCCTTCTTTTAAGGAAAGATTAAGTTTGGTGCTTTTGGAGATCACAATATTTTGAACAATGGTTTGGTAGCCAATGTAACTAATTTCTAGATTTTGTTGGCCCGCAGGAACGGTGACAGAGTAGAACCCGTACTCATTCGTTGTGGTTCCGATTTTGAGGTCTGGAAAATAAATATTTACCCCAATTAAAGTTTCGTTGTTTTTGGAGTCACTAATAGTTCCGTTTAAAGTATATTTTTCTTGAGCGTAAGAAAATAAGCTACTTAGGAATAAAAGTAGGAGAAAAAATTTTTGTTTGAGGGCCATTGGTTATTTATTGCTTAGGAGCAAATATCTATAGAAATGGTCAGAAAATTTAACCAACAAGCGTTAATGTTTTCTAAAATGCATAAAAAAAGGCAACCCGTACGAGTTGCCTTTTTTTTAAGTAAGTAGTACAAATCGAAATTAAGCGATTTCGGAAATAATAGTATTAAAAGTCGCACTCGGACGCATTGCTTTAGTAAGCAATTCGGAATTAGGTTGGTAATAACCACCAATATTTTGAGGTTTACCTTGCGCTCCAATTAACTCTGCATTAATTTTATCTTCGTTTGCTAATAATTCTTTAGCTACAGGTGCAAATGTTGCTGCTAATTCTGCATCGTTAGTTTGTGCTGCCAAAGCTTCTGCCCAGTACAGTGCTAAATAAAAATGAGAACCTCTGTTGTCTATTTGTCCCACTTTACGAGCTGGTGACTTATCGTTAGCTAAAAATTTGTCATTCGCTTCATCTAATGTTTCTGCCAAAACAATTGCTTTGCTGTTGTCTTGTGTTTGACCTAAATGCTCCAAAGAAGCACCTAAAGCAAGAAACTCTCCAAGAGAATCCCAACGCAAATATCCTTCTTGTGTAAATTGCTCTACATGTTTTGGTGCAGATCCACCAGCGCCTGTTTCAAACAATCCTCCACCGTTCATCAAAGGAACGATCGATAGCATTTTTGCTGATGTACCTACTTCTAAAATAGGAAATAAATCAGTTAAGTAATCACGCAATACGTTTCCACTTACCGAAATGGTGTCTTCACCTTTAATGATTCGTTCCAAAGTAAATTCAGTTGCAGCAACCGGATTTAAAATTCGAATATCTAAACCAGTAGTATCGTAATCTTTTAGGTATGTATTTACCTTTTTGATTAATTCTTTATCGTGTGCTCTGTTTTCATCCAGCCAAAATACAGCAGGAGTGTCAGACAAACGCGCTCTATTTACCGCTAGTTTAACCCAGTCTTGAATAGGAGCGTCTTTTGCTTGACACATTCTAAAAATATCATTGGCTTCAACTGTTTGTTCCATTAAAACTTTTCCGTCTTTATCTACTACACGAACCACTCCGTCAGCATGTAATTGAAAAGTTTTATCATGAGAACCGTATTCTTCTGCTTTTTGTGCCATCAAACCTACGTTAGGAACACTTCCCATTGTAGTTGGATCAAAAGCACCGTGTTTTTTGCAGAAGTCGATAGTTGCCGTATAAATTCCAGCGTAAGCGCGGTCTGGAATCATAGCAATTGTATCTTGTTGGTTGCCTTCTTTATTGTACATCTGTCCAGAAGTACGGATCATAGCGGGCATAGAGGCATCCACAATTACATCAGAAGGAACGTGTAAGTTCGTAATTCCTTTGTCAGAATTTACCATTGCCAAAGCAGGTCCGTTTTCGATCGCTTGCGTTAGAGCAGCTTCTACTTCAGCTTGTTCAGGTTGGTCTTTTATTTTAGCATAAACGTCTCCTAAACCGTTGCGGGTATCGATGTTTAATTTTTTGAATAAATCAGTGTACTTAGCAAAAACGTCTTTGAAGAAAACTTCAACGATTGCTCCAAAAATGATTGGGTCAGAAACTTTCATCATTGTTGCTTTTAAGTGAACTGAAAGTAAAACGTTCTCTTTTTTTGCTTCAGCAATTGTTTTGGCAACAAACGTTTTTAGAGCAGCGATATTCATCACAGAACTGTCAATGATCTCACCTGCTTTTAGCGGAGTACTTTCTTTTAAGACAGTTGTTGATCCGTCTTTAGCCACGAATTCGATTTTCACATCATTTGATTCAGCAACTGTAAGTGATTTTTCACTTCCGTAAAAGTCACCTTCCGACATTGATGCAACGTGTGTTTTTGAATCTGCAGACCAAGCACCCATTTTATGTGGGTTCTTTTTTGCAAAGTTTTTAACGGCTCTTGGTGCTCTACGATCAGAGTTGCCTTCGCGTAAAACAGGATTAACAGCAGAGCCTAATACTTTTGAATATTTAGCTTTTATAGCTGTCTCAGCATCATTTTGCGGATCTTCTGGAAAATTCGGAATTGTATATCCATGAGATTGCAATTCTGAAATTGCAGCTTTCAACTGTGGTACCGAAGCCGAAACGTTGGGTAATTTTATAATATTTGCTTCTGCTTTCGTTGCTAATTGACCTAATTCTGCTAAAGCATCTACCACTTTTTGCTCGGTGGTTAAAACTTCAGGAAAAGTAGCCAAAATACGTGCTGCCAAAGAGATGTCTCGTGTTTCAATAGCGATTCCAGCTGTTGCAGTAAATTCTTGAACGATTGGTAAAAAAGAATAGGTCGCTAACAATGGCGCCTCATCTGTTAAGGTGTAAACAATTTTCGAATTCTTTGTCATTTTTTTTATTTTTATAATCGTACCGCTAAAGAGTAGCGATGTAAAACATATATTCGGCTCGAAAGGAGCTTCGCAAATATAAGAAAAACAGTCCGAAATCGGTGTAGTTTTTTGATTGAATTCTTAATTTATCAAATTGCTATTTTGAAGATCGTTAATTGTCAAATCGATTATTTTGGTATTAAAAAATTACGGTTTTGCCAGTTTTAAAATGTGGCACAAAAAAAAACTCGTTTCAAATGACATGAAACGAGTTTTTTTATAACAATTAGATAATAGATTATCTTCTTTTATCTCTAATCTTAGCTTTTTTACCAGTAAGTTCTCTAAAGTAGAAAATTCTAGCTCTACGAACTGCACCTTTTTTGTTGATTTCAACTTTTTGTAAAGCTGGTAAGTTCACTGGGAAGATACGCTCAACTCCAATTGCACCTGACATTTTACGAATAGTAAAAGTTTCTGTGTTACCAGAACCTCTTCTTTGAATAACAACTCCTTTAAAAAACTGAGTTCTTGTTTTTTCACCCTCTTTAATTTCGTAGTAAACTGTGATAGTATCACCAGCTCCGAAAACAGGGAAATCTTTTTTAGCAACTAATTCGGTTTGAACGAATTTCATTAAATCTGCCATAATATCTTATAATAATGGTTTTGCCTTAGAGCAACATACACGTACTTCGCCAGAGGTTAGTCTAAATTTGGGTGCAAATGTAATGAAAAATCTTAAAATAGCATTCATTTTATTTAAAAATTACTGCTTCTTTAGTTTGCTGTTTTTTAGGAAGTTAAATATGATACGGAAATAAAAAAAGAGCTTTTACTGCTAAAAGCTCTTTTGATTTATTGATCATCCTAAATTAAGGCTATAGTTTAGTCAATTTAAGCTTTTCTTTATCTTGTTGAATGCTCAGATCCGTTTTTGATTTGATATCGCTATACTTGTTCAGCCCCAAAGACGCTGATAAGTTTTTATCTCTTTGGTCAAAAAGATGCTCAATTTCTTTGTCTCTTTCGCTTTTAGACCGTTCTTTTTTGTCCATAGCTATTAAATTAGAAACTAACTCGTTGTTCGCTTTTTCGAAACTGCTTTTTTCTGTTTTACTTAATTCGATACCTTCTGTGTTATTAAGGCCTGATAATAATGATGTTTTATTTAGGTCTTGTGCAAATGAGGCAGAGGTTATTAAAAACGTAACTAATAGGCATACTTTAAAAATTAATTCTCTCATGATTTTATACTTTTTAAGGTTAGAATTGCGTGAGCAATTTTAATTATCTAGTATAAATATAAGAAATATTAATCCTCTAATAAGTCAGGTCTGCGGTTTTTTGTATGTTCGTATGCTTTATCTTCACGCCATTTTTCAATTTTTGCAAAGTGACCGCTCGTTAAAACCTCTGGAACTTTCCATCCTTTATAATCGGCTGGACGAGTGTATATCGGTCCTGAAAGCAAATTGTCTTGAAAACTATCGGTTAATGCCGAAGTTTCATCGCTCAAAACTCCTGGGATCAATCGAATTAAAGCGTCTGATAAAACCAAAGCGCCTAATTCTCCGCCTGAAAGTACATAATCGCCAATCGAAATTTCTTTAGTAATAAAGTGATCTCGAACTCTTTGATCTACTCCTTTGTAATGGCCACACAAAATAATAATGTTTTCGAGCATCGACATTTTGTTTGCCATTTTCTGATTCAAGGTTTCCCCATCTGGTGACATATAAATAATTTCGTCGTACTCTCGTTCACTTTTTAAATGCGTAATACAAGCATCAATAGGTTGAACCATCATGACCATTCCAGCACCACCACCAAATTGGTAGTCGTCGACACTTTTTTGTTTATTGGTTGTGTACTCCCGTAAGTTATGAAAATGAACTTCAACCAATCCTTTGTCGATGGCTCTTTTCATAATAGAAGCCTCAAATGGGCTACGCAATAATTCGGGTAAAAGGGTAATTATATCAATTCGCATTTTAAAAAATCTAGTCTGCAAAGTTACTATTATTAATTGGAGTAGTTATAACTGCAACTCAAACAAAAGTAGCTGTGGTTATTCGAGAATTCTACTGTAATTATGATTTACAAAAAATTGAGTGTTAATTGTTGCGAATTTCTTAAAGAATTATTTTAACAGTATCAATTTGTTGCATTATCCTTTTTTAAGGTATATTTATAATCAAATTTAAATTAGACTAAACTATGCAATTATCTTTTCGAGGAGTTCGAGAATGTACCGCCGTAATTTTGATGGTAACACTTTCTAATCAGAGCAGTTCTGCACAAAATAAGACAACGATGACTAATCCTTTGTTGCAAAGAAGTACGCTGCACTATCAAGCACCCGTTTTTAACTTAATAAAAAACGAGCATTTTAAACCAGCATTTGAGTTCGGTTTTAAAAAACATGATGAAGAAGTTGCTAAAATTGCTAACAATTCAGCAAAGCCAACATTTCAAAACACCGTATTGGCTTTAGAGTTAAGCGGAGTAGACTTAACGCGTGCCGCCACTGTTTTTTACAACATGACCGGTTCCAATACCAACGATGTTTTACAACAGTTAGATGAAGAGTATGCGCCAATTTTTGCAGCGCATAACGATAAAATTTATTTAAACAGCAAGTTGTACAAACGCTTTAAAGCGATCGATTTAAAAACGTTAAAGGGAGAAGATAAAAAATTAACCGAAGTTTATTTGGAGAAATTCGAGTTGGCTGGTGCTAGTTTATCAGAAGCGGATAAAGAGAAAATGAAAGTTATCAATGGTGAACTGGCGACTTTAAGTACTGTTTACGGAAATAAATTGTTAGTAGCTCGTAAAAATGGAGCAGTTGTATTTGACTCGCCAAAAGATTTAGACGGCTTAAGCCCTCAAGAAATTGAAGCTGCCAAAGCGCAAGCGACCGAAACAGGTCATCAAGGAAAATACATGATAGGTTTGCAAAATACCACACAACAACCGGTATTGCAAAATTTGACGAACAGAGCTTCTCGCGAAAAAATATTCAAAGCCTCTTGGTCACGTGCTGAGAAAAATGACGATGGAGATACGAGAGAGACATTAGAAAAAATGGTCCGTTTGCGTTTGCAAAAAGCGCAATTAATGGGTAAAAAGAGTTTTGCCGAATGGAAGATTCAAGATCAAATGGCAAAAACTCCCGAAGCTGCAATGAAACTTCTAGCAGAAATTGCCACTCCAGCTGTCGCCAAAGCAAAGGAAGAAGCAATCGAGATTCAAGCCATTATAGACGAACAAAAAGGAGGTTTTAAGTTGGAGCCTTGGGATTGGAATTTTTATGCCGAACAAGTGCGTAAAGCAAAATACGATCTAGACGAAAATGAAATTAAACCGTATTTTGAAATCAAAACAGTTTTAGAAAAAGGCGTGTTTTTTGCTGCAAAGCAAATGTACGGGATCACGTTTAAAGAGCGTAAAGATCTTCCAGTATATCATCCAGATGTAGTGGTTTATGAGGTTTTTGACAACGACGGAAAGTCGATAGCAATTTACTATCTGGACTTTTACACTCGCGACAATAAAAATGGTGGTGCTTGGATGAGTAATTTCGTGGATCAATCGCATTATTTAAAACAAAAACCAGTAATTGTAAACGTTTATAACTTTGCAAAACCCGTGGGAGAAAACCCTTCTTTAATTAGTTTTGACGATGTTACAACTATGTTTCATGAGTTCGGACATACCTTGCACGGCCTTTTTGCCAACCAAAACTATGTTACTCTTTCAGGAACTAACGTAGCAAGAGATTTTGTCGAATTTCCATCGCAAATCAACGAGCATGCTGCTTTAGATCCAACTGTTCTTAAAAACTACGCAGTACATTACCAAACTAAAAAGGTAATTCCACAGGAGCTTATCGATAAAATTAAAAAGTCAGAAACGTTTAATTCGGGGTACAACGTAACCGAGTTGTTGGCAGCGTCAACCTTAGATATGGCGTGGCATAGCGTAACTAACGAAGCTGATTTTAAGCCCACTTTAGTATTTGAAGATGAAGCGCTAAAAAAATACGGTTTATTAGTGAAGGAAGTGCCAACACGCTACCATAGCCCTTATTTTGCTCACATTTTCAGTGGAGGATATTCAGCAGGATATTACGCGTACACTTGGTCAAAAACGTTAGATTACAACGCCTATGACTGGATTAGAGCCAATGGCGGAATGACTCGTGAAAACGGAGAACGTTTTAGAAAGTACATTTTATCGGTAGGAAACAGTGTCGATTTAAACCAAGCGTTTCAAGACTTCGTAGGTCACGAAATGCAAGTAAAACCATATTTAGACAACGAAGGTTTTTAGAAACAACAATAAATTATAATTTTAAAAAATGACATTCGAGCAATCGAGTGTCATTTTTTTTTAGAAGCTATTTCCGGCACTCCATTTCAAGTCCTCGCGCCCCAAAGTATTTTGCTAAAGTTGTAATAAGAGCTTCCGTTGGTCGCTTTTTTACAACAAGCAAAATTATTTCTTGGCGCTGTGGGCTTTTTATTTCGATCCGGGCTACAATAAGAGTGGAACTTAAATTTCGGGTAATGAAAAGGTGAATTTTCAATCAAACATTCTTTCCTTAAAATAATTATTAGACAAGACTAATAATTATTTTTTGCTTATAAGTAAAATAGTTTTAATTTAGCCAAAATTTAAATTTAATAAATTACTTATTTGATGAAAACTTACTTTTATCGCCTATTCGGACTTTGCTCTTTACTCGTTCTTAATTCTTGTGTTGAGCTTGAACCGTCTGCGCCCGAAGAATATCAGTTACTTGATGGCCCAATAGAAGGCTTGACATTTGCCGAAGCACGAAGACACTTGGCAGGAGATGTTGCTTTTAATGACAGAATTTTTACCGAAGCTACTGGTTTAGGACCACTATTTGTGGCCACGAGCTGTGGTTCCTGTCACGCCGGCGACGGAAAAGGACATCCATTTACTACTTTAACCAGATTCGGCATCAATGATAGTTTAGGATCAAACGAATTTGACCACGGACCACAACTTCAAAATAGAGCTTTGCCCGGTTATAAGCCAGAAGTAATTCCGGCAGGTGCACCGTTTTCCAGATTTACACCGCCCATTACTACTGGACTCGGTTACTTAGAACTCGTAAGTGAAGCTGATATTTTAGCGATGGAAGCAGCGAATCTTAACAATCCAAATGGTGTGCGCGGACATCCCAACTGGGCTGCTATTCCGTCATATGTAACGCCAAGAAAAGGAAGTGCTAAAAAAGGGGACAGGTACATCAGTCGTTTTGGAAAAAAAGGCGCTGCTTACGATTTATTTCACCAAACGGTTTTTGCCTACAATCAAGATATGGGAATTACCTCAAGTTTTGATCCAAGCGATGTGTACACTTTACAAGATTTAGATCCCGAAATTTCAAATAATGAGATTCATGATGTTGTCTTTTATTTACAAACGCTCAAAGCACCAATTCAAAGAGATCAAAATGCGCCCGATGTAGTCGCAGGTAAAAAAACATTTGCTTCGATAGGTTGTGTAGATTGTCATAAACCTGCTTTAAAAACTGGCTATTCGCCAATAGGTGCACTTTCATTCAAAGAATTTTATCCGTACACTGATTTATTGGTGCATGATATGGGTGAAGCACTCAACGATGGTTACACCGAAGGATCTGCATTGCCAGGCGAGTGGAGAACACCGCCATTATGGGGATTGGGCTTGGCTCCTGATTCGCAAGGTGGACAATTTTATCTGATGCACGACGGAAGAGCAAAAAGTATTGAAGAAGCAATTTTATTGCACGGAGGAGAAGGTACAAGTTCAAAAAACAAATACGAAAATCTAACGGCAGAAGAAAAAAGAAAATTAATCACTTTTCTTAAAAGTTTATAAATGGACAGACGAAATTTTATAACAAAAAGCTGCATGAGCTGCTTTGGAGCAGGTTTAGCTTTTACTTTTTTACAAAGTTGCAGCACAAGTTCACAATTATTGCAAGGATCAATTTCAGGATCAGACCTAGTAATTGATGCTGCCGAATTTGTCAATAAAGGGACCGAGAACAAATTTAAGAAATATGTAATTGTTGCTCATGAACAACTCAAATTTCCAATATGCGTGTATCGCATAAACGAAAATACGTATAGTGCACTTTTGATGGAATGCACGCACCAAGGTGCAGAACTACAGGTTTTTGGCGATAAAATGCAATGCCCTGCGCACGGTAGCGAATTCGACAACCATGGTGATGCGACAAGCGGGCCAGCAACCGACCCTTTGCGATCGTTTCCTGTAACGATCAATAATAACCAACTAAAAATTTCACTTAAATGAGAACCAAATTACTCTCACTATTAATTGTCCTGATCAGTTTTCAATATTCAAATGCACAAATAGACAGCAGTTTATTAAGACAAGTGCCTGCAGACACCTCAAGAACGTCCATGAATATGGATGCCATTTATACGCGACCTTCCTTTCAGTCCAATAGATTGCCTATCGCACTTGGCGGATATGTAGAAGCAAATTACCAACACTTAGGGACAGATGGCGTTACCGAAGGAAGTCAATTTCAGTTTAGACGACTGTCTTTGTTTATTTCTTCCACAATATCCAATCGAATCAAATTTTTGTCTGAAATCGAATTTGAACCTGGCGAAAGTTCAATCGAGGTCGAATTTGCCGCCATCGATATAGAATTACATCCTTTAATTAACCTTCGAGGCGGGATGATTGTGAACCCAATTGGTGCCTTCAATCAAAATCACGATGGTCCTAAATGGGAATTTACAGACCGACCAATTTTTGCCGAGCAAATGTTACCCGATACTTGGAGTAATGCTGGTTTTGGAGTCTATGGAAAATACTATCAAAAAGATTGGTCTTTTGGTTACGAGTTTTATTTGACCAGTGGTTTTGATGATTCAATCATAGCAAATGAATTGAACCGAACGTCACTTCCTTCTGCCAAAGAAAACAAAGAGCGTTTTGAGGAAAGTGCGAGTGGAAAACCATTAGTAACAGCAAAGCTAGCCTTGAAGAATTCAAAAATAGGTGAAATTGGAATATCTTATATGGGTCATACTTATAATAATTTTGAAGACGACGGACTTATTTTAGATGATAAAAGAAAGGTAAAAGTAGCTGCTGTCGATTTCAATACGACGCTAAAGTGGACGGATACATTTATAACTGGAGAATTTGCTTGGGTATTTGTTGATGTTCCAGAAACGTACAGCCAGCAGTTTGGAAACAAGCAAAGAGGTGGATTTGTAGACGTGGTGCAACCTGTTCTGAAACAAAATATTTTAGGCTGGAAAGATGCAGTATTAAACGTAGGTTGCCGATTGGAATATGTTGATTTCAATTGGGGGAAATTTAGAGAAACTGGCGGCAATATTGGCGACGATCTTTGGAATATTATGCCCGCAGTAAGTTTTAGACCCAATTCTCAAACTGTTTTGAGACTGAATTATAAAATATTAAAACAGCGCGATATCTTAGGCAATCCACCAGAAAATACGGGCGGATTTATATTAGGACTTTCATCTTATTTTTAATAGCAGAACGCTAATTTTTTTTATACTATTCCGAAAGAGACATTGTGAAATTATTTTCACGATGTCTCTTTTATCAATTTAATATTCTCAACATTCGACTCATTTAGTGCAAAGAAGCCATGAAAAAAATCGAAGAAATAAGTACTTCTACGACCCACATTTTATCTCCAGCGGAACAGGAATATCTAAGGCAGATCTATCTTTTTGATGATGGAAAGCATCATAATATAACAACAAAAATTTTGGCAGCAGTGCTCAACAACAGAGCTTCGTCTGTGACTGCTATGATTAAAAAATTATCAATTAAACAAATGGTAGTCTACGACAAGCATTTCGGCTGCCGCTTGTCTGAGAACGGATTGAAAGAAGCGCTTCAAATTATTAGAAGAAATCGATTGTGGGAATTGTTCCTGTATGAAAAATTAGCCCTGGATTGGGAGCAAGTGAATGAAATGGCCAGCAAGTTACAAAGTTTAACGTCAACGCAATTGATCGAAAAATTAGCTGTTTTTTTAGGAAACCCAACGTATGATCTGCAAGGTGAAGTAATACCAGATCTTTTAGGAGAATTACCAGCCACCAGTTGTTTAGAGATTTATGATTTAAAAGTCGGACAAAAGGCAACTGTGTTTGGTTATCGAGAAACATCTAACTCCTTTCTTGAATATATAGGAAAACTAAATTTACAAATAGGTGCGCAAATTACGATTCTCTGCATTGTCACTTACAACAGTTCAATCGAGATCAAAATCGAGAATAATCAGACTTATATATTATCCAAAGAAATTGCTCAAAAAATATTTGTACATGTAGATCCCAATTAAATATTTTATACTCTATTTACTTAAGTATTATTTAAAATAGTAGCAACGATAGGTCTAAACGTACGGCTTTACGTTGTATGACTAAAGATTTTTTTTAAGATAAAATTTAAAAGGAAGATTCTCAAAACCAAATAGATTTTTAAGCGCATAAAAAAACCTTCTTGATTGCTCAAGAAGGTTTCGTCGGGGTGGCAGGATTCGAACCTGCGGCCTCCTGCTCCCAAAGCAGGCGCGATAACCGGGCTACGCTACACCCCGTAATCGGGTGCAAATATAAAACTAATTTTTAGTTTACCAAAGCTTATTTTGAAATAGAGACTAATTATTTTAAAATAGGTAAAAGTGATGTTTATATATGACGAATTTTTATTAAAAAAACTACATTTGTAAATCAAAAATTGAAATACCATTTACTATGTCAGATACAATCGAAAAAATTAAATGTTTAATTATTGGTTCTGGTCCAGCGGGATATACTGCGGCAATATATGCGGCTAGAGCAAATATGAATCCAGTTTTATACCAAGGAATGCAACCAGGTGGTCAATTGACAACTACAAACGAAGTTGAAAACTGGCCAGGTAATCCAATAGGAATCACCGGTCCAGAAATGATGGTGCAGTTGCAAGAGCAAGCACAACGTTTTGGTACTGATGTGCGTGATGGTTGGGCTACTAAAGTTGATTTCTCTGGAGACATACATAAAGTATGGATTAACGATGCGATCGAATTGCACTGCGAAACAGTAATTATCTCTACAGGAGCTACCGCTAAATATTTAGGATTGGCTTCAGAACAACATTATTTACAAATGGGTGGTGGCGTTTCTGCTTGTGCCGTTTGTGATGGTTTTTTCTATAGAAATCAAGAAGTTGTTATTGTAGGAGCAGGAGATTCTGCTTGTGAAGAAGCACATTACTTATCAAAATTGTGCAAGAAAGTAACTATGTTAGTGCGTAGCGAAAAATTTAGAGCTTCTAAAATCATGGAAGAGCGCGTACGCAAAACAGACAACATCGAAATTTTATTGAATCACGATACGCTAGAAGTATTAGGAGACGAACAAGTAGTAGAAGGTGTTAGAGTATTGAATAAAAACAACGGCGAAACGTACGATATTCCTGCAACTGGTTTCTTCGTAGCAATTGGTCATAAACCAAATACCGATATTTTTAAAGATTATTTAAATCTTGACGAAACAGGATATATAATTAATACGCCAGGAACTTCTAAAACAAATATTGAAGGTGTTTTTGTAGGAGGTGATGCCGCAGATCATGTATACCGTCAAGCCATTACTGCCGCGGGAACGGGTTGCATGGCCGCTCTGGATGCAGAGCGTTATTTGGCTGCAAAAGAATAAGTTTATCAAAATTAAGCATAAAAAAACCAACTTTTTCAGTTGGTTTTTTTTATGGATAGAAGTGAATGATGTTCAGCCTATTTTGATTTCTTAAAAAGTTTAGCCTCATTTTCAAAACGAGTTATTTCTACTTTTGCCTTTCCGAAAAGAAAAATTTCAGCTTCGTCAGCTGCAGAAATTTTAATAGTTTCTTCGGCAAAAATTAAGCAGCTGGTATAATTTTCAGCAGATAAGTTAACATTTTTAATAGTTAATTTATTTCCCGTAAAAACCGAGTTGTTATCTAGCCGAATAGTTCCGTTTGTTACCTCACCTTCAATTGCAGCAGTCGCTTTTTGGTATAAATCACACTTAAAGTCTGTGGAGGAAACCAAAGCTTTGACGTCTGCATTTTTGCTTAACTGAATACTACCTTGTTCACTTTTTAAATTCAGTTCTGTTTTTGTCTTATCATCTGCAATTAGTGCGAATTTTTTCGAATTTACATTCAAATATAATTTAGCATAATCGGTCGCTTGTATCGTAATATCCTCTAAGGATAGTTCTTGGATGGCAAAGACCGAAGCGTCATGTTTTGCTGTCACCGAAATTAAATCTTTAGTGTAGGTTATGCGAACGACTAATTTTTTAAAAATTCGAGCATCTTTTGCGGTATAAATACGAAGGTGTTTGTCACGCAGTTCTAAACTAATAATCTCATGCAAATTATCATCTGCTTCAATTTTTATTTCATTCTTAGTTCCTTTTTCTAAATAAATCTCGATGTTGTCTTCTACAGCAACACTCGTAAATTCACCTATTTCTCTTTGTTCTACCGTAACGGTTTTAGAACCTTTTAAACGTTCTTTTCGTTGACCAAAAGTAAGCGTTGTAACTAAAAGTAAAAGCAGTAATGCGGTATATTTTTTCATTAAATTTAGGCTTATGGTTTGGGCAAATATAGAAAAATCATCCACTTTTGATGAATGATTTTGATCTATTTTAACAATTGATTGTTTTATTTTTGAGTAATAGAACCACCAGAGTTAGATTTTTTTTCCATGGTTTTCGGAATTTTATTGTAACTAATTCCTGCTCCACTGCTGGCTTCAGCCTTTAACGAAGCTATAGGATGCACACTTATCGAGGCACCGCTACTGGCGTCGGCATTTACATCATTTGCTTCTAGGTTTTGCGCATTAATTACTGAGCCACTGGAGGCATCTGCTTCTACTTCCAATGCCATTCCTTCGACATTAATAGTACTTCCGCTACTAGTGCTTACGGAAACTTTGTCCGATTCAACGCTGATATTCATTTCAGATGCGCTCGAAGCGTCTAGTTTCAGATGTGTACTTTTTAAGATCGTGGTGCTTCGAACAGTAGCAGCGCTCGAAGATTCAATTTCGTGAATCACCGGCATTTTTACTGTCACTTTTTTAGTAATGCTATTTCTAAATGAATTAAAATCGCATTCTATAACTAAGGTTCCATTTTCAATTTTAGTTGTTATTTTATCAATTAGATTATCATCTGCTTCAACAACTATAGACGAAGAATCACTTTGTTCGATTACCAAATCAATAGCGTTTTGCACTTCTATCTTTGTGAATTTTTCGGTAACAGTGCGGTTTTGAGTAGTTACGTTTCCGCTTCCTTCAATCGAGTTTGAATTCCCTCCAAAATTACACGAAGCAAAAAGCAATGCAGTAATTGTAACAAGAATTAATTTGGTTATGTAAATGATTAGCTTGATCATGATTAGTTAATTTTAATTATCATTCCGTTTTTGTCTTTGGATAAATTGCCAGATGATTTGCTGAATTTTACCACTTCTTTGCCGTTGATCTGCACCGAAACTTTATTAACGGTATCGGTATCAATATCAAAATCTTCAGTGTTGTCTACATCATTGTATTCATTTTCTTCTTTCGGACAGTTTAAACATTTTATTTTGTGGTTGAACACTTTATAGATGTAATTGTCACCGCTGTAATGCAAGTTAAAAAACTCATCATCCGAACGATCGTAATCCTGTATCGAGGCGTCTGGTTTTAATAGTTGCCCTTCAGGCACATATAAGTATACATTAACTTCTTGATCTCTAAATTTGTTCTTAACATCGGTAACAAAGTAGTTGTCTAAAATAATTTGATTGCCTACAACCTTTGTTTTATACATAATTTTTTGTGCTCTTTCGCGGGCATCAGCAAACGATTTGCCACGAGCATTTTTCTCTACTTGTAAATACGGTGCTTTTGCATCGGTGTACAAAACATGAAAATGAACGTCGTTCGAGTAAATTAAAGCAGTACCTGCAGAATCCTGAACAAATTCAAAGTCGGTATTGTGACTGATGTCTTTACTGTAATAATCGTTGTATTTAAATTTGACAAATAAAGTGTCAGTTGGCAATACATTCAGTACTTCTTTTTTGGCCGACTTATTTTCAAATGAAACTTCGGTTGATTGTTTAATGCCAATGCTAATTAGCAAAGCGACAGCAATAATCCAAACGGCAAGTAGAGTATATTTAACAATGTTACCGATTGTTTTTGAGTTAGGAGAAATTAATTTAAATCCTAATATGGTCAAGAAGAAAAACGGAATTCCAACTGCAAAAAGCATTAGTAGTCCAAAAGACCAAATTGGATAGTCTGTAAAGTTTCCAGCTTCGACAAAACGTTGCCACGGAAATTCAACAAAAATATTAGTACCCAAGGTAAATACACCTACAAATAATGAGATTAATGTAGAGATACCAGTTATCACTAATAAAATACCTAATAATTTTGCAAATATTTTAAAGATTCTAATGATAACATCTCCTAAACTAGTACCAAATCTTTCGGCTCCGTACTTTACCTGATCGCCCATTTTATCGTAATCAGCATTTTTAAATTTCGCAGATAAATTGTCAATCTCTTCTCTAACTTTTCGCTCAATATTAGAAATAGTAACAGGTTCGCCGTCCATTTCTAATTTTTCAGAAGTAGTAATAGCAGCTGGAGTAACTGCCCATAAAACGATGTAAGCAATAATTCCTGTGCCAAAACCTGCAAATACAAAGATCAAAAACATAACCTTTAACCAAACGGCGTCAATGCCAAAATAATGACCTAATCCAGTTGCTACACCACCAATCATTCCTTTCTCGGTGTCACGGTATAATTTTTTACCTTTTGTTTTACTGTAATTATTTTGCTGATTAGGCTCATAATCATCCTCAATAATATAGTCTTCTGGTTGTCCCATTACGGCAATGACCGCATCTACATCAGGTAGTCCTACAACGTGTTTTTCTGTTTGTTGTTTTTCAGACAATAGCTCCGACACACGCATTTCAATGTCTTTGATGATTTCATCTTGCCCCGAAGAGTTGTTCAACGAACGTTTAATTGCATCAAAATAACGCGTTAATTTCAAGTACGCATCTTCATCGATATGAAAAAACATGCCTCCTAAGTTTATATTTACTGTTTTGTTCATGACTATTATTTTTGGTTGGTTATAAGGTTTACAGCATCAGACAGTTCGGTCCAAGTGCTATTTAATTCAGTTAAAAAAATTTGTCCAGTTTCGGTTAGTGCGTAATATTTTCTTGGAGGCCCAGAACTTGATTCCTCCCAACGGTAGCTCAGTAAGCCATCGTTTTTCAGGCGAGTCAAAAGTGGGTAAACAGTGCCCTCTACGACCAATAATTTTGCGTTTTTCAAAGAGTCTAATATTTCAGAGGTGTATGCGTCTTTTTCTTTTAGAACCGATAAGATGCAGAACTCAAGAACACCTTTGCGCATCTGTGCTTTTGTGTTTTCAATATTCATAATTTCATTGTGTTTTTTTTAGATGGAACAATTCGTTTTTTGATTGATGATTGATGATATATGGATTGGTATGCTGATTGATTTTTTAAATTTTCATTGCCATTGATTTTATGATAATCAGTTTTAGTAGCTATTCCCGCTATCTGCTGTATCTTTTTCGCCTTAAAGAAAGGCAAAAAAGGATGCCGCTTTTATCGGGGCTAGGGCACTGTTTATTTTAAGAAATTGATAGTCATTGGATACTTGTACCATTCTCCATTTGACGCTTTGATCGAAGCATAGATGACCAAATAGAATTCGACTATTTTTAACAAGCAAAATAAAAAAAGAGCCAAAACTCCGATGCTTAATAATCCAATATTATCAGAAAAATTGAAATTATTAAAATTGTTAAAAATAAAAGCTTCATCCTCAATTACAGCGCTAATAGGCAGATTTCTAAAAATTAAGGTAAAGAAAATCGGAATTGCAACGAGTGCTAAAACTAAAGAATATAGCAATAAACTCAATTGAAAATTCAAGGTTTGCTTGCCGTGATGATTTACAAACTCAGATTTTTCCTTGTTTGTAGTCCAGATAATTATTGGAAAGATGTAATTGCCAAACGGAATAAAGTATTGACTTAGAGTGCTTAAGTGCGTAAAAGTTGCTGTGTTTTTAAAATTTGATGTTTCCATGATTTGATTGATGATTGATTAAAATGATTGACCTAGTAATTTCTTATGCAAATATATAGCTAAAGGACAGTATCTTGTTTTGCATAGTACCTAAAATTAACAAAAAATTAACAATCAAAAATAATATGCTTGCATAGTATTTTTGATTATCTTAGCGCAAATTCCAACAAATAGAGTAGTTCAGCAACAGTAATTTTCTATTTGAATAGCCAAAAATAAATTTTAAAATTATGAAGCTTAGCGTATCCAAACTCAATCAATTTGTTTTTTTAAAATTACCATCTGCATTTATCTGTGGTGTTCGTGTCAAATCAATTAGCGAAGAAAAATGTGTAGTATCGGTAAAGCACCGCTGGATCAATCAAAACCCGTTCAACTCGATGTACTTTGCGGTTCAAGCTATGGCCGCCGAGTTGTCTACAGGTGCAATGGTTATTGCTCAAATTCAGCAGAGCGGAAAGAAAATTTCGATGTTGGTTGCGAATAACAAAAGCAATTTTTCTAAAAAAGCTACCGGCCGTATTAACTTTGTGTGCAATGATGGAGCCTTAATCACAAAAGCAATCGAAGATACTATTGCTACTGGTCTAGGACAGACCTTTTGGATGAAATCTATAGGAACTAATGAACGAGGCGTACAAGTTTCTGAAATGGAATTTGAGTGGAGTGTAAGAGTGAAATAAACTACAATAGCGTACCAAATAAAAAATGCCTCGATTGTTTCGAGACATTTTTTATAAATAGAGGTTTATCTTAAATTTTTGCTAGACGAAGAGTCTTTTAAGCGTATCATTTACTTGTTCAAAATCGTCTTGATTGTCTGCGATAATCATTAAAAGATCATTCTCCTTAATTTCGGTAGAGCCGCCTGGACGAATGTAAACGCCATCTCGTTTTACCATTACAATAAAAGCAGAATGAGGAAAATTGAGATCTACAATTCGTTTGTTGATCGCATAGAAGTTAGGCAAAATAACAAATTCTTGCATGGCCGATTTTGGAAGGTCTAAGATAAATTTGTCATTTTCTGATATCGGTTTTTCTTTTTCGGGTAGTGCCACATTCAGCCATTTGGCCACGATAGATAAGGTAGTTCCTTGAATAATAATAGACGTAACCGAAATAAAAAATACAATATTAAAAATCATGTTCGCTTTGTCAATTCCCGCTAAGAGAGGATAAGTAGCAAAAACGATCGGAACGGCGCCGCGCAAACCCACCCACGAAATGTAAAATCGACGTCGCAGTTCCATCTTAAAAAACATCAAACTTATAAAAACGCTTAAAGGTCGGGCGACAATAATAAGAAATACAGAAATAAGAAGTCCGATGCCCATATATGGGAAAACTTGCGAAGGAAAAACAAGTAAACCTAACGTTAGAAACAGTACAATTTGCATGAGCCACGCCAAACCATCGTACATTTTGAGAATCGTTTTTTTGTGTATCAGTTCTTGATTACCTAAGTAAACTGCACAAATATAAATAGCTAAGAAGCCGTTTCCTCCTATAAAATCGGTAGCAGAAAAAGTGATAAACATTAATGCAATAACCAATACGGGATACAATCCTTCGAAGTCAAGTTTTATTTTGTTAATTATTAATTTACTAATCTTACCAAAAGCAAAGCCCAAAATACCACCCAAAATCATCTGTTGTAAAAATAGCGGAATAATAGATAAAATGCTTTTGTCTTGATGCACGACTAATGTTAAAAAAGCAATAGTTAAAACGTATGCCATGGGGTCATTACTCCCGCTTTCGAGTTCTAAAGTAGGTCTCAAGTTGTTTTTTAAAGCAAGACTTTTAGATCGTAAAATAGAAAATACCGCCGCCGCATCTGTAGATGAGACGATCGAACCCAATAACATACTCTCGTGAATAGTAAAGTCGGTTACAAACCAAACAAAAGTGCCAAGTGAAAGAGCTGTTAGCAGAACCCCTAAAGTGGACAGCACCATTCCCTCTCTAATAATTGGCTTTACAGAAGTAAAACTGGTGTCAAGACCACCTGAGAACAAAATAAAATTTAAGGAAACGATGCCTATAAATTGCGCAATTTTAGGATCGTCAAAATAGATACCTGCAATTCCATCAGCTCCTGCTAACATGCCGATACCTAAAAATAGTAGTAATGTTGGTACACCAAATTTGTATGACGTCTTACCTACAATAACGCTCACAAACAATAGTAGTGAACCAACTAATAATATGTTTTCAATTGTTAAATTCATTATTTTTTTAAGTCAACGTGGGCCAATTTAAACTTCAAAAAGCATCAATTAACTACATAATAATGTAGGATTCTGAAAATTAAAGTAAATTTTTAATTTCCAGAATCCTTTAAATTCTTGAATTTTTTAGAAGTGTAACTAACTCACAATTAAGTAATAACTCTTAGACGGATACTTTTTTCTTTGCGCTTTTATTCAAAATTATGTAGCCTAAAACTCCACCAATTATTGAAGCAGAGAAAATTCCGATTTTAGCTTGAATAATATGTACTTCGTCTTGCAAGGCGAGCGAAGTAACAAACAGAGACATCGTAAAACCAATGGACGCTAATAAACCAAGTCCAAGTAAATTTCTTAAATTCATTCCGTTTGGAAAAGGAGCTACTTTTAGTTTAATAAGTAATAACGTAAATCCAACTACACCGATAACTTTTCCAACAATAAGACCTAAAGCTACACCTAAAGCGACATTGGTGTTGAATAATTCTTGAAAGTCGACATCTATAGATACACCTGCGTTAGCTAAAGCAAAAATAGGAACGATGAAAAATGTGATCATTGGGTGCATCGCGTGCTCTAGTTGTTGCAACGGCGGGATGGCTTGGTTGGTATCTGTTTTTATTTTTTCGAGTACATGTAATTGCTGTGACGTTAAAGTCGGAATTTGCTCGACTGGATCAATAGATTTAAATTTATGGAGGTATTTCTCTATTTTTTTAACATAAGCGTTTTCTTTAATAATAACATCAGCAGGAATGGTAAATGCAGCCAAAACAGCAGCTATTGTGGCGTGAACTCCTGACAATAAGAATGAAATCCAAACCCCTATAATTCCGAAAACAGCGTAAAATATAATATTTCGAACACCCAATCGATTCCCCATGTACATGATCGATAAAAATGCAGCGCCTAACATTAGACTCTCTACAGATATATTTGACGTATAAAAGAAGGCAATAACCAAAACAGCTCCTAAATCGTCCACGATAGCTAATGCAGTTAAGAATACTTTTAAATTCAACGGAATTTTATCTCCAAGTAAATACAAAACGCCCAAAGCAAAAGCGATGTCCGTAGCCATTGGAATTCCCCAACCGTTACTAACTGGTCCAGCAGGATTAAGAAAGTGATAGATCAAGGCAGGTACTACCATTCCTCCCAAAGCAGCACCAATAGGTAACATTGCTTTTCGCGGATTTGATAATTCGCCGCCCACAATTTCACGTTTCAATTCGAGACCGACTACAAAAAAGAAAATAGCCATGAGCCCATCATTAATCCAATGGTGAATACTATAATTTAAATACGATTTTCCATCAAATTCTAAACCAAATTTATGTTCAAAAAAACCAAAATAGTCATCTGACCAAGCTGAATTGGCCAAAAACATAGCAATAATTACACTTATTCCAAGTACGATTCCGCCTGCTTTTTCTTGTTGTATAAATTTTTGAATGGGTTGATATACTTTATCAATAGGGTATTTTTTTTCGTCTGTCATTGAATTGTTTGTTTCGTTCAAAGTTACATTTTAAAAATAACTACTAAAGTTAATTTTTGTATTGATTTATAGTCTATTGTTCCTTTACCTATTAGTATTAACAGCGAAAATGTGTTTTTAGTAAAAATAAATCATTAAAAATAAAACTTTATACTTTAGGTAAAAAGTCGGTTCTGGAGTTTCATTTTAGTTTTTAGGTTCTATCTTCTTAAAAGTGAAATCCAAATTGAAATTATTCTCGTATATCTTGTGCGAGGTCTTGATTTGCAGTTTATCGCTGACTAGACTACCCAAGCGTTTTTTTAATGGGTAAAAGTGTTTGGTGATAAAAAATTTTATAAAGTTAAGCGGTAATTATATAAATTTTAAGTCGTTAAGTGCTTTAATTTTGAGTAAATTTTAAATTTCACTTCTGTTCTTAATTTGTTAGTAGTAGATTATCAAGGCGTTATGATTTCAAATTAGTACTATTACAGCAAGCGAGTACATGCTTAAATAGATCGATACTTGACTTAATTTATTTTGATTTTTTTTAAAAGAGGAAACAAAATGAGCAGTGAAATTAAAAATTTGAATTAGGTCTTAATTTTAGTAAAACAAATCAAATGACGATACAACCAAACTCAGTCACGCCATTAAAAGCAGAACAAATGCAAGAATGCAACCACCAATTTCTATACGATGTAGCTTACGGGCTTAGTAGTAGCCCAAAACGCTTACAGTCTAAATATTTTTACGATAAAAAAGGTGACCGTCTTTTTCAGCAAATTATGGCATTGCCAGAATATTACCTGACGCGTTGCGAGACAGAGATCTTCGAACATAAAACCGCTCAGATTGCAGAGGCAATAAAAGTAGATAACAGCGCTTTCGATCTAGTCGAGTTGGGAGCAGGTGATGCGACTAAATCACTTTTTCTCTTGAAATATCTATCGGAACAAAAAGAAAAATTTTCTTACATGCCCATTGATATCTCAGGAAATATTTTAGAAATTTTAAACGACAAACTGCATGCTAATTTACCCGAATTAGAAGTTATTTGTTTAGAAGGAGAATATTTTGAGATGCTAAATAAAGTGGCCAAACTATCGTCTCGTAGAAAAGTAGTGCTTTTTTTAGGAAGCAATATTGGTAACATGGAATTTAATGAGGCAGAGGTCTTTTGTGCAGAACTGCGTAAAAAATTAAATAAAGGAGATGTCGTTTTGGTTGGTTTCGATTTAAAAAAACATCCACAAACGATTCTAGATGCCTATAATGATGCCAGTAAGACTACCGCATTATTCAATCTTAATTTATTAGAACGCATAAATAATGAACTGGATGCAAACTTTAATTTGCAGCAATTTGAGCATTATCAAAATTACGATCCTTTAACTGGAGCTTGTAAAAGTTATTTAATTAGTCTAGCAGATCAAAAAGTGAGTCTTGCAGACACAGAGATAAAATTTGATAAAAATGAGACGATTTACATGGAAATTTCCCAAAAGTTTTCTGTTTCAGATATCGAAAATTTAGCTATAAATTCAGGATTTATGCCAATTGATACGATTATGGACGATAAAAAATGGTTTGCAGATGCCTTTTGGTTAGCGACTTAAAATAAAAGAACAATGAAAGAAATCATACACATAAATCCAGATGCAAAAGTTTTTTTAGAGCGCTTTAGAAAAATTCGACAGCAGTCAGAAAATATTTGTCGACCTTTAGAAATAGAGGATTATGTCGTGCAGCCTGTTGCAGATGTAAGTCCGCCGAAATGGCATTTGGGTCATACGACATGGTTTTTTGAAACCTTTATATTAATTCCTTTTGCTAGGGATTATGAGGTATTTGATGCTCAGTATAATTTTGTTTTCAACAGTTATTACGAAACTGTCGGTGCTAGAGTGCTGCGAACCGATAGGGGTAATTTAAGTCGCCCTTCAGTGGCCGATGTGTATCAGTATCGAGCATATGTTAATGAGAAAATGGAGGAATTTTTAGAAAGCGATTCTTTGACTGTTGAAATTAACGCAATTCTAGAGCTAGGACTCAATCATGAGCAACAGCATCAAGAGTTATTGTATTATGATATTAAATATATTTTAGGACACAATCCCTTATTTCCTTCATATTCAGAAAGAGTTATTTTTGAAAAAAGACCAATTAAAAAAAATGAGTTTATTCCAATTTCGGAAGGTCTTTATGAAATAGGATTTAGTGGCACTGGTTTTTGTTTTGACAATGAATTAGGAAGACACAAACAGTATTTGGAATCTTTTGAGATTGCCAGTAATGTAGTCAGTAATTCTGAATATTTGCAATTTATTGAAGCGGGTGGTTATACTAATTTTAAATATTGGCACTCCGACGGTTGGGCGTGGGTAAAAGAAAAAAATGCAAAAGCACCACTGTATTGGCATTATATTGATGCTAACTGGATGCATTATACGCTTAACGGGCTTCAAGCAATAGAGTTGGATGCGTCACTTTGCCATGTAAACTTTTATGAGGCAGCTGCTTTTGCGTCATGGAAGGGAATGCGCTTGCCAACGGAATATGAATGGGAAGCAGCGTCTCATTTATTTGCATGGGGAGAACGTTGGGAATGGACGGAAAGTGCGTATTTGCCTTATTCTAGATTTGCAAAACAATCGGGTGCCATTGGCGAATACAACGGAAAATTTATGGTGAATCAAATGGTGCTTCGAGGAGCATCGGAAGCTACTTCTGCTGGACACAGTCGCCCTTCATATCGTAATTTTTTTCATCCAAAATTGCAATGGCAATTCAGCGGGATACGTTTAGTGAAGTAGAGCTTTCAAATATATAAAACAAAAAAACCTTCATTTTTATAAAATTTGAAGGTTTTACTTGTATTTAATTTAAAATAGTTATCCTATCTTTTTAAAGATGATGAATATCTAGACGTTCTGTTGCTTGAAATCAAAAAATATTTTCTACTTAAACATATTCGAAATTTCTGCCATGTGCTTATTGAGAAGTGCTTTTGTAAAAGCCAAATTTGCTTTGGAGGAATCAGCAACTAAGTAAATAATATAACTATTGTTGTTTGATATTTTTAAAAACTGAAACTGATTCGTCAGCGTTATCGTAATATCATCTATATTTTGATTCTGTTTTAGATAATCGTTCGAATTTAATTGAGCTCTTACTATTTCTAATGCAAATTTTGATGCATTTTCTATATCAAAGTTTGTATTGTTCTGTTTGGAATAAAAAATATTACCGCTTTTTACGTCAATAATACTTAATGCTACAAATCCATGCATTTCCTTAAATATATTCTCTCCAAATAATTTTAAAAAATCCGACATTTATAAAAATTTAAGTAGCAAATTTAATTTTTTTATAATTGAAAAGCTATAAGAACGTTTTTTATTCTTTTAGGTGGGATCTACTTTGTGATTTTGCAGAAAAAAATAATTTACACGGTCATATATCTATTACGCCAAAATTACTTACAACAAATATGCTTAATTAAAGTAATACTCGTCTTTTTGGATACAATAATTCTTATAATTTATTAAAATTCTTAGCTTTTTAGAGTGTAAGTCAAACTTGTTTATCGTAATTATTCTTTAACTTTTTTTTTAAAAGACTGTTTATTAAAGGGTTGAAGGAAGTGTTTCTTGCATATCTTAAATTTTTTTATGCAAAAAATAAGTTACATGTTTTTTTTGTACTTTTGCAGCCCCAAAAAAAGAGTAATTGTTTTAGAAAAAAGTATCAGAAATTTGCTTTGCAATAACTAATTTATCTGTTTTATTTTTAAAAATTGAGTTATTTCTGAGGTACAAATTTACTTTAATGAAATATCAGATTTTAAAGTTACACGGATACAAATTAAACTTAACCTATGAGAATTTTAAAATTATATTTTGCAGTACTTATGCTGCTTTTTTTTGCATCACTACTTTGTTTGCAAGAAAATATTTTTTCTGGAATCGAAATTAAGAAAATTAAAAGACCAGTAAGTGCTATTTACAGCACAAAAAAAGGAAATATAAATGTAAAATCCTACTGCGTAGAAAACGAAAGCATAGCCTAAATTATTTCTCTTACTAGTAGTACTATTTGTAAAGCTTTAATTCACCATTGTTGGGTATGTAGAACTAATTGCTAGTCAGTTGTTTTAAACAGAAATAATATCATTCGTCACAACTTAATTATCACCTAAATAAAATTTAAATATTATGGAAAAGAAACGTCCAACCCTAATTGATGAGCCGGTTAAATGGGATACAACCCAAACTATAGTAAGTAAGGCTGATTTATACGGAAGCTTAGAATATGTTAACGACACCTTTTCGTCAGTTTCAGGTTATGATGAATCGGAGCTTATTGGCCAACCACACAATATTATTCGCCATCCTGATATGCCAAAAGTGATTTTCAAAGTCTTATGGGATAGTATTTCAAAAGGGAAAAAATTTCATGGAATCATTAAAAATTTAGCCAAATCAGGTAGATATTACTGGGTAATCACTGATTTTGACTATATAGTAGACGAAGATGCTAAAATCTTGAAATATGTGGCTCGTCGTAAAGCTATTTCGCCGGGTGTAATTGCAAAAGTGGATGTTTTATACAAGAAATTGTCTAAAATTGAAGAAGTAAGTGGAGTAGAAGGAAGTGAAAAGTATTTGATTGGTTATCTAGAAGATCATAACCTTGATTATGTAGAATTAATTACAAAATTAATGATGGACGATTTGAATCAAGACGTAAAGGTTGAGTCATCCACTCAAGAAATAGAAGAGGTTAAAAAGGGTTTCTTTGGTAGATTTTTTGGAAATTAATACTTCTTTTTAAATGATTTAAATAGTGCCTCAATTAAATATTTTTGAAAATGCTTAACCGTTATTTAGGGAATTTTAAGAATTTCCCAAGAGAAATATGGATTCTTGCCCTAATTACTCTAGTAAACAGAATTGGGGCTGTGGTGGTTCCTTTTTTATCGATTTATTTCAAAGAAGAATTAAACCTAAGTTATTCGCAGATTGGTTGGATTATGGTTTGTTTCGGAATTGGATCTTTAGTAGGAACCTTCATTAGTGGAAAATTATCTGATGTTTTTGGATCGTATAAAGTGATGGTGTTTAGCTTATTTGCCAGTGGTCTAGTTTTACTTTCGCTGCAATTTGCTAAAACTTTTGAGCTGTTATGTATTACGATTTTTCTGCTAACTGCAGTTGCTGATATGTATAGACCTGCGATGATGGTGAGTCTTAATGATTATGTAAGCAGCGAATCCAGAGTAAGGGCGTTATCATTATTAAGAATGGCAACTAATGTTGGTCTTGTTGTAGGGCCTGTATTAGGAGGAATTCTAATTTTGAATGCAGAATACAATACCTTATTTATTGTAGATGGTCTAACTTCTATCATTTCGGTATGTTTTTTTGTAATTTTTGTTAAAGAGAAAAAACTACTCTATAAGCTCGAGATGAGCGCTATAGGACAGGATAAAATGGCGCCCTTAAAAGATTTTCCTTTTGTGATGAATTGGATTATTGCCCTGATAACAGGATATCTGTATTTTCAGGTTTTTTCTATTGTGCCTATTTATCACAAAGAGGCATATAACTTAACGGAGTTTGATAGTGGAATGTTTCTTGGTTTCAGTGGAGTTATTTTTATTTTATTTGAACTAGCGGTGGTTAATTTTGTTCAAAAAAATAAAATAACAGACATGGTGGCTATAATGATAGGATTACTTTTAATAGGTTCTTCTTATCTCTTACTATTCTTAGTTCATGAGCCTTGGATATTCTGGGCATTTATGTTTTTAATGAGTCTTGGAAACATGTTGACTTTTGCGTTTGCAAGTGGTTTTGTGATGAATAGAAGCCATAAAAACTTAGAAGGAGTGTTTATGTCAACTTTTCAAATGAGCTACGGTTTTGCACACGTATTCAGTTCTAAGACAGGTCTGGCTATTATTCAAAATTACGATTACAATACCAATTGGATCTTTAATTATACGCTTGCATTTGGTACCGCTTTCTTAACTTATCTGATCTTTTTGGTGGTAAAAAAAGAACAAAAGAAGGTAAAAGAAGATATTGTTGTTTCGTTTTTCAAAAAATAATAAAATTTGATATTTTACTTATCTCGAACGATAACAAATGCTATAGTTTCTATTACAATTTATTAAAGCATTGAATCTAAAAATGTAACAATAAAAAAAGGTCTTAAACAAATTAAGACCTTTTTTTATTGTCTCGAATTTGTAATAGTAATTTTTGCAGATTTTAAAAATAATTGAAGCAAGCGATAGCTTTGACCGTTGTAGTTTATAAGTCCTAGAGGCTGATTTAAACTAATAATTCAATGATTCAGTAAGTAGGACTTACTATTGTAATTAGTTGCTTAATGCGAATTAAGATATTGTAAAGTGTATGTGTCTATAAAGCTACTCTAAGATGATTCGGAAAGGTGAGTATTGGTCGGAGTATTAAATCGAAAGATTCCAGTTTAAGTTGAGATGAAATTAAAGTCTATGCTCTTTTGGAATTTTTATTCTTTAGAGATGATTGTTGCGCTAGTTATTTTTAAGTTTCTGGAGAAATGATACTAGTCAAAAAGTAAAGATGTACTTCTATAAGAACACTTGTAAATTTGATTAATTGCGACGGTAAGAATACCTCTTAAAAATAAAAAACCCTTAAACAGTTATTGTTTAAGGGTTTGTTTTTGTAGCGAAGACGGGAGTTGAACCCGTGACCTCAGGGTTATGAATCCTAGATTGTGTTGGTCTTGTGTATTTAAAATGTTAGCTGTCAGTTACTTATATTTTTATATAAAAATGTTTTTTGCTTTTTTTTGAAGGTTTTCTCACTCCTTTTCCTCACTCCTCGTTAACTACAAATTCATTCATTTTTTAAATTCACTTTACAGACTTTAAATTAAGATTTTGTTCTTGCTTTCTAGTTTTTGTTAGTATTTTCTAATCATATTTTCAGTAGTTGTTTTATACGCCCTTGGTAAGATTGCAAATAATTTCTTTTAGTGACATCATTGAGAAAAGAAGCAGCTATCATTTTTTCAACTAAATCTGATTTGGACAGCATTAATGACATAATATCATCAAAAGCTTTTTTACTGATTCCTGTATTCTCTGCTAGTTCACCAAATTGCAAACTGATTTTTCCTTGAGCTAAATTTCTAGGTAATAGACCGTCATCCAATGCGAAGTCTTTATCTTCTATATGGATTCGGCTATTTAGCAAGTCATAAGCCGGACTTAGTCGATAATCGCCCATAGGTGTTTCTAATATCGAAAAATTTTTAAAATGAGCATCTCCATTTGAATAAAGGTAATTAAAGATGAGAATTTTTAAAAGTTTAGGAGCTTCTATTTTGTATGTAGGCAAGTACTTTTGCATTAATTCAAATAGCTCTAAATAATTACCTAAATACTTATAGTGTTCTCCGTGTGTTTGTGGTGTCCTTTCTGCCAAGGAGGCAAAATCATCTTGTGCCAATTTTGAGCCATCTTCTTTTACATCAAATCTTTTGGTGATGTAAGCAGGTTTACCGTCTTTAAAAAAGATCAATGCATTTTCTGCGGTCTCTATACCATAAATCTGGCGGGCTATTTGCATAGTTAAATGCTCATTGGCTGGTATTTGGTCAGATTTTTTGCCAACACTTGGAATTGGTTTCAGGATATAGGTACCATGTTCGTCTTCATTAATGAGCCTTAGTTTGTTTTTGTCAAGCAATACAGAAAATTTTTCTTGTACGCCTGATATTGATATGCATCTTCGATTATCTTCAAATAGTTCGTTTGTCTTTGGATTGGATGTTGGGGAATCGTAAGGTAAAATATGATGCACCTTCTTGCCTTGAAATACTCTTTTCAATGCAGTTCTGCTATAGGTATTAAAGCCCTCAGATAATGTGCCAGGACAATATTTAATTTCTGGTAAACTCATTGATTTTCTGATTTAATAACTCTAACCGCGCCTATACTGTCATTTTTTGCAGTAATCATTAGTAATCCGAAGTAGTCATCAAGGTCGATTCTATTTAGTTTACATACTACTTGCTTATTAGAACCTTCAGGAAGCATGTTGAAAAAAAAGGGAAATAAGTACTTAGATTGAAATTCTTTTTCGGTTTTAGGCAAAGTAAGACTTATGCTTTGCTTACTGTTGTCAGCTATCCATTCATCGTGATAACGAAATGAAAACGAGGCATCGTCGTATTGCGTTAAAATACCTGCTTCTTTGTCCTTAAATAGCACTTTGGCATTTCTCATTTAGTAGGCGTTATATTTTTAATTTTTAGGTAAACCTCCATGCCTAACACATCACAGATTTTCTGTAATGTTAATAGTGTAGGATTTCCTTTTCCGCTTTCAAGCTGCTTTAGTGTTCTCAATCCAACATTAGATAGTTCAGCTAGTGTTTCTTGTGTTACATGTAGCGCTTCCCTGCGTTCTTTTATAGTTTTTATTATTTCTGTAAAGTGCATTATATGGCATAATTTCATGTAAATGTAATGCTAATTTTTCAAACAACAACAAAAAGAGCTATATAGAGCACTATATTATATCTTTTTCATTTTTGACCTTTATTTTTATCATTAAGAGCGTTAAATCGCACTATATCAAAAATATAGTGATTCATTTTATGTGTTTGAGATGTTTAATATTTTACAGATTATTTTAATAAATCAAGTTTTTGAAGTTTTCTCCCACGTTCATCATCTGATGCTAATTTTAAAAATCATCTTGAATACGTAATACTCTTAGAGAAAATGAAGTAAACTCAATTTTGAAAGGAGAATATTAAGAGTCAGAAGTGATCCGATTAAAGAAAGATTCTTTGTTATGTCAAATTGAAAGTATTTTAATTGAAGGAAAAGCTATTTGTGGTACATTAATGGATTCTCAGAAAAACTTACAATTAGCGTATTTAAAATTGTTAACTTATCATGGGTTTAATTATGCTACGAAAAAGGAGAGTTTAGAACTTCTATTGAAAGAAAAAGAATTTTAAGAACAAGGAGAGCATTATTTAACCAGAAATTAATAAGTGAAATTACCACCGAAATTGAAGATCTTAAAATTGAATTAGAGTCCATTAATTTTAAGTTATTGTTAATAGCCTAGAAATAGTAAAGGAGGATATAGTTTCATCATCAAAATTGGCTTACTTTAGAATAGTATTAAGTATCGTTTTTTGATTTTATCACAAAAGAATCAAAGGAATTAAAGTCAGATTGTTACCATAAAATAAAACGAATAGTTATATGAAAATTTTGCACACCGCCGATTGGCATTTAGGAAAAAAGCTAGATTATTTTTCGAGATTCGAAGAACAGAAAGCGGTGATGAATGAAATTTGCGAGGTAGCAGATGAACAAGATGTTGATGTTGTAATTGTAGCAGGTGATTTATTCGATACTTTTAACCCTCCCGTTGAAGCGGTTGATTTGATGTATAAAACCTTGAAAAGATTAACGAATAACGGGAAACGTCCTGTAATTGCTATTGCAGGAAATCACGATAGCCCAGATCGAATAGATGCTCCAAATCCTTTGGCGAGAGAATGTGGAATTCTTTTTGTGGGCAATCCAGATGTAGTAATTCCAAAAATGGCATTCGAAGATAGTTTTGAAATTATGCAATCTGAGAGTGGATTTATTGAAATTCAATTGCCCCAATCCAAATATCCCATTCGCATTATTACGACGCCGTATGCCAATGAATTGCGTTTAAAAACCTATTTGGGCGCAGAAGATAAAGAAGAACAATTGAATCAATTATTACACGATTCCTGGACTTCATTAGCCAATAAATATTGTGACACGAATGGAGTTAATATCTTGACAACACATTTGTATATGTTGAATAGAGGAGGAGAAATCCTTGAAGAACCTGATGGTGAAAAACCATTACGTATCGGAAATGCAGATGTAATTTATACAGATTGTATTCCTAATCAAATTCAATATACGGCTTTGGGACATTTGCATCGCTTTCAAGAAGTGGGCGGTCATAAAAATCCAGTGGTATATTCGAGTAGTCCTTTGTGTTATAGTTTTTCCGAAGCAGGACAGGAAAAAAAGGTAGTGCTTATAGAAGCAGAACCTAATAAACCCGTTCAGTTTACTGATATTTCAATTCAATCGGGTCGTCCTTTGTACAGAAAACGTTTTGACGATATAGATAAAGCAGTTGATTGGCTCAAAGAAAATCCTTATTGTTTGGTAGAACTGACATTGGTTAGTGTTACTTTTATTTTAAATTCCGATTTGAAGCGTATTCACGAAAGTCACGATGGAATTATACACATTATTCCAGAAGTAATTCAAGAGAATATATCTTCTACTCAAGGTCCAAAAGTGAATTTAGATCAGGATATTCACGGTTTGTTCAAAGATTATTTTGTTTCAAGATTCAAGCAGGAACCAAATGAAGATTTAATCGATTTATTCAAAGAAGTAGTAGGCAGTTAATCCTAAATAAACAAAGTATTATGTTACCATTATTTTTAAGTCTTACAGGATTATATTCTTATCAGAAAAAGCAAATTATTGACTTTAAGGAATTGACGGATGCTGGTTTATTCGGAATTTTTGGTGCAGTAGGTTCTGGGAAATCATCCATTTTGGAAGCTATCGGTTTTGTTTTGTATGAAGATACGGAACGATTGAATAAAGCCGAAAAACGATCCTATAATATGTTGAACTTGAAATCGGATACAGTCAATATTGAATTTGAATTCTTAAATTTTGAAGATCGAAAATTCAAATTTGTTGCCAATTGGAAACGTAAAAGAAAGTTTGAAGATACTACACCTATTGAGCGGTTGGCTTACGAATGGATAGACAACGATTGGATTCCATTAGAATCTAATGATGCGACCCCAATTATTGGTTTGACTTACGAGAATTTCAGAAGAACGATTATTATTCCACAAGGAAAGTTCAAAGAATTTTTGGATTTGAAAGGCAAAGATCGGTCGGATATGATGAAAGAGATTTTTCATTTAGATCAATTTGATTTAAGTTCAAAAGTTGGGAATTTACAAAGTAGTACAAAATCAAAACTGGATGAACTTAGAGGTGCATTATCTCGATACGAAGATACTACGCAAGAAAAAATAGTAGTTTTAGAAGAAGAATTAGCTTTAGCAGAAAAAGAATTGTTGCAAAACAAAACAGAGCTTGGAGTCATTGATGCCGAGTTTGCGAGTTTGACAATATTAAAAAATAATTTTGAAGAATTAGTAAAAAAGAAAGGTCAGCTTACTCTTTTAATGGAGAGAAAACCGTTGATGGATCAATTAGCGTCAGAAATCGCTTCTTTTGAAAAAACTGAAAAAGGGTTTAAAGCACTTTTAAATCGTTTTAATTCTAATAAAATAGCATTAGAAAATTCAAAAAAACAATATGTTTCTTTTACAGATCAAAAGGATAAGATTGTGAAAATCATTGACGAGAACCAAACTAAAATAGTGCTTTTGCAACCGCTCTTTGATAATTTAGAAAACACTAAAAATAAGGTCTCCGATTTAGAATCTATTGAAAAGATAAAAGGATTCAAAACTGATTTGATTGTCGTTGACGAAAAGATAAAAAAAGCAGATACTTTATACGTCGAAGCAGAAAAGAAAGAACAAGAATTAAAAACTGACTTGGTTGATATTCAAAAGGAACTAATTACTATAAAGACGAAACGAATGGATGCAAATCTGTTGGTGGAGATAGGGAATTGGTATAATGTACAGGGAAATCATAGCGTAAAACTAGCAGAGATTATTCAAAAAAGTACTCAAGTACAGAATGAAATTGACAAACAAAAAGAATTATTTAGTGCATCGAACTTGCCTTTTGAAAATTGGAAAGAAGTAGTAGCATCAAAAAGAGAAGTGCTTTTACTTCAAAAAAAGGAATTACAAACGGTTCAAACGAAACTTATGGTTTCAAAAGAACTAGCTCATTTTGCAGATAATTTACACGAAGGGGAAAACTGTCCTTTGTGTGGTGCTCTCGAACATCCGAATGTAATGCAAGCGGAAGATGTTTCGGAAAGATTACAAACGAATAAATTAGCACTTTCAGTAGTAGAAGAGCAAGAAGTGGAACTCGCTAAAATAGCTTTAATAGCAGAGAAATTTGAATTGTCTTTTGCGCTATTAAAAAGTCAATTAGAAACTTTCAATTCAGAAAAATTGGCAACTGAAACTACAATTCAAACCCATTTATCAAAATTTGTTTGGACTGATTTCAATGCTAATGATATGACTGTTTTCAATTCAAAAAAGAGAGAGCAGATTGAGGTCGAAAACGGAATAAAAGCGATTGAAGATAAAGAAAAGGCATTCCGATTACTAAAAGAGACAAAGGAAGCAGAATTAAAGCTCCAATTGAATAACAGAGGAATTTTAGTTGCGGAACAGGCTTCCAAATCAGGTGCAATTACTAACGAATTAACCCAGTTAAAAAAACTATTATTTTCAGATTATGATGCCATTCCATTAGCCAGTGTTCAAGCTGAAATAGCTGAATTAAATCAGGAAAATATCAGAATTGCTCTTTGTTTTGAAGGCAATATTGAATTCAAAAAAAACGTTTATTCAAAAAGCTTTGCTCACTGAATTACTGGGAAAGAAAGTTGTTGATTTGGAATTCATTGATTTTAACCAATGTGTAGAACAGTTTACTAATTACCTTAAAACTTGGGAAAAGGATGGTGTTTTTGTAGCATTAAATCAATTGGTGGTTGATTTTAAAGTGGTTGAAATACATCAAAAAGACACCACTAAAGTACATCGCGTTTTGTCGAATGTTAGGCAGTTGTTAGAATTGCTTCAAGAGAAAGAACTCAACAATGCTTTAACACCAAATGAAGTGTATCTTTATTTATACCACCAAACAAAATCATTGGATAGTAGCGAAAATGCAGATTTGTCACAGCGAATTGAAAGTGATGAAGATGCCGTAAAGATTGTTACCATTCATAAAAGCAAAGGATTAGAATACGATGTGATACTGACTCCTTATTTAGATTTATTAGCTAAGGAAATGTTCTATTTTAGTAGTATTAGAATCGAAAATAATGAGAATCAGGATTATGTTTTTGTACGTAATCCAATTCAGGATTCGGAATTAAAGGAAATTTTTATTCATCAAAAAGCTCAGGAAAATATAAGATTGTTGTATGTAGCTTTGACTCGTGCAAAGTATAATGCGATACTAATTAATAAGTCAAATAATCAATATAATAAAAGAATAAAACATAATTTTTCTGCTTTTATAAATGAAATAGAAAATCAAGACAACTTTCAATCGGAAAATATTATAATTAAATCAAAAGAAGAAATAGATAATTGGGGATTAGAATCTGTTTCTTTAAATAAGAAAATTAAATTATCTGTAGATAAAATCATTCCGAAAATTTCATTTGCAGATGCGAACTATAATAAAATGAGTTATTCATTTTTGTCGGCACACGGTGCGAGTTCTCCAAAAGAAAATTTATCGGTTTATGATGCCTTAGAATACAATCATTTTATTTTTAAAGACCTTCAAAAAGGAGCGCAAATAGGAAATCTGCTTCACGCTATATTTGAGTTTATAGATTATACCAACTCCGATAATTGGGAAGCAATAATTCGGAATGCAGTGCGTAGTTTTGCACCTTCAAAACTAGATGATGTAGCCTTTTTTGCAAATTTATATTCGTTGGTGACTTTTACAATGCAAGTTAATTTAGGCTCTGATACCGATGGAAATCTATTTTCTTTGCAATCCATTTCCAAAGATAAGCGAGTCAATGAGTTGGAATTTAATTTTAGTTTACCCAATGATTTTAATATGGCGAGTTTAGAATATCTATTGCAAGACGAAGAACGTCAAATCGAAACCAAGCGTAATGGAGAAGTACAAGGAATGATGCTCGGTTTTATCGATTTGTTTTTTGAACACAAAGGCAAGTATTATATTTTGGATTGGAAATCTAATTTTCTAGGGGATACTTTGGCTCATTATGATGAGGTAAATGTGTTGAAGGCGATGAATGAAAGTAATTACCATTTGCAATATTTAATCTATGCTGTGGCAGTTAATAAATTTCTAACTTCAAAAATTCCTAATTTTGATTTCGAAAGCCAATTTGGTGGTGTGATTTATTTGTTTCTGAGAGGGGTTAGAGAAAATCAAAGTTCGGGAGTTTATTTTCAAAAAGTAACTCTTGATGAGGTTGAAAGAATGGGAAATATTTTTAATTCCGAATTTGTAGTGTCAAATTAGAAATTTTTTAAAATTGCGATTTTATGAGATAATTAAAAGTATCCAAAAAGAATGTTGAATTGTGCAGAGAAGTTGATTTAGATGATTACTTAAACGAAGTTGAAAAATTTACTTCACTTACAAATGCTGAAGAAGGCGAACTGATTTCAAAGAAATGTATTAAATGATCTGATGTGTTCCGATAGATGATTTTGTAAAACGTAAAGTTAAAATTTAGGATTTGCCATTCACGATGTAAATTTCACGAAAATCAGTATAAAAAACTTGTAAATATGTATGCTATAGCATCAATTCCACAATGGGAAAGAATGATTAATTAAACGGCTTGAAGTTTTTAAAAACTAATATTTAAAAAAGATTGTAAGTATAAATTTCATTATCTAAATTGTTTTAAACATGATAAATAAAATAGAACAAATTAAAGAATTAAAGATGCTTCTTGAAACAGGAGCTATAGACCAAGATCAATATTCAATATTGTTAAACGAGATAATTGGAAACAATGTGAAAGTTGAAGAAAAAAAGAAGGAGAAGTTTGAACAGATAGTTGAAGATGAATATAGTACTGTAACCATTGGTGATCAAGTTTGGATGACTGAAAACTTAAATATAAAAACCTTTAGAAATGGAGATTCCATAATTGAAGCTTCAAGTAAAGAACAATGGGAGACTGCTTTAAAAAGTGAAACACCTGCTTGGTGCTATTATGATGATGATCCTTTAAATGGTGAGAAATTAGGACTTTTATATAATTACTTTGCAATTTATGATAGAAGAGGTCTTGCTCCCACTGGATGGACAATACCTACAAAGTTTGATTTTTCAACATTATTGAAAAATGCAGATACAAAAGCTTTGAGAAGTAGAGAGGGATGGTCTTATTATGAAATAATTGAAAAAGTTGAAGAATATCTTACATATAATTCTTTTGAATTACAATCTGGTAAAAATGGTACAAATAAAAGCGGGTTTGATTTGAAACCTGGTGGGTTTTATGGAAAATTGATTAAATGGGAATTTTTTATGATTGAAAGCATTAGTGTTTTATGGATAAAAGATTCTTGGGATAAGTTTTCCTCTACGGACAGTGAGAATACTTCAATGCACGATTATTGTTATATTTATCCTAATATAGTAGATAATGATCGTTATTATTATGATGATATATTTGAGACACCGTTGTCAGATTCTTATGGATATTCAGTTAGATGTATAAAGGAAAATGAAAAAGAAATATCAATAGAATTAAGTTCATCAAAATTGTCAGAAAAAATATTAAATTATGGAAAAAACATTTTAGATGCTTTTAAAGCAGTAGAATATGAGGTTTGTAAGATAACTGCTTTACATGATGATAGCACAATTTATTATGAAATCTGGCCAGAGGCTGGATTTAGGCTTTCCAAAATGAAGGAGGTTGAAAAATACTTTATATACGAATTGTCTTCTAAATTAAATTTATCCATTTCAGATATTAAGTGCCTCATTCCAATACCTGGAAAAGGTACTTTAGGGGTTGAAATACTATTTAATAGTAAAACAGAAATTCTTAAGGAAATAAATATTGATATTGAAAAAAAAATGAATCTCAAATTTAATGAAGATACTTTTCATGAAAAAAAAAATACTTCGTCATTCATATTACCAGAAGTGATTAAATTTGATTTTAGTAATAAAGATTTATTGTTTAAAGAAGCTGCAGAAATAATAGTCAGTACTCAACAAGGTTCAGGATCATTATTACAAAGAAAGTTGAAAATTGGTTATAACAGAGCAGGTCGATTAATTGACCAACTTGAAGCTGCTGGGATAGTAGGTCCTTTTGAAGGAAGCGTAACCAGAAAAGTAAAAATTATTGACATTGAGGAATTAAATTTATTTTATAAAAAGGAAGAATTAGAGAACGTTAATAAAGAAGGAACTGAATTTCCATTAGAAAATAAAACATTATCTCGTAAAATATTTAATTTGTTTTTAGGAAAAGGAGAAAAGTAAATTGATAATTCTAATAAAAATAGGGTTTAACTTAAAAGTTAAACCCTGTAAAATTTAATGTTTTAATTTGGACTAGTTGACATTTGTTTAGCCCAAGAATCTATTTGCCCTGAATATTGAGCTTCAATGTTTTTTTTTGCAGCTGAATTATTGCTTGCTTCAGTAGTAACATTAATTGGATGTCCACCTGATTTTAATCTGATTTTACCGTAGTATGTTTGCATATTTTTATAGATGATATGATTTTATAAAAGTAAATATATACATATTTTTAAAATACTTCTATAAATAAAAAATGATTTGTTTAAATAATATAAAAATTTTTCATGTAATTTTTGGAGGTAAATCAGCTGTGGTAAACTCTTATAAGTAACAAAATGAGGAAGATAATTTTAATAGTATAACTTCTTTAAATTAATATTAAATGTGGTTTCAAAAAAGTAATTTCCGATGAGGTTAAGAAAATGAGAAGTATTTTTAGAAAGGAAATTATAGAAAGGAAATTAGAAATTTTTAAAGTTAAGATTGTATGAGACAATTAAAAGTAACAAAAAAGATAAGTGATTCGGAAAAAGAAGTTGAGTTAAAGAACTATTTACAAGAAATTGAAAATTATAGCTCACTTACAGATGCCGAAGAAGTTGAACTGATTGTATTGATTAAAACGGGCGACCAAAATGCAATTGAAAAATTGGTTAAATCCAATTTTAGTTTGGTAGTATCAATAACAAAAGAATATGAAAATCAAGGGCTTGCTCTTTGGAATCTTATTAATGAAGGTAATTTAGCTTTGATAAATTCTGCTAAATGTTTTAAAGTAGAGTTAGGAGTTTCTTTTCGTTTTTATTTGGAGTGGTCCATTCGAAAATATCTCTCTCAAGCTGTGGCAGAGCAAATAGTGCTATTGCCTATAGATCCAATTTTAGGATCTATGCCTAAAATTGGAAAAAAATATGCTTTGTTAGAAGACACAGTACAATCTCAATTGTCAGTTGAGAAGATAGCTGAGGAAAAAGAACGGAAAATCAAGAATGAACAAGATTTGTTTGCAAGCTATTTAAACGAATACAAGAAATTACCTGATAATCTGTAAAACAAATTTACTAGTTCAATAAATATCGTTAAAACCAAAAAAGAGTTTTGTTATAGCTAGCTGAAATTAAATCACGTAATAAAAAAACATGGCAAACCGATTCGTAATTCCACAATCAGAAAAAAGTATCATTGCTACTATAGAGGATAATAAAATTGTAGAATTAGGTTCTATCAATATTCCCTATCATTCGATAACCATAGTGAGTGAAAACTTGTATTTTGTTTCTATTTTTTATAAAGAGAAAGCCCTTAAAATATTTAATAAAGAGGGTGAATTAATCGCTTTTAACAATCAATTTGATTTTAAAACAATAGCAGTCAAAAACAATACTGTTTATTTAGGAGGTGCTTACAAGAGTAAGAAAAATGGAGCTGGATAACTATGTTCTTTGCTGGATTTAGAAACGATTGAAATCAAATACAAACAAATCGATTTGCCTATTAAATTGATTAAGGAAAAATCTATTGATGATATTGTGATTGTTGATGACAAATTGATTCTAATGGATAATATTGTATACCCAAAATATATTTTTGAATTTGATATAGCCATTTCAAATTCGCCAGAATATTTAAAAACGATTGAATTGCCTATGAATGGAGCCTATGAGCATGTTGTAAAAGGGGATGGAAATAAGGATTGGTTGATCATCTTTTCTTCTACATTTGGATCTATAGGAGGAAGTCAGCATATTAGTATCAAAGGGAAGAAAGACGTTTGTTTGTCTGTTAATGACTATTTTAATTCTAATAACGATTTAATTTATTCAATCGATCCAGATACGGGTGTTTGTATTGAAAAATTGGGTAGCTATTCTTTTAAAGATTTCTTTTTAGTAAATGATTATTTGTATGTACTTCGATCCGATTGCTTAGGCTATATCGACTTGAATAAAACTATTTCGATGGAAAATTTTGTAAGGATACCAACTGATTTAACAGCTATCGATAAGCTTATAAAAACAACAGATAGCAGAATTGTAGGGTATACTAATTTAGGATATGAATTAATAGGTTGAAAGCGACTAAAGTTTTTAAAAAAAACAATTAGAATCTTCATCTTTATGAAATCAGATATAGCAGTCTATAGGCTTGCAATTAGATCAGTATTAAAATTTTCTTATTCTTTTGAGTAATATCGAAAATAGTATTCTACACTACTGTTAAAGATTGAACTTTGTTGCGGAGTTATGACTTTGATAAACATATAAAATCTTATTTTAGAAATATCTTTTTCAAGAATTTTTTTCACAATAGGTTTGGCAATTCTTTTATATTCAAAGGGTGCATTAAGATCGCTTTCAGCATGTAAAACAACTTTTACTTCATTATTGTGGATATGCAAATAAAACCTGCAGTATAAGTTAAGCTACATTTTTGTAATTAATTTGATTGTTAAATTCTTCAATAGTTGCATAATTCAAAGCAGAGTGTCTCCTTTTTCTATTGTACCAAATTTCAATGTATTCAAAGATCTCCAGTTTCATTTGTTCTTTAGAAATCAGTTTGTTCCCATAAATCAATTCCGTTTTCAAAGATTTGAAGAAGCTTTCCGCCACAGCATTATCCCAGCAATTTCCTTTACGACTCATACTGCGGGTTATTTTTTTAGAGGAATCAAGAACATTTACAAACTTTTTACTGGCATATTGGACACCTCTGTCAGAATGAAAAATCAAACCTTCATCGACATCTCGGTTTTTAACCGCCATTTTCCAAGCTCCAAGCGTAGTTTCTTCTGTATTCATTGCGTCACTTAAACTCCAACCAATAATTTTTCTGTCGTATAAATCCATAATAGTGGTCAGGTATACAAACCCCTCTTTAGTTTGGATATAAGTAATATCCGAAACCCAAACTTTTGAAGGCATTTTTACAATAAACTCTCTATTTAATACATTTTCGACAACTAAATAATTATGATTTGAGTTGGTTGTAACTTTGAACTTTTTGCTTAATTTACTTCGCAAGCCAAGTTCTTTCATATATTTTGCAACTGTAATTCGTGAAACTTTATAACCTAAATGCTGTAATTCCAATATTATTCTAGGACTTCCATATCTTTGTTTCGTTGCAAAATAAATCAATGTTATCTGTTCTTTTATAATAATTTTTAGCTGTCGTCTTGCGGTAATTGATTGTTTTTTCCATCGGTAATAACTTCCACTACTCACTTGTAGAACTTTGCACATTTTTTCAATCGGGAATACTTGTTCATTGTTTTTAATGAAACTATAAATCATCGACCGCTCATGGAAAAAATGCCGATTGCTTTTTTTAATATATCACGTTCTAACTCGGCATCTTTGAGTCTTTTCTCCAATTCGTGGATTTTTTCTTGCTCGGGAGTGAGTTTTAAATTTCCTTTACCAGGAAAACTTCCTTCTCCAAACTCCTCGTACTCTTTACGCCATTTATACAACTGTGGTGCTGTAACTCCTAACTCTCTGGCGAGTTCTGATACATTTGTTCTCTCATAACTCAATTGAACGGCTTTTTCTTTAAAAGCTTTGTCATAAATTTTGCGGACTTCTTTCATAGGCTAAAATTAAGATTATTTCTTAACTTTCTGTGTAGGCTAAGTTAGCATGTCCACTCAATACTTATATCTAGAATTGATTGAAAAGTTTAGCTAAAATTGAATATTATGATCAAGTTTTTTATTTTGAGCACTAGCGTAATGAGTTAAGATTTATCATGAAATAACTAACGAAAGACAATTTCGGTTAACTATGATGATCTGTTTTATTCGTTACATCGTTTTTGGGGTGGATTTATTATTTTTGTTTCAAGTCAATAGTGGCTTGGCCTAACATGCGAATTTGTTATATTTTATGGGAATAAAAGCGGAACTTTGAATACTACTTATTAATTAATTATAAGTAGTTATTTGGTTTTTTTTTTTATTCTTTCTAATCTATAAATTATAAATATTTAAACCATTATATAAAGATGACATGAGAAGTAAAAGTTTTAATATTTCAATTCAAGATAAAATCTAACTATAAAAGTTGACCATAGATCGACTTAAAGTGCACTAACTAAATTCACTTTAAATTAATGGTATTATGGATTTGATTACATACGATATTTGGATTTATAAACGACTTAGAAGGCTTTGGTAGAAAATCAATTTATTTATGATCAGCACTTTTTACAAAATTGAATACTGATATTAAATTATTAATTATTTTGCTGGCATTTGTTGTTTTGTTAACGTAAATTAGCTGTATATCAATCGATTATGATAAAAATGAAAGTTATTGCCGAAGAAGAAGTTATCTGTATAAAAAAGAAGTACAACAGTCAAATGAACCACTTCACAATTAATTTAGTTGATAATCAAAGTACAATTGATGTAGATGTTATTATCGCTTACGATCAATTGAAGCAAATACCATTGAAATTCGGTAAAGTTGGGGGAAATTTCACTTGTTCGGGATCAAAACTGCTATCGCTTAAAAATGCGCCACACTTTGTGGGTGAAAACTTTGTGGTAACCAATAATGGTTTAACCTCTTTAAAATACGGACCAAAATTTGTCGGTGGGAACTACGACTGTAGTCGAAATCAGCTCACAACATTGGATGGGTGTGCCGATATCGTTCGAAATGATTTGCTATGTAATAATAACTTATTGCATACTTTAGAGGGATGTCCACAAATAATTAAGGGATGTTTGAATTGCAAATCAAATAAGTTAAAAACCTTAAAAGGTGGCCCAAGAGAGCTGTACGGAAGGTTAAATGTATCTCACAACTTGCTTAATAATTTTGATGGGGTGTCACAAAACATGACTGGGGAAGTATATGCGGAGTCGAACTTTCTAATCAATCTGTTTGGTTTTTCGGCTGATAGTGATTTAAAAATATTCCTGGATACTTCTGCTCAGTCGTTGAATACAGGTTTTCTCTCACAAAAGAAAATAAAGGTAGAGGTACGGCAGAACGATAAATTTGCGTTTAACTTCATGCCAATTCAAGTGAGTAGTAATCTTCGTTACTTGGACCTAATATTTGATTATCAGAATTATTACGAGATATGGAATGCGAATGATGAATTAAATGTGGAATATTTTGAAGATTTGATCGAGGATATAGAGGATGGGTTACTTTAGATGTTCGAGTGTTAATCTTATTCGTTGTAATTAAATTTCTATAAATTCCAAAATCCAACCGACACATTCTGGCAGATCTTCCCAATACTTTTGAAGCAAACAAATAAAAGATTATGTGTTATAAAATCGCAAATAAGAGCGTAGCTATTCAAATTCCAGAAAATATGACTGGAATGATAAAAGTGCTAGGACTAGGTACTTTCGGAATTAATATAATCAATGAATTATTTCTGAATGACAATACAGGATTGGACTTTATAGCTGCGAGCTGCAGTGAAACAACTTTACAAAGTAGTGCGGTTCCAAATAATAGGCAACTAAATACTAACATATCCAGCTTTTTTCCCTTTCGTTCGAATGGTACCATTAAAAAGCAGTATTTAGCCGAAAGTTTTGATAAAATAATTGACGACCGAACTAAAATAATTATTGTAATTGCCGAAAGTAAAAACAGTGAGATGATTGCGTTACTTGGTCGTATGGCAAAGAGTAAAGGAATTCTTTCTATGGCAATTATAACTGTGCCAATTGATCGTAATAAAATAATAGAACAAATGGTAACTCTTCCAAAAATTAAACGACTTTATAGCTATGTGAATGCTCTACTGATTATTGATCATTTCAGAATTAAAGACAAATACGGCATACTCAATCATGATGAAAAATTAGTAAAATTGAAAGAAAGTGTAATTGAATCGCTTTCGTCCATTGTTACTAACATAACTGTGTCTAGTGCAGATACTCTTTGTGCTAACTATTCTAGTATTAACTTTAAATACAGTAAAATGGTGCTGTCAGACAACAGTAATTGCTTTGCAGGACAAGCAATGGCTAAAGGTGAAAACAGAGCAAATAAGGCAGTTACAGAAGCCTTAAAGCCTTGCTGCTTGCTTCATTCAAATATTAAGAGTGCTAAAAATATATCCGTGGTGATTAGCTCGGGAACAGTTGATATGACAATAGAGGAAGTGGGAGTCATAAATGCCTACATTCAAAGTAAAACAGGACATTGTTCGAATATAATTATGAGTACAAGTGAGGATTTAAACCTAAACGATGCAATAGCAGTCAATATTTTAGCGACTGGGTTTGGAGTATCAACTTTCTATAAAATCAAAATTTGGATAGCGATGAAAATCAATAATTTCAGTCTATTTTCTAAAAAGGAATACACATTCATTAATTAATGTGTATTCGTTTTCTGGCTTAGACTTATGATAATGTCCGAACAATTAAATCTAACAAAATTTACTCTCTGATCAAATATCATCGTCACTGTTAAGATGTTTAATATAATTATCCAATAAGCTTTGAATTTGCTGCTTGGCAACTGGGTTAGCCGAATGCACATAGAATTGTAACTCTCTTAAATCTAATCCAGAATTATATACCAACCATTTTGCCGCAGCATATCCATCTGGCGCAATGATTCCATATTCATCAAGTCCAAGATCATTATCGAAACTTATATAAGAAGGAAGTCCTTTTTTTAGTATTACTTTTTTGAAATCAATAAAATTTCTAACAATTATGAAATCATCATCCTTGAGGCTTTTATATACCATTGGAACAGTTCGAATGTCATCAAGAAAAAGTTTGTAGTTCATTATAATGTATTGTTAAAACCTGTTGCTGAAAGAAAATAATTTATTGTCTTCCGCTTTTCATTACGCATATTTGATGATGTAACTTGTGTTTTGCTATCCATACGTAATTAGATTAGCTTTTATTATTCTAAATTGAAATTAAAAGTATGATAGTGAATTTTCACTCATACAACTTCATCATTTCGATCGCACGATTTTTAATGTCATTTCGCAGCGATTCTGGTTCGATTACTTTAACTTCGGCACCGTATTTTAGTAATTCCATGGTAATGTCATTCGTAGCATGCATGAAGAGTTCAATAACCAGTTTTTCTTGGTTGTCTGTTACAATTTTTTGGGAAGTGTGTAGCGGGAACGACTTGATGTAATTTCCTTGCTGCCAAGAAAATTCTAGTACTATTTTTTGTGCGGGAGAATATGTTTCTATGCCAAAAGCATGTTGGTATTTTTTCTCTATATCAGCGAGTACGGGTTTGAATTTAATATCTAAAATTTTAAAATTAGAAATACGATCGAAGCCAAAATTTTTAATCATTTCGGTTTTGCTATCCCAAGCAATCAAATACCAACGGTGTTGCGATTCTTTGATAGCTAAGGGTTTTACAGTTCGTACCGTAATTTCCATATCCCAAAACTTAGTGTGCGTAAAACTCACTTTTAAACTGTTTTGAATAGCGTTCAAAATATCGTTCATCAGATGAGTTCCAGATGATTTTCGTTTTTCTAAGTAAATACTTGGTGTTATTTTATTGCCCTTCAGTGCTTGGTGGATCGAAAAAGCCTCGATCATTCTCGATACTGATGGATCTTCTGTTTCTTCATCAATATAATAGACTTTGTCCTTACGATTGAATTTGATTACAGTCCCAAATAAATCAGCAATGTCTTTTTTATCACGGTCAAAAGTGCGCGACGAGAATTCAAAATTAGAACCAAGATCATCGTTTTTTAACTTAGTCATCACATATTGATGCAAATCTTTAAAGTTTGTGGGAACAGTATTAAGACGATCAATGATGAATAAATACCTTTTGTAAAATCCTACTTTAGCCATAATTACTGTAATTTTAATACGGCTAAAATACAGTTTTACACCGCCAAAAAAAGTCAGTATAAATAAATTATCTTATTTAATTTCAAAAGCATTTTGATACGTTATGATCGTATCGCTTTTTGTAAGATTGAAATTTTGGTTCTGATACTTTATTTGAGTTAACAAATCCTCATTCTCATATTTAGAAATATGGAAAGTGAAATCATCTACAGTCAGATTATGCGAACTAACCTCTAATTGCTCGGATTGAAGTAAACCAATCGTTTTTTGAACTACATAAAGTCCATCTTCCAAATTATTTTTTAAAAAACTTTGGTTCTGTTCTAAATGGAATAAAGGAAACAATAGCATTTCATTAAACAAATCATACGAATCAATTTTTATAACTTTTTTTCGATCAAACCAGATCTCGATATGACTTTTCGGGTTGTTTATCATTCCAATTACACTAGTGGAATCGATATCCGAAACTTGCTTAAAACGTTTATTCTTTAATCTATGATAGAAAAATGGATCTAAAATTAAATCCGTTAGAAGTCGGTTTCTTTTTTTTGCGATTGCGATCCATTGCTGCCGTGTTTCTTCATCCAAATGCAATTGCCGAATTTCGATGCCGATACCGAAAGTATTAATTTTTATCTTGGGCATAGTGCTTATTAAATCCAAAGTTTTTTACTAAATAATTTTCCAATCAACATCGCCCAAATCCAGTTCGCCATTCATATCAACCGTTAGCCAAGACATTCCTGGAAAAGCTTCTTTTAAAGTAATTGAAAATCCAGAAAGTGTACTATGTTCCATGTTTTTAATGGCTTCGCTTTCTATTTTTTTGGTAAACATTTCGTGTTGTTCGTCGGTTAAGGTGATCAGTAACTGTTTCATTATAGTACTTTATTAAATGAATTGCTATATAAATCTTCGATGGCTTTTATACCATTTATAGTAATCTTTCGAATTCCAATGCCTGCGAAATTCAAACTTGTAATTTTGGGACATGATGGTAATATACAGAATTTAGATTCCGAATAAGACCATGTAAACCAAGTATTCTGAATTTGGTCAAACACAAAAATCTCTTTTTGATGATCAATTGCCATTTGAACAGCCCAGCCTGTCCCACCCGAAACACATTCAATATTCTTGAAAATAATTTTACTAATGGCAAAAACTTGGTCGGCATTTTTAATTTGTTGCCAATTTCTAGAAAGTAAATTGATGTATTTGTAGTTGATTTTTCTCTGTAGCGATTTATTAGCTAAATGCACTTTTTCAACACCTTTAAGGAAAGATTCCTCATTAATTTCAATTTTATTTTTACTTTGATGTTCAAGTGTTTTATAAGAATAAGCCAAAGTGATAATACCGTGAGATTCGCCAATAGTTTCAAAAACAGTGTCTGCACCAATTGCACCCCCTGAATGGCATATTATTATAGTTTTTGTAGTTCTTTTCATCCTTTAATACAAATTGGTTGAGTGACATAATTCAAATTGATACCTACTTTGTTATTCTTAAGCTTATTCAATCTTCATAAAATATAATCTATTGTACCATTAATTTTTACTTTTATATCGTACAATTCCTGTTCTAAAAGTTTTAATTCTTCTATGATTTTATCCGCTTTTAGATAGTTGAATTTAACAATTATCGATTTTAATTTTTCCGAAAGTTCTTCCAATTGTACTTCTAACTCAGATTTTCTTTTTTCCAAAGTTGCTTTAACAGTTTGAAAATCCCAATGGTAATAATGTAGAATAGACTTTAGTTGGTTTTTTAATTCTTCATTTGGTATGTTATTTGGTTTTTGCTGTCTACTGGCATGAAATTCTTTCAACATCAATTTTGATTGTATTTCAATGAGTTCCATTTCGCTACTGCACAAATCTGCTGCTTGATTTTGTCCTAATCTCGCGAAGTAAATTTGATCTTGACGGAGTGTAGCATGTTTGTCTTGTAAAATATTTAAACAATAGATCGCTGCATTATTTATTTGCGGTTTCAAATTGTGTTTTTTTTCTAAAATATACAGTTTGCTAGCGAATAATTTTAGTGCAATATGATTGTCACTTATCGTATTCCGAAAGAGTTTCATATGCTCTTGAATTTGTCTTTTGGCAATTCTTTCCTTTTCTTCCAACTCTTTTATTATAAATGTGTTCTTATGAAAATGAGCCTCACTCAATTGATGTTGTATTGCTTCTATTTTGCGCTCTAAGTCTTGTACGACAAATGTTAATTCCTCTATTGTTTTAATCATGACAAATAGTTTTATAATGCGAAAATAGTAAGCTATTCAGCCAATAGGTGGCGGACTGTTTTATTAATTTCGGATTATTATGTAACTAAATAAAAATACTTTTTCTGAGTTTTTTATTTGAGTATTCAATAGCAAAATTCAGCCAAATACTATAGATTAGCGACCGAACTTATTTTAAAATATAAATTCAAATAAGAGCACATTAGTACTCTTGTTTAAAAAGACAATAAACAATCAATGGCAATCAAAAAATCAGAATTATACAGCTCATTGTGGGCGAGTTGCGATGAATTACGAGGCGGAATGGACGCTTCTCAGTATAAAGATTACGTACTGACGATGTTGTTTGTCAAGTACATTTCAGACAAAGCCAAAAAAGACGATAGTTTTGCTATTGTAGTTCCGCCCGAAGCGTCATTTGATGCTATGGTGCAATTAATTGGAACACCAAACATCGGTGATGACATCAATAAGAAAATTCTGAATGTTCTCAAGGAAGAAAATGGGCTAAATGACTTTCCTGATTTTAACGATGAAAACAAACTCGGAAAAGGAAAAGATTTAGTCGATACCGTTTCTAATTTGGTTCGAATCTTCAATGATAATTCATTAGATTTTTCTAAAAATTCTGCCGAAGGCGATGACATTCTCGGTGATGCTTACGAATATTTAATGCGTCATTTTGCAACAGAATCAGGAAAATCAAAAGGGCAATTTTATACACCAGCCGAAGTTTCTCGTATTTTGGCAAAAGTAATTGGGATTTCTCCAAGCAATGCCACGACGCAAACTACGGCATACGATCCGACTGCGGGGTCGGGCAGCTTATTGCTGAAAGTAATGAACGAAGCTGGGAAAGGCATCGATTTGTACGGACAAGAAAAAGAAACCGCTACAGCCAATTTGGCGCACATGAACATGATTTTGCACGCCGCTGAAACAGCGAGTATTGTAGCTGATAATACCTTAACAAGACCAGCGTTTATTGAAAACGGAAAGTTGAAGCGTTTTGATTATGTAGTTTCAAATCCACCTTTTTCGTTAAAAAGTTGGAGTAATGGTGTCAATGTTGAGAATGATCCCTTTGATCGATTCGAGTTGGGTGTTCCGCCAGAAAAAAATGGCGATTATGCCTTTTTATTACATATTCTTCAATCCTTGAAATCAACTGGAAAAGCAGCGGTAGTTTTACCACACGGTGTGTTGTTTAGAGGAAATGCCGAAGGTGAAATCAGAAAAAACATTTTAAAGAAAGGCTATATCAAAGGAATTATTGGTTTGCCAGCCAACTTGTTTTACGGAACAGGAATTCCCGCTTGTATTATTATTTTAGATCGTGAAAATGCCGAACATCGCAAAGGTATTTTTATGATGGATGCCAGTAAAGGATTTACAAAAGATGGCAACAAAAACCGCTTGCGCGAACAAGATATTCGTAAAATTACCGATGTGTTTACCGAACAAGCCGAAGTGTCAAAGTTCAGCCGAATGGTTCCGATAAGTGAAATTGCTGATGCCAAGAACGATTACAACCTGAACATTCCACGATATATTGATACCCAAGAAACCGAAGATTTACAAAATATTGAAGCGCATTTACAAGGTGGTATTCCACTGGTAGATGTAGATGCATTACAAAATTATTGGAATGTCTTCCCTACGTTGCGTAAAACCTTATTCGAAAACCTTCGGGAAGGATTTGTACAAGTGGGCGTTCCTACAAGCGAATTAAAAACTACCATTTTTGACCACAGCGAATTTGTGGCTTTCAATACTAATTTGCAAAACACGTTTGACCAATGGATGCAACAACAGCAACAACTTTGGGGAAACCTGAACGTTGGCGTACATCCTAAAGAAATTATTGCGCAGGCAGGCGAAACGCTTTTGTCTGCTTTTGAAAGCAATGTGTTGGTGAATGGCTATGATATGTACCAACATTTGATGCAATATTGGAACTAAACCATGCAAGACGATGTCTATTCGATTGCTTTAGACGGTTGGAGAGCAGGAAACGAATACCAACGATTGGTAGTAAAAGGCAAAAAAGGAAAGGACGGCAAAGTTGCCAAAGACAAAGAAATTGGCGGGTTAGTAGGTGTAGAAGGCAGAATGATTGCTCCACAATTGCTAATTAAAATATTTTTTAGTGAAGAAAAAAATGCCATTGCCACAAAAGAACAGTTGGTAGAAACTGCACAAGCACGATTAACAGAAATAGAAGAAGAAAATGCTGGTGAAGAAGGATTGTTCGCCGATTTAGAAAAGGTAAACGCTACAGAAGTAGCTAAGTTGCTGAAAGAAAGGCAAAAAGACAAAATGATGCCAAAAGGAGAATTAGAAGTACTAAAAGACTATCTTAAAAATGCCGAGGTCATTAAGAAAGCAAGTACCGAAATTAAGAATTTAGACATAGCGTTAGAAAAATTGGTAATTGCTCAGTATTCAACTTTACCAGATGCTATAATTAAAGATGCTGTTTTGCACTACAAATGGAAAGCGCATTTGCAAAACTGCCTGCAACAAGAACAAGAACGCATTAGCCAAAACCTAACCCAACGCATTAAACTGTTGGCAGAACGTTACGCCACTACTTTAGTAAGTTTAGATACGCAAGCCAATGAAGCGGCAACCAAAGTAAAAGCGCACTTGCAAAAAATGGGATGGTCATGGTAAAAAGCGGTTACAAACAAACGGAGATTGGTGTGATTCCTGAGGATTGGGAGGTTAACGAACTAGGAAACATTGGGAATGTTAATACAGGTATGACACCAGCAACAAATAATCGTAATTTTTATGGTGAAGAATATTATTTTGTTAGTCCTTCAGATTTAGGAAAAGGTAAATACATTTTAAATAGTGAAAAAAAGCTTTCAAAACTTGGTTTTAGTATTGCACGAAAATATCCTAAAAACAGCATCCTTTTTACATGTATAGGTTCAACTATTGGTAAAGCAGGAATATCTTTATTTGAATTAACATCTAATCAACAAATAAATGCAGTTTTGCCTAATGATTTATATTCGAGTGATTTTGTTTATTATTTTCTAACTTTTATTTCACCAAAAATTAAATTAGGAGCTAGTGAACAAGCTGTTCCTATGATAAATAAAACAGAATTTTCAAAAACACAAATCCCACTTCCACCACTAGCAGAACAACAAGCCATAGCCGAAGCTTTAAGCGATGCCGATGCGTGGATTGAAAGTCTAGAACAACTCATTGCCAAAAAACGCCTGCTCAAACAAGGTGCTATGCAGGAATTGCTGACACCAAAGGAAGATTGGGAAGTTAGGAAGTTGGGGGAAGTTCTTCAATTTGGAAGTGGAAAAGATTACAAACATCTTTCTATTGGTGATATTCCAGTTTATGGAACTGGTGGAATCATGACAATGGTTAACGATTATCTTTATGATGGTGAATCTGTTGGAATTGGAAGAAAAGGAACAATAGATAAACCCGTATTTTTAAAAGGAAAATTTTGGACAGTTGATACATTATTTTTTAGTCATTCATTTTCAAACACTTTACCAAAATATATTTATTATCAATTTTTGCAAATTCCATGGAAAGAATATAATGAGGCATCAGGCGTGCCAAGTTTAAATAAAAAAACATTGGAACAAATTGAGATTTCAATGCCATCAATCACTGAACAAACCCGCATTGCGGCGATTTTATCGGATATGGATTTGGAGATAGAAACGTTTGAGAAACAATTAGAAAAAGCAAGGCAAATTAAACAAGGGATGATGCAGGAGTTGTTAACGGGGAGGATTAGGTTGGTTTAGGGTTTCGGATTGGAATTGAAGTTTGATAGTTAGAAAGACATGGTTTGCGTTATTTGGGATTAGGTTTGTGGAATAAATTAGAAAAATGACTTAAAATATGAAAAGAGAAGAGTTTAAAAACTGGCTGTTTGAAAATAAGGAATACGATTCAAATACGGTTAATTCTCGTATTGGTAATTGCAGTACTATTGAACAAGCATACGGTAATCTTGATGAACATTACGATAGTGATAGATTAAGTTATGTTGCTAATCTTCTTAAATATTCAAGACAAGACGATAGAGAAAAAATAAAACCACATCCGCCATTAGAAATTGAAGGAAATATCTATGATGGATTAGCAACTTTAAGACAAGGCTTAAATAGATATTGTGAATTTAAATTATATACTGAATCTTTAGATGAAAGTACAGAATATATTGTGCCGAATGATGTTTTTAAAATAATAACTAGTAATTCAATAGCAAGTATAGAGTTACCCATTCAAAGTAAAAACACACTTATTTTATTACCTATTAAAGATTTAAGTAACAAAACATTTGTAATTGGAAGCTATCAAAGAGGTTATAAATGGGGAAAAAAAGAAATTTTAGAATTATTGAATGATATAGATAGTTACGATAAAAGTCAAGGATTGTACAGTGGTGGTCAAAAACTTGAAAAAGGAATGAGTGTCGAAATTATTGATAACAATAATCCTTTGTCTACAGAAAAAGGAAGAGAAAAAGTAAGAGTAGCTATTGAAGCTAAATATGGCTCTGATTTAAAACAATTTGCATCAAGTTCATATTTTGACAGCGAAAAAATAAATTAAAATATGGAAAAGAAAAAATTAGCAAATATTTTAGAAGGAAAAATATTATATGGAATGGACATTAGTAAAATCAAAGCTTTTAGATAAAACTTATTCAGGCTGTAAATTTGATAAAAACAGTGAAATTAGAGAAGTACTTGAAACACCCGAAATGGAGAATGGAGAATTTAAAATAAAAATTTCAAAGACAGGAACATCTATTAAGATTTCGATGGAAATGCTGAAGAAAGTATTTGAAGCAACAATAGAAAACAAAAACAAGTATAACAAAGGTGTTTTATATAACTTATATCCAAAAGAAGTAGATACGAATAGTTGTTATGTTTACTCAGTAGGTCAATTATTTGAATATATTGGAGTAATGAGTAAAGAAGATAAACGCAATTTTGTAATTATAAAATAATTAATATTAATCAACTAGTTGTAAAAAACAATAAATGGATGCACTACAGTATATAAAAAAATTAGAAGGTTTTATTTTTCATATCGATAAATATCAAAGAGGCTACAGATGGGGAATGCGTGAAATTTATTCTTTATTAGATGATATTTATTCTTTTGATGCTATTAAAGAAAACTTCTATTGTTTACAGCCATTAGTTGTAAAAGTGAAATCTGAAAATAACTTTGAATTAATAGATGGTCAACAACGTGCGACAACGATCTTTTTAATTTTAAAATTTTTATTGAACAAAGATTTTTATCATTTAAAATATGAAACCAGAGGTGATGAAGAAGGAGAAAATACTTTCTTACAACAACTAAATACATTTATTATACCTGATTTTTTAGAGATAAAAATAGATGATTTAGATAAAATGATTTCCAATCATTGGAAAAATGAATTTTTACCAATCCATCAGGTAAAAGATACAGTTGATAATTTCTATTTTTTTAAAGCATATTGTATTATTAAACATTGGTTTTCTTTAAAAAAGGAAGAACACAAAGCTGTTTTAGAACATAATTTACTAAATAAAACAAAGGTTATATGGTATGTTGAAAATAATGCAGAAGCCAATGTAACTAATACATTTATCAACTTCAATGATGGTAAAATTAGTTTAGATCAAGCCGAATTAATAAAAGGATTGTATGCTTTAGATTTTAATAACATTCATGATAAAACAAGAAAATCATATGAAGAAAACCAATTTGCAGATGAATGGAACAATATTGAGCATCATTTAAAAGTACCCTCTTTTTGGAATTTTATTCATTATGAAAAAGATAATAGAGAATTAGCAAATAAAATAACTTTGTTATTAGAGATTGAAAAAGGAAAAGCAAAAAAAGTAGAAGACCTTTTTCATACCTATCGTGAATACGAAAAGGCATTTAAATCTAATGATAAGCCAGAATGGAGAAGCTTATCATCTTTATATAATCAATTAGACGAATGGTATAATTCTCGGGAAACGTATCATTTAATGGGAGCGGTAGTTCATTTAACCAACACTTCGGTGCATATGGTAATAAATCATTACAACGAACAGTCTAATAAAAAAACCTTAAATAAATATTTAAAAGAAGTTTTAAAGGATGAATTTTTTAAAGACAAAAATGAATTTAAAGATGTTTACAATCCCGACGAATTAAAATACGGTAAAAAAGGTATAACGTCAATGTTATTATTATATAATATTGCAGTTGCCCAATTAACCGATAAATATTATAAATTTCCATTTGATCTTTTTAAACAAGTAAAGTCTTGGAATATTGAGCATATTTATGCTAAAAACTCTAAGGGTTTTGAACAAATAGAGGATTTAGAGAATTGGCATATTGAGTTAAAAGAAATTATCGAAGAAAGAAGAGATTTATTAGAAAATATAGAACTTCAGAAACTATGGCAACAGATCGACTTAAAAGATTTAGAAAAGTCTAATTATTTAATTAAAAAGATTGAATTTCAATTACAAGAATTACTGGATAAAGATAGTTTAACAAATCTTTGTTTCTTAGATAATGTTACGAATATTCAAGTTGGTAATAAAGTTTTTAGGAAAAAACGCGAAATGATTTTAGAAATTAGTGAACCCCTAAATGAAGGGGCTTATGTTCCAGTTGCATCAAAAATGGTTTTTCAAAAAGGCTTAACTCCTTCCAACGAGCTTAAGATGAATTATTGGAATACTATGGACCGAGAAGCTTACATTAATGACATTGAAAATAAAATTAAAGAATTTCTATCCATAAAATTATGATTCAAAAATATACTTTTTTCAAATTAATAAATCAATTTATTATTGAAATTCCGATAATTCAGCGTGATTATGCACAAGGTAGAGAATTACCCAATGTTACCTACATTAGAGAAAAATTTATTACAGATTTAGTTCAAACTGTTTCCAAAAATGAAGATATGCATTTAGGTTTTGTATATGGTAAACTTGAAGGAAAAGATAAGAGTCGTAATATGCAACTGCATAAGGAAGCAGTAGAGAAATTATTATATACAGTAGAGCAGTATGCAAATCAATTTCAAATAAATGTCAATTCTACTATTGATTCACAAAATATTGAAAAATCTCATACATTACGTTTTATACCTTTAGACGGTCAACAGCGTTTAACAACTTTATTCTTATTGTATTGGTATATTAATCTTAGAAAAACTAATGCAAATTCAATGTGGTTAACTAATTTTAAATACAATAATCGTAAAGCTGCTTTAGCTTTTTTTGAAGAACTAGGTAAAGAAGAAAACATTACACTCATTAATTCAAATTTAGAATCTAATTTAAAAAAACAACTTCAAAATTACACTTGGTATTTAAATAAATGGGATTACGATGCAACTGTTAGCGGAGCATTAGTAATGCTACAACAAATTCATAATGAATTTAAAAAATATGACAATATTAATTTTGATGATATTAATTTAGAAGAGTTGTCTTTTACATTTGATTTTCTTGATTTAGATGCACTAAATCAATCAGATGAATTATATATAAAAATGAATGAGAGAGGCAAACAACTTACCGATTTTGAGCACTTTAAAGCATGGTTACAAGATTACACAAATAAGAAGTATACAAACGATAATGATAAAGTGTTTTTAAATAATTTTTGGAAACAATTAGATACAGAATGGTTAGAGTTTTTCTGGAAAAACATAGATGTAGATTATACTGGACTTGACGATTTTTACTTTAATTATTTAAAGACAATTGCTATAAACTATCATTTAGCAACAAATTCTGAAAAAGAAATTCCTGAGTATTTAAAAAGTTTATTACAAGACGTTAGAAATACAGATTCCTATGATAAGGAAAAAGTAAAATATATTCCATTAAGTCGATTCGTACAAAAAATTAAAAAAGAAAATACTGAAGAAGAAACAATTTTTGAATTATTTTCTATTGATTCTTTAAAACATATTAGTAAGTCTTTTCAATTCTTAATTAACGTAAGTAAAGATAACGAACTAGTTAATGACATTAATAAAACTATTAAAGCACCATTTATCTCAAATACAATTTTAGAAGCTTATGTAAAGAAAAAATCATTTACACTTAATTTATGGGATCAAACAATGTATTTTTCAATATTAAAATACTTTGAAAACACATCAATATCTAATTCTATACATTTTGAAAATTGGACTAAAGTAATTAGAAATCTAATCTACAATACATATATACAAAGTCCTGAAAACTTATACAACGCATTACACTCAATAAACGACTTGTTTAACAATCATTATAGTGATACTAACTTATTAAGTGAAATACTAATTTCAGATAGTTTCCAATTAAAGTTTTTTAGTGAAAATCAACTGAAAGAAGAAAAAATAAAAGCCACATTATTAGATTCTGAAGAATGGCAAAATAACATTGAAAGGTTTGAAAACCATAACTATTTTAACGGTCAAATTGGTTTTATTTTAAAATTATCATTTGATGAAAGTCAAAGTTACAATTTAGATTTATTTAAAAATAAAGGTTTAATATTAGAATCTCTTTTTGAAAAAGAAACACCAGATTTTTTACTACAACGTGCACTGTTAACTAAAGGTGACTATTTAGTTCAAATTGGCTCCAATCATACTTTTTGTAAAACAGAAACGGATTCGTTAAGAAGCAGAAATGAAAACTGGAGGAGAGTATTTAATGATGATAAAAGATTAAAGTTATTAAATGAACTTGTGATTGACGTTCTGAATAGAGATAATGATGACATTTATGAAAGCCTAAAGGGAATAATAATTTCTCACACTTATGATAGTAATCAATGGCAATTTTATTTTTTAGAATCTCCGTATCCTCTGCAAAATTCTAAAATACTTGAAATTAGATGGAATGATAATGAAGATATAAGACTTTTACAATCAAAGACAGTAATTGGCTATCATTTAGAATTAAGAAGTATTTATCTTTTAAAGATGATTAATTCTAAAGTAGATTCAATTTTTCCATTTGAAAAAATTCAATTTTTATGGGATAAAACATCAAGCGGTCATCCTGGTATTTCAATAACTGGTTTTATTTATAAAAACAAAAAATACCAATTAGATATACGATATTCGTTTGAAAATAATCTTTATAATTTCTGTATTTACCACAAAGCAGATATTTTAAAAGAAAGAAAAATGGACTCAATTGTTTTAGATTGTTTATTGAATTATGACTTTGATGATAAATTTAATTACTATTCTAAATCTGTTCATTTTGATTCAATAGTAGAAGAATTAAATATGTTAATGCAAAATTTAAAAAAAACAGCATTATGATCAACCCAATAGAACGAATTACCCAAAACCGCATCATTCAATTGTTTACCAAGCAATTGGGTTACAGTTATTATGGCAATTGGGAAGAACGCCCCAATAACAGTAATGTAGAGCAATCCCATTTAAAAGCATTCTTGCAAAAGAAAGGGTATGCCGAAGCATTGATCAATAAAGCAGTTGCTGAGGTGGCTCAATTAGCCAATACAAGCAGTGGTAATTTGTACGAACGCAATAAAAAAATGTACAATTTGTTGCGTTATGGCGTAAAAGCGCGTCCTGAATTGGGAGAACAGTTTGATACCGTTTTCCCTATTGACTGGCAACATTGGGAAAAGAATGATTTTGCTATTGCAGAAGAAGTAACTTTAAACAATACTGAACACAGTCGCAGACCAGACATTGTATTGTACATCAATGGAATTGCCATTGGGATTTTAGAATTAAAACGAGGAACCGTAGATATTGCCGAGAGTATTAGACAAAACATTTCTAATCAACAAGGAAAGTTTTCCGAATGGTTTTTTACGACTACGCAAATTGTTTTGGCAGGAAATAATACGCAAGGATTACGCTATGGAACCATTGAAACGCCAGAGAAATATTATTTGTCTTGGAAAGAAGATGAACAAGAAAACAGCGACTACAAACTAGATAAATACCTCCAAAAAATCTGTAGCAAAGAGCGTTTGTTGGATTTGATTTACAACGGAGTGATTTTCGATGCTGGTGTAAAAAAACTACCTCGTCCGCATCAATATTTTTGTTTAAGAGAAGCGCAAGATTTTGTAAAACGCAGAGAAGGCGGTATTATTTGGCATACACAAGGTTCTGGAAAATCATTGATGATGGTAATGCTGGGTAAATGGATTTTAGAAAACATTCCCAATTCACGCATTGCAATTATGACAGATAGAACGGAACTCGACGACCAAATAGCCCGTGTGTTCAATGATGTTGGCGAAACCGATATTGCCAAAGCCAAATCGGGTAAGGAATTGATGATGTATTTGCAATCGTCTCGACCACGATTAATTTGTTCGTTGATTCATAAATTTGGTGCAAAAGGTGAAACCGATTACGACACCTTTATTAAAGAATTAAAAGACAATCCCATTCAAACGCAAGGCGATATTTTTGTATTTGTAGATGAATGCCACCGTTCGCAAGGCGGGAAATTGAATGAAATCATGAAAGCGGCATTGCATAATGCAGTTTTTATAGGATTTACGGGAACTCCTTTATTAAAACAAGATGCTAAGACTTCACAACAGGTTTTCGGTCGCTACATTCATACCTATAAATTTAATGAAGCCGTTGTCGATGGCGTAGTAAAAGATTTAATGTACGAAGGACGTTCGATTGAGCAAAATTTGACTTCTCAAACCAAAGTGGACCAGTGGTTTGAAGCCAAAACTGCTGCTTTGAATGATTTCCAGAAAAATGAAATCAAAAAGAAATGGGGAACGATGCAAAATGTGCTGAGTTCTAAAAGTAGAATGGAGAAAATTGTAGCTGATATTGTAATGGATTTTAGCACCAAATCTCGTCTAAAACACGAAACGGGTAATGCCATTTTGGTAGCTTCCAGCATTTATGAAGCAGCCAAATATTATTCCTTGTTTTTGAACACCGAATTTAAAAACAAATGTGCGATAGTTACTTCATATAATCCTATGGCAAGTGATGTCAGTAAGGAAGATGTAGGAGCAGATACAGACACCGACAAAGAATTCATTTTTAAAGTCTATACCGATTTACTGAAAGACGTGAGTCCAAAAGGGAATAAATCGAAAACAGAAACCTACGAATCAAACGTTAAGGAGCAGTTTAGAAAAGAGCCAGCACGAATGAAATTGCTTATAGTAGTTTCTAAATTACTAACTGGTTTTGACGCACCACCTTGTTCTTATATTTACATTGATAAGAAAATGCAAGATCATACGTTGTTCCAAGCGATTTGTCGTGTGAACAGATTGGATACCGATGATAAAGATTATGGTTATATCGTCGATTATATGGAACTGTTTGGCAAAGTAACCGATGCCATTGATGTTTATACTTCCGAATTAGATAGTGAAGGTTTTACCAATGAAGAAGTAAATATTCAGTTAAAAGATAGAATCAAAGAGGCAGCTGACCGATTGGAAGTAGCGATGGAAACGGTGGAAGCTATTTGCGAAAATGTAGATAGTCCCAAAAATGATTTGAATTATATTCGTTTTTTCTGTGGCAATACAGAAATTGCAGAAGAATTAAAAGGCAATGAATACAAACGTATGGCGTTGTATAAAGCCATCGTTGAATATATTAGAGCCTACACAAACATGGCAGCCGATTTTGAAAATGCAGGCTATGATGCAAAAAGTATTCTGAGATTTAAAACCAAATTAGAGAATTATTTAAGCATCAGAGAATTGATTCGAATTGCTAGTGGCGAAACGATTGATTTGAAATCATTTGAAGCCGATATGCGTTTTTTAATTGATACGTATATCAAAGCCGAAGAATCGGAAAAAATCACACCTTTTGATGATATTTCATTGTTAGAGTTGATGGAAACCAGTATGGCGGATGCAATTGCTTCGATGCCTGCCTCAGTGAGAGGAAATAAGGAAGCCGTTTCGGAAATTATGGAAAATAATGTGCGAAGTAAAATTGTAGAAAATCATTTATTGGATGCGAAGTATTTTGATAAAATGTCGCTTTTGTTGCAAGAATTAATCGAAGCTCGAAAAAGAGAAATGATAGACTATCAAGAATATCTTATCCGAATGGCTACATTAACCAAAATGGTAAATAAGGGACAGCAAGAAGATATTCCGAAAGCATTGAATTCAAAAGCAAAAGTTGCGTTGTATCATTTGCTAGAAGATGAGCAACTGGCAATGGTATGCGATGAAGCGGTTCACTATGCCAAGCAAGATGGCTTTAGAGAAAATATGATGAAGCAGCGTAAAGTGAAAAAAGCAATTAGCGATATTGTTGAAGATGAGGAAATAGCCAGGAAAGTCTACCAAATTATTGAAATTCACAAAGACGAGTATTAATGAGTAGTACGAAAGTAATTATTGGATCGGTTGAAGTTGAGGTTCAGTTTAAACCCATTAAAAATTTACACTTGAGCGTTCATCCACCTTTTGGAGAAGTGACAGTGTCCTCGCCTGATTTTTATGATTTAGAGAAGATCAAAATTTATTTGGCTACCAAATTAGGCTGGATAAAAAGAGAGCAAAAGAAAATTGCCAGTCAAGATCGCGAAGCAGAAAAATTATATATTACCAAAGAAAGTCATCAGTATTTTGGAACTAGATACTTACTGGAAGTCGTAGAGGCAAAAAGATCCAAAATAGCAGTACAGCATGCCAAGATCATTTTACACGCAGTAAAAGACGCGACAGTGGCTCAGAAACAAAAAACACTGTACAATTTCTATCGTAAAGAGTTGCGTTTAAAAATAGAACCCATAATAGCTCTTCATGCAGCAAAAATGGAGGTTACTTGCCCTACTTTCAAAATTCAAAAAATGAAAACAAAATGGGGAAGTTGTGCCGCTGCATCCAACAGATTATTATTTAATATTGAATTGGCTAAAAAACCTATTGAATGTATTGAATACATAGTGATTCACGAATTAGTTCATTTACTAGAAAGAAAGCATAATAAAAATTTTATTCTACTGATGAATCGATTTATGCCTGACTGGAGAGTGCAGAAGAAAATTTTGAACGAGTTGCCGATCTAGCAATTTGGTTCGAACATTCACTTTTTTATTAAATTGAACTATTTGAATCATCCTAGTTTTAAATACGCTGGTCTGAGTAGTAAAAGATCATTGTTGTCTTTATAACAAACATAAAAATTACTTTGTTGGTGTTTAAAAGTTATATATTTTATAAATGATAAGTTGTAAGTATTTGTTTTATAGTTAGTTATTGAGTTATTTGAAGCCATGACACTACAATAATATACACTAATATCCCAAAGCATATAATCTTCATTTCAAATCAGTAATTTTTTTTAATCAATGTTAAAAATTATATATTTTATTCTATTAAAAAGCAAATAAAATAGTATATCATAGTCAATATAAGTAGTTTAAAGTTAAATGACGGCGTTTTTAAATTTCCACTTACCAATATATTAATTTTAACCAAAGATACTTATGCTTTATATATTTTATGAACTAAATATTTTGGTAAAAAAAACATATTTTGTGTAAAGTTCTTGACATTAAGCTTTAAGCAGTTTTTGTTTAGCTCTTTTGTCTTTTTTATGTTTTTAATGCATCGTATGAGTTAAAAGTATGAAGATATTTTCATTATATTTTAAATTCCCTTTAAGGCTTATTTCTTTATGTAAAGGAAGTCTACTCTGTTGAAATATAAATAATCTAGTAAGATTTTAAATGAAAAAAAATATAATAGCGATAAAGTTAGAAGAGTATAGAATCGAATTCAATGAAAGCTCCGGTAGTTATAAAATTTCGAGTGACTTTGATTTTAGAACTTTGTCTTGCAAGAAAATTATTAAGATGCTTGGGCTGAAAAATGACAAAGGACATTTAGTTTTGATTGAGAAATTAAATACGATACAGCCAATTTGGTTAAATATTTTCTTGAAGACCTGTGGTCATTATGATGTTTATAATGACGATAAGGTTATTGATATGTCTAATTTTTACTTATTGTTAGACGACATCTTAGATGGATTAGAATAGTTAAAACAAAAGATACTTAATTTATAAAAGTTATGAACGAAGAAGAATTATTACTTATCCCAGATGCTCAATTGTTGGGGTTAATTTATGAAAATGAAAATTATTTAGGAATTCTATATAAAATATGTAGAGCGGGTTCTTTATCTTTTTTACGATCAAAAAATTCTGTTTTTAATGATGAAGACCTTGAAGATTTATTCTCAGAAGCTATGGTTGTTTTATTTGAAAACATTAGAAAGGGTACTTTTACTTTAACAGGTACTTTTCAAGCTTACTTAAACAAGATTTGTTATTACAAATTTATAGATAAAACTAAGGTGATTAGGTCAGTTTCTTTAAATGAAAATGATAGTATTGATGTTGAAAATGAGGAGGATATCGATTTTGGAATTGATACTAATTCACTCGATTTTGAAACTATAGACGATGATTTATTTAATTCAGTAGTGCAAGATTCGGAGGAAAAAAGAAATTTCGTTGAGAATGCTATTGTTAGTTTAACTCAAGCATTAGAAAGTATCAGAACTGCTGTTGGAAACTGCTATGAACTTATTACTTTATTTAATTATGAAGGGTTCAGTATAGCAGACTTAACGCAAAGATTTAATTACGCTAGTGATCAAGTTACAAGGAATCAAAGATCTCGGTGTATAAAAAGGTTAAGAATAGCAACTCAGATAAATTAAACAAATGAAAACAGCCATAGAAATAGTTAAAGGATATTTAATTCCTAAACTAGAAAAAGTATCTAATTTTAATATTGAAACTTCATCAGAAGATTTTTGGGAAAGTTTTGTTGATTCTCTGCTTATTTTTGAGACAAATGGAAAACCGATTTATAAACTAATCACTAGTTGTAATCTGAGCAACGAGGTAAAAGAAAAATTAATTTCAAAAACTCCTATTATATATTCAAAGTTAATTAAAGAATTAGCAGAAGAATATGTGAAAGGAAATACTTCAAAAGCAATTGGAATACTATTGAATTCAAAAGGAACTTCGTTTAAAGGTGAGGTTGAGTTTTTCTATATTTTGAAAAAGGCTTCGGAAATTGCTGAGCGAAAAAGAATAAAAGAAGAATTGCCATTGTTTTTTGAAAGATTGAAAAACCAAATTTCCAATTCTGATCAATAAATTTTAAATTATAAAGTAAAATTTAATTTTAAACAAAAGGGCGTAACATTTAATTGTTACGCCCTTTTTTTTGTTTTTCCACGAAAATGTATTGTCAAAGTTGCCCTTTTAAATTCTAAGATAAGTATATAAGCGATGTACTGATACGAGATTTTAAAACAACTAAACCAAGTAAGGTTACCTTTTTTTAATTCGACGATAAGTATAAAAGAGAGCTTCTTAAAAGGTATTTAACTAATGTCATCAAGTATAAGATTGTCTTTTTTAAATTCAACGATAAGGATAAATGTTAGGGTTTTCAAAAGAGATTTTAAATAAATGTCTTCAAGTTTAAGGTTACCTTTTTTTAATTCGACGATAAGTATAAAAGAGATCTTCTTAAAAGAGATTTTAAATAAATGTCATCAGGTATAAGGTTACCTTTTTTTAATTCGACGGTAAATATAAAAGAGACCTTCTTAAAAGAGATTTTAAATAAATGTCATCAGGTATAAGGTTACCTTTTTTTAATTCGGCGATAAGTATAAAAGAGAGGTTGTCAAAACATATTTAAATAAATGTCATCAAGTGAGGTTACCTTTTTAAAATTTAACGATAAGTATTAAAGAGATGATAGGGAAAGAGGATTTAAATAAAAATATAGAATGTGGTGTTCTCTGTTGGCAATTTTTAGGAATAAAATATGTACTTCAAATTGATCTAAGAATAAGTAAACAGGTTTAAAAATAAATTATATAAATATGAAGAAAAAATTTCAGTTCAGAACACGCAAAGATGCTTTTCGCGCTTTGTTACAAAGTAGTTGTCAGTTCAATACACAACAACAAGTAGATTATTGGTTTAAAGAATTTATGAGAAATACCCTTGAGGATGAGTATTGGGTATTTAGATTGCTATTTTTTATTGGTTCTAATAATTTCATAATCGAAGATTGGTTTGCAAATGAAGTTAAAAATAAAAGTAATTGGTCTTTAAATTGTTATTATCTAATTGAAAAAATTGATAGTTTTTATTAATTTTTATAGTTTTCCAGAATACGATTAGTTAGAGTTAGGTAAACTCAAGCGAAATAGTTTCAAATACAATATTTGTCCATCATCTCAGGTGGTTTACGAGAAATATTAAGTTGTTGTAGAGAATTACAATACTATTCAAAATCAAATTTATCACACAAGTACAATTCGGTGAAATAGTCGAAGCGGGAAACTCATGCCTTCGAGAAAAATATTACAAACAATAAAATTAATCATAAAAAAAATCATGAATAGAACAGTAGGTAAATCAAAAATTGTTAACATTTTTCCCATTTGTAGTAATGGGGTAATCACCCACATTGGATATTGTGCACATGAATGTGAAGGTGATGCTGAATTTAAGTATAATTTCCTAGAGGCAAATATGAAAAAAGATTTCAAAAAATGCAGCAAAGTTCAGGTTAAATCTAGACTTATTAAAAGTCCTTTCTTAAAAAAAGATCTTGGAATTACTTTGGAGCATTATAAGTTTTGTTTACAAATCCCTAACTATAATGGACTTTTTGATGAAATATTTGAACGCATAGATGCTCCTTTTGACCAACATACTATTTGTCTAATTTCATTATACAACGTCTAATCTTTAATAGTAAAATAGAGGGTATGAATGCTTTCTACACATTAATAATAAATAATAAAAAAAAACATCATGAAAAACACTGCGAATAAATTTTATCATTATACAAGTATTGAACGACTAGAGGAAATTATAACTAGTCAAGAGATAAGACAAGCTACTGCATTTGTGGCCAAAAAAGAAAAACCGATCGCATGGGTTTCTTCAAATCAAACCTGGGAAAACACAGCAACAAAATCGTATTTATCAGAAGGAATAATTTATCCACTAACATTTGCTCAGCAACAAGTAACATGTGGATGTGCAAGAATTGAAGTTTCTTCCAAAGGATTGCATACGTGGGGTAAACTGAAGCATATTGCAAAAATAAAACCCGATACTGTTAGTAGATTAGAAGTCGTTGGTTTAATGAAGGGAAGTAAGCCCTCTGAATGGTTTGGTAGTTTAGTACCTATAAAATGGAGGACTGGATTAAAATTGAAGTTTACCAGAATGGTAAGTGGATCTGAAATAAATGTTTAGAACAATTTATTTTAAAGAATGCAAATTAAAAAAGAAATTAATAACTTCAGTAAATATAGGCAATAAGAAGGTTTTTGTTAAGTTAGTTTTATATAGCAAACTCCTAATTATAGATTTTTAAATCATTTGTTTATATCTATAAAAAATAATAACAATTTAAAAATGAATAAAAATGTAATTAAACAAGAAATAATAAATCCACTAATGTCATCAGTTGATTTGTTTAATAGTGATTTTAGTGTTGGTAGTTTGTGCACATTATCACTGCATGAGGTGGGTTTTATGATTAATATGAGAGATATTGACTGTGTAAAGAGATGGCTTACTTCTAATAACATTAAAATATATAAAAGATCTAAGTTTAACTATGTATATAAAATTGACGTTGAATGCGAAATTGATAAAGTTCGAGTAAGAGATTTACGTGTCTCACATCCAAATGAGTGGGAGATGAGATATAAAATAATCGCAAAGGACGATGCTGTTTATGAGATGGTCGTGCTGAGTTTAGGAGGTGAGGTCTGTATAATGCCAAGTACAAGAGTGATAAAGAAAAATAAAAGAGATGTTGAATTATTTAAAAAATTAATATCATGATAAAGTTATCTCTGCCTAAAAAATCGCACAAAGGCTTGAAAATTTTCTGCAAAGTTTGCTTGCGAGATAATCCAAAATGTAAACATTTAGATTCTCAGATATATAGAGTAAGGGTTCATGTGCCTGGTAGTGCTAAAAGAGTGAAGACAAAGGTTTTGTTATCTAGGGAATATAATGATGCTGTAATTGAAGCGGTTAATTTTGAAAAGGATTTGATTGCACGAAGCTATTCTTCTCCAGTAATTAATTCGGAAGAAGGAAATGACTACTCGATTGTTGATGCGGTCATTAAATTCAATCAATATCTAGATGGAGCAAATCAATATGCTCATTTAAAAAAGAATATAAGCCAAGCTTATAGAGATGAGTTAATTAGATACTGTACGGTTTTTTTAAAAAGTCTTAAGGAGTATAAGAATATCGAAATAGCTAGAATAAACAGTATAACTAATAGTGATATTTCAAAGTTTTATGTGATGGCAGAAAAAATATATGCGCCGAGGACATTTAATAAATGTATGAATGGAGTGAAATTCTTTTTTTCTTTTTTAATTGATATTGAAGATATTGAAATGAAAAATCCAATGCGAAATTATATAGCAAAAGTGGTTTTGAAATCTGAAGTAGAGTCTATTACTAAAGAAGAATTCGAATCTATTTTGCTTGCTATTGATAATTATGACCCAGTAAAAACTTTAGGAGGAAAAGGTGAAAAGAAAAATTTGTTTAAGCCATATTTGAAAGCAGGTTTCAAATTGTTTTTATTAACAGGAGGAAGACGCGAGGAAGTAGTTGATTTACGTTGGGATGATATTTTTATTACGGTAAATGGAGTGAAGTTTTTTAAAGTGGGGAATTTAAAGGTCGAGCGGATAAAAAAAGTAAAAAATGTTTTTAAATATATTCCTATAAATGAAGACTTAAACGAATTGCTTTTAGAAATGGGTTACAATCAAAAAAAGGATACGAACGAATACATTTTGTTTCCAGATCGAGATGTTACTTCCAGAACAATAATGGACGCATTATCAAAAGCTTTTACTCATTATAGAAAAGGAGCTGGTATATCTAAAGAAATTGGTTTGAAGAATTTAAGAAAGACCTATTTAAGTTGGGTAAATCACGTAATGGGAGATGATACAAAAGTCTTATCTTCTCATTCAACTAATGGAGTTTTAAAAGAGTTTTATCTAGATCCAAAAATCTTGTCGCCAATTGAGGAAGCGAGTATTAAAATTAAGATATTCGGTTAAAATTGTAATATTAGAGATTATTATAAGAAGTAGGTGAGATAAAATATAGGGGTTGACTTTTTGATTAAAGTTTACCCTTTTTTTATTTTTAAAAATACTGATAAAAACTATCGTGAGATTATTTGTTAATTAGAGATTGCTATACTTTATTGATTACTTCTTTCAATTAGTCAATTTATAAATGATTTTACATTGGTGTTTTTACGGTTAACTACAAGATGGAAGTGAATGTTTTTTGATAATACCTCACTCGATAACCTCACTCGATAAATAATGTAATTAATTGTTTTAGATTTAATTCCAATAAAAAACCCTTAAACAGTTGTTGTTTAAGGGTTTGTTTTTGTAGCGAAGACGGGAGTTGAACCCGTGACCTCAGGGTTATGAATCCTGCGCTCTAACCGACTGAGCTACCTCGCCAAGGTAAATAAGAAAGTAGCTCCTTATTGCGGGTGCAAATATAAAAATAATATCAATGCAAACAAGCATAAAACAAAGAAAAAAAAATATTTTTCAAAATACTTTTTTTACGTAGTAATATTCTATATATTTCCAAAAAATTTAATGTAGCACATGGATCAAAAAGTACGTTACGAAATAGAGTTCCCTATAAACTCGTCACCTCAGTTATTGTATCAATATATCTCAACACCATCTGGTCTATCGGAATGGTTCGCAGATAATGTTAATTCAAGAGGAGAGTTTTTTACTTTCATTTGGAATGATTCCGAAGAGAAAGCACGTCTTGCTTCAAAAAAGACGGGAGAGAAAGTAAAATTTAAATGGGTAGATGATAACAATAAAGATTCAGAATATTATTTTGAGTTACATATTTTAGTTGACGAAATTACCAAAGATGTTTCGTTGATGGTAGTAGATTTTGCTGAAGAAGATGAGCTGGACGAGGCAAGACAATTATGGGAAAACCAAATTTCAGACTTAAAACATCTTATCGGTTCTGTTTAGAAATGTCTTTATTATAACTTATATTTGCCCTGAACAAAATTCAGGGCTTTTTTATGATTAATTTTAATGGAACAGTAGTAGCAAAAGAAGATAATATTTTAACGAATAACCGCGCTTTTTTATACGGTGATGGTGTTTTCGAAACCGTTAAAATCATTAATAATAAGATCTTATTTTTAGAGGATCATTATTTTCGCTTAATGGCTTCGATGCGTGTGGTTCGAATGGAGATTCCGATGAACTTTACAATGGAATTTTTAGAAGACCAAATTCTAAGTTTAGTTAATCAAAATGGAATTGCTAGTTCGGCAAGAGCTCGTATAACTGTTTTTAGAAACAGCGGAGGCTTGTATTTACCTACTTCAAACGAAATCTCATACTTGATCCATGCGATCAGTCTAAACAACCAGAATTATATAGCTTATACCGATACATACGAAGTTGATCTCTACAAAGACTTCTATGTAACCAAGCAGCTTTTATCGTCTATAAAATCTACCAATAAATTAATAAATGTTACAGCGAGTATTTTTGCAAATGAGAATGACTTAGATAATTGTTTGCTGCTTAATGACGCTAAAAATGTAATTGAAGCATTGCAAGGAAACTTGTTTATGGTTGTAGGAAACAAACTAATTACTCCGCCAATTTCTGAAGGATGTTTGAACGGAGTAATGCGCAAGCAAATTATAGAACTGGCAAAAAAAGAATCCACCTTAGAAGTTGTTGAAGAAGTAATATCTCCTTTTGAATTACAAAAAGCAGATGAATTATTTGTAACCAATGTAATTATGGGAGTTCGCCCGATAACAAAATATCGCAAAAAAGAATTTTCAACAATTGTCTCTCAAATTTTAGTAAAAAAACTGAATGACTTTATAGCGTAATTTCTTAGTTGAGATATGGGTTTTCTGGAGCATTAGACCAAATAACATAATCACCACCTAACTCTACCAATTGTTCTTTCCAGAAATGAGTAGCCGATTTGCCGATAATTTTATTCTTGTAGTTATTGTCAGTTATTATCCAAGAATTCTCTTGCATCTCGTGTTCCAATTGGTCTTCGTCCCAACCCGTATATCCTAAGAAAAAGCGAATGTTGTTTTTGTTAATTCGACCAGCATTAATAAGAACTTTGGTTGACTCAAAGTCGCCACCCCAATAAATTCCATTAGATATTTCAATGCTATTTGGTATTAAATCCGGAATATTGTGGATAAAATACAAGTTATCTTGTTCGACAGGACCGCCGTTATATATTTTAAAGGAAGCTTCAATCTCGGGGATCAAATCATTAATAGTATACTTCAATGGCTTGTTAATAATGAAGCCAATTGAGCCTTCTTTGTTGTGATCTGCCAATAAAATGACTGATCTATTGAATGATAAATCTCCAATTATAGAAGGTTCCGAGATAAGAAGGTGCCCCTTTTTTAATTTTTCTGAAATCATGCGGTTACAATTTTTATTAAATTTAACAAATTTATTTTTAATTACACAAAATAAATCGTCAAACCGCAAAAAAAAACCTTCCATATGGAAGGTTTTAATATATTTTAGCTTGTAAAACTAATTCTTAGTTTACTGCTCCTTCTAATTCTGCACCAGCTTTAAACTTTACAACGTTTTTTGCAGCGATTTGAATTGTTTTTCCAGTTTGAGGATTTCTACCATCTCTTGCAGCTCTAGCAGAAACTGACCATGATCCAAAACCTACCAAGGAAACTTTACCACCTTTTTTCAAAGTAGCTCCTACGTTTCCTAAAAATGACTCTAAAGCTAACTTAGCAGCAGCTTTTGTAATTCCTGCGTCAGCAGCGATAGCATCGATTAATTCAGACTTGTTCATAATTATTAGTTATTAATTGTTGGTTAAAAAAAATTGTTAATACACAAATTTAGTAGGAAATCCGTACCTCGCAAGTATTTTGTTTAATTTTAGATAAAATTGTTGATAACTTGCTTTTATTGTTCATAAAAGTAACAAAAAAAAATCGTTAAACCGCTTAACCTCCCTGTTTTATTGACTTTAGTGCACTTTTGCCTGCTCTGAAAAACGAACTCCATTTAATAATTCAGCGGTTTTCATTCTTTTTTTACCCGGCAGCTGTAAATTATTTACAATTATAAACCCATCACTAATCGTTATTTTTAATTCTTTCTTTGTACTAATTACTTTTCCAATTTTATAATCATGGCTTTCCATGCTAAATTGTGCATCGTATATTTTTACTGACATTTCGTCGGCTTCATCTTTTAAAAAACACCACGCAGCAGGATACGGACTTAAACCTCTAATCAGGTTAATGATATTTGCTCCAGTGTCGTTCCAGTCTATCTTACAGTTTTCTTTATTAAGTTTGTAAGCAGTTTTAATGTCAGCAGGTTCTTCTTGAATGGTCGTAACTACATTTTCATCTTCCAATTTTTGCAGTGTATCAATAACAGTTTGACACCCTAAGTTCATCAATCGATCGTGCAATTCGCCCGCGTTTTCGTTTGGTTCAATTTCGATCTCAGAACTTAAAATCATTGCGCCAGTATCAATTTTATCATCAATAAAAAAAGTAGTTACTCCCGTTTTAGTTTCACCATTAATTATTGCCCAATTAATAGGAGCTGCGCCGCGGTAATTAGGTAGTAGCGAAGCATGAAGATTAAATGTGCCTAGTTCTGGCATTTCCCAAACTACTTTTGGTAACATTCTAAATGCAACAACAATTTGTAAATTGGCATTTAAGCTCTTTAATTCTTCTAAAAAAGAATCGTCTTTTAAATTAGTAGGTTGTAATAAAGGCAAGTTTTGTGCTAGAGCATATTCTTTTACCGCTGAATATTTTAGTTTTTGCCCGCGCCCTGCAGGTTTGTCTGCAGCAGTAATTACACCGACAACTTCATAGTTGTTTTTTACAATGGTATCCAAAATGCCGACAGCAAATTCGGGAGTTCCCATAAATACAATTCTTAATTTTGTCATTATCTTTTTAGTGTATATTTATTATTCGGTAAGATCGCAATTTCATTATTCTCTAAAAGTTCTTGCAAAGCAAAAACAATTTCTTTATCGCTATGATTGGTTTGGGTAGCAAGTACTCTCGAATCTAAATTCTCTTTTTGCAATAACGCTACAATTGCTAATTTAATAGATCGATCGTCTTTTTGCCGTTGTTTTTGATTGATGCAATACGAGCAAATGCCACAATTCTTTTCTGCCGTTTCTCCAAAGTAGGCGAGTAGTAAGGTGCTTTTGCATGTTTTTTTGTCTTTTACGTACTCTAAAACACTTTGAAGCTGATTTTTTTTCAATAAATTTTGTTTTTCAAGATACTTAACAACTCTATTTATTGTGTGGTCATCTTCTCTAACTTCATTAAATAAAATAGAAGAATCGTTGTTTTTAGCTTTATAAGCGATAATTTCTTTTTCTTTTAATTTGTCTAAAACGACCAGAACTTCTGCTTCAGTAGAATTCGATTTTTTTGCTATTAAACTCACATTAAAGGGAGTTTTTACTTCATAAACACCGGGATATGTTCTTAAAATAGCTAAGATAATTTCCTCGTCATTTTGATTTAAACTAATGTATCGAATCACTTCTTTAGATTCAATTAAAAACTGCAGCGAGATTTTTTCCGAGTATTCTTGGGATAAAGTAATAATACCTTGTTTATCTAAAAATTGCAAGGCGTTATAGGTTTTTAAAGTTGGAAAATTATATTTGGTACAAAACTGATTCAAATTAAACGAAAATTGTTCGTTGATTCCTTCGCCGTAAGCAATTTGAAAGGAGTTGCATAATTTGACAAAAAGAGTATTTAAGAATTTTTTATCAGGTAGAACATCCAAAAATTGTGCTTTCGTTTGCATAATGTCCGAAACACTAGTTAAGACCACGGCATATGCTTTTTCGCCATTTCTCCCAGAACGTCCTGCTTCTTGATAATAATTTTCGATGTTTTCGGGCAATTGTGTATGAATAACAGTTTTTACATTTGGCTTGTCAATCCCCATTCCAAATGCATTTGTCGCAACCATAACTTGTGCATCTTCATTCAGCCACAAATTCATCTGTTTTTCTTTTTCTTTAGAAGATAAACCTCCATGATAAAAAGTAGCAGTAAAACCTAAAGATTGTAATTGCTGCGAAAGTGTGATGCAGGATTTTCGATTGCGAACGTATAATATAGAAGGTTGCGGATTTTTCTTTAAAATTTGTTCGGTGCGGTATAATTTATCTTCGACCTCAAAAACCATGTAAGCAATGTTTGCTCTAGCAAAAGATTGCTGAAAAATTGTAGTATTTTGCAGCCCTAATTCTATTTCAATATCTTTCTTTACCGCAGGAGTTGCAGTTGCCGTTAAAGCAATAAAGGGAATCTTAGGAAAGTATTTTTTTAGATCAATAATTTTTAAATACGCCGGTCTAAAATCGTGTCCCCATTGCGACACACAATGTGCTTCATCAATGGCTATATAATTTATAGGTAAGTTTTTTATGCGATCTAAAACCCAATCTTGTTGCAAACGTTCTGGCGAAACATAGAGAAATTTGTAATTTCCATATTGGCAATTGTCCAGTAAATCAATTAAATCTTCGGTATGAATCCCGCCTGTAATTGCAATAGCTTTAATGTTTCGCTTTTGCAAATTGGCAACTTGGTCTTTCATTAGCGCAACTAAAGGTGAAACGACAAGACAAATTCCTTCTCTCATTAAAGCAGGAACCTGAAAACATATCGATTTGCCACCACCAGTAGGCAAAATAGCCAAGGTATCGTGACCATTTGCAACCGATTCAATTATCTCGCGTTGTAAAGGTCTAAACGCATCGTGTTTCCAATATTTTTGAAGAATTGCTAACGCTTCTGGCATTCGTAATTAATTTAAAGTTAGGAAAATAGACCACGGTACCTTTACAAAATAATTAGAATTCGAACCTAAATCTTATCTAAGATATAAAGAATTCTGTTATCAACCGTGTCTTTTGGCACTTCAATCAATTCGTAACCATACTTTTGATAGGTCTGAATGAGGTGATTGTATATAATTGTAGCTTGTTCAAAGTTTTCATATCGCTCGCTGTCGCTCAGATATATTTCTTCCCACGGCGGAAGCAAAAATATTTTTGAATATTTACATTGCTCGCAAGCTGCCGCAAAACGTTCGGGGTATAAGTCACCAATAAAATCCATATACGCCACAACATCGGGTATACCGCGATCAATAAATACCACTTCAGACGATTCTTGCAGCGCGCTTTCAAACTGCTTTATCCTTCCTTTCAAAAGCATATCACTAAACAATAACGGGTTTTCAAGAAACAATTGATCGATTCCTTGCTTTTGCGCCTCCATCGTTACTTCGCGCGAAATTTCAGGATAACAACAGTAACCCTTGGTAACTAACCCTTCTATAATGGTTGACTTTCCCGTTCCCGGACCGCCAATAATAACTATAATTTCTTTTTGCACACTCTAAAAATAAAGGGCAAATTTACCTAAACTAATTCAGAATTAAAAAGGTTATTTGAGTTAGGAGCGAAAGATTTGGCTTTTTTTTAGGCATGGGTTCCTGCTGCCTTTCCAAATCTGCCGAAAATAAACGGCAGGATTTTCCCTTGCATCAGGGCTATTGAATTGACATAGTTTCTTTTATGCCAAGAAAACACAAAAAAGCAGTACTGTTTTGATCTTTTAAATTTACCAAATGGGTTTTCTAGATTCTAAAATCAAAACCGTATATTTGCTGATATTTTATTAGATAATGGAGAACGAAAAAGATAAAAAAGTAACCGAATTTTACGAGCGATTAAAAACGGAATTGGACAATAGTAACACTTGGCCAGCCGAATATTTATTTAAATTTATTGTTCCGTCGCTTGCTGATAATGTAACAACAGTCGAAAAAGCATTTGACAATCTTGGTGCTGTAATTAAAACGACACAATCAAAAACCGGTAAATTTACTAGTGTTTCTGTAGACGTAACCATGAAAAGTGCCGATCAAATTATTAGCAAATACAAAGAAGTTTCAACCATCGAAGGAATAGTTTCACTATAATTATGAGCGAAAAATATAAAAAAGAAAATGCCAATGATGTCGTCTTTAATTTAGAATACAATTCTGAAAGACAGCATTTAATTATTCCCGATTACGGACGTCATTTGCAAAAATTAATTGATCAAGCCACCACAATCGAAGATGATGAATTGCGCAATAAAGCTGCAAAATATATCATTCAGGTTATGGGAACTTTGAATCCGCACTTGCGTGATGTTCCCGATTTTCAGCATAAATTATGGGACCAATTGTTTATCATGTCCGATTTTAGATTAAATGTCGATTCACCCTATCCAATACCGTCCCGCGAAGTATTGCAATTGCGACCAGATGTTTTAGAGTATCCACAAAATTTTCCAAAATACCGTTACTACGGCAACAACATCAAATACATGATTGATGTGGCTAATAAGTGGGACGATGGTGACATGAAAAATGCTTTGATAATGGTCATTGCGAACCACATGAAAAAATCTTATTTAAGTTGGAACAAAGACACTGTAAAAGATGATGTCATTTTTGAGCATCTGTACGAGTTGTCTGAAGGTACTATCAATTTGATACAAAGCACGGAAGAGTTGTTAAATACTACCGATTTGCTGCGTACTAATAAACGCATGTCGAACAAAATTAGCACAAGCACAAGCCAACCTAAAATACAGAATAACAAAAATAAAGTTGGCCCAAAAAAGCCTTTTCAAAAAAGTAATCAAAATAAAAGTAATTAAGAATTAGTTTTTTCACTTCTTAAACAAAATAAAAAGTCATAATAGTAAAAGAATATATGGGAGTATTTAAAATCGAAGGAGGAGTTTCTTTAAAAGGTGAGATCACACCACAAGGTGCAAAAAATGAAGCTTTGCAAATTTTATGTGCGGTACTTTTGACGCCAGAAAAAGTACGAATTAACAATATTCCGGATATTATTGATATCAATAAATTAATTACACTTTTAGACCACTTAGGTGTAAAAATTGAAAGAAACAGTTCAAGCTCGGTGACTTTTCAGGCCGATCAGGTAAATGTTTCTTATTTAGAAACCGAGGAGTTTAAAAAAGAAGGTGGAGCACTACGTGGATCTATTATGATTGTGGGACCATTGTTAGCTCGTTTTGGAAGAGGATACATTCCGAAACCAGGTGGAGACAAAATTGGTCGTCGCAGATTAGATACCCATTTTGAAGGTTTTATTAATTTAGGAGCTAAATTTAGATACAACCGTGAAGATCATTTTTATGGAGTAGAAGCAGAAGATGGTTTAGTTGGGGCAGATATGTTACTTGATGAAGCATCGGTTACTGGAACAGCTAATATTGTTATGGCTGCGGTTTTAGCTAAGGGAACAACAACAGTTTACAATGCCGCTTGCGAACCGTATTTGCAGCAGTTGTGTAAAATGTTGAACTCTATGGGTGCTAAAATCTCTGGAGTTGGTTCTAATTTATTGACGATACAAGGGGTAGAAAATTTAGGAGGTTGTGAGCATACCATACTTCCAGATATGATAGAGATTGGTTCTTGGATTGGTCTTGCAGCCATGACTAGAAGCGAAATCACAATTAAAAATGTAAGCTGGGACAACTTAGGATTAATTCCGAATACCTTTAGAAAATTAGGAATTACCCTTGAGCGAAGAGGAGATGATATTTACATTCCTGCTCACACCGATGGATACGAAGTAAAAACAGATATTGATGGCTCTATACTAACCATTGCAGATGCGCCATGGCCAGGTTTTACACCTGATTTGTTGAGTATTGTTTTGGTCGTAGCCACACAAGCAAAAGGAGATGTGTTAATTCACCAAAAAATGTTTGAGAGCCGTTTGTTCTTTGTCGATAAATTAATTGATATGGGTGCAAAAATAATGTTATGTGATCCGCACCGTGCTGTCGTTATGGGACATAATTTCCAATCGCAATTAAAAGCAACAACAATGTCTTCACCAGACATTCGTGCAGGAATCTCATTATTAATTGCAGCTTTATCAGCAAAAGGAACAAGTACAATTCAAAATATTGAACAAATTGACCGTGGCTACGAACGCATCGACGAGCGTTTAAGAGCTATCGGAGCAAAAATTGAAAGAGCATAAATTCATGCAATGACAAATGAACAAAAAGCAATAAAAGCTACATATTTTAGTATTATAGGAAACACCTGCTTGGCCATCATAAAAGGCTTTGCAGGTTTTTTTGGCAATTCGTATGCCTTAATTGCTGATGCGATAGAATCTAGTACAGATATTTTTGCTTCTTTTTTGGTTTTATTCGGAATCAAGTATTCAAATAAGCCGCCGGATGAAAATCATCCGTATGGTCACGGTAGAGCAGAACCTTTAATTACTTTTTTGGTAGTTGGCTTTTTGATTACTTCGGCAACGATTATTGCGTATGAAAGTATACTCAATATTCAAAAACCGCATGATCTACCTAAATCCTGGACACTTTTTGTGTTAGGTGCTATAATTGTGTGGAAAGAATATTCGTTTCACAAAGTGATGAAACGAAGTAAAGAGACCAAAAGCTCTGCGTTAGCCGCAGATGCTTGGCATCATAGAAGTGACGCAATCACATCCGTTGCTGCTTTTATAGGTATTTCAATTGCACTTTTAATGGGGCAAGGATATGAGTCAGCCGATGATTGGGCGGCACTTTTGGCAGCTTTTTTTATTTTGTACAATAGTTACCGAATATTTAGACCTGCTTTAGGAGAAATTATGGATGAGAATTTAAACGATGATTTAATCGTTGAAATTAGAAAAATAGCCAAAGAAGTTGAGGGTATTATCGATACCGAAAAATGCTTTATTCGTAAAGCCGGAATGAAATACCATGTTGATCTACACGCTATTGTCGAAGCTACAATTACGGTCAAAGAAGGACACGATCTAGCGCATCAATTGAAAGACAGATTAAGAGAGGAAATTCCTGAAATCGGTCATGTTCTCATTCACGTGGAGCCCAATACTTATATTTAAAGAGAATTGAACTTTGCAATCAGCGCGCTTCTTACAAAAAGGAACGAATCGCTAATTCGTAGCTTTTCAAGCCAAAGCCCAAAATAACTCCTTTTGCATTTCCTGAAATGTACGATTGATGTCTGAAACTTTCGCGCGAATAGGTATTTGAAATATGAACTTCAATAACAGAAGTAGTAACTGCTTTTATAGCATCTCCAATACCAATGGAAGTGTGGGTGTAAGCGCCTGCATTTAAGATAATTCCATCACAGTCAAAACCAAATTCCTGAATTTTACCAATCAATTCACCTTCAATATTGCTTTGATAATAACACAACTCTATGGTTGGAAATATAGTCTTTAGTTCTATTAAATAATCTTCAAAAGTAGTAGAGCCGTATACGTCAGGTTCTCTCTTTCCTAATAAGTTGAGGTTTGGTCCGTTGATGATGCAGATTTTCATAAAGTATAATTTGTGTAAAAATAAAAAAACCGTTCTACATTATAGAACGGTTTTTAAAATATTATGTGATATCACTTTTAAAACATAAATCCTGCTGATACTTGAAAAACAGAATTTTTAACATCAGCATTTTTCGAAGCTTCAGTTAATCCTAAGCCGTAACGTGCTTGAACAAAGAAGTTTTCTGTAATTTTGTATCCTAATCCACCTACTACTCCAAATTCGAAAGTTTCACCATTTTTGACATCAAAGTCATTTTTTTCACTTACTAAAAAAGACGCTTGTGGACCTAATTCTAAACTTAAATTTTCTGCAACAAAAAATTTAGCTAAAACAGGGATAGAGATGTATCCTAATTCATTTATAAAATCTTTACCAGCAGTTTTATAAGAAGCTCCTTCTGTTGAATATAAAAGCTCAGGCTGTATAGCAAAACTTTCCATAACTTTTATTTCCGCAACTAAACCTGCATGATAACTTGTAATTCCTTCTTTGTCGTAAGCTATACCATCAAAATTTGCATCACCAGTTTGATTCGCAAAGTTTGCTCCTGCTTTAACTCCAAATTTTACTAATTGTGCTTGTACTTGAGTGAATGACGCTACCATCATTATTGCTCCTAAAATGATTTTTTTCATTAATTGATTTTTTTAAAGTTTAAAATTATTGTGTAAAATAAGACAATATAAAACGAACTATTGTTATAAGTATTGTGCATTTTCTGTTAGAATTTCCATTTTAACTTTTTTTAACAATCGCTGTTTTTATATGTCATTACCTAGTTTACAGTGTATTTTTATAAGTGTCTAGTAGATAGAGTTTTCTTTGTTAAAAGTGCCTAAAATCAGAATTTGTTTGTTAGAATCAAAAAATCCCGTTCCAAGTATTGAAACGGGATTTTAGTATAAATCTATTTGTTATTAGAATTGAAAACCAATTCTAACTCCTCCAAAAACATTTGATGTAATATCAAAATCTTTTGATCCTGGAGTAGACGTAGAATTTGTAACAGTCCCTACTCTTGTAGAAGTTGTTGCATCTTTCGTTTTATCAGACATAAAGCTTAATCCAGCTTCAACACCTAAATAAACTTTTTTAGCAATATAGTAATCTGCACCTGTAAATAGTCCAATTCCAAAACCTGACGTTTTTTGTTCAGCTTTAATGTAATTACCGTTTTGAGAAACGATGTCATTAGCTGTTTTTCCAAGGCCAACGATTAAATCTGCACCCGCATAAGTAGACAATCTGTTTGTACCAGCAAAATGCTTTTCAATACCTAACTTAATAGCGTTAGATGATACTTTGTTAGTCGTTGTAATTTCATTTGGTGATACACCTGCTACAGCTTCGGTCGTAGTACTATTTAATCCTAAACCAGCTCTTAATGCTAAATCTTCTTTAAGAAAATATCTAAATTTTAAAGCTCCGCCATTTAAATTAAAAGTGGCATTATTTAAACCACCTGCTAAACTTACTTCAGTTGTAACACTTCCAGTTGTTGGTTTATAAGAAGAATCATCTTGTGCACTTACTGATTGAAACGCAAAAAAAACTACTGCAATTAAAAATACTTTTTTCATCGAATTAATTAAATTATAATTTTCTCTATTTTGCTTAGTGCAAAATTTTGCGCAAAGGTAGGGAAAAATCCTAATTGATGTTATTTTCTTACACATTTTAAAAATTATTTTGAAAGTATTTACTTGTTTATATTTAAGACACTGACAGACAGTTCTTACAGTTTATAATTCTTGTAAACTCTTGTTATTTTGATCATGATTTTTTACATAATCACAAATTATTAAAGTTTTTATTGCAGCAATTTTTTTTTAAAGTGTCTTATAAAGCTTTTTTTGAGCTACTATTCCTAAATTAGTTCGTTTGATGTATTTTTTTAAGATTAGTCGTAATCTTTCATTTTTTTAGAATCAGTTTTATAGTTGGCCTTTTGATTAAATCGTATAATTCTGAATGTTAAACTATTACTGTGACTATTTTTTTTCCTTTTTGCTAAAAGCTGTTTTTATTGTGAAATAACGATATAAAAGTACCTGTAATTATTCACTGTAGCTATTTTGTAAAAGTCTGCTAAATTAGTTTGACCCTAGGTTTTAAAGGGAAGTATGATTATTTTTGCAACTTTAAACGCAATAATTAATTAAAAAAAAAAGATGAAAAAAATTTTATTAACAGCTGTAGCTGTTTTTGCATTTAGTTTTGCAAACGCACAAGATTCTAGTAAAAGTTTTGGTTTTTCAGAAGGTGATGTTCTAGTTGAAGGTAACTTCAGTTTCAACTCAACTAATGATAAAAACACAGATACTAAAACAAATTCACTTGGTTTCAATCCAAAAGTTGGTTATTTTTTAACTGATAAATTTGCATTAGGACTTGAATTAGAAGTGGCAAATGGTAGCACTGAGGTTGCAGGAATTGATACTAAAAAAAGTTCTAATTTTGGTGCTGGAGTTTTTGGTCGTTACTACTTTCTTGAATTAGGAGAGAGATTTAAAACGTATGCTGAAGTTGGAGTTGATTTTAACAACGGTAAAGATGGACTTGGTAACATGGAAACTAAATACAGCGGTGTTGGATTTGGTGCTGGTTTAGGACTTAATTATTTCGTTACAGAAAATTTCGCAATCAATTTCGGATTGTCTGATATTTTAGGATACTCATCTTACAAAGTTGAAGATGGAAAAGCGGTAAGTGGCTTTGGTGCTAACTTAAATGTTTTCAATAACTTTTTTGCTACTGCAAACTTTGGTTTGACTTTTAAATTGTAATTCTCACAATTTACTTATATGAAAACCTCTCCATTGGAGAGGTTTTTTTTTATATAAAATTCTTGCAAGTATTGATTTAGGTTAAAAACTTTAGCAAACAAGTATCTAGCTATGACGATTAGTTTTTAATGTAGGTTATCAAAAAGACAAAATTAAATTGCATATTGGTATAGAGTCCTTTCTTTAGATAATTTTAAATTTGCAGTAAAAATCAAATTGTAATACTGTATCAATATCGAGAGCGTCCTTTTTAATCGAAAATGATTTACTTTGTAGTTATGAATTGGAGTACTTACATCAAAGATTATCAATCGTATTTAAAGATAGAGCGTGGTTTATCTAAGAACACCGTCGAAAATTACACCTTAGACATTGAGAAGCTGTGCCTTTTTTTAGAAGAAAATAAAATAGAAGTAAGTCCGATAAAAATTAAGGAGGAAACACTTCAAAATTTTATTTATGAAATTTCTAAAAATGTCAATCCACGTTCTCAATCTCGAATTATTTCGGGCTTAAAAAGTTTTTTTAGTTATTTAATTTTTGAAGATTATCGGGCAGACAATCCTTTAGAATTAATTGAGTCTCCAAAACTAGGACGCAAACTTCCAGATACTTTATCACTCGAAGAAATTGATTTTTTAATTGCTGCGATAGATTTAAGTACGCCGGAAGGTGAAAGAAATAAGGCAATATTAGAAACCTTATACAGTTGCGGTTTGCGAGTTTCGGAGTTGATCAATTTAAAATTATCTGATTTATTTTTTGATGAAGGTTTTATAAAAGTTACCGGAAAAGGCAATAAGCAACGATTTGTACCGATAGGTCGCGGCACTCAGGTTATTATAGAGCGCTATGTGCAACATACTAGAGGATTTTTAGCAATAAAAAAAGGACAGGAAGATACGCTATTTTTAAATCGACGCGGAAATTTCTTAACCAGAGCAATGATTTTTACTATTATAAAAAACTTAGCTGTTAATTGCGGAATCGCAAAAAATATTTCTCCCCATACTTTACGCCATTCTTTTGCGACGCATTTACTTGAAAATGGCGCCGATTTACGCTCCATTCAATTGATGTTAGGACACGAATCTATCACAACGACAGAGATTTACGTTCACTTAGATCGAAAGTTCCTTACTGAAGTAGTTTCAAAGTTTCATCCGAGAAAAGGCTGATTGAAATCAGATTGTAATTAAAAATATATTACATTTATAATAGTAATTGCTAGTGGTCAATCTTTTAACTTTTTTGAATCCATGATTTTTGATTTATCAGAAAATACAAATGTCCAAAATGTCAACGATTTTTATAAGAAATTGTTTGAGAGGATACCCGACTTAATTTTCCAATTTATAGTAACTCCCGATAATACGTATTCTTTTCCACTGATTAGTAAAGCAGTTGAAGATCTTTTTGAAATTCCAGTGGATGATTTTTCAAATAGTTCTAAATTTTTAATTTATGAAAAGGTTGCTTTAAGTGATCGAAAAATGTTTTTTAATACATTGATGAATGCAAAAAGAAACTTAGTTCCTTGGGAAATAGAATTTAGAGTTAAATTACCAATAAAAGGAAAGCGATGGTTGAAAGTAACTTCAAAACCAGAACGATCTGATGATGGAAGAGTTATTTTTTGCGGGCGAATTTCAGATATTACTGATGCAAAAAAACAAGAACTAAGATTGCGAATCTCTGAGGAGCGATTTCAGTTTGCTTTGGACGCTTCGACAGTTGGAATTTGGGACTGGGATATGATTGAGAACCGTGTGTTTTATTCGTCTTTATCATTAAAAATTTTGGAGCAAAACTCTAGCGATGTTTTTGATAATCCAGAAATGTGGGATAAGATTGTTCATCCAGAAGATCTCGCGAAATATTATTCAGATATTCAGGAGCATTTTGATAATAAAATTCCGTTCTACGAAAATTACCACCGAGTATTAACATCTAGTGGAAAGTACAAATGGATATTAGATCGTGGTAAGGTAATCGAAAGAGACGAAAGTGGAAAGCCATTGCGTGTGATAGGAACGCATACTGACATTTCTGTACAGAAAGAAAAAGAATTGGCATTGCTAAAAACAATGGAATTATATAGTGACCAAAATTCACGATTGATTAATTTTTCTCATATTGTAACGCACAACCTTAATACACAAGCGGGTAATTTTAAATTGATTTTGGATTTAATAGAAATGCAAGACGATTACAATTCTACTACCGAAATGATTTCGCATTTGAGAACAGTTTCTGATGATTTAAATGAAACTATTTCTCATTTAACAAAAGTAGTCGATATTCAAAATCATTTGAATATTGAAATTAAGGCATTAAATTTAAGCTTTTACTTACGAAAAACTATTACAATATTAAAATCGTATATCAACGAAAACAGTGCAGTAGTGGTTAACAATATTCCCGAAGATGTTTTTGTGAATTTTAATCCTGCTTATTTAGAAAGCGTTCTGCTAAATTTTATGACCAATGCAATTAAATATTCAAAAGATGATGCGAATGCAATTGTCGAATTTGATTATGTGCCAACTTCTGAAGGATTTAGTTGTTTAAAGATAAAAGATAACGGCTTAGGTGTCGATATGAAGCGCTATGGCGACTTAATGTTTGGTATGTATAAAACCTTTCATCAAAACAAAGAATCTCGTGGAATTGGTCTTTATATTACCAAAAGCCAAATTGAATCGATGAAGGGAAAAGTTTCAGTTGAAAGCGAGGTAGGAGTGGGATCGATTTTTTCTATTTTCTTCAATGAAGAATTACCATCACAAGCAAACTAAATTTAAAATAGCAGCATAAAAAAAAGCTTCACAATTGTGAAGCTTTTTTTATCTCTACTAGCTTGTATTATTTTGCAATATTTACAGCTCTTGTTTCTCTAATTACAGTAACTTTTACTTGTCCTGGGTAAGTCATCTCCGTTTGAATTTTTTGTGAAATTTCAAAAGAAAGGGTAGAAGCATTATCATCAGAAACTTTTTCACTTTCTACAATAACTCTCAGTTCTCTACCAGCCTGAATGGCGTAAGCACTTTTTACACCAGTAAATCCGTAAGCAACTTCTTCTAAATCCTTCAAACGTTGAATGTAAGAATCTAATACTTGTCTTCTTGCTCCAGGTCTTGCTCCAGAAATAGCGTCACATACTTGAACAATTGGAGACAGTAAGTATTTCATCTCAATCTCGTCGTGATGCGCTCCAATTGCGTTACATACTTCTTCCTTTTCACCATATTTCTCAGCCCATTGCATTCCTAAAAGCGCGTGCGGCAAATCACTTTCTGCATCTGGCACCTTTCCAATATCATGTAGTAAACCAGCTCTTTTCGCTAATTTTACATTCAATCCTAATTCAGCAGCCATGATTCCACAAAGTTTAGAAACTTCTCTCGAGTGCTGCAACAAGTTTTGACCGTAAGAAGAACGGTATTTCATACGACCAACTACTTTAATCAATTCTGGGTGTAAGCCATGAATCCCTAGATCGATAACCGTACGTTTTCCAACTTCAATAATTTCATCATCAATTTGTTTGGCTGTTTTAGCAACAACTTCTTCGATTCTAGCTGGGTGAATACGACCGTCGGTTACTAATTTGTGCAAGGCTAAACGAGCGATTTCTCTACGAACAGGATCAAAACAAGAAAGTATAATTGCTTCGGGCGTATCATCAACAATGATTTCAACTCCAGTTGCCGCCTCTAAAGCACGAATATTGCGTCCTTCTCTACCAATAATTCTTCCCTTTACATCATCCGATTCAATATTAAAAACAGAGACGCAATTCTCAACTGCTTCTTCTGTTCCAACTCTTTGAATAGTATTGATGATAATTTTTTTAGCTTCTTGTTGTGCAGTCAATTTAGCTTCTTCAATAGTGTCTTGAATGTGAGACATTGCTTCACTTTTTGCTTCGTTTTTTAAGCCTTCCACTAGTTGACTCTTCGCTTCATCTGCAGAAAGACCAGAAATAACTTCCAATTGTTGCAATTGGCTTTTGTGTAAACGATCAACTTCGATTTGTTTTTTATCTAATAGCTCAATTTTTGACTCATGTTCTACAGTTTTAGCTTCATAATCATCATTAATTTTTCGAGCTTTCGAGAGTTCGCTAGAAATTTGAGATTCTTTATCACGAATTCTTTTCTCTACTTCCGCTACTTTTTTGTCACGAGTTAAAATAACTTGCTCGTGTTCTGATTTTAATTCTATAAATTTTTCTTTTGCTTGAAGTATTTTATCTTTTTTAATATTTTCAGCATCTAGATTTGCGTCTTTTATAATTGAAGCGGCTTCCTTCTTTGCATTTTTAATCAGGTTAGAAATATTGCTTTTTTCAATAATTTTTGCGATTCCAAATCCTGCTGCGATCCCAGCAATTAGTGAGATTATAATTGTACTTATGTCCATGTTTGTTTAGGTTTATATATAAAAAAAAGCCTACATTAGATTTATTGTATAAACTCGAAAAGACAAGTTTTGAGCTAACTCATTGTTCAAGTTTCCTCGCCGAAGCGTGGCATACTCTAGTAATGATGATTCGCTCATTTTAATTTGTTAGTGTTGAGTTTACCAAATGTGAACTAATGTAGGCAGTATCTTAGTTGTTATAAAGAACGTATTTATTTATTGAGATATTGATCTAAGATTAAATTTAATTTTTTAATTCTTTCAATTGTTTCTGTTCCATCTATTGCGTTGTCCAATTGCTTTTGCTCTACTTGTGCCGCAAATTGTAGGGCACACATTGCCAAGACATCTTGTTTGTCACGCACAGCATAACTTTCTTCAAACTGCTTAATCATCGTATCAATTTTTTTAGAGGCACTTCGAAGTCCTTCCTCTTGATTGAGTTCGACCGTTAACGGGTATACTCGATCGGCTATTGATATTTTAATTTTAAGCTTTTCGTCCATGTTTTTAGTCAGATAATTGCCCTATACAGTAATCAATTTCGCGAATTAATGAATTTATTTTAAGCTTAGTCTCTCTTTTATTGTCATCGTTGCCCATTAATGAACTGGCAATTTTAAGTGTATCATACTGCTTTTTTAGAGCTGCAATCTCTTCAGATTGATTTTGTATGATGATTGCGGATTGGTTAATTTCTATCTGTAATTCTTGATTGTGTCGCTCTAAACCATTGGTTTTAGTCAGGAGCTTTTCAAGTTTATTTTCAAGAGTATCAATTATTTCTGCAATTACACTCATTTTACTCTTATTCATTACTTAATCATACAAAGTTAGTATTCCTTTTTATTATTACAATATTTTAAGTGTTTTTTTGAATTAAAAAAATAAACAAGCTTATTTTAATACTTTCTAATTTGTAATCTGAACTGTTTTTATGGCATTGTTTTTTTTATCTTAGCTAAAAATGTTACCTATGAAATTTGTTTTTATTTTTGTGTTGATGTGCAGTTTAGCGTTCGGACAAGCTACTTATCCTACAGACTATTTTGATTCTCCATTGGAAGTTCCTTTGCAATTGTCAGCTAATTTTGGCGAATTACGTTCGAATCATTTTCACGCTGGTTTTGATATTAGAACACAGCAGCGTACAGGTCTTAAAGTTTTAGCTGCAGCCGAGGGCTATATTTCAAGAATAAAAATTTCTACTTATGGAGGTGGAAAGACATTGTATATTAGTCATCCAAACGGTTACACAACAGTGTACTGTCATTTGGACAGTGCCGTTGGTGCAATCGAAAACTTTATTAAAGACAATCATTATAAAGAGGAAGCTTACGAAACGGAAATGTTCTTAAAACCAGATCAATTTCCGGTTAAAAAAGGCCAGATTATTGCCTTATCTGGTAATTCAGGAGGATCAGGTGGGCCACACTTGCATTTTGAAATTCGCGATTCAAAAACAGAAAATATCATCAATCCAATGCTTTTTGGTTTTGATAAAAAATTCACCGACACTCAGAAACCTATTTTATCAACGTTGTATGTATACCCATTAAATGATAGTACAACGGTAAATCAATCGCGCAGACCATTGGTTTTAAATGTTAAATTACAAGAAGATGGATCGTATTTATCAGACCGTGTGAGTGCAAATGGTAAAATCGGATTCGGAATCACAGTTCGCGATAAAGACAATGTTTCGCCATTTAAGTATGGTATTTATAAAGTAGTCTCTTTTTTTAATGGCAATCCGAATTACGAGTATAGATTCGATTCATGTTCATTTGATGAAATGCGTTACATTAATGCTTTCATGGATTATGAGAAATATAAAAGTACTGGACAAAAAGTGCAGCAGTTGTTTATGCGTAAAAAATTTCCGTTAAGTATTATAAAAACGGATGCTGCCAATGGCGTTTTGACTATTGTACCTAATTTGGCTTCTTCTTACCGTGTGGAAGTTTCAGATTTTTACGGCAACACGACCAGTATAAATATTCCAATTCAATATGATTCATTACCGGTACTTATTCCTGCAGCAAAACCAGCTTCAAAATATGTAATTAATTCAGGTAAGGATGCTATGTTTTCAAAAGATAATGCGACTGTTTTTTTTCCGGCAGGAACTTTTTACACTGATTTTTCGATGGATTTTGATGTTCGACAAGGCACTGTTTATATTCATGAAGACACTGTTCCCGTTCATTCTTATTTTACCGTTACTATCGACGATAGTACTTTTGGAGCTGGGCAAAGAGACAAAGTCTTCATCGCAGAAGTGCGCGGTAATAGATTAAATTATAACGGAACAGCTTTGAAGGGTACTACTTTTACTGCGAAAACGAGAGCTTTGGGACAATATAAGTTAGCGATGGACACAACGGCACCTTTAGTTAAAATCACAAAAGCAATTGAAGGAAAAAATGCAGACTCAAAATCGGTTCAATTTATTATATCTGATGATTTGTCAGGCATCAAGTCATACAATGGATATATAAATGACAAGTGGATCTTGTTTGAGTACGATTACAAAACTAAAAGAATTACGCATGACTTTGCTGATGGAATTGTAGTAAAAGGTTCCAATACTTTAAAAGTAGTAGTGGTTGATAACGTAGGGAATTCAACTACTTTTGAAACACAATTTTTTAGAAACTAAACTTTATTTCTGTTGAATACGTTAAAAATAGCGCTTGTTTTTCTAATAACTGGAATCGGCATTTCAGTTGAGGCACAAAATGCATTTTTGCGTGGAGTTGTATTAGATGAGAAACATCAAACCGTAGCAAGCGTAAATATTTTGTGTTTAGGCAAACAAGCGCAATCGCAAGCAGATGGCTCTTTTAGTATTGAGCTGCCTTCTAATAAAAAGGTAAGTGTCATTTTTACCCATGTTGCTTTAAAAATGATTACGCTGGATTTACTGTTGAATACAAATGAATACTTTGTTTTTAATCCTGTAATGAAGGAACGAATTGAACAAATTGGAGAGGTAGTTGTAAGTCAGACTAACTCAAAGAGAGTTGACGGAATTTTAGCTTTAAGCGCTTCTATTGTGCAAAAAATTCCGGGTGCCAATGAAGGAATAGAGAATGTTTTAAAAAGCTTGCCAGGCGTAAATTCTAATAATGAATTGAGCACGCAATATGCTGTTCGTGGTGGAAATTATGATGAGAATTTAGTGTATGTGAATGAAATTGAAATGTATCGTCCTTTTTTGATTCGTTCGGGTCAACAAGAAGGATTGAGTTTTAACAACACCGATTTGGTGCAAAATGTTGATTTTTCAGCAGGTGGATTTCAAGCTAAATATGGAGATAAAGTATCTTCTGTTTTGGATATTACGTATCGAAAACCGACCCAATTTGCCGCATATCTGCAAGCGAGTTTTCTAGGAGGAAGTTTAGGGTTTGATTTTATTTCGAAAAGTAAAAAATGGACTGGAGTTACAGGAGTGCGCTACAGAAACAACAGCTTGCTAGTAAATAGTCAAGAAACGCAAACTAATTATACGCCTTCATTTGTAGATGTGCAGACCAACATAAATTTCCAATCGTCAGATGTATGGGAGTTAAGTTTTTTAGGAGCAATTTCGCAAAATAACTACGAATATGAACCTTTAACAAGAGAAACAAAATTCGGAACAATCGCTAAGCCACTAACTCTCTCCGTTTTTTACCAAGGTCTAGAAAAAGATATTTATAATACTTATTTTGGCGCGGTAAAATCAACACACAAAATTTCGGATGCTGCTACTTTAAAAGTTATCGCATCCTTATACCATACTACCGAACAAGAGCATTTTGATATATTGGGTCAATATCTTTTAAAGCCTACAAATGCAGTAGTTGGAGATGTAGATTATGAAACAGGAATTGGATCGCAACTCAATCATGCGCGAAATGATTTAGATGCTTTAATTGCTTCTCTTGAAATTAAAGGAAATAACAACTGCAATGACAATAGCGTAGCGTGGGGTGCTAAATTTACAAGTGAATCGATTCGTGATCGATTAGTAGAATGGGAAGTAATTGATTCGGCAGGATTTTCGATCAATCTGCCAATTTTAAATTTACCTATTAACGAGCAGCCTTACGCTACTTACACTGGACCTTTACTGCCGTATCAAAATGTTCGTGCGAACAATTCAAATCAAATCAATCGATTTTCAGGATTTTTGCAGTTCAATCGGAAAAGTGAGGTCGGTAGCAGTCAAATTTGGTATAATGCTGGAGTTCGATTTCAAGATTGGCAGGTTTTAGGTGGAGCCGTCAGGGGAGGTAATCAGATCGTATTTAGTCCACGCGCACAATTTGCTTTGCGGCCCAATTGGACTGCTAATATGATCTTCAGGCTTTCTGGCGGATTGTATTATCAACCACCCTTTTACAGAGAATTACGAGACAATCAAGGTGTAGTTCAACCAAACGTAGAAGCGCAGCAATCAGTTCAAATCGTCTTGGGTAATGATTATAATTTTAAGATGTGGCAGCGACCTTTTAAGTTAGTTTCTGAGTTGTATTATAAGTGGCTTGACAATGTTAATGTGTACAGCATTGACAATGTTCGCATTCGATATGCAGCCAACAATACTGCAGTAGCTTATGCAAAAGGAATCGACCTGCGATTAAATGGTGAGTTTGTGCCAGGAACTGAATCGTGGTTGAGTTTTGGTTACCTTAAAACCGAAGAAAATTATCAAAATAAAGGATATATAGCCAGACCAACTGATCAACGTTTGAAATTTGCGATGTTATTTCAAGATTATATGCCTAATTTGCCAAGTGTAAAATTATACCTTAATTTAGTCTATAATACAGGTTTACCAGGAGGTTCGCCGTCCTATAGCGATTCGTACCTGTATCAAAATAGGCTAAAGGACTATCGAAGAGCAGATATTGGTTTTTCAAAGGTTTTTATTGATGTAAATACCATCCAAGCGAAACAAAATTGGTTGAGTAATTTTAAAGAATTATCGATTGGTCTAGAAATCTTTAATTTGTTTAATAATCAAAATGCAATTACCAATACATGGGTTCGCGATGTGTATTCTAAAAACGAATATGCCATTCCTAATTATATGACTTCGCGAATTTTTAATGTTAAAATGAATATGAGACTGTAATTGTCCATAAGACGGTCAACAAAATGCTGTTATTAATCCATAAAATATTTCAAATTCATTACATTTGAAATTATTTTTTAATACGAGATAGATGAAAAAAATACATATTGCTCTTACCGCTCTAACTGTTTTATTTATGGTGAGTTGTAAAGAGGAACCAAAGGAAAAACCGAAAGTAATTTATGACGCGACGAATATGGAAAAAGCTTCCGCTCGTTACGATTCTACTCAAGTTGCAATTGCCGATCTTCCCATTCAAATGGAAGGAACTAATTATTTGATTCATCCTGTTGGAGATTTGCGTGTGTACGAGAGAGGAACAAAATCGAGATATGGTAGCTCTAGCGTTAATGATTTGAGCTTTACTATTTCAAATTTTGGGGAATATGAAATTACGGGCTATTTGCAGAATTTGAAGTTTCAGAAAATTGATTCTGATTCTATTAGACCGCTTACTGATAAACCTGCTTTGATTCTAACAGCTACGTATTTAAAAACGATTGCCGACAGGACAGGTCATCAGGTCATGGTGTATACCATGATTGATACCGATACCAATCGCGATGGAAAAATAGACACTAGCGACATTAAAGCACTGTATTTGAGTGAAAGTAGTGGCCAAAAGTTCACGAAAATGTCTGAAGATTTTCAAGAATTAATAGATTGGAACTTAGTAGAATCTAAAAATCGTTTGTATTTTAGAACTATAAAAGACACAAATAAGAACGGTCAATTTGATAAAAATGATGTGCTTCATTACAGCTATATTGATCTGAATTCCAAAGTGTGGGAAGTGCGGTCGTATCAGCCTATTTAAGATATTGATCTAGATCAAAAACACTAAAAACCATTACTCTATCAATTTGAGTAATGGTTTTTTTTAATTCTATTTGCAAAAAAATAAGATATTTTAAGATAGATTTATATTTAAATCAATATGTCGCTTTCTAGATCTGATTTTTCAATGGTGATATCAAATCCTAAACGCTCCATCAATTCAATTACTAAATTTTTATACCAGTTTTCAGACTTAGGATGAATGTATAGCTTTTCGATAAGGTGTCGAATATCTACATTGATCTTTAAGCCATCGTTCAATTTGATATTGTTTTGAGAAGTGTCTGTTATAATGCGGACTTCTCTTTCATATTGAAAACTTTTACGTTTGAATAAAAAAGGAAAAAACAGATCCTCAAACGGAATGTATTCTTTTTTATAGTCGATATAATTCACTTCACCAATATATTGATCGTAATTGTTCTCTGGTTTCAATGCTTTCTTTAAACGGCCTATGGTAGATTGAATTGCTAAACCTTCGCTGTTTTGAGTGAATATTTGCCACATTGCAAACGATTCATTCTCGTTGATGTGCCAGCTACTAACGGCGACTTTTTCGCGATGTGTTTTATAATATTTTAAAAAATCAGGATTATTTTCTGCTAATTTTTTAATTTCACCAAAAGTGGGTTCGCTAAAAGTTCCTTCATATTGATCTTCAAATTTGTCGGAACGTGACATGAATAATTTTTTAGAAATCAATAAATCTAAAAATTTAGATAGGTCTAAGTATTTCCAAACAATTGTATCGGGATCTGCTGGTAAAGTTATATTGGGATGTGATACGTACATTCTAACAGAAGTATTTTGATACTCTAATATACATCAATTTATTCAAAAGATTGCATCGTTACTAATTTGTTGTACATGCCATTATGATTAATTAACTCTTCATGACTGCCTTGTTCTACAATTTTACCTTTTTGCATGACTACAATTACATCTGCTTTTTGAATGGTTGATAGACGATGTGCGATTACAATGGAAGTTCTATTTTGCATCATGTTCTCTAGCGCCACCTGTACAAACTTTTCACTTTCGGTATCCAATGCCGAAGTAGCTTCATCTAAAATCATAATTGGAGGATTTTTAAGAACAGCACGCGCAATAGACAAACGTTGTTTTTGCCCGCCCGAAAGTTTGTTTCCACTGTCGCCAATGTTAGTCATGATTCCAAGCGGTAAATCTTTTACAAATTCGTACGCATTCGCAATTTTTAATGCCACCAAAATTTCTTCGTCGGTTGCATCTAATTTACCTAATGAAATATTTGCTTTGATGGTGTCATTAAATAAGATACTGTCTTGAGTAACCAATCCCATCAAACCACGTAAGGATTGTAAGTGAATGTCTTTAATGTCGATGTTGTCGATTTTTATAGCACCTTCGTGTACATCGTAAAAGCGAGTTAATAAATTAGCAATCGTACTTTTTCCACTTCCAGATTGTCCAACAAGCGCCACAGTTTGCCCTTTTTTAATAGTTAAAGAAAAGTCTTTTAATACATTTTCTTCTTCATATTTAAAGTTGATGTTTTCAATAACAATTGAATCGCTAAAGTCTGTTTTTTCAATTGCATCTATTTTACTAGTAATTGGATTTTCTTGGTGCAGAATTTCTAAAACACGTTCTGCCGCAGCATCTCCTCTTTTTACTCCATAAGAAGCTTTTGATATCGATTTTGCAGGAGTAAGAATATTGTAGGCTAATCCCATATAAGCGATAAAAGCTGCTCCATTAAGTGTTTTATCAATTAAAACCATTTGGCCACCGTACCACAATAAAATCGAAATCACCATAATTCCCATGAACTCACTTGCAGGAGATGCCAAGTTTTGACGGTTTCCAATGCTGTTTGAAAGTTTAAAAAAGCGTTGTGTAGATTCCTGAAAAATACCATTAAAGTAATTTTCAGAATTGTATCCTTTTACCACCTTTAAACCACCGATCGTTTCTTCGATAGTCGAAAGAAAGTTTCCTTGTTCTTGTTGCGCTTTGGTAGATTGCCTTTTTAATTGCTTTCCAATCAAAGAAATTACATAACCAGAAAGAGGAATAAAAATAAATACAAAAAGAGTCAATTTGGTGCTAATGGTAAGCATTGCAATAATCGTAAAAACAATCGTTAGCGGTTCTTTTACGATCAGTTCTAATATGGCTAAAAAAGAGGTTTGTACTTCGTTTACATCTGCAGAAATACGAGCAATTACATCTCCTTTTCTCTTTTCAGAAAAGAAAGATAACGGCAATTCGAGTGTTTTTTTATACATTGCATTACGCATGTCTCTCAATATACCGTTGCGTAAAAAAGTAATAAAAAACATCGCAAAATAATCGCAAATATTCTTTAGTAAAAAAATAGAAATTACAACACCAACCATTATTGATAATGTATAGCCAACACCGTAATTTGCTGTTGTTGTAGTGACGTAATAGCTTAAAAAATCTTCGGCAAATTGCTTAAATTCCCAGATACCAGTGTAAGTTGGCTTAATTGTGTTTTGCTTGGTTTGATCAAATAAAACCTGAATCATCGGAATCAAAGACATAAACGAAAGCGTACTAAATAAAGCATACAAAACATTAAAGAAAATGTTGAGGTAAGCGTATTTTTTATAAGGATATATAAAAGGAAGTATTTTTTTAATATTACTCATTGTAGGCTATTATTTTTACCATTAAAACCCGACAGTTTTTTAAACATTGTCGGGTTTATTTTAAAACAGAAGTTTGTTAATCTCTTTATTTCAACTGCATTGCTGCAATAATGCTTTTTATTTTTTCGTCTAAATACGTCTCAGTCGACTCATAATCTTCAACAGAATCCAAATGCGTATTAACACTGATGTAAAATTTAATTTTTGGTTCCGTTCCGCTAGGTCTGGCACAAATTTTAGAACCGTCTTCCGTATAATAAATCAAAACATTTGATTTCGGAATAATCATTTCAGTAACTTCATTAGTCAATAAATTGAGTGCTGTTGATGATTGGTAATCTTCGACCATTATTACGCGTTGACCAGCTATTTCTTTTAAAGGATTCTCTCGTAAATCAATCATCATTTGGTTGATTTCCTCAATGCCTTCCATTCCTTTTTTAGTTAGAGAAACCAAATATTCTTTATAAAAACCATTCTCTACGTAAAGTTCAATCAATTCTTTGTATACGCTACTTCCTTCTGCTTTAGCTTGAGCGGCTACCTCACAAATTAGTAAAGTAGCTGCAACCGCATCTTTGTCACGAACGGCATCGCCGACCATAAAGCCGAAGCTTTCTTCGCCACCACCAATAAATTCTAATTCAGCAAAATCCTTAATCATTTTGGCGATCCACTTAAATCCAGTCAAGCCAATTTTGCATTCGACCCCATAACTACTTGTTAATTCCATTATCATGGGAGTCGATACTATGGTAGAACCTACAAACTGTTTTCCGTTAAGTTTACCCGCTTTTTTCCATTGCTTTAAAAGAAAAGACGTCATCAAAACCATCGTCTGGTTTCCATTAAGTAAAATCATTTTGCCCTCGTTGTCACGAACAGCGACACCCAACCTGTCGCAGTCAGGATCTGTCCCCACCACAATGTCAGAATTAGTTTTATCAGCCAAAGCCAATGCCATAGTTAACGCTTCTGGTTCTTCTGGATTGGGAGATTGAACGGTTGGAAAATCACCATTTGGCTCCGCTTGCTCAGGAACAATGTGAACATTTTTGTAACCAGCCGCTGCCAAAGTAGGAGGTACCGATACAATCGAAGTTCCGTGCAGCGAAGTAAATACAATTTGCAAATTGTCTTTTGCTTCTTTTGGGGTATTAAAACTGGCGTGTTCAACCGATGAAGCCACAAAAGCGTCGTCAATAGTTGTGCTTATATATTCAATTAAATTCTCGTCGGCTTTAAATTTAATTTTATCGTAATTCAAACTTTCAATTTCGGCAATAATAGCCGCATCTTGTGGCGGGACGATTTGTCCACCATCTTCCCAGTATACTTTATAGCCGTTGTATTCTGGCGGATTGTGAGAAGCCGTCAAAACGATTCCGCACTGACATTTTAAATATTTTAATGCAAACGATAGCTCTGGCGTCGGACGCAATTCTGAAAATAAATAAACTTTAATTCCATTAGCAGAGAAAACATCAGCAACCACTTTCGCAAGCGTATCGCTATCGTGGCGACAATCGTAAGCAATAACTACTTTTATTTCTTGATTCGGAAAAACTTCATGCAGGTAATTAGAAAGTCCTTGCGTATTTTTCCCCAGCGTATATTTGTTAATTCGGTTATTACCAACGCCCATAACACCGCGCATTCCACCGGTTCCAAATTCCAAATTTTTATAGAAACTTTCTTCCAATTCTTTTGGAGAGGTAGTCATCAATTCTTTAACTGCCGCTTGCGTTTCAGTGTCAAAAGTCGGAGTCAGCCATTCGTTCACAGCTGTTAAAATATTTGGTTCAATATTCATCTGGATGTATCTTTTATATTTAAATAATAATTTTCAGTAGCTTATTCCTGCTATTCACTGTATTTTTTGTGTTGAACCCCAACACAAAAAGATGCCGTTGCTATCAGGGCTAGGCCAGTCGTTATTAATTAACTTCTTTTCCTATTTTATAACGGGCTTCGTTGTTTTTAGTTCGCAATATAATTTCACCTAAGAAACCAGCTAAAAACAATTGTGTTCCTAGAATCATGGTAGTCAATGCGATAAAAAACCACGGATTTCTAGTCACTAAACTATAATGCGGGCCTTCATATAAAGAGTACAATTTCATCACACCAATATAAAAAGCCAATAAAAACCCAATTATAAACATAAAAGAACCCAACGCTCCAAACAAGTGCATCGGTCTTTTGCCAAATCGAGATAAAAACCAAATGGTAATTAGGTCTAGAAATCCGTTAATAAAACGCTCCATCCCAAATTTAGTTTCACCGTATTTTCGAGCTTGATGTTGTACTACTTTTTCACCAATTTTTCCGAAACCAGCATTTTTTGCCAAAACCGGAATGTATCGGTGCATTTCGCCCGAAACCTCAATATTCTTTACAACTACATTTTTATACGCTTTTAATCCGCAATTAAAATCGTTTAATTCTACTCCAGACGTTTTTCTAGCAGCCCAATTAAATAATTTTGACGGAATGTTTTTGGCTACAACCGAGTCGTATCGTTTCTTTTTCCAACCAGAAACTAAGTCGAATTTTTGTTGAATAATCATGTCGTACAAATCCGGAATTTCTTCTGGACTGTCTTGCAAATCGGCATCCATAGTAATGATAACATCACCTTGAGCCTTGGCAAATCCAGCATGTAACGCTTGAGATTTACCAAAATTCTTCATAAAACGAATTCCTTTTACATTTGGATTCTCGTTTGAAAATCCTTCAATTATTTGCCAAGAATTATCAGTACTACCATCATCTACAAAAATGATTTCATAAGAATAATTATGAGTGTGCATAACTTTAATAATCCAATTATAAAGTTCTTGCAGAGATTCATCTTCGTTAAGAAGAGGTATGAGTATGGATAAATTCATTTAAATTAGATGCTTTGCGGATTGTTGTTTTTTAAAACTGCTCCCACAATTAAAGAGTATACTAAACCAAAAAAGGAATACATAGCGAGAGTAACTGGGAAAACAATTAATGGATTCATGAATTTTTTAATCATCGACATTCCCATTTCTACTTCTTTACTGGAAATATTTGGGTTTTTTGAAATCATATCTTGTTTAGAAATATATAAAACTTCATTTATGAATTCTGGAAAGAGAAGATTAAATATTACACTAAAAGCAGCGTAGATAAAAGCGGCTACAAAAGCGATAGAAACACCAGTTTTTAAACATTCAGAAAAACTTATAAAACCATTGTTTACGTTTTTCTTATAATTGTTACAACCTAAATAGATAAAGAATAAAGGTAAAATTAGATAATTTGCAATGTTCACAATAGCACCTGCGCTGGTGTTTACCAATGATTTCATGCCAATTACATACATGACAACAAATTCTAAAATCATAATAACACCAAATAGAACACCATATAAAAGACCTGAATTTGCAGGTGAGACATTTTTTATCATAATTTTATGCTTAGAATTAATCTACAAATATAGTAATTCCCAAAATACAGCGGGCTATAAATTGCTTTTCGAATTTAACTAAAAAAATAAAAGTAAACTGTTGTTTATTGAAAAATAATTGTAAATTTGCAGACTGAAAATAATTAAATTTTAGAACAAAAAAAGAGTGGTTGCATTTACACCTTTTTCTATTAATGAAAAAGCTTCAAAATAAAAACGCTCTAAATATCAAATAAAAAAAAGATGAGAAAAGGAATCCACCCAGAGAATTACAGATTAGTTGCTTTTAAAGACATGTCAAATGATGATGTTTTTTTAACTAAATCTACAGCAGATACAAAAGAAACAATTGAAGTTGATGGAGTTGAGTATCCAGTTGTAAAAATGGAGATTTCTAGAACTTCTCACCCTTTTTATACTGGTAAATCTAAACTTATCGATACTGCAGGACGTATTGACAAGTTTAAAACTAAATACGCAAAACACATTAAAAAAGACTAATTTGTTTTTTTATAATACAAAAGCCTTCCATTCGGGAGGCTTTTTTTATGCTTTATTTTTCGTGTTTTATGTCTTTAGTACGAATCAAACTACTCAAAAACTTTGTAACTTTGCCCCGTATTTATAAATAACCACTCATAAATAACCAAACAATACGGTATGAACTATATTCTTTTTGATGGCCCAGCACGAGATGCTTTGTTGCCTTTTACTTTTACGCGACCCGTCGCTGATATCCTAATCGGTATTATGACCATTCGCGAAAAGTGGGAGATGCGTTTGGGATCTACTATTACAACTATTACTGAAGAGTACTTATCACAGAAATTTCCAATGGTCGAAGTGGAAGAGAACGTCATGATAAATGCCTCATTTTTGCCCACAGCCAATTTGGTTGAAATGATTCAAGATTTAAAGGAGAATCAAGCCATTTACAAAGGCGAAGATATAATTGCTTTTTACACTACAGAAAATCAAGAAGAAGTAGATTTGGACGCTTACGAGATTTTACAATTTTCAGAAGATTGCATTACAGTTCAAAACACTTGGGATATTTTCTCTAAAAATAATGCTGCGATTTGCCAAGATTTCGAATTCGTAACCGCAGACAGAAAATCACAGCCAATTCCTAAAAGTGTTAATGTTATTGCGCCAGAAAATATTTTTTTAGAAGAAGGGGCTAAGTTAGAATTTGTAACTCTTAACGCTTCTACCGGACCTATATATATAGGTAGGAATACAGAAATTATGGAAAATGCCGTTATTCGTGGACCTTTTGCGTTATGTGAAAGTGCTTCTGTGAAAATGGGAGCCAAGGTTTACGGCGCTACAACCGTCGGGAATGGCTCTAGAATTGGAGGTGAAGTCAAAAATTCAGTTATTTTTCCAAATTCAAATAAAGGGCACGAAGGTTATTTAGGAGATTCTGTTGTAGGTGAATGGTGTAATTTGGGTGCAGATACTAACAACTCTAACCTTAAAAACAACTATGAAGAAGTGAAATTGTGGAGTTATGAGACCGAAGGATTTGCTAAAACAGGACTGCAGTTCTGTGGTTTAATGATGGGTGATCATAGTAAATGTGGTATAAATACCATGTTTAATACCGGTACAGTTGTGGGCGTCAGTGCAAATATATTCGGGACTGGATTTCCTCGTAATTTTATCCCAAGTTTTTCTTGGGGTGGTGCTGCTGGATTTACTACTTACAATACTAAAAAAGCTTTTGAAACTGTAAAATTAGTCTTAAGTCGTCGTAATATTGCTTTTGACGCGGTCGAAGAATCTATTTTAGAACACGTTTTTGACGAGACTAAAAAGTGGCGTAGAGATTAAATTAAAAGTAACTAAAATAAAAAGAGCTTTTCCGTAATATGGTAAAGCTCTTTTTGTTTTATTGCGAATTTATAATGGATTTACTCTTCAGTATGATGTTTTAACAATAATTATGTAAATTTAGATGCGTTTTTAATAGTTTTATAATTCTTCGGTATTGGTTTTTAAATTTTTAATATGATTATCTATTAGTTTTTTTTCTTTAGATGTTATAGTTTTATACCAAATTTTTATTTTTTGAAAGATTTTATTGCATTTTTAATAATTATAAAATAACAGATTTGTTGTATGGAAGAAATTGTAACGTTTTTGAATGATATCATATGGAGTAATGCTTTAATTGTATTGTGTTTAGGAGCAGGTCTCTATTTTTCATTAAGAACTCGATTTCTTCAAGTACGTCATTTTAGAGAAATGTTTCGCTTGTTATTTGATGGTGAAAGTTCAGAATCTGGCGTGTCCTCTTTTCAAGCGTTGTCGATGTCTTTGGCTGGTAGAGTAGGTACAGGAAATATCGCAGGTGTAGCTACTGCTATTGCTTTCGGTGGACCTGGCGCCTTATTCTGGATGTGGACGGTAGCATTTTTTGGTGCTAGTACGGCATTTATAGAAGCAACTTTAGCACAAATTTATAAAGAAGAAAATAAAGGATTGCTACGTGGTGGACCTTCTTTTTATATTGAAAGAGGTTTAGGAGTAAAATGGTTCGCTACTGCTTTTGCGATTGTAGCTGTAGTTGCCATGGGAATTTTATTACCAGGTGTACAGGCCAATTCGGTTGCTGAAGGAATACAAAATGCTTTTCAATTGGACTCATGGATCACGGGTATTTCATTGGCAGTTATTTTTGCTGCAATTGTTTTTGGAGGAGTTAAACGTATAGCGAAATTTACGGAGCTAATTGTTCCTTTTATGGCAGCAGGTTATATTATTGCGGCTATTATAATTATCGCGGTAGATATTGATCAATTGCCTGGAATCATCTCCTTGATCTTCAAAAGTGCTTTCAATCAAGAAGCTGGTTTCGGTGCTGTATTTGGTTTAGCCGTACAGTGGGGAGTAAAAAGAGGAATTTATTCTAATGAAGCAGGTCAAGGTTCGGCACCACATATTGCTGCAGCGGCAAATGTGTCTCATCCTACGAAACAAGGATTGGTACAAGCTTTTTCGGTTTATATTGATACACTTTTGGTTTGTACAGCTACCGGATTTATGATTTTAATTACGGGAACTTATAATGTGCAAAACCCTGCGTTTGGATCTAAAGGAGAATCAGAGTTTTTATATACAGGATTGGCTAGTGTGAGTCCTGGTGCTGGTTATACGCAAAGTGCGATGGACACAGTTTTTCCGGGTTATGGTTCTTATTTTGTTGCTATCGCATTGTTTTTCTTTGCCTTTACAACTATTTTGGCTTATTATTATATTGCAGAGACTAATGTTTCGTATTTGACACGTAAGTTAAAATCACCATTTTACAATCATTTATTGCGAGCAGTAATGATTTTAGTTATCATTTACGGAAGTGTAAATACAGCAAAATTGGCATGGGATATCGGTGATTTAGGAGTTGGTTTAATGGCGTGGTTTAATATTATTGCCATTTTAATTTTGCAAAAACCTGCTTTGGCAGCTTTAAAAGATTACGAAAAACAACGAAAAGCAGGAAAAAACCCAATTTTTAATCCGAAAGATATTGGTGTTGATAATGCGCCGCTTTGGGAAGAGTTGTATGAGAACAGAAAATTGTAATAACTTTTCGATCAATATAAAAAAATCCGATAAGCATTCTATCAAGATGGTTATCGGATTTTTTCCTGGTTTAAAGAATAAATTTATGGTTGTGCAATTATAAGAGTATCCAATTGTCTACTTCTCTAATTAATCTATCTTTGCAACTTCAAAAAAAATCAATCAACGTAATGATTACAGTAAATGATATTTCCGTTCAATTTGGCGGGACCACACTTTTTAGCGATGTTTCTTTTGCTATTAATGAAAATGATAAGATTGCCCTAATGGGAAAAAATGGCGCGGGAAAATCGACTTTGCTGAAGATTATTGCTGGTCAAAGTAAACCTTCTACCGGAAGTATTTCTACGCCAAAAGATGCTGTTGTTGCTTATTTGCCGCAGCACTTACTAACGGTGGACGGAGCTACTGTAATGGAAGAAGCATCAAAAGCTTTTGGTGAGATCTTTAAAATGAAGTCTGAAATAGATGAAATCAACGAACAGTTAACTGTTCGTACCGACTACGAAAGTGATGCGTACATGAAGTTAATTGAACGAGTTTCTGACCTAAGTGAGAAGTTTTACGCAATTGAAGAAGTAAATTACGAAGCAGAAGTAGAGAAAATTTTAACTGGGTTGGGATTTGTTCGCAAAGATTTTAGTCGACAAACTTCAGAGTTTTCTGGAGGATGGAGAATGAGAATTGAATTAGCTAAAATTTTATTACGCAAGCCTGATTTGATTTTACTAGATGAGCCAACCAATCACATGGATATCGAAAGTATACAATGGTTGGAAGATTTTTTGATTAATTCTGCAAAAGCAGTCGTAGTTATTTCCCACGACAGAGCGTTTGTAGATAATATTACAAATCGAACTATCGAGGTGACAATGGGACGTATTTACGACTACAAAGCAAAATACAGTCATTATTTAGAGCTTAGAAAAGACCGACGCATTCACCAACAGAAAGCGTACGACGAACAGCAAAGGATGATAGCGGATAATAGAACTTTTATCGATCGTTTTAAAGGGACTTTCTCTAAGACAGACGCCGTTCAGTCTCGTGTAAAAATGCTCGAAAAATTAGTGATTGTTCAAGTGGATGAAGTGGATAATTCGGCATTAAAATTAAAGTTTCCGCCGGCTGCGCGTTCAGGTCAATATCCGGTTATTGTTAAAGACTTGACAAAAGCGTACGGAGATCATGTGGTTTTTAAAGATGCTAATATTGTCATTGAAAGAGGTGAAAAAGTGGCTTTTGTTGGTAAAAATGGCGAAGGAAAATCGACTATGATTAAGGCTATCATGAAAGAAATTGGTATTGATGGTGGAAGTTTAGATATAGGCCACAATGCGCAAATTGGATATTTTGCTCAAAATCAGGCTTCTTTATTAGATGAAAATGCAACTATTTTTGAAACTATAGATAATATTGCGGTTGGAGATGTGCGTACGCAAATCAAAAATATTCTTGGTGCTTTTATGTTTCAAGGTGACGACATTACCAAAAAAGTAAAAGTGCTTTCGGGCGGAGAAAAAACGCGTTTGGCAATGATAAAATTATTGCTAGAACCAGTAAATTTATTAATTTTAGATGAGCCTTCCAATCACTTAGACATGAAGACTAAAGACATTATTAAAGATGCTTTGCGTGATTTTGATGGCACTTTAATCTTAGTTTCGCACGACCGTGATTTTCTTGATGGATTAGCTACCAAAGTTTTTGAATTCGGAAATAAACGCGTAAAAGAACATTTTGAAGATATTTCAGGATTCTTAGCGCACAAAAAAATGGAGAATTTAAGCGAAATTGAAAAATAAAAAAGATGCAATAGTATTAAAAAAGGCAAACTAATTAAAGTTTGCCTTTTTTTTATTGTTAAAAGTGAGTTTACAGTCTAATTCCGGGAGGTAGGAGTTCTTTATACGATGGGTTTTTTTTGAAAAACTGAACAACTCTAGGGTAAGTAGGAACAACTTTTAAACGTTGTTCGGTAGCAGTTTCTAAGATGTTTTTAATTAGATTATCAATAAAAGGTTCATTTTTAAATTCTTCGGGAGTGTTTATTTTGGTTAAGAATATTTTTCTATCTTGAAAAGAATATTCAACGCTAATCATTCCTTCTGTTACTGTGGTTTCAAATTGTCTTGCAAAAGTGTTGTCTTTAATTTCAATAGCTGTAATTGGTTCCATAACTTTTATTTGTTTTTTTGAATTTATGCTTTTAAGAGCAAATTATAAGAAAATTATACTCTTTGTTGGTTCTAATAAACCAACAGCTCTCAAAGTCTATTTTGAGTTAATTTAGCAAGTGCAAAGTTAAGTGTTTGAAAGTCAAACACAAAGTGTTTTAACATCTGATTTCTCAGTCTGTCCGAAGGAACAAGCGACCCTTAAAATGATTTGGGCGATTATAAGTAACCAATAGAAGCTTTAGAAATTAGGTGCTTCTATCAAAAAACTTTAAATTTATGGTTCTTAGAAGTTTAAAATCTGTGAAATAATGACACCAAAAATCCCCGTTTATTTTATGCCTGGTTTGGCTGCGAGTAGTTTAATTTTTGAACGAATTAATCTGCCCGACGAATTTGAAGTTCATCTATTAGAATGGGCTATTCCCATGGAAAATGAGTCACTTTCGGCTTATGCAAAACGAATGACGTTGTCTATTAAGGAAGAAAATCCAGTTTTGATCGGCGTGTCTTTTGGTGGAATTTTGGTTCAAGAGATGGCGGAACACATAAAAGTGAAGAAGGTAATCATTATTTCTAGCGTTAAAAGTAATAAAGAATTGCCGCTTCGAATGCGAATTGCAAAATCTACTCAAGCATACAAATTAATTCCTGTACGATTGTTGGCAAACGTTGAGAGTTTAGCGAAGTTTTCTTTTGGAAAAAAAATAAACAAACGATTGGTTTTGTATAAAAAATATTTATCCATTCGCGATTATAAATATCTAAATTGGGCTATTCGAAGTGTTATTCTCTGGGAGAGAGTTGTTGCAAATCCGAACGTAATTCATATTCATGGAGATTCAGACGACGTTTTTCCTATAAAATGTATTGATAATTGTATCGTTGTAAAAGGTGGTACTCACATTATGATTTTAAATAAATTTCGTTGGATGAATGATAATCTACCTGATTTTATAAGAAAGTAATTAATTTTCTACAAGTGGTAAAACAACCGAATTGTTTTTTAATCGTACGGTATTAATCATAGAGATAAAATTTTTATAGCTCTGTTCGGTTGCTTGTTCCAAAGTAATATTTCCCATGAATGGATTGCTAATTCGGTTAATACTTAGCACTTTTTGATTGGAATCAATAAAATAGGAGGTTGGGAAGCCTAAAGTATTTTTTAGCCGCGTTACTAATTCATAATTTTCATTCTCACTAGTGTCCGTATAGCAAATTTGAATTTTTTTATGAAAAAACCGAGACGTTTTTTGCAAGTCAGCTCTGGTTCCCCAAAAGAAAACTAAAACTTCTAAGTCGCCATGCTGTTCTTCAACAATTTTGTTGAGTGCCGGAATATCTCCTTTATTTATAATGCACCAAGAGGCATAGGTAATGATAAAGACGGGTTTGCCTATTTTGCTAAGCGTAATTTTTTTGGAAGAAAGATTTTTTACTGTAAAATCGTCAAATTGTGTTCCGACTAATTTATAGTTCACTAACGAATCAAACAACCGAACTCCTTCTGTGAAATTTTGATCTCTAAAGGCTTTGTTACTCGCTTTGATATACGGACGTATATTTAACTGCAAAGCGCGTGAAAAAGCAACATTAGTATTTTGTCCATAACTAATAGAAAAACAAAGTAAGAGTAGTGTAGAAAATACCTTTTTTAACATAGCTATTTTTTTGTAAGGTTTAAATTATTACAAATCAAGCTACTGCTCTAAAAAACACGTTCAACTGTTTGTTTATTTGATGAACGGCACAAAAAAACCATCCGCAATGGATGGTTTAGTTTATTAAGAAAGAAATTTTATGAAAACTATATTTTCTTCATCTGATCTTTCATCATTATAATTTGATCTTTCAGCATTCCTTGTTTGTCTAATTTTTTAGCTTCAGCTAACAAACCGCTGGCTTCGATTTTTCTTCTTCGAGACATCGCAACCCCTGCAAGGTTTAATTTAGCAACAGCTAAGTCCATATCCATAGACAATCCTAATTCGATTGCTTTTTTGAAATGCTTCTCTGCCTTATTTAAATTGGTTTGCGAAAGCATGATTCCGTGCAAGTAATTAAAGTATCCTTGTTGTTTGCGAACTAGCGCAGTATCGGGATTTTTAATATAAGCCAACCACTTTTTTGCCCCTTCAAAGTCTTGTTTTCTTAATTTAAGAAAGGCTAAAAGAATAAATTCATTCTTAAAATAAAGAAAAACAGGAATTCCTGCTACTAAAATTAAGAAAATTCCATTTCCAATGTTGTTTTCCGTAAACTGCCAAACACTAGCCACTAATATAAGTGCCGCTAGAATTAATTTAATATTTTTGTGAAACATAATAGGGTGTAAATTTATGTTTGCAAAGATAGTAAAATGAATTAAAAATATTTTTATAAAACTTCTTGCTAGTAAAAAAAGACTTTGTATATTTGCACTCGGTTTTGGAGGAAGTCTTTCAAAACTAGTAAAAAGAAAATAGACACCATTTTAAAGATACAAAGCAATGAGCAAAAGAACATTTCAACCATCGAAAAGAAAAAGAAGAAATAAACACGGATTTATGGACAGAATGGAATCTGCGAACGGAAGAAAAGTTCTTGCGCGTAGAAGAGCGAAAGGAAGACATAAACTGACTGTTTCTTGCGAGCCAAGACACAAAAAATAATGTTTGTATAAACATAAATAAGGCGTTACTTTTTTTAAGTATCGCCTTTTTTTATACCTTGTCAGTAAATAAAGGTTTAATCCTTTAGTTTTAAGGTAGCTACAACTTTAAATTAGAAAAAACTATAACTACACAACACAAATAAAATGCCTAAAGACACATCAATTAAATCGGTTTTAATAATAGGTTCGGGTCCTATCGTTATTGGTCAAGCTTGCGAATTTGATTATGCAGGTTCTCAATCTGCACGCTCGATTCGTGAAGAAGGAATTGAAGTTATTCTTATTAACTCTAATCCTGCAACAATTATGACCGATCCAACAATGGCCGATCATATTTATTTGAAACCATTAACTACAAAATCGATTGTTGAAATTCTGAAAGAACATCCGCAAATTGATGCTGTTTTGCCAACTATGGGAGGTCAAACTGCATTAAACTTATGTTTAGAAGCAGAAGAAAAAGGAATTTGGAAGGATTTTGGGGTACGATTAATTGGTGTAGATATTAATGCAATTAATATTACCGAAGATAGAGAGCAGTTTAAACAATTACTTCACAAAATAGGAGTGCCTTCTGCACCGGCAGAAATATGTACTTCTTATTTAAGAGGAAAAGAAATTGCGCAAGAATTTGGATTTCCTTTGGTAATTCGTCCTTCGTTTACACTAGGAGGGACTGGAGCTTCTATTGTTTACAAACCTGAAGATTTTGACCGATTGCTAACCGCCGGTCTAGAAGCATCGCCAATTCATGAAGTACTAATTGATAAAGCTTTGATGGGCTGGAAAGAGTACGAATTGGAGCTTTTAAGAGATAAAAACGATAATGTTGTGATTATCTGCTCGATTGAAAATATGGATCCTATGGGAATTCATACTGGAGATTCGATTACTGTTGCACCTGCAATGACTTTATCTGATACTACATTTCAAAGAATGCGTGATTATGCGATTTTAATGATGCGTAGCATTGGTAATTTTGCAGGAGGTTGTAATGTACAATTTGCAGTATCGCCAGATGAAAAAGAAGATATCGTTGCTATCGAAATTAATCCTCGTGTATCTCGTTCTTCTGCTTTAGCGTCAAAAGCTACTGGATATCCAATTGCAAAAATTGCATCAAAATTAGCTTTAGGATACAATTTAGATGAATTGCAAAATCAAATTACAAAATCTACTTCAGCGCTTTTTGAGCCGACTTTGGATTATGTAATTGTAAAAATACCACGTTGGAACTTCGATAAATTTGAAGGTTCAGATCGTACTTTAGGTCTTCAGATGAAATCGGTTGGTGAAGTAATGGGAATTGGACGTTCGTTTCAAGAAGCCTTGCACAAAGCCACTCAATCTTTGGAAATCAAAAGAAATGGTTTAGGAGCTGATGGAAAAGGATATACCAATTACGAGCAAGTCATTGAAAAATTAACGTACGCAAGTTGGGATCGTGTTTTTGTAATTTATGATGCTATTGCAATGGGTATTCCCTTGAGTCGCATTCATGAAATCACCAAAATTGACATGTGGTTCTTGAGACAGTATGAAGAATTGTATGCTTTAGAAAAAGAAATAGCTACTTATAAGGTAGCCGATTTACCGAGAGAGTTATTGCTTGAAGCGAAACAAAAAGGTTTTGCAGACAGACAAATTGCTCACATGGTTGGTTGTCTAGAAAGTGAAGTGCACACTTTACGTGATACAATGAATATCAACCGCGTATTTAAATTGGTAGATACGTGTGCAGCTGAATTTAAAGCGAAAACACCTTATTATTACTCGACTTTTGAGGCTGAAATTGAAAAAGCAAACGGTGAGCGTTATGTAGATAACGAAAGCGTAGTTTCTGATAAAAAGAAAATTATTGTTTTAGGTTCAGGGCCAAACCGAATTGGACAAGGAATTGAGTTTGATTATTCTTGTGTTCACGGAGTTTTAGCTGCCAAAGAATGTGGTTACGAAACCATTATGATTAACTGTAATCCAGAAACGGTTTCGACCGATTTTGATACAGCGGATAAATTGTACTTTGAACCTGTTTTCTGGGAACATATTTATGATATTATTCAACACGAAAAGCCAGAAGGAGTTATCGTACAATTGGGTGGACAAACTGCTCTTAAGTTGGCAGAGAAACTTTCTAAATATGGAATAAAAATTATTGGAACTAGCTTTGATGCTTTGGATTTAGCAGAAGATAGAGGACGTTTCTCTAATTTATTGACTGAATTAGAAATTCCGTTCCCACAATTTGGGATTGCAGAAACTGCAGATGAAGCTTCAGCTCTGGCTGATGTTCTAGACTTTCCGTTATTGATCCGTCCTTCTTATGTATTGGGTGGTCAAGGAATGAAAATTGTAATTAACAAACAAGAATTGGAAGAGCACGTTGTAAACTTGCTGAAAACAATACCTGGAAACAAATTACTTTTAGATCACTATTTAGATGGTGCCATTGAAGCGGAAGCAGATGCAATTTGTGACGGTGAAAACGTGTATATTATCGGAATTATGGAGCATATTGAACCTTGTGGCGTACACTCGGGAGATAGTAATGCAACATTACCTCCTTTTAATTTAGGTGAATTTGTGCTGCAACAAATTAAAGATCATACTAATAAAATTGCTTTGGGTCTTAAAACGGTTGGATTAATCAACATTCAGTTTGCGATTAAAGACGATACAGTTTACATTATTGAAGCCAATCCAAGAGCTTCTCGTACGGTTCCTTTCATCGCAAAAGCATACGGAGAGCCTTATGTGAATTACGCAACGAAAGTTATGCTAGGACATAATAAAGTAACTGACTTTAATTTTAACCCCCAATTAAAAGGGTATGCAATTAAACAACCCGTTTTCTCTTTCAGTAAATTCCCAAATGTAAATAAAGCATTAGGACCAGAAATGAAATCGACAGGAGAGAGCATCTTGTTCATTGATGACTTAAAAGACGATCAGTTTTACGAATTGTATTCAAGAAGAAAAATGTATTTGAGTAAATAATCTCAGATTATTTATAAAAAAAGCCTCAAGAAATTGAGGCTTTTTTTATAATGAATTGCGAAATAATATTATCGACCGTTTGCTACTTGTTTCAGATACTTTCCACCAGGGATTTGCATTTTATCAATCAATAATGAAATTTCGCTTAAACTAAAATTCCCTTTCAAATCCATTAAAACAGAATCTTCATTGGACGAACTTTCAATAAACATAAACAGTTCCTTAACTTGACTGGCAGTTGCTCCAGCATTAGAGTAAATAGTAACTGTTTTGCCTGTCTCGTTTACTTTTTTAAGCTCCACTAAACTAGCAGACTTTATATAATTGTAAGCGCTAATCTTCATTTCTTTTTCACGGGCAGCATTTTGAGTTGTAAAAACTTTTAGATCGGTTAATTTTTTAGTTAAATTCAGATAGTTTTGACTTACACTGTCAGATCCATCTATTTGTACCTTACCCATTAATTCGAACATCTTTTTTGTGACAACTATAGCATTAACATCATCATGCTGATCGTAGGCATCAAAAGTGCTCTGAGAATAAAATGTTGTGGTGCAAAGCATTGCCATTGCCAATATTGTTAGTTTTTTCATTTCAATTTTTTTTAAATCCACTTTTTTTGATTTATGCAATACAAGATACTACTATAATTGTGCCATTTGTAGGACTATGATAAGTTTCTTGAGCGAAAGCAGATTATTTTATTTTGCACTTATTTATAATCTTAGTGTAATGTGGCTTATTTTTTGTTATTAAAAATATAATTAAAACTAATGCGTTTATATTTACAAGAACCATACAATCGAAATTAACTATATGAAATCTACATTAAAAATTATTGCAGTATTTCTTTTTGCTTCGCTCACCTTCTATTCTTGCCAAGATCAAGATGATATTGATTTAGCGAAACAAGATAACTTAGAAGTTCAAGACTTTATTTGGAAAGGATTAAACCAATACTATTTATGGCAAGCTGACGTGCCAGACTTAGCAGACAATCGTTTTGCCAATCAAGGTCAATTAAATTCTTTTCTACGTAATTATACCGATCCTTTCGAACTATTCGATGCACTGCGTGTTAACCCTAAAATTGATCGATTTAGTTGGATGGTCAAAGACTACACCGCTTTAGAGCAATCTTTTCAAGGAATAACTACGGCTGATGGAATGGAGTTTGGTTTGTCGTATAAATCGAGTGGTAGTTCAGAGATTTTTGGCTATGTTCGGTACATTGTTCCAAATTCTGATGCATCGAAAAAAGAGATTAAGCGAGGCGATATTTTTGTAGGTGTAAATGGAACGCAATTAACTGATAGCAATTACCAATCCTTGCTAAATCTTGAAAATTATACGCTAAATTTAGGTGATAATAACGGTGGTACTTTTACCTCAAATGGTAAAACAGTTGCTTTAACTAAAGGCGTATTAGCAGAAAATCCAATTGCCATTCATAAAGTGATTGAGTCAGGTTCTCATAAAATTGGTTACATCATGTACAACGGTTTTTATGCGGATTATGATAAAGAGTTAAATAACGTTTTTGGAGAGCTGAAAGCCGCTGGAGTTACTGATTTAGTTTTAGATTTACGCTACAACGGTGGAGGTTCCGTGCAAACAGCCACTCGTTTGGCAAGTATGATAACGGGACAATTTGATGGAAAGGTATTTTCGAAACAAGAATGGAATGCGAAATTCAATGAGTATTTTAAAAAAGAAGATCCTGAATTGCTAAAAAATTATTTCACAAAAGATTTAGAAGGACAATCTATCAATAGTTTAAATTTGAGCAAAGTATATATTTTAACAACTAAAAGCTCCGCTTCGGCAAGTGAATTGGTAATTAATGGTTTGAAGTCGTATATAGACGTAGTTCAAATTGGTGATGTCACAACTGGAAAAAATGTTGGATCTGTAACTTTATACGATTCGCCAACTTTTACCAAGAAAAATGTAAATCCGAACCATAAATACGCCATGCAACCCATTGTTTTAAAAATAGTTAATGCAAATGATTTTGGGGATTATTACGACGGACTAGTTCCAACTTACGAACTTAAAGAAAGTCTTAGCAATTTAGGAATTCTTGGAGAGCTTTCTGAACCATTATTAAGTACAGCCGTTGGTAAAATTACTGGAACTCAAAAATTGACAAAGAAGAATCCGAGTTTAGTTTATAAATACTTTACAGATAATAAAGCGATGAACAATCTAAATCAGATGTTTATAGAAAAAGCTCCTGAAGGACTTTTAAGAGCATTATAGTACTAAAAAACGGCTTCCAATTGGAAGCCGTTTTTGTTTAAAACAACTAAAATAAAAATAATTAAAACGTAATTATGGGTTAACTATTTTCTTCAATAGTAGAAGAAAAATTAGTAGTATGCTAAACTTGGATTTATTATATGTTCCTTAATAAAGTTCTTTGTGTGAGTTCTACAACGATAGCCTTTGGTTATAAGTGATTTGTTCTATTTGAATTTAGAAAAATCTTTAAGAAAACGAACAGCTTGTAAAGCTTTAAAAGATGCGCTTGTATTTTATTTAGAAACGTGTTTTTATTTTTAGTTACTAGAGTAAAATCCGTTCGGTCCAACTCCAACATCTACTGTTTTTAAAACTGCTCCAATATTTGAGTATACCGTTACAATTCCACTCGATGTAAATCCGTTTGCATCACCTGAATAAATTTTATCATCAATAACTCCAAACCCGTAAAAAGTAGACCAACTACTATCAGTTACAGAAAATAATGGGGTTTCCGTTAAAGTGGTAGCTTTTAAATCCATTACGTAAACGCCAGTTCCTTTTGTATAGTAGATTTTGTTTCCATCGATATCCATGTTTAAAGCACCAGTTAGTTTAGTTGATTCTATTACGGTTGAAGTATCGGATTTAGAATCGATTGTAAACAATGCGCTTTTTTCTGAACTTCCGCACAATACATAAACATTTCCGTCTTTTGCTTCTATAGAGTTAACACCTTTTTCTACCACTATCGTTTTTGCGATTAAATTCGTTGCAGGATCAATCACTGTTACGTTGCTACCACTTCCGAAAGCTCCATTGGTTATATATAGTTTACCATTTGCTGAAATAATTTTTTCAACAGTTTTGCCTACAGGAATTGATGCTAAATAAGCATAAGTTTTTGCGTCATAAACAGTTACTTCTTTAGAAATACTATTTGTAACATATAATTTTCCGTTTAAAACAGTGCTGTATCTTGGGTTTTTCAGTTTTTCAGTAATGCTTCCTAAACTTTCAAAAGTGTAACGATTAACAATTTTAACTTCATTGGAGTTATTGAGTACAATAAAAGCTTTTTCGTCAGCGAAGCTCATAGATTGTGCCACATCTCCTAGAACTTTTGAAGGATTTACAAGCGCAAATAAGTCGTTTTGGAAAGTAAGTAGATCATTAGAAATAAAGGATACTGATGCGTTTGGTGTTCCAAAATTACCTTCGTTCGTAATAAATACACCATTATCATATGCACCAAGTGGAGTGTCAATTTCGGTGTTGTCATCGTTGCTACAAGAGGCAAATAAAAATGTACTTGCAATAATTCCTAAATAAAGATTTTTTAATTTCATGGTTTAATAATTAAGATTTAAATTAATAGATAAATTTCTTCCAGGCATGTATCTGCTTGGTAAAGCTTCATATTTTTCGTTCCATAGATTTTGCACTTTAAAACCTATTTTGAATGTGTTTTTTTTGCTGAAATTATAATCAATTCCGAAATTCGAAACATTATATGCATCAAGTATGTATTTTGGATTATTATCCGAAGTAGTAAAAATTTCTCCAGTGTACATTATTTGATAATAAGCAGCTACTTTTTTATAATAATAGGATAGTGAACCTGTTAGTTTATTATAAGGAACATAAAACAGTTGCTTGTCCGTATTTTTATCGGTCGAAACCGTATAAGCGTAAGTACTAGTAAGATCGAACGTATGTTTATCTATACTTTTTTTATAATTTAGCAATGTTTCTGCTCCATAAATGAATACTTTATCAGTGTTAACTGGAGACCAATTTCCTGTATTGTTGGGTAACCAGCGAATCATGTCTGTAATTTTCATGGTATAGGCGGTAACCGTAAGTTTTACATCTTTATATTTAAATTGATTTCCAATTTCTGCTTGATAGGAACTTTCTGGTTTTAGGTCTAGGTTGCCACTTCCTTCCCAATACAAATCGTTGAAAGTGGGCACTCTGTAATTTCTAGATAAATTAAATTTTAATTGATAGGAATCGGAGAAATCATATCGAGAACCAGCATTAAAAAGTATTGGACTTTTATAAGCATCAGAAATTTCTTTTCTCAGGCTCATTTCATAATTCCATTTTTCGCTTAAAATGTGGTTTAAAAGAATGCTAACTCCGCCAACTTCACGACTGCTTTTGCCAATTCCAGAGCCAGTTCCATTATTCTTATTGTAATCTAAAATGGTACTAATTTTTGCTTTTGCTGAAAGTTCATACGCAATGTCATATTTTCCAATAAAACTTTTTACTCCGCCAGATGTATACCCGTCAAGTTCGATGTCCTCAAAGTAATTGTAATGTTCCGTGATGTAAGCCAGTTTTAAGTCTGTATTGAATGTACCGAATGAATTTGTCCAAGTCAGTAAATTTCGAGTATTGTAATCCTGATATTTTGTCTTGGTAGCATTGGGAGATGTTAACGAAAAATGACGTTCTCCGTCGAAAATTTCATTATAAAATTGAATTGTGCTTTTTGTATTTATTTTATATCCTAAAGCAAAATTGTATACATTATTATAGTATTGGCCGTTTGAATTTCTTCCTTCGTGTCCGACAAATTTAAAGTTATTATCGGAGCTGTTTCGGGTAAAACTGGCATCAAAACTCATTTTTTTTGTCGATGCAGTAATTCCATACACTGCGCTTAAAGTATTGAAATAGCCATAAGAAACTTGCAAATCATTTTTAAATGTATCTGAAAATTTAAGATCATTATTAAGATGAATAGTTCCTCCAATGGCGCCGCTTCCGTAAACAACACTTCCTCCACCCGCCTTAACATCAATAGAATTAAATCCTCGAGTAGAAATAGTGTTAAAATCGGTTTGCCCTAAAAGTTGTGAATTGATGTTGATTCCGTTCCAAACTACCACAGTTTGTTGTGATGTTGTTCCTCTAAAAGAAGGCGAAGAAGTCATACCTAAACCATTTTCTTTAAAATAAAGTACCGTATTGTAATTTAAAAGCGACGTTAAGGAGGCTTGATTGTTGCGAATTATAGTATCGCTTAGTTTTTGTAAAGATTGGGTGTTGGAGAAGTTTTTGAGATTAGCATCAGAGACGATAACCACTTCGTTAAGTTTAGTAATACTATCGTTCTGTGCCAAAATAATTTGGCAACAAGTCATTAAAATAAATAAAAAGAAATTTTTCGCTTTCATAATTTCTAAACCCTTCTTCCCGAGAGTTCGATTTTTATGCAAAGGCAGGTCTCCTGGCTTGCGTTTTGTTGTTTACCTTCCCATTCGGTGTGTCGAACAGTGGCTTGTAGCTAACAACAAACATTCCTTTCGGAACTAAGCTTACAGTTGCGGGTACAGCTCAAGAATTAACTTGATTCCCTTTTAATGTGTGTGAAAATATACACAACCTTAATGCGGTGCAAATGTAGTAGTAAAAAACAGCAATATGAAAATTTGTTTGAGATTTTAAATTAAATTGTATTTTTATGTATAATTCTCTTATAATGAATTAGTTGCTAATAATGTAATTTGAATAACTTCTCCAAAAGCAACATTATTCTGAAAAGCGTCTTTCAATGCAATACCGTTCACATGACACAAAATGCTGCGAATGATTCCAGCATGAGCCACAATAATAATATTCGTATCATTTTTAAATTTGATTTCATTTTCTATAAAATCAACTACTCTTTGATGTAAATCTTCAAAGGATTCTCCATTTGGAACGCGTACTGAGACAAAATCTTCCATCCAAGGGTTAAGATGTTCGGGATTGATTTCATCCCAATTTTGCAGTTCCCAATCACCAAAATTCATCTCCATTAATCGATTGTCGACTGTCAACGATTGGGGTTTTTTTTGAGATGCAATGTAATTGGAAAGTTTTAAACACCGCTGTAGCGGACTAGAGTATACAATTCCGTTTTCAGGAAGTTGCTTGCTAATTTTTTCAAATATGGCATCGTGTGGCGTAACAAGATCCACATCGGCTTGACCATAACAGATTCCTTTTGCACAAACCGTTTCTGTATGACGAACTAAATAAATTTCCATAAAGCAATAACAGATAAGTAAAAGATGATTTCGCAAATTTGCTGTGTTGCTCCCAAGCAGTCGCCAGTATAACCGTCAATCCATTTCTGAAAATATCGTGCTAAAAAATAACGAATTATAAAAACAGGCAGCAGCACAATTAGAAGTTGAGATTGAAAAAAAGCTAAGACTAAAAGAGGTAGCAAGCCAAAAAATAAAGCACCAACCACTTCTTGCCATCCAAAGTTTTGTGCAATCGGTTTACTTTTGCTGCTCGCATCTTCACGAGAATACTGATGTGTAAAAACAATGCTAATTGCCGCCAAGCGACTCACGGAGTGTCCAGAAATAAACAATAAGGCAAGTGAAAGTAAATAGTGATTCGGAATGATGCTTACTTGCAGTAATTCATTTAAAGAGGTGAATTTCAACAAAAAGAGAACAACTAAACCAATCGCTCCATAAGCACCAATAGCGCTATCTTTCATAATAAGAAGAATTTTTTCTTTGGTCCAGCCGCCACCAAAACCGTCGCAAACATCTGCAAAACCATCTTCATGAAAAGCACCAGTGGTTAAAATTGTTGCCATTATTCCGAAAACAATTGCAGTTTCATTCGAAAATAATTGAGACGAAATATAAAACGCCAAGAAAAAAATAATCCCCACAATCCATCCAATCAGAGGAAAATAACGAGAAGCTTTATTTAAATAGTCCGGATTGTGATCGATGTCTTTGGGACAAGGAATGCGGGTATAAAACATCAAAGCGGTAAAAAAAATATGGAGTTGTTTTTTCATTTAATTATTTGTGTAATTTTTATTGCTGACTCACACCAGCATTTTCAAAACTTGCCATTTCATTAAAAAAGGCAACTGCAGACTGAATGATTGGAAAAGCAACTGCGCAACCTGTTCCTTCGCCTAAACGCAAATTTAGTTGTAAAATAGTTTCAGCATTTAAATAGTCTAATAATTTCCGATGTGCTTTTTCATCAGATTGATGACAGAAAATTGCATTTTGCTGAATAGTAGTATTCATGGTTTTGGCGATCAAAAAGGCAACCGAACAAATAAATCCATCAACTAGAATAAGCATATTATTTTCAAAAGCTGCTATCATCCCAGCGGCCATTTGTATAATTTCGAAACCTCCAAAATACGCTAGGACTTCATTCAAATCGGTTGAGCCAGAGTAATTTTCAATAGCTTTCTTTAGAATTATATTCTTTTCCTTTAGCTTCGTATCATTCAAACCCGTCCCTCTTCCCACACATTCTTCAATGGGGATTTCAGTTAATAGACTCATTAAAACAGCTGCTGTTGCTGTGTTTCCGATTCCCATTTCGCCAAAACCAATGCAATTACTTCCATTTTTAGCAATAAGATCTACGATTTGTTTTCCTTTTTCAAAACACAATTGCAATTCAATATTACTCATTGCAGCCCCGTGAAGAAAAGATTGCGTGCTTTTGGCAATTTTACAATTCAAGAGTTCCGTATTGGTTGGAAAATCATAATTCACGCCCGAATCAATAATTTTTAAATGTATTTTATGTTGTCTGCAAAACACGTTAATCGCAGCGCCACCTTCCAGGAAATTGGCAACCATTTGTCGGGTAACATCTTGCGGATACGCACTCACGCCGTGCAATGCAATACCATGATCGGCTGCAAAAACGACAATTGTTGGTTTTTTGATTTCTGGTGTTACCGTTTGAAAAACGCTAGCCACTTGAAAAGCAATTTGCTCTAATTTTCCCAAAGAGCCAGTAGGTTTTGTTTTTCCATCAATTTTATCTTGAATTGATTGAGTGGAAAATAGAGTAGGTGATGCTGCTATTTTTTTATGAGTTTCAATCTGCTGTGAGATTGTTTTATCGATACTACTAATTTCTGTAACTACTGGAATTTGCGATTTTTGCTTCCAATCCAACTGCTGCAACATGGGTTGGTCGTCGTAGTTTGTCGCTGGCTTTCCAACACAAAAATAACCCAAAGGTTCAATGTTTTCGGGCAAGTTTAAGATTTTCTTAAACTGATAATAATTAATAATCGAAACCCAACCCATTCCATATCCCTGTTCTGTGAGCGACAGCCACATGTTTTGAGCTGCACAAACCGAACTAAATTTTACTGCTTCATTGCTGCCAACAGTCCCGATAGTAAATGAATTTAAAACGGATCGATCATAAGCAATAATTAAACCGATCGGCGCTTCTTCGATCGCTTCCAATTTCAAAGATTTATATTTTGCTTTTTGCTTTTTATCATCTGTCAAGTCCGAGGCCTTGGCGTCATAATCCAAAAACAAGGTTTTAATTGCTCTTTTAACTTCAGGTGATTTAATGATATAGTAACGGGTCGCGTCAGTCAAGCCAACCGATGGTGCCCAATGTCCAGCTTGCAAAGCTTTTTGCAAAACAGAATCAGGAACTTCATCGCCAGTAAAATGACGTGTATCCCGTCTTGCTTTTAAGATATCATCTAAATTGCTCATTTTGAATTTATTTTTTCGGTAAAACTGCCATTGAAATTGTGATTGAAATTGCTTCTGCTACCCTTTTATTTTTACTGCAATTCCAGAAACCATCAACGTCACTTGATCTGCGTTTTTTGCTAAAAACTGATTCATCCAGCCTTGAAGCTCGGTAAATTTTCGGCCAATAGGCGTGTCCGCATGAACGCCCATTCCAATTTCGTTGGTTACAATAATCAAAGTTACATTTTCTTGCGCCGCCATTTTGGTAAATTCAGCTTTTGCTTGCGTTAAACTTTCGGTCACATCATTTTTAGTATCCACAAAAAAGTTGGTCAACCAAAGCGTTACGCAATCAATCAACGCCACTTTATCCGAAAAATCTATTTCACTCAACTGTTTTTCTTTCTCAATATTCGTCCAGCGCTCGTCACGTTCCGTTTGGTGTCGGTCGATTCGGGTCTGAAAATCGGCATCCCATTTTCGTGCAGTAGCCACATAAATCGGAGTTGCCGAAAGTTGTAAAGCCAAATCTTGAGCATAACTGCTTTTGCCTGAACGTTCTCCGCCAGTAATTAAATAGATCATGGAATTAATTATTAATTATAAATGTTTAATTATGAATTTTTGTTACTTACTTATTTATAATTTGTGCTTTCGTTGTCTTTAATATACTGGTGATCAATTTCAGGATTTCTACAGCATCAATTATAATATTTTCGTATTCCTTGTCATTGAGATAGTTAGTAGCTTTAAGTAGTTGTAACCAATATACAGTTTCATTTGCTTCTTTTTGAGCAATCGCAAGTTTATGAATAAAGTCTAATTTGCTTTCGGCATGTTCTGATTCTCGAATCATCGCGCCAACGCTCGTGCCCGATCTTAATAGCTGTTTGGAAAGTATATATTCTCTTTTTTCGACAGATAAATACTGATATAATTTTACAATTCGAATTGCGAACTCAAAACTTTTGGTCTTCACGATATTTTCTCTCATAATTCGCAATTTATAATTGACAATTAAGAATTGATAATTAATAATTAACAATTTATAATTGTTTAGTTAATGTAAAGATAATGGTTGTTCAATTTTTTACCAGCAATAATAAACAAGAAATTTATAAATTCTTCTACCTTTGTTGCTATTCAAATTGTAAATTATGAAAGGAGTATCATACAAATTGCTATTTATAGTTTCTTTTTTAACAGTTGTCAGCTGTAAAAAGAAAGAGGAAGTTAAAGTCGAAAAAGCGATCATCGTACAAAATAGTGTTGAATATGCTGCGGGTTTATCCATTCAAAAATACGACGGGTATTCGGTTGTAAAAGTAAGCAATCCTTGGCCTGATGCCAATAAAAAGTTTACATATATACTAGTAGAAAAAACAGAAAGTGTTCCCGATAGTTTAAGAAAGTATCAAAATATTACTGTTCCTTTAGCGTCTATTGTAGTGACATCAACTACCAATATTCCTTTTTTAGAAATGTTAGAAGTAGAAACCAAATTGGTTGGTTTTCCACATACCGATTATGTTTCTTCTGAAAAAACGCGTGTTTTAATTGATAAAGGAAGTGTGAAAAATGTCGGACAAAACGAAAGACTAAATATCGAACAACTAATCGATTTAAGTCCTAGTTTAATTGTGACTTTTGGAGTAGATAACAGCAATCCAATGTTGGACAATTTACAAAAAAGTGGTTTAAAAGTACTTATTCAAGGCGATTGGATGGAGCAATCTCCACTAGGGAAAGCCGAGTGGATCAAATTATATGGAGCACTTTTTGGAAAAGAAGAGCAAGCCAAAGATATTTTTGATAAAATTGTCATCAGTTACAATCAAGCCTTAAAATTAGTCGAAATGAGTGACGCGAATGCCACTGTTTTATACGGCTCTATGTACCAAGATCAATGGTATGTTGCACGCGGAAAAAGTTGGGTATCGCAATTTATGCGTGATGCAAAATCGAATTATTTATGGTCTGATCTTGACGGAACCGGAAGTTTAGCTTTTTCATTTGAAAAAGTTTTGGACAAAGCCAAAGAGGCTGACTTTTGGATTTCTACAGGTTCTTTTAAGTCTTTAGCAGAATTAGCGGCAAGCAACCCACATTACAGTCAATTCGCTGCGTTTACCAGTAAAAACATCTACACTTTTGAAAATAAGTTTGGCGCAACAGGCGGAACGATTTATTATGAATTAGGTCCAAGTCGTCCCGATTTGGTTTTGAAAGATTATATCAAAATATTTCATCCTGAACTGTTGCCGAGTTATGAATTTACTTTTGCTCAAAAACTAAATTAAGTACGTTGATCAATCAAAAACGCAATACCATTTTATTTGTTGTACTCGCGATAGGACTGGTTTTTTTATTCATCATCAACATTAGTTTTGGTTCAATAACAATTCCGTTCAAAGAAGTTTTTACGAGCTTGACAGGCGGAGAAGCCAGCAAATCTACTTGGGAATATATCATTATCAATTACCGTTTGCCCAAAGCCATTACCGCAATTTTAGTTGGAATGGGATTGTCAATTAGTGGTTTGTTAATGCAAACACTTTTCCGAAATCCACTCGCAGGTCCGTATGTTTTAGGACTCAGTTCAGGTGCGAGTTTAGGTGTTGCTTTTGTGATTTTGGGAGCAGGATTGTTGCCAGCTTTTTTGCGCGAAATGTTGCTGTCCTCTTACGGTATAGTATTGGCGTCCACACTCGGAAGTACACTAGTTTTATTATTGGTATTAGTTGTTTCGCAGCGTTTACGAGATACAATGGCCATTTTAATTGTGGGATTGATGTTTGGTAGTTTTACAAGTGCAATTGTTGGTGTTTTGGCATATTTTAGTTCTGCAGAACAATTGCAAAAATTTACTTTTTGGTCGATGGGGAATCTTGGAAATCTTTCTTGGACTTCAATCATAATTTTATCCATTTGTGTCACTATTGGTTTGTTGGTAAGTCTTTCGAGTATAAAATCATTAAATGCACTTTTGTTAGGGGAGAACTATGCCAAAAGTTTAGGTCTTAATTTTGCTAAAATTCGTCTGATCATTATTTTTGCTACGGGCATTCTAGCAGGCAGCATAACCGCTTTTGCTGGCCCAATTGCCTTTATTGGTTTAGCTGTTCCGCATATTGCCAAACTAGTATTTCAAACCAGCAATCACGCGATTTTATTTTGGAGTACCTTGTTTTTTGGCGCAATGATTATGTTGCTTTGTGACGTGCTTTCTCAAATGCCTGGTTTCGACGTTACTTTACCCGTAAACGCAGTAACCTCAATTATAGGGGCACCGGTGGTCATCTGGTTGATGGTTCGGAAAAAAAGTTTTAGTTAAATTTAAACGCATAGAAACATAGTTTTTATTTCAAATAAATGATAGATGATTACTCAAAAGTATTTAGATGAACTAACGTATGAAGTCATAGGTGCCGCGATAGAGGTGCATAAGATCATTGGTAAAGGTTTACTTGAAAGTGTTTATCATAAGTGTTTAAAGGAAGAACTTACACAAAGAAAATTAAATTTTTTCACAGAGATGAAAGTTCCAATAATATATAAAAAGAAGGAATTGAGTGCAGATTTAAGATGCGACTTATTTGTTGAGAATTGTTTAGTAGTCGAACTAAAAACAGTTGCTGAAATAAACGGACTGCATCATGCACAGCTTTTAACCTATATGAAACTTTTAAAAGCGCCAAAAGGAATTATAATAAATTTTAATTGTTTTAATATTTTTAAAGAAGGTCAAAAAACCTTCGTCAATGAATATTTTAAATTGCTACCCAAGTAATATCCATTTCAAGCTATGTGATAATTTACAAGTAAATGCTATGTAACCTTTTTTGAAGAAAAAATAGCCTATGTTTCTATGTGTTCAAATAAGGAAAATTGTAATTGAAAATAAAGTAGTAAACGACATTTAGCATTGTTATAGAGTTATTCAAAATTGTACAAAAAAAATAATTTAAATCATTATCAAATTACTGCCGCTTAAGTCTATCAGATAATTTGCAAGTAAATGCTATCTGGCCCTTTTAAAGAAAAACAACCTACGTTACTATGTGTTTAAAAAAAATCATCGCAAAATGAAAAACATTCTACAAACAAAAGATTTATCGATTGGTTATAAAACCAATAAATCGGTTGTGATCATTGCTGAAAATTTAAACCTCAACCTGCAATCTGGTAAGCTAATTTCCTTAATCGGCGCAAACGGAATCGGAAAATCTACATTATTACGAACGCTTACTGGAATTCAGAAGCCATTATCAGGCAGTGTTTTACTAAGTGATAAAAACATTTTAGAATATAAAAATATTGAATTAGCACAAAACTTAAGTGTAGTTTTGACCGAAAAATTACCGCCAAGCAACTTGTCTATTTTTGAATTGGTCGCGTTAGGAAGACAACCGTACACCAATTGGATCGGAACTTTAACTCCCGAAGATATTGAGAAAGTAAATCTAGCGATGGAGTTGACGCAAATTACACATTTGTCTCATAAAAAACATTACGAAATAAGTGATGGACAATTGCAAAAAGTATTAATAGCGAGAGCACTAGCGCAAGATACACCGCTAATTGTTTTAGATGAACCCACTACACATCTCGATTTGTTGCACAAAGTATCACTTTTTAAACTCCTTAAAAAGTTAACCAAAGAAACTCAAAAAAGCATTTTGTTTTCAACTCATGACGTAGATTTGGCCTTTCAATTGAGTGACGAAATGATTATCATGACGCCTCAATTGGTAGTTCAAGACGAACCTTGCAACCATATTTCAAAAGGAAATTTCGCAACACTCTTTAACGACGAGCACATTACGTTTGATGCGCAAAAAGGGAAATTTGTAATTACTTAATTTTTTTCAAGAGCTAATCCAGCTATCCACTTGTATCTTTTCCTGGCTAAAAAAGCCAGCAAAAGGATACCGCTTCTATCTGGGCTACGGCAATAGTTTTCATATTACATTTAACCGTTCAATCCAATTTGTCGCTTGGCCTCACCAATTACAAAAGCAACCGAATTGGCAATATTAAAACTTCGAATTTTATCAGACATTGGAATCGTAAGATGATTGTCAAATAAAGCTAAAACTGCATCGCTTAATCCGACACTTTCTTTTCCAAAAACCAACCAATCGCCATCTTTAAACTTTGTTTCTAAATACGAAGTTTCTGCATGCGAACTCATTAAAAATACTCTGGTTTGATCTGGAATTTGTTGCGTCCACGCTGCTACGCTTTCGTATTCAGTAACATCAAGATGCACCCAATAATCCAAGCCAGAACGCTTTAAGTTTTTGTCATTGATAACAAAACCGAAAGGATGAATCAAATGCAAACGGCTTTCAGTTCCTACGCACAATCGACCAATATTTCCTGTATTGTTAGGTATTTCGGGTTCAATAAGAACAATATTTAGCATTTTTTTAATTTGTAAAGTGAATGATTCAGTACTTTAAATACTATCCGAAAGTTTCAAAATCGGTAACTTCCAAAACATCTCCCGCGTTCAGAGTATTAAGTTTTACATTTCCCACACGAACGCGCACCAAACGCAAAGTAGGAAAACCAACTGCTGCAGTCATTTTTCTGACTTGTCGAAACTTTCCTTCAGTTACCGTGATCGATGCCCACGAAGTTGGTCCGTGGCGTTCGTCTCTAATTTTTTTACCTCTAATTCCAAAGTCTGGTTTTTCGGTAATCAAAAAAGATTGACAAGGTTTGGTGGTGTATTTGGTTCCGTTAAAACCAATTTCAACTCCTTTTTTCAATTCTTCGATCGCTTCTTGCGTGATGATACCATCAACTTGCACATAATATTCTTTTTCGACCTTTTTACTCCGAATTTGCTCGCTTACTTTTCCGTCCGTGGTCAATAAAAGCAATCCTTCAGAATCCTCGTCGAGACGTCCAATTGCCATTGTTCCCTCTGGAAAATTATGCAGTTCGCCCAACAGTTTCTTCGTCCTTTTCAATTCATAAATAAATTGGCTAAGATAGCCATACGGTTTAAAAAGGACGAAGTGACGGTGTATAGACATATAAAATAATTGAGGGCAAATTTAGTTTTTGGAATCCGGTATTGCTAGATCAAGTGTACAATAATGGTGCTTAATCTTTTAGTAATGATTTTATTTCGTTGAAGTCTCCATCCACAATTTCAATCTTTAAATCTAAAATATGTGCTATTAAAGTATAAACAGAAACATTCTGAAATGTTTTAACTTTTTTACCCACTTTAAAATTAGGTCCTTTTGCGTAAAAAATGGCATGCATGTCTTTATTTTTATTGTCATAACCGTGTGTACCGCCGCTAATCTTTTGACCTGTTGTGGCCGCCAAACTGTATCCTTTTTTAGCTTCTATAACATAATCTAATGTTCTGGGATTAGTGCCAAAATGCAAGCGTTTCGGAATTTCGCTTGGTTTCCAAAAATGGATGTGTTTTACTTTTTTTAAAGCCATTGCAATAGAATCTTTACAATCTGCTTTAGCCTTAATACTCATTATCGGATTGATAACTTTCGCGTACTCGACCCAACTTTCCTTTAAATAATTTGAAATTATTACCTTCTTATTGTCTGTAATGTCCGTCATTCCGTGATCTGAAACGATGATTAGATTAATTTCTTTTCCGATTGGTAACGCATCTAGTTTTCGAGTCAATTCGCCAACAATAGCGTTCATTTTGGCAACCATTTCTTTATTTTCTTTAGATAAAGGTCCGTATACATGCCCCGTGTGATCGGGTTCGTCAAAATAAAGAGTAATTAAGTGTGGTCTTTGAGCTTCAGGAAGTTGTAACCATTTTATAACTGTATCAATGCGGGTCTCATAAGGGACTCTGTCATCGTATTTCTTATAAATACTCGGACTTTTAGTTCCAGTATCAGAACCTGGCCAATAAAAAGACGCTGTTTTTATACCTTGTTCTTCCGCTACATTCCAAATTGGATTTCCTCCATAAAAGTCTGGATTGTTTTTAGCCGAAGTTGACAATGCAAAGGAAAGTTTGGTAAAAGGATCATAAAAATTATTGTTCACAATACCGTGGTGATCAGGGTACAATCCTGTGGCAATTGAATAATGATTGGGAAATGTTTTGGTAGGATAAGAGGGTTTCATCGACTTGGCTTTTACGCCTTCTGCAGCTATCTTTTCTAAATTTGATGTGTCAAAATATTTATAATAGTCCCAACGAAAACCATCTAAAGAAACTAAAACAACATACGGTTTCTCTGTTTTCTGAGCACTTATTGTTCCAACGAAGAGTAGGAATACGATGTAAAATAAATTTTTCATTTTTCTATTGTAGAAGAACGGCAAAGATAAGCTTTTGGAACTTTTAAGTTGTTAAGAAAACTTTATTAGTAGTTTAAAAATTTACATTTATTCCAAAATTCAATCCCCATTGAAATTGATTGAAACTATTATTTTTAATTGGATTAATGTAGTAATTCATTCCTGGTTCAACAAACAAGTTGGTTTTTTTAAGAACCTCATATTGTATGGTGCTGCTTAATTTTGATCCATATACAAAATCATTTACTTGTAAGTTTTCCCCAATTGAGGTGCCGTCTAAAGTGACTTCGTTTGAAATTAATTTACCCAAAAAACCGCCTGTATTGAAACGAATATTTGCTTTTTTAGTGGTGAAAAGCGAGTACGAAATTTCCAACGGCATTTCTAAATACTGTAAATTTTGATCAATTGTTGCTGTAGCACTTGTTGAAGCTAATTCTTCGGCTGCGCTACTTTTATTGTTTGAATTGTCTGTACCGAAAACGTAGTTGTTATCAGAAGATAGATAGGCTACATTTTGATTGACTTTAAAAAAATCATTTGTCATGATGCCCATTGCCAAGTTCGTTTGTTTGTTGTAATAGGAAACATTTGCTAATGATTGGCCGAGTTCGCTTATTTTTAAGCCTGCACTAACGCCCCACTTTTTGTTGAGTTTGTAATTGGTCTTGAGACCGAAGGCAGCACTTTGTTTTGAGGCAACAGCGGCACCTAACACCTTTTTGTTTGAATAATTTGTTGAGTTAGCCACACCAGCATAAACTCCTACCGACCATTTGTCTGCACGTTCGTCTTGGATTATACTTTCAAGCTTATCTTTTGTTTCATCTGTTTTAGCGATTAAATTTTCTAACAGTTGCAATTCGTTCGCCACTTTTAATTTTATCACAGAATTCACAGAATCAATTTGCTTTTTGCTGAAAGAATTAGTGTTTTGATTTTGTAATGTTTGATTGTTTGCTGACTCTAAAGCTACAGCATTTGATTGTGAAAAGACAGTAACACTTGAATTTTGCAATGGATTGTTCAGTTGCTTATGATGTAGTACGTGCTTATCCAAACTGTTCTGTTGTGTTTTTTGAGTCACTGAAGACTTTATTGATTCCTTTGGTTTTTGCGGCCCATATTGATTCGATACTTTCAACTGATTTAGATTGTGTTTTTCTTTTACGTCTGCTGCTGTATCGGAATTATTCGAAACTATAGCGTTAACTTTTTCATTTTGAATGATTGTAACTGAATCTTGTATTTGTTCTTTATTTTTGATTTGATCCGATTCATCAATCACTATTTTGTTGCTAGTTTCAATTTTACTGTCATTTTTCATTAAGTTGTCATCAGAGAAAAGAAGTAAACCACCAAGTGAAAGACCGAGTACCAAACTTGCTGCAACAGACCACCAAAAAAAAGTGCGTTTTTTACGTTGAGGCTCATCAAGTTGTGCTGCGATACCTTCCCATACTTCTGGTGGAGGAGGGGTAGCATAACTTTCTAATGCTGAAAAAATATCTTCTATATTGGGTTTTTTCATGCTGTTTTAATATTAGATACGGCTAGAATCTTTTTTTGTAAAATGCTTTTGGCTCGGTTCAGGTTTGATTTGGAAGTGCCTTCGGTTATGCCTAATAATTGTGCAATTTCGCGGTGCTTTAATTTTTCAAAAATGTATAAATTAAAAACCGTTCGGTATTGGTCAGGAAGTTCCCTAATGTATTGTAGTAGTTTTTCTTGCGGAATACCATTTTCTTCTATTGGAACTTCTTCAGCTATTTTATCTTCGAAATCAGAGGCATCTATAAAAAAATTTTCTTTTTGTTTCTTTTTTAAAGTTTCTATCAGTTTGTTAATGAAAATTCTTTTCAGCCAACCTTCAAAACTACCTTCAAATTTATACTGATGCATTTTCTGAAAAACTATAACAAAAGCTTCTTGAAAAACATCTTTGGCGTCATCTTCATTTTTCATATACTTTAAGCAAATACCATATAAAACAGGAGAGAACAACTGGTATAATTCCAATTGTCCCCCTCTGTCATTGAGTAAGCACTTATTAATAAGTAAGTTTAAATTTTCGTCCAAAGAATAGTTTTTGTTGAAAAAAATATAAAATAATCGCTTGTAAAAGTACCATCTTAATTTTAAATACTGGCATTAAGTAAATGAGCGAGATATGTCAAAATAGCTGCAAGCAATGTAATTTTTTTATTGTAATGGACTGATCTTGTAGCTAGCAATACGATCTAAAACGGTCTTTTTAAATGCAATAATTTCAGCACTTTGATCTTCAGTAGTATTAGTGTCAAAATAAACAGTAGTTATTTTACCTTCATTATGAAACTCAAAATAAATTCCGCCTTGATCTGCAGAATCTGGTGTCCCGTAAGTCTTTGTTTTTCCGCTTAAAGCGATAATTTCTGCAGGAACTGTTTTAGCAAAAGCGGTAAATTCACCTTTTTTTGTTAAAGACTTAAAATTGTATTTGGACATGTCATATTTGCCGTACTCAACATTTAAAAAAGCTTTGATATTTAAATCTGTCTCGCTGTAAAATGTCTGGCAGTTTGTTTCACAATTACCAAAGTACGTGCCTAAAACCACATAGTTTTTTGCGGGTGTAACTTTGTTAAAATAGATTGGTTTATCTGTTTTAGGAATCAATACAAAATGATGCGGGTTATTTAATGCTTGTCCGTTCTCAGAACCTGCAGTGGGCTCATTTTCATAAAATTGAACAACTACTTCACATTCATTTTCTAAAATAGAACTTACTTTTATTTCGTAACCATTGGTTGCTTTAGTTCCGGCAAAAATTCCGATTAAGTAATTTTTTGTAAAATCAATAGCTGTCGGAATTGTTGCGTCGCCGCATGATGTTTCATTTTTCTTAAAAAACGAATCCATTTTTTCTTGGGTTTTTACAGCAATAACGCCAGATGTTGTGGGCATTGTTTTAATGGTATAATTGCATTCTACAGGATAGCTTGCGAAAGCGGTGTTTTCGTAATTACCACAATTTTTGTAATCGTCTTGTGGATCGTTTAGATCGCAAGAGCTAAAACCGATAGCTACAAAAAGCCCTAAAATAATGTTTCTCATAATTATAAATATATTTTGTTTATACCTAATAGACGACCGTACATCAAAAGGGTTGCGTGCAAATTTTACTTTAAGTATACTGCGTCGAAAAATCTGTGGTATTGATTAGTGTAATGGGTATTATTGCTTATTTTTACTCGTATATAAAAAGTAGTATATGCAAGATTTTCTTCCGATAGTTGTGGTGTTTGTAATTGCTTTTGCGACTGGATTTTTTACAGGAAAAATGGTCTTTTCTGTTAAGAATCGATCAGAAAGAGATATTTTAGTCGAAAGAAATAATGCAGTAAATAATCAGTTGCAGGAGCAAAAAAACCGGGCTGTTGCCGATAAAAGTAGCTTCGAGAAACAAGTAGAATTGCTCCAAAATCAAATCGAAACAATTCGTACAGAGAAAGATAGCTTTGCGATTCAATTATCAAAGAAAGAAGTCGATTTTGAAAATTTGTGGGAACGCAACAAAGATCAAAAGACAGAAGTAGAGCAGTTACAGGAAAAGTTTACGAAAGAATTTGAAAATCTAGCGAATCGTATTTTAGAAGAAAAATCGACGAAGTTTACTGCTCAGAACCAAGAAAATTTAAAGAATATTTTGTCGCCTTTACAGGATAAAATTTTGAATTTTGAAAAAAAGGTGGAAGACACACACAAAGAAAGCATCGATTATCATGCAGCTTTACGAGAACAGATAAGAGGACTCAACGCGATGAATGAGCAAATGAGTAAGGAAACCTTGAATTTGACGAAGGCTTTAAAAGGTGATAGTAAAATGCAAGGCAATTGGGGCGAACTAGTTTTAGAACGAGTGCTCGAAAAATCGGGTTTAGAAAAAGGAAGAGAATATGATGTGCAGCAAAGTTATACCACAGATGAAGGTAATCGTGTTTTTCCAGATGTTGTAATTCATTTACCGGACGGTAAAAAAATGATTGTAGACTCGAAAGTATCTTTGACAGCCTACGAGAAATGGATTAATGAGGAAGAGGAAAGTCTCAAAAACAATTATTTAAAGCAACATGTTTTTTCGATAAAAAAGCATGTCGAACAACTGAGTGCAAAAAACTACCACGATCTCTATCAAATTGAGAGCCCAGATTTTGTGTTGCTTTTTATACCAATAGAACCTGCATTTGCGATTGCATTAAACGAAGACACCAGTTTGTATACCAAAGCTTTCGAAAAAAACATTGTCATTGTAACACCAACCACACTATTAGCCACACTGAGAACTATTGATAGCATGTGGGCCAATCAAAAACAACAGGAAAACGCATTTGAAATTGCGAGACAAGCAGGTGCGTTGTACGATAAATTTGAAGGTTTTGTAACCGATCTACAAAAAGTTGGCGTTAAGATAAAAGATGCCGAAAGCGAGTACGATAATGCCATGAAGAAATTGGTTGATGGCAGAGGAAACTTAGTAAGTAGTGTTGAAAAATTAAAAAAAATGGGAGCAAAAGCAAAAAAGTCATTGCCCGAAAATTTGGTTTCGCAGTCCAATATAAATAATAATTAATATAAAACATATGTTTAGAAAAGTAATAATAATTAGTGTTGTGGTCGTGATAGTGTCAATTGTGGGTTATTTGGCATTTATAAATTATGTCCCGTATAGCAATGGTATGCGCTCGGGCGAATTGATCAAACTAAGTAAAAGTGGCGCTGCTTTTAAAACCTGGGAAGGCGAGCTGAGTCAAGGTATTTCTGGAGCTCAAGTGTTTCGATTTTCAGTGCAGAGCGGTGATACCGAACTGATAGAGAAATTGCAAGGTTTGCAAGGTCATTATGTGGTGTTGAGTTATGTAGAGAAATACCAAGTATTTCCGTGGTGGGGTGATACACGTTTTTTTATCGTTTCTGCAAAAGAAGAAGTTTCTCCATTTAAAATAAAGTAAAAAATGACATCAAATTATAGAAATGTAGCCTGTTCAAAAATTAGTATATCTGAACTAATGTTGCCGTCGCATACTAATTTTAGTGGAAAAATTCACGGGGGTTATATTTTATCTCTGTTGGATCAAATTGCATTTGCGTCTGCATCTAAATACAGCGGGAACTATTGCGTGACTGCATCGGTTGATACCGTAAATTTTTTAAAACCAATCGAAGTGGGCGAACTGGTGACCATGAAAGCATCCGTAAATTATGTGGGTCGAAGCTCAATGATTATTGGTATTAGAGTAGAGGCAGAAAACATTCAAACAGGAGCAATTAAACATTGCAATTCCTCTTATTTTACAATGGTAGCCAAAGACAAAGAAGGTAAAAGTGTCGTTGTTCCTGGTTTAATTTTATCTGATTTGCATGAAGTGCGGCGTTATTTTAAAAGTCTAAAACTTATACAAGTGAAGAAAGAAATTGATGAGCATCAAGAAGAATTAGATTATACTTCGATCGAGGCATTGGCTAGTTTAGACGCATACAATGTACTTTTAGAACTGAATTAATTACATTCTATTTTAAGCGAATGAGAAATTAGGATTGAATTGGCTAAAGATTTTTATTTGCAATAGAAATTAAAAATATTAATCGGTTTTAATTGATTTTTAAGTACTTATTAAAACTATTGCGGCCAAATTTTCGTAACTTTAAGAGAGAGGATTTAGAAATCCTAAGTAGGGTTAGAACGAAAATTTAAATGCAGACGATTATGAAAAATATTACTTATCTACTTTTAGTAGTAATCAGCCAAGTTAGTACCGCCCAAAATAAAATGATCGCCACCAGCGGTCAGATTATATTCGAAGCTTCTGTACCTTTTTTTGAACCGATCAAAGCAACCGACAGTAAAGTTATGGTCACTTATGATCCTAAAACGCAAATGTTGGAATGTGTCAGTTACATCAGGAATTTTAATTTTGAATTGCCGCTAATGCAGAGACAATTTAATGAAAACTACATGGAGAGCAATCGGTATCCGAAAGCAGTTTTTAAAGGGAAAATCGAAAATTTTGTTAGTGCAAACGCTGACTTAATTCCAAAAGAATATACCCTCACTGGAAAAATGCAGTTGCATGGAAAATCGAAAATAATTAGTGTTAAAGCAATAATACAAAAAAATGCTAATGGAATTTTACTAACGTCTCATTTTATACTTGATCCAACAGACTTTAAAATAGAAATTCCATCGACAATTGCGGGTAAAATTGCTAAAACAGTTACTACCAATTTGGCAGCAAATTTACAATAAGGAATCTCTCAGCGCTTCTTCGATCGATTTATAACGAAAGATAAAATCAGTGTTTTCGATTTTTTGAGATGAAACGCGCTGTCCTTTCAGCAATAAATCACTCATTTCGCCCAAAGCTAACTTCAAAATAAAAGAAGGCACATTTGGCAACCACATTTTATAGCCGTAGACGGCGCACATTTTTTTAGAGAAATTTGTATTAGTATTAGAATCTCCCACTGCTGCATTGTAAGGGCCGCTCATTGTATTAGTTTTGATCGCATGAACATATATGCGGGACAAATCTTCTAGATGTATCCATGGCATATATTGTTTACCAGAACCCAAAGCTGCACCAAAACCATATTTAAAAACAGGAGTTAGTGGTTTTAAAAAACCACCATCTTTACCTAAAACTAATCCAGTTCTAATTTTTACAGTCCGAACGCCCATTGCGGCAATTGTATCAGCCGCTGCTTCCCATTTTTCACACACTTGACCTAAAAAATCAGTAGCAGGAGGATTTTCTTCGTGGCATATTTGTTCAGAGGTATAAGCGCCGTAAATACCAACGGCAGAAGCAGAAATAAATCCGTCTAAAATTTTATTGTTTTTCTGAAGACTATTATACAGCAATTGCAAAGAGTCTTCGCGACTAGCTACAATTTCTTTTTTTCTTTTTTCGGTCCAACGTGCACCAGCAATACTGGTTCCAGCTAAGTGAATGATGTAATCGGCTCTTAAAATTGCCTCGTTTTCGATCTCTTTCTTCTGTACATCCCAAGTGTAGTAGGTTACTTCTCTCGTGTTTTTTCTTTTACTGCGCGTCAAAATGCTAACCGAGAATCCTTCATCTAAAAGCAAGTTGGTTAAGTGATTGCCTATAAATCCAGTACCGCCTGTTAGTAATATGTTTTTTTTATTTTTCACTGTTGTGTTTTTTAACATTACTTTTTGTTTAACGTTATGTAAATATACTTAAACATTCTGTATCTTTATACTCAAATTCAAAAAAAGTAAATAATGGCAACTCAAAAAGCAAAAATTACCAAAGACGCGATCGTGTCTTTATATATGAATTATGTTTTAGAACATGGAAAAGCACCCAAATCTGTTTATCTTTTTGCGAAGGAAAACAAGTTTGAAGAAAGCGAATTTTACGCGTTTTTCGGAACATTAGAAGGATTAGAAAAAGAAGTTTTTCAATTATTTTTTGTAAACACCATTAATCTATTGCACGCGCATGCAGATTATAACACTTACGGAATGAAAGATAAAATGCTTAGCTTCTACTTTACTTTCTTCGAATTGTTATCTGCAAACAGAAGTTACGTTATGCAAACATTAAAAAGCAATCCAAATCCCCTTAAAAATTTAACGCAGTTGACTTTGCTCCGTGAAAGTTTTAAGAATTACACTAAAGAAATTTTAACCGACGAGTACCGAATTTCTCAAGAAAAGTTGCAAAATTTTCAAGACAAAGCCATTCAAGAAAGTGCCTGGTTACAATTAATGTATACGATAAAATTTTGGATGGACGATTCGTCTGCAGCTTTTGAGAAAACAGACATTTTAATCGAAAAATCTGTGACTACCACATTTGAACTTATGCGCATAGCTCCATTAAATCACTTGCTTGATTTAGGAAAATTTATTTTTAAAGAAAAAATCTATAATAAATAATGAAAAGTATCGATTATATACCAACTTCCAAAATAGAACGCGCAAGCAAATTGGTGCAAACGGGTGCTAAAATTGGAGTGAATTACATCAAATATTACGGAGAGAAAATCGTTAATCCAGAACTTTCACGCGATAAACTCAACGAAAATAATGCCGAAGACATTTACGATGGTTTAAAGAACCTAAAAGGGAGTGCTTTAAAAGTAGCGCAGATGTTAAGCATGGATAAGAACTTCTTGCCACAAGCGTATGTAGAAAAATTTTCACTTTCGCAGTTTTCTGTTCCGCCCTTGTCAGCTCCCTTAGTTTTAAAAACCTTTAAAAATAATTTTGGGAAAACACCTTATGAAATTTTTGATACGTTTAATGCCAATTCTGTGAACGCAGCAAGCATTGGGCAAGTACATTTGGCAGAAAAAGATGGTAAAAAATTAGCCGTAAAAATTCAGTATCCGGGTGTTGCTAATAGTATTTCGTCAGATCTAGCGATGGTAAAACCAATTGCAATTCGAATGTTTAATTTGCAAGGAAAAGATTCTGATAAATACTTTAAGGAAGTTGAAGATAAATTAATTGAAGAGACTAATTATTTATTAGAATTGGAGCAGAGCCAAGAAGTAGTAGATGCTTGCACGCACATTCCTAATTTACTTTTCCCTAATTATTACCCTGAGTATTCTTCGGATAAAATAATTACCATGGATTGGATGACGGGTAAACATCTTTCAGAGTATGTTGTTACCAATCCAAATCAACAACAGCGCGATCAAGTGGGTCAGGCGCTTTGGGATTTTTACATGTATCAAGTTCACATTTTACGAAAAGTACATGCCGACCCACATCCGGGAAATTTTTTAGTAAATGACAAGCACCAGTTAATCGCTTTGGATTTTGGGTGTATGAAAGCTATTCCGAATGACTTTTATGTTCCTTATTTTGAACTGATTAATAAACAAGTCATTGATGATAAAGAACTATTCAATAAAAAGTTATTTGAATTGGAGATTTTACGTGAAGATGACTCGGCTGAAGAAATAGTTTATTTCACTGAGATGTTTTACGATTTGTTGTCACTTTTTACACAACCTTTTCAGGAAGAAGAATTTGATTTTTCGAACGAAGATTTCTTCGAAAATATTGGTAAATTAGGAGAACGTTTTTCAAAAGATACTAATTTGAAAAAAATGAATGGAAATCGGGGTTCTAAGCATTTCATTTATATGAACAGGACATTCTTCGGATTGTATAATTTAATGTTTGATCTAAAAGCTAAAATCAAAGTCAATAATTTCACACAATATAAAAAATAGATGATTCCAGTTTTTACAACCATAGAAACGGATCGAATTATTGAAATGGCGTGGGAAGATCGTACGCCATTTGAAGCCATAAAGTTTCAATTTTCGATCTCTGAGCAAGAAGTGATAAGCTTAATGCGAACCGAATTAAAGGAGTCAAGTTTTATACGTTGGAGAAAAAGAGTACAAGGTCGAGCTGCTAAGCACGAACAAAAAAGAGTTTTTACTTTGGGACGTTTTAAATGCTCTAGACAAAGGGCAATTTCGGGAAATAAAATTAGTAAACGAGTGCAATAAAAAATAGTAGATGAAAAATATAGTAATTGTAGGAGGAAGCAAAGGAATCGGAAAGGCGATTCTAGAAAAACAAGTTCAGGATAATTATGTTCATAATTTAAGTCGTTCTCAACCTGAAATTTCAAATTTTAATTTGAAACATTATTCGGTTAATATTTTGGAAGACGAATTACCAACTATTGAAGAAGTGGATTCGCTTATTTATTGCCCAGGTTCAATTACTTTAAAGCCGATTCTGAATTTGACTTTAGATACCTTTAGAAACGATTACGAAATAAACGTAATTGGAGCTGTTCGTGCGATTCAACATTTTTTGCCAGCACTGAAAAAATCTCCAAATGCAAATATATTACTGTTTAGCACCGTTGCGGTCAAACTCGGAATGCCTTTTCATGCTAGCATTGCTGCCGCTAAAGCAGGAGTTGAAGGGTTAGTTCGTACATTAGGTGCAGAGTTGGCTTCAACTGTGCGAGTAAACGCTATTGCCCCAACTATTACGGAAACTGAATTGTCTTCGTCTATTTTAAGAAACGATAGAATGAAATTGTTAATGAAGGAAAGACATCCGCTGAAGAACTATTTACAACCTGAAGAAGTGGCTGGTTTGGCTGACTATTTAATTTCTGATTCAGCAAAATCGATTTCAGGTCAAGTTTTTCAAATGGATTACGGAATGGTAAGTTTTAAAATATAACATTATGAAAATTCTCTTAACTGGCGCTACGGGTTACATCGGAAAACGTTTGTTACCAATTTTGGTATTGAATGGTCATCACGTGGTTTGCTGTGTGAGAGATAAAAATCGTTTCTTTTGTCCTCCAGAATTGGCTTCGAATGTTGAAGTTATTGAAGTTGATTTTTTAAAAGAGGAAACGTTAAGTGTTATTCCAGAGGACATTGATTTTGCCTATTATTTAATTCACTCTATGGCGGGCTCAGATTCTAATTATGATGAGTTAGAGAAATTATCTGCTGAAAATTTTGTGAAACGATTATCTGACACTACAGTACAGCAAGTACTTTATTTAAGTGGAATTGTTAATGAAGAAAAGCTTTCGAAACATCTGGCATCGCGCAAGCAAGTAGAAGCGGTTTTAAATAAATCTCCTTTTGCAGTGACTACGCTACGTGCAGGAATTATAGTAGGTTCTGGTAGTGCGTCTTTTGAGATTATTCGCGATTTGGTCGAAAAGTTACCAGTAATGATAACGCCCAAATGGTTAAATACCAGATGTCAACCCATTGCTGTTACCGATGTGTTGGAGTTTTTGTATAAAAGTATGGGCGTCGAAGCAACTTTTAATAAAAGTTTTGATATTGGAGGTCCTGATATCCTCACATACAAAGAGATGCTGCTTGGTTTTGCAGCTGCAAAAAAATTAAAAAGATACATTATTACGGTCCCAATAATGACTCCCAAATTATCATCATATTGGCTGTATTTCGTTACGTCAACGTCATACAAATTGGCCTCTGCGTTGGTAAGTAGTATGAAAGTTGAGGTAGTTTGTCGAAACAATGACATCAATAAATTACTGGCTATTCATCCCATTGGGTACAAAGAAGCAATTGCGAAAGCGTTGGTCAAAATTGATGAAAATATGATCGCTTCTAGCTGGAAAGATTCCTTGATTAGTGGCCGTTTCAATACTAGTCTTTCTGGTTTTATAAAAGTGCCTAAAAAGGATTGTTTTATAGACAGAAGAAAGCGCGAAATAATTGATTACGACTATACGATTAATAAAATCTGGTCTATTGGTGGGGAATCGGGCTGGTACTATGGCGATTGGCTGTGGCAACTTAGAGGCTTTATCGACAAACTTTACGGAGGTGTGGGATCGAGACGTGGCCGAACCAATAGAAACGAAATTCACTCCGGAGATGCACTCGATTTCTGGCGCGTGTTATATGCCAACAAAGATGAAGGAAAATTGATTTTATTTGCAGAAATGAAATTACCAGGCGAAGCTTGGTTGGAATTTAAAATAATACGCAATAATTTATACCAATCAGCGACATTTAGACCCAAAGGTTTTTGGGGAAAATTATATTGGTATTCGGTGCTTCCTTTTCACGGATTCATTTTTAAAGGAATGCTCAACAGTTTAATCGATAAAAAGTAAATATTTTAGAATTATAAAATAAATATGCTACTTTAATTCAATTTATTTTTACAATTATACATACAAAATAATAAAATAATCAACTTCTAATTTTAAAACTTATTTCTGTTGAAGTCCAGTTTTATAAGCGGTTAAGGCACGATCTCTTGCCATTGCGTGTTCTACCATAGGTTTTCCATAACCCAAATCAAATTCAGATATCCAAGTGCGGACATATTCTCCTTTAGCATCAAATTTTTTAAGTTGAATTTCAGGATTGAAAACTCTAAAATAAGGTGCAGAATCACAACCTGTTCCCGCTGCCCATTGCCAGTTTCCTACATTCGAAGCGAGTTCAAAATCTAATAGTTTTTCCGCAAAGTAGGCTTCGCCCCATTGCCAACTAATTAGTAAATGTTTACATAAAAAACTTGCTACAACCATTCGTACTCTATTGTGCATGTATCCTGTTTCGTTTAACTGACGCATTCCTGCATCAACCATTGGGTAACCCGTTTTTCCCTCACACCACAGTTTAAATTCTTCAGGATTATTTCTCCATTGAATTCCATCATAAGCCGATTTAAAATTATGATTGACTGAATTGGGAAAATGAAATAATATTTGCATAAAAAACTCTCTCCAAACTAATTCGTTTAAAAAGGTAGCATTTTTGTGGGAAGCCCAGTGTGCAAGTTTTCTAATGCTTACAGTGCCAAAACGTAAGTGTGGAGACAAGTAAGTAGTAGAATCTAAAGAAGGAAAATTTCTAGTTTCTTCATACGTAGCGACTCCCTTTAAATTGTGCTCTCTTACCGAAATCGAGCTTCTTACAAAACCAATAGATTCTAACGTTAGAAAACTAAAATTGCTTTTGTAGAAATTCGAACTGTTGTTTTTTAATTCGTCTAGTGGTTGCTGTTTTAATGTTTCAAACTTTTCTACCCATTTATTTTTGTAAGGGGTATAAATGGTATAAGGCAAACCATCTGCTTTAGTAATTTCGCTTTCTTCGTAAATTACGTGGTCTTTAAAAACACTAACTTTTACTTTATTTGATGAAAGCAAAGCTGAAATTTCTGAATCTCGTTGCAAAGCATACGGTTCATAATCTTTATTAAAATAAACTTCTTCAATATTGTACTCTTCTATTAAGTCAAACCAGACCTGATGTGTTTTTCCTTTGCGGATTATAATAGAACTTTCAAAATCAATTAATTCCAAATTTATTTTCTGGAGACTCTCATATATAAAAGTTACGCGAGCATCATCCTTTGGAAGTTGCTCGAGAATTTCATCATCAAAAATAAATAGTGGAATTACCGGAAAATCAGATTTCAATGCGTTCCACAAAGCAATATTATCATCCAAGCGTAAGTCACGACGAAACCAAAAAAATGTAACAGGAATAGTATTCATTATTTTTTATTAAAAAGCTGTTCTACTTTTTGATGGCGGTATTTAAAGATTGTTTCTAGTTGTTTCTCAATAACAAGGCTGTTCATTATTCGGCCGATAAACCCTAGCGGAACGCCGTAGTGAACCACATCAGTCATCAAAGTTCCTTGTGGAGTTTCTTCAAAATAATGTTTGTGATGCCAAAAAGAATAAGGGCCAAAACGCTGCTCGTCTATAAAAAACTCTTTGTCTCGAACCGTTGTAATTTCGGTAACCCAACTCATTTTTATTCCCAATAGTGGCGAAATTTTGTAGGCAATTATTTGTCCTTGATACATTTTTTTCTGATCAAAATCGGTTACTTGAAAACCCATTGTTGCTGGTGTAATCTTTTGTAAATTACTCGGATCAGAAAAAAAATGCCAACACTCTTCGAGACTGGCATCAACTAATTGCTTGCTTTCTTTTTTATATAGTTTCATTAAACTGCGGTTTTTTGTTGTATTATAATTCTATTACAATTATATTTTATAATATTTAAAAGGAACAAACAGCATTCCGAAGCATTCTCCGTGGTGTTTGCCTAGATGTTTGTGGTGCACTTTGTGTGCTTTTCTAAGTCCGATGAGGTACTTGTTATTGGTATGTTTAAACCATTTAAAGCGCTGGTGAATTAGAACATCGTGAATTAAAAAATAGCAAATTCCGTATAAAGTGATGCCACATGCAATAAAGAACATGTAATTGAAACCGCCTTGAACACCAAAGTAGAACAAGACAATGCTTGGAACGGCAAAAATGACAAAAAACACATCATTGCGCTCAAAAGTGTTCTCGTATTTGGGCTGATGATGATCAGCATGGAAATACCATCCTAAACCGTGCATAATATATTTGTGCGTAAGCCAGGTTACACATTCCATGAAAAGAAAAACGCCAAGAAATATTAGGAAGGAAATCATTTTATATTTATTAAAATTATAATTCAAGTGCTATGACCCGATCTCATTTTTAAAAATAGTGTAGTATTTGTATATTTTAAAGCCTACACTAATTTTAATTTGTAACTAACAAAAGACTGTGCTAAAAGTCCTGCTTTAGTATAATTAGAAACTCGAATTCGTGTGTTGCCAATTTCATGAGAAGGCGTGTTTTCTAGTTTTCTAAGCAGTTTTCGATAGTACACGTACGCTGTATAAACGCCGAATTTTGCTTCGATTGGCAATTTTTTAATGCCTTCTTTCGCAACTCTAAAGTCTTCTTCGATTTCGGCAATAATCATTGTTTTTGCATTATCATCAAATGAATTTAAGTCGACCCCAGGAAAATAATTGCGGTTCAGTACTAGATTGTCATCTTTTAAATCTCTTAAGAAGTTCACTTTTTGAAAAGCAGATCCAAGTCGCATCGCTTCATGTTTCAACTTGTCGTAGCGTTCTTGTTGACCAGCAACGAATACTTTTAAACACATTAAGCCCACCACATCAGCAGATCCATAAATGTAATCGTCGTATTCTGCTTTGGTATTGTAATCGGATTTTATTAAATCCATTTTCATGCTTTTTAAGAACGACTGAATTAATTCGTCACCAATATTAAATTCTCTTACAGTTTGTTGAAAAGAATTTAAAATAGGGTTTAAACTAATTCCGTTTGCAAATGCTTTGTAATATTCTGCTTCAAAATCATCCAACAATGCCTGTTTGTCAAAATCATGAAAAGAGTCTACAATTTCGTCTGCAAAACGAACAAACCCGTAAATACTATAAATCGCTTCGCGAATGCTTGGTGCAAGCATGTAGACTGCTAGCGAAAAAGAAGTACTGTAACTTTGCGTAACTAGCTTGCTGCATTTAAAGGAGGTATCATCAAATAACTGTTTCATCTTTTTGAGTTTTTTTGGATTAGTTGTGCCACTAATTTTCCTGAAATTAGTGCGGGTGGAACTCCTGGACCAGGAACTGTTAATTGACCTGTAAAATAGAGATTCTTAACTTTTTTACTTTTTAATTTAGGACGTAAAAAAGCGGTTTGTAATAAGGTATTGGCCATGCCGTATGCATTTCCTTTGTATGAGTTATACTCTGATACAAAGTCATTCTTGCAAAACGACTTTTTAAATATAATGTTTTTTCGGACATCTTCGCCTGTAACTTGCTCGAAACGTGTAATTATTTTTTCGAAGTATTCTGATCTAAGTGCTTCAGTGTCATTAATTCCAGGAGCTAAAGGAATCAGGAAAAAAGCACTTTCCATTCCTTCTGGTGCAGCAGTTGCATCGGTCTTAGAAGGAAAATTAGCATAAAATAAAGGATTGTCTGGCCATTTCGGACTGTCATAAATATCTGCAGCGTGTTGATCAAAATCAACATCAAAAAACAAAGCATGATGCGATAGTGATTCAATTTTTTTATCAAAACCTACAAAAAATAATAATGAAGAAGGAGCAAATACGCGACTATCCCAGTATTTTTCAGAATACATTCTAAATTCTTTATCTAATAAAGTTTCGGTATGATGGTAATCAGCGCCACTTACAATAATATCAGATTCGATTCGCTTACCGTTAATAACCAAGGCTTTAGCCGAATTATTATCGACCACAATCTTTTCGATATTGGCACTGGTTTGAAAAACAACTCCAAGTGACTGCGCGAGAGTTGTCATAGCTTGCACAACATCATGCATGCCTGTTTTAGGATGCCATGTACCTAAACCAAAATCGGCGTAATTCATAAAACTGTAAAACGAAGGCGTGTCACTTGGTTTGGCTCCAAGAAATAACACGGGAAACTCCAAAATCTGGATAAGTTTAGGATTTTTAAATTCACTTCGAACATCTTTACTTATATTACTAAAAAACTGTCCAACTCTTGCAGCTGTTTTTGGTGTAATAAGTTCAAATATAGATTCACCAGGACGATATACTAAGTCTTTTATAGCGATATCATAGTTGCGTTTGGCTTCTTCCATAAACGAAACAAGTTTACGGCCACTACCTTGCTCTAAATTTTCAAAAACTGCAGCTATTTCGGGTAGATTATCAGCAATATTAATAAAATTATCCACCCCGTAATACACACGATACGCAGGATTAAGTTTAATTAACTCATAATAATCGGATGTCTTTTTATTAAAGTCAGCAAAGAAACGTTCAAAAACGTCTGGCATCCAGTACCAACTTGGTCCCATGTCAAAAGTAAAGCCTTCAATTTTTAATTGTCTGGCTCGACCGCCAATGGTATCGTTTTTTTCATAAACCGTTACGGCGTAGCCATCTTGAGCCAAATAACATGCCGCTGAAAGCGACGAAAAACCAGAACCTATTATAGATATATTTTTTTTCATTTGTTTAACAAATATATAAAAATATTAAACAAAACACTAAATCGCAGCTACTAAATCATCAATAGATTTAAAAGCAGTAATTCGTGAGTTTAAATTTTTGATTTCTAAATGAGCGGTCATTTTACCAATGAGCCAAATTTCGTTTGTATTTCCCAGCAATTCGTCACTCATCTGTTGTACATACTCGTTGACTATGTTAGGATCGGGTTGCACGGTCATGTAAGATATAAAAACAATTGATTCAAAATGCTTTCTTAAATCTTTAAGGTTTTCTATTGGCATACTTTCCCCTAAATAGATACTTTTATATCCTAATAGCAATACCTCGTATTGCAAGTACATCAATCCTAATTCGTGAATCTCGTTTAAAGGCAGCGAAAGAACAAAGACTTTAGACGTATTTCTAGGAGGTAAAACTTGAAGTTTCTCGGTATTGATTAATAATTTTTGCTTAATCAAATAACTTATAAAATGCTCGTGAGCTGGCGTTATAGTATGGGACTGCCATAGTAAACCCAATTCGTTTAATAGCGGAATAAATACCTCGTTAAAGACTTCTTTGAATGTTTTCTCGGCAATTAACCAATTAAATGTGTTGAAAAATAATTCTTGATCAAAATTCATCATCGCCATTTTGAAGGCACTGATGGCATGATTTTTTGCGTTTTTATTCGAAATGATTTCACGCACTAAAATTGGAATATTTTCTGGTGCGTAAGTAGCTATTTTAGAAATTTTATAGCCGTACTCATGCAGTAAAGTGATATTTAGTAATTTTTGAAGACTGGCAATATCATACAAACGAATATTAGTGTCAGTTCGCATAGGTTCTAAGATGTTATATCTTTTTTCCCAAATACGTATAGTATGTGCTTTAATACCAGAGAGATTCTCTAAGTCTTTAATACTGAAAACACTTTTTATATTGTTCATCATTTATGGAAATTTAATAAACAAAAGTATAGTTTTTTTTCAAATAAGAGGCCATAAGTATAATTTTAATCGAGATAGATATTTGTTGTCGTCCTTTTGTAAGTATATTTTCAACAATAATGAAGCGTCAATTGTGCTTTGCGATGCTGGGTAAACTCTTTTAAAATTGCTGTTTCTCTGCCATCTTTATAATCATCAGGTATAGCAGGCTTAGAAATTATAAATATTAATAAATTAATAAATTAATAAAGTAAAAAATTAAATCTTCAAGAGCAAGTTTTTAATTTGCGTTAGAATCTCTTCGATACATAGTTTTGTCGGTTTTTAAGATTAATTTAATATTTAAGCAATTACTTGTTGAACTAGTTCAAGAGTTAGTTTTTAGGAATCGTTTTAATTTTGCCGATGAAGAATAAACAAAAAGAGTAAAGTGAAATAGTTGATTTTCTTTTGAAATAGTGATTTTAGAATTTTGTAAATTAGCTGTATGACTACATACACTTCTTTTCAAGAAAATATTTTAAAATACGTTGACTTATCTGAAGACGAATTGGCACATTTTACTTCTTTTTATTCTCTTCAGAAAATAGAAAAAAACACTATTATTTTAAATCAAGGCGAGGTTTGTGAATTTGAAAGTTACGTAATTGAAGGTTGTTTTAAGATTTTTTATCAAGATGAAAATATTAAGGAGCACATACTGTATTTTGCTATTGAAGATTGGTGGATTTTGGATGTCGGAAGCTTTGTTTCAGGTCAAATGTCAAAACTAAATATTCAAGCTCTAGAAGATTCAGTGGTATTAACAATTAGTAGAGCTGCAAAAGAGCAACTGTACGAAGATATTCCGAAAGTAGAAAAGCTGTTCCGAATAATGAATCAAAAATCGTTAGCATCCATGCAATTGCGAATAATTAGTATGCTTCATAAAAATGCAGATAAGAGATATTTAGATTTTAATGAACGGTATCCGACATTGTCGCAAAGAATAGCACAGCATCAAATTGCCGCGTATTTGGGAATTTCGCACGAGTTTTTGAGTAAAGTGAAAAAAAGAATTTTGCTTAATAAAAAGGAGTTCTAAATTCTTTTAGAATTTTGAACTTAGCATCAAATGAAAATTACAATCAAAAATAATTTGCTCATAATTAAATAAATATAAAAAATGGAAAAAAGAAAATGTGTGTTGATGGCCATAATACTCTTTATATCTTGTAATTTGTCTGCACAGTACGTCGAAAAACTGAGTAGTTTAAATCAAGCTGGTGCATTAAAATTAGCAGAAATGGCGAATGTTGAAGCTAAAAAACTCGATAAAAATGTATCCATTGCAGTGCTTAATTCTTCGGGTGTAGTTTTACTTTTGCTTAAAGCAGATAATGTTGGGCCGCACAATACGGAGGCTTCTAGAAGAAAAGCTTACACATCGCTTTCTACAAAGACCGCGAGTTATATATTGATGAAAAATGCCACTACAACTGAAGACGCAAAGAACTTAAACACGCTACCAGAACTGTTGTTGTTAGGAGGTGGTGTTCCTATTTGGCAAAACGGAGAATTAGTTGGAAGCTTAGGTGTTTCTGGGGGAGGTAGCGGAGAAAATGACCATAATATTGCGTTGAAAACTGTAGAGAATTTAGGATTTAAAACAAATAAATAATAGAACATGAAAACAAAGAATTTTTTTATCGTCTTAATGCTTGCTATAGCAAGTGTTAGTTTTGCACAGGAAGCAAAATACCAATTGTCAAGTCATATTTTAGATATTACTAAAGGAGAACCTGCTCCAAATGTAAAAATTAGTCTTTCTAAACAAGATCTAAAAGGTAAATGGACTCTAATTGATGAGAAAATCACCGATGCAAATGGCCGTATCCCTGATTTCCTAAAAGAAACTAAAGAAGGTAATAATAACGGTATCTATAAACTAACTTATTTTACAGAACCTTATTTTACAAAATTAAATCAAACGTCTTTTTATCCTTTTATAGAAGTTGTATTTGAAATTAAAGATGGTAAGCATTATCATGTTCCAATTACTTTATCTGCTTTTGGATACGCGACGTACAGAGGCAATTAATAAAAAGAGAGTTTAAATTTTGTGTCGCTATATCAAGAATAGAGGTGCATGCATAATGTTCAAAGTGTATATGGTTTTCAAGCTATTTGCGTTTTGAACATTATTTGTATTAAAACTTTAAAAAATTAAAACATGAAGAAGCTCTTCGTACTATTTCTTATAAATTTTTGCACAATGATAAATGCTCAAAACAACGGTATAACAGAACCTGTATTGACAGGTAGTATGGCAGCCCAAATGGCTCAAGCCGCTTTTAATGAAGCCGAAAAACAAGGTCTGTTTGTAACAATTACTATTGTAGATAAGTCAGGACAAACGCTTGCGGTTCTTAGACACCACAATGCTGGCGTGCATACTATTAGAGCAAGCTACAAAAAAGCATTTACCGCTTGCTCTCAAAAAAGGGAAACCGCTGTAATTGCAAAAGGCATCAAAGACGGTTCTATTCCTGAAGACATTCGTTTTTTGGATGAAAATATATTAATAATGGATGGTGGAATTCCAATTTTTATAAATGAGAAAGTTGTCGGCGGCATAGGTGTTGGCGGTGCGCACGGTAGTGAAGATGTTCGTATTGCAAAAGCTGGATTGCAAGCAATGAGTCAGTAATTTTTTTAAGTCGTTGCTTTTTATCAATTTATAGTGCGTTTACATAAATTAAAAAAGACATTTTATACTTGGATTTTTAGCTATAAATTCTCAAAAGATTATAAAACAGAATCTTCTAAATAAAATAAAAATAACCGTAACTTTTACTTTACGCACCTATAAAATATTTTTGAAGTAATTTATCTCACTGTGTTACTAGCCTATATTAAATGCAGTAGAAATATAGTTGAATACTTATAAACCGAAGTTCAGAGTTCGTAATAGAACTTGGTGTAGGTCTGAAGATGCATTTTTCTACTATAAATTAGTACTGTTCGCTTAATTGTTTTTTTAAAGAATTTATAACAATCGTTTTTTTAATTTTTTTGAATGAAGTAGTATTTTTGCAAAATGAATTTATCAAAGTCTAAAGTCCTGTTTATGGCAGTTTGCACGGGATTAATTGTTGCAAACTTATATTATTGTCAGCCTCTTATTATTTTAATAGCAAAAGAATTCGGAATTAAAGAGGCAGATGCAGGTTCAATAACCTATCTAACACAAGCCGGTTATGCTATAGGACTGTTTTTTATGGTTCCGCTTGGTGATAAAATAGAGCGTAAAAAACAAATAGTAGTAACCACTTTTGCTTCGGTCATTGCTTTGATTATAGCGGCCACAGCAAAAAGTTATTTTATTTTAGAGATAGCCTCTCTACTGATCGGAATTACTTCTATAGTTCCTCAATTAATTTTGCCTTTGGCAGCTTCTTTAAGCGAGCCGAGTCAGAGAGGAAAAGTAGTAGGGACAATTATGAGTGGTTTACTGGTTGGTATTTTACTTTCAAGAACTTTAAGCGGTTTTGTAGGCGAACTATGGGGCTGGCGCGCCATGTTTTGGATCGCAGCAGGATTGATTTTATTGCTGCTAATCGTTATTCAAAGAGAATTTCCTTTTAATAAACCAACATTTGAAGGTACGTACGGACAACTAATTCTTTCTTTGTTTACATTGATAAAAGAACAACCCTTGTTAAGAGAGGCTACTGCAATTAATGTTTTTTGTTTTGCGCAATTTGGTGCATTTTGGACCACGATGGTTTTGTTACTGTCCGATGCTCCTTTTAACTTTAATAGCGCAACAATTGGTCTTTTTGGAATCGTAGGTGCTTCAGGTGCTTTAGCGGCACCATTGGTTGGTAAATTAGGGGACAAAGGCGGTTCTCGTATTGCAGTTGGTTATGGATGTGCTTTAATGGTCTTGAGCTTCTTGGTTTTTTACTTTTCAGGAACAAGTGTGATCGGAATCGTAATCGGAATTGTTTTAATCGATATTGGTATCCAAGGCGTTCACATTTCCAATCAAACACGCGTATATTCAATTTTGCCCGAAGCCAGAAATAGAATGAACACTGTTTTTATGTCTTTTAGCTTTTTAGGAACCGCTGCAGGTTCTGCCTTTGGATTGTTTTTATGGCAATATGGCGGTTGGCATGCAGTCACTTTAGGTTGTATGGTTTTATCAGCTCTCGCTTTTGCAGTTTACGGCTATACGTACAAATCAAAAACGAAACGATTGGAAACCACAAACGGATAAGAAATTAATTTGTAAATTTGCATTCAATAAAAAAATATTAAAATAATGGAAAACGGAATATACGCGAAATTCAACACGGCTAAAGGTTCAATTTTAGTAAAACTAACAGACGATTTAACGCCAGGAACAGTAGGTAACTTTGTAGCTTTGGCTGAAGGTAATTTAGAAAATTCGGCAAAACCACAAGGAACTAAATATTACGATGGATTGAGTTTTCACCGTGTAATTTCAGATTTTATGATTCAAGGTGGTTGTCCACAAGGAAGCGGAACTGGTGGGCCTGGTTATAAATTTGATGATGAATTTCACCCAACATTAAAACACGATCGTCCGGGAGTTTTGTCTATGGCAAACGCTGGAGCTGGTACTAATGGTTCTCAATTTTTTATCACTCATGGACCAACTCCGCACTTAAATAACAAGCATACTGTTTTTGGTTATGTGATCGAAGGGCAAGATGTGGTTGATGCTGTAGAGCAAGGAGATCTTATCGAAAGTCTAGAAATAATTAGAGTAGGTGCAGAAGCTGAAAAGTGGAATGCAGTAGAAGCTTTTAGAACTTTTGAAGGCTCACGCGCCAAAAGAGAATCTGCTCAAAAAGAAGCAGCAGAAGCTGAAATGGAAAAATTGGCTGCTGGTTTTGATAAAACAGAAAGCGGATTGCGTTATAAAATGATTCAAAAAGGTGAAGGAAAGCAAGCTGCAAAAGGAAAAACAGTTTCAGTTCATTATGAAGGTTCATTAGAGAATGGAAAAGTTTTTGATTCTTCTTACCCAAGAAAAAAACCAATTGAATTTAAATTAGGGGTTGGACAAGTTATCGAAGGATGGGACGAAGGTATTGCTTTGTTGAAAGTTGGAGATAAAGCTCGTTTTGTTATACCATCTCATCTAGGATACGGTTCAGCTGGTGCAGGAGGAGTAATTCCTGGTGATGCTACTTTGATTTTTGATGTAGAATTAATGGACGTAAAATAATACATTGTTAAACTATCTAAAAAAACCAATCACTTTATTGCTGATTGGTTTTTTTGTTTGTATCGTAATTTTATTTTATTTATTTCCATTGGATGGAACAACCTTCTCTTGGTTTTTGCGGTTCTTTTAAAGTTCTGTTGTAAATTATAGAGTCAATAGCGCCTCGCAAATCATTTCCGCTTAAACTAATGCCATTGTGTGGCCTAGAATCGTCCAATTGTCCGCGATATATTAACTTGTCATTGCTGTCAAATAAGTAAAAATCGGGCGTACACGCAGCGTCGTAAGCCTTGGCTACCTCTTGTGTCGCATCGAATAAATACGGAAAGTCGATTTTATTGTCAAAAGCAAATTCAGTCATTAAAGCAGGACTATCGTGCGGGTTTTTTAGAACGTCATTGCTCGAAATGGCGATTACTCCAATTCCTTGTACGCGATAATCATTCGAAATCATTTCAATTTCTTCGATGGCATGAAGGACAAACGGACAATTATTGCACATAAAAATTACCAAAGTGCCTAAGGAACCTTTTAAATCGGAAAAATAATAATCGTAATTTGAATTGGTGTCTGGGAGTCTAAATTCGGGAGCAATTGTTCCCAGTGGCAACATGTTGGAAAGTGTCATTGACATTCGATTTTTTTTATAAAGTTAAACAAAACTTCTGGCTAACTGACAATTAAGAGAATGGATTTACGTGCGAGTATTAGATTAGATAATTTAAGTAAATTTGAGTTTCAATTCAATTAAAAAAAAGAAACAATGGATTTATCGTGGTCAGAGTTTGAAAGAGTTGAAATGCGCGTAGGAACGATACTAGAAGTTAACGATTTTCCTGAAGCTCGAAAACCGGCGTTTCAAATGAAAATTGATTTTGGTTCTTTAATCGGCATTCGTAAAACTTCAGCACAAATTACAAAAAGATATTCTAAAGGAGAATTGGTAAACCGACAAATCGTTGCAGTTGTTAATTTTCCAACCAAACAAATCGGAAAATTTATTAGTGAATGTTTAATTTTAGGCGCAGTAGGAGTTGAGGGTGATGTGATTTTATTAGCACCAGATTCTAAAATAGAAAATGGATTGCGAATTGGCTAATTGTCCATTTTAGTAATCAATTGCTGCAAGATCTCTTGTCCTTCTTCCCAAAAATGTAAATTAGATTCTGAGTTTATATGTCCTTTGCAGCCCACGTTTACAAAATCGCTTCCCCAGTGTTCTGCAAATTCTTTTTTTCTAGCGATAGATGCGTAAGGATCGTTTTCGCTGGCAACCACAATGCTTGGAAATGGCAATTGATGCATGGGAATTGGTGCAAAATTCCGAATACAGTCGGGCGTATGTTGAGGAGAATCTACATCTGCTGGCGCAACCAATAAAGCTCCGACGATATGTGAATTAGCATTACTTTTGCTCCAATGTAAAACTAACGAAACCGCCAAGCTGTGGGCAACCAAAACTGTTGGCTGATCTAGTTTTGTAATTGATTCATCTAAAGCATATAACCAATCTTTGAGTTGGGGTTCATCCCAATTTTGTTGCTGTACTTTCGACGAATTTGCATATAGCTTTTGCCAATAGGTTTGCCAATGTTGCTCGCCAGAATTACCCAGACCAGATAAAACTAATAGATGTGGTTTCATTAAAAACTATTTTTTATTAACTCCGAAAGTATAAAAAAAAAGTCCAAAACTTGAGTTTTGGACTTTTAAATTTTATTGGAATTAACGATTAAATATCGTCAAATTCTATATCAGTGAATGTTGAAGTTTGCGGAACGAAATCTTCATTTTTCTCTATCAATGTTTCTCTTTTGAAGTCTTTTTGATGTCTTTCAGAAATAACTTCTTCTCCTTTATGATTCAATACGTAAGAGGTCATATCGCCTAAAATCTCTGCAAAAGCACTAAAATCTTCTTTGTACAAGTAAATTTTGTGTTTTTTGAAATGAAAAGATCCGTCTTCTTCAGTAAATTTCTTACTCTCTGTTATTGTAATGTAATAATCGTCAGCTTTTGTAGCTCTAACGTCAAAGAAATACGTTCTTCGTCCAGCGCGAAGCACCTTTGAAAAAATTTCTTCTTTTTCTAATAGGTCATTTTCTCTCATAATCTTTCTATCATTTTTTTTAATAGCAATCAAAAATCTTAAAAAATTATCTATTATCCAACAATTACAGTAATTCTTTTTCTGAAAGTTGCTTAACATACAGGGCCGAATAATAGCCTTCTTGATTTATCAGTTGATTATGAGAACCTTGTTGTATGATTTTTCCATCATCTAGTATGATGATTTTATCCGCATTTTTAGCCGATGATATTCTATGACTTACAATAATGGTGGTTTTGTCTTTGCAAATTTCAAATAAGTTGTTCAAAATTGTTTCTTCTGTCTCTGTATCGACCGCAGACAAGCAGTCATCAAGCAATAAAATCTCAGGATTTTTTATAATTGCTCTAGCAATAGAAACACGCTGTTTCTGACCTCCCGAAAGAGTAATTCCGCGTTCTCCTAAAACCGTATCATATTGTTTGTTAAAAGCAATAATATTATCATGAACTACAGCATTTTTAGCCGCTTGCATTACTTCATCATCTGTAGCATCTTGATTTCCAAATTTGATATTATTTTTAATACTATCTGAAAACAAGAATGCATCTTGAGGCACAATACCAATGCTGTTTCTTAAATCGTTGAGGTTTAAAGTACTTATTTCTTTGGCGTCAATAGTAACTTGACCGGCATTTACATCGTACAATCTAGAGATCAACGATAAGATTGTTGATTTCCCTGAACCTGTTTTACCTAAAATAGCCAGAGTTTCGCCTTTTTTAACGGTAAAACTAACATTACTTAAAGCTTGGATGTTGGTGTCTTCATAGATAAAAGTGACATTTTCAAAAGCGATTGCACCTTCAATAAGAGAAGGCTCATTTGAATTGTTCTGAATTTGTGGTTCAATTTTCAAAAATTCATTCAGACGTTTCTGTGATGCTTCTGCTTCTTGAACCATAGATGAAATCCAACCCAATGAAGCAACGGGCCAAGTTAACATATTCACGTATAAAATAAATTCTGCAATCGTACCAATACTTGTTATCGTACCATTAATGTACATGGCTCCTCCAAAGTAGATGACAATTAAATTACTGATTCCGATAAGTGCAATCATTAATGGCCCAAAAAGCGACTGTACTTTGGCCAAATGCAAGCTTTTACTTTTACTTTCATTGGCAAGACTGATCATATTGTTCTGATGCTGTTCTTCTAATGAATTGGCTTTTATCACTCGAATTCCCGAAAATATTTCTTGCGTAAAACTCGAAACTTTCGATAAATATTGCTGAAAAGTAGTGCTACGAATGTTGATTTCGGTACTAAGTTTAAAAATACAAAACGATAATATCGGTAACGGAATTAAAGTATATAAGGTTAGTCTTGGCGAAACATTAAACATGTATATTAAAACAATAATAAAGCGAATCAGTGTGTTTATGGTATACATTACTGCTGGACCAACGTACATTCGAACTTTAGAAACGTCTTCGCTAATCCGATTCATTAAATCTCCCGTTCTATTCTGTTTGTAAAAGTTTTGAGATAATTTTTCATATTGCTCAAATACTTCATTTTTTAAATCAAATTCGACCAAACGCGACATTACAATTAGAGTTTGACGCATTAAAAATGTCAAAAATCCAGCGATAATGGCGGTTAATATAATAAGTAGAATATTAGATAATAATTCGCTTTTAATCACTTCGACACTTACGCTTCCTTCTTTCGAGAAATCTTCAATCGCTTTAAAGGACTTGCTGATTAATTTTGGAGTAAATAAAAAGAATATTTGTGCGATTATTGTGATAAATATTCCGGCAAAGAAACGGAACTTATATTTTATAAAGTATTTGTCTAAATAGCGTAATTCTTTCATTTTTTTGTGATATTCAATATAGAAATGTTCTTATTTTTTATTGTTTAATTCGTTTTAGTTTAAAGATAAATTACAGATCGTTAGAGATCGAATTGAAAATTACATAAAAACAAGACTTAATATTAACTTGTATTTAATTTATTCTTATTTTTGAGAAGTCTTTTTGACGAATTCGTAATTTATTATACTTTAAAATATCAAACGCTATGAGTGTATCTTCTTCAACTGAAAAAGAATTTCAGAAAATGGATCCTGTTTTTGGCCAACTTTCATTTGACAATCACGAACAAATTGTATTTTGTAATGACAAAGATACAGGTTTAAAAGCAATTATTGGTATTCATAATTCGGTTATGGGACCTGCACTTGGAGGTACAAGAATGTGGAATTATGCAAACGAATGGGAAGCCTTAAATGATGTATTGCGTCTTTCGAGAGGTATGACTTACAAATCTGCAATTACAGGACTTAATTTAGGTGGTGGTAAAGCGGTAATTATTGGAGATGCTAAAACGCAAAAAACACCAGAATTGATGCGTAAATTTGGAGAATTTGTACACTCATTAAGTGGTCGTTACATTACTGCTGAAGATGTGGGTATGGAAACCAAAGATATGGACACGGTACGAGATGTAACTCCATATGTTACTGGAATTTCAGAAGAAAGAGGTGGTTCAGGAAACCCATCGCCAGTAACGGCATACGGTGTTTTTTTAGGAATGAAAGCTGCTGCAAAACATCAGTTTGGTTCAGATAATTTAGAAGGAAAAAAAGTTTTAGTACAAGGAATTGGACACGTAGGCGAAACTTTAGTAGAATATTTGACTAAAGAAGGAGCAAAGGTTACCATTACAGATATTAATGAAGCACGTTTAAATGAAGTGGCAGCAAAGTACAATGCTACTATTTTTAGAGGGGACGATTTATACAGTGCCGACGTTGATATTTACGCGCCATGTGCTATGGGAGCAGTATTAAATGATGACACGGTTTATAAAATTAAAGCAAAAGTTATTGCTGGTGCTGCCAACAATCAGTTAGCGAATGAAAACATTCACGGAGCTATTTTGCAAGATAGAGGTATTTTATATGCGCCAGATTTCTTGATAAATGCAGGTGGAATTATTAACGTTTATGCGGAATTAGAGCATTACGGTAAAGAAGAAATTATGCGTAAGACCGAGAATATTTACAACACTACTTTAGAGATTATCGATTATGCCGTACGAAATAAAGTAACTACGCACCATGCGGCTTTGACAATTGCTCAAAATCGTATTGATGCTAGAAAGATCGAAAACAGTAAATTGAAATAATCTAAGCGATTGTATTGCATTTTGTAGCAGAAAACCAAAGCATGTCTTACAAAAGATATTCTTTGGTTTTTTTGTTAATCATATATTTTCTAATGATGGGATAAATGATTATTTTTGCAGACTAATTTTAATAAAAGTTCTTACAAGGTGGTAAACAGAAGACACATTCGCTTAAAAGTTATGCAATCCATCTATGCGATGCATCAAAATGGTTCTGATAATCTAGAAAAGGAAGAGAAGTTTCTTTTTTATAGTATCGACAGTATTCAGGATTTGTACCTTGTTATGCTTTCTTCATTGATAGAAATTTGCAAAAAAGAATCGCAATACCTCCACCTAGCAAGCAAGAAACACTTAGCTACGAAAGAAGAAAAAAATCCAAACGAAAAGTTTATTAAAAATCAGGTTTTTCAAATTCTTACCGAAAACAATTCTTTAAGCGTTGCGCTCGAAAATCGTAAGATTAATAATTGGTCATTAAATGATGATTACATTTTATTACTTTTAAAAGATGTTAAAGCGAGTGATTTGTACGCAAAGTACATGAGTAATGACGTAAATACTTTTGCTGAAGACAAAGATTTTATAGCCGATTTATTTGCGGAAGTTATTGTGCCTAATGAAAAGTTGTATGAGTATTTAGAAGATGATAAATTAACTTGGGTTGATGATATTCCGTTGGTAAACACGCAAATTGTTAAGCAACTGAAAGGGTTAAAAAATACCGAAGAAGGAGAGTTTAGAGTACCACGTGTTTATAAAGATACGGAAGATAAGGATTTTGTAAAAGATTTGTTTCGCAAGACCGTTTTAAACGAAAAAGCTTTAGCAAAAGAGTACGATGGTAAAACACCAAATTGGGATGCAGACCGAATTGCCGAAATAGATACTATTATTTTAAAAATGGCAATTTGCGAACTTTTAAAATTCCCATCAATTCCCGTGAAAGTAACTTTAAACGAGTATTTAGAGTTGGCAAAAGAATATTCTACTCCGAAAAGTAGTATTTTTATAAACGGAATTTTAGATAATTTAGTAAAAGAACTCGAGGCTGATAAAAGGTTACTTAAAACTGGCCGAGGTTTAATGTAATGATTAATTAAAAAAAAAGAGAATTTAAATTATGGAACAATTAACTCAGTTTGCACCGTTTTTATTAATGTTTGTGGTAATCTATTTTTTTATGATTAGACCGCAACAAAAGAAAGCGAAAAACGAAAAAGAATTTGAAAGCAGTTTAAAAGTAGGTGATAAAATAGTTACTAAAAGTGGTCTTCACGGTAAAGTAGCTGAATTGGCTGAAACTACGGTAATTGTTGAAACAATGGCTGGTAAATTAAAAATGGAGCGTAGTGCAATTTCATTAGAAATGAGTGCTGCTTTAGCAAAATAATTTTATTTTCAAGAAGTAAGAATTATAAAAGTCCCAATTTGTGCAAACGAATTGGGATTTTTTTTTGGACTAAACAGGTGAATTTGTAAATCAGACAGATCAAAATCTGTGATGTTTGTGCTGAAAGTATTGCATAAAAAAAGCTAACCGTTTAATGATTAGCTTTTGTATATTTTTAATAGTGTACTTTTTACTGCTTTTTGTAAATCGAGTAAATAGTATTAATTGTTTTTCGATCTAACACATTGTCTACTGCTTCTGGAATATAATGTCTTTTAAAAGCGATAATTGCTGCCGACAAATTTTTAGTGTTGTAGCCAATAATTCGCAGAGCAGGTTCTATTTGAAAATCAAAAGGAGCTTCTGTCAAAAATTCATCTTGCCATAGTCCAAATCCATTTGCTGCCAATGCTTTCCAAGGAAATAAATTACTAGGATCTTGCTTTCTCGAAGGCGCAATATCAGAGTGGCCAATTATGTTTTGAGTTGGTATATTGTAGTCTTTCTTAAGCTTTGTCAGTAAAGCCAATAAACTATTGATTTGTGCTAAAGAAAAAGGTTCAAAACCATTATTGTCTAACTCTATCCCTATCGAAGCCGAGTTAATATCAGTGTCTCTTCCCCAAGTGCCTGAACCAGCGTGCCATGCTCGTAAGTAATCGTTTAGCATTTGCACCACTGTTCCATCATCTCCAATAACATAATGTGAGCTTACTTGCAAATTTTTATTGGTAAACGTTTTGATTGTTTGTGCCAAAGAATCTTGCGCAGTATGATGCAGAATAATGTAGTTCGGTTTTCTTAAATTAAAATTTACCGTACTAATCCATTCTGTTTTTATACCATAAGGCAAAGGAACTGGTTTTTTTATAGCAAGTGAATCGCGGTATAAAGTCAGCGGATCTGCAGAATCTGCAGTACCATACATGTTTAAGTTATTTTGACTAGACAATTCCGCCGCTTTCATGCTTGAAATTTGCATTTTGTAAGCTTCCAATTGTTCTTTATACGATTTTTCACTTGCCTGATATGGTTTTGTACTACCACAAGAAGCTACCACTAATCCTAAAAATAAAATACCTAAATATTTAGTAATAGATTGTGTAGGCGTTATATTTAATTTTAAACTATGTGTCATGCTATTCTTTTTTCTTTTTCTTTTTAGATTTTCTTGGCTTGGCATTGTCTTCTAAATAGATTTTATATTTCTCTTGCTGATCAGGGTTCAAGTAATTGTTGATTTGTTTATTAGTATTTTCTGAAAGAGATTTAAATTCGTCCATTTTAGCTTCTTGACTTAAGCTTTCATTTTTGATTAGAATTCCTTGCAGGTTTAGACTTTCAATCAACACATTCTTTATAGCGACTTCTTGCAGCGCATCTAATGTTAATACGGGGGTCATGCGCTCCATTATTTCGCCAGCAGTAACATCAACCGGAATTTCTTTAGGTTTAGACTGTTGTTGCTGTCCCATATCAGACATGCCGCCCATTTGTCTGTTTCTGCCGTAACCATTGTTTCCGTAACCGTTATTGCCATATCCATTTCCATAGCCGTTGCCATACTGAGCCGTAATCAAATTGCTAAATAGCAAGGCAAAAAATAGTATAAAAAGGTTTCTTAACTTCATCTTTTTTGAATTATAGTGGTTAATGAGAAACAAGTAGCTGATTAAACTGAAGCAGGTTCACCGTATAAATCAAACTCTGTTGCTTCGGTAATTATAATATTTGCAAATTCGCCTGTTTTTAAGTAATGTTTTGAAGCATCAATTAAAACTTCGTTATCCACATCCGGACTATCGAACTCAGTGCGGCCCACAAAATGTGCTCCTTCTTTTCGGTCAATAATACACTTAAAAGTTTTGCCTACTTTCTCTTGATTCAAATCCCAAGAAATTTGAGATTGTAATTCCATTATTTCGTTGGCACGTTCTTGCTTCACTTCCGCAGGAACGTCATCTTCTAATAAATAAGCATGCGTATTTTCTTCATGAGAATAAGCAAAACAACCCATTCTGTCAAATTTCATTTCCTGTACAAAATCCTTTAAAATATTAAAATCTTCTTGAGTTTCGCCAGGATATCCTACAATAAGGGTCGTGCGAATTGCCATTCCTGGAACTGCCGCTCTAAATTCTTTTAATAGTTTAGTCGTTTTTGCTTGAGTAGTTCCGCGACGCATTGATTTTAAAATCGAATCAGAAATGTGTTGCAACGGAATATCAATATAATTACAAATCTTTGGCTCACGTTTCATGATCTCTAGAACATCCATTGGAAAACCTGTTGGAAATGCATAATGCAAACGAATCCATTCAATTCCTTCAACAGCGACTAATGCTTCTAAAAGTTCTGCAAGATTTCTTTTCTTATAAATATCTAAACCGTAGTAGGTTAAATCCTGAGCAATCAGAATCAATTCTTTGACACCGTTCTTTGCTAAGCCTTGCGCTTCTTTTACTAATTTTTCAATGGGTTGAGAAACGTGTGTTCCTCTCATAATCGGAATAGCACAGAAGCTGCATGGGCGGTCGCAACCTTCCGCAATTTTTAAATAAGCGTAGTTTTTTGGAGTAGTAGTTAAACGTTCTCCTAATAATTCGTGCTTATAATCTGCTCCCAAAGCCTTCAATAATTGAGGCAATTCAGTTGTACCGAAATACTGATCTACATTCGGAATTTCTTTTTCTAAATCGGGTCTGTAACGTTCCGATAAGCAACCGGTTACAAAAACCTTATCAACTAATCCTCTCTGTTTTTTATCAGCATATTCTAATATCATGTTTACCGATTCTGCCTTCGCATTATCAATAAATCCACAGGTATTTATTACAATAATATTTCCTTCTGTTTCTGCAGGAGCTTCATGTTCAACCTCTTTTCCACTAGCTTTTAGTTGACCCATAAGGACCTCGCTATCATACACATTTTTCGAACAGCCAAGAGTGATTACATTGATTTTGTTCTTTTTTAAAGACTTGGTTCTCATACTTTTATAAATTGGAGTGCAAAATTACATTTTTTATTCTTGGAATCAGCACCCTTGTTGTTTTTTTATAGAGCTAATCCGGCTGTTCACTGTATCTTTTTGGTTTCGCAAGGGCGAGCCAAAAAGGATGCCGCTTCCATCCGGGCTAAAAAAATATCCGTCTCGATACAACAAGACGGATGTTTTTCAAATTAATATTTTTTGTTTATATTTTTAAATAATGAACTTCAAAATTGTAAGCTCAAAATTATAATTCAAACAACACAGTCATTGAAACGGTATTGAATTTAGTATTTAAATTAGCGTAATCAGTAAACCCTTGACTAAATGCCGCTCGTTGCGAATCTCTCTCCGCATACGAGTATGATAAATCAACTTTGGTAGCGCCAAAATCATAACCTAAACCACCAGAATAACTAGTTAGATCGCCAACTGTTTTTCCGTTCTCATACGGGCTACCTTCTAAACGATATCCAGCACGTAAGCTTAATTGTTTAATTTTATATTCCCCACCAATTCGCAATTCGCCATTCGTAGTCATTTTATCATTAATGCTGCTGTTTAGGCCTTTGTAATAGGAGTCGTTTTGTGGTTTAAAAACGGTGCTTGAATAATCTTTTATGGCGTAGTCAACGCTTAATAAGCCAGTTTGTCCAAAAATGTATGCAAAACTCGCAGTTAGTTTTCCAGGAGTTTGCAATTTATAAGGATCATAAACATTGGTAATACGGGGGTCTACAACTTGAGCGGGCAAAGCACCTACATTGTTACTGCTAACCGAAACTATTTTTTGCGATAGTTCGTCATATACATCATACCAAGTATTAGATTCGTAAGCCAGCCCTAAACGAATGGCATCAGAAACTTTAGCAATAGCTCCCAATTGAAAGGAAAAGCCGCTACCGTACGTATATAAGTTGTTATCGAAACGTACGCTAGTCACTTGGTCATTGGTTCCTAGAGTATTTGAATTGTCTTCGTAAAAACTAGAATTACGTCTAAAGTCAATCGTATGTAAATTTAAATTCATACCCAAGTACAAGAAATCGTCGTACTGAGCGCCTAGATTAAAAGTAAATTTCCCATTGTAACCTTCACTATACACTTCATTTTCCTGGTAATAGTTTCCTCCAGCTGGAACGTTAGAAGTATATTCCGTATTATCAACATCGGTGGTAGCGGGATTAATCATGTACGACTGATAGCCAAGAAATGCCTGCTGCTCCCCATTATTTAAATTGCGATACGAACCATTTTCTAAAACGTCAAGCGCAATTCCATTCGCATAAGAAACAAAATAATTAGCAAGTGAATTGTTCGGATTAGTTCCTGCACTAAAAAGTCTACTGTTGTAATTGTTCGAATTGTCGTAATTAAATCCAAGAGAATATTTATTCCACTTACTGCTCTGATTTCTGTTTTTAAATACAAAAACGGCGCCACCTTGGTTTAAAGTAAAGCTATCGTCTTTTTCAGTAATAGCGTTTCCAAAATAATTCGAATTATTTTTAGTTCCGTAGTTACTTAAAGTAACCCCAAATTGATTGTTCGCGAAAACAGCAGAACCAGCTGGGTTTACGTTTAAAGAAGATAAATCTCCACCCAGTGCACCAAAAGCACCACCCATGGCTCTAAAACGAGCTGTACCGCTTAAGTTGTCTTGTGCGTAACGCGTAGCATCAGAAATATCTTGAGCTTGTAGCGCGTTGAATGTTAGTCCGCCGATTAGTAATAAAAATATTTTTTTCATCTTAGATGGTTTGTAGTTCGTAAATTGTTATTTAATAATTAACGTCTTCCGCTTCCAGAAGAACGACCTCCGCCACTGTTTCCGCCTTGCATTGATCCGCCTCCGCCATTAGTACTTCTAGATGGGCTAGGAGTATAACTTCGTGATGGCGCTGTTGTATTTGAATTTCTTCTCGTAGGAGCATCATTATTATAACTTCTGCTCTGCGGTTGAGGATTATTCTGTCTCGTTTGTGGAGTCGCATTTCTTCTATTTTGAGAGTTGTAATCTCTCGTTGGTGTAGAAGAATTTCTTCGATTTATACTATTGTTTTGGTCAACAGCCTGCGCTCTTCGGGTTAGATTCGGAGTTCCATTGCTGAAACTTGAACTTCTTCGGTTGGTTATGCTGCTGTTAGTTCTGTTGTTACGGTAGATATCAGTGTTACTGTAGCTGCTAGAACCACGTCTGCTTGGCGTAGTATTATAGCGATTATTGTTGTAATAGTTGTGGTTGTTATAATAGGGTCTGTAATTATTGTAATAACCTGGGTAGCCCCATCGACCTCCGTAGCCCCAGTTACTAAAACCCCAACCTATACTAAGTCCAGAATAGCCCCATCCAATTCCGTGGTAAGGATAACCCAGGCCCATTCCGTAATACGGATATCCATAACCCATTCCATAATAAGGATATCCCATTCCGTAATAACTGCTACCCCAATAATCAGAGTAAACATTTACAGAGACAGAAGTTGGATTGCTTCCCCAACTTGGGTAATTGGAAACGCTACTTGGATTTTCAGAATTGTAATTACTATAATTATCTACATCGGTAAATATTTCGTCACCGATCTCTTTGTCTTGTAAGGAGTTAAAATAACTCGCATACTGATTACTGTTTTGAGTTGGCGCAGGATTACTTTGATAGGTCGTTCCTCCATAAATTCCGTCGTTTCCATAGTAGGAGCTATTTTGATAAGAGCCACACGAAGTAACGACTAAAGAAATCGATCCGAAGAGAGAATAAAGTAAAGTTTTTTTGGATTTTAAAATATTAGTTTTCATAATCGGTGGAGTTTTTATTGTTGCACATTACAAAAATAGTTAGTTTTGTGGAACTATTTAGGATAAATAAATAACGCAAAATTTGTGCCAAACTATATAATATGAGTAAGAACCTCACAACAAGATCAGAAGACTATTCAAAGTGGTATAACGAGTTAGTCGTAAAGGCCGATTTAGCAGAAAATTCGGGTGTTCGTGGCTGCATGGTCATCAAGCCTTATGGATACGCAATCTGGGAAAAAATGCAAGCAGAATTAGACAGAATGTTTAAAGAAACAGGGCATCAAAATGCTTATTTTCCTTTATTTGTTCCTAAAAGCATGTTTGAGGCGGAGGAGAAAAATGCCGAAGGTTTTGCAAAAGAATGCGCAATTGTAACGCACTATCGATTAAAAAACGATCCAGATAAACCGGGTAAACTAATGGTGGACCCTAATGCGAAATTAGAAGAAGAGCTAATAGTTCGTCCAACTAGTGAGGCAATTATTTGGTCTACTTATAAGGGATGGGTGCAATCGTATCGCGATTTACCTTTATTAATCAATCAATGGGCAAATGTAGTTCGTTGGGAAATGCGTACGCGTTTGTTTTTAAGAACAGCTGAGTTTTTGTGGCAAGAAGGACATACGGCCCATGCTACTCGTGAAGAAGCAGTAGATGAATCAGAAAAAATGATGAATGTTTATGCTGATTTTGCAGAGAATTTTATGGCAATTCCGGTTGTAAAAGGATTGAAAACAGAAACAGAACGGTTTGCAGGCGCGGAAGAAACCTATTGTATTGAAGCATTGATGCAAGACGGTAAAGCACTACAAGCAGGAACTTCGCATTTTTTAGGTCAAAATTTTGCTAAAGCTTTTGATGTGAAATTTGCTAATGCCGAAGGTAAGCAAGAATATGTATGGGGAACGTCTTGGGGCGTTTCAACACGTTTGATGGGTGCTTTAGTGATGACGCATTCAGACGATCAAGGATTGGTATTGCCTCCCAATTTAGCGCCAATTCAAGTCGTAATCGTTCCTATTTATAAAAGTGATGAACAACTAGCAACTATTACAGAAGCGGTTACTGCTTTGGTAGGACAATTGAAAAAACTGAAGATATCGGTTAAGTTTGATGATAGAACGACTCAAAAACCTGGGTTTAAATTTGCTGAGTGGGAACTGAAAGGAGTTCCAATTCGAATTGCAGTGGGGCCAAAAGACTTAGAAAACGGTACTTTTGAAGTGGCACGAAGAGATACATTGACCAAAGAAGTGGTTGCTAAAGAAGGAATCGCAGCTTATATAAATGATTTGCTGGAGCAGATTCAAAACGATTTATTTGCAAAAGCACTGGAATATCGCAATACCCACATTACGGAAGTAAATAGTTTTGAGGAATTTAAGGATATTTTAGAGTCTAAAGGAGGCTTTATTTCTGCTCATTGGGATGGTACTGCCGGTACAGAAGAAAAGATAAAAGATTTAACTAAAGCAACAATTCGTTGCCTTCCATTGGATCAGGATGAAGAGGTGGGAAGCTGCGTACTTACTGGAAATCCTTCTTCTCGAAGAGTGTTTTTTGCTAAGGCGTATTAATATTTCAAAGTTTTTTTGAAATATTTTACTTCTGCTATTGTACATCTTAAAAATAGTTGTATTTTTGCATCCGCATTAGAGAAGCAGGCCCGTTCGTCTATCGGTTAGGACGCATGGTTTTCATCCATGTAAGAGCGGTTCGATTCCGCTACGGGCTACTACTTTTTTTGCAAAACAAAGTTCTTAAAATATTGAGAAATTTAATGGCCCGTTCGTCTATCGGTTAGGACGCATGGTTTTCATCCATGTAAGAGCGGTTCGATTCCGCTACGGGCTACAATCTATTTAAATATAGAAAAACTTAGAACGATATGGTCCGTTCGTCTAGGGGTTAGGACTCCAGGATTTCGTCCTGGTAACAGGGGTTCGATTCCCTTACGGACTACTAAAATTAGTTGTGAATAAGTTTTATAAAATAAAAATTGGTGTCTCAATTTTTGTTTTATTAGTTAAAACCAAAGTGATTGTTAAGCAATTGTGGGAGGTTTTTCTTTTTTAACTAGTATCTATAATTATTATTACATCTAAAATTAAAAAAAATGGCAAATCATAAGTCAGCATTAAAAAGAATCAGAAGTAACGAAAAAAGAAGAGTATTAAACAGATACCAACATAAAACTACTCGTAATGCTATCAAAGCATTAAGAATAGCTACTGACAAATCTGATGCTACTTCTAAATTATCAGTAGTAATTTCTATGATTGATAAATTAGCTAAGAAAAATATCATTCATGATAACAAAGCTTCTAATTTAAAATCTAAATTAACGAAGCACGTTGCTAAATTGTAATTTTACAATTTAATACATATACAAAAAGGCTACTTTTAATTAGGTAGCCTTTTTTAGTTTTTTTTTTTTTTTTTTGAAATGCCTTATGATTATTAAATCATAAGGCATTTTTAATGTAAACCAACACTGATGATTTGTGTATTCTTCTTTGTGTGTTTTGTACTGCAAAAGCTAAGATCAAGATAAAGTTGGAGGTCTCGCTGCTAGAAATTACGGATAAAAATTATTAGTTTATAGTTTGGAATAGTTCTACTACGAATAATATTTTGACTTTATCAAGAAGTAAAAAGCAAGAGTTTCAGTATTCGATTTTAAGTTTCAATTGTAAAATAAAGCTTTTTATTTAGCAACACACTTTTTTCATAGCCCATGTTATTTCTAAAGTTCTTACTTATATTTTACACCAACAGTATTGTATGAAGTATAAGTTTCTTTTTCCTTCGATAGTATTTGCTGTTGGGTTTCTTCTTTTTAATTTTTAAATCAATTTATAATGCAACATAAAAATTTTTCTCATTTTGCAATTTTCACAACTGCTTTGCGCTGGGTAACCGGATGGACTTATTTCTCTGCTTTCTGGAGACGCTTAATTTTAGAAAACAAATTAGATCCCGAACAAGCGGGCTACATCGGCGAAAAATTCAATCACTTTTTGCCAAACGCTTTGGGAATAAAACCTATTATTGAGCACTTGGTTTCTAATCCAGAAAGTCTTTGGTGGGCAATGGCTTCTTTTACGATTATTGAAGGAATTGTTGGATTGCTGTTTATTTTAGGATTCTTTACAAGACTAATGAGTGTTGGTGTTTTTATGCTCGCTATGGGGATTTTATTGGGTTCAGGTTGGCTTGGAACTACCTGCTTAGATGAATGGCAAATTGGCGTTCTTGGAGTAGCAACCGGCTTTACTATTTTTCTAACGGGAAGTGGAAAATATTCTTTGGATTATTATTTAAGTATAAAAAATAATACTCTAACTCAGAAGAAATGGTTTTTATGGTTGAATTCTGGAAATCTTCCTATCAGAGAATATGTTTTAAATAGAATTGTGCTTTTGGGTTCTGTACTCATACTAGCACTAACGTTATATACTAATCAGTATTTTCACGGTGGAGTTTACGGGACATTGCATAATAAATCGGTCAAACCGCATGTGACCATAACGAATACTAAGCTTGAGGAAAAAAAGTTATCCTTTACTGTTTTTAGAGATGAAGGCGCTGATGTATATGGTTCTTTTTTAATTGGAATAAAATTGCGTAATGCTGCTAATGAAGTGGTTTTTGAGCAGAATCAGGTACAGCTTTCGCAGTTGTCTAGTTCGCAAATTAGTAATGACTACGTAGCCAAAGTAAAAACAGGAAAACACAGTCTTATTTTGCCGCTAGGAGCAAGAGGGAATTTGACTTTTGAAGAGGATATCTTTCAAAATATGAGCGGTGCGTATACGTTGGAACTAATAGATATAAGTGGTGCAATGTGGACTAAAGAAGTTGTAACACAAAATTAAATTTTCTCTTTAAATAAAAAATCTGCTACTTGATTGTGACAAGCAGCAGATTTTTTTTTAAATAAATTGCTATGTATTTTATGCTTCTAATGATACTTGTTCACTCTCAACAACAAATTCTTCTGTGTCCATTTCTTCTTTCCATTCCGTTTTTTCTGGTTTCGATGCTTTTAATGCATTGAACTTTTCTAATTGTTCTGTTTCTGTTTCTTCACCACTAAAGTAAGGAAAGACGTCCATGATTGGTGATTCAGAAATAGCTAGAATTGTATAGTCTCCCATAGTATTTTTCATCACAGCAGTAGTGTTATCAAAGGCTTCTTTGATATCATTTGCTTGTAATAAAATGTACATATTAGTTTTTCTTTCTTTTCCGCTTTCTTCATCATAAGCTAGTAGAGAAACTTTCGACTTAAACCAACGATCGCTATTTTCAAAAGGATGAATTTCGGCATAATTTGCTACTTTAATATTCGTGATTTTAAACTCTTCACTAATGTAAGCACTCATTTCTTCAGTAATTCTGCTTTCGGCTTCAGTATAAGATAAAGCGTCTACCAAATACGGTTCTGTAGTTACTTTTTGAGTTCCAGTATCATCTGTTTTTCTATATTTTACTTTGCATTCGTACCAAGTTGCGCTCATGTTATTTTGTTTTAAGGCTGACAAAGATAGATTTTAACGATAGATTAATGTCTTTTTTTTCAAATAGATATTCACAATTTAGAATTTTTTATAATTTTATTTCTATCAATATAAATTTTTAAAATCATTACTAGAGTAAATTATAGGACTTGGTTTTTAATACTTCAGAAAGTAGTAGATCAAAAAAAATCCTGCTTGTAAAAGCAGGATTTTTTTTATCAGTATAAAAAGTAGTGAACTATTTACGTTTCATTACTCTTTCTACAGCTTCAACGATTGATTCGTTAGTAAGATTGTATTTTTCCATTAATTGTGCTGGAGTTCCAGACTCACCAAAACTATCATTAACCGCTACAAATTCTTGCGGAGCAGGGCTGTTAAGCGATAAAACTCTCGCAACACTTTCCCCTAAGCCTCCAAGAATGTTGTGTTCTTCAGCAGTAACGATACATTTTGTTTTTGCCAATGATTTCAAAATTGCTTCTTCATCTAAAGGTTTAATCGTATGAATATTGATTACTTCAGCAGAAATACCTTTTGCTTCTAAAGCTTCAGCAGCAATTAAAGCTTCCCAAACTAAGTGTCCTGTTGCAACGATAGTTACATCACTTCCTTCGCTTAACATAATCGCTTTGCCAATTACAAATGGTTCGTCAGCTGGCGTAAAGTTAGGAACAACTGGGCGTCCAAAACGCAAGTAAGCCGGACCTTGATGATCTGCAAGAGCAATCGTAGCTGCTTTAGTTTGGTTGTAATCGCATGTATTAATTACGGTCATTCCTGGTAGCATTTTCATCAAACCAATATCTTCTAATATTTGATGAGTTGCGCCATCTTCTCCCAATGTTAAGCCAGCGTGAGAAGCACAGATTTTTACATTCTTATCAGAATAGGCGACTGACTGACGAATTTGATCGTAAACACGACCAGTCGAAAAGTTAGCAAAAGTTCCAGTAAATGGAATTTTACCACCAATAGTTAAACCTGCAGCAATCCCAATCATGTTTGCTTCTGCAATTCCGATTTGAAAAAAACGTTCTGGATGATTTTTCTTAAATTCATCAAATTTTAATGAACCAATTAAATCGGCACATAAGGCAACCACATTTTCATTTTTTTGACCTAATTCAGTCATACCATCGCCAAAACCTGAACGAGTATCTTTACTTCCTGTATTTGTATATTTTTTCATTGTTCTTTTAAAATTGAAATATTAAAAAATTGTAAGACTAAAAAATCGAGAAATTTTTAATCTATAAACTTAATTTTTAATAGTCTGAATTACCACCAACATTATAATTTTGACCCAAAGCAGTTTCTAGTTGTGCATCATTTGGTGCTTTACCATGCCAAGCATGACTGTACATCATAAAATCAACACCGTTCCCCATTTCAGTATGCAATAATACACAAACTGGTTTTCCTTTTCCTGTTCTAGCTTTTGCTTCAGCCATACCAGCTAAAACCGCCTCAATATTATTTCCTTCTTTGATTTCAAGAACGTCCCAGTCAAAAGCTTCAAATTTAGCGCGGATACTTCCCATTGCTAAAACTTCGTCTGTTGGTCCATCAATTTGTTTTCCGTTTAAGTCAATTGTAGCAATTACATTGTCTACGTTTTTAGCAGATGCATACATAATTGCTTCCCAGTTTTGGCCTTCTTGCAATTCTCCATCACCGTGCAACGTATAAACGATATGATTGTCTCCATTTAATTTTTTTGCTTGCGCCGCACCAAGAGCTACAGATAGTCCTTGACCTAATGATCCTGAAGCCATACGAATACCTGGTAAACCTTCATGTGTAGTTGGGTGTCCTTGTAAACGAGAGTTTAATTTTCTAAATGTTACTAGTTCAGAAACAGGAAAATAACCACTTCTTGCTAAAACGCTATAAAATACAGGAGAAATATGTCCGTTAGAAAGGAAGAATAAATCTTCTCCAATTCCGTCCATATCAAATCCTTCTTTGCGGTCCATTATGTTTTGGTATAAGGCTACTAAAAATTCAGTACATCCCAAAGAACCTCCTGGGTGACCTGAATTTACAGCGTGTACCATTCTCAGAATGTCTCTTCTTACTTGGATAGTTAAATCGTTTAATTGTTGTGTGTTCGGTTTCATTTGTGTGTTAAATTAGACTGCGCAAAGATAATCAGATATTTTGATTTATGGATAATTCCATTTTTAGATTTATTAATAGTTATTAAGTATTGTATTTTTTTAGAATGCGAATGTTTTTTACGAATTATGAAGTATTTAGTACCTTGTAACCATGTTTGAACAATTATTTAGAAGTATTCAAGAAAAAGTAACTCTCACTCAGGATGAAATGGAATTGTGTAAAGCGCATTTCATTCCTAAAAAGCTACGTAAAAAGCAGACTTTATTACAAGAAGGAGACGTGTGTATCTACAATGCATTTGTTGAAAAAGGAATACTTCGCTCTTTTTCTATCGATCAAAAAGGAAATGAACACATCGTACAATTTGCAATTGAAGGTTGGTGGATTACTGATTTGTCTAGCTTTTTAACCAATAGTAATTCTATTTATACCATTGAAGCGTTAGAGAATTCAGAATTACTTTTGCTCACAACAGAGGCAAGAGAAGCTTTGATGTACCAGATTCCGATGTTTGAACGGTACCAACGCTTGTTATTGCAAAATGCATATATCGCCAATCAAGCTAGAATAAACATGAGCTTAACCAAAACGGGCAAAGAAAAATATATCAATTTAGGAATTGCTTATCCTGGCATTGTAAATCGTGTTCCTCAACATATGATTGCTTCCTACCTTGGACTTAAGCCCGAAACGCTGAGTCGTATTCGCAAACAAATTAGTACTCAAATCTAATTTGATTGACCTAGATCAATAGAATTTCTTGCTTTACATCAACGGAATCTCTTGCTATCGCATTGTAAATTTGCCTTGTAAATAAAAACGATGTTTAATAGAAAAACAGTTGCAATAATTGGACTTTCCGTAGCGAACATTTTCATACTAGCAACTAAAATTGCGGAAGAAAATGCAGTCTTACTTTTTGATCATGATGCTTCTGTAGTTAATAAGATGTTTTTGCAACTTCGTTCAGAAAATCCAAATGCTACAGTAGAAGTGATGACCTGTCCCATTAATGCAAGTTGGGAAGCAGATATTATTGTGCTTGCTAACTATTATTTAGAGCAGGCGAATCTAATACACCAAATCAAAAAAGTAGCTACAGGTAAAAGTATAGTTATTTTGATGGCTGAAGAGGAAAAGAATAAAGCAGCTGAATATCGAGATAGTTTTCAGGATTTATTCACTTTTTCGAAAATTATTTGCGTGTTTGTATCAGATAAAGATAACCATGATTGTTTCGTTTTTGAAGGGAATAATGAAGAGCCATTGCAAACTAATTTGACTTTTTTTACAACTATTGGTTTGAAAGTCATTAAGTAAAATATTTAAAAATTATTAATTTTAATTCAGAATTATATGAGTAAATCAGTTTTATTTCAATCTTACACTCTGGGAAAAAGTGTATTAAAAAACCGAATAGTAATGGCGCCAATGACGCGTAGTCGTTCTAATAACGAAGGAAATGTCGCTACAGCACTTACGGCAAAATATTACGAGCAAAGAGCAACAGCGGGCTTAATTGTTACCGAAGGAACTTTTGTTAGTAAAAAAGCAGTTGGTTTTATTAACGTTCCAGGAATTTATAGCGAGGCGCAAACTGACGGGTGGAAACTAGTTACAAAAGCTGTACATGACAAGGGAGGAAAAATATTTGCCCAATTATGGCATACCGGTAGGTTGTCGCATCCCGATTTGCACCATGGTGATTTACCACACGCGCCTTCAGCACTAAATCCGTATGCAAAAGCCTATACAAACGACGGTTTTGTAGATACGGTAGTGCCAAAAGAAATGACCGTTGAAGATATTAGACAAACTGTTTTAGACTTTGTAAATGCAGCTAAAAATGCGGTCGAAGCAGGTTTTGATGGAGTAGAATTGCATGCTGCTAATGGCTATTTATTGCAACAGTTTTTTAATGGTTATTCCAATCATCGTACAGATGAATACGGTGGTTCAATGGAAAATAAAGCCCGAATTTTGTTTGATATTTTAGATGCATTCAAAGAGATTATTGATTACAGTAAAGTTGGTGTTCGATTAAATCCTAGCTTGCACAACGCACAAGGCATGATGTTAGATAAGGAGACAATTCCGACCCATGAATATATTGTAAAACGCTTGAATGATTACGGATTGGCTTACATACATTTAACGGAGCCTTTTACGCCCGTAGATGACGTTCCTTTTGCTGTAACGGAAGTTGCTAAACATTTTAGACCCTTATATAACGGAACATTAATTATTAATAAAGGATTTACGAAAGAAACAGGAACTAAAGTTATTGAAGATGGATATGCAGATCTTGTTGCTTATGGAGTTCCTTTTATTGCTAATCCAGATTTAGTAGCTCGTTTTGAGGCAGATGCTCCATTGAATCAAGCGGATCAAAATACTTTTTATACACCCACAGAAAAAGGATATACCGATTATCCTTCTATGGAAGAATAAAGTAAATTCTTGTAGTATATTTAAAACACAATATTATTTTAAATAGATTACAAAAACTAAAAGCCCGCAATTTGCGGGCTTTTAGTTTTTATTTCAATCGTTTAGAAACTATCTTTTATGCTGTACAATAGCTACGATTGCTTTTTAATTTTAGTATTTAAACTGCTCCATCCTCCGCCATTGTACACCGATGTATAGCCATTTGATTTCAGAATGTTTTTGGCAGATGCGCTTCGCACTCCACTAGCACAGCAGGTAATAATAGTTTTGCTTTTATCTGTTAATTGAGCCAAATTGTTACTCAATGAACCAACAGGAATATTAATAGATCCATTAACGTGACCATTTGAATACTCATCTTTGCTACGTACATCTACGACAATGGCACCTTTTTGAATTAAATCTGCATAATTTACTTCAGGTCCAAAGCCGAATAATTTTTTTAGACTATTAATCATTGTTATTCAATTGTTATAATGGGTTAGAACTTTAAATTCAATAAAAAAGCATACTATCATAATAAGATTTGATACTAATATAAATTGTAATTCAAATACCAGTGAAAATTAGTGACGATTTTTTGCTTTAAATTTTACTTCTATAAAGTATCGCCTTCGCTGTAATAATTGTTTTCTTCGTCTTCACTACCAATGTTTTCTTGCTGGTCGTCTAAATCAGCACCGGGAACGTCTAAGTCATCACCAAGTTTTTCCTCTTTGTCTATGTTGAAAGAATTCTCATTCCATTCTCCTTCTTTTTGGTCAATTACTTGATCGTTCGTAATTTTCTCGGGATTAATATTTGAAGCCTTGTCTTCTTGATTGAAAATATCTTCGTTTGCAGGATAATTTAACTGCTTTAAATTCGCTTCAATTTCTCTTTCTTTATCGGATTGTTGTTCTTGATCTTTCATAAAAATTTTTATATTTAAAACTCCCTTTTATTTAAGGAATTACATTATTTTAATTTTCTTTGTTTGTTCTATCAAGGTACAAATAGTATAAGACGTGGTGGTTATATATTTAAAAAAAGATTTTGTATCATTCACATTTCAAGAATATTTCACGGTTTTTAAAAGAATTTTAAAATTTAAGCTTTTCTAATTCGGTAATTTTGAATTTAAACTATCTTTGCCAACCCGAATAGCAGGGAGAAAAACGACATTATGAAGTTTGAATTATTACAAAAAGACCCGTTGTCAAAAGCAAGAGCGGGTAGCATTACTACAGATCACGGAGTTATAGAAACGCCTATTTTTATGCCGGTTGGTACAGTAGCTTCGGTTAAAGGAGTGCATCAACGTGAGTTAAAAGAAGACATTAATCCGGATATTATTTTAGGAAATACCTATCATTTATATTTACGTCCGCAGACCGAAATTCTTGAAAAAGCAGGAGGTTTACATAAATTCATGAATTGGGATCGAAATATTTTAACCGATTCTGGAGGATATCAAGTATATTCTCTTTCGAACAATCGAAAAATTAAGGAGGAAGGTGTAAAGTTTAAATCGCATATTGACGGATCGTACCACTTTTTTACACCCGAAAATGTAATGGAGATTCAACGTACTATTGGAGCCGATATAATTATGGCTTTTGATGAATGTACGCCTTATCCATGTGATTATAAATATGCACAAAGATCGATGCACATGACGCACCGTTGGTTGGATCGTTGCATCAATCATTTAGATAAATTACCATTTAAATATGGGTATGAACAAACATTTTTTCCAATTGTTCAAGGAAGTACGTACAAAGATTTGCGTCGTCAATCGGCAGAATATATAGCCAATTCAGGACAACAAGGAAATGCTATTGGTGGATTATCAGTAGGAGAGCCTGCTGAAGAAATGTATGCGATGACCGAAGTAGTTTGCGAAATTTTGCCAGAAGACAAACCCCGTTATTTGATGGGAGTAGGGACACCTATTAATATTTTGGAGAATATTGCGCTAGGAATTGATATGTTTGATTGTGTGATGCCAACGCGTAATGCGAGAAACGGAATGTTGTTTACATCGGAAGGAACTATCAATATTAAAAATAAAAAGTGGGAAGATGATTTTTCTCCAGTCGATCCCATGGGACATACTTTTGTAGATACTGAATATTCAAAAGCCTATTTGCGACACTTGTTTGCGGCCAATGAATATCTAGGAAAACAAATTGCGACTATCCATAATTTAGGTTTTTACATGTGGTTGGTTCGCGAGGCAAGACAGCGTATTATTGCAGGTGATTTTAAACCTTGGAAAGAAATGATGGTTAAAAAAATGGGACAAAGATTGTAAGGGTCGTAATTAGCCAAAAAGTATGTGTTGATTTAAGCGTTGCGTTAGAGGTAATACTATGACTTCAGCTTTCAGTAAACGAAATAGGCTTCTTATTAATTACTAATTTCTAATCACTATGGGATGTTAACAATAATAGATAGGTACATTTTAAAAAGATATCTTGCCACATTTGCGGTAATGTTATTTATGTTTATACCTATTGGTATCATTATTGACGTTTCTGAAAAAGTCAATAAACTGATCGAGAACGACATTCCAATTAGTGCTATTGCGCTTTATTATTATAACTTTACGATCTATTTTGCGAATCTTTTATTTCCTATATTTCTATTTTTGTCAGTAATTTGGTTCACATCTAAACTGGCAAATAACACCGAAGTAATCGCTATTTTAAGTTCTGGAATTTCGTTCAATCGCTTTTTAAAACCTTATGTTATTGGTGCTACAATCGTTTCTATTTTTGTCTTGTTAATGGGCTTTTTTATTGTTCCAGCTGCAAGTGAAGGTTTTAATAGTTTTAGATATACGTATTTAAAAGGTGGAGGGAAAGAGGCAATGCGTGGCGATAATACTAATGTATACAGACAAATTAGCGACGATGAATTTATTTTTGTAAACAGTTACAATGAATCCAGTCAAACCGCTTTTAATTTTACATTAGAGAAATTTAAAGGTGAAAAATTAGATTATAAAATTGTTGCTAGTCGAATTAAATGGAATCCAAAAGACAGCACATACACATTGTATGATTACACAAAAAGAACGGTCGGTGAGTTAAATGATGTAATTGAAAAACAGCCTGAAAAAAAGGCAGCATTTAATTTTGATTTAGAAGACTTAACGCCAGTAGTTTATATTGCAGAAACATTAACGTATGGCAAATTAGTCGATTTTATTGACAAAGAACGAGCTAGAGGTTCGTCTGATATTAATACTTATTTGGTCGTTTTATACAAGAAATTTAGTATTCCAGTTTCGGCATTTATATTGACTTTAATTGCCGTGTCGGTATCATCTATGAAACGTCGTGGTGGAATGGGAACAAACCTGGCTATCGGAATTGCCATTGCATTTTCTTATGTTTTCTTCGATAAAATTTTTGGCACTCTAGCCGAGAAGTCAACATTTTCACCATTTTTGGCAGTTTGGCTGCCTAATATTTTATATACCATCTTAGGCTATTTCCTGTTACGCAATGCAAAACGATAAATTTAAAAGTTATTTAAGCCTCCACTTCATTGTTTTCATTTGGGGATTTACAGCTGTTTTAGGGGCATTAATTACAATCGACGCTGAAATTTTAGTTTGGTTCAGAATGTTATTAGCTGCTGTTTTTTTAGGAGTTTTTATCTTAGGACGACGTAAATCATTTAAGGTATCTGTTAGAGCAGCATTTAAAATGGTGTTTATCGGACTTTTAATTGCCTTGCATTGGATTTTCTTTTTTCGAGCCATTCATGTATCCAATGTTTCAATTACATTGTCCATCTTTTCCTTAGGTGCTTTTTTTGCTTCACTTTTAGAACCTTTATTCTATGGAAGAAAAATTTTATGGTATGAAGTTTTCTTCGGTCTCATTATCATAGCAGGTTTAGCAATGATCATGCAAGTCGAAATACAATATCTAAACGGAATGTATTATGCATTGGCTTCAATCATTCTTGGTGTTTTATTTACCTTAATGAATGGCAAAATGATTGTCAATCACGATTCGGCAGTCATCACTTTGTACGAATTTGGCGCTGGAGTTTTCTTTATATCCATCTATCTTCTTTTACAAGGAAAACTTAATCTAATGATGTTTAATATGACTTTAGAAAACTGGCTTTTGTTGTTGGTTTTATCTTCGGTTTGCACTGCTTATGCGTTTACGGCATCCGTAAAGGTGATGCAAAAGCTTACTCCTTATACAGTCATGCTAACCACTAATTTAGAGCCTGTTTACGGAATTGTTCTGGCCTATTTTATAATTGGAGAAAAAGAAAAAATGAGTACTGAGTTTTATTTCGGAGCTTTGATTATCGTAATCACCGTAATTTTAAACGGAGTGATTAAGCATTATAAAAAAGACGATAAACTATAACTGAAACTGTAACTAAAGCGATACTTTACCAACTTTAATCCCAAATTAAACGTGCCATACGATATAATATTTTTATATTTGCGGTTCGAATTAAAATTAAAAATTCAAAAATCCTATGGAATATTTAGATTTTGAGCTTCCAATTAAAGAGTTAGAGGAGCAATTAGAAAAGTGTGTTATCATTGGAAAAGAATCTGAAGTAGATGTGACGCCTACTTGCAAACAGATTAGCAAAAAATTAGAAGAAACAAAAAAAGATATATACAAGAATTTAAGCGCTTGGCAACGCGTACAATTATCAAGACATCCAAATAGGCCGTACACTTTTGATTATATTAAGGCCATTTGTGGAGATACTTTTTTAGAGTTGCACGGAGACAGAGGTTTTAAAGATGATAAAGCGATGGTCGGTGGATTAGGTAAAATTGATGGCCAATCGTATATGATTATTGGTCAACAAAAAGGATACAACACGAAGACACGTCAATACCGAAATTTTGGTATGGCAAATCCAGAAGGATACCGAAAAGCCTTGCGTTTAATGAAAATGGCAGAAAAATTTGGTGTTCCAGTAGTTACCTTTATCGATACTCCAGGTGCATATCCAGGTTTAGAAGCAGAAGAAAGAGGTCAAGGGGAAGCAATTGCTCGAAACCTTTTTGAAATGGTTCGTTTGCAAGTGCCAATTATTACCATTATTGTGGGTGAAGGTGCATCGGGTGGAGCATTAGGAATAGGAGTAGGTGATAGAGTATACATGCTAGAAAACACATGGTATTCGGTTATTTCTCCAGAATCGTGTTCGTCTATTTTATGGAAAAGTTGGGAGTACAAAGAGAAAGCTGCTGATGCTTTAAAGCTGACTTCATCTGATATGAAAAGACAAAAATTGGTCGATGATGTAATTCCAGAACCGTTAGGTGGGGCGCATTTTGATCGAGAAACTACATTCAAAACCGTTACCCAATACATCACTAAAGCATATGCTGGATTGAAAGACTTATCAACAAAGGAGCTGATCGCCCAAAGAATGGACAAGTACACTAGTATGGGAGAATATAAAGAGTAAAATCGTATAATTTCAGTATAAATCCGAAGCCTTATAGTTTCGGATTTTTTTTTGGTTATCAACAATAAAAGGTTATTTATAAACAATTAATTCTAACAACTCAATAGCTGTAATTTTTTAAAATTCGCTATTTTCGCTTTATGGAAAACTTCAAGAATATAAGTCCTATCAAGGTAGACAAAACCACTATTATTAATTTAGAAAAAGGAAAACTTCCGCCACAAGTACTTGATTTAGAAGAGGCTGTGCTCGGAGCAATGATGATTGATAAAAAAGGAGTAGACGACGTAATTGATATTTTACAACCCGACGCTTTTTACAAAGATGCACACAAACATATTTTTGAAGCCATTGTGCAGCTTTTTACTGAAACCCAGCCCATTGACTTGTTAACCGTTTCAGCTCAGCTTAAAAAGAACGGAAAATTAGACGTCGCGGGTGGCGATTTTTACTTAATCCAGCTGACTCAAAAAGTAGCATCGTCTGCGCATATTGAGTTTCACTCTCGTATTATATTGCAGAAATTCATTCAGCGCAGTTTGATTCGAATTTCGTCGGAAATTATTGAGCAATCTTACGATGAAACTACCGATGTTTTTGATTTATTAGATCAAGCGGAAACCAAATTATACGAGGTAACGCAAGGAAACGTTAAGCGAAGTTCAGAAACCGCTCAAAGTTTAGTTTTACAAGCTAAAAAGCGAATTGAAGAAATTGCTGGTAAAGAAGGATTGAGTGGTATAGCCACTGGATTTGAAAAATTAGACAAAATTACATCAGGTTGGCAGCCGAGTGATTTAATTATCATCGCCGCAAGACCCGGAATGGGAAAAACTGCTTTTGTACTTTCTATGGCAAGAAATGTGGCGATTGACTATGGCCATCCAGTGGCTGTATTCTCACTAGAGATGGCATCAGTTCAGTTAATTACCCGTTTAATTTCATCAGAAACTGGATTGTCTTCAGAAAAATTACGGACTGGGAAATTAGAGAAACACGAGTGGGAGCAACTAAGTACCAAAGTAAAAGATTTGGAGAAAGCACCTTTATTTATTGATGATTCACCTTCACTTTCTATATTCGATTTACGTGCCAAGTGTAGACGTTTAGCTTCACAACACGGAATTAAACTAATAATTGTTGATTACTTGCAATTAATGACTGCGGGAGGAAACGGAAAAGGTGGAGGAAACCGTGAACAGGAAATTTCGACTATTTCTAGAAACTTAAAAGCTCTAGCAAAAGAGTTAAACGTGCCTGTAATTGCTTTGTCACAATTATCGCGTGCGGTAGAAACGCGTGGTTCGAGCAAAAGACCTTTGTTGTCTGACCTTCGTGAATCGGGTGCAATTGAGCAAGATGCCGATATTGTATCGTTTATTTATCGTCCAGAATATTACAAAATAGAGGAGTGGGATGACGACGAACAATCGCCGACTGCTGGACAAGCTGAGTTTATCATTGCAAAACACCGTAACGGTAGTTTAGAAAATGTTCGTTTGAAATTTATTGGTAATTTAGGAAAGTTTGATAACCTAGAAGACTTTACTGGTGGTTACGATGATTTACCCTCTAAAATGAACGCAGACGAAAATACATTTATTACAAAAAATTTACCATCTGCCAACGAAGCTTTTGGTAGTAATTTTAACGACGATGATGACGACAGCGACGTACCTTTTTAAGTAGTTAAAATTGAATTAGCATAAAAAATCTTTGCAAATTAGTTATTTGCAAAGATTTTTTTGTTTTTAATCAATTAAGTAATAGGAAAAAATCCGAAGGTGAAAATTAATTTAGTAGTTTAGCATTCTTGAATTTAATAAAGTTAATACTATTAACTAATTATAAAAATAATATTTATGGATGACAAAACCTTTCCAGGGCCTATTAAAATTTCTTTAGCGACTGCCAAAGAATGGGAAAAAAAGTATGACGGCGATACCACTGTAGGTGATGCTAAAAACAAGATGAAAGCTTTTTTAATACCCAGAGAAAGTTTAGAAAATGTCCTGGCTTTAAAGACTGAGGCAATTCGCGCTTATATCGGCATAAATGATAAAGATGAAAAAATATTATTTTTTGTAGGAGCAGATAAAGACGAAAAAAGCGGGCAGTATACAGATGTTTATGGAAGAAAAACATTAAATTATAATTTAGCAAAAGGACAAGGAGATGGAGACGAAGAAGAAGTTTATAATGGTACACGCCCAAGTCCACCCTTTTAATTTCACATATATTAATGGCAGATTTCTTAATATATAGTGGATATTTAATATTATTTATTAATCTTATTTTATATAATTTTAGTTTTTTATACAGACGAAAAGCTAATATTTTTTTTATAGGTTATTTAATATTTAGTCTTGGAATGCAAATTACAATGGAAGTACTGTATCAGTTAGGTTTTCATAACTTAGTAGTGGTAAATATATTCTTTTTAGGGAACTTTATTTTACTAAGTTTATTTTTTAAATCTTTTTCGAAAACTAGAGAACAAGAAAATTTTATAGGGTATACTTTAGTAGCTGCGGTAGGGGCAATCATTGTACAAAATTGGCGCGATACTCAACTACTGTTTCAGTTCAACTTATTCGCCATTACACTTACAGCTGCTTTATTGATTTGTTATGCTTTAATTCATTTGTACAACCAACTTGGCACTGATAAATCGTATTATTATGTAACAGTTGGTATTGTAATTTATTTGCTATCTAGTACCGTATTGTACTTGATTGGGAATTTAACTCAGAATTTAAGTCCTGATATTAAATATCTTAGCTGGCAGCTAAATGCTTTACTAGTAATTGTTTTGCAATTATTTTACTGCTACGAATGGATGGTTACTTTTTCAAAAAAAAACGAAAAAAAAACAATTAATCTTTAAGTCCTTAAATTCGATACCTATAAATTTATATTTTTTTTAAACAAGTAGAAATAAATAAATTAATATTTTGATTCTATTCTATAACAAACAAAATTTGATGCTACAAGTCTCCGCAAAGCTTAGCTTAATTCCAGAGAAAGATATTGTGCTTATAATTTTATTCAGCTCTGTCTTTTTTATGCTTGTTGCAGCTGCAATAGTTGTTTTTTTCTACTTTTCGAGAAAAAAAATCAATCAAAAAGAAATTGAAAAAAAGAATATAATTATTGAGTATCAAGATCAACAATTAAAGGCAGTTATTCTTACGCAAGAGACTGAGCGAAAGCGTATTGCCCAAGATTTGCACGACGATATTAATTCTAAGCTTAATGTAGTTAAGTTAAATTGTCATTTATTAAGCACTCCGAACTTATCACCGGCCGAGCAAAAAGAGATTACCAGTATTATTATTGATTTAACGAACAAGGCTTTAGATAGTTCGCGTAAAATTGCTCACAATTTATTGCCACCTGTTCTCGAAAAATTTGGTTTAGACGCAGGTATCAAAGAGCTTTGTTTAGAATTCGAAAGTAGTAGGTCAGTAAAGATTGAATATAATAATATTGTTGATTTTGATTTTAAGAATTTACACAATGATTTGCATGTGTTTCGCATCTTACAAGAGTTACTTAATAATTCTGTACGTCATGGTCAGGCGACTTTTATTAGTATTACTTTACGAGAAAACGATAACTTTTATTCTTGTATTTATACCGATAATGGTATTGGTTTTGATACAAATTTGTCAAGTAATCAAAAAGGTCTTGGTACCAAAAACATCGAAAGTAGAGTACGCTTTTTAAATGGGACATTGGAAATAAAATCGGCTAGAGGTGAAGGAACGAGAGTTAATTTCACATTTTAGGTGTTTTTTGTAGCTAAATGTAACATATTTTTTGTACTTTTCTGCAACCAAATTCGATATTGACGTTTCCCCTAAATCCGTTTCTATTGTATTTTTTTTTGAACAATTAATGTATTGCTGACCTCAAAAAACAAATATGAAAAACGTTATTAAAGTTGTTTTGGTAGATGATGAAATTTTGTTTCGTCAAGGAATTAAATTTATGTTAGATCGAGAAGAAGACTTTCAAGTAGTTTTTCAGGCTTCTAACGGAAAAGAATTGCTAGATTATCTTGATAATACGGATGAACAACCAGATGCAATTCTTACTGATCTTAAGATGCCAGTACTTAATGGCGTTGAAACTACCAAAATTTTACACAAAAAATATCCTAGTACTAAAATTATTGCGTTAACAAGTTATGATTCGCATTCTTTTGTAGCCAATATGATTGATGTAGGAGCTGCTGCATTTGTTCTAAAGAACGCAAAACCAGAAGAATTACTTTATGCAATACGACAGGTTGCAGATAAAGGTTTTTATTATAACGAAAAAGTGTTAAAAATTTTGAAGGAAATAGAATTGATGAAAAAAAATGCAAAGTCCGAACTAGATGCAGCTTTTTTATCTCCCCGAGAAATTGAAGTATTGCAATTGATTTGCGAACAGAAAAATACAGCTCAAATCGCCGAAATTCTTTTTATTAGTCCTAGAACCGTCGAGGGGCATCGAACGAATCTATTGTTAAAAACCGAGTCTAAAAATATTGCTGGACTGGTAGTTTTTGCCATTCAAAATAGGTTGGCTTTAATTGACATGTAATTTTCCTAACTTAATAAAAATTTTATCGATAAAATATAATAAACAATTATCATAAGTACTAAAATTCCAACACCAATTTTTTTAATCAAACCTAGTCCTTTAGGTTGATTGTCGTAATTTTTTGATTCCATCATCGTGATTTTTATTTATAGTTTGGTTTTTCTATTTACAAATTTAGTATCAATTTCCTTGATTTCGATGCGTGTTTTTACCCGTTTTAAGAATACACATGTTAAAATATAGAATATTTTAGTTTTTAATTTGTCGCTTTATTTCTTTACGGTCTTTGCAGTATAATGATTGATCTTTCCGTTAGTTTTTTATCTTTGAGCTATAAACTAAGTTGTTATGTCATTACGTCTTTACTTCTATTTTTTTTTGTTTTTTTGCTCCTTAAAAGTAAGCGCTTCTTTTGTGTTATTACCTATGGATGAGTCTTCACAACAAAATCATCTAAAAGCGTACGGAATCACTTATTGGTGTTTGAACAACCAGTACAAAGCAAGTTGGTTACTTAATTATCGTGGGGGCTCTTTTTTATTGCCAGATTCTGAAGAGATTCGGAAAGAATGCCAAATTAGAGGAGTAAGCTATGAAATTTTGAGCGATAGCCAAGTTAATTTAATTTTAGAAGAAATTGCGAGTCCATCTCAAAACATGGAAACAATTATTTTAGAAAAAGCACCAAAAATTGCAGTATACACGCCGCAAGGAAAACAGCCGTGGGACGATGCTGTTACGTTGGTTTTAACTTACGCTGAAATTCCTTTTACACCTGTGTACGATTCAGAAGTCTTAAGTGACCAATTATTAATGTATGATTGGTTGCACCTACATCATGAAGATTTTACAGGACAATATGGTAAATTTTATTCTGCATATAAAAATATCCCTTGGTATATTGAACAAAAAGCTGCTGCAGAAATACTCGCTAAAAATTTAGGATACTCCAAAGTTGCACATGAAAAAGGAGCTGTTGCTAAAAAAATTAGAGACTTTGTAATTGGTGGTGGATTTATGTTTGCCATGTGTTCTGCGACGGATAGTTTTGACATAGCATTAGCTGCAGATGGAGTAGATATTTGCGAAGCAATGTTTGATGGAGACGCAAGTGAGCCCAACTATCAATCAAAATTAAATTTTCAGAATAGTTTTGCTTTTAAAGATTTCACTTTAGAAAGACGGCCTGAACAATATGAGTTTTCGAATATTGACATGACATTACAGCGCAGAATCCCGATGGAAAAAGATTATTTTACTTTAATGGAGTTCTCCGCAAAATGGGATGCTATTCCGAGTATGCTTTGTCAAAACCACACCCAGTTAGTAAAAGGATTTATGGGACAGACAACTTCATTTAATTCTGATCTAGTGAAATCAAATGTATTAGTTATGGGAACTTGTGAACTTAATGGCGAGGCGCGTTACATTCATGGTCAAAAAGGAAAAGGAATGTTTACTTTCTTTGGTGGACATGATCCTGAAGATTTTCAGCATAAAGTTGGGGATCCTCCAACTGTTTTAGATTTGCACCCCAATTCTCCCGGATATCGTTTGATTTTAAATAATGTATTATTTCCTGCTGCTCGCAAGAAGAATCAGAAGACTTAATTTTTATTTTATATTTTTTTATAACGATCTTTAAACGCAGTCACTATAATTATAATTTGTAAAACTACTATCGCAGGTACAAATAATAACTGCCATTCGATTTCAATTATTCCTGTTTTAGCACAAATTAATGCAGTAGCATAAGATAAAATAAAAGTTAGTAGTATGGTTTTTAAAACTACTTTCGATTTTTCAGTCTTTAATTTATTGGCTATTTTACGTAATGATCTTTTGAATAGTGTATTTTTGAAACGCATAATCAACATGTTTTTGCAAACATATCACTCGCAACTGGTTTTTTTTTACGGGAAACCGTAAGGTGCTTAAATTTTTTTAGATTATTCCTAGGTCTTTTGTTAGTGCAATCAAATGGACATTATTGGTAGCTTTAAAGTAAATCTTTAGTTTATTGATCTTTTTTTCAATGCTGCTGGTGCTGTTTGGGATACAATTTTGTCTACTGAATTCACCGCTTATCTCTTGAATGCTAAGTCCGTTAGCGAGTAGTTTTAGCAACGATACGTCGTACTGATCAATTTCAATTAATCCAATAGATCCCTTAGCTAGTGTTACTTTTATTTCCTTTTGAAGGTATAATTTATGTACTGTTTGCTTTAAATTCTCAATACTATTTCGTCCCTTCATTACATAGGCATCAATTTTCAACTGGGTATGTAATTTTGAAATTAAATATGATTTGTCTTCGATTGAAAAAACAATTGTTTTTATATCGGGTTGAATTTTTTTCACAGCTTCAATAAGATCTTCTCCCGAATGTAAGTTAGTTTCACGACAGTCTTTTTTAAAGGACAAGTCAGTAATCAGTAACTCATAAGGAGTATTATCTGTAATTCCTTTTTTAATTTTTAGAAAAGCATCATCGCAATATTTGGCTACGTCAATATTTAAAATATCTATAGATTCAAGTGCTTGCTTAACTGTGAGGGAAATTGTATCTAAATCTTCAGCGACCAAAACTTTTTTATACATGTTTTATGTTGTTGGAAATGTGATTGACGCCTTAAAACCTTTGTCTAAAATTGAACTGTAGGATAGGCTTCCTTTTATCGATTTTAATCTGTTTTCTGCATTTTTTAGTCCGTTTTTGCTGCTTATTTTTTCAGGATTAATGCCTATTCCATTGTCGGAATAGTCAATTTGAATTTCTGTAGCTAGACTTGTAAAAGAAATAACTACGAAAGAGCTCTGACTGTGTTTTTTCATATTTACTAGAAGTTCTTGAAGTACTCTGTAAACTGTAATTTTTTGCGCCGCTGAGATGTTATTCCAGTTTATCACATTTAAATCTTTCATTATAATTTGTATAGCAGATGAATTATAAGTATTAATCATCTGTTTTAAAAATTCGGCAAACGTTTCGTCTGTATTTATAATTCTATTTTGGTAAGAGATGTTTCTGATTTGAGAATAAATTATGTCTAAATTATTTAATAATTCTTCTTTGTTTTCTTTATATGCTAAATTTTTAGATTCAACCATCGTTATGGTTTGGTAAATTTCATTAGCTAATTCGTCGTGTAGTTTTTTAGAAATTCTCGTTTCAGATTTATAAATGGCTTTTGATTTCTCTATTTTGCTTCGATATAGTAAATAGTAATAGATCACAATAGATATAATAAGGACCAATGTAATAAGGAGATAGGAAAGTAATTTTTTATATTTTTCTTGCTCTAATTCTAACTGTGCGGTGATTTTTTGACTTTTGAGAATTTCATTTTCTCTCTTAGCTAGGCTCGAATCGTATTTTACCTTTGCAAACTGATTTTTTGCTATTTGCTTCTGCTTTGTAATACTATCATTTAACGCTACATATTTTAAACTATACTTCTTTAGATCGGTACCTGTAGAGCTATGGATTAATGCTATAAGAGCATTCATTCGATCATTAGAAGAATTCCACTTGGTTGCTAGTTCATACGCTTTACTAGCGTAATGTTTTGAAAGCTTTCGATTTGTTTTTTGAAAGTGCTTAGATTGATTTACGTAATTTCCAATTAAGCCCCATTCATTATTTGTACTTTTATAAATATTGAAACATCGCCTATAATATGATAGTGCTTTTTTAGGATCATTAGCTTCATGACAAAGACCAAGATTATTTAAAATACGTGCATATGATTCAGGATCTGTTTGTATTTCGTTTTGTACGCATAAATAGTCAAATATCTCTATGGCACTATCATAACTACCTTGCTCCATGTAGACGACTGCTTTATTATTTTGCGTGTTTAATTTTCGAAGTTTATCAGTTTTAAGTTGATAAGCTTTCTCATAATATAGTAATGATTTGTTATAATCGTATTTATGAAGATAATTTACTCCTAAGATCACGTAGATATTCCAAGCATAGTTTGGATTTTTTATTTCTTTTAGATAAGGTAGTGCTTCAGTTGCTGCTGATTCGCTAGAAATATAATCTCCTTGCTTTTGATTAATATCAGCCATGTTAAAAATACAGTATACTATTTTTTTTATATTTTTCTCATTTAAGGCAATCGATTTAGCTTTGGTAAAATAGTAATAGGAACTATCAAATTTTTGTGAATCGTATAAGCTATCTCCTATTTGAATTAAAGCTAGCAACTCTTTCGATGCTACTGCTTCATTTGATACAGGTAGTTTTTCGCTATCTCCATTGCATGACAATAATAGCTGGGAAATAAATAGCAAGTATAAGAAAAAGATTGGGGCTACTCTCATAGTACGAAAATAAGCAATTATACGAATACAGTATAAAAACTCAGAACTATTTAGACATAAAAAAACCCGATCTTTCGACTGGGTTTTCTATTATAAGTAAGTAATCTAAATTGAGTTGATAAAACGTTTATTTTACTTTATTAAGTATTGCTTTGAAAGCCTCAGGGTGATTCATTGCTAAATCAGCAAGTACTTTACGGTTCAATTCGATTCCGCTAGTCTTTACTTTACCCATAAACTGAGAATAAGAGATTCCTTCTAATCTAGCTCCAGCGTTGATACGTTGAATCCATAATGAACGGAAATTTCTTTTGTTTTGTTTTCTATCACGGTAAGCATAGCACATTGCTTTCTCAACCGCGTTCTTAGCAACTGTCCAAACGTTTTTACGTCTACCAAAGTAACCTTTGGCTTGCTTCATTATCTTTTTTCTTCTTGCTCTTTTAGCAACCGAATTTACTGATCTTGGCATAATATTATTGTTTTTTTTGTAGTAGGCGTCCCGAATTAAATCAAGAGAACTTATTGGCCATACTCCAAGGTTATATTTAAATTGTTTTAACCTAAAGAATTTAAAAAAAGTGTTCAGTTTTCAGATAGTAGTGCTCAGTTAAAACTGCTTACTACATACTGACGACTGAGTACTAAATTATATAATTCTTAATTGTTGTTTGATGCTTTTCATATCTGTTTTGTGAACTAACGCTGAATGTGTCAAAGCTAATTTACGTTTTTTAGATTTTTTAGTCAAGATGTGACTTTTAAAAGCATGCTTTCTTTTAATCTTTCCAGAACCAGTAACTTTGAAACGTTTCTTGGCGCTAGATTTGGTTTTCATTTTAGGCATTTTTCCTAGTGTTTTTTAATTTATTCTTACTTACTTATATTTTTAGCTAGTAGCTTTTCGCTAATAACTTAGTACTAAAGGCTAATAGCCAAAAGCTTATTTTTTCTTCTTAGGAGCAATAAACATAATCATACGTTTTCCTTCTAAAACAGGCATAGCTTCAACTTTACCAAACTCTTCTAAATCTGTTGCCAAACGCAATAATAAAATCTGTCCTTGATCCTTATAGATAATCGAACGACCTTTAAAGAATACAAACGCTTTTAATTTAGAACCCTCTTTCAAGAACTTCTCAGCATTCTTTCTCTTAAATTCATAATCATGTTCGTCAGTCTGTGGACCAAAACGAATCTCCTTTACAGTTACCTGGGTTGATTTCGCTTTTAAGACTTTATCACGCTTTTTCTGCTCGTAGATAAATTTCTTATAATCCATGATTTTACAAACTGGCGGCTCTGCATTAGGAGAAATCTCAACTAAATCCAACTCGAATTCATCGGCTAGTCTCAATGCTTCTGAAAGTTTAAAAACTCCAGGCTCTATATTTTCCCCTACAAGACGTACTTCTTGTAGACCACGAATATTGTTATTAATTCTGTGGGCATCTTTTTTTTCTACGCGAGGTTGATAACCTCTGTTGCTTCTTATTGCTATGGCTTTATAATTTAAGTTAAACTGTAAATACTTTTAATGTCTTATTTATTTCCTCATTTACAATTGCGACAAATTCCTCAATTGTAACGGTAATATTCCCTTTTCCTTCTTGACCGTGACGACGAATAGAAATCGTTCCATTTCGTTCCTCTTCTTCACCTACAATCAGCATAAATGGCAATTTCTGCATTTCTGCATCTCTAATTTTCTTGCCTATTGTCTCATTTCTGTTGTCAATTAGGGCGCGAATTTCGTGATTTTCTAGCACATCTAAAACTTTTTTGGCATAAATTTCGTATTTCTCGCTTAAAGACAAGATAATAGCCTGTTCCGGTATCAGCCAAAGCGGGAAATTTCCTGCAGTATGTTCCAGCAAGATAGCGATAAAGCGTTCCATTGATCCAAACGGCGCTCTGTGAATCATAACTGGACGGTGTAATTCGTTATCAGCACCTTTATAAGTTAACTCAAATCGCTCTGGTAAATTATAGTCTACTTGAATCGTTCCTAATTGCCATTGTCTTCTTAAGGCGTCTTTAACCATGAAGTCAAGTTTAGGTCCGTAAAACGCAGCCTCACCATATTCTATAACCGTATTTAAACCTTTGTCTGCTGCGGCACTGATGATAGCATTTTCTGCTTTTTCCCAGTTTTCATCAGATCCAATATATTTTTCTCTATTTTCTTTATCTCTCAATGAGATTTGCGCTGTAAAGTTTTCAAATCCTAAAGAGCCAAATACATAGAGCACTAAGTCAATTACTTTTTTAAACTCTTCGTCCAATTGATCTGGAGTACAAAAAATATGTGCATCATCTTGAGTGAACCCTCTAACACGAGTTAAACCATGCAATTCACCCGATTGTTCATATCTGTATACGGTTCCAAATTCAGCGTAACGTTTCGGTAAGTCTTTGTAGGACCATGGACGCACATTGTATATTTCGCAGTGATGCGGGCAGTTCATCGGTTTTAATAAAAACTCTTCTCCTTCATGCGGTGTTGTAATCGGCTGAAAACTGTCAGCACCATATTTCGCATAATGGCCAGAAGTTACGTATAATTCCTTTTGTCCAATATGTGGAGTAACCACTTGTTCGTAACCTGCTTTCTTTTGTGCCTTTTTCAAAAATTGCTCCAAACGTTCTCTCAAAGCAGCTCCCTTTGGTAGCCACAATGGTAAACCTTGTCCAACTTTCTGAGAAAAAGCAAACAATTCTAATTCCTTTCCAAGTTTTCGATGGTCACGTCGCTTTGCTTCTTCAAGTAAAGCCAAATATTCAGTTAAATCTTTTTGCTTAGGAAACGACGTTCCGTAAACACGAGTTAATTGCTTATTTTTTTCATCACCACGCCAATAAGCGCCTGCAACACTCATAATTTTCATTGCTTTAATAATTCCGGTATTCGGAATATGACCACCGCGACACAAATCGGTAAACGTATCGTGATCGCAAAATGTAATGGTTCCGTCTTCTAAATTGGAAATCATTTCGGTCTTGTATACGTTGTCTTTGTACATTTCTAATGCTGCTGCTTTGCTAAGCGGACGCATTTTGAACTCATGTTTTCCTCTAGAAATTTCCAATACGCGATCTTCAATTCTTTTAAAGTCGGCATCAGTAATTTTTTGATCTTCAAAATCCACGTCATAATAAAATCCATTCGCAATTGCAGGTCCAAGAGTTAATTTAACTCCAGGAAACAATTCCTCCAATACTTGCGCCATAACGTGAGAGGTAGAGTGCCAAAATGCCTTTTTACCATCTGCGTCATTCCACGTATATAATATAAGACTACCGTCGGTCGTCAATGGAGTTTCGGTTTCAATTGTTGTACCATCAAAAGATGCCGAAATCACGTTTCTTGCAAATCCTTCACTGATGCTTTTAGCAACCTCCATCGGAGTTACGCCAGAAGCAAACTCTTTAATCGACCCGTCGGGCAAAGTAATCTTAATCATTGTCTTTAATTTTGTGAATGCAAATATACTTCATTACAAAAATCCACACAATATATATGTAGGTTAGTTTTTATATTTATGTTTCAACATCTATCGTTATATATAGGTATAGGAAGTTTTTTTAGTTTCGGGAGCTATTTCCTGTCATTCGCTGTATCTTCTATTGCTTAAAGAAAGCAAAAGAAGGATGCCGCTGCTGCCAGGGCTATGATTTAGCTATTCTTTTTAAATTTTGTGTTTCAGATCAAGCAAGTTTCTGTTACCTATATATAAGGAGTAAATACAGCAGTAAGATTAACTGAATCGAGTTCGAAGTCCTAGTATTATTGGAAAGCGATATCTAAACCTCTCAAAACCCAATAAAAACAGGGAAGTTTTAAAAGAGTTAAAAGTTAATACCCAACTTATTCTCTTAAAACCCCACCAGAAGCAAGAAAGAGGAGTAGAGTAAAAGCAAATAAGCCACGTTAATCCTAAGAAACCGATCGAAAGCGATGTAAAATGCTAAAAAGAGAATAGTATAAAGTATTCACAAGATTAAGGTTTCCAAATAGTTAAGAATTTATTAAAAAAAAAGATTGAAATAATGCAATAAAAAGGGTTGTTTATGTAAATAAAGTGACTATTTTTGCACCCGCAACAGCGACACGTTCTACTTTTTACTGACTACGAATTGAGATATTACAGCGGAGATTTTCTTCAAAAATAATATCAAAATAAAGTTTGTGTACTAAGAAAAAACGTTTTACATTTGCACCCCGCTAAAGGCGCAAGTCATTTGAGATACTGACAAGGAAGAATGGTTTTAGAGTTTGTAAAAAGGCTCAAAATAAATTTCATTTTTTTCTTGTGAGATTAGAAAAGAGTTTGTACTTTTGCAGCCGCCTTGAGAGACACTTAAACAAGTGAGAATTGAGGTTTTAAAATACAGAAGAATACGTTCCTAGACATATTGAATTGACAGCCGTTTTGAGAGAGATTTCAAAACAAAGAATAAGAGTAATAGAATCGAGAGATTTTGAGAATAACCACTAGATAATTCGGAGTCAAAAATAAATAGAGATAGATTTATCTGTCTCGCACAATATACGATGAAGAGTTTGATCCTGGCTCAGGATGAACGCTAGCGGCAGGCTTAACACATGCAAGTCGAGGGGTATAGGTAGCTTGCTACTTAGAGACCGGCGCACGGGTGCGTAACGCGTATGCAATCTACCTTTTACAAAGGGATAGCCCAGAGAAATTTGGATTAATACCTTATAGTATTACGACTTGGCATCAAGATGTAATTAAAGATTTATCGGTAAAAGATGAGCATGCGTCCCATTAGCTAGTTGGTATGGTAACGGCATACCAAGGCTACGATGGGTAGGGGTCCTGAGAGGGAGATCCCCCACACTGGTACTGAGACACGGACCAGACTCCTACGGGAGGCAGCAGTGAGGAATATTGGACAATGGGCGCAAGCCTGATCCAGCCATGCCGCGTGCAGGATGACGGTCCTATGGATTGTAAACTGCTTTTATACAGGAAGAAACAACTCTACGTGTAGAGTCTTGACGGTACTGTAAGAATAAGGATCGGCTAACTCCGTGCCAGCAGCCGCGGTAATACGGAGGATCCAAGCGTTATCCGGAATCATTGGGTTTAAAGGGTCCGTAGGCGGTTTAGTAAGTCAGTGGTGAAAGCCCATCGCTCAACGGTGGAACGGCCATTGATACTGCTAGACTTGAATTATTAGGAAGTAACTAGAATATGTAGTGTAGCGGTGAAATGCTTAGAGATTACATGGAATACCAATTGCGAAGGCAGGTTACTACTAATATATTGACGCTGATGGACGAAAGCGTGGGTAGCGAACAGGATTAGATACCCTGGTAGTCCACGCCGTAAACGATGGATACTAGCTGTTGGGAGCAATCTCAGTGGCTAAGCGAAAGTGATAAGTATCCCACCTGGGGAGTACGAACGCAAGTTTGAAACTCAAAGGAATTGACGGGGGCCCGCACAAGCGGTGGAGCATGTGGTTTAATTCGATGATACGCGAGGAACCTTACCAAGGCTTAAATGTAGATTGACCGGTTTGGAAACAGATCTTTCGCAAGACAATTTACAAGGTGCTGCATGGTTGTCGTCAGCTCGTGCCGTGAGGTGTCAGGTTAAGTCCTATAACGAGCGCAACCCCTGTTGTTAGTTGCCAGCGAGTCATGTCGGGAACTCTAACAAGACTGCCAGTGCAAACTGTGAGGAAGGTGGGGATGACGTCAAATCATCACGGCCCTTACGCCTTGGGCTACACACGTGCTACAATGGCCGGTACAGAGAGCAGCCACTGGGTGACCAGGAGCGAATCTATAAAACCGGTCACAGTTCGGATCGGAGTCTGCAACTCGACTCCGTGAAGCTGGAATCGCTAGTAATCGGATATCAGCCATGATCCGGTGAATACGTTCCCGGGCCTTGTACACACCGCCCGTCAAGCCATGGAAGCTGGGGGTGCCTGAAGTCGGTGACCGCAAGGAGCTGCCTAGGGTAAAACTGGTAACTAGGGCTAAGTCGTAACAAGGTAGCCGTACCGGAAGGTGCGGCTGGAACACCTCCTTTCTAGAGCCTAAGTGTTAGCAATTTATTGCACTCTTGGGAAAAAGACGAAGATTTTTATTGGTTTCAAGAAGGATTTATTTTATTACTCTGCTGTTAGTTCAAATAATACAATTAAGTAAAAGGTACAGATTTATGATTGTTTAATGCTGATTTTCAGCCCTGGATTTTAGGATCTAGAGCAAAGGGAATCAAATCACTTAAATCAAAAGATCATATTGTCTCGTAGCTCAGCTGGTTAGAGTACTACACTGATAATGTAGGGGTCGACAGTTCGAGTCTGTCCGAGACAACTAATTACTTAAAAAGAAGAAGAAATTCTAGAGTTGAGGAGTTATGAATGGTATTCATAATTCATAATTCACAATTCATAATTAAATTGGGGGATTAGCTCAGCTGGCTAGAGCGCCTGCCTTGCACGCAGGAGGTCAACGGTTCGACTCCGTTATTCTCCACAGTTCCGAAAGGAAAAAAGTTCATTGACATATTGAGATAAGAAAATAGTAAAAAAATAAGTAGAAAGAACACTTTTTAGTTATGAATGAGTAAGTTTTGTGTATTTGGTGTAAACTTAATACGTAGTACTTATTTTTTTAGACTTAAAGAGTAGTACAATAAGCAAAATAAGGGCGTATGGGGGATGCCTTGGCTCTCAGAGGCGATGAAAGGCGTGATAAGCTGCGAAAAGCTACGGGGATTGGCACACACGAATTGATCCGTAGATACCTGAATGGGGCAACCCACTATGTTGAAGACATAGTACACCGATAGGTGGGCAAACCCGCTGAACTGAAACATCTAAGTAGGCGGAGGAGAAGAAAACAAAAGTGATTCCGTAAGTAGTGGCGAGCGAACGCGGATTAGCCCAAACCAATGTTGTTACGGCAATATTGGGGTTGTAGGACCACGATATTTCTTGCATGAAGAATTAGAATCTACTGGAAAGTAGAACCATAGAGGGTGATAGTCCCGTATAGGTAATGAATGTAAAGGATAGTGGTATCCTGAGTAGGGCGGGACACGAGAAATCCTGTCTGAATTTGGCGGGACCATCCGCTAAGGCTAAATACTCCTGAGAGACCGATAGTGAACCAGTACCGTGAGGGAAAGGTGAAAAGAACCGTGAATAACGGAGTGAAATAGATCCTGAAACCATACGCTTACAAGCGGTCGGAGCCCTTTCGTGGGGTGACGGCGTGCCTTTTGCATAATGAGCCTACGAGTTAACGTTGCTGGCAAGGTTAAGTGGTTAAGCCACGGATCCGTAGCGAAAGCGAGTCTGAATAGGGCGCTTTAGTCAGTAGTGTTAGACGCGAAACCGTGTGATCTACCCATGGACAGGTTGAAGCTGTGGTAACACACAGTGGAGGACCGAACCCGTTGACGTTGAAAAGTCTTGGGATGATCTGTGGGTAGGGGTGAAAGGCCAATCAAACTCGGAAATAGCTCGTACTCCCCGAAATGCATTTAGGTGCAGCGTTATGCGTAAAGTTATATAGAGGTAGAGCTACTGATTGGATGCGGGGGCTTCACCGCCTACCAATTCCTGACAAACTCCGAATGCTATATAATGTTTCATAACAGTGAGGGCTTGGGTGCTAAGGTCCAAGTCCGAGAGGGAAAGAACCCAGACCATCAGCTAAGGTCCCCAAATATATACTAAGTTGAAAGAACGAGGTTCGTCTGCCCAGACAGCTAGGATGTTGGCTTGGAAGCAGCCATTCATTTAAAGAGTGCGTAACAGCTCACTAGTCGAGCGGACGAGCATGGATAATAATCGGGCATAAGTATATTACCGAAGCTATGGATTTACAATTTATTGTAAGTGGTAGGGGAGCATTCTAACAGGGTTGAAGGTGTGTCGTTAGGCATGCTGGACTGGTTAGAAAAGAAAATGTAGGCATAAGTAACGATAATGCGGGCGAGAAACCCGCACACCGAAAGACTAAGGTTTCCACAGCTATGCTAATCAGCTGTGGGTTAGTCGGGACCTAAGGCGAACCCGAAAGGGACAGTCGATGGCCAACGGGTTAATATTCCCGTACTACTGATTACTGTGATGGGGTGACGGAGTGATGAAAGCGCCGCGAACTGACGGAATAGTTCGTTGAAGTACCTACCTATAAGCTGCGCAGGCAAATCCACGCGGCTTGGGGAAATACGATAGTACTAGGAGTCTTCGGACAAATAGATAGTGCGCCTAAGGGCTTCCAAGAAAAACCTCTAAACTTCAGGTAATTAGTACCCGTACCGCAAACCGACACAGGTAGTCGAGGAGAGAATCCTAAGGTGCTCGAGAGATTCATGGCTAAGGAATTAGGCAAAATAGACCTGTAACTTCGGGAGAAAGGTCGCCAGCAGCAATGCTGGCCGCAGTGAAGAGGTCCAGGCGACTGTTTATCAAAAACACAGGGCTCTGCAAAATCGTAAGATGAAGTATAGGGCCTGACACCTGCCCGGTGCTGGAAGGTTAAGTGGAGATGTTATTCGCAAGAAGAAGCATTGAAATGAAGCCCCAGTAAACGGCGGCCGTAACTATAACGGTCCTAAGGTAGCGAAATTCCTTGTCGGGTAAGTTCCGACCTGCACGAATGGTGTAACGATCTGGACACTGTCTCAGCCATGAGCTCGGTGAAATTGTAGTAACGGTGAAGATGCCGTTTACCCGCAGTGGGACGAAAAGACCCTGTGCACCTTTACTATAGCTTAGTATTGACCTTGGACAAATGATGTGTAGGATAGGTTGGAGACTGTGAAGTGGCGTCGCTAGGCGTTGTGGAGTCATTGTTGAAATACAACCCTTTGTTTGTCTGAGGCCTAACCCCGTAATACGGGGGACATTGCTTGGTGGGTAGTTTGACTGGGGTGGTCGCCTCCAAAAGAGTAACGGAGGCTTCTAAAGGTTCCCTCAGTACGCTTGGTAACCGTGCGTAGAGTGCAATGGCATAAGGGAGCTTGACTGAGAGACATACAGGTCGATCAGGTACGAAAGTAGAGCATAGTGATCCGGTGGTTCCGCATGGAAGGGCCATCGCTCAAAGGATAAAAGGTACGCCGGGGATAACAGGCTGATCTCCCCCAAGAGCTCATATCGACGGGGGGGTTTGGCACCTCGATGTCGGCTCGTCACATCCTGGGGCTGGAGAAGGTCCCAAGGGTTGGGCTGTTCGCCCATTAAAGTGGCACGCGAGCTGGGTTCAGAACGTCGTGAGACAGTTCGGTCTCTATCTACTGTGGGCGCAAGAAATTTGAGTGGATCTGATTCTAGTACGAGAGGACCGAATTGGACAAACCTCTAGTGTATCTGTTGTTCCGCCAGGAGCATCGCAGAGTAGCTACGTTTGGAAGGGATAAGCGCTGAAAGCATATAAGCGCGAAACCCACCACAAGATGAGATTTCTTTTAAGGATCGTGGGAGATGACCACGTTGATAGGCTATAGATGTAAAGGCAGTAATGTCATAGTCGAGTAGTACTAATAATCCGTAAGCTTATGTACACTTTTCCCCCGATGCAAGTCGGGGGAGGAACCTTTCTAATACTATTTACGTTTCTTTATCTCAGTATGTTAAGATATTGTTTAATTGATAATTAACAATTTATAATTGATAATTAATAATTAAGTTATTGCCCAAAGCAATTATAACTCCTTAAGGTGGTTATTGCGGCGGGGCTCACCTCTTCCCTTCCCGAACAGAGTAGTTAAGCCCGCCTGCGCAGATGGTACTGCAGTTATGTGGGAGAGTATGTCGTCGCCTTTCTTTTTAAAACCCTAATTCTAACGAATTAGGGTTTTTTCGTTTGTACAGGTCATACTATTTATGAGATAATGGTTATGTTTGGTTATAAAAAACAACTTACTTGCTTCTACGCAAAGTATTTAGTAAATAAATATTTTTATGTGTACACTTCAAAAAAAGACTGCAAAAACTGTGGTTAGTAACATATTTTTTAAAAGCTTATTCAGGGTGATTTAGCAGTAAGTCGCTAAATTTTCATCTGTAAAAAATTATTCTTCTATAACAATAATTTCGAGATCAATATATGGATATTTAGTAAATTATTTTAAAAATACTCCTTCAATATTTGAATTTCCTACGAACCAGCACTATTTTTTAAGCCTCGTACATCAGAATTTAGTAGATTAAAATACTCTTCCCAGAATGGTAATGCAATATAGTTTCGCATAGTTATTCTCAAGAATGTTCTAATATCTGTATTGCTACTGTTCTATTTCCAGTCATGGAAATACCAAAAGATCTTGTAGTTAAAGCTAATTCAGCAGTAAATTTAGCTAGGTCATTTAGCTATTCCTGACAAAACTATTTCTGGAGAGCACAAAGCGTCTACAAGAACTAATCTTCCTATAGTATCAGCGTGTTGGATTTATAAAATAGTCTCGTACATTACCGTAATACTATCAGCAATAATCAAAATGATTGGAATTTATTTTATTATCGGTTGAAGAAACTAAGGTGTGGAGCTACTTATATAAATTTTATTGCCTAGATATAATTTGTTGGCTCCTTTACTAAATTTTATGTCGTGGCAGCATAAGTATTGTTAAAGTTCGTAAGTGTTCATTACAAAGATCTTGATTGTCGGCATAGACTGTTGGTATACTAATTTCAGCAGTACGTTTATATGTAATAAAGTTACAAAGCTACCCATATAAACTTCTAAGAAAGCTGCTCGAGTCTCTTTTTCTAAATTATTTAAAACCAAAGAGTTGTTGTATTATTATTTTACGCGTTAAGGCGTTCTTAGATAGAAGAATATAATAATTGACATTTTTCGTATTCATTAGAATTCAAAATTACTATCCTACGCGATTTATCTCCCTAAGCGGTGTGTAGTTTTTCTTATATTTAAATAATTGCTGCAGCGATTTGCTTCATTACTATTTTTCATAAATTTAATTTTTCAGACGAAATAATAATGAGACGTTAGAGTTTGATAAATTAAGGATAGCAGTAGCAAGTAAATGGGTTGTTTTAGCAAATAATTTCTTGAAAAATTAACTTCAAAAAACGACTTAATTTTTTTTTGTTGTATTTTTTTTGAAGAGGTAAAGGTTTCAAATGTAATAGTTGTACTCAAAAGCACCTCTAAAGATAAATAGTACGAGCTTTGTACTGTTTTTACAGTTTTCCGTGACCAAATAGTAAGAACAAGATCGTTCTACCTTTTTCTTCTAATGAAGCGCTCAGTAACGAAAAAGCTTTTGTTATTTGAGCCTCAACAGCTTTTACAGTTACTTTGAGATAGTCTGCAATTTCTGCATTAGTTAAGCCTTCTTTTTTGCTTAAAATAAAAACTTCTTTACACTTTGGAGGAAGATTTTGAATTTCTCTATTGATGACCGACATGACGCGCTCAAACGTTTCGGTGTCATCATCGAGTACAACTGCATTTAAAGCATCAAAGTAACTTTTTTCGAGAGTAGAAAGGGATTGATTTTTACGGTATTGGTCGATAAATTCATTGTAGACAGACTTGTATAAAAAGCTTTTTAGGGATTGATGTGATTTTAGTTTAATGCGTTGCTCCCACAAGCGAACAAATACGTTTTGAACAATATCTTCGGCAGCAAACAGATTTCTGATAAGACTGTTGGCATATACACAAAGTTTTTGGTAATGTGTATCCATCAAATAGGCATATGCTTTTTCGTCTCCCTTTTTTAGGGATGCAATTAGGCTATCATTGTCGCTATAAATGTCAATTTTCACGAAAACAAATTAAAGCAATAATAATTAAAAACATACGAATTATAAAAAAAGATTGTCAATTTGTTAGGGTATTGCTTTTTTGCTTCGTTATAGTATAAAGAATCAAAAATGGCCGTAAACATAATGGAGCAATTATTTATTAAATTTATTACAAATCAAGCTACTTCACATGAAATTGATGCGCTTACCGAATGGCTTGAGGCGAATACTGCAAATCAAAAAGTATTTAACGATTTTGTAAAAATAAATTATACGGTTGATTACGCTTTGCACACGTTTGATCTTGATGCTGCCAAAAAGAAATTACTGCAAACAATCAAACAAGAAAGAAGTATGTTTTTTAAGAGTAGAGTTCAATCTTACTTAAAATATGCAGCCGTACTTTTAGTTTTTATTAGCGCATTTTATTTATATCAGAAAAATGGCGGATTAGTTGCTGACGATCCAGTCCTGTTGAATGAAAAGGAGCAATTGATTACGTTGCAATCTGACAACGGAAGCATTCAAGTAATCAATCCTGATAATATAAAAAACGTAACCGATAAATCTGGTAAAATTATCGGGAAACAGGATAAAAATAAGATTGTGTATTCAGGCGAAATTGACGAGCAGCACTTACTGTACAATACCATTAATGTACCAAACGGAAAACGTTTCGAATTAATTTTGTCAGATGGAACCAATGTGCATTTAAATTCCGGAACTTCTTTACGTTATCCGGTTAGATTTATAAAAGGAGAAAATCGTCAAGTGTTTTTAGATGGAGAAGCTTTTTTTGATGTAACTAAAGATCCAAGACATCCGTTTTTGGTTAGTTCTGCAGATATGAATGTAAAGGTGTTGGGAACAAAATTTAATGTTACCTCGTATGTTAAAGATGCAAAAACTTCTGCTGTTTTAGTAGAAGGAAAAGTTGCAGCATCGGATCATCTTAATAAAGAAGAGGTTATTTTAAAACCTGGAAACCGTGCTTATTTTGGTGACAAACAGTTAAGCGTTGAGGCAGTTGATGTACGTAAGTATGTGGCTTGGGTTTCGGGCGAACTAATGTTCATCGATGATTCGTTTGGAGTTATTACCAATAAGTTAGAGCGAAAATTCAATGTTGATATTGTAAATAAATACGCAGAGCTCAACAATATTGTAGTCACTGCAACTTTTAAAGGCGAAAATATTGAGCAGGTTTTAAGGACATTTCAAACCTATAAAGATTTTAACTATACCATTAAAAATAAAGTAGTAACGATAACCAAACCTTAAAATATGTAAAAAATAATTAATCGAAAAAAAAGGAAGGTGCGCCAACACCTTCCCAATCATTTTAAAAATTGATTTAATCTTAAACTATCAAATTAAACCATTGTAAACTTATGAAAAAACAACCAATTACAGGTGCGTTATGGCGCATTTTGGATAACTCAAACCTGAAGATGAAATTCACACTTTTATTTTTATTCACCAGTCTGTTACAAGTTAATGCCTCTAGTACGTACGGACAGAAAAGTAAAGTTACCATTGAAGTTAATGGTACTGCATTGACCAATGTTTTTCAAATTATAGAAGAGCAAACAGATTTCCATTTTTTTTATAATCGAAATGAATTAAATGTCAACCAGAAAATTGATTTAAATGTAAAACAAAAGCAGCTAGTCGAAGTTCTAGGAAAATTGTTTAGTGAAACTAACATTTCATACCAAATTTTTGGTAATCAAATTATACTTAAAAAAGCAACTACAATTAAAACTGAGCCAGAAATGACACCTCTTTTTTCTATTCAACAAAGAGAAATAAAAGGTATGGTAACTGATATAGCCGGAATTCCTTTGGTTGGAGTTTCCATTACAATGGAAGGTACCAAATTTGGAACGACCACCGATTTCGATGGAAAATTTAAGTTGGTCACTACCTCTTCTGGAAGAATTTTAATTTTCTCTCATTTAGGTTACGAGCCAAAGCGTATTGCTTTTAGCGGTGAAGAAGCGCTGAAAATAATACTTATTGAAGAAATGAATGAATTGGAAGAGGTAGTACTTGTTGGCTATGGCAAGCAAAAGCGTACTGAATTCTCTGGAGCTGTTTCTTCGGTAAGTGCCAAAGATATTGTTCAAGCTGCAACTGGATCTATTGGTTTTGATAGAGCTTTGGGAGGATTGGTAAAAGGAGTACAAGTATCGCAAAATACAGGACGACCAGGTGGTCCTGTTCGTATTAATATAAGAGGAATTACTTCTCCATTGTCTTCAGTAGGCGGTGGATTAAATCAGCCGTTATATGTTATTGATGGAGTTCCTTTTAATATAGATGCCTTACAAGGCGCTAATCCATTGTCTACTTTAAATCCAAATGATATTGAAAGTTTTGATGTTTTGAAAGATGCTGGAGCGACTTCTATCTACGGTTCTCGTGGAGCAAATGGGGTAATTATTATTAAAACAAAAAGAGGTAAAAAAGGACAAGCACCACAGGTGAACTTTTCATACGCAACTACACTAGCAAAACCTATAGGTAAAGTTGGCGTATTAAACGCGAGTCAATATAAAGAGTACTATAATTTAATGTTGTCCAATAGTATTGATGCTGCAAATAACTTTCAAATAGATGGATATGAGTTAATGGGTCTTGCTACTATCGGCGAAAATGATTTTGGCGAGCTTACTTATGATGGATTAAATACTGATTATTTTGGAACTGCAAATACCGATTGGAACAAAGAAGTTTTTAGAAGTATGGCAGTAACAAAACAAGCGAACTTTAGTATGAACGGTGGTAGTGATAAAACCAATTATAATTTCAGTTCTTCATTTATAGATCAAGAAGGTCTGACTATAAAAGACAACATGAAGCAATATAATTTAGGACTTTCATTGGATACTGACGTAACTGACCGTGTTAAAATGGGAAGCTCGATTAATGTAGGTCATACCGAGTCTAACTCTGGAGAAAATGATCTTCTAACGCAATATACTATTAATAGTTCTATCGCTCGTGCACGTCCAGATTTACCGGTAAGAGATGTGAACGGAAAATTATTAGCACAGCCTGATTATCAGTATGGTTACTTTGAAACGTTTGAGCCGAATCCGTTAATGAGATTAGCTAGTAACACAAACAAAAAGGCGTATAACCTTATTGGTAGTGCTTACGTTGAAGTAGAGTTGCTAAAGGATTTTAAATTGAAGACGGATGTAAATGCTTCTTTGTTTTATAATAAAAACAGTTCATTTATTCCTGCTACTGTAGAGACTATTTTTGGTGATTATATTGGAGAATCAATCTTGGATGAAAACGATGGTTTAATCTCTAATATTACGACAAACTTCACAGCTAATTACGATTTCTTAATCTCAAACCACAAGTTTGGTCTATTAGCAGGTGCTGCTTGGGACAAAACAAATTTTAATAGTTCTTACAATACCTATTCAGGTTTTCCTGATGATGAAATCCTAAATAATTCTTCTTCTGCGAGAGCAGCAATTGGTTATGGTAGTGCTCGTGTAGAAACAGGCTTGTATTCCATGTTCTCTCGTTTAAACTACGGTTACAAAAATTTGTATAATGCCACTGTGAATTTTAGAACAGATGCTTCTTCAAAATTTGGTCCAGGTAATAAAAGAGGTTATTTCCCTTCTTTATCAGCCAGCTGGAACATTTCTAATGAAGAGTTTTTTTATGATATTACAGCGGTAAATACTTTAAAATTAAGAGCAAGTGCAGGACGAGTAGGTTCTACAAATGTATCTGATTTCGCTTACTTACAGTTTTTTCAAAATCAATCGGGTAATCTGTACAATGGTCAGTCTGCTGTACTTCCAGATAATAATTTTCCTAATTCAAAAATTGGATGGGAAACTACAGACGAAGTGAACTTAGGTTTAGATTTCGGTTTTTTTAACAATCGAATCAAAGGAAGTTTTGATATCTATGAAAGAAAAACAACCGGTGCTTTAGTTAAAACACCTTTACCTTTAGAATTAGGACCTAGCTCTTACTTCTCAAACTTTATGGATGTTTCTAATAAAGGAATCGAAATCAGTTTAGGTGGTGATATTATTAGAGGTAATGATTTTGTTTGGTCTACTACCGTAAACTGGTCATTCAATAGAAATAAATTATTAAAATTAAACGGAGCCAATATCAATCCGAATCAATCGGATTACTTTATCGAAGGTCAGCCAGTAGGAACTATTAAAGGATACAAAGTCGCTAAAATATTACAAACACAAGACGAAGTTGATGCTTTAAACGATGCGTCACCTTCAGGATATTACGATCAATTTTCAACTGGAATAGGAGATTTTATGATGGAAGATGTAAATGGAGATGGCCAAATCACTACTGATGACAGAGCTATAATTGGAAGTATTCAACCAGACTTCTTCGGCGGAATTTCAAATACATTTGCTTACAAAAACTTTAGCTTAACTGCTTTGTTTCAATATTCAGTAGGAGCAAAATCAATTTGGAATGCGATCCCAATCGGAACGTATAATGTTTTGGGAGAAAATAAATATAGTGAATATGCTTTAAATACTTGGACTCCTGAAAATTCGAACGCACGTTATGCAAAAACAGTGTATTCCGATCCTTCTGCGAACGGAAGAGTTTCAGATAGATATGTGTACGACAGTTCGTATTTGCGTTTAAAAAGCATGCAGCTAAACTATAATTTAGACAAAGATTTATTAAGCAAAATTAGAGTTGAAAGAGCAACACTTACATTAACCGCAACAAATCTAGTAACATGGACCAAATGGCCTGGGATTGATCCTGAAACTTTCTCAGAAAGAGGAGGTATAATTGATCAAGTAAGTAATGAAGATCCGTATCCACTAGCTAAGTCATTCTCTTTAGGTGTTCAACTACAATTTTAAATTTAAAACAGATGAAACGATATATAAAAAAAATTAATACGGTTTTAATTTTTGCAATTGCAGCTACTTTTTCGAGCTGTAGTGTGGATGATATTAAACCATATAATAAATTAACATCCGAAAATACAATTAAAGACGAAGCGTCTGCGCAACTGGTTCTTAATGGAGTGTACAATTTAGGTAAAGCATTCGATGTTAGCTCTTTTCCATTGCATCTAGCGGGTTTGGGTATTGAAGGTAATTTAACGCCCGGATTAGTTGGTTCTAAAGGTTTTGTGACCAACCAAGTACCCGTTGATAATATCTTTTTGGCTAATTTATACAATGGACATTATAAAATTATTAATTCTTGTAATTTCTTAATACAAGAGTTAGAAGCAGGAAAAGCAATTGGGATAGCTGATGATAAAAAAGCGGAAATGCTGTCTGAAGCAAAATTTCAAAGAGGTTTTGCTTATTTTAATTTGCTTCGTTATTTTGGAGAATTTTATGACTTATCCTCTAACCATGGTGTGGTTTTAAGAACTAGTTTTTCAACGGATCTTGAAGCAAAACCAAGAAATACGGTGCAAGAAGTATACAACCAGATCGAAGCTGATTTACTTTATGCATCAGCAAAAGGACCTGTTTACATTGATCATTTTTACTCAGGAAGTTTGGCTGCCAAAGCGTTATTGTCTAAAGTTTATTTGTACGAGAAGAAATTTACTCAAGCCGCGGCATTAGCTAATGCAGTCATTAATAACGACGAAGGGTATATGTTAGAAGCGAATTATGCTGATATTTTTAAAAATAGTTTCAACTCATCTGAAGTGATTTTCGCACCCTTTACTGGACCAGACAATGAAGGTAAAACGGCAATGGTATTGGTTAAAAGTACTGCCGCTAGCGAAACATTAAAATCTTTGGCAGATGCGCAATTTGGATCCGAAACTGATGGTAGTCTATCGGGTACTGGTTCTGGTTATGATCCACGTTTCGCTTTTGCGTACGCTGCTAGTACAAAAAAATCGAATGGAAACGGAAAATATCCTTTTCAAGACTTAACACAATCGCAAGGAAATACGTTGTATCATTTGCGTTTGGCCGAAATATATTTAATAAAAGCAGAAGCAGAAGCACGCCAACAAGACGGAGATCTTTCGTCAGCACTTACTGATCTAAACGAAATTAGAATTCGTGCGGGTGTTACAGAAAAAGATCTTTCAGACAAAGCAACTTTATTAGAAGACATTCGTCAGGAGAAAATCTTAGAACTTTTCTTTGAAAATGGAGAAAGCTGGTTCGACCTTGTGCGCTATCATACTTTAGGAAATCTAACAGCTTCGCAAATAAAGTCAAGTCTTATTTCTGAAGATAAATTTATATTACCAATACCACTACAAGTAATTACAGGGAATAAGTCAGTTATTCAAAACAAGGGTTATTAATTCACTGACAATGTAAGCAAGAGTGTGGTATTCAAAAATTGCATTGCAGCAACTGCTACACTCTTGTTTTTTTAATATCTAATTTATAAAATATAAAAAAATGAAAAATATAACATTCATAGCATTACTAATCGTTTTGATGTCTTGTCAAAACGCTACGCCACCAAAGGATTATGTCGTTTTACACGGAAAAATAACGAACCCAATTGCTGGATTAGGTTTACGACTTTTTGATCCAGTTAGTTCACAAACAGTGACCATTGCGGTTGCCCAAGACGGATCTTACAGAGACACGATTAAATTAAAAGAGGCGGCTTACTTTAATGCATTTTATGATAAATTTTTTGGTCTTTATCTTAAAAACGATATGGATTTAGAAATTAATTTTGATGCAAAAAATGTTTCTAAAACATTAACTTTTAAAGGCAACGGAACTAAAGAAAATGATTTTTTAATAGTTAAATCTAAACTGGAAGGCCAATTATTTGGAGCAGATTATAATGCTTTTATCAATTCTGATAAAGCGACTTTCGATTCTAAAATGGCTGCGTTTTCAGGAGATGTTAAATCAGAGTTAGACAAGCAAAAAGCGATTTTAGATACTGCTTTTGTAAGCACTCAATTAATAAAATTACAAGAATTCAATACTTCTTTGACACAGCAATTTTTGGACGAGCAAAGAAATAAAAGTGAATTAGGTGTGGGAATGGCTTCGCCTGAATTTAAAAATTATATCAATTATAAAGGTGGAAAATCGTCTCTATCTGATTTTAGAGGGAGCTATGTTTTTATTGATGTTTGGGCAACTTGGTGCGGACCATGTAAATATGAAATGCCGTTTATTAGCAAAGTCGAAAAAGCATTTCACGGTAAAAACATCAAATTTATAGGTATTTCTGTAGACCGTTTAGCTGACGAAAAAAAATGGCGTGAGATGATTGTAGCGCAAAAGTTAACGGGAACTCAGCTTTTAGCCGATAACGAAATCGGATCTGAATTTATTGCTGGCTATTACATACAAGCAATTCCACGTTTTATAATTTTAGATAAAGAAGGAAAAATTGTGAGTGCGGATGCGCCACGACCTTCAGAACCAGAATTAACTGAATTGTTAAATTCATTGGATCTTTAATGTATCACAGCGAAAATATTAAGTAATATAATTTTCGTTCCGCTTTCTTTGGGGGAAGTGGCGGAATGATTATTAGTAAAATATTATTTTTTATTTTCCTGTGGTATTACCACTATTTTTCTCATGTTGAAATCTCTTTTTAAAATTTATTTTAAGAAAGAGTAGGAATGCTATTGCTTGTTTTTAAATACCGTAAATTAATAGTAGAACTAAAAACTTATGCTACAGTAGTTAAATAAATACCCTGAAAACTCAGAAATACAACTAACATTATTTTTAAAAAATGAAAAATTTATTCACTCTAGTTTCTCTTTTCCTCACAATTAGTGCAGTCAGTGCACAAGAAGTGAAATTGAATGAACCGCTTCCAGTAAATTCTAAAATTAAGAAAGGAGTCCTTAAAAACGGAATGACGTATTATATCTACAAAACAGATGTAGTAAAAAATGTGGCCAGCTATTATATCATTCAAAATGTAGGTTCGGTTTTAGAGAACGATGATCAACAAGGATTGGCGCACTTTTTAGAACACATGGCTTTTAACGGAACTAAAAACTTTCCTGGAAAAGGCGTTTTAAATACATTACAAAAGCATGGAGCTGTTTTTGCCAAAGACATTAATGCGTACACAGCTTTTGATGAAACGGTTTACAATATGGATAATATTCCGACCAATGTTCCTGGTTTGGTAGACATTTCGTTATTGATATTGCACGATTGGGCAGACGGTTTATTGTTAAATGATGCAGAAATTGATGCAGAGCGTGGCGTTATTAAAGAGGAGTGGAGAACCAGACAAAATGGGTACATGCGTCTTTTTAAAAAATCACTTCCGACCATGTACAATAACACCAAATATGCCGACCGTATGCCAATAGGGTTAATGGACATTGTGGATAATTTTAAATATAAAACTTTACGTGATTTTTACCACGATTGGTACAGAACCGACTTGCAAGCAATTGCTGTAGTGGGTGATATTGATGTGGCTGAAATTGAGAAAAAAATTGAAAAAATATTTTCTCCAATTCAAGCAGTAAAAAATCCGTTAGAAAGAGTTGTGACTCAAATTCCTGATAATCAAGAGATGCTATATAACTTAGGAACGGATAAAGAAATTTCTACTTCGTATATCTCTTTTACCATCAATCAGCCCAAATCATTGAAAGACGAAACGGTGGCTGATTTTCAAAAATCGTTGTATAGCGGGATGGTAAACAGAATGATCAATGCAAGATTGAGAGAAATTGCGCAAAAACCAGATTCGCCATTTATTTCTGCAACGTTAATGTACCAAAGTTTAGCAAGAGCCAAAAACACTTTCGGATTAGTAATTTCACCGAAGCCTAATTTACAGCAAAAAGCATTTAAAGTAGCTGTAGAAGAGTTAAATAGAGCGATTAAATTTGGATTTACTCCAGGAGAAATTGACCGAACAATCGCCGTTTATACTAATTTTTATCAAACTAAAATTAGTAAAATAGACCAAATTCCGCATGCTGAAATAGTAAATTCTATCCAGAAAAATTATTTAGATAATAAAGCCATGACCGATGTGCCTAAAGAATTTGAATTGGCAAAAAGTATTTTTAATGAAATGAAGCCTGCTGACTTGCAAGCTTTCCTTAAAAAATTATACACGCCTACCAATAGAGTTTTAGATGTTACTGGAGTCGAAGGAGAACAAAATCTTTCTAAAGAAGAGGCGTTGCAAATACTTGTTGCAGTAGAAAATGGTGGTAGTTTAATGGCTTATAAAGACGAATTTATTGGTAAATCATTAACCGATGGACTTGCTATTCAAGCAGGTAAAATTGTTTCAGAAAAAATAGATAAAAAAATAGGAGCGACCACTTTTGTTTTAAGTAACGGAGCGGTAGTACACTATAAATTTACTAATATCGAAAAAAACAATGTGTTACTTGAGGCTTCTAGTTTTGGAGGAAATTCGCTGGTAAAAGATGCTGATCTTCCTTCTGCAGCAATGGTGAGTACTTTAGCAGGTATGTCTGGTGTAGGTGCTTACAGTGCGAGTGATTTATCCAAAATATTAGCTGGTAAAAACGTAAACACTAGAGTTGGTATCGCAGATTTAGAGGAAAATATTTCGGCAATGACGACCGCAAAAGATATCGAAACTATGTTGCAATTGGTGCACTTGCAATTTGTACAACCTCGATTTGATGAGGATAGTTTTAAAGTGCTTCAAGACAACTTAAACAATACATTAATTCAAAGGAGTAATGATATTGCTTACAAAATGGAAGATACTATTACAACCACTTTGTACGGTTTTAATAATGCTAAAAAGCGATTGTTTGATGAACAGTATTTGAAAGATATTACTTTCGATAAAATTCAATCGGTCTACAAAGAGCGTTTTACTAATTCGGGTGATTTTGTGTTTTTTATCACAGGTGATATTTCGAAAGACACATTGAAACCGTTATTAGAGAAGTATATTGCGAGTTTGCCAACATCAAAAAACAGAGAAAAATGGCAGGATAATTCGGTTGCTTGGTTAAAGAAAACGAATACGAAAGACGTTTTCTTAGCTATGGAAGATCCAAAAGCAACGGTTCGTATGGCCTTTAAAAATGAATTTAAGTACAGTTTGAAAAACAACTATATATTGAAAGCTTTTCAAGATGTTCTAGAATTAAGATTGCTAGAAACATTGAGAGAACAAGAAGGTGGAACTTATGGCGCGAGTGTCTACAGTTCGCTATCTAAAAGACCGAAACAGCTGGCAAGTTTCTATGTTTATTTTGATTGTGATCCTGATAAAGTAGACAAATTAGTGGCTATTGTACACGAAGAAATTGCAAGAATAAAAGCAGGAACTATTGATCAAGAAGATTTAGACAAAGTACGCAGCAGTTATTTAAAAGAACTGAAAGAGCAAAAAGAGTACACGGATTACGAGTTAAATTTAATGTACGATTTCTTTATTGAAGGATTTAATAGAAACGACCCTAAAAATAATGTCGCTCTTATCAATGCCATTACAGCACAAGACATTCAGAAATTTGTTAGTGAAATGACAAAGAATTCTGAAAGCTTCGAAATTATATTTAAACCCAAAAAATAAAAGTACTTCTTTCGTTACTACTTAGTTTTATAAGTCTTTTGAATTAGTATCAAAGAACGAAAGAATTTGGAGGGTCGTTCATGCAGCGGCCCTTTTTTGTACCAAATATTCTCTAAAATTACCGCCTAATGAAAAAACTAATTGTACTGTTAACGCTTCTTTTAAGTGTTACAGCATTTTCACAAATACACAAACCAGTAAAATGGGCTACTTCTGTAGTTCTGGTTTCAGACACTAAATATGATTTAGTAATGCAAGCCACGATCGGTGACGGTTGGCATTTGTATTCTCAAAATGTTCCTGAAAACGGACCCATTCCTACTGCTTTTACGTTTAAAAATAATGCTGATTTTGAATTAATCGGAAAAGTTTCAGAAGAAACTGGACATACGGTTAATGATCCTATTTTTAATATGAAAATTAAGTTTTTTGAAAATAAAGCAGTTTTCAAACAACGCATCAATGTAATTTCTAAAAAAGTAGTCAAAGTTTCGGGAGAAGTAGAGTTTATGGTGTGTAATGATGCGAATTGTTTGCCACCATCTTACGTAGACTTAAATTTTGAAATTCCAGCAACGGTAGTGAGCGTTAAAGCAAATCAAAGTTCGGCCATTGATGAAACGACAGTTGTTGAAACGGAAACTTTAGATGAAGTTACTCTAGCAAAGGATAGTGTAACAGATTCTGAAGTACAAGCAGAAGTTAAACAAGATGTAGTGGTTAAAAGTAGTACTGCTCAAGATACAAAATCGGATGACAGAAGTTTGTTGGCTATTTTTATAATAGCCTTCTTTTCTGGATTCGCTGCTTTATTGACACCTTGCGTTTTCCCTATGATTCCAATGACGGTCAGTTTTTTTACCAAACAGAGTAAAAACAGAGCTAAAGGAATTAAAAATGCCATTATTTATGGCTTGTCGATTGTGGTTATTTATGTGCTTTTAGGCTCAATAGTAAGTGCTGTTTTTGGAGCCGATGCTTTAAATGCGCTTTCTACTAATGTTTGGTTCAATGTGATTTTCTTTCTTCTTTTAGTGGTCTTCGCAGTTTCTTTCTTGGGTGCTTTTGAAATTATGCTTCCCAATTCATGGGCAAATAAGGTCGATTCAAAAGCAGATAAAGGTGGACTAATCGGAATTTTCTTTATGGCTTTAGCTTTGGCTATTGTTTCTTTTTCTTGTACAGGACCCATTGTAGGAACTTTATTAGTACAAGCAGCAGCAGGTGGAAATCAAGTGGGACCAATTATCGGAATGTTAGGATTTTCATTGGCATTGGCCATTCCATTTGCCTTATTTGCCGCTTTTCCGGGTTGGTTAAATTCATTGCCAAAATCGGGTGGCTGGTTGAATACCGTAAAAGTAGTTTTAGGATTTTTAGAATTGGCTTTGGCGTTTAAATTTTTATCGAACGCAGATTTAGTTTTACAATTGCATTTATTAGAACGTGAAGTTTTCTTAGCGATTTGGATTGCCATTTTTGGAACGTTAGCTTTTTATCTTTTTGGAAAAATACAATTGCCACACGATTCGCCTTTAACGCACATATCTGTCGGAAGGTTAAGTTTGGGATTATTGTCTTTGACTTTTACCATTTATATGATTCCAGGATTATGGGGAGCACCTTTAAATATAATTAGTGCTTTTCCTCCAGCACAACATTACAGTGAGTCACCTTATGGAGTTGGTGGTGCATCAAATGGCGGTGCAGTAGCAGTTGCGCAAGAAATTCCTGAAGGTGCACATTTAATGGCACCGCACAATATTTTAGCGTTTACCGATTATGATTTAGGAATGGCGTACGCTAAAAAAGTAAACAAACCAGTGATGCTCGATTTTACAGGATATGCTTGCGTAAACTGTAGAAAAATGGAACAACAAGTTTGGCCAAAGGATCAAATTTTGTCTATTCTTAATAATGATGTAGTACTTATTTCGCTCTACGTAGATGATAAAAGACCGCTTCCAGAAGGAGAAGTGATAGAATCAAAATTGCGACCTGGAAAACAGCTGAAATATGCAGGTCAAAAATGGAGCGAATTTCAAACTATTAAATACAAAGCAAACGCACAGCCTTTTTATGCGTTGACAGATCACGATGGCGAAAATTTAACTGAGCCAGTGGGTTATACACCCGATGCTGAGGAATACCAAAACTGGCTAAAAGCTGGAATTGCAAATTTTAAAAAATAAATGATTTTTGTAGAAAAACACTCTAGTTCTTTTAACGGAGTGTTTTTTTATTCTAAACAGTAAATTAATACCACAGATTATGAGTCTTTTAGCAAATCTATTTAAAAAAGAACTTGCTCCACTTTCTGACAAAAAGAGTAGCGAAATTTCTGAATTAGAATTGTACTTCCAACAATTCAGAGAAAATATAATTGGAACCAGTCAAAAATTTAATTCGCCCTACGGTCCAAAAGAAATTATTTACGCCGATTGGACTGCAAGTGGAAGATTGTATCGCCCGTTAGAAGAAAAATTACTGAATGAATTTGGTCCTTACGTCGCGAACACGCATACCGAAACCGCCATTACGGGTTCGGTAATGACAATGGCCTATCATGATGCGAGAGCCATTATAAAAACGCACGTAAACGCTAGTGAAGATGATGTTTTAATAACAGAAGGTTCTGGTATGACAGGCGTTATCAATAAACTACAACGTATTTTAGGTCTTAAAGTTTCTGAAAATTTAAAATCCTTTACGGAGGTTCCAGATGCACTACGCCCAATTGTTTTTATTACGCACATGGAGCATCATTCTAACCAAACTTCTTGGCTCGAAACAATTGCTGAAGTGGTTGTGATTCCGTGTAATGAGTTGGGATTAATTTGTTTTGATAGTTTCGAAAAATTAATACTACAGTACAAAAATAGACCAATTAAAATTGCTTCGGTAACTGCTTGCTCCAACGTAACGGGCATTGAAACCGATTACCATAAAATCGCACGTATTATTCACCAACATGACGGCTTGTGTTTTGTAGATTTTGCGTGTTCTGCACCTTATGTGGCTATAGATATGCATCCGCTAGAAAAAGACTCCTATTTAGATGCTATTTTCTTCTCTCCTCATAAATTTTTAGGAGGGCCAGGAACTTCAGGAGTTTTGGTATTTAATAAAAAATTATATAAAAACAGTATTCCAGATAATCCTGGCGGAGGAACAGTTAGTTACACCAATCCTTGGGGCGAACACGATTATGTATCGGATATTGAAGCTAGAGAAGATGGCGGGACACCCGGTTTTCTGCAAGCGATCAAAATTGCACTTTCCATTCGATTGAAAGAGAAAATGGGAATTAAAAACATTATAAATCGCGAGCATGAGTTAAACAAGATTATATTTAGTAGATTATCTATCATTCCGAACCTAACTATTTTGGCAGCAGAACATACCAATAGACTGGGAATTTTTTCTTTTTACATTACCGATGCGCATTTTAATTTAATTGTAAAATTACTAAACGATCGGTTTGGAATTCAAACCCGAGGAGGTTGTTCTTGCGCGGGTACTTACGGGCATTTTTTATTGAATGTAGATCAACAAACCTCGCACAGTATTAAAGCTAAAATCGAGGAAGGGTGTATGATTGAGCGCCCAGGTTGGATCCGCATGTCTATTCACCCAACAATGACCAATGCCGAAATTATTTTCTGCTGTGACGCAATTGCGAAAGTTGCTGCACATTTTAAACAATGGCAAGTAGATTATAAGTACGACGCCATAAAAAATGAGTATGTACACCACGCAAATTTCAATACCGAAAAAGAAATAACCAAAAATTGGTTTATTCTGTAAGCAATACTATTTTTATCAAATATTTAAAAAAATGTTATTTTTTAGTATAAATTAAAAAACTGGTAGGCACTAGTGTGTTTAATCTGAAATTCCGTATATATTTGGAAATCGGTATTCTTTTAAATAATTTTGAGAGTAAGAAAACAAATTTATACGGAATTTTCCTTTTTTTAATAGTTCATTTAAGAAAAAGTGTTATCGTACACATAAAATAAGATGTGTTTGAATTGGTGAAGAAAGAAGAAAATTGAAGATGCGTTGAACCGAAAAACGAATAATTGTTATTGCTTAATTTATACCCTTTGAATATGAAAATCTATAGCCTTTTAGTAAGTAGCTCTTTATTTTTGTTCAGCTTAAATGCCCAAAGTCAGAACAAAGACGTGTGGCATTATGTTGCAAACGAAAACGTAATTAGCGAAAACAAAGAACCTGGTCACGCCACATTTACCTCTTTTACCTCGAGTGCAGAAGCAGCAAATGGAAAAGCTAAATACAAGCAAGTTCTTGATGGACAATGGAAATTTAAATGGGTAGCTTCTCCTAAAGAACGTTCGTTGACCTTTATGAATCCTTCTGAAAACATTGACGGTTGGGACAACATCAAAGTACCTTCGAATTGGGAAGTGGAAGGATACGGAATTCCGATTTACGTAAACCATCAATACGAGTTTGCCGATTATAAAGCACCTATTGCCAGCGATATGGAGTTAGACGGCGTTTATCCAAAATATCCAGGAAAAGTTCCGAAAGAAAACAATCCGGTAGGTTCATATCGAAGAGATTTTGACTTGGCCCAAGATTGGGACGGAAAAGAAATTTTTCTACATCTTGGTGCAATGAAATCGGGAGGTTTTGTTTGGTTGAATGGAGAATATATTGGCTATTCTCAAGGAAGTAAATTGCCAGCTGAATTTAATATTACTAAACAGGCCAAACCAGGAAAAAATACAATTGCGCTGCAGATTTTTAGATGGACAGACGGTAGTTATTTAGAATGTCAAGATTTTTGGAGAATTAGCGGAATTGAACGTAGCGTTTATGTATATGCGCAACCAAAGGTGAGAATCAAAGATTTTGAAGTCGTTTCTACTTTAGACAAGGCTTACGAAAACGGACTTTTTAGCTTAGATATTGAACTTAAAAATCATTTGCAAAAAAAGCAAAAACTAAAAGTTGCTTACAGTATTCTTGACGGAAATAAAGTACTGCAAAAAGGAGTGCAGGAAATGGCAATTGAAAATGATGCCAATGCAAAATTATCTTTTAGTTCTGCTATCGAAAACGTAAAAGCCTGGAGCGCTGAGCATCCTAACTTATACACTTTAAATATCGATGTTTTAGATTCAAAAGGAAAAGCAATTGAATCGACTACTCGTCAAATCGGATTTAGAAGTGTCGAAATTAAAAAAGGATTGTTGCTTGTAAACGGACAGCGTATAACGCTGAAAGGAGTAAATGCACAAGAAGCAGATCCAGAAACGGGTCACGTAATGTCTGAAGAATTAATCCTGAAAGACATACGCATGTGGAAAGAAAATAATATTAATGCAGTTCGGTTGAGTCATTATCCGCGCGGAAGTAGATTTTACGAATTGTGTGATGAACACGGAATCTATGTAGTTGACGAAGCGAATATCGAGTCGCATGGTATGTACTACGGAGATCATTCGCTAGCGAAAAAGCCAAGTTGGGAAAAAGCGCACGTAGATCGTATGGAGCGCATGGTCGCTCGTGATAAAAATCATCCTTCGGTAATTATTTGGTCTATGGGCAACGAGGCAGGGAACGGCGTAAATTTTTACGCAGGTTATAATGCAATTAAAGCAATGGATAAGTCTAAAAGACCGGTTCAATATGAGCGTCCGTACAAAGACAATGACGGAACTAATTATGATATGGACTGGAATACCGACATTATTGTACCACAATATCCATCGCCGGCTGCTTTTGAGGAAATAGGTAAATCTAAAACCGATCGCCCATTTATTCCGAGTGAATATGCACACGCTATGGGAAATAGTACAGGTAACTTTCAAGACTATTGGGATATTATTGAGCAGTATGATAATTTACAAGGCGGTTTTATTTGGGATTGGGTAGATCAATCGATCTGGAAAACAAATGAAAAAGGAGAGCGCTATTATGCTTATGGTGGTGATTACGGCGAAAATATGCCTTCGGATAATTCGTTTTTGAACAACGGAATTGTGTTTCCAGACCGTACACCACAACCGGGACTTTATGAAGTTAAAAAAGCGCATGAGTTTATCAATTTCAAATCAAAAGGAATTAATCAACAAAATGAATTGCGCATTTTATTAGAAAATTTATACGATTTTACCAATCTAAATGCCTTTGATATTGTAGCAAAAATTAAAGCCGACGGTAAAGTTTTAAAAACGATTGCTGTTGAAACAATTGATGTAGAAGAGCACACTGGTAAATTGATACGTCTTGATCTAAAAGGAATTGACTATAAAAAAAATACGGAGTATTTTGTTGAGATAGCTGCGCTTACTAAAAAGGACTGGGGAATTTTACCAAAAGGATTTGAAGTTGCACACGAGCAAATAAAAATCGACAAGTCATATATTAAAGAGCAAACAGTGGTAAATAATGGTGCTTCTTTAAAAGTAAAAAAATCAGACAAAGATGTGGTGGTTTACAATGATGCAGTGAGTGTGACTTTTGATAAAAAAGCAGGACGAATTACGTCGTATACGTTTAAAGGGAATGAACTTTTAAAAGATGGAAAAGGGCCAAAACCAAATTTCTGGAGAGCCGTAACAGATAATGATTCGGGAAGCAGAATGTATGCGAATAATATCGAATGGAAAAAAGCATCCTTGTTTTCTGAAGTGGTAAACATGACTACTAAAAAGATTGCCGAAAATGTAATCGAATTAAACATTACTTACGAATTACCTGGTGTAAACACAAAATTCTACAGCACCTATGAAATTAGCGGAAATGGAATTATAAAAGTAGACAACAAATTAGACGCAACTACTTACAAAGCGGATATGCCACGATTAGGAATGCGCATGCAGTTGCCAAAACAATACAATAATATGAGTTATTTTGGTCGCGGTCCTTGGGAAAATTATTCAGACAGATACCATTCGGCATTTGTAGATTTATACGAATCTAGCGTAAGTGATCAATATGTGCCTTATGTACGACCGCAAGAAAACGGATACAAGACAAACGTTAGATGGGTTGCATTGGCTGATGAAAAAAACAGCGGACTTTTGGTTGTTGCAGCTAATGTAAATCAAGGATTAGGAATAAGCGCTTTACACATGACTATGGAAGATTTTGACAGTACCGACGGTTTAGATTACGGTATTGCGGCCAAAGTAGAAGAAAAATACAGAATAGACGGGGTCCCTAAAATCAATATGAGTAAACATACTATTGATATTAAAGAGCGCGATTTGGTCGAGTTGTCTATTGATTTGGGACAAAGAGGAGTTGGTGGTGATGACAGTTGGGGAGCGCAACCTCAAGATAAATACAAAATCAAGGGAGATAGAGAACACAATTATGCGTATTATTTAATTCCGTTTGAAAAGGGAACTAAAGAATCAATGCTAGAATTGTCTAAAGAATATGCAAACTCAAACTTAAAGGTAGAAACGAAGTAAGCATATAATGTACAGCAGTAAAGTCTAAAAAAGTTTCTTTTTTAAATAATAAAAAGAGCAATACGTTTGTAAAAACGCTATTGCTCTTTTTTTTTGCTTAGAGAAAAAGTGGAAATAAAATCACTTTGATAAGCATGCAATATGTTTAATTACTTCTGATTTTTTGCGTGCGCTTTAAGTTTTTTTTGCAAGGTTAAATGCGATTATAAAACAAATCTGACTTTGTTGCATAATTTACGCAGAAGCTTCTCTTTACTTGTAGTATTCGTTTTTTAAGATAATTTTTTATAATAATTAAGAAATTTTAACCAACTCCCGTTATAATATGTCATTAGTCGAAAATATTAATATAAGGCATAATGTTTTTGTTTATTTATCTTACTAATCAAACAAATAACAAATTATGACAAAAAAAGTAATCAGATTACTATTTGTACTAGCCATTCTATGTACTTATGGTATGAATGCCCAAACGACTGTAAAAGGTTTAGTGGTAGATTCAACTACGAAGGGTGCGCTGCCAGGCGTAAGTATTGTTGTTAAAGGAACGTCAAACGGAACTACAACTGATTTTGACGGACAGTATAGTATCACTGTTCCAAATAATGATGCTGTTTTAGAATTCTCTTACTTGGGATTCACATCTCAAGTCGCTCCAATCAACGGAAGAGCTACAATTAACATTACACTTGTAGAAGATGTTAATGAGTTAACTGAAGTTGTTGTAACGGCACTTGGTATTAAGAGAGAAAGAAAATCATTGGGTTATGCAGTACAAGAGCTTAAAGGTGAAAGTCTTACAGAAGCAAGAGAAACTAACGTAGCAAATGCTTTATCTGGAAAAATTTCTGGATTACAAGTTATTAAAGGAAGTAATGGTCCTGCGAGTTCTTCGAAAATTGTTTTAAGAGGTAACAGTTCACTTACGGGTGATAACCAGCCACTTATTGTTGTTGACGGAATTCCGATGGATAACTTTACAGGAGCAGATAATAATGATTTCTTTAATCCATCACAGGATTTAGGGAACGGATTGGGAGATTTAAACCCAGACGATATTGAAACAATGACCGTTTTAAAAGGTGCTTCTGCTGCAGCATTGTACGGTTCACGTGCAGGAAACGGGGTTATTTTGATCACTACAAAAACAGGTAAATCAAAAAAAGGTTTAGGAATTACTTTTTCTGCAACTACAGGATTTGAAAGATTGTTTATCGAGCCTGAAACTCAAAGATCATTTGGTCAAGGTACTGAAGGTGTTTTTAAAAATGATTCTCGCGCAAGCTGGGGTCCAAAAATTGCAGGACAAACAGTTACAGACTATAGTGGAAAGGAATCGCAATTAAATTCTTATGATAACATAGGTAATTTTTACACTGGTGGTTTCAATCAAACGTATAGTTTGTCATTCCAACAACAAGTTTCTGATGGGACATCAATTTATTCGTCAGTTAACTATTTAAAAGATGACAGTAATATTCCGGGAGCAACTTTAGAGAGATTGAATTTAATGACCAGAGCGGTTTCTAGATTTGGTGCAGATAAAAGATGGACTACAGATGTAAAAGTACAATACGTTAATATGGAGGCTGGTAATAGACCTTTAAACGGAAGTAACGTAAATAATGCTTTTGGTACAATCGCTCAATTGCCAGCATCGATAGATGTGAATCAATTTAGAGATGCTAGTGATGAATTCGGAAAAATGAGATGGTTTGTTGCCGAAAATTCTGAAAACCCATACTGGTCTGCAAAAAACAGATTAAGCACAGACACAAGAGATCGTTTCTTATTAAATGGTTCATTGAAATATGAAATCACAAATTGGTTGAGTTCTGAAGTTAAAGCAGGTGCTGATATCTATGACACTACTAACGAAGGAAAATTGTATTCTGGTAGCCCAGGAAATAATACAGGTCGTTACAATTTTGGTAAAGACTCTTTCATAGAAACTAATTACAGCTTTTTATTACTTGCTAATAAAGATGATGTTGTTGGTAAATTTGGTACTGCAGCCACTCTTGGTGGAAACTTAATGTCAAGAAGCTCAAATTACCTTAATGGTAGTTCTGGAGATCTTGTTGTGCCAAACTTGTTTTCATTAAATAACGGAATAAATAGCCCATCTATTGGTCAAGGTTCAAGCGAAAGAAAAACAAATTCTATCTACGGAACGTTCCAGATTAATTACGATGGATTTGTATTCCTTGATTTTACAGGACGTAACGACTGGTCTTCTACTTTAAGTAAAGAAAACAGATCTTTCTTTTATCCATCAGTTAGTGCATCGTTTGTAGTTACGGATATGTTAACTAAACAAGGTGCTGAATTGCCTAATTGGTTGAGTTTTGGTAAAGTGAGAGCTTCATACGCTACAGTGGGTAACGATTTAAATCCGTACCAATTGTATAACTATTATTATATCGGTAACGATGCTAATAACAATACTACTGCAGGAGCAAACAAAACATTGTTTAATCCTGACGTAAAAAGTGAGTTGATTAAATCTAAAGAACTTGGTTTAGAAGTTCGTTTCTTCCAAAACCGTTTAGGATTAGATTTTGCTTGGTACCAGTCTAATGCTACTAACCAATTGATCGATTTGCCTTTAGATCCATTAAGTGGATACAACTTTAAGAAAGTAAATGCTGGAGATGTTCAAAATCAAGGTGTTGAGTTGTCGATCGTTGGAAAAGTAATTCACAATCCTGAAGGATTCAATTGGGAAGCAAGTTTAAACTATTCGCATAACAAAAACACTATTGAAAGCTTAGCTGACGATGTAACACAATTCCGTTTAGGTGGTTTTGACAACTTAGCAGTATTAGCAGTAGAAAGAGGTGGTTATGGTGAAATTTGGGGTACTAGATACTCACGAGTTGAAGACAAAGCGAGCGCTGATTTCGGAAAAATTATTGTAGACGGTAATGGTTTACCTACTGCTTCAAGTGAGAAATTTAAATTGGGAAGTCAACAACCTGACGCAATGGTTGGATTCTCTAACACTTTTGCTTACAAAAACTTTTCTTTTGGTTTCTTAATTGATGCACGTTTTGGCGGTGAAATATTTTCAGGATCAAATCATGCTTTGCAAGAATCTGGAAATGCAGCGGTTACTGTTATTAACGGAGAAAGAAATGATATTATAGTTGATGGTGTGGTTAGTAATGGATCTGGTGGCTTTACTGCAAACACATTCCCTACAACTCCACAAAAATACTGGGAAGCTATTACAAATAGAACGGGTAACTTAGGAATTAATGAGGCTAACATATACGATGCTACTAATATTCGATTGAGAAATATTAATGTAAACTATACAATGCCAAAAGAGTGGTTAGGTACTACTGGTATTCAAAATGCCAAAATAGGTTTATCTGCTAACAATGTTTGGATGATAAAAAGTAGCTTGAACGGTATCGATCCAGAATCAGTTTTTGCTACTGCTACAAATGCAACAGGTTTTGAGTATTTATCATCACCAACAACAAGTAGTGTATTCTTGAACGTATCATTAAGTTTCTAAAATTTAAAGCAAATTAGTTATGAAAAAAATATTAAGAAATATAGGCTTGATGGGTGGTGTCTTAGTGACTTTCCTATCATGTTCCAATTTTGAAGAGGTTAACGTTGACCCAACTGCTGCAAATGCAGATCAGGTACAAATAGAATATTTTATCAATAGTTCTATTGGTGGAGCACAGCAAGACCCGAACATAGCAGAACGTGTTTTTGTATTGTACTGGGATGATGCAGGAAGAATGACTAGAGTAGGAACATTATCTGAGGGTTCTTCAAATGATGACTGGACTAGCCAGTACTATAACAATTATGTTTCTTCTTGGTTAAGAAACATTAATGCAGGTATTAAAATTGCAGACGAGCAGTTGGAAGCTGGTAAAGCTAGACCGTACACTGCTAATCTTAAGCAAGTAGCTAGAATATGGCGTGCTTACATGATGAGTGAAATGACGGATAACTTTGGCCCTATTCCAGTTAATGGCTTTCAAGGTTCTAATCCAGAATACAGTGATGTTAAAGAAGTGTATTACTACATGTTGCAAGAACTGACAGAGGCAACTGCAGCATTGGATCTTACGATTGCAAGTCCTGAAAATTCATTAAAAAAATTGGATCCAGCTTATGGGTACGATTATGCAAAATGGCAAAAATACGGTAACTCGCTAAGAATGCGTTTGGCTATGCGTTTGTCTGAAGTAGATGCTGCTAAAGCAAAACAAGAATTTGAAGCTGCAGTTGCTGCTGGTTACATCAAAGATGCAACAGACAATTTTGCTATTCAAGAAGTTGGTGGATACAATGATTACACGGGTGTAATGACCAGAGAATGGTGGGATCACGAAGTGTCTGCAACGCTTAATAACTTAATGATTGGTTTAGGAGGAGTTCCTTCTGCAAGTATGTTATCTGCAGAAAAACTTACACACATTAAGCCAGCAAATTATATGGGTCTTAAGTTCGACAAGCATTTTACATCAATGACAAATGATCCTTCAGCTGGATTTTTCTTTGACGGATTGCACAATAGTATAGATCCTCGTGCCTACGATTTGTACGCAATTCCTGGTGATTATACTAATCCAGAATTTAATGGATATCCTTCATGGACCAATAATGCTAAAATTACCAAAAGAACTTTAGTAGATGGTAGTAGTAATGTGGTAAAAGAAATTGATGCTGCTTATACTTGGAACGCTTATGTTGGTGGAAATTGGGGCGAAAAAGGAGCTAAGAACAATATTTATGGTTTTACAGGTACTTTACCTCGTTTAGCTGATAAGTATAGAAATAGTTCTAATAAAAGAATATTCTTTGCATCATGGGAGTCTTATTTCTTAATTGCTGAAGCAGCAGTTAGAGGTTGGAATGTACCCATGAGCGGACAATCTGCTTACGAGCAAGGAATTGCTGCCAGTTTTGCATACAACAATGTGTCAGGACAATTGGGTAGTTATTTAACTTCACAAGATTATAGTAGAGTAGGAACTTCTGTAAGCTGGGCGCATACTGCAGAACCAGCTGCGACAGTAGCGATGACTTACGTAGATGGATATACTAATACTCCTGGCACCTACAATATGAAGTATCCTGTGAATACTATTTACAAAAATGGTACTGTAAAAAATGACCTTTTGACTAAAATTATTACTCAGAAGTTTATTGCACAAACACCATGGTTACCACTAGAAACTTGGAGTGATCATAGAAGACTTGGTTTACCATTTTTTGAAAATCCAGCTATTGAAACACCATTAACTGATATGCCAGCATTAACATCGGGTAATTATATGACTAGTAATGTTAAGTTTTATGGACAACGTCAAAAGTATCCATCAGACTTCTCTAGTAATATTCCAGGTGGATATGCACAAGCTCTAAGTAAATTAGGAGGTGCTGATAGTGTTTTTACCCCTTTATGGTGGGCGAAACAACAATAAATAAGTTTTAGTTTTTATTTATATTTTGCGCATAGTGCTAGATGATGGTAAATAAATGCCATTAAAAGTTTTTATGTATTTGGTTGTAGAAGAAGTTTTATGAAATTCGTTTCATAAGACTTCTTCTCGTTTTCGGGAAATTCTAACCGCACTTTTTAAAACACTTGTATTATTACCTTGCAAGTGTTTTTTTTATGGTACAACCTGCTGTTTTCAAAGAGTAAAATGATCAAAAAGCACTTTTAGTTGGTTGAAATAAAAGTAAACTATTGTAAACTTTATGCTTTTTTTAGTGATCCGACTTTTACAATTTTTTATCACTTAGGAAGGCAATCTATATTAATTTGTAGACCCATAATTATAATTTGGGTAATTAGAGAGTCAAAAAATACGTTCATAACCAAAAAAAAACAGCAATAATTTGCTGTTTTTTTTTTATTCTATACCGACTTATTTAATTCGACTACTTAGTTCTGCTTGTAAAATATAGATGCAAATAACGCTGAGTTATAAAGTTTAGATCGATTTGTTTAAAATTGTTTCCTTTACTTCTTCAAGGTACGATCTTCCAATAGTGTAGCGCATTCCGTCTATCTCCAGACTATTTCCTTCTACTGTATCTATTTTATCAATCGCTATGGTGTACGAGCGATGTATTCTAATAAATTCTCCTGGAGGTAATAAGTCCGTAAAATCAGACAACGTACTGTGAATGATAAATTTGCCGTTGGTTGTATTTATTTTTAAATAATCCTTTAAACATTCAATAACCAATAGCTCATCTAAAAATACTTTTTTCATTTTTTTCTTATCTATTTTAATAAATAAGTACGGTCGTATTTTATTAATATCTACCGTCGTTTTGTTTGAATCTGTAGGTACTTTATTAATTTCTAATCGGCTGTAAACCTTGTTTAAAGCTTTCATAAACCTTGGAAACTCGATTGGCTTTACCAAGTAATCAAGCACATCAAGATCAAAACTTTCCGAAGCATATTCGGTGTAGGCACTTGTAATGATAATTAACGGTGGTTCTTTTAAACTTTTTACAAAGTTAAGGCCGTCCAAAACAGGCATATTAATATCCAAAAAAATCACATCGACCGTATTGTCTTTTAAAAAATTGAGTGCATCAATGGCATTGTTAAAAGTGGCTGTTATCTCAGAGTTTTCAATTTGCTGTAAATAATTTTTTATTACATTAACAGCTAATGGTTCGTCATCAATAATTAAAAATTTAATTTTCATACGTGTTAATTTAAAAAGGAATGCTTAATTCGATTAAGATAATCGCGTGTTCTAACATACTTTTATTTTTAGAACAACTGTAAATTTATTATTCTCAGTATTTATTTTAAGATCATAGTCCTCTTTATTATAGCCTAACATTAATCTTTTTTTCACATTCTCTAAACCAATGCCGCTCGATTCACCTAAGCAGCTCTTGATTTCTGTCACAGCAGGTAACGGATTTGTAATCGTAAAGTAAAGAAAATTTTCAAGTATAGTAAAGTCAATATCAATATTAACAATTCCTATATTTTTGTTGGCACCATGCTTAAAGGCATTTTCAACAAAAGTCAGCAACAGTATTGGAGCAATTTCCTTGTCCAAAATATCTCCGGAAATACTCATGTTAATTTGCAGTAAATCATCGTGACGAATTCTTTCTAAATCCAAATAATTTTGAATGCAAAGTATTTCGTTTTCCAGCGATTGTCGCTCCAGTTTTGTTTCGTACAACAAGTAACGCATTAATTCGGAAAGTCTCAAAATTATTTTTGGAGTTTTGCTCGATTTTTCTAAAGCCAAGGAGTGGATGTTATTGAGTGTATTGAAAAAAAAGTGTGGGGATATTTGCGACTTTAAAAATAATAGCTCGGTTTCCAACTGCGCTTTTTCGAGATCGGCAACTCTTTTTTGTTCCTTCAAAAAGTCTAACGTAACCTTGATGGCGGTGATAAAAGTAATTACATACAACTCACCAATCATCATGTCAACTGTATAATTTAATGATAAGCTAGTGATCGTTTGTGGACCTTCGGGCCAGACATTATTGCTGATTAAAAAGTAGGTAAGATTAAACTTGGCGAGCACCATTAAAAAGATCGCCGATAACATTAAAATCACATACGAAATGTATCTCTTTTTGAATAGAAATTGCGGCATCAAAAAATAGATATTGAAATAACACAACAGTACGTGAATGGGAAATCCCAAGAGGTTTGTTTTGAGCGAATACACGTAATCATCGAAGTAGCTACCCCATCTAAAAGTATTGAAAAGAAAATAGACAGACCAAAATATAATGTGATGCCAAAACGATATTTTGTGCAATCGATTAGAAGTATAGTTCATTAAAAAATATTTTTTTTGATGTTCAGGAGAGTTAACGTGTCGTACGTCTAAATTTCTTTGAATTTTGGTTAAAATTATGAAAATTTAACGATTGAAGTGGTCTTGATTTTGTTTTTAGTCGAAAACGGATCATTTTATAAAAGTAGAGAAAAAGTAGTAATCTCATTATTTTTTCAGATTTTTTTTAAACAACAAGCATTTAATAATTCAGATTAAAATATAATCATGAAAAATAAATTCCTAATTATTCTAGCTTCCATTTTAGTAATCAGCTGTGCTAAGAAAACAGAAGATCAAGCAGATAGCAACCCAAACATAAGTAGTTTCGTTGATCCTTTTATTGGTACAGGCGGACATGGACATACCTATCCTGGCGCGACTGTTCCTTTTGGAATGTTACAAGTGAGTCCTGTAAATGGGGTGAGCGAATGGGACTGGTGTTCGGGATACCATTACTCGGATAGTATGGCGATTGGTTTCAGCCATTTAAGTTTAAGTGGCACTGGAATTGGTGATTTAGCTGATATTATTTTTATGCCAACCAATAAAGCGTTTGATTTATCTGCAAATCCAATGTCGAGAGACAGTATTGCTTATAAATCATCTTACAATCATAAAAATGAAAAAGCAACGCCTGGTTATTACCAAGTTTTTTTAGAAGACAGTGATGTTAATGTAGAATTGACTACTTCAAAAAGAACGGCTTACCATAAATATACCTTTAAAAAAGGTGATTCTCAGTCTGTAATTGTCAATTTAGGTGCAGCGATCAATTGGGATAAAGCAGTTGAAACTTCGATAAAAGTAGAAGATGAATATACCATTAGCGGTTTTAGATTTAGCACGGGATGGGCAAAAAATCAAAAAGTGTTCTTTGTAGCTACATTTTCGAAACCTATTCTTAATTATAAATTATACGCAGACGGAAAATTAGCTAATAAAAACATTGTAAAAGGAGCAAAAACAGCATCCCAATTATTTTTTGATGCTGCCAAAGGCGATGAGGTACTTGCAAAAGTGGCTCTTTCTTCGGTAAGTGTAGCCAATGCCAAAGACAATTTTGATGCAACAGAAGAGACCTTTGAAACTACAAAAAAAGCAGCTGAAGGTTTATGGAATGCGGCCTTGTCACACATTGTAGTAGAGACACCAGTAGATTCTCTAAAAACAATTTTTTATACGGCGATGTACCATGCGCAATTAGCGCCTGTGACTTTTAGTGATAAAAATGGTCAATTTCGTTTAGAGAACGACAGTATTGTAACTGCCACAAATTATACAGCATATTCTACATTATCACTTTGGGATACTTTTCGCGCAGAGCACCCTTTATTGACTATAATTGCTCCGGATCGAGTTTCTGATATGGTAAACTCTATGTTGGCCTATTACGATACCAAAAAAATATTACCCGTTTGGACTTTATACGCCAATGAAACCAACACCATGACAGGATACCATTCTATACCGGTTATTTTGGACGCGTACAGAAAAGGAATTCGTGGTTTTGATGCAGAGAAAGCTTTTGAAGCAATGAAAAACACCATGATGCAAGACGATCGCGGACTAATACACTACAAATTATATGGTTTTATACCGTACAGTTTATTAGATGAGTCGGTGACTATTACGTTAGAATATGCGTATGATGATTGGTGTGTAGCGCAAATGGCGAAGGAATTGGGTAAAGAAGCAGATTATCAGTATTTCTTAAACCGCTCCAAAGCATACCAACAGATTTTTGACAAAGAAAGTGGTTTCATGAGAGGCAAGTCAGTGGATGGAAAATCATGGAATGCTCCTTTTGATCCCAAACATTCGAACCACAGAGAACAAACTGATTATACGGAAGGTAATGCGTGGCAGCATAGCTGGTTTGTACCGCATGCAGTAGATGATTTAATTAAAATTCATGGTGGCAACGAAATCTTTGCAAGCCGTTTAGAAAAATTATTTACCGAAAGTTCTGAAATCACGGGCAATAATGTTTCTGCCGATATTACAGGTCTTATAGGTCAATATGCACACGGAAACGAACCGAGTCACCATATCGCGTACATGTTCAATCATGCCGACCAACCTTGGCGCACGCAATATTGGGCACGCCAAATTATGGATACGCAGTACAATACAACCCCAAACGGTCTGAGCGGAAATGAAGACTGCGGACAAATGAGTGCTTGGTATGTGTTGAGTTCAATAGGTTTGTATCCTATGAATCCTGCTTCGGGCGAATACGAAATAGGAAGTCCAATTTTTGAAAAAGCAACTATTAATCTGCCTGAAAATAAAACGTTTGTTATTGAAGCTAAACATGTTTCGAATAATAATTTTTACATACAATCGGCTACGCTAAACGGAAAAACTTTTACCGCAACAAGCTTGTCGCATAAAGACATTTTAAAAGGTGGAACCTTGCATTTTGTAATGGGAAATAAGCCAAATAAAAATTGGGGAATTAAGAAAAACACGCAACAATAATTTAAAACTACACCTACATGGATATAATTGATGTTGTAATAATAGCGATATACATCGCCTTAACCCTAGGAGTTGGTATTTGGATTTCCAAAAGAGCCTCACAAGGATTAGATTCTTATTTCCTTGGCGGAAAAAGTATCAAATGGTACTATTTAGGATTAAGCAATGGTTCGGGAATGTTTGACGTTTCTGGGACAGCGTGGATGGTCGGAATTCTCTTTTTATATGGCGTAAAGAGTTTTATGTTCATGTGGATGTGGCCGATATGGAATCAGATTTTTATCATGATTTTCTTGGCTGCTTGGATTAGACGTTCTAATATAATGACGGGTTCAGAATGGATTTTAACTCGTTTTGGAGATGATAAATCGGGTAGAGCATCGCATTTAGTTGTGGCTATTTTTGCTATTGTAGCATCCATCGGATTTATTGCTTACTTTTTTGAAGGTGTCGGTAAATTCTTAACCATCATTTTGCCTTGGGATTTAACATTAATGCTCAATGATGCTGTGTTTCTAACTTCCGATCAAAATTATGCACTTATAATCATATTCTTAACGACTATTTACACCATCAAAGGTGGAATGTTTTCGGTGGTCGCGACTGAAGTTTTGCAATACGGAATCATGGTTATCGCAGGTGTTTTAATCGCAGGCTATGCATTCTTTACCGTAAGTGATGTTCAAATACACGAGGTGATTTCTACAGAATGGTCTAACGTTGCTTTTTCAAATCAATTAGAAGGTTCGTGGTCGGGCAAGTTCGAAGCTTTTAACAATCTTATCGACACACAAGGTTATAAAATGTTTGGTGCTTTCATCGGAATGTCCCTTTTCAAAGGGTTTTTCGCCAGTATCGCTGGACCAACACCAAGTTACGACATGCAACGAATTTTATCGACACGATCGGTAAAAGAAGCTGCTTATATGAGTGGTTTTACCAATTTGGTCCTTTTCATTCCGCGTTATTTATTAATTGGTGGTATAGTGGTTTTGGCGTTAGTGCATCTGGCACCCGAAATGGCAGCATCTAGCACGTTGAGTTTGGCCGATTTAGAAATTATTTTGCCTAAAGTAATTAATGAATATGTGCCTGTTGGTCTTAAAGGATTATTGTTAGCAGGACTTTTGGCGGCATTTATGTCAACGTTTTCTGCTTTTGTAAATTCAGGACCGGCGTATATTGTAAACGATATATATAAAAAATATTTTAAACCAGAAGCGACAGACACGCATTATATAAAAGCAAGTCATATTGCCTCATTTGCTATTGTTATTTTGGGTGTTATTATGGGCTTTTTTGCAGGTTCAATCAACTCCATAACGCTCTGGATTACCAGTGCGCTTTACGGTGGTTATGTGGCAGCAAATTTTTTAAAATGGATTTGGTGGCGCTTTAACGGCTGGGGTTATTTTTGGGGAATGACTTCGGGACTATTTGTCGCAACGCTTCAATTTTTATTAGACAATAATAAAGATAGTTTCGCAGTAGGCAGTTGGTTGTACGAAGTGTCACAAATTCCAGCAATTTATATGTTTCCATTTATATTTATAGTGTCGTTATTGGGTTCTTTTTTAGGAACATTATTAACTCCGCCTACTTCTATGGAAACGTTAAAGGCATTTTATGAAAATGTGCGTCCGTGGGGTTTTTGGGGACCCGTTTACAAAGCGTTGCACAAAGACGATCAAACTGTGGTTAAAAACAATGATTTTGTAAGTGATATGGCAAATTGTGTGATTGGAGTCATTTGGCAATCCAGCATGATTTTATTACCCATTTATTTCTTGATCAGAGATTATCCAAAAACTTGGATAGCATTGGCTGTTTTTTTGGTAACAACAGTAATTTTAAAATTCACTTGGTTAGATAAAGTAAAAAAATATAAAGATTAAAGACATGAATACAATTCCATGGCAAGACAAGCCCGATAATTGTCAAGATGTAATGTGGCGTTATACAGAAAATCCAATTATAAACCGTTACGATATTCCATCATCCAACAGTATTTTTAATAGTGCAGTGGTGCCTTTTGGCGATGGTTTTGCTGGTGTTTTTAGATGTGATAACAAAGCAGTTCAAATGAATATTTTTGCTGGTTTCAGTAAAAACGGAATAGATTGGGACATTAATCACGATCCGATTGTGATGCAAGCAGGAAATACCGAAATGATCGAATCGGATTATAAGTACGATCCTCGCGTAGTTTTTATCGAAGACCGTTACTGGATTACGTGGTGTAATGGGTATCATGGACCAACCATCGGAATTGGATATACATTTGATTTTAAAGAATTTTTTCAGTGTGAAAATGCCTTTCTTCCTTTCAATAGAAATGGAGTGTTATTTCCACAGAAAATTAACGGAAAGTTTGCGATGTTAAGTCGTCCTAGTGACAACGGGCATACGCCTTTCGGAGATATTTACATCAGTTACAGTCCAGATATGAAATATTGGGGTGAACACCGTTGCGTAATGAAAGCGACTCCTTTTGTGGATAGTGCTTGGCAGTGTACCAAAATTGGTGCAGGACCAATTCCTATTTTAACAAAAGAAGGTTGGCTAATGATTTATCATGGTGTAATCAATACGTGCAACGGTTTCCGTTACGCAATGGGAGCAGCACTTCTTGATGAAAATCAACCAGACAAAGTAAAATACCGAACACAACCGTATTTATTGGGCCCAGCGGTTTCTTATGAAACTACAGGCGATGTACCGAACGTAGTTTTTCCTTGTGCGGCATTGCATGATGAAAAAGAGGATAAATTAGTTGTATATTACGGTGCAGCAGATACTTCGGTGGCTATTGCATTCGGAAAATTAAGCGAGGTAATTCAGTTTACAAAGGATAATAGTCTATAAAAAGTAAGTATGGGTTTGAAGTTTAAATATGCAGTTGTCTTATTTTGGAGCATTTCCATCGGTGTTTTTGCGCAATCTAAAAGTAACGTAGTTCCCAAAAGTTACATCGCGTATCACACCACCGAAAATATAAAGATTGACGGTAGTGATGCAGATGCTTCTTGGAACAAAGTAGAGTGGACGGATCTTTTTATTGATATTGAAGGCGTTAAAAAACCAACCTACAACACACAAGTAAAGATGATGTGGGACGATACTTATTTTTACATTTTAGCCAAGATGGAAGAGCCACATGTTTGGGCAGATATTAAAGACCGTGATGCGATTGTTTTTTACAACAATGATTTCGAAGTTTTCGTAGATCCAACCGGTGATACTCATAATTATTACGAATTAGAAGTAAATGCGATTAATACGGTTTGGGATTTATTTATTACAAATCCGTACCGAGAAAAGAATGTAGCTTTAAACGATTGGACAATTACTGGATTAAAATCAGCTGTAAAAATTGATGGGACGTTAAACGACCCTACAGATACCGATAAAGGTTGGGTGTTAGAAATGGCTATACCTTGGAGCGTTTATAAAACGGCTTTCTTTCATAAAAATGTACCTAAAGATGCATTTTGGCGTGTTAATTTTTCTAGAGTAAATTGGGATCACCAAATTACAGAGGGGAAATACGATCGAAAAAAAGGTTCGAATGGGGAATATCTTCCAGAATACAACTGGGTTTGGTCTCCACAAGGAGTGATTAATATGCATGAACCCGAACATTGGGGCTACGTTTATTTTTCTTCGAAAGAAGTAGGTGCCAAAGACACTTTTGAAATTCCCAATGATGAAAAAATAAAATGGAAATTATTTGAATTGTACCGCGCTCAAAAAAAGTATTTCGATACTAAAAAAGCATGGGCAACTTCCCTTAAAAATATCGCATCAAAACCGATACATATAGAAGGAAAAAGAATTAAACCAGTATTAGAGAACCACAGTTTTGGTTGGACTATTTCAGTTAAAAGTCCGTTCTCTAATAAAGTATTTATTATTAACGAAGTGGGAACATTCTCCACGAAATAAACCTTAACCTAATGAAATTAAATCGTTTATTACTTGTTGCTGTAGTCGCTGTTTTAACAGCCTGCAACCAAAAAGAGGAAAAAAAAGGAGATAATTCTGAAACGGCCACCAGTGGTGCTGACTTTACATTTGCAACATGGATCACTTCTAGTAAAGAAAAATCTAATGAAGAGTACACTGCAGAATTTAAAAAATACAAAGAAGGTGGTATAGATGAACTTTTAATAAATACGCTAACTGATCCCAAAGAGCTGGAGCGTTTGGTTCCTATTGCTAAAAAAGAAGGGTTAAAAGTACATGCTTGGATTATGGCAGTAAACCGTCCTGGAGATGAAGTTGCCTTGAAGCATCCAGAATGGTATATGGTCAGTAAAGATGGAAAGTCATGTTTTGATAACCGTCCGTATGTAGATTATTACCAATGGTTGTGTCCAACAAGAACAGAGTCTAGAAATCATATTTTATCGTTGGTAGAAGGACTGGCAAAAGTAGACGGAATCGAAAGTGTACATTTAGACTACATCCGTTTCCCAGACATTTTCTTGCCAATTGGTTTGCTTCCAAAATACAACTTAAAACAAGATACAGAAATGGCAGAATATGATTTTTGCTATTGTGATGCTTGCGTAAGCGCTTTTGAAAAAGAGCACCATAAAAACCCAAGAGATAGTAAAAACACGTCGATCGACATGGAATGGAAGCAATTTCGTTTAAACGCAATTAGAAATTTAGTTAGTGATGCATACAAAATTGTACATGATAACAACAAAAAATTAACTGCAGCAGTTTTTCCTTATCCAGAAATGGCAGACCACATGGTACGTCAACGTTGGGATAAATGGGACATTGATGAAGTGTACCCAATGATTTACCACGGTTTTTATAATGAAGAAATTGATTGGATCGGCTTTGCAACGAAACAAGGTGTGAACGACGTTAAAGCAGAGAAAATTGGATTGAATACTGGAATTTATATTCCACCATTTACATCTGCAGAAGAATTGCAATTGGCAATTCGCTTGGCTAAAGAAAATGGAGCCAAAGGAGTAGCATTTTTTGATGGTCCGACGTTGACAGATGAATATTTGAAAGCGATTAAGGAAACAAAAGAAAGCTTCAAACAATAATTCATTTCAATTGACAAACAAAGCAGTATAACAAGACTGTCAATTGACCAAGAGTTCCAGTCTTGTAGTGTCATTTTATTTAAATATGCCTTGCATGATGTAAGAATTATTAAAAAATTTAGAATAAAAAGTAATGAAAAAATTTGGTATTATATCTTTATTTTGCGCAGTTTTCTTGCTTAGTTGTCAAGGAAGCAAAGACGTAGTAAACCAAATTAAATTAATAAGTTTTGTCAATCCGTTTATAGGAACTGATGGTCCAGGAAATACGTATCCTGGAGCAACAGTTCCTTTCGGAATGGTGCAATTGAGCCCAGATATTGGTATTCCGGGTTGGGATAGAATTGCGGGTTATTTTTACCAAGATTCTATTATTTCTGGATTTTCGCACATGCATTTGTCAGGAACAGGTGCCGGCGATTTGTACGATATTTTAATAATGCCAACCAACAGTCGTTTTTCCAAGCGAATAGAAGCCAATAACTTCAAACCATTTTCGAGATTTTCACACGAGAAAGAAACGGCATCTCCAGGCTATTATGCAGTTGATTTACTGGACTATGGAATTAAAGCAGAACTTACGGCGACCGAAAGGACAGGAGTTCACCGCTATACTTTTCCTAAAGATGACAAAACGCAAATTCATATTGATTTGGGCTATGCCTTGAATTGGGACAGTCCGACCGAAACGTATTTAAAAGTAGTAAACAATACTACAATAGAAGGCTATCGAAAATCGACAGGATGGGCAAAAGACCAACGGGTTTATTTTATAATCAAAGTTTCAAAACCATTTAAGGACTATCAGATTTTCAAAAATGATACCGAGACCACTTCACCAGTTACGGATAAAAACACGAAAATCATTTTAAACTACGCCACTTCAGAAAACGAACAACTGGTTTTAAAAACAGGAATTTCAACAGCTAGTATCGAAGGGGCTTATAAATCGCTAAACAGAGAAGCTCCCAATTTTGATTTTGACGTTGTGAAGAACGAAGCCGAAAACAAATGGGAAAAGCAACTGAGTAAAATAGACATTACCATTGCAGATGAGACTAAGAAGAAGATTTTTTATACAATGTTGTATCAGTCAATGTTGGCGCCCACTTTATTAAGCGACCACGACGGAAATTATAAAGGAGCAAACGACCAAACGATGAATGCCAAAGGATTTGATCGATACGATACCTTTTCTTTATGGGATACCTATCGCGCAGCGCATCCTTTGTATACCATTCTTCATCCCGATCGTGTTTCGGATATGGTTAATTCGCTTTTGGCGCATTATAAAGAAACGGGATTATTACCGGTTTGGTCGATGCAAGGAAACGAAACTAATATGATGATTGGGTACCACGCCGTTCCCGTAATTGTAGATGCTTATTTTAAAGGAATTAAAAATTTTGATACCGAATTGGCTTACGAGGCTTGTATAAAAAGTGCCACGGATCATTCCAGACAAATTGATGTATACATGAAATTGGGTTACGTGCCCGTTGATGAAAATGACGAAAATTGGTCCGTTTCTAAGACTTTAGAATATGCTTATGACGATTGGTGCATTGCACAATTTGCACAAGCTTTAGGCAAAACCGAAGAATACCATGCGTTTTTAAAACGCTCCGAAAATTGGCGCAATGTTTATGATTCTAAGAGTACATTTATGCGTCCGAAATTAACGGATGGAACTTTCGTAAAAGATTTTGTGCCGAAAGAGTATTCTGCTTATTTCTGCGAAAGTAACGCTTGGCAATATTTTTGGTCCGTGCAACACGATGTAGAAGGACTTACTGAAATTGTAGGTGGAGCTGAAAAATTAGACAAAAAACTGGATTTGATGTTTAGTTTAAATCCGCTTCCAGAAGATAAACTACCGATTTTTAGTACCGGAATGATTGGTCAGTACGCGCACGGAAACGAGCCAAGCCATCACGTAGCGTATTTGTACGATTACATTGGAAAACCTTGGAAAACGCAAAAATTAGTTCGTGAGATTTTAGACACACAATATAAAAACGAACCAAATGGACATTGCGGCAACGAAGATTGCGGACAAATGTCATCATGGTATGTCTTTAATGCTTTGGGTTTTTATCCCGTAAATCCAGCGCAAGGTATTTATGCTTTTGGTTCACCACTAGTTGATGCTGCCGTGGTTCACCTGGAAAACGGAAAAAAGTTTAATGTAAAAGCATTGCATAATAATGCAGAGAATATTTATATACAGTCGGTTACCTTAAACGGAACAATCATCAATCGAAATTACATTACACATAAAGAGATTATGGAGGGCGGAACTTTGGTTTTTAGCATGGGAAGATCTCCAAATAAGGAAAGCAACAATACGATGGCAACATCTTCAAAAATATATAACTAAAAAGAGCTTGTATGTCTGATAGAAGAAATTTTATAAAAAAAGCAGCTTTAGGTACTATCGGCATTGGCTCGGTTTTAAGTTGTGGCGTTTTAAACGATAAAACGGTCGCAATACCTGTAGGTTCAAGAAGTACTAAAGGAAATAAACCGTTAGTTATTTCGACATGGAATCACGGTTTGCCTGCAAACGAAGAAACTTGGAAGCAATTGAAGAAAGGAAACTCCGCTTTAGATGCAATTGAAGAAGGATTAAAAATTCCAGAAGCAGATCCTAAAGTTCGAAGTGTGGGTTACGGTGGCTTTCCGGATAGAGAAGGCAAAGTAACTTTAGACGCTTGCATTATGGATCACAACAGTAATTGTGGCGCGGTTTCTTTTTTACAAGGAATTATGCATCCAATTTCGGTGGCCAAAAAAGTAATGCAAAACACGCCACACGTAATGTTAACTGGTCAAGGGGCACTTCAATTTGCCTTAGCAGAAGGTTTTAAAGAAGAAAACTTGCTAACTGCTGAAGCCGAAGCCGATTGGAAAAAATGGCTGGAAGAATCCAAATACAAGCCAGTCATTAATATGGAAAATCACGATACGATTTCGATGTTGGTTATTGACAAGGATGGAAACATTTCTGGCGGTTGTACCACCAGTGGCGCGGCTTGGAAAATGCATGGTCGTGTGGGCGATTCGCCTATTATTGGTGCGGGTTTATTTTTAGATAATGAAGTAGGAGCAGCTGCCGCAACCGGTTTGGGTGAAGCAGTGATTCGTACTGCGGGAAGTGCGATGGTTGTTGAATTGATGCGTCAAGGGAAATCACCTTATGACGCCTGTAAGGAAATTGTAGAACGCATTTACAATAAACATAAAAACCACAAAGACATGGAATATCTGCAAGTCGGATTTATAGCCATCAACAAAAATGGGGAACATGCGGGTTACAGTTTACGCTCGGGATTTAATTATGCCGTATGCGATGATGATAAAGGGAATAGAATGGAAGATGCAACTTTCAAGATGTCTTGGGACGAGTAAAAAAAACAATTGATAATATAAAATTTATGAAAATGAATGTATTAAAAAAGGTTCTGCTTTTGGTTTTAATAGCCGTAACGGTTTCGTGCCAAAAAACGAAAGTGACTAAGGTCTTTACAGAAAAAGATATTTCAATTATTCCGAAACCAGCAGCATTACAATTGCAAGAGGGTTCGTTCGAATTTACTGAAAATACACAATTTGTAGCCACCGATGCTGCTCAAAAAGAAATTGCGTCTATTTTAATTGACAAATTCAATGAAACTTCGGGATGGAGTTTAGAGTTGGTAGAGCAAGCACCAGCAAAAGACTTTGTTCAATTTGTGGTCGATGAAAAATTAGCTGATGAAGCGTATACGTTAGTAGTAACTTCAGATAAAGTACTAATTACTGCTAAAGGAAACGCTGGATTTTTGTATGGTATAGAAACTCTTCGTCAATTGCTTCCTGCAAGTATTGAGAGTGCAAAGCGTATTTCTAGTGGCGAATGGGTTATTCCAAACGTAACGATTACTGACCAACCGCGTTACAAATACAGAGGTTTAATGTTAGACGTAGCCCGTCATTTCTTTAAAATGGATTATCTTAAAAAAACCGTAGATCGTTTGGCAATGCTAAAAATGAACGTTTTACACTTGCACTTAGTAGATGATCAAGGTTGGAGAATCGAAATTAAAAAATACCCGAAATTAACCGAAGTTGGTGGTTGGAGAGTCGATCAAGAAGACAAACATTGGGATGGAAGATACACACCAACTGCAGATGAAAAAGGAACCTATGGTGGTTTTTATACGCAAGAAGAATTAAAAGAATTAGTGGCCTATGCAACGACTAAAAATGTGGAGATTATCCCAGAAATAGAAATGCCTGCGCACGTATCGTCTGCTATTGCAGCGTATCCAGAATTATCTTGTTTTGGTACACCAATTGGAGTTCCTTCTGGTGGAGTTTGGCCAATTACAGATATTTACTGTGCTGGAAAAGAAAATACATTTGAGTTTTTAGAGGATGTGCTTACTGAAGTGATGGCTATTTTTCCCTCAAAATACATTCATGTTGGTGGCGATGAAGCTACCAAGACGAATTGGGAAAAATGTCCTCATTGCAAAAAAAGAATGCAATCAGAAGGACTAAAAAGCGTAGATCAACTGCAAAGTTATTTCATCAAAAGAATGGAAGTTTTTATCAATTCTAAAGGTAAAAGACTAATTGGTTGGGATGAAATTTTAGAAGGCGGAATCGCTCCCGAAGCTACAGTAATGAGCTGGAGAGGTGTTGCTGGCGGAGTTGAAGCAGCAAAACAAGGACATGATGTAATTATGACTCCAGGATCTCACTGCTATTTTGACCATTATCAAGGACCACAAAACGAAGAGCCATTGGCTTGGGGAGGTTACACACCATTGAGCATGGTTTACACTTTTGATCCTACTGTTGATACCATGACGCCAGCAGAAGCAAAACACGTTTTAGGTGGTCAAGCCAATGTATGGTCTGAGCAAATTAAGACCGAAGCACATTCAGAATACATGATTTTCCCAAGGTTAGCGGCACTGTCAGAGACCTTATGGTCGCCTAAAGAGTCTCGCAATTGGGAAAATTTCTCTAATCGTATTGTGACACTATTCAGTCGTTTTGATTATATGGGAATCAATTATGCAAAAAGTGCTTATTTGGTAACGCACGATGTTCAAATTGATATGAAAACGCAAGAGGTTTCTTTATCGCTGAAAAATGAATTTCCAAATGCTGACATTCGTTATACTTTAGGCGATAAAAAATTAACAGAGCAAGCTACAAAATATACCCAGCCGTTAAAGATTGATAAAACAACTACGGTTCATGCGTCTTTATTTAAAAACGATCAACCAGTTGGAGTTCCATTCAACACGACGATCGAGTTTCATAAAGCGGTTGGTAAAAAAGTAACTTTCAAAGAAACATATGACGATCAATACAAAGGCGAAGGTGAATTTGGATTGACCAATACGTTGCGTGGAACCAAAAATTTTACAGACGGTCACTGGCAAGCATGGTTGGGTAAAGACATGGAAGCGGTAATCGATTTAGGTGCAGCAACAGCAATTCAAGAGGTGACTTTGGGTACTTTAGAAAATCAAGGACCTGGTATTTATTTCCCAACATCAGTTACAGTATTTGTTTCTACAGATGGTAAAACGTATAAAGAAATAGGAGTAGAAAAAAGAGATTTTGCTAAAAACCCATCATTTGATTTGAAAGATTTTAAAATCTCTTTTGAAAAACAGTCAGTACGCTATGTGAAGGTGGTTGCAACAAGTTTAAAAACGCTTCCTAATGGTGGAAAAGCTTGGTTATTTGTGGATGAAATTTTAATTAATTAAGGATGAAGTATTTAAAAATTATAACAGTTTTCGTTTTCTTGGTCACTTTTCAATTGCAAGCGCAAGAAAAGTTGACCAAAGAACAACGGTTGGAGTGGTTTCAAGATGCGAAATTGGGTGTTTTTATTCACTGGGGTTATTATGGCGTAAACGGAATTGGCGAATCGTGGTCGATGTACCACAAACGCATTACGTACAACGACTATATGGCACAAGGTAAAAAGTTCACCGCCGAAAATTATGATCCAGAAGCTTGGGCAAAATTGTTCAAGAAGATTGGAGCACGATATGCAGTATTAACCACAAAGCATCACGATGGGGTGGCTTTGTGGGATACTAAATTTAGCAAGTTGAATGTTAAAGAAAAAACGCCTGCTAAGCGTGATTTAGTAGCACCCTTTGTAGCTGCTTTGCGTAAAGAAAACTTAAAAGTGGGGTTGTACTATTCTATAATCGATTGGTCACATCCTGATTACGATGTGGTTTTTCCTCGTCCTGATACCAGAAAAGACTACCCTCAAAAAAATCAAAATCAATTGTCTCCGTGGCAACGTTTTCTTAAATTCAATGACAATCAGTTAAAAGAGTTGAGCACTAAATTTAGTCCAGATTTATATTGGTTTGATGGCGATTGGGAAAAAACGAGCGAACAGTGGCAAGCAGAATCGTTAAAAGATTCGTTGTTGAAATGGGATCCAAAAGTGATCGTAAATTCTCGATTGAAAACCTACGGCGATTACAGTACGCCAGAACAAGGTGTGCCAATCGTTAGACCCGAAGGAGCTTGGGAATTTTGTATGACCATGAATGACAATTGGGGTTATTTTCCATCAGACACCAATTACAAACCAATCTCTCAAATTGTGAGAACATTTGTTGAAGTGATTGCTACGGGAGGAAATTTATTATTAAATATCGGTCCGAAACCTGACGGAACTATCGCTCCGGAGCAAGTAGAGCGCCTAGAAGGTTTAGGTGAATGGGTAAACAAACATGAATCGGCCATTTTTAGTTCGAAAGCTGGATTGCCTTACGGTCATTTTTACGGACCAACTTTATTGAGTAAAGACGAAACCAAAATTTATTTGGCTTTATTTGATGCACCTAAAAACTATGTTTCTTTAAAAGGAATTCAGAATAAAGTAAAATCGATTAAAGTCGTAGGAACCAATCAAGAATTGAATTTCGAAAGAAATGGTGGGGCAGTTTGGAATAATATTCCAGGTATCTTAAGAATAGAAGTGCCACAGGAAAAAAACTTAGATCCGTATGTTACCTTGTTAGAAGTGACGTTAGATAGTCCGTTGGTTTTGTACCGAGGACATGGTAATGCTGTTGAATTAAACCAATAAAAACACAATGCAAAATCAAATTTTTAAATATTTATGGGTGCTGTTTATTGCTTTTTTAGGAAGTAATCTAAGTACAACAGCTCAAAATATTCAAAGAAATACCGATACTGCTTTAGTTGATTATGTAAATCCATTAATGGGAACGGATTCTTCGTTCGATTTATCCAATGGGAATACGTATCCAGCTATTGCAACACCTTGGGCTATGAATTTTTGGACACCAATGACCTCAAAAATGGGAGATGGTTGGACGTATAAATACGATGAAAATAAGATTAGAGGCATCAAACAAACGCATCAGCCGAGTCCATGGGTCAACGATTACGCTGCTTTTTCATTAATGGCAGTTACTGGCGATTTAAAGTTTCAAGAAGACGAAAGAGAATCTTGGTTTTCGCACAAAGCAGAAACCGTAAAACCGTATCATTATTCCGTTTATTTGGCCGATTATGATGTGGTTGCTGAGGTTGCTCCCACAGAAAGAGCGGCTCATTTTCAATTTACTTTTCCAAAATCGGAGCAATCGTACATCATATTAGATGCTTTTTACAAAGGATCGATGGTAAAAATTCTTCCGAAAGAACGTAAAATTATTGGCTATTGCCGAAATAACAGTGGCGGTGTTCCAGACAATTTTTACAATTATTTTGTGGCAGAATTTGATAAAGATTTTGAAATCAATCACACTTGGAAAGACGGATGGCAATTAGTCGAAAATTCGACCAATAGTGAAGGTGAACATGTGGGCGCTATCATCGGATTTAAAACAAAAAAAGGAGAAGTGGTTCATGTAAAAGTTGCTTCTTCATTCATAAGTGCCGAACAAGCACAATTGAATCTTTCGAGAGAAATTGGATCGGATAATTTCGAACAAACCAAACAAAAAGCAAAACAAGCTTGGGAAACCGAATTAAGCAGAATTCAGATCGAAGATGATAATATTGATCATCTGAGAACGTTCTATTCTAGTTTGTACCGCGTTTTATTATTCCCAAGAAAATTTTACGAATTTGATGCCAACAATAAAGTAGTGCACTACAGTCCGTACAACGGGAAAGTTTTACCGGGTTATATGTTTACCGACAATGGTTTTTGGGATACATTTAGAGCGGTTTTTCCATTCTTTAATATGATGTATCCAGAGCTCAATGGTAAAATCATGCAAGGTTTGGCAAACACGTACAAAGAGTCAGGTTGGTTGCCAGAATGGGCGAGTCCAGGCCATCGTGATGTAATGATTGGATCAAATTCGGCTCCTATTATTGCAGATGCTTTCTTAAAAGGAGCCAAAGATATGGATGCCGAATTGTTGCTGGAAGCCATGCTGAAAAATGCTACTGTTGCCGATGGAAGACCTGTTAATTCAGTAGGGCGAGAAGGTTTAGCGTATTACAATAAATTAGGTTATGTACCCTATGATGTAAAAATAAATGAGAATGCTGCTCGAACTTTAGAATATGCTTACGCTGATTTTACCATTGCACAAATGGCCGAAAAATTAGGAAAAAAAGCGCTTGCAAAAAAGTATTACAAGCAATCGATGAATTATAAAAATGTGTTTGATCCGTCGACCAATTGGATGCGCGGAAAAAACAAAGACGGAAGTTTTCAAAGTCCGTTTAATCCTTTAAAATGGGGAGATGCTTTTACCGAAGGAAACAGTTTGCATTATACCTGGTCTGTTTTTCATGACATTCAAGGTTTAATTGATTTAATGGGAGGTAAAGAACAGTTCGCTTCCAAATTAGATGAAGTTTTTGAAATGCCACCACAATTTGATGCGTCGTATTATGGATTTACCATTCACGAAATCAGAGAAATGCAAATTGTAAATATGGGCAATTATGCGCACGGAAATCAACCAATTCAGCACATGATTTACTTGTACAACTATGCCAATAAACCATATAAAGCGCAAGAAAAAATAAGAGACGTACTGACCAAATTATATTCGGCTACTCCAGATGGATATTGTGGAGACGAAGACAACGGACAAACATCTGCTTGGTATGTTTTTAGTGCCTTAGGATTTTATCCAGTTACGCCGGGCGTTAACGAATACGTGATCGGAAGTCCTTTATTTCAAAAAGCAACCCTTCATTTAGAAAACGGAAATACGTTCGAAATTAATTCAAAAGACAATTCAAAATCAAACTTTTACATCCAAAGTGCCGAACTGAATGGAAATGCGTATAACAAGACGTTTTTAAAATTTGAGGACATACAAAAAGGAGGCGCTTTGCAGTTTAAGATGGGCGATACTCCAAATAAAAATTGGGGAACTTCTGCCGAAAGTGTGCCGTATTCTTTAAGCACTTCAAAAAAATAAAGCCATGAAACAGTTGAAATTAATCGTTCTTTTCGCAATTTTTTGCAATCAATTTGTAGCTTTTGCACAAGAACCAGCCGACTATGTGAATCCATTTATTGGGACATCCAATTACGGAGCCACCTTTCCGGGACCAATTGCACCAAGAGGAATGGCCAGTATTAGTCCGTTTAATGTAGCGGGAGCTCCCAATAAATTAGAAAAAGACAGCCAATGGTTGTCCAATCCGTACGTGCATGAAAATACGTTTTTAACGGGATTCAGTCAAGTCAATTTAAGTGGTGTGGGCTGTCCAGAATTGGGCGTTATATTGCTTATGCCAACCACAGGAAAGATAGAAACCAATCATTTAAAATACGGTTCTACTTATACTAACGAAGTAGCAAAAGCAGCATATTACAGTACTCAAATTGACAAATACAATGTTAAGGGAGAATTTACAGCTTCGAAAAGAGTAGGAGTCAGTAAATTTACTTTTCCGAAGGGACAAGCCAATGTGTTATTGAATTTAGGCGTGGGTTTAACGAACGAGCAAGGCGCCATGATTCAAGTCGTTTCTTCAACAGAAATTCAAGGAATGCGCTCGGTAGGAACTTTTTGTTACAACAGTCCCGAAGCAGCTTACCCTGTTTATTTTGTAGCGAAATTTTCGAAACCAGCCGATCATTTTGGGGTTTGGAAAAAACCTGCCAAATATGAAGGTGTGGAAGCTCAGTGGATGGGATACAACGGAAAAACCAGATTGATGGAGCAATCCAAAAAGATGGTCGTGGGTGATAGTATTGGAAGTTATTTCAGTTATAATTTTGAGAAAACAGAAACCGTAGAAGTTAAAATTGGAGTGAGTTATGTCAGTATCGAAAATGCTCGTGAAAATTTAGAAAAAGAAACTGGTAACAAAAGTTTCGAAGCAGTTTATGCAGCAACTTATAAGGAATGGAATGATGAACTTTCTAAAATTAAAGTAGAAGGCGGGACCAAAGAAGATAAAACGGTATTTTATACTGCATTATATCATACGTTGATTCATCCGAATACACTGAATGATGTTAATGGTGAATATCCCGAAATTAAAACAGGTAAAATTGGCAAGACCGATGGTACGCGTTACACTGTTTTTTCGTTGTGGGATACCTACCGAAATGTACATCAATTAATGTCATTAGTGTATCCAAAACAACAATCGGATATGGTAAAAAGCATGTTGGATATGTACGATGAAAACGGTTGGTTGCCTAAATGGGAATTGAACTCGACCGAAACTTTTACGATGGTGGGAGATCCTGCCAGTATTGTCATTACGGATACGTACCTCAAAGGAATTCGTGATTTCGATGTGCAAAAAGCATACAAAGCGATGCTAAAAAGTGCCGATCAGATTGAGAATAATCCGTTGCGACCAGGTTTACAAGAGTATATCGAAAAAGGTTTTGTAACTACCGAAAATGGTGGATCGGTTTCGACAACTGAAGAATACAATGCTGCCGATAATGCGATTGCTTTATTAGCGAATGAATTAGGACATAAAGGCGATTACAAACGTTTTAAGAATCGCTCGTTATCGTATAAAAAACTGTTCGATAAAAACTTTAAATTACTACGACCACGAACAAAAGATGGAAGTTGGTACGAACCATTCGATCCCAATGCCGGTGCTAATTTTACCGAAAACATTGGTTTTATCGAAGGAAACGCGTGGCAATATGCGTTTATGGTTCCGCATGATATAAATGGTTTGAAGAAGTTAATGGGCGGAGATAAAGGTTTCACTGATCAATTGCAAAAGATTTTTGATACCAAGCAATTTGATATGGCCAACGAGCCAGACATTGCGTATCCGTATTTATTCAATTATGTAAAAGGAGAAGAGTGGCGCAGTCAAAAATTGGTGGAAGAATTGGTTCGCACTCATTTTAAAAATACGCCCGATGGAATTCCTGGAAATGACGATACCGGAACCATGTCTGCTTGGGTCGTTTATTCGATGATGGGTTTTTATCCAATCGCGCCTGGAGAACCAAAATACACGATTACAAAACCGTTGTTTGATAAAATTACGATTCAACTAGATTCGGGATATTACCAAAAAAGTGAATTGGTGATCGAAAAAGTGACGAATTCAAACGGTCGAATCAATACAATTAAAGTAGATGGAAAAACAAACAAAGGTTATTTTATAGACCACAACGATTTAGTAAACGCTAAGAATTTAAAAATTATTTTACAATAAGCGATCGTACTAAAACCTAGAAAGTTTTAGAAGAGAGAAATCAATTAATACATTCAAAATGAAATCAATTACATTATTATTTACCTTATTTTTTGCTGCTGTACTGTCGGTAAACGCGCAGGAAGCTACGCACCATACTATTTTTAATAAGCAGCCTCTTAATTTTGGTGGTGCCAAAGGAACAGATCCTGAAGCAGTGAGTTTAATGAGTGGCCGTGTCGTTTATAAAAAAGTAACCATGCCAACTTTTAAAAATGGTACCGATGTGAAAATAAAATTAACGGTGCGTTCGAATGGGGATCGTTGGGACAAATCGGGTTCTTGTTTTGTGGTTTCTGATCCAAAAAAATTATCAATTCTTAGCTTGACAGAAAAAAACGAAAAATTTCCAACAGATTCTTATGTGGATGATAAATACGCTGGGTTTGTTGCGGGATCAACCTATAATCCTGTGGTAGAATTAATGCGATTTATGACTCCTTTTGGCGTAGGGCATTACAGTGATAATAAAGTAAAAAACAGAAGACCCGTATACATTCCGAGTTGGGAAAAGCAAGTAGTTTGGGAACATGATATTACAGATTTAGAAAGTTTGGTAACCGGTACATTTTATGTTGGAATTTGGATTGATTCGTGGACTCCTGAAGGTTATGAATTTGATTTAGAACTAACCTATTCGAATAGAAAACAGCATAAAGTGATGGTTTTACCTTTGGTAAATACAATACCGTATGTTGGTGGACAACAAATACCAGACAACTTCGCTCATAAGGAGTTAGAAACGGTTTTCAATTTAAAAAAGAATGTAAAAAACGTAAAACTGCATTATATTACAACAGGTCACGGTGGTCATAGTGGTGGTGATGAATTTATCAAGATTAAAAACAGTGTATATTTTGACAATAAATTAGTTTTAGATACGATTCCGTGGAGAGACGATTGTGCCTCTTTTAGAAGATTCAACCCAAGTTCTGGAGTTTGGATCAAAAAAGACTCTGCTTCTTACATTAATGAAAAAACAAATACGTATGAAGTGAAAGAAATCGAAGAGCGCATTGCTTCTTCTGATTTATCACGATCAAATTGGTGTCCAGGTTCTTCTGTAGAACCTATGGTTGTAAAATTAAGTGATTTGAAGGCTGGTTCACATGCGCTTCGAATTAAAATTCCAGCCACTCCAGTAGAGGGTGAGAAATTAAACCATTGGTTGGTTTCTGCCTATTTAACTTATGAATACTAAAATAAGAAAAGATCACGTTGTTCGGCATTAGCTTCAACTCTTATAATTAAAAGATAGTATGTCTTTTTGAAAGATAAACGAAGCGTATTATTAAAATTGAATTAAGAGTCAGAAAAAATTATTTCTGGCTTTTTTTTTATTCCAAATTTAAAATTTTACTAGTTTAAAACCGTCAAGGAAAAGGAATGCTGTAAGTGGCTAAACGTTGAAGCAGAAATAGATTCATGTAAATGCCTTTTTTTAATAGATTTCGCAAAACAAACTGGTAGGTACTGGTGTATGAATCAAGAAAACTGTTATATATTTGAGAATTGCTAATGCAAGTAAAAAAAAACTATCGCTATTGAATTTTACGATTGTACGTGTCGTGAAAGAGGAAACTATACATATCAAAAAAAATCAAGTTAAATTAATTAGAAATGAAACAAACAAGCCACCTATTGCACGTTTTTCTCCTATGGTTTATAGGAGTAAATGTAGTTCAAGCTCAAACGCTAGATCCAGTTATTGAAAATCCAGCAGTTGTGGGAATTAATAAATTAGATGCACGAGCTACTTTTTTTCCGTACAATTCGTTAGAATTGGCTAAAAAAGAAAACATGGCAAAAGCGGAGAATTATTTATTGTTAAATGGTATTTGGCAATTTAATTATGTGGATTCGCCAGAATTAAGACCAGTTGATTTTTTTAAAGACAATTACGATACATCCAAATGGAGCACTATAAAAGTACCTGCCAATTGGGAAGTTGAAGGTTTCGGTATTCCGATTTACGTGAACGCTTCATATCCTTTTCAAAAAGGAGAACTAAATCCGCCAGATATCCCAGACGGAAACAATCCGGTTGGATCGTACAAAAGAACGTTTGATGTTCCAAAAGATTGGAATGGTAAAGATTTATTCATCCATTTTGGTGCGGTAAAATCGGCTTTTTATGTTTGGATTAATGGAGAGAAAGTGGGTTACAGTCAAGATTCAAAACTTCCAGCAGAATTTAATGTGACCAAGTTTGTAAAACCAGGAAAAAATACAATTGCGTTAGAGGTGTACCGTTGGAGTGATGGTAGTTACTTAGAATGTCAAGATTTCTGGAGAATTTCAGGAATTGAGCGCGACGTGTATTTGTACGCTCGACCAAAAGTGCAATTAGCAGATTATTTTGCAAAAGCAGGTTTAGAAAATAATTATACGGATGGTGTTTTTGATTTAGCAGTAGATCTTAAAAGCGTTGATTCTAAAAAACAAAAAGGAAGTATTTCTGTTGAATTGACCAGAGACAATCAGTCGATTTACAGTACAACTTCAGCATACGAATTAAATGCTAATGCTGCAGGAAAATTCAATTTCAAACAAAAAATTCCACAAGTAAAAACGTGGTCTGCTGAGATTCCGAACTTATATCAACTGGACATTGTTGTTAAAGATCATAAAGGAAATGTAGTAGAAGCTATTTCTAAAAAAGTAGGTTTCAGAACTTCTGAAGTTAAAAATGGTCAGTATTTAGTAAATGGTCGTCCAATTTTATTTAAAGGTGTAAACAGACACGAGCATGATCCGAACACGGGACACGTAATTTCTCGTGAAGACATGCTTAAAGATGTTAAGATATTTAAAGAATTCAACATCAATGCAGTACGTACCGCGCACTACCCGAATGATCCTTATTTTTATGAATTATGTGATGAATATGGTATTTACGTTGTCGATGAAGCTAACATAGAATCACACGGAATGGGTTATGCTTTAGATAGAACTTTGGCAAACAATCCGGCTTGGTTAGACGCTCATTTACAGCGTGTAGATCGTATGGTACAACGCGATAAAAACCATCCATCGATCGTAATTTGGTCTATGGGTAACGAAGCAGGTAATGGGTATAACTTCTATCAAACGTATTTATCTGCTAAAAAGATAGATGACACCAGACCAATTCAGCATGAACGTGCCGTTCACGAATGGAACACGGATTTATTTGTACCAATGTATGATACTCCTGAACAAATTGAAGCGTACGCTAAAGACAAACACAGAATTAAACCTTTAGTTTTATGTGAGTATGCGCATGCCATGGGAAATAGTATGGGCGGTTTTAAAGAATATTGGGATTTGTTTGAGAAATACGACAAGCTTCAAGGTGGTTTTATCTGGGATTTTGTAGATCAAGGTCTAAAAGTTACTAAAAATGGTAGAGAAATTTATGCTTACGGTGGCGATTTTGGTCCAGAAGGTACACCAAGTGATAATAACTTTTTACTAAATGGATTGGTGCAAGCCGACCGTACGCCAAACCCACACATTCATGAAGTAGCTCACATACAACAAGATGTGAAATTTTATGCAAAGGATCTTAAAAAGGGAATCGTTGATATTAAAAACTGGTATTTCTTTAGAGATTTATCAAACTATAAATTAAATTGGGAAGTGATTGCTAATGGAGAAGTGGTAGAATCAGGAACTATTGATGCGCTTGATATTGCACCTCAAACGATAAAAGCAGTAAGCATTCCGTTTACAACACAGTTTAAAACGGGTGTAGAATATTTCTTAAATGTGTCTACGGTATTAAAATCGGATGAGCCATTATTAAAAGCAGGTTATAGAGTGGCGTACGAGCAATTTGAATTGCAAAAAGGATTGGTTCAAGTTCCTGAAAAAGCAACTGAAACAGTAAACTTTAAAGCAAAAGGCGATGTGATTACGGTTACAGGAAAAGACTTCCAATTAGCATTTAATCAAAAAGAAGGAACGTTAACTGATTTCAATTTTAAAAATGAAAGTTTGTTGAATAAAGGTCCAGAAGTGAATTTTTGGCGTGCTCCAACAGATAATGATTACGGAGCAGGAACACAAAAAAGTTACAAAGCCTGGAAAGACGCGGGTACTTCTGGTGCTGTAACCGCAAATGTAAAGCAACTGTCAAAAACTGAAGTTCAAATTATGTTTGTAAGAACTTTATTCAATGGCGATGCGACTCTTACGGAAACTTTCGTAGTAGACGGTAACGGTGCGGTAAAAGTAACCAATGACTTAAAAGCCTTAAAAGGGAAGCATACTGATTTTTACAAATTCGGAAATAAATTAGTGTTGCCAGAAACCTATAAAAATATAACTTTTTACGGGAAAGGACCTTTTGAAGCGTATACGGACAGACAGCATGCGGCTAAAGTAGGCTTGTACAAGCAAACTATTGCTGAGCAGTATTTTGGATACCTTCGTCCGCAAGAAAACGGAAATAAATTGGAAACACGTTGGGTGGCTCTTACAAAAGAAAATGGCTCTGGACTTAAGTTTATAAGTGAAACACCATTCTCTGCTTCGGCACTTAATTTCAAAGAAGAAGATTTGCATAGTGGGGACGACAGAGCTCAAGAACACGCAGGAGAAATTGACCCAAGAAAAGAAGTGTTTGTAAACATTGATGGTTTTCAACAAGGATTAGGAAGCATCAACAGTTGGGGAACATTGCCTTTACCAGAATACCGACTGAATTACAAAGATTATTCGTATTCATACTGGATGGTTCCTATAGTAAAGTAAAAACGAGTTTAAAACAATTTAGATAGTGAAGTATCGGCTTTTTGTCAACGATGAAGAGTCGATATTTTTTTTAAAATAAAACGAAATGATTAAATATTATCTCCTAATATCAGTTCTACTTTTAGCATCTTGTAAAGTGCAGGAAAAGCAAACGGTTACTTTGAATACAAGTCAACACGTTCAAAAACCAAAAACGCCTATTATGGGTTGGTCCAGTTGGAATAACTTTCACGTTGCCATTAATGAAGAAGTGATTAAAGGGCAAGCCGATTTTATGATTTCTTCGGGTATGGCCGCAGCCGGCTATTCGTATGTAAATATTGACGATGGTTTTTTTGGAGGTCGTGATAGTAATGGAGATTTGTTGGTGCACAAAGAGCGTTTTCCAAACGGAATGAAAGCAATTTCAGACTACATTCATAGTAAAGGATTAAAAGCTGGAATTTATTCGGATGCTGGAATTAATACGTGTGCGTCGCAATGGGACAAAGATACCATTGGCGTGGGTGCTGGGTTGATGGGACACGACAGAAAAGATTTAAAATTAATGCTTAACGATTGGAACTACGATTTTATTAAAGTGGATTGGTGCGGTGGCGATTGGTTGGGATTAGACGAACAAACGCGCTACACGCAAATCGCGAATACTATTAAAGAGCTCAAACCAAATACCGTTTTTAATATTTGCAGATGGGAATTTCCAGGAACTTGGGCGATTCAAATTGCAGATTCTTGGCGTATTTCGGGCGATATTTCGAATGAATTCAATTCGATTTTACACATTATCGACTTAAATGCTGATTTATGGAAATATGCGTCTCCAGGGCACGTAAACGATATGGATATGTTGCAAGTAGGAAGAGGTATGAGTTATGACGAAGATAAAACCCACTTCACAATGTGGTGCATGATGAACTCGCCACTTTTAGCAGGTAACGATTTGAGAAGCATGTCGAAACAAACGATCGACATATTAACCAACAAAGAAATTATTGCACTTAATCAAGATCCTTTGGTGTATCAAGCGAGAAGAGTGGTTGATAATGGCGATTTAGAAATTTGGGCAAAACCTTTAATTTCTACCATGAGCGGAAAAGTAGCTGTGACGTTGTTGAACAGATCAAACAAAGCAACGACCATGACTTTGGACTTAAATACAGTTGGTATCGATGCCTCGAAAGGGTACAGTTACCGTGATTTATGGGAGAAAAAAGATGTAGCTAACTCTCAAAATAACACCTTAAGTTTTGAAGTTCCTAAACATGGAGTGGTAGTTCTAACTATTGATGGAACTTCGAAACCATTCAATTTTTTTCAGAATAAATAATAGTAGTGTTATAAAAGCAAGATTTAGTACTGCAGTTCAAGAATGAGGGTTAACAATCTGGTTAATGTCTCAAGACAGTATAAGAAATCGGTTTATTAATTATAATAGATTTTAGTTTGAGTCTGTCGGACTCTTGGTCTTCAAAGACGTGGTTATCATTTTTATTTGTTAAGTTATCAATTGTTAAAAGTATTAATTATGATTTTTATACTCCTTTTTTCCTGTTTGGTTTTGTTTCTATTGCTTTCAGTTACTAGAACTCAACCTATTTTTCAACTTTATAATTTAAAGACGAAACCGCTAAAAGGCCTCTCGCTTTTTATTTTTTTAACAATGATGCTTTCGGTTAATGGGCAAAACAATGATTGGGAAAATCAAGAATTAATTTCCGTTAATAAAATGCAAGCTAGAGCCACGTCGTATTCCTATACTACAGAATCAGCTTCTGCGAAAGGAGATCGGAAAAATGCTGAGTTATTGAGTTTAGATGGGGATTGGAAATTTAGTTTTGAGGCCGATAGTAAAAATCGATCCTTAGATTTTTACAAACAAGATTTTGATGCTTCTCAGTGGAAAAATATAGAAGTGCCATCGTGCTGGGAAATGAAAGGATATGGAACACCTATTTATACAAACGTTGTTTATCCTTTTACACCAAATCCTCCATTTATAGATAGAGAAAACCCAGTAGGGTCTTATTTAAAGTCTTTTCAATTGCCTGAAAATTGGAACGAGAAAAATTTGGTACTGCACTTTGCGGGCGTGTCTTCAGCTTTTTATGTATGGGTTAATGGTAAAAAGGTAGGATACAGTCAAGGCAGCAGACTCCCTGCAGAATTTGACATAACCGACTTTGTAACCAAAGGAGAAAATACCATTGCAGTACAAGTGTTCAGATGGAGTGATGGTAGTTATTTGGAAGATCAGGACCATTGGAGAATGAGCGGGATTCATAGAGAGGTACTTTTATTAGCACAACCGAAAGTCAATATTTCTGATTTTTTTGTAAGAACGAATTTGGATGCGAACTATGAGAATGCCTTATTACAAATTAGACCCAAAGTAAAAGTTGCGAAGAATATCGATATCAAAGGTTGGAACTTAGAGGCCAAATTATTTGATTCAAATTCAAAGAATATTCTAGATCAACCTTTAACTATCGCAATTGACAAAATTGTAAACGAAGTGTATCCGCCACGAGACCATGTGCTTTTTGGATTGTTACAACAAGAAATCGTGAACCCGAAAAAATGGTCTGCAGAAATTCCTAATCTGTATACTTTGGTGTTAAATGTAACAGACAATAATGGCAATCTTGTAGAATCGAGAAGTACTAAAATAGGATTTAGAGAAGTTGAAATAGTTGGAGATGGTGTTTTAAAAGTCAATGGAAAAGCTGTAAAATTAATGGGGGTGAATAGACATGACCATAGTGATGTTGGCGGAAAGACTATGACAAGAGCCGAAATTAAACAAGATGTGGAGTTAATGAAGCAATTCAATATCAACGCAGTTAGAACCGCACATTATCCTAACGATGTATATTTTTATGAGTTGTGTGATGCGTATGGGATCTATGTCATGGATGAAGCCAATATTGAATCCCATGGTGTTGGAGGGCAATTAGCGAACGATCCTACTTGGAACGCTTCATTTATGGCGCGTGTCATTCAAATGGTAGAACGCGATAAAAACCATCCTAGCGTTATTTCATGGTCTTTAGGAAATGAATCTGGAACTGGGCCTAACCACGCAGCTGCGGCCGGATGGGTGAAAGATTATGACCCGACAAGATTTATACATTATGAAGGCGCACAGGGCCTACCAGAATCTCCTTTGTATAATAACTTTTACACAAAAGCCTATCAAGATCGTTATAACAAAGACATGTCCAATCCTGATGATCCGAGTTTTGTTGATGTCATCAGCAGGATGTATCCAACCTTAGATCAATTGCAAGAGCTTGCGAAAAATCCATTAATTACACGTCCTATTATTGCTTGTGAATATGCGCATGCTATGGGGAATTCACTTGGCCATTTTAAAGAATATTGGGAAATAATAAGAGCTAACGATAAAATAGCCGGAGGTTTTATTTGGGATTGGATTGACCAAGGAATTAAACAAACCGATAAGAGCGGACAGGATTATTTTGCTTATGGTGGTGATTTTGGAGACAAACCTAATCTCGCAAATTTTTGTATCAATGGTATTATTGCTTCAGACAGAACGCCAAAACCACAGATCTATGAGTGTAAATACGTGTTTCAACCGGTAGCATTTACTGCCATAGATCTTGAGAAGGGCAGTATCACTATTAATAATAGATTTAATTTTGAATCTACAAAAGACTATCGATTTGTTTGGACAGTTTCAGAAGATGGAAAAGAAATTCAAAATGGAAGTATTGCCAACTTAGACCTTGAAGCTGGAAGTTCTAAAGATGTAAATCTTTCCATAAAATCAATTAAGCCCAAAGCGGGTAAAGAGTATTGGCTGAGAATTTCAATGATTAGTACTAAGGAGAACTTGTACAGTAAAATTGGATTTGAGGTGGCTAAAGAGCAATTCAAATTGCCGTTCGAAAAATCCGCTGAAGCAGCAGTGGTAATCTCTAAATTATCAGTTGAAAAAAATGAGAAAGATATTACTATCAGTACAAAAAACTTTGAAGTTAAATTTAATGCTTCTTCTGGAGTTTTAAGTGGGTATAACTATAAAGGTGCTGTTTTAATTAATTCAGAACTCAAATCGAATTTCTGGAGACCACAAACAGACAATGATCAACGTGGATGGAAATCTCAGAACCTTGCAAAATTTTGGAGAACTGCTCCTGACAGTTTAAGTTTAGTTTCTTTAAATTCTGAAACTTTAAAAAATGGTGATATTCAAGTCACAGTGCAACAAGAAATTAAAAATAAGATTCAGTTCAAACAGGTGTACACCATTAACGGTTTAGGATCAATCCACATCGGCAACACCTTAAATATTGATGAATCTGTGGCCATGCCGGTACGAGTTGGTACCACTTTTAATACGCCAAATACTTATAATAATATGTCTTATTATGGGAAGGGTCCTTGGGAAAATTATTCGGATCGAAGTGCGGCTGCAGAAATCGATGTTTATTCGGGCAAGGTTGAAAGCTTCTTGCATAATTATGTGAAACCCCAAGAAAATGGCAATAGAACTGAAGTAAGATGGTTTTCTTTAAAAAATAACAAAGAGAGTGGTATAAAAATAATAGGAGATACACCTTTAAGCATTTCAGTTTGGCCTTGGGAAACCAAACAAATTGAAAAGGCGCTGCATACAAACGAGCTTAAACCAAACAACTATTATACAGTAAATGTAGATATGGTCCAGTTAGGTGTTGGTGGAGCAGATACGTGGTCAATGAAATCTTTAACGATAGAAAAATATAGATTGAACGCTAAAACGTATACCTACGGCTATACTATTGTTCCTGTTAAATAGCGCTTTAGGTGAAACGAAATAAACTCGTAGCTAGTTTTTCGGAGAACAATAAATTAAAATATCAAAATAAAAATTAAACTTAAACTTAAACGAAGCTTTATTACCAGCTGCTTTTTAATTACTAGGTTTAAATCATTTGATAAATAGGCTGCATAATGTTAGTTCTCATATTTTTGGGGAGGTCGCGATAGCAAGAACGATTTATTGTTGCAAAAAGAGCGTTTTTTAACAGAATGAAATTTAATTGCTCCCCTGTAGTAAAACAGTAGCTGTAACTTTATTAAAATGGTCAGATAAATTAATAACGATGACTTTGAAATTAAGTGGAAGCCCTTTACTGTTTTTTAGAATAAATAATAATTTACAACCTTAGAAAAAGCCAATGAGAACTGTTACACTAAAATTTATAAAAAAAACTGACGTAAGCTTTAAGCAGCGTGCTGCTATTTTATTCACTTTTATTTTTACACTAACTGCTTTTGCGCAACAATCGAATCGGGAAGTTTTGACTTTAGAAAAAAATTGGCGTTTCCATAAAGGAGACCTCTCTAATGGTTTTAGCACAACTTTTAATGATTCGAAGTGGGAAAAAGTCACTGTGCCACACGATTGGGCAATAAAAGGTCCTTTTAATAAAAACATAGACAAACAAAATGTAGCGATTGTTCAAAATGGAGAAGACGTAGCTACCGAAAAAACAGGTCGAACTGGTGCATTGCCTTACATTGGCGTGGGCTGGTATCGAAATGAGTTTGCTGTTCCTAATTTTAATTCGGATAAAAAAGTGTTACTACTGTTTGAAGGTGCCATGAGTGAGCCAGAAGTTTTTATCAATGGTAAAAAAGTGGGCAGCTGGAATTATGGATACAGTTATTTTTATTTTGATATAACATCTCATATCTTAGGAACTACTAAAAATAAGATAGCTGTAAAATTGACCAATCGAGAACTATCTTCTCGTTGGTATCCTGGTGCTGGATTGTACCGAAATGTTCGCGTGATTATTAAAAATAACGAAAGCATCGACCAATGGGGAACGTTTATTACTACGCCAATCATAACTAATGAATTGGCAAAAGTAAATATTAAAACTAAAGTTTCTGGAGAAAATCTTAGATTGCGAACTACCATTAAAGATGCCAGCGGAAAAACTGTTGCTATTGATAGTACCACTGCTATTTATGGTAACGAATTTGAGCAAAATATAGCGGTCAAAAATCCAAACTTATGGAGTCCAGAAAAGCCTTATTTATACTCTTCTGTTGCTCAACTTTATGCTGGTTCTATTTTAAAAGATGAAATAGTAACAAAATTCGGAATTCGAAAAATAAAATACGAAGCCAATAAAGGCTTCAGTTTAAACGATTCCATTATAAAGTTTAAAGGCGTTTGTTTGCACCACGATTTAGGTCCAATTGGCACGGCTGTAAACAAAGCTGCTTTGCGCAGACAATTGACGATTTTAAAAGACATGGGAGCCAATGCCATTCGCAGTTCGCACAATATGCCATCATTGGAGCAACTTGAATTGTGTGACGAAATGGGCTTTTTATTTCTGGCCGAAAGTTTTGATGAATGGGCGAAACCAAAAGTCGAAAATGGCTACCATCTTTATTTTGAAACGGATGCCGAAAAAGATATTGTAAACCTTGTTCACGCCACTCGCAATCATCCGAGTATTGTGATGTGGAGTTCTGGAAATGAAGTGCCTGATCAATGGGGAGCCGAAGGAGCAAAGCGCGCCAAGTGGTTGCAAGATATTTTTCATCGCGAAGATCCCACTCGACCAGTTACCGTTGGTATGGACCAAGTAAAAGCGACTATTGCTTCGGGTTTTGGTGCTTTGTTGGATATTCCAGGTTTAAATTACCGCGTAAATTTATACGAAGAAGCATTTAAGGCTTTTCCGCAAGGATTAATTCTAGGTTCAGAAACAGCTTCGACTGTAAGTTCAAGAGGAATTTATAAGTTTCCAGTCGTTGAGGCAAAAATGAAAAAATACGATGATTTTCAGTCTTCTTCTTATGATTTAGAAGCCTGCAGTTGGTCAAATATTCCAGATGAAGATTTTGTGTTGCAAGACGATAAACCCTGGGTAATCGGTGAATTTGTTTGGACTGGTTTTGACTATTTAGGAGAACCGACACCTTATGATGACAATTGGCCGTCGCGCAGCTCGTATTTTGGAATCAACGACTTAGCAGGTTTACCCAAAGACCGTTTTTACTTGTACCGTAGCCGTTGGAATACAAAAAAAGAAACGTTACACATGCTACCACATTGGAATTGGGAAGGTCGCGAAGGCGAAGTAACACCAGTGTTTGTGTACACGAATTACAATAGCGCCGAACTTTTTGTGAACGGAAAAAGTATGGGGATCCAGAAAAAAAATAACAGTTCGCCAACCAACCGATACCGCTTAATGTGGATGGATGTCAAATACGAGCCAGGAATTATAAAAGTAGTCGCATTGGATGACAACGGAAAAGTAGTTGCCGAAAAAGAAACGCGTACCGCTGGCAAACCATATAAATTAATTGTTGAAGCAGATCGAACAAAACTAGACGCCGATGGTAAAGATTTATCTTTTGTAACGGTGAGCGTTGTCGATAAAAACGGAATTCCGTGTCCAACCGCAACCAATCAATTGCAATTTAAAGTAAAAGGTGCTGGTGATTTTAGAGCAGTAAGTAACGGTGATGCTACGTCGTTAGAACTTTTTCACTTGCCAACTATGAAATTATTTAGTGGTAAACTGGTAGTTTTGGTTCAATCGGCTTCAGAAGCGGGAGAGATCGAATTAATGGTATCAGGAAAAGGATTGCAAACTGCAAAATTAAAACTGATTACTCAAAATCTTAAAGAATAAAGACATCCAAACTGCTTCAAAATAATATGAATTTAAAAAAGGAAGATAAAACACTAGAAAACAAATCTTATATTTCTAAAGATTTGAACCAACTATACTATTAATTCAAAACAAATAAAGTATGAAATTAACCAAATTAGCACCCCTTTTTATTTTTACAGTTCTGGCTACAGGATGTAAAGTAAAAAATGAAGTTGCACAAAAAGTGCAAACGATCACTGAAAGACCGAATATCATTTTCATCATGTCTGATGATCACGGCTATCAGGCCATTAGTGCGTACAGCGATAAACTGATCCAAACGCCAAACATCGATCGTATTGCCAAAGAAGGAATGTTATTTACCAATGCTAGTGTAACTAATTCTATTTGTGCGCCGTCTAGAGCTGTAATTCTTACCGGAAAACACAGTCACATCAATGGCAAAATAGATAATTTAAGCGAATTCGATACGAACAATGTTACCTTTCCACAAATTCTTCAAAAAGCAGGCTATCAAACAGCCATGTTTGGCAAATTGCACTTTGGAAACAATCCAAAAGGCTTTGATGAATTTATGATTTTACCAGGTCAAGGAGAATATTACAATCCAAAATTTATTTCTGAAAAAGGAGATACTATAATCAAAGGATATGTGACTGATATTACTACTGATCTTACATTAGATTGGATGAAAAACCGGAGAGATCCAAACAAACCTTTTATGTTAATGTATTTGCACAAAGCACCGCACAGAGCTTGGTTGCCGACCCAAAAATATTATACAGAATATACCAAAAAAACATTTCCATTACCTGAAACACTTTTTGACGATTACAAAACACGTGGTTCTGCAGCTAAAACTGCTGAAATGGGAATTTTAAAGCACATGTCGCTCGTAAACGACAATAAGCTAACGCCTAAAACAATGAAAGAATTGGGCTTAACCGATTGGAATGATCTAGGTGAAAGTTTAGGTAGAATGTCAGCCGAACAACGTGCGCAATGGGATGAGGTGTATGGACCAATCAATGAAGATTTCAAGAAAAGATATCCAACAATGAATGATTCGACTCTTACCGTTTGGAAATACCAACGCTATATGCAAGATTATTTAGCAACGATAGCTTCTGTTGATGATAATGTTGGTCGAGTTTTGGATTATTTGGATGAAGAAAAATTAGCCGATAACACCATTGTAGTGTATACATCAGATCAAGGTTTTTATCTCGGAGAACACGGTTGGTTTGATAAGCGTTTTATGTACAACGAATCGTTTAAAACGCCATTATTAATTAAATGGCCTAATAAAATTACTGCAGGAACTACGGAAGATGAAATGGTACAAAATTTGGATTTTGCACAAACGTTTCTTGATGCCGCTGGAGTAGTAGCGCCTGCGGAGATGCAAGGGGAAAGTTTAATTCCGTTGTTAACAGGTAAAAAAGAGACATGGAATAGAGATGCAATTTATTATCATTATTACGAATATCCTGCTGAACATGCAGTAAAAAGACATTACGGTATTGCGACCAAAGAATTCAAATTAATTCACTTTTATTACGATGTGAATGAATGGGAATTGTACGATCGTAAAAAAGATCCTCAAGAAATTAATAACGTAATTAACGATCCTGCTTACGCTAAAGTGGTTCGCGAAATGAAACAAAAATTGAAGGAAACGCGTAAAAAATATAAAGATTCAGAAACTTTAGACAACCATTATATTCAAATTTATAAGGATAATGTAGGTCGCAAAGAACTTTAGAAAATCTGAAAAATTAATTGTAAAATAACAAATTGCTGGGGGTAGCGCCCAAGATATAATCTAGGGCTGTCCAAATTTTTGGATAGCCTTTTTTTATTAGTTTCTAAAATGGTTACAGTGAATTATAGCTTCTAAGTTCCTTCGCAATTACGGGGGTAAATACTAAATAAAAGTTTCCTTTTCGTAGACAATAAGATTAGGAGAAGAAATTCTAAAAAAAATAAAAAATGAAAGCATATAAAATAAAAAATATACAAAGCATCTTTCTGATCGGTTTTGTGAGCTGTGTACTTTTGTCGTGTTCTAGCAATAAAAAAACAGCAGATCAACAGCTTGCCTCTAAATACAGACTAATTTTTGAGGATGAGTTTAAAGGCAATGCATACGATAAAAATCATTGGACAAGTTATGATGTAAAAAACGGAAAATCGCCGTGGAGTCGCTTTGTAATGGATGATGCTAAATTGGCGGAAGTAAAGAATGGTAATCTGCACATGAAGGCACGTTGGAATAAAGAAACCGATCTCCCTGAGACCGGAGCCATACAAACGAAAGATAAATTTAGTTTTAAGTATGGAAAAATTGAAGTCCGCGCAAAATTTAATAGTGCAGGTCAGGGAGGATGGCCAGCGATCTGGTTAATGCCGCAAAATGGTATCTATCCGGGTTGGCCTAATGGTGGAGAAATGGATATTATGGAACGGCTTAATACGGACAATTTTGTACATCAAGTAGTGCATCAGAGTGATGGAGCTGCGAAACACATTTCGTCTGGAATTACGCAAGAAATAGCACCATCAGAATACAATACGTACAGTGTAATAAAATCACCAAATCGGATAGAGTTTTATGTAAACGAGAAATTAACTGCTGTACATGAATCAAAAGACGACTTCGCAAAACGCTGGCCTTTTGAAACCGATTATTATATTATTTTAAATCATGCTTGCGCAGACAAAGGCCAATCGGGTAGTACTTTTTGGCCGGGTTACGTAACATCTACCGATAATTTTCCATACGAAATGGCTGTGGATTATGTGAAGGTGTGGGAATTAGTGAAGTAGTTCAAAATCAATATCACGAAAAGACTTATAGATTCATAATTCAGGACTTAAAGTGTTAGACAAGAGTTTAGTTGTTAGTTTACCGTGCTTTAATTTTTAAAACTTTTTAGTCACGGATTGAAATACTTAATAATCTTTATAAGCCAAAATAATTGGTAGAAAAATTTATTTTTTTTACCAATTATTTTTTGAGATATTCTAAGCAAGTTGTTTAAGAATACTAAAGAAATAAAAAAAGGACCATGTCAATAGTGATATGGTCCTTTTTAGTAAAAGAAATCGTTGTTTAAAATTTCTCCGTATTCAAATTTTTATCTACCAATATCCCTTCAATTACTTTTAAACTGAAAGTCAGGTTTTGGTTGGCTCTGAATTTAATGACAAACAGTTCTTTTGAACCTTCTAGAGTTTCTTGGTTTCCTAAGTTTACAAAAGTGGGATACAATACTTTTTCTCTGTTAGAATGCAATCTGTCGCTGGTTACATTCTCCATTTTTAAAGTGTTTACAGGGTCAATTTGTAGAAATTTATAACTTGATTCTTTGTAGGGCAATGCAAAACTCAAAGCATTCACATCTTTTAAGTTTTTACCATAAACTAGGACTTCTATAATCTCATCTTTAGCGTAGGTTTTCTTTTTAGTTGAAAGGGTAAGGTTACCAGCCACTTTAGCCAAATCGGTATTTTTAACACCACCGTCTATGCGCGTCGCAACTACCGAAATGTCGTAGGCATCAATTCGGTTGTTTTTATTGACATCGCCATTGCTCACATAACCTTCAAAATCGGCATCACCTAGTTTTAATCCCATGTAATTGATGTAAGAAGTAAGGTCGTTTCGGTCAATTAAACGGTCGTTGTTGATGTCTCCAGGACGGTAACTTTCAGTACCTTCGACTTTAAAAATATACAATTCACTTCCCGAACCAAAGTTACCAACCGCAGTATCTACGGCAAGTTTTACGTAGCGCACCGTTGGATGCGTATCAAATGCAAAGGCTTTTACGGCATCATTATTTTTCCAATTAAAAGCACCCGCTTCGGTCCAGTTGGTTCTGTCGTGACTGTAGTAAATTTTACCTTTTAAGATGTTTCCGTTTCCGCCGCCCGTTCTTGGCATATATTGCAATTTATCCAATTGGTTGATGGTATTTAAATCAATCACCATTTCAAATGGTACTGCTTTCAAATCCCAACTCGTGTGCCAGCCCGTACTTTCATCAAAGTCAAATAAATTGGCCACTTGCGCGCCATCTTGATCTGCCACCGAAACTTTGGCAGTAATGTCCTTGATCGCAAATTCGAGCGGATTACTTTGTGTAGTTGCTGTAAAATCTGTCCAATCAGAATTACCCGATTTATTTACTGCTCGTACTTTAAATGAGTACGTAGTTTCTGGTTGTAAAGCATCAAATACTAACGAGGTATTTTTTATAGTAGAATACAACATGCCGTTAAATTCCACTTCGTAAAAATCAGCATTGGTCACTTTATTCCATGTTGGTTTTAAAGTATAGGCTGTAGCATTTTCTTCCGCCGTTTGCGCATTTTCTGGAGCAGTTAAAGGGCCTGAAGATTTATGATAAGAATCTGCTGGTGAAAACTGAAATCCTTTAATTTCCAAGTTCACGCTATTTTTAGTAATATCGGTCGAAGCCACTTTTACGATTACTTGCGGATTTTTTACAATTTTCACGCTTTCAAAATCACTTCCTTTTGTTGCAAATTGATTCAAGTTTGGGGCTGCATTGAAGAAGTAAACATTCTCTTTCGATTCAAAATCCGCCATCGAAGTTACTTCAGCAAGTTTTACTTTTTTGTTTCCTATTTTGGCAACAATCGCTTTTGGTTTTTCGGTAACGTTGACTACAAATTGAGTTGCTTTTTCGGGAATAAAACCGTTAAACGTTCCTGTGGTTGGCTGTACCATAACGTGAACGGTGTTTTTACGGTCTACTTCTGATGTGATCAAAGTATGTGCTCCAGCGCCCAATTTGTAGGCTTCAGAAATACCGTCGTCATCGTATTGTGTAAACGACGATTTTCCAGCAGGATATATTTCGTAAATGCGCAGTTTTTTATTGATTTCCGATACATTGTTATTCGGATTTACCATCGGAATAATAGCACCAATTTTCACCAAAACTGGAAGTTTCCAAATCGGACTGTCGAAGTTATTGATGATGCGATTTCCTTCGTAGATTTCTCCATTAAAATAATCGATCCAAGTCCCTTCGGGTAAATAAATACCGTTGCGAATGTCATTTCCTTCTTCGTCTGATGCCGTTGCTTGGTAAATAGGAGCAACTAAGAAATAGGGTCCGTACATAAATTGGTATTGCGTTGCCTTACCTTCAGTATACGTATTTTTAGACTCCATAAACATCGGTCTGATCATCGGCTTTCCATCAACCGCTTCTTTTGCAATACTATAGGAATAAGGTAAAAGTTCGGACTTTAATTTCAAATAATTTCTATTGATAGAAGCTGTCGGTTCTGCCAAGGCGTGCGGATATTTTTCGTTAGATCCCCAACCATCCATGTTCAATTGCAGGGGTGTAAAAGTTTTCCATTGGAAATCACGGGTGTTGATGATTGGTTTTTTTCCTCCAAAAATACCATCCATATCCGATGAAATATTCGGTTGTCCCGATAATCCAGAACCAATATAGGTCGGTATGTGAAAACGAATGTATTCCCAAGAGCCACCGGTTTGATCGCCAGACCAAATGGTTGCATAGCGTTGCGTACCGGCCCAACCATCTAAAGAAATGATAAATGGCCTTGCCGTATTACCATATTTAGACATGATCGTTGCGGCATCGGCAACACCATTAAGTCCGAACGAATAGCCAGGGCCCACCCAAGCCACATCGGTTTTTAATACGCGTACGCCAGCATGGCGTACTTCTTTAACAATATCACGTTGCAATAAAGCGCTAATGCTGTCAATTGGATGCAAGTCGGATTGGGTCCATAAACCAATTTCTACGCCATTTTTCCGAGCGTAATCGCCAAAGGTTTTTAGGTTTTTAATGTTGCCATCCAAAGTTTCGGTTTGTCCATAACCTGCACCATAGCCATCATTTGGAAGAATCCATCCCAAAGGCATATCATTACTTTTATAACGGTCAATAACAGCTCTCGCTGAAAATTGGTAATTCTTAAATTCTCCATTAAGGGATTCTTTGATTCCCGTATTATTTTTTTGACTTTCCTTGTAGCGTTTGCCGTCTTCAAATAAAATTCCTTTTTCATCTTCAGCCCAATAATCGCGATTGTAAGCATTCAAATGTCCTTCGTAAAAACCAAATTTTGGAATTAATACAGGGTTTCCAGTTAATTGGTGAAAATCATTCAGCAAGGCAGTAGGAGTATCATTTATCATAAAGAAAACGTCTAGATAATCCGTACTGTGTGATAGTTTGACGGTTCCAGATTCTTTACTTCCAAAATCGTAAATTCCTTTTTTAAAGGTGTACCACATCACCGCGTATCCTTTGGTCGACCAAAAAAATGGGTTAGGAGAGGCCACTCCGCTATCGGTCCAATTGTTTTGGTTTTCGATAGCAATGACATTTCCCTTATGAGAAAATCGTCCGTTTTGAACGCCTCCGCCGTAGAAATATTCGTTTGTATTTTCTTTTAAACGGATCGAAACTTCCTTTTCCTCAAAAACAGGTAGTGCTGTTTCTTCTACAATAACGGATTGCTTTTGCGCATCCAGAATTTTAAACAAGGCAGTTTGCTTATTAAAAACGACCGTTATTTTTTCTGTAGAAATAGATATTTCATTTTGTTGGTCAGTAACGTTTAAATTGGAGACGGCTCTTCTCGGATTATCTACCAATATCTGAGCTTCAGGTTCTGCTTTTGGAGCACGCATTCCTTTTCCCGAATTGTCTTGAAAAAGTCTGAAAATAGTATTCCCATAAAAATCAAGAAGCATTTTCTCATTGTTAGGAAAAGACACTTCTACAGTCGTGCTATTTATTTTTTTTGCAGAAATCACTTGAAGACTTTCCGATGATTCTGCTTTTTCAGTTCCCTTTTTAGTTCCGCCTTGAGCGTGAAGATTATTTACAGTTACAATCGAAGTTATTGCAAACAAAAAACGTGCAATGGGTTTGATGGACCGAGTTCTAATTGTTGTCATATTTTGATTTATTATTCCCTTTATATGTAAAAAACGGCTTTTAATACCTAGAAATACCCCTTTGATTTTATAATTTAAGGTGTTTTAGGAAAATTATAATTTTTCCACCTAGCCTTATGTTATTTACTGAAGCGAGTCGTTTTTTTACTTTACTGTAACGGTAAATTGTCCAATCTTAGCTTCCACGTTTTCTTTAGATTTGTTGCTAATGCGAATGAATTTCACCGCTTGATCCACTGAAGCGTTCCTGATCGCTTTGTCTTCTTTAGTTTGCAGCGTTTTCCAATCGGTTCCATTGCTAGAAACTTCTAATTGTAAACTTTCATAAACAGACGAAGGAGTTAGTTTATAAGCAATTTTCTTGACGTTACTCACTTCTTTCAATTCAAAACCAAAGTATGCAGCTGGCGCAATTTGAATCACTTCCAAAGGCGGATTTAGAGAAAGCGTTCGGTCTTGCAACCTAATTTGTTGGTTATTCAATTGTGCAATAGAAGTATATAAAGAATGTGGATTGTAATTGGCTTCTACTTCTAACTTGGTATGAAACTCTTTGTTGTAAGCATTAGTCATATAAGCAAAACCAATATCGATTAAAGGAGCAACAACCAAAGTAGCGGTTTGTATTCCGGGTTGGTACGGATTCTGATTTTCGGTATGATCGATCGTATACATTTGTGCTTTAATAGCTTTAATGGCTTGGTAACTCAGTTCAAAATCAGCAGTATTTTTAGCTTGTAACGCTTTGTACATTTGCAACATCGCAAGACCCGATTGTCCTTGCAATTTAAACTGTTCTACCCACGCACGAATTTCAGTCAAAAGCACTGGATTATCAGTACTGTTTAATAAAACATCCGAAGCTTCGACCATCGCTTGAAATTCATTTTGAATGCTTTCAAAGTTTATAATGGTTTGATTGGCTTCTAAATTTTTAAGAAATAAATCGGCTTGCGGTTTAAAATTCACCGATTCTACGCGTCGGTACAAATGACCGTTTGGACCTAAGTCACTATTGTGACGAGCGAAAATTTCTAGGGCTTTATAACTTTCTGGCATCACTACTTTTAAAGCGCTCAACCATTTTTTGTCCGCGTCATAATTGGACATGTTCCAAGAATAATCAGCCACACCATAAATGGCAATTTTAGATGCTTCGGCATGTTCCATTGGGTTAGAAACAAAACCAGAAACGGAGTTGGCGATATTTGTTGCGTTTCCGTAAGTTGGACCTAAAAGCAGGTGGTTTCTAACGTAATCTGAAACGGGGAAATTCCACCAAATAAAAGCTTCTCTTTGAATCTTCGAATTGATCCATTGCATCGTTTCTTGATCAATATCGGCAATCACACGATTTCCTGTCCACATAATTCGAACAGAAGGATCCAATTCTTTACCTAAAGTTACGAGATATCCATTTTTCGGATCCGACCAACTTTTGTTATATTCTGTAGGACACATGATCAGAGGTTTTACATCCTTCTTTATCTTTACAAATTCAGTATTGATGTAATTTAACAATTGAGCTTGTTGACTCGGATTGGTTCCTTCGCCTGAAATATCATCAAAAAATACCGCATAAGAACGTATTCCTAAATCGTACATCAGTCCAAATTTATGCAATAAAGCCGCTCGATCTGTATCATTCCAGTGAATATCTTGTCCGGGATGTATGGCCCAAACAAAATCAACGTGATTCATTTCGGCTCTGTCAATTAGTTTTTTTAATTGAATCGCTTCGTTTTCAGGATACGGTTTTCTCCAATTCGGAGAACTGTGGTACGGATCGTCTTTTGGACCGTATATATAAGTATTTAATTTGTTTGCGCCGTAAAAATCCAATTGACGAATGCGGTGTTCAAAACTCCAAGGCGTTCCGTAAAAACCTTCAACAACGCCACGTGCCGTAACATCTGGAAAATCGATAATTTCGCCCATTGGCATTTTGTTCGCTTGCAGTAAAGCGAGTAAAGTTTGTGCACCATAATACGTGCCTCTAGCATCGCTACCAATTACTGTAAGTTCTTTTTTAGAACTGGAGATATAATAACTCTCTGGTTTTGTGGGTACTTTTTTAATTAGATTTTTTGAGAACTTACTCTTGATATCTCCTATATTGATAGTAAAACCAGTACGCGCTGTGTTTTTAGCTGTAAAAAATGACGAAAGTAAGGCACTAGTTGCTTTATCGGTATTCTTTTGTTGCACATTAAATTGCGTTGGAAGCGCAATTTCACTGGTTATCGTTACGACTTGTGGAGTGGGATTGATTGCTGTATTTTGAGCAAATCCTACGCTACTACCGAAAATAAATAGGATAGAAAGGAATTGCTTTCTCAAAGAAAACTGGTTTTTTATTTTCTGTTGGTTCATCCTATATTTATAATAAAGTACAGAAAAGGCGGTTTGTTTTTTGGTTGAGTCCATTTTTTTAAAATTTATTTTCGGCTAATATATTAAGTTCGTTTTTCGCTTCTTTCAGGAGCTTTTCTAAATTTTCAGGCTTGCTTGTTCTATCAAATTTTTGAACGATTGTGTTGAGTTGATTCAATTCGGTAGTCATTTTATTTTCAGCGAAATGCGCTCGAAGTATTCTGATTTTTTCGGCATCTTGAATTCCTTCTCTCAACGTTTCAAAACGGATAGAAGTTCGATTGTTAGGATAAACAATATAAGTATCGCCAGCTGGCCAAGCTCTAAAGCGGGAATCTTGCAAGGGATTTTCCGTCCAACTGTTGTAAGCCCAACGAAGAAAGCCATCAAAATCAGCCGCCATCGTGTACCAACCAATAAAAACGCCTTCGGCAGGAGGAGAAAAGGTAAACGTGTTGGGGAAACTGTCTGTACAGCAAACGTAATGCGTGCTAACGTAGTCGTTTTCGCGTCGTTGTAGCAAATCGCCTGCATCTACCGGATGTCCAAATGCAACTGACATGTCTTTTAAATCATTCGGGTAGAGCTTGTAGCTTTTGTGATTGTCAGCAAAAGAAACACCAAATTCAGGAGCATATCTATTTAATAATTGCAACATTGCTTTCATTTCTTCGGGACCGCGCTCGTCCATCGCAATTCGGGTAATTGTATTCCAACCTTTTTGTTCTAGATGTATTTTGAATTGTTCTAAAAACGGAATCCATAACGCTTCGTAGGCTGGTGTTCCGGGCGCAGCACTTATTTTAATTTCCTTGTTTTCGTTTTCATCAAAATAGTAAAACTCATTACCCCAAGGAACCATAGAGTAACAGCTAATTTGTTTTTTAATGCCCAAATCCATCATCATTTGGACCCACGTATCAAAAATAGAATAGTTGTATTCCCACGTCCCATCTTTTTTCTTTTTCCATTCAATCATCGCCTCAAATTGATCGAACGTTTGACCGCCCCACGGACGTTTATTCAGCGATACCGTTATTACTTTTTGTCCCGCATCGGCAAGACGTTTCATTAACGGCTTTAAAAGCGCAATGTGCTCGGGAGACCACGGTTTTACATTATGATAGCGCGATACAGCATACGGATTTTGCCATAAATCCAAATGGAATTTCCAATCGGTTGCGACGGGTAAAACGCGATCAACAACGTTCAAATTCAACTGAAACTGTTTGCTTTTTTGTCCTTCAATATGTAATGTAAAAGTACTTTGATACGATCCAGCTGTAGCGTTTTGAGGAATCTCGATTGTTACCCAAACTGGTCTGGTTTCTCGTGCTTTTATCGCATAGCTAGAAACAGGCTCTAGAACATCGGCCGCTAAAGAAGACGCGAAATCTTCCGGTTTTCGATAACCGCAACCTTCGCCAAATTCGTCTGTGATTACGTATTTAACGAAATTAATTGTTGCATTTTCAGAAGAGATAATTTGTCCTTTATCCGATTTAAAATCAGAAATTTTAGTATTAACTTTGGTTAGGGAATCAGTGCTCCATAAAACCAATTGCAGTGAGATGCGTTCGCCTTTCCAAGCAGTTCCAGACCACGAATTTTGGGGTGTTATTTTGGGAACTTCACGGCGTAAGAACCGAATATTTGTGGATGCAATCGATGCTTGTAAAGCGTTTGAAACAAGTAACCAGTCTTCATTTTTGGTGGGATTGGGATCTTGCGGTTCTTGGTACGTTTTCGCGACCACAATGTTTTGCTGATTTTTACAACTAAATGCGAATAAACAAATACCGAAGAGTAGCACTATACGTTTCATAGTAATGAATTTTAGGATGAGGTTTTAATGCAAATTGCACATAATAAAAAAAGTCCAAACACACAGTTGCAATGTGTTTTCTGTTTAAAGAAAAGGTATGCTTCCATGTGTTTGAACCACTTTATTCATTTTAATTTTTTTCTACTGTTTATTTACGCAATCCTGTGTCACTGTCTGGCCAAGGAACCAAGGTATTGGTATTGGTATCTGTTGGCATTTGCGCATTGACACTTCTTAAATATGCACTCAATTCCTGCGCTAATGCTTTGACTTTGTTCGGGTCTTGGTTTGCCAAATTAGTAGTTTCTCCAATATCATTGGTAATGTTAAACAACTCAAAACTGCGATTCAAATGGTAGTAAATCAATTTCCAATCTCCTTTTCGTATCGTGCTTGACGCTCCAATTCCAGGACCAGTTGGTCCCCAATTGTTTGGATAATGCCAAAATAAAGCTCTGGTATTGTTGTCTTGTTTTTTTCCTTTTAAAATGGGCGTAAAACTTTTTCCGTCGACAGTTTGAACGGTTTTGTATTTGGTTATTCCTGCCATTTCTAAAAGTGTAGGAAAATAATCTTCTATAATAACAAAATCATCAGTAGTTGAATTTGCGGTTGTGATTCCAGGCCATTTTACGATCATTGGCTCGCGAATTCCGCCTTCGTGTACCGAACCTTTTCCACTAGATAAAGGTTTGTTGTGCGTGTGTTTTACGCCTCCTCTTTCTACTGCACTTAAGCCGCCGTTGTCAGACATGAATAATATAATCGTGTTTTTGGAAAGGTTTTTTTGGTCTAAATGATCTAAAATATCTCCCAAACTTTTATCCATTCCTTCAATCAAAGAGGCATATTTGGCTTCCGTAGGATCCAAACCAGCATCCTTGTATTTTTGCTCAAATCTTGGATCTCCTTGAATTGGGGTATGAAGTGCATATTGCGATAGATACAGATAAAACGGTTTTTTATCAGCTACAGCATCATCCATGGCACTAATCGCTTCTTGGGTCAGTGCTTCGGTAAGAAAAATGTCTTTTCCGTGGTATTTCTCTAAACCAGGAACATCATAATCAGTAGTTTTTCGATTTAGATCTCTAAAATTATCTGTCCCATAATAACTGCCCGGTTGACCCGCAGCGTGACCGCCAATATTAATATCAAACCCAAGATTAGTAGGATCTGCACTCGGCGTTCTAAAGGCACCAAAATGTGCTTTTCCAACGATAATAGTTTGGTAACCATTGTTTCTTAAAATTTCTGGCAACGAGGTAATATAGGTAGAACGAGGTATAGTGTCGGAAGATTGCGCACCGTTCAAATTCCATTCGGGCATTTTTAATCCAGCAGGAGGAGCGACCATCAAGGTGTCTCTTTTAAAAGTCCAATTGGTTACTCTGTGCCTCGCGGCATTCATGCCAGACATTAAGCTCACTCTAGTAGGTGTGCAGATAGGAGTTGCATATGCTTGCGTGAATTTCATTCCTTCTTTGGCCAAACGCTCCATATTGGGTGTGTGGTATCTCGAATTTAAAGGCGTCTTTTCTGTCCAAAAAGGAACAGAAGTATCTTGCCAACCCATATCATCTACTAAAAACAGAATAATATTTGGTTGCTTAGCTGTAATTGCCTGGTTGTTTTTCGTGCTTTTACAAGACGTAAAAGCTACGAAGACACCGCATAAAAACAATATTTTTTGAAATGATTTAGTCATGTGCTATTGCATTTCCATTTAAAACTTTTTTCTCACTATTTGGTGCTTTGTAAAAAACCTCAAGTGCACCGCCACCAGTTGCCTCGTGGTAATTGATCGTAATTGGATGCCATCCTTTTTTTAGAGCGACCATTCCGTTTTTTTCGATTGCCGAATGATTTCCGCCGTTATCTACTACAAATTTGTCGCCAATATATAATAAACTACCATCGTCAGATTTTGTAGCGAACTCGTACAGACCTTCTGTTTGTGCGTAAAAATAACCTTTGAAAACCATCGAAAGTTGTTCAATGCCCTCTTTACCTGCTAAATTAATCTCTTTCACAGTAGTAAAAATGGAATTTTTAGGCAAAGCCACAGAGTCCACAACAGTAAATTGTTTTACCGCTGACCAACGTTTTAATGCTCCTTTAGTCGGAGTGATCGTTACAGGTTCTAAGTAGGTTTGCTTTTCGATAAGTGCCGATTTTGTTTCACTTGCCACTTCTCCGCGGTAAGCGATCGTGTTTAATTTTGTTGTTGCTGTAAATTCTAACGGAGCCGTATATCTTTTAGATGTTTTTGTCGGTATACTTCCATCGGTGGTGTAATAAATCTCCATATTTTCTAATGGCGCTTTCAATTCGACAGTCGCTTTATCCAAAAAGGCCACTTTGTCTTTCAAACCAGTTACGGTAGGAATATGGTAACGAATATTCAAAGCATCTAATCTTTGATACTGCATGTTCATTCTTCTTTGAAAATCTTCGTAATTTTTATCCTCTTTTCCTGTCCATGCTGTTTCTGCTAAGGCTAACATTCTTGGGAAAGCCATGTATTGCAAACGTTTGAAATTGGGAATCATTTCGGACCATAAATTCGCCTGAACACCCAAAATATGTTTGGCTTGTTCTTTAGTAAAATTTTCTGGAACTGGCTCGTATTGGTATACTTTCTCGAACGGAGTTACCGCGTGTTGTGCATCAAAATAGTACTCGAAGCAAGGCGTAATTACCATATCGTTACCATGTTGTGCAGCAATGTCTCTCATCTTTGGAGCCCAGTTGCGCCACCACATCATTGTTCCGTCTTTAGACAAACCACCTTCAACAATTTCATCCCAACCTAATAATCTTTTTCCTTTTGAATTTAAAAAAGCTTCAATGTCTTTATTGAAAAAAGATTGTAATTCGTGCTCATTTTTTAAATGATTGTCTTTGATTGCTTTTTGGCAAAGCGGACATTCTTTCCAAGATTGAATATTTACTTCGTCGCCACCGATATGAATGTATTTTGAAGGAAATAATTCGGCAATTTCAGTTAATATATTTTTGGTAAATTCATACGTAGTTTCTTTTCCTAAACACGCTGGGTGAGAGAAGTTTTCGCCCCAACCTGCTTCATTGGTACAAGATAAATACGGATAATTATCAATAGCTGCTTTTAAATGTCCAGGCATATCAATTTCTGGAATCACTTCAATTTGTCTTTCTGCAGCGTAGGCAATAATTTCTTTAATCTGTTCTTGAGTAAAAAAACCACCGTACATTTTTTGTCCATCGCGCTCGTGATAATGCGTTGGGTCGATACTATATAAAGGATCTGTTTTGGCAAGTTCATTGCACGTTTTATCGTGAGAACTCTCAATACGCCAAGCCCCCTTTTCGGTTAATAAAGGATATTTTTTTATTTCGATACGCCACCCTTGATCATCTGTTAAATGCATGTGGTAGGTATTTAATTTGTACAATGCCATGTAATTTAAAAAGGTCTTTACATCATCGATTCCAAAAAAGTGTCTGCTAAAATCCATTTGCATTCCTCGCCAAGAAAAACGAGGTTGATCATTAATTACAACGCTTGGAACCAACCAATTTTTCTCGTCGCTGTTTGCTTTTTCAATGCTTGCTGGAAGCAATTGACGAAGCGTTTGAACCGCGTAAAAATAACCAGCAGCATCACTTGCTTTTATACTAATTTTTTTTGGAGTGACTTCTAAATGATACGCTTCTGGTTTAATGTTATCATCTTTTGAAAAAACAATAGCGGCACCGTCTTTACTTTCTGAAACAGCAATAGGATAACCTGCAGCATTTTTAAATAAATCAGATAAATAAGTGGCTGCAGGTTTTTGTTTGTCATTATCAATAAAAACCGTGGTGCTTTTAGAAAAGGAGTACGAACCTTCCGTAAGAACCATTTCAGACGGTTTCGGAACAAGGGATATTTCCTCTTCCGTAAATGTTTTAGTGGTGGTCTGACAGCTGTTGCATACTACTAATAGCATCAGGATTATCGAATAATATTTCATCTTTTTGTTATTTTGGGGGTGTTGATTTGTTATTTTGCTTGTAAAGCAGCTTCCAATTTATCAGTATCTTTAAAATAATTAATGCCTAAAGTATCCCAATGTTTTTGCATTTTCTTTAGCGCTACTTTAAAGGTATTGTAATTTTTATTTTCCATTGTTGTCCATCCTACTTCGGCGTAAGCAGCGATTCTTGGAAAAGCTTGGCGTTCTACGTCTGCATTTGTTGGTGTCCATTCGCTCCACATTTGGCAACCTACTCCATAAATATTTTTATGAAATTGCTTATCTAAACCTTCTGGAATTGGGTCGAAGCTATATGCCTTTTCTAGCGGAATAGATTCGTAGCTGTAATCTAAATACGTTCTGTCGTGTAAAGAATTTACAATTCCGTAGCCCTTTTTGGCAGCATCTGTTAAGAGTTCTAAATCACCTTTCCAGAACTGAACAATAACGTTTTTAGCTAATTCTTTCTCAGCTTCTTGATCGCCTTGTTTTTCTTCAAAATCAGTATGAATATTTTTTCCTAAAATTTCATTCCATCCCATCATTCTGCGCCCGTTTGCTTCAATGAATTTAGAGATGCTATTTGTAAAATCAATTTGTAAATCGGCAGGTGTGTTGATGTTATGTTCTTTCATGTATTTTTGAACCGACTTAGAGTTTTGCCAAACTTCATAACCAACTTCATCACCACCAATATGAATTACTTCTGATGGAAATATTTGAAAGATTTCAGTTAAAACATCTTTAATGAAAGTAACCACTTCCGGTTTAGTGACATCGTAATTGTCGTATAAACGACCAAATTTAACGGGTACGTCAATCTTTACACCAGCAGTTCCTAACCACGTATAGGCAGCAATTGCGGCACTAGAATGTCCTGGCATTTCAAATTCAGGAACGATGTTAATATTTCGAGCTGCGGCATAAGCCACAATATCTTTTAACTGCTCTTGAGTGTAAAATCCGCCGTGAGGTTGGCCGGAAGTTTTTCCGCTTTTCCACGTTCCAATTTCGCTATCAATACGAAAAGCACCTACTTTAGTTAAAAGTGGGTATTTTTTTATTTCAATACGCCATCCTGCATCATCGATCAAATGCCAATGCAAGGTGTTCATTTTTAGTAATGCCATTTGGTCAAGCATTTGTTTTACGAAAGCTTCGCCATGAAAATAACGGGCATCATCCAACATAAAAGCGCGCCATTTAAAACGGGGATTGTCCTCTATAGCGATCGATGGTATTAAATACGTTATTGCTTGAGCTTCTTTTGTAGCTTCAACAGACAGTAACTGTTTCAATGTTTGTACACCATAAAAATAACCTGCTTTACCAGTAGCAGAAATGATTATTTTTTTGGGTGTTACTTGCAATTCGTAAGCTTCGGGATCCAACCCTTCCTTTTTCTCAAATACAATCGCTGATTGCTTATCGGCGTTTGCGACTAAAGTAAACTTTGTTGTTGCTGTAACGTAGTTTTGCAAATCTTTTACAGCGCTTTGCTGTTCATCTAAATCTGAAAAAATAGTTTGTCCGTCTTGTAACGCAAATGAAGATTCGTTTAAAACCAAAGACAATGGCTGTGGAACTATAGCGATGTCAGTTTTTGAAAACGATCTGTTTTTTTCGGCACAATTGGTTAGTGTTAATAATGCTACGAGTGCAAATACGGTTAGTCTCATGTTTACTAGTTTAGGTTTCAATAGTTTTTAGTTTTCTTAATTTTAGTATAAATCGATTTCCAAAAATAGCAAAGATTATATATTAATCACACCAGTGCCTACCAGTTTTTTTGCGAATACTTTAAGGATTGCTAATTAATTTTGAACAGATGAAATAAATTGTAGCTGTAAATTGATAAAGCTGATTGTATTTGCGATTTAGAACGGTTAATAAAGAATCTTTTATAAATGTTTGTACAAATCTAAAATAGTACACGCTATTGATTTAGTTGAGATCAAGTGGTTATCAACTCATTTCAATTATTATTTTACTTTCTAAAAATTTGCACTACCATTTTTTTATCCTGAATGTAAATTAGAGTGCTGTTTTGCAGTACTATGCATAGTTCGAATTTATATTAAATTTAAGCAAGACTAGTATTATTTCGACCAAGGGCATATTTTTGAGGTTAGCGGGTGAATTTGTTTCGCTTAAAGTGTTATGCTGTTTGTATAAGGCATAAAAAAACGAGCTTAAATTGCTTTAAGCTCGTTCGTTACACTATTTTAACAGGTCTAATCTTGTTTGATAAATTCCATTTTGTAATCGGTAGCAGCAAATTCCATTAGCGCTTTATAAATGTAATCGCTTACTTTTTTCTCACCGGGAATATTAATTAAATCCACAGTGTCTTCTGGCATGTGGTATTGTGGGTGACCACCAGTATGCAATCCTAAAACCGATAGATCTTTGGCGTAAAACGATACGTGATCAGATCCGCCAACAGAACCCGCATGAACGATAGGAGATAAACCTAGCGACTCACCCAAATTTTGCATAAATGCTACGCCACCGGGAAAAGTACCAGCACCGCCCATATAAACATGGTTTTGTTCATTTAATCGGCCAACCATATCCATATTGATCATTAACTTAATTTGTGAAAGGGGAACTAGTGGATTTTCTACAAAATAGTTACTGCCTAACAATCCTTGCTCTTCGGCACCAAATGCAATAAAAATTACGCTTCGTTTAAGTTCATTTTTGTGAGCAGCTAACTTTTCTGCAATTTCTAAAAGTGCCGCAGTACCGCTGGCGTTGTCGTCGGCACCGTAATGAATGGTGTTTTTCTTATCTGATTTTGACGAAGGTCCACCCATTCCTAAATGATCGTAATGTGCCCCCAGAATAATATATTCGTTTTTAAGAATGGGATCATTCCCTTCTAAATAACCAACCACGTTTGACGTATTCACTAAAGGCTTTTCTTGTTCGCCTTTTTCTACACGCAACCGTGCTTTAAAATTTTGATGATACTTTTTTTCAAATAAAAGCAATCCTTGCTTTTTAAAATCTTTTTCGAGGTATTTAACTACTCTTTTATTTGCTTTTCCTCCAGGATAACGGCCTGCATTTTTTTCGGACGCCAAAAATAAAATATGGTCTTTTATTTCTTTTTCAGTAATTTCTGATTGCGAATATCCAGAAAAACAAAAGATCGTTACAAGTATTATTAGAAACGTGGTTTTCATCTTATTTTTTATTTTGTGAATTTGCGAATGTAAGGAATAATGATTTTGTCATGGTTAAACCTGTCTTTTATTAACTATAAATTTTGCAAAAATATAGGACTTATCAAATTTTATTAAGCACTATTTTAATACGATTACTTTATAAAATAGGAGCACTATATACTTACTTTCATTCCTTCTGACATTCTACAAAATTAGCATTTTTATCTTAATTCGTGTACGAACACAAATTATTTTCGCGCTCAAATCTTTAGTTTTTTGTAAGATTAATTCTTTTTTTTAGTGATTTTAATGTAGTTCATCGTTTATTTGTGCTTTTTGTCGGTAAAATTCAATATATTTTTATCTTTGCCGACTATTCACGTTATCAGTCGATTAAGTTTTGCTATATTTAAGAAACTTTTTAATTAATTGCTGTAAAAGTGAATTGTTGTAATGAATTTTATAAACTCAGAACTACGATTATTATGCGAAATAAAAAATTCATTATCACATTATGTTTGTTCATTTACACATTTCTTGAATGTACAGCACGATCTATACCGCCACCGCCTGGATTACCTCCTAAAAAACTTCCGATAGATGGAGGAATACCTATTTTTATTGCCATAGCAATTATAATGGGACTGTATTTCATTGCTAAGAAGAAAAAAAAGTCCAAACAAATTACTAATGAAATTGCTGCAAATTAATTGTAATTAGTCAATCAAACATTTCATTTTAAATTTTGTAACATGAAAAAAACTACTTTATTTTATTTATTACTCGCATCAAGCAGTTGTTTTTCTCAAATCAATTTTCGTTCAAGCGCTTTGATGTATGTTAAGGATGAGATTCTTTTTGTAAAGCAATATGTAGATTTAGGAGAAGGTTCTAATTTATATTTAAGAAATAATGGACAATTAATTCAAGGTTCCGAAACCGCTTCAGTAAATAGTGGTTCGGGTGAATTGTCAGTGTATCAAGAAGGTACCTCTGATAATTATGACTTTAATTATTGGTGTTCACCCGTAGGAATCGCCTCTGCAACTCCAGGGAACGGGAATTTTGGTGTAAGTATGTTGAGTCGACCCACAACTACAATATTTTCAACATCTGCAATTTTAATCGATGGTCTTGAAAATTTGGACGGTGTTTCAAGTCCGCTTAAAATTTCGACATATTGGATTAATAAATTAGTAGCTGGAACTGAGTATTCAAGTTGGGTTTCTGTAGAGGGAGCAACTTCTATTCTTCCAGGCGAGGGCTTTACAATGAAAGGTACGAGCGGCACTGATACTACTAATCCAGATACTAGCACTATAAATAATCCTGGTAGTGCACAACGATACGATTTCAGAGGCAGACCAAACGATGGAAATATTTCATTTTCATTAATACAAGATAATTTACTTTTAACTGGAAACCCTTATCCATCTGCTTTAGATTTAAATGCATTTCTTAATGAAAACGTTACAGTCACAGGTGGCATTGCCTATTTTTGGGATCAAGATGTGACAATAGATTCTCATTATTTAGAAGATTATAGTGGAGGGTATGGATCGTATGCTGCTGGCTCATTGGGTAGTGATGGAATATATACTCCAGCAACTTTTAAATCTTATAATGCTGATGGCTCAGTCAATCCCGGAACCGAAGTTACGAGTATAATTTATCCTCGAAAATATGCTCCTATAGGGCAAGGATTCGTACTTAATGCAGTTACTAGTGGAACTGTAACGTTCAAAAATTCGCATCGAATCTATATTAAAGAAGGTTCTGGACTTGGCAATTCACAATTTCATAAGCCAGCAGTTAAAGAGGATAAAACAAAAAAAACTGCAATTGCTGAAGATACGGTCAATGAGATGTCTTATTTTAGAGTGAATACGATTATAAATAATCAATTTACCAGACAAATAGCTTTGGCGTTTTTACCTACCGCAACTGATGAAGTTGATTTTGGAATTGATGCATTAAATATGGACAGCGAGTTACCCAATGACGTTACTTTTTGGTTAGCCGACGATAGTTTCGTAATTCAAGGTGTCAATTTTGACGCAACTAAAAAAATACCGTTACTTGTTAGAGCAACTACAAATTCTACTTTTAAATTTTCTATACCAGAATCGGTAAATTTTGATCCCAATCAAATGGTGTATTTGTACGATAATGCAACAGGTACTTACCACAATATTAAAACAGATTCATATTTATTAAATATTCCTGCTGGCGTTTATACCGATCGATTTACATTGACTTTTTCTAATAGCACGCTCGGAACTACCGAAAATACACAACAGCAATTGGTTATTTATCAAGACAATTATAATCGCAGTTTAAAAGTAACTAATCCCAATGCTATTGATTTACAGTCTTTTCAGTTGTATGACCTAACCGGGAAACGTCTGTTGTCTAAGACAAAATTGGGCAGTGACACCAATTTTGAATTTTCAACTAGTGCTTATAGTGACGGAGTCTATATCGTAGAATTTCTTACCACTAATAATGAAAAGATCACACAGAAAATACTGATTTCAAAATCAACCAAAAAATAATTAGCAGCCATTCCAAAATTAATAACCCTTAACACTAGTATAAATTATGACACATAAAATTACTCTCCAAAATCATAAGAAATTCTTATTATTTATTTGCTTAATGATTTCTATAGTAGTAAATGCACAAATAGGAATTGGAACTACGACACCAGACGCTAGTTCTATTTTAGACATTAGCTCAACCTCACAAGGAATGTTAGCGCCGAGAATGACAACTGTTCAGCGTACAGCTATAGTAGCACCAGCCGATGGATTAATAGTTTATGATATCGTATTAAAATCTTTTTATTATTATGTCGAAGCTCCAACATCGTCGTGGGTTCCAGTTAATAGTTCAGTAAATGGTAGAACTAATTTTAAAAGAATAAAATCTGTTGCAGATTTAGCACCAGAATTAACAGCGGGTGGCGCTTCGAAATATCTTTTGGATGCAAGTACCTTGTATGAGATTAACGGGACTATAAACCTAAACTTTCCGATAGATTTGAATAACGCTTACATTCAAGGATTAGATTCTGGTGAAGATAAATTAATATCTGCAGGCGATATTTTCCAGGGAAGTAAAGGTGGAGGAATTAAGAGTTTGACACTTAGTAGTACAGGCGGTAAAGTTTTTAATCTTAGTGGTGCAACCTCACAAAATCTAATATTTCGTGATTGCATCGTTTCAAGTTCTAAGAGTGTTGGTTCAATTAATAATTTTGGTCTTGTCTTTTTAAGTATAATTCAGTTTTCTGGAAATACGACTGGAATTGAATATTCCAATATTAGTCAACTTTTATTAAGTAACTTAGGGTGGTTTGGGAATAATGCGGGAACATTTGAAAAGCTCACCGGCACATTCGGTTTAGTTCAAAAACAAGGTGGTTTCAGTCAGGTCAATGGAACTGCAGTAGGTTTTGACGTTTCTTCTAATCCTATAATATCTGGCGATGCAGTTCTAGAATCGGTAGTTTTTACTGGAAGCATTGGAGCAGTATTTGTTAAACCTTACTCATTAAATACATATACAGGATATAACTTTACTAATGCGTGGACGGTAGATTCACCCGGTATTCCTAGAGAGAGTGATGGTGTCGCAACAGGTGATATTAATTTTAGTACAGGGGTTGGTAACGTAGCTACAACTACATTTACTTCAACAGGTCCTACTGGTAGAAAAAAAATATTTGGCCCAACAAGTTCTAATAATTTATTTCGTTTTAAACAAGATGGTGATAATAAAATCATTTATACTGGTACTAAGACAAGGTATTTTCAAGTGGCCGGTTCAGTTTCATATCAAGGTACTGGGGATTTTACATTAATTCTTTACATAGCCAGAAATGGTGCAGTAATTACAGAAACAAAAGTCTACGGTAAAGGAGCTACGGGTTATTTTACAAATGCAGGAATTTTAGCACTGCCTATTATAGGAACGGTCGAATTAAAAAAATCAGACTATATTGAAATTTGGGCTGAACGTTATGCAGGAAGTGGAAATATGGAAACAGTTTCGCTAAATTTAATTGCTAGATAAACTTTTTGACCATCAGAGATATCTTTTTTTTATTTTAAAAAAACTTAGCCTTCAGTCAGATACACTGAAGGCTTTTTAATATAAATTAAATAGTGTCATAATTCAATTATTGATTTGTAAGTAGTTATTTTTTTCACAAGTTTTTAGCTGCTTAATTTCATTAAAGAAATATTTTACTGTAATATTATATCATTTTACCACTTTTAGAGCTATTATTCCATTTTTTGAGATCTTAGTTTTTAAAATGTTTTTGTATATTTACTAGCCTTGTAATTTTATTAGCTAGTAAAATTCGAGAAAAATTTAAACTTTTTTTGTAAAGGAAAGATGTTTTCATTTTTTATTAAAAGGTATAAAGTTAGAAGCTGAGGTCGCAGTAAAAATTAATTACTAAATTTTAACTAATGCAGGAAGAGAGAAAAGATACTAAAGGCGGGCTTAAATTATTTGACTATTCTAGTTTCAGCAGTACTAAAAAGTATGCAACCAAAACAGTACTCATAGTTTGGTTGGTTTTATTTGTCTCTTTTTTTATTAGAGGATTTTATTTATTTCCTGATCTATGGTTAAGATGGGTCACTTTTTTAAGTTTTTTGGTCATTGTCTCGACCTTTCAATTTGTTTTAATAAGTTTAGGTAAATTACGATTGGCTAATTGGTCTCTTTCTATAGCATTGTGGCTCTTTATTGCTTTTTCCGGCTATTTAATCGGTGTATCTATAGCTCCAATTTTATTCATACAGATAAGTGTGGTTTTAACTGCATTATTTTTATTGGGATGGAAAGGTGGAATAACATTATTGATTCTAGTTTTAATTTCAAGCTTTACAAAACCTTATTTAGACAGCATTACTTATTTCGCTTCTCCAATTGTTTTAAATTATCCTCTCGCAGGGTGGATTGAGTTTACAATTGTACTCAGTACTATTTTTATACTGTGGTATTATAAAAGTCAGGATAAAAATAGTAGCGACAGTATTCTTCAACAGAAAATTACGGGATTCGCTCAAGAGCTAAAAGTAAAAGAAGTAGCTATTGCCGAACTGCAAACTAAAGTTAAACGCGCAGAAACACTTTATGCAGTGAGTCGTATTTTGCACAAAGACGAGTTTTCTTCTCCGATCGTATACCAACAAGTCATAGATACTATAGCTCAAACCTACCAGCATCCACATAAAATTGCGGCACAACTGAACATTGGAAAAGCTTGCTACAAAACCGCCAATTTCCGATCATCGAACCATGCTGTTCATACCGAGGTTGAGTCAGTAAAGGGTGTTGCAATTCGTATCGAGGTAGACTATTTAAAACCAAGACAAGAACTTGACGAAGAGTCACTTTTAGAAGAAGAAGAAGAGTTGTTTTTAAACGAATTACTAGCTATGCTTACGGTGTATGCCAAACATAAAGAGTGTACGACGGAGCTTAATGATTATAAAAAAGCGCTCGATAGCGCTTCTATGGTATGCGTTACAGAAGTTGGTGGCGATTTCTCTTATGTGAACGAAAATTTTGCTAGAATTAGTAAGTACAATTGTTCAGAACTAATTGGTAAGAACTACAAAATGTTATCAACTGATTTTCATTCCACCAAAAAGTTTCAGGAAATAAAGGATACAATAAAAAAGGGGGAAATCTTTAGAGGAGAATTTAGAAACAAAGCAAAAGATGGAAGTTTTTACTGGATTGATTCTACAATAGTTCCTATTTCAAACCAAGAAGGAAAAGTATGTAAATACATTTGCATCAATCATAATATCACAGAATTAAAAGAGGTATTAGAGAATTTTAGAATTAGTCAAGAACGTTATAAATCGATCATTAACGTTTCAAATACTGGTGCTTGGGAATACAATTTTGAGAATAATCAAGTTTGGTATAGCAAACAATATTTTTCGTTGCTCGGTATCGATCGACCTGATATGACGTTGCCGCAAGGAATTAATACAGATTGGATTGATAAATTGCATCCTGAAGATAAGGAAAAGGCAGTACAAACTTTTGAGGATTTTATTAAAGGTGATTCAACTGGTTTTTACGAAAATATTTTTAGATTAAAGCATGAAAACGGAAAATGGGTTTGGATTTGGTCGCGAGCCAAAAAACTGAAAGACATTAACGGCAACGTTACCAGTATTACCCTCGGAACACATATTGATATTTCAGACCGCGTCAAATCAGAACAAAAAATTAGGGAAAGTGAACAACTGATGAGAAAAATCACCAGTCAAGTTCCTGGTAATACCTATATGTTTGAAATTGAAGAAAGTGGTAATTGTATCATGATTTTTAATAATAAAGGAACAGATCTTTTTAACCATCCGTTTGAAACCCACGAACTTTTAAAAGCTCCTGAAAAACTTATAAATTTAATACACGAGGATGATAGAGTTAAGTTTGATAATACGATGAAAGACGCGTTTCATACGCAAGCAGCAATTAGTATACAGTTTAGGTTAGTGGTAAATGGGCATAGTAGATGGCGATGGCTGCAGGCAATTCCTGAAAAAGATGTAAACGGCAAAATCATTTGGTATGGTGCAACAAGCGATATTACCGATCTGGTTGATTATATCACGTCTATCGAACAAATTATATTCGATATCGGTCATGTCATTCGCAGGCCGCTTTGTTCTATGATCGGTATGACTAAACTACTTATGGAAAATTATTTTAATCCGAATGAACTCAAAGATTCTTCTACTAAGTTGAACCTTATTGCATTAGAAATGGACAAATTTATTCACGAACTCAATCGAAATTACCAAGAGAAACGAAAGAGTACTAAACTCAATATTGATGTTTCGACAGCAATTGACAATAGAAATTCGTTATTCAAGTAATCAAACTATATTCAAATCATTGCTATTTACTGACTTAAATTTCATTTAATCTAGATTAAGGAGGTATTGTATAAGATATTTAAAAAAACATATAAAATATTTTTGTAGTCAAAGCGTAAATTTGAAAAGTAAATAACTTAAAATTAACTATTATGAAAACAGTACTTAAAATAAAAATTGGAGTATTAGCGTTGGCGATGGGTACTATTGTTTCTTGCAAAGATAAAGATACAGTTGAACCAACAACAACTACTGATTATGATATTAACTCATCAGAAGGTGATGCAGATAGTATTTACGTAGTACAAGACAGTACTATTATTGATACGGCAACAACGGTGATTCAACCATAAATTGAGAGGATAAAGTTTTAAATTAGACTACAAATTTGTATTCTTTTATTAATTATAAAACCTGTAATGTGTATGCATTACGGGTTTTTTATTAAATTCTCCTTTCAAAATAGGATTTACTTCATTTATAAAAGCTTACTTGAAAAAGAACGATAGTTGTAGATATGGGCAAAAATGTAATTTACACCGTAATTGTGTAATAATAAAGCAGTTGTGATTTTTTAAATTTGGGTGGTAAAATCAAAATTTTTTTAATTTAAAGCAGTATCACAATGAAAAATCAAATTCCGAAGGACAGTTCTGATGCAAAAATTCAGGACTTAAACAGAAACACGTCTGAGGGTACCGATCAATTTTTAACGACTAATCAGGGAGTTAAAATTAATGACGATAATAATTCTTTAAAATCTGGCGAAAGAGGTTCTTCATTACTGGAGGACTTTATTCTTCGAGAAAAAATTACTCATTTTGATCATGAACGCATTCCAGAAAGAATTGTTCACGCTCGAGGATCTGCAGCGCATGGTTATTTTGAATTGTATCAATCCATGGAAAAATACACCAAAGCAGAATTTCTTACAGATACTTCGGTGAAGACCCCCATTTTTATTCGAATTTCGACAGTGGCAGGTTCGCGTGGCTCGACCGATTTGGCTCGTGATGTTCGTGGTTTTGCAATTAAATTTTATACGCAACAAGGTAATTATGACTTGGTAGGAAATAACATGCCGGTCTTCTTTATTCAAGATGCCATGAAATTTCCTGACTTGGTGCATGCCGTAAAAGCGGAACCTCATAATGAAATTCCGCAAGCCGCTTCGGCCCACGATACGTTTTGGGATTTTATTTCGCTCATGCCAGAGTCGATGCACATGATTATGTGGATTATGAGTGATCGCGCTATTCCTAGAAGTTTACGAATGATGGAAGGTTTTGGAGTCCATACCTTTCGTTTTATCAACAGTGCCAATGAATCTCATTTTGTCAAATTCCACTGGAAACCAAAATTAGGAACACACGCTGTAGTTTGGGATGAAGCACAGAAAATTTCAGGAAAAAATTCTGACTTTCACAAGCAAGATTTATGGGAAGCAATTGATAACGGAAACTTCCCTGAATGGGAACTTGGGGTTCAAATAATTCCAGAGGCAGATGAACATAAATTTGATTTTGATTTACTGGATCCAACCAAACTAATTCCAGAAGAATTGGTACCCGTCACCATAATTGGTAAAATGGTTTTAAACAGAAATCCAGATAATTTTTTTGCAGAAACAGAGCAAGTGGCGTTTCACCCTGGGCATGTAGTTCCGGGAATCGATTTTACAAACGATCCTTTACTGCAAGGGCGACTATTCTCTTATACCGATACTCAATTATCTAGATTAGGTAGTCCAAATTTCCATGAAATTCCGATTAACCGAAGCATTGCACCGACGCATAACAATCAACGTGACGGTCACATGCGACAAGAAATAAGCAAAGGCCGCGTTGCGTATCATCCAAACTCTTTGGGTGGTGGTTGCCCGTTTCAAGCTAAAATAGACGAAGGAGGTTTTAGTAGTTTTAATGAGCGAATCGATGCTAAAAAAGTGAGAGCTAGAAGCACAAGTTTTGCAGATCATTTTGGCCAAGCTACTTTATTTTATAACAGTCAAACTCCCGTTGAACAAAATCATATTATCAAAGCCTTGCGTTTTGAATTGGGTAAAGTAGAAACCGTAGCGATACGAGAGCGAATGCTTGGTTTACTTTCTCAAGTTGACAAAAGTCTGGCCGCAAAAGTAGCCAAAGGTTTGGGATTGTCAGTACCCCTAACTCCAGAAAAACCAATGAATCATGGAGTAGGAGCAGATGCGGATAACAGCCAAGAACCGACTAAAGTGGAGCAAAAAATTAAAAGTTCGGATGCGTTAAGTATGTTGAAAAACAAAACATTGTCTGATACGATAGAAACGCGTCAAATTGCCTTTCTATGTGCCGACGGCGTTGCTATGGAATCGATAATGAACATGCGTGCGAGCCTAGAAGCGGCCGGTGCAGTAGTTAAAATTGTAGCGCCACATTTAGGTACAATTGTATGTTCGGATGGAACTGAGATTCCTGTAGATCAAAGTTATTTAATTGCGGCTTCTGTTTTATTTGATGGCGTATTTGTGCCAGCAGGCGAAGGGATATCAGAATTAAATAACATGGATGAAGTAAAAGAATTTATCAACGATTCTTTTAAACATTGCAAATTTATTGCTGCAGAAGGTCAAGGAGCATCAGTTCTCGATGGAACTCATGCAAAACCGAGTGATAAAAAAGCGGACGAAGGAATACTACTCTCAGATCAAGCAGGAGACAAAATTTTAGCTCAAAATTTTATAAAAATGCTTGGTAAACACCGTTTTTGGGAAAGAGAAAAAGAACTGTAAAATAAGTTTTATAGTTTTGAAGATTTAGAATCATGACATCAGCTGTACTTTTAATCGTTCAGCTGGTGGAATGATTTTTTTATTTGGGAAAAGACACAAAAATACTAATGAAAATGATACAATAGAATTATGTCTTTAGAAAAATACAATCAAAAGCGCGATTTTAAACATACATCTGAACCGAAAGGTAAACTCGAAAGTTCATCAGATAAGTTGATTTTTGTAGTTCAAAAACATGCGGCATCGCATCTGCATTATGATTTTAGGCTAGAACTGCAGGGTGTTTTAAAAAGTTGGGCCGTCCCAAAAGGACCATCACTAGATCCTACTGTAAAACGTTTGGCTATGATGGTTGAAGATCACCCGTACAGTTACAAAGATTTTGAAGGCACTATTCCGAAAGGGAATTATGGTGCTGGAAATGTTATTGTTTGGGATACCGGAACGTATGAATCTAATGATGAAGATAAGAACAAAACTAACGAACAAAAACTAACGGAAGATCTAAAAAAAGGTCATTTGAGTTTTACGTTACACGGTACAAAATTGAAAGGTGCTTTTTCATTGGTTAAACTAAAAGGAAAGCAAGAAAATGCCTGGTTGTTACTTAAAAAGCAAGATTCTTTTGCAACCGATACCGATATTCTAACAAATGATATTTCTGCTATTTCAGGTCTTACTTTAGAAGCAGTGACGGCAAATAGCGAACAGGAAAAGCGATCAGAAGCTCGTGTTAAGTCAACAAAAGTAGCGGATCATTACAATAGAAGTCCAGTGGCTTTTCAAAGTCCAATGTTGGCAACCGCAGCAAAAAAATCTTTTGATGATGCCGATTGGATCTTTGAAAATAAATACGATGGATACAGAACTATTGCTGTTATTAAGAATCACGAAGTTCAATTGTACAGTCGAAATGAGCAATCGTTTACGACTGACTTTCAATCGGTAACTGATGACTTAAAAAAGTTAAATCATCATGTTGTTTTGGATGGAGAAGTGGTTGTAGAAAATAAGTATGGTCAATCTGACTTTGAATTACTTCAAAACTATATTAAAACGGGCAAAGGTAAATTGAAATATTATGTATTTGATATGCTAAACCTCGATGAAAACGACATTACAAATTTTACCTTACTACAGCGGAAAGAGCTTTTAGAAAACTTACTTACAAAATCAAATCTTTCTACAGTATTTTATTCAGAGCACATTCATGAAAAAGGAATTGCTGCGTTTGAACAAGCCGAGAACTTAAATGCGGAAGGTATAATGGCCAAAAAAGCCAATGGTAACTATCATATATCAAAGCGGAGCAACGATTGGCTTAAAATTAAAGTATTGCAGCAAGAAGAAGCTGTAATTATTGGAATTACAGAACCTAAAAATTCTCGAAGTCATTTTGGTGCTTTACTCTTAGCACAGTATAAAGACGGAAGATTAACTTACATTGGTAAGTGCGGAACAGGATTTACTGAACAAAATTTACATGAATTGCACCAACAATTTCTGCCTTTTTTCGTAACTGATTCTCCAATTATCAAAAAAATTGCGCTGCGTGAAAAGATTCAATGGGTAGAACCAAAATTTGTCTGTTCGGTAAAGTTTGCACAATTTACTAAAGACGGAAAATTGCGACATCCTGTTTATAGCGGACTCCGACTAGATAAAAATGTTGAGGAAGTTATTTTTCATGAAAATGTAGCAGCGGAATCAACTGAAATAAATGAAATAAAAGAAAAAAAATTAGAGCCAAATCGATCTTTGAGAAATGATTTTGAGAAAAAAATCGGAAAGCAACAATTAGTTTTTTCCAATCAAAGTAAAATATATTTTCCTGAAGATAATATAACCAAAGGAGATCTTATCGCTTACTATGATGAGGTTGCGTCTTTTATTTTACCATATTTAAAGGGTCGTCCTGAATCGCTCAATCGCTTCCCGAATGGAATTGATCAACCAAGCTTCTATCAAAAAGATATCGATTTAAAAAAGGTTCCTTCATGGCTCACTACAAAACAAATAGCTTCAGAATCGGGCAAGTCCGAAATAGAGTACCTCATTTGCAATGATAAAGAGACATTATTGTACATGATAAATTTAGGTTGTATTGACCTAAATCCATGGAATTCGACTGTCAAAAATCTCGACAATCCAGATTGGCTGGTGATCGATCTAGATCCTGAAAAAGATGATTTTAAAGAAGTAGTTCAAGCTGCATTAGCGGTAAAAGAAGTATTAGATCAACTAGAAGTTGATGGTTATTGCAAAACGTCTGGCGCAACTGGTTTGCATGTCTACATTCCTTTGGGAGCAAAATACGAGTACGATTCGGTTAAATTATTTGCACAACTTATCGCTCGTGAAGTGCAAGCAAAATTACCAGATACCACGACTTTAGAGAGAAGTATAAAAAAGCGAAACCATAAGATATACATTGACTACTTGCAAAACAGAAAAGGCCAAACTATTGCAGCTCCCTATTCTGTTCGACCTAGAAGAGGAGCTACAGTGTCGACTCCGCTAGAATGGAGCGAGGTAAATGTCAAATTATCTCCCTCTCAATTTACTATTAAGAATGTATTGCAGCGATTTGAAAAAAAAGGCGATTTGTGGAAGCCGGTATTAGGTCCTGGCATTGATATGTTGGAAATTTTAAAGAATTATAATTCTTAAGAAGATTTTTTCTTTTCGAGGCTCGCTTTAAGCATTTCCATTAGGTCATCATTTTGTTTGTGAACAACTTCTAACTTAGGTGCAATTGCTTTTTTTCCCTTAGATTTATTTTTAATAATTGCTAGTAAATTTTTAGAGTAATCGTCCTTATAAGCAGAAATATCAAATTTTTCAGTTAATTGTTCGACCAGCTGATTGGCCATATCCAACTCTTTTGCTGTGGTTTTCTTAGAAATTGCAGGTAACTTTAAGTCTTTGGTATCGCGTATTTCTTGTTCAAAACGAATCCTATTCAAAACAATTACATTTTTATACGGTTTTAAAATGGCCAAAGCTTCTTTGTTTCGCAGGACAAAGCTAGTCACACCCACTTTGCCTGTTTTCTCCATGGCATCACGCAATAAAGCATACGCTTTGGCTGCGCCTTTGTCAGGCTCTAAATAATACGGTTGTTCGTAATATAAGCTGTCAATTTCTTTTTCTAATGCAAAACTCAAAATGTCAATAGTTTTACTTTTTACGGCCGCGGCTTCTTCAAAATCTTCATCATCCAAAACCACATATTTATCTTCGATTTTATAGCCTTTTACAATATCAGCATAAGAAACTTCTTTGCCCGTATTTTCATTGATGCGTTTAAATTTAATATTCGCATGATCTTTTTTGTCCAGCATATCTAAGTCCAAAGTACTAGTTTGCACCGCAGAAAAAAGTTTTACGGGAATATTAATAAGTCCAAAGCTAATGGAGCCAGTCCAAATTGATCTCATATATTAAAATTTATAGTTTAAGTAATCCGAGTGTTTTTATAGTAAAGGCTATAAATTTAATATAAGCTAGGATTATCGATAGGATCACTTTCTTCTACATCTTTTCCCGAATATTCATCTATCGGAGATTCAGTGGCAGTGTTGCTCGGCATATGCTCTACATCTACATAAATATCTTCATCGTCTGTGGTACTGTCTTGATCTGGATCTTCTGGTTGAGGTGCATATTTTTTATCGGGGTCTGTCTTTTTGGGAGAATCGAGTACAAGAGATTCATAAGTATCGTGCTCTTGATCGTTCGTAATAATTTCATCTTTTAAAACAGGATCAGTACCTGAGTTGGTAGGGGATGCATTGGAGGAATTACTTTCGTCCTCTTGGGTTACAGAATTTTTCTTTTTAGAAAAATATTCTGGATTAGAGTGCGACTTCGGACTTGGAAAATACTGGTTATCTCGTGAATCTCTGTTTACAATGGTACTGCTTCTATGATTTGAAAATTCCATACTGTGATTTTTAATTTTGTTCAATTAAAAGTAGCTACTCCACAATCAAATTTTTTATATATACTTTCGTTTCAATTATATAATTTTCAGTTGGTTGTATTTTATTTTTAAGCGTTTAGGAGTGAGTAGTCAAGGTAAAATACCGTGTAGAAACTTATACATATTTGAGTACATCAGCATCTGTTCAGAAAACAAATACTAGTCTTTTTCTACAATTTCTAAAAAATTACCATCATGATCAAAAACAACGTCATAAAAAACGTGATCTCTAACAATTCCTACTTCATAAGTAGTAACAGTACTAGATTCGATGGTTTTGGCTGCTTCGGTGATTGTAAAGTAAAGGTAATTGTCGTTGAGATACCGAATTGCATTTGCTGGAATGTCTTTGATCGGAATCAAAAACTCGTACACTTTTAAGTTTCCGACATTATCGAATACGGCTAAACCTTCGGCAGTAGCAGTTTTAAATTTTGCTCTATAAATAAGTTGATCGTGGTCTTGTCCTTCATAGTCTTTCGACCACTTGGGTATTTCTTTCGGGAAGATTTTTTCAAATGTACGTGCCACTTCAAAAGGCGGTGTAGTATTTTCGGTTAGGATGTCTTGTGCATCTATCTTGAATATAAAAACCAAAGAAAAAAAAGCGATTGTTAAAAATACTGTTTTCATAATAGTACTATTTAAGTATTTATTTATGAGTGCTTTACGTGTCAAAGGTAATTATAAAAAATTAAGATTGAATGAAGTAGAGTCGTAAATTTAACTGTTGTACGATTTTATTCTCGAAATCGACTTTAGATGCCAGTAAATCGTTTTACTCTTTTTTAATGTTCATTGTACGTTCAATTAGTCTTTTAATTTTGAGCACAAAACGGATCTAATTCTCTTTTTAAATGAAAGCACTACTTTATGTTGGGTTTTTGTAGGCTTATTGAAGCAGTAAGTACATTCGACAAATCCAGTTTTTCGTTACGGTTGCAAAAAATTTATAAAAAGATACAACTGACACGGTGTTGCTTCCTCAAAAAGAATTGACATGCTTGATGTGTAAATTTAAAAAGCTTCTTTAATAATTTGATTTACAGTAATGCCAAGCGATGCTAAAATTTTTTCGACAGCTTCCATCATCGGCGGTGGACCGCAGAGGTAGTATTTATCTTCATTTCCCTTCACGTATTTTTTAATTATTTCAGCAGAAATACGACCATGCTCGTAGCCTTCTACATTTTCTTCAGAAAGAACATTGATAAAATTTTTATCTAATATTTTTTCAAAATATACTTTATCAATAATGTCAGTACTGGTTTTGTTGGCAAAAATTAATTTACTGTTCCCGATTTTTCCGCTTTTCTCTAATACTTTTAAAATAGCAATAAATGGAGTAATACCAGCTCCACCAGCAATAAAAATTCCTTCGCCTTCATTTTTTATGTCGCCAAAAGCTTCTTCAAGTACAAGTTGATCTCCAACTTTGGCCGAAAGCATTTTATTAGTTACTCGTTCGTGCACGGGATACGTTTTCATAGTGAATTCTAAAAAATCATCTTCGGGTAATGAGGTGAACGTAAAGCAACTGAGTTTGTCCTTCCAGCCTTCTTCATCAAAAGAAATATCTGCTGCTTGACCTGTGATAAATGAATATCCTTCTGGTTTTTCAAACTGAATTCGAAGTACATCGGGCGTGATTTTTTCTAAAGATTGAATTTTTACAAGTTGTCCCATGGTAGTATTTTTTTATTTTTTCGATCTAAAATTAAAGTAATACAATTTTTAACATCACAAATTAGGTATAGTAATGCAGTTGAAATTCAAAAATTTTAGCAGTCGAATATGATTTTTGCATTTTCTTTTTACAATTAGCTTTGCTGCTTTGTAGCACAATTGTGATTGCGTTTAATTCAATTTGCAATCGCAGCGTAAATAATGATTCTATCAAAGATAAGCTTTAGTTGTTTGAAAATCAGGTTATTTTAATTGTTCTTTTTGTATTGTGTAGCTGCTTTTATAAAATTTATTATATAATTGTAGAGTAGATAAAAAGAAGAAAAGTGGTGAGCGATACAATATTTGTTGACTAGATTTCGTCAATTTCAAATATTTCGTAAATGGATATATTTACTAATTAACACTAAATGTTATGAAAACACACTTAGCGTTGGCGTCAAATTTACAGTGAAGTTTAAAAGTGAACGCTAAAGATTATTTAGATTAAATAGATAGCTGTTTGTCTGATTTTAGCCTAGAAAATGTGAAGTTATTTTGATTTATATAAGGACTTAATTCTGATTACATTTCACGTTTTAAAAAGAATATTTTGGGCGCTGCTAGAAAGAGAAATCGTACTAAAAAAAAGAGCTAATTTTCTCAGTATAATTAAGTTAAAGTATTGCTTTTTATTGAAAATTTTATATAAGTTTGCATCACTTTAAAAATTATTTTCAAGTCTTGTCAACTCCTGAATTCATTCAGTTTTTTAATCTAATTCGCTTTTTTTTGATGGATAATTTGGATGATATTGTAGAGATAAAGTTTAAAGATTTCGATTTAGTGTCGGATATAATTTACGAATCGAAATTGATCGACGATAAACTGCTTGACAAGCAAAATGCAGCGCTTTTTATCAAAAATAAAATGATGCGAAATAAGGCTAAAATTTTTGTAAAAAAACACGAAGATACATTCATTGCTTTTATACTCTTATATTATAAAGTAAATCCATTATCTGCGATCCATTACAATTGGCACATCTCTTATTTATATGTCAAACCAGATTGTAGAAGAAAATACATTGCAAGTGAAATTTTAGAAAAATGCATTGATTTTGCCTCGACAACCAAAGTAAATCATATTTCCTTAAATACAGACGCTGATAATTATCCGTCACACAAGCTGTACGAAAGTTTTGGTTTTAGACGAATGAACTTTATAGCCAATTATTACTATTACGAACTGCAGCTGACGCAGGAATTAAAAATAAATTATAAAAATAAATTATATGATAAAAACATTACTTAAAAATTATCTTAAAAATTTCAGTGGGTTTTCGCTTGAAATTAAAATTTTAGCCATTACTACTTTTATCAATAGAGCAGGAGCGATGGTTGTGCCATTTCTTTCTAAATACATGCTCGAAGAACTTCATTTTTCTTACGGTCAAATTGGTTGGGTAATGGTGTTTTTTGGTGTGGGTTCTTTTCTAGGAACATGGATCAGTGGCAAATTAGCAGACCAAGTTGGCTTTTATAAAATCATGGTTTTTAGTTTGTTCTCAACAGGTTTAATATTTTTAATTTTACCTTTTCTAACTACTTTTTTTAGTTTTTGCTGTGGCGTATTAGTGCTAACTACCGTTGCAGATATGTATCGACCAGCCATGTTAATCTCTATAGATACCTATGCCCGTAAAGAAGAAAGAACCCGAGCATTGTCGCTCGTTCGATCATCGGTAAATTTGGGTTTTATGTTCGGACCAGTAATAGGAGGTATTATAATCACGTTTTTAGACTATGATATGCTGTTTGTAATTGATGGTTTAACTTGTGTTTTAAGTGTTTTGTTGTTTTCAATCTATGTAAAAGAAAAGAAATTATTGTATGTATTAAAGAAATTTGAACATTTAAAAGATACTGACTCAATTTTATCTGATAAACCTTTTCTCATTCACTTAGTGGTGACACTAATTACGGGATTTTTGTTTTTTCAAATTTTCACCACTTTATCATTATTTTATAAAGAAGGTTTTAATTTTTCTAGCTTTCAAGCGGGATTGTTCTTGGGTTTAAACGGGATCATACTTTTATTGTTTGAGTTGCCTATTGTAACCTATGTCGAAAAAAAGAAAATTGATCGTTTGGCAGTGGTTTCGGTAGGAGTTTTGGCCATGGCAATAAGTTATTTGTTTCTTTTAGTAGAAGGAAGTGTGGTATCACTAGTTTTAATGATGGTATTTATGACAATTGGGGTGATGCTTACATTTCCGTTCGCTAACCATTTTGTTAAACAGCGATCGCGTAAAAAACAGGAAGGAAGATTCATGTCTATTTTTACCATGAGTTATAGCGTTGCTCAAATTTTGAGTACTAAAACAGGTATGGAAATCATTGCAAATTATGGTTACAGAACCAATTGGATCTTTTTAGCTTTTCTAGGATTTATAGGTTTTGCTATCGCGTATCGCTTGGTCTTCATCGTTAAAAAGGAGAAGTTAGAGATCAATGCTAAAATTATACAATCTATTTTCGCTACAGAAAAAAGTTAAACTTAATGTCAAAATATTGTGACAATTAACTACGAATTCAAATATTCATCTTAATTCCAAAGCAACAGCTTGTATTTGTATTAAAAATATATAGTGCGATATAAAATTTCACATTAAAAATTAAGCCTAACCTATATTGGGCTTAATTTTTTTTGCTCAGTGGTATGCAACGTGCTTCTGATTTGATACTTTCTGAATTGGTAGACAATTGCAGAAACCAATACAATTACGTTTACGAAACACTATTAAAGCAAAAAAGTTTATTAATGCATAGCATCAATAAACTTTAGTAATTTTAAGTAGGTTTTTTAATATACACTAATCTATTGGGGAAAAATCAGGTAAATTTTAAAGTAAACTAAAACTATAGTTTACTAGCAATCTCTTTTTTATACTTATTAAGTAAAGCCTTAGTTAAACCTAAGTTTGCTTTAGTAGAGTCTACTGCTAAGTAAATAAAGTACTCGCTGTTCTCTGAAATGTCAATAATATGTATTTGATTAGTCAATGTGATCAAAATATCATCAATTTTTTGATCTAAATCTAATGCGCTAATAGCATTAAGTTTTGCTTTTACCACCTCTAAATTAAAAGCCGATGCAAGTTCTGGATCAAATCCAGCTATTGCAGAATCACTGTAATATGAAATTCCGCTTTTAATTTCGGTAACAGCAACTGCAATGTAACCAGGAATATTTTTTTTAATTTCCTCTCCGAATTGTTTTAAAAAATCTGACATTTTTATATATATTAAAAAATTACTACTAATTAAGGTTAGCCTAAGTAGTTTGCTAAGGCTTGAGCAAGTTTAGTTGTGGATAAAAGCGGAATTAAAAATTAATTTTTACTTTTTTAGAACGGTCTACAACATAAGAAACCAGCCAAGCTATTTGACCCTCCTTAGCAAAATATATATTTTTACTCTTTATGTCTGGGATAGTTTCTAAACAAGTAAGCAAAATGTTATTGGCAGAAATTAAATGCTTCTGACTGTACGTTTCTATTACTTTTTTAGCGTTACTGTTTGTTCTTGATAATGTTTCGAATTTGCTAAAATTGTTCTTTAGTATCGCATCATACTCCATAACATCACGCAGCTTCATCGGAACTAAATTTTTATCATTTGCACTATCATTATAGTACAACTCATTAAAAGCCCATAGTGCTCCGCCAGATAAGTATACATTTTTCTTGCGGTTTACAATTGGTTTTGAGTTTAACATGGCTGCTACTTTTTCTCTTAACATCGAGATATAAGCAAAAGACTTCTCTTTATACACTTCGATGTTATCGATATCGGCCTTGTTAACGATTGTTTTATTTACTGCTTCAGTTAGTGTTATGGTACCATAATCTAATGACAATGGAAAGAATTCAAATTTATTGTCATTTAAAGTATCTACATAACCACCTTTAGTGTTACCACCGCCAATGTCTAAAACCATAGCGCTTTCGTAGTCTTTTGGAGGTATACAGCCTTTCAAGAGCATTTTTCCTTCGGTTTCTACATCAATAAACTCAAGATCTTTTCCTGTTAGTGTTTTTACTCTTGCAGTTAAATCTTGGGTATTACTGGCCATAGCTACTCCCGAAGAACCAACAATAAAAATATTGTCATCGGCAACGGCGTATTTGTTTTTAATTTTGGCTAAGTTTTCGAAAACGACTGCTGCGGCTCTATCAATATCTTTTTGATCTAATTTGCCATCGATTTGAATTCCTTTCGCTATTCCGACATTTTCAGTCCAATAGGCAATAATATCGTAATTACCTTTTTTGATGTTGCTCACGTGAATTACCGAAATTTTGACACCCTTGCTTCCAATTTCAATACCAGCGTAAAGTTCTTTTTGTGCAAAGACAGTTGTAGAGGATAAGGATAATATAAGGATATAAAAAATAGTCCTTAGAAGTAATTTTGTTTTCATTCAATTCTGTTTTAAAGTGGTATTTAACAATATACTTGTATATACAAGTATGTAGAAATGAAGTGCAAAATTATGAGATTATTTTGAGGTTTCAAGCTATTAAAAGTGAATTGAATTATTTTTAATTTAAATGTAGCGAATGGTATTGCAAAGATTAGCAACCTTTTATTTAAACCTTTTTCATTGCTCTTTATTCGTTATTTTAACAGTAAAAAATATTTTAATGTTTTTATTTAAAATGTAATATTTATTGAAATTATCGATTTTTCTTTTTTTTTTCTTAAAAGTTAAGAGAAAATAGTGGCGAAAATTAAAATGACTGATTTTTTTTCGTTTTTGCTCTCTTACAACTGTAGCTACTTTAAAATAAAATTACTCCAATTTTTACGATAAGAGCGAATAGATGTTTGCCGTTAAAGGAATTTTTATTTTCCAATAGGATCCGGTGTTTATTTCATACCAATAAAGAAAATACATGAATAAGATTGCAATATGGAGCTAATTAAATTTTTAGAACTACCGATTACTTCATTACAGTTGTAGTAATTGGATAGTACTTGACTTCAGTTTTATAAATAAAAAGCAGATTCATTGATGAAATTTCTTTGTAGCTCGCTGATATTTGATTGTTGTGTTATTTTCGACCTTAGAAGATTATCGTGATTTATACGTAAAACGGGATTATCAGCCCATATCAGTACCTACCAGTTTTAATTGGACGAAAATTATTGTATTGACTATTTAATACTGAGATAAATTGTTCGTCGCAGTTGTATCATGTACCAATAAATAATTTGATAGGCACTGTTTAAAAACATTTTTTCTTGATCTCTGACTCAAAATTTCGTTCTGTCTAAAATTTCTGATTGTACTAGTAGAAAGATCTTATTTAAAAAAAATTCAATTGTACTCTTACAAATAAAAACGATATAAAATAAGCTTCAGGTGCTATGGCACGTACTGATTACACTGAAAATTCTTCTAAAAAAAAACTTAAATTAAAGAATATGTAGTAGCTGTTTTATTTTTATGTGGAGCTGTAAAATAGGAAGTAATCTTAAATATTAGTCAATATAATTAATTCAAAAATCCATAGAAACTCAGATAAAAAAATGAATTTTGGTCGATTGACAGCTGCGATAAAATTTTTAAAAACCAAAAATAATCCTACGAATTTTTATTCGACAACTATAATTTCGACTATCTCGATTGCGGAGTTTTCTTTATGTTTTTATTAATTAAGCCGTATAAAATGTACTAATGCTTTATTTTTTTTTCACAATTAATAAAAAAACTGGTTGGTAGTGATATGCTTTTTTAAAAATCCGTTCTACTTTTGAAATCTAAATTAAAATATTTTAATAAAAAATTAACTAAAACTAAAAGCCAAATACTAATCAAAACAATAGATATGAAAAAGGGAAAACCGACTTAACAAATTAATCGAAAAAGATCAGGAAGATTTTTTTTTAAATTCTTCCTGATAAAAAAGTTATTGTCAAGTGATAGTAACGCATTGTAAAAGTTATGAACTAACAAACAAACTAAATAATGGTTATAAATAATAAAACTAAAATGATTTTCAATAAAAATAAAATCGTATTCCTACAATTGGTTCTAGGATCTATGATAGCTACTACTTCGTACGCTGGAAATAGCAACGAAGTTAAATTTTTAGAAAAATACGATGTCCTTGCTACTAGAAATGTGGCAAGTATCGAAATCAATACGAATTTAAAATTGGTAAAAGCAAGTGATGTTGCATTTGATCAAATTACAGGAAAAGTAGTTGACGAACAAGGCTTGCCGCTTCCTGGAGTGAATATCGTTAAAAAGGGAGCTCAAATGGGAGCAAGTAGTGATATGGATGGTAGTTTTACCATTGATGCTAAAAAAGGAGACGTATTTATTTTTTCTTATTTGGGGTTTACTGATCAAGAAGTTCAAATTAAGGACAACAGCATGCTGACTATCGTTTTAAGATCGCAAGCTCAGCAAATGAACGAAGTAGTTGTTGTAGGTTACGGTACTGTGAAGCGTAAAGACTTAACAGGGTCGGTTTCTACTTTATCTGCAAAAGCATTTAAAAATCAGCCTGTATTAGACGGTGCTGCGGCAATACAAGGAAGAGTAGCTGGAGTTTCTGTTAGCGCAAACTCTGGAGCTCCAGGTGGAGATGTGAAAATTAGAATTAGAGGGGCGAACTCGATCAACGGATCAAATTCACCATTGTATGTAGTTGATGGAATTGCTTTAGGAAGTATTGGTTTCAACCAAATCAATGTAAACGATATCGAATCGATGGAAGTTTTAAAAGATGCTTCTGCTACTGCAATTTACGGTTCAAGAGGAGCAAATGGTGTAATTATCATAACTACTAAAAAAGGAAAATCGGGCGTGGCTAAAATAGAGTTTAACAACTTTACCAGTTTTAACTCTCCGATGGAAAAGTATGATGTAATGGACGCAGTAACGTATGCTAAAATTGCTAACCTTTCTGCGCCTGGAGCATTTGCTAATCCAGATTCATTTGCTGGTAAAGGTACCGATTGGCAAGATTTAATTTTTGCAAACTCTATTACAACCAGCAACCAATTGTCTGTATCTGGTGGTTCAGAAAGTGTTAAATATTTTGTTTCTGGATTTCATATTGATCAAGGCGGACTTTTAATCAATACAGGGCAAAAGAAGTTTGGAGGTAGGTCTAATGTTGATATTAAAATTAGTAGTAAATTAAGTCTTGGAGTAGATGTATTTGCTAGTAGAATTGAAGGTCATAATAATGATGACTACGGTTACAAAGGAAATCCAGTTATGGGTGCAGTTACTTGGGCACCAACTGAATTGGTTTATGATTCGGAAGGAATTTACAATGTGACAGGAGTTTCACCAATTTGGAACAATCCGTACATGACTAGTAAAGAAACCAACAAAGACTTTTTCAGAAATATTGGATCTTTTAATGGTAAAATTAAATACACAATTACAGATTGGCTTTCATTTACTAATAACTCAGGTTTAGAAATGCTAAATGAAAAAGCAGCGTATTTGCAAAACCAATGGTTGCAACCATCTTATGGTTCTGGTCAATCGTATTCTGAAAATTACACGTTCCAAAACAGTAGTATATTAGAATTTAATAAAACTTTTGACAAGCATAACGTTAATGCTGTAGCCGTATTGGAGTCGTTGTCAAATACAAACAGCGGTTTTAAAGCATCTGGTTCTGGATTAGCGTCTTTAACTAACGGCTATTATAATTTAGGATTAAATGCTTCTCAAGCGATTTCTTCTTATTATTCTGATTACTCTTTGTTGTCTTATTTAGGTCGTGTTTCTTATGGATATGATGATAGATTTTTATTGACAGCAAGTTTAAGACGTGACGGTTCTTCTAAATTTCAAGGAGATAACAAATGGAGTACGTTTCCTTCTGTAGGTGCTGCTTGGAAACTTTCAAATGAGTCTTTTATTCAAGATCTAGACGTTGTGTCTAATCTTAAATTAAGAGCGGGTTGGGGAATTACAGGTAGCCAAGCAATTAATCCTTACAGCACTTTAGGATTGTTAAATAACTTGTCCTATTCTTATGGAACGGGTGTTTTATCTCCAGCATACAGTTTGGGTAGTCCATCTACACCAGATTTAAAATGGGAAACTACTGAGCAAAAAGATTTTGGAATTGATGTATCATTTTTAAACAATAGATTAAACATTAGTGCAGACTACTACGATAAAAAAACGTCAGATCTTTTGTTAAAAACAGTTGTAAATAATTATGACGGTGGAGGTTCTTTCTTCAAAAACGTTGGAGTGGTAAGTAACAAAGGATTTGAACTTGTAATTGACGGTACACCGATCAAAACAGATAATTTTCAATGGTCTTCTGGTTTTAATTTTGCCTCTAACAAAAATAAAGTACAGAGTTTAGGTAAAGACGATTATATCAACATTCCGCACATTGGTGGTGGTTTAATTACTACTAATATTCAGGTTGTTAAAGTTGGAGAATCAATGGGTGCGTTTTATTTAATTCCATGGGAAGGAGTATACCAAACAGACGAAGGAACTCACAAAGCTGGAGATGCAAAATATAAAGATGTAAGTGGAAATGGTTCTATCGGTTTTGAAGACAGAGTAGTTTCTGGATCTGCAACTCCTAAAATTCAAGCAGGATTTAATAACACTTTTACGTATAAAAAATTCGAATTGAACGTTTTCTTTCAAGGATCTTTTGGAAACAAAGTATTTAACGCAACGTATGCTGCTGCTGCAATTCCTACAAGTGATAATAAATTTATTACGCTAGCCGATGCTGCAAATTACTGGACTCCAACAAACACAAGTTCAACTTGGGCAAATCCTGGTAATACAAGTAAGAGTTGGATTGAATCTACTCAGTTTTTACAAGATGGTAGTTATGTACGTATGAAGAACATTAGTTTATCTTACGATATTTCTAAAGACTTATTAAAATTTGCAGACATTAAATTAACAGTAAGTGCACAAAATTATTTAACATTTACAAAATACAAAGGATTTGATCCAGAAGCAAGTACAGTAACAGGAGACACTAATGCAGGTGTTGACTTAGGAGCTTACCCGTCACCTAAAACTATTACAGTAGGAGGTCAAATTAGATTTTAATAAAATTTTTTCCCTTATTATTTGTACTAGTGATAAGGGAATAATTTAAAATAATTTATAAAAAATAAAACGATGAAAAAATATTCTATATGCCTTTTAGCGGCAGCCTTTTTATCTTCTTGTTCAGGTGATTTTTTAGACGAGAATCCTAAAGGAAGTTTAACGCCAAGTAATTTTTATAAAACAGAGCAAGATTTTGACATGGCTCAAGCTGCTCTAGTGGTGCAGTTTAATGGTATGTTCAATCAATTGCAGGGTCCTGCCTATGCTGCTGATGATATTACTTCGAAAAGAACTGGTAACAAAATTGAATTTTCTGATTTTGATGTTTTTAATGCAACGTCGTCCAATAATAGAATGACAGCGCTTTGGAATTATGCGTACAGTACGATTAAATCGGCTAATTCACTTGTTGCTAATTATAATGAGGCCACAGATGTAAAAGAAGAAGTACGAAATAATGCAGGTGGTATGGGTTACTTTATGCGTGCTATCAGTTATTTTTATTTAACAAGAACATGGGGTGAAGTTCCTATGCCTACCGATACTAAAATTGATGAAAATAGATCAAATGCAAAAGTGCAAGAAATCTATGAATTAATGATTGCCGATCTTCAAAAAGCAGAAACCATGTTACCAGATCATTGGACAGGTTTAAAGCAACAAAATGGCGTTGATATTTTTCCAACAAAAGGATCTGCTAAATCATTGCTAGCTAGTGTGTATTTAAATATGGCAGGATGGCCAATTAAAGACCAAAGTAAATATGCGTTAGCAGCTGCAAAATCCAAAGAAGTAATTGATAATAGTGCAACTTGGGGCTATGATCTTTTACCTAATTATGGTGATTTATGGAGAATTAAGAACAAATTCAATAAAGAAACTGTTTTTGGATGTTACTATAATGTAAATGTTCCTGAATATGTTTGGGAAAACGGTAGCCAAAATGGACCATTGTCAACAGGTCCAGATTTTGAAGAAGGTGGTTGGGATGATTTATTAGGAGATATTACTTTTTATAAAAATTTTCCTGAAGGTCCTAGAAAAGCGGCTACCTATCAAGAAGAATATTTTGTAAAAAACAACCCTAATAATGTAATAACTTGGCAACAAACACAACAAAAGCATCCTTACTTTTGGAAGTACAGAGATACTAACGATTATGACTGGGCTACCCATTCAAGTCCAAACTGGTGGGGAGACGCAACTAGTTATCTAATTCGTTATTCTGATGTATTGCTTATTTATGCAGAATCGCAAGCTATGGCTTCTGGTGCAGATGCTTCTGCATATGCAGCTATAAACAAGGTGAGAACTAGAGCTGGATTGGCAAACTTGACAGCAGGTTTATCACCAAAAGATTTTAAAGATGCTGTTGTAGCAGAAAGAGGTTGGGAATTTGCAGCTGAATTTGGTAATAGATGGTTTGATTTATTGAGAACAGAAACGGTTCAAAAAATGAATTCGACTAGAGATGCTAGCGAAGCTGCTCTTATCAATCAAGCAGACGATGCAAGTCATAAATATTACTGGGCACCGATTCCTTTCGTAAAATAGGTCCAAAGTAAGTGTTTGTTTACTTACAATAGTAAAATAAGTTAAACCATTACTCTCATTTACCGATGTTTAAAATTCAGTGAATGATAGTAATGGTTTTTTTTTAATGCCTAAACAAGTAGCTAAATAGCAAAAATATAAAATATCTTTTTGCTCTAAAGCCATAAAAATAACTGGTAGGTTCTAGTGTGTTCTTGAAACAAAGAGTTCTATTTTTGAATTTCTAGAGTTCCTAAAATCATCCAATTGTAGTCCAATCGATTCCCAATTATTACTAATATAAGTTAGACTTCCAGTCAGTATTGTATTGTTGCTTGAAACCATAAAATTTAAATTAAACTAAACTAAATATCATGAAAATAAGTACTCAGAACAGTTGTTTTCTTCTGCTACTAAGTTTTTTTTACCTTGGATTATATAGCAGTAAAGCTCAATCAAAAGAGGCAAAGTCAAAACCCAATATAGTTATAATTTATCTAGACGATCTTGGCTACGGTGATTTGAGTTGCTACGGAGCAACAGCGCTTCAAACACCAAATATTGATGCTTTGGCAAAAGGAGGCATACGTTTTACCGACGGCTACGCTACTTCGGCAACTTGCACGCCAAGTCGATACGGCATGTTAACAGGACAATATCCTTGGCGTAATAAAAATGCTAAAATTTTACCCGGAACTGCACCATTATTGTTAACTACCACGCAAGAAACGATTCCGAAGATGTTAAAAAAAGAAGGCTATCAAACCGCTGTTATCGGAAAATGGCATTTGGGTTTAGGTAGCGGTCATACCGATTGGAATAAAAAAATTACTCCAGGTCCTAACGAAGTTGGCTTTGATGAATCGTATATCATGGCAGCTACTCAAGACCGAGTGCCTACAGTTTATATAGAAAACGGAACAGTAGCGAATCTGGATGCTAATGATCCGATAAGTGTAAATTACGATACTAATTTTGAAGGAGAACCAACTGCACTTTCAAATCCGGAACTTTTGAAAATGAAATGGGATCACGGCCACAATAACAGTATTGTAAACGGAATTCCGCGCATCGGATTTATGAAAGGTGGAGAAACAGCAAAATGGAAGGATACAGATATGGCTTCTAGTTTTTTAACTAAAGCGCAGAATTATGTAAAAACTCATAAAGAAAAACCGTTCTTTTTATATTATGCAATGCAGCAACCGCACGTTCCTCGTACGCCATCAGCGCAATTTGCTGGTAAATCAGGTCTTGGTCCGAGAGGTGATGTTATTTTGGAGGCCGATTGGTGTGTCGGTGAATTTGTGAAGACCTTAGAAAACGAAGGTATTTTAGAAAACACATTAATTGTATTTTCAAGTGATAATGGTCCCGTTCTAAACGATGGCTACGCCGATGATGCCGTAGAAAAAACAGGCGATCATAAGCCTGCAGGAAAACTAAGAGGAGGGAAATACAGTCTTTTTGAAGGTGGAACTAGAGTTCCGTTTATTACCTACTGGAAAGGAAAAATCAAACCTGGAGTTTCCAACGCAATAGTTTTTCAACTGGACTTATTAGCCTCCTTCGCTTCTTTAACAGGAGAACAAAAAATAATTTCAGACAGTAAAAACTACTGGCCTGTACTTTTAGGAAAAAGTATGAAAGGAAGAGAAAGTTTAATTTTAGAGGCTGATGGAAATACGGCTTTGCGACATGAAAATTGGTTTATGATTCCGCCTTACAATGGAGCAGCATTCAATAAAAATGTGGGTATTGAACTTGGTAAATCATCAGAATATCAATTGTATGATTTGAGAAATGATGTAGGTCAGCAGCAAAATTTAGCTTCTTCTAAAAAGAAAGAATTAGCAAAATGTATTGCAATTTATAACGATTTAAAAGGCGATGAATAACAAAATATTTATATATGAAAATTAGAAATAAATAAGCCGACATATCATGAGTTTTATGGAGATAATTTGCACTCGTTATGTTTCTCACTTTTTAATAAAGTAAAAAAAATAGTATGGTAAGAACAGTTAAAACTCTTGGGGGAATTTGTTGCATGATTTCTTTAGTTCTTGGTTGTAAAACGACTAACCACAAAGAAATTGTAAGCACCAAAAAACCCAACGTAATCTTTATTCTGGCAGATGACTATGGAGTTAATGATCTTAGTTTTTCTGGAAGTAAATATTACGAAACACCAAACATAGATCAACTTGCGAAAGAAGGTGTGGTGTTTACTTCGGGTTATGCAGCTTGTCAGGTATGTAGTCCTTCAAGAGCTAGTATTATGTTAGGTCAATCTACAGCAAGACATGGAATTACCGATTGGATTGGTGCTACTTCTGGAACGAATTGGAGAGTGCAAGGCAATAATGATAAAGTAATTCCGGCAGACTACAAACATGGCCTTTCTTCTACTGATGTAACCATTGCTGAAGCGATGAGAGCAGGAGGATATAAGACATTCTTTGCTGGAAAATGGCATTTGGGCAATGGTGATTCAACTCCTGAAAATAATGGTTTTGATATCAATAAAGGAGGATGGGAAGTAGGTAGTCCTGCGGGTGGCTATTATGGTCCTTGGGAAAATCCAAAATTGCCGTACAAATATAAAGGAGAGAATCTTTCGATGCGATTGGCACAAGAAACAGCCGATTTTATTTCCGATAATAAAAACAAACCCTTTTTTGCATTCTTGTCTTTTTATGCCGTTCATGGACCTATAGAAACTACGCAAGAAAAATGGAGCAAATACAGAGACAAGGCTGAAAAATTAGGTATTGCCGATTCTGGATATAAAATGGAACACGTACTGCCGATTCGAGTGGAGCAGGATAATCCAATTTATGCTGGATTAGTTGAAACCATGGATGATGCTGTTGGATTGCTAATGAAAAGACTGAAAGAGTTGAATTTAGATAAAAATACGATTGTGATTTTTACGTCAGACAATGGTGGTGTAGCAAGTGGTGATTCGTTTTCTACATCAAATTATCCTTTACGAGGAGGAAAAGGCTACCAATGGGAAGGCGGAATTAGAGAACCGTACTTTATAAAACTTCCTGCTATGCAAAATGCTCCTAAAACCGTAAGTTTTCCTGTTTCGGGCATTGATTTTTATCCTACGATACTTGAATTGGCGGGTCTAAAAAGCAAACCAATACAAAAAATAGATGGCATTAGTTTAGTGCCACTTTTAAAAGGGAAAACTATAACTAGTAGGCCTCTTTTTTGGCATTATCCTCATTATGGAAATCAAGGGGGTGAGCCAGTTAGTAGTATTAGACTAGAAGAATGGAAACTAATTCATTATTGGGAAGATAGCCGCGACGAGCTTTATAATTTAGTAAACGATCCTGCAGAGAAAAAAGACGTTTATAGAGAAAACACCAAAGTAGGGCAAGAATTGAGAGCAAAGTTAGATACGTTTCTAGCCGAAACTAATGCTAAAATCCCAAAAGCAGATCCGAATTACGATTCCGTTTTAGCTCAAAAACAGTACGAAACGCGCGAGAATACTATGCTTCCCGAATTAGAGAGGCAACGCAAAGCAATTTTAAATAAGGATTTTGTGCCAAATAAAGATTGGTGGAATAGTAAAGCTACCAACGATTAATTTCTAAAAAAAAAATAAAATTTGATAACGTTGCTTTTAATTTTTATCAGCTTCATCGTTAAAATTAGATTTAGCAAAAGAGCGTCATCTCTCGTATGAAAGAGGATCTAATTAAGCGCACAAATTTTTTTTAATAAAACAACTGTAAAACTGGTAGGTACTAGTATGTATTTATACTGTTTTATTTTAGATTTGTATTTTTAAGTTTTTAATGAAATGTCGTATTTTAAATTGATTCTTTAATTTATTTACATTTTGTTTTTTTAATTCACTGCCAAAATTAATAAGTATTACGATAAATGGATAATTATACCTTAACAAATCAAAATGGCATAAGCGTTACACTGTTGAGGTATGGCGCAACGCTTTCCTCTATTATAATTCCTTTAAAAAATGGCAAAAAAGTAGATGTAGTTCTTGGATTTGATTCTATTGAAAAGTATATCAAATCGTTTGATTCCGCAGGAGCGCCTTATTTTGGAGCTACAGTAGGACGATATGCCGGTAGAATAAGTAGAGGTGTTTTTTCATTAAACGGTCAAGAATATCAATTGCATCAAAATAACCATGGTAATTGTCTACATGGTGGAGCTGTTGGTTTTAGTCAAAAAGAATGGCAAATAGCCGCTCAAAATTCAGATAAAAACCCGTCCGTGACTTTTAAGTACATCAGTCCAGATTTAGAAGAAAATTTTCCAGGAGAATTACAAATTGAAGTTACTTATACGCTAACCGAAAAAAATGAAGTTTGCATCGAGTACGCTGCAGTGTCATCAAAAGACACGATTGTCAATTTAACGCATCACAGTTATTTTAACTTAGAAGGACACGATGCTGCCATTGTAGATCAGGAATTATTTGTCAATGCAAAGGAAGTCTTAGAAACTAATTGTGACAATGTGCCATCGGGGAAAATGATTGCTTTACAAGATCATGCGTTTGATTTTTCTACGATTAAAAAATGCCCAACTACTATTGACAGTACGTTTGTCGTGGCTGACAACGCAGAAGTAGCGGCGACTTTAGTGAGTAAGAAAAATGGACTTCAAATGGATGTTACCACCACTCAACCTGGAATTCATATTTATGTGGGCGGTAATTGTTCTGAGGATCTCAAAGGAAAAGAAAATGCGAGGTATCATGCTTTAAGCGGAATTTGTTTTGAAACGCAAAATTTTCCTGATGCACCGAATCATAAAAATTTTCCAACAGCAGTATTGCGCAAGGGCGAAAAATACTATCATAAAACAACATACAGGTTCCAAAATATATAAGGATCCCCAAAAATATATATTATGAATGAAATTTTAATAAAAAATACTACTAACGCTTTTGAAGAAAAGTTTGGCACAGAACCAAAGACCATTGTTCTTTCGCCAGGTAGAATTAATATTATTGGCGAGCACGTAGATTATAATGACGGTTACGTATTACCTGCAGCAATAGACAAAGTGATTTGTTTTGCTTTTGAAAAAAACAACAGTACTACGTCGAAAATATTTGCAATAGATTTAGACGAAGAATTTGAAATAGATTTAAATTCAGAAATGAAATTAAATAATGCTATCTGGACTAATTATTTTTCAGGTATTATTAAATATTTAAAAGAAGCAGGACTTTCTTTCGAAGGAGTAAATTGTACTTTTAGTAGTAATATTCCAATTGGTTCAGGTTTGTCGTCTTCAGCAGCTTTAGAATGTGGTTTTCTTTTCGGATTAAAATCCGTATTTAATTTTGAAATTTCAAAAAAAGATATGGCTTTAATGGGACAAAAAGCAGAACATTGGGTAGGCATCAATTGCGGAATTATGGATCAGTTTGCCAGTGTTCACGGTAAAAAAGACAAAGTAATGAAGTTAGATTGCAATACGTTGGAGTTTTCATATCATGACGCTAATTTTAGCGATTACTCTTTGGTTTTGTTAGATAGTAACGTAAAACATTCGCTGTTTACATCGGCATACAATACTCGACGTGAAGAGTGCGAAGAAGGTTTTAAAATGCTAAAAGAAAATTTTCCATCTCTAAAAACTTTTAGAGATTGTACCACTGACCAAGTAGTGGAAATAAAAGATAAATTAAGTCCCAATGTGTATAAAAGGGTAGATTATGTGGTCAAAGAAATTGCCCGTGTAAGTCTAGCTTGTGCAGCTTTGGATGCTGGAAATATTGAAGTGCTAGGTCAATTACTTTTTGACACGCACGAGGGTTTGTCTAAAGATTACGAGGTAAGTTGTGCAGAACTAGATGCTTTGGTTGGTTATGCTAAAGATGACGCTTCAGTTATTGGTTCGCGTTTAATGGGTGGTGGCTTTGGAGGTTGCACCATCAACTTAATCAAAAAAGGGCAAGAAGAAGCAGTCAAAGAAAAATTTGCAGCATTGTACGATAAAGAATTTGGAATAGAATTGAAAGCCTACGATGTCAAAATCAGTGAAGGGACTTCACTATATAAAGGATAAACCAATGAAAAAATTTGATATATACGAAGATCCACATAGAAGATACAATCCGTTGTTAGACGAATGGGTTTTGGTTTCGCCACACCGATCGAAACGTCCGTGGCAAGGTCAAAACGAAACAATTTCTACCGAAAAAAGACCAAAATACGATCCGGAATGTTATTTATGTCCTGGAAATGTGAGAGCCAATGGACTTCAAAATCCAGAGTATAAAGACTGTTACGTTTTTGAGAATGATTTTGCCGCGATGAAAGAAGAAGAACTAGCTTTTGAATCCGACATAAAACCTACTTTTTTTAAATCGCAACCCGAACGCGGAATTTCGAGAGTAGTTTGTTTCTCGCCTAGGCATGATTTAACACTTCCAGAAATGGAAGAAAAAGATATTGAAAATATTATACGCACATGGCAACAAGAATATACAGCTTTAGGTGCAAAGGATTTTATCAATTACGTACAAATTTTTGAAAATAAAGGAAGCGTGATGGGCTGCAGTAATCCGCACCCGCACGGTCAAATATGGGCACAGTCATCACTTCCTACACAAGTGTCTAGAACACAAGCAAGTTTTAAAAAATACTACGCTGAAAATCAGTCGAGTCTTTTAGGAGATTATTTGAAACAAGAAGTAGAGCAGCAAGAAAGAATTGTAATCGAAAACGAGTATTTCGTGGTGTTGATTCCGTTTTGGGCCATTTGGCCGTATGAAACGATGATTATAAGTAAGCGTCATTTTGGTAAAATTACCGATATGACCGATGAAGAAATTAAAGCGTACGCCGCAATTTTAAAAGCAATTACTGTTAAATACGATAATTTATTCAGTACGTCTTTTCCTTATTCTTCTGGAATTCATCAAACGCCGACCGATGGAGAAGCCCATCCAGAATGGCATTTTCACATGCATTTTTATCCACCATTATTACGTTCGGCTACAGTCAAAAAATTCATGGTAGGTTACGAATTGTTAGGTGAATCACAGCGCGACATTACCGCAGAAAAAAGTGCGGAAATTTTACGCAATTTACCAGATGTACATTATAAATTGAATAGTAAATAAAAGATTGGATTTATTCGCTTATTTTTAAGTATATATAATGTAAGTATTTGTTTATTAGTGTAATTAGAACCAATAGAATTGCCAAATCGATAGTTAAAAATTAAAAAATAAAACAATGAAAATCTTAGTTACAGGAGGTTTAGGTTTCATCGGTTCCCACACCGTGGTAGAATTGCAACAAGAAGGATTTGAGGTAATTATTGTAGATAATTTGTCTAATTCATCGATTGATGTGTTGCAAGGAATTCAATCTATTACTGGTAAAGAGCCCATTTTTGAAAATATCGATTTAAGAAATAAAGTAGAAGTGCAGGCATTTTTTAAAAAACATACTGATTTATCAAATGTGATTCATTTTGCAGCATCAAAAGCTGTGGGCGAAAGTGTTGAAAAACCGTTGGACTATTATGAAAATAACATCAGCTCTTTAGTTTATTTATTACAAGAACTACAAAATAAGCCAGAAGCAAATTTTATTTTTAGCTCTTCTTGCACGGTTTACGGTCAAGCCGAAAAAATGCCAATAGATGAAAATTCACCTATTCAGCCGGCTGTTTCTCCTTATGGAAATACCAAGCAAATGGGAGAGGAGATTATTACTGATACGGCGAAAGTAACTAATATGTCAGCAATTTTATTGCGTTATTTTAATCCAGTTGGAGCGCATTCGTCAAATGCAATTGGAGAATTGCCTTTGGGAGTTCCTCAAAATCTAGTACCATTTATAACTCAAACGGGAATTGGTTTGCGTAAAGAATTATCAGTTTATGGAGCCGATTATGACACCGCAGACGGAACTTGTATTCGTGATTATATACATGTCGTTGATTTAGCCAAAGCCCACGTTGTAGCGTTAAAGCGTTTGATTGATAAAAAAAATAAAGACAAAGTAGAAGTTTTTAATTTAGGTTCTGGCGTAGGCAGTTCGGTGTTGGAGGTGATTCAGGCTTTTGAGAAAGTTAGCGATCAAAAATTAGCTTACAAAATAGTAGACAGACGCGAAGGTGATATTACTAGAGCGTATGCAAATACAGATAAAGCCAATAAAGTATTAGGTTGGAAAACAGAATTAAGTTTAGAAGATGCCATGGCCAGCGCTTGGAAATGGGAACAAAAGATTAGAAAATAAAATAAGAAGAATTTAATTTTATGAAAATATTGTAATGGAAACACATTTTGGATTAGTAGATTATTTAGTTTTTGCAGCGTACGCTGTATTAATTTTAGGTGTAGGTTTATGGGTTTCGCGCGATAAAGACGGACATGAGAAAAACGCCGAAGATTATTTTCTGGCTAGTAAGTCATTACCATGGTGGGCGATTGGATCTTCACTTATCGCAGCAAATATTTCGGCAGAACAATTTATTGGTATGTCAGGATCTGGTTTTGCGTTAGGTTTAGCAATCGCATCTTACGAATGGATGGCTGCGTTAACGTTGATCATTGTAGGTAAATATTTCTTGCCAATTTTTATCGAGAAGGGAATTTATACCATTCCACAATTTGTCGAAAAGCGATTTTCAACTAATCTAAAAACAATTTTAGCGGTTTTCTGGATCGCTTTGTATGTTTTCGTAAACTTAACAACCGTTTTATACTTAGGAGGTTTAGCAATCGAAACAATTTTGGGTGTAAAAATGGTTTATGCCATCATTGGTTTAGCCTTATTTGCAGCTGCTTATTCTTTATACGGAGGTCTTTCTGCTGTAGCGTGGACTGATGTTATTCAAGTTATATTTTTAGTACTGGGAGGTTTAGTAACTACGTACTTGGCATTAGATACTGTTTCTAACGGAGCAGGAGCTATTGAAGGGTTGAAAGCTATTTACAATGCGGCGCCCGATCATTTTACAATGATTTTAGATGAGTCAAGTCCAGAATACTCTAATTTACCAGGAATTGGTGTTTTAGTAGGTGGTCTTTGGGTTGCCAACTTGTATTATTGGGGATTCAATCAGTACATTATTCAACGTACTTTGGCGGCTAAATCATTAAAAGAAGCACAAAAAGGAATTTTATTAGCCGCTTTCTTAAAATTAATTATTCCGCTTATTGTTGTAATTCCAGGAATTGCGGCTTACGTAATTATTAAAGATCCAGCAATAATGGCACGATTAGGTGTTACCGCTTTAGAAAATTTACCAGGTGTAGGAACAGCAGACAGAGCGTATCCGTGGTTGTTGCACTTTTTGCCTACCGGTTTAAAAGGATTGGCTTTTGCAGCCTTAGCGGCGGCAATTGTATCGTCTTTGGCCTCCATGCTAAATTCGACGTCAACGATTTTCACAATGGACATTTACAAACAGTACATCAATAAAAATTCAAGCGAAAAGAATTTGGTAAAAGTGGGTCGTTTGTCTGGAGGTATTGCTTTACTAATAGCAGTAATTACAGCTCCTTTATTAGGAGGTATTGACCAAGCGTTTCAATTTATTCAAGAATATACCGGTGTCGTTAGCCCAGGTATCTTAGCGGTTTTCCTTTTAGGTTTATTTTGGAAGAAAACAACTAACAAGGCGGCAATTTGGGGCGCTTTGCTTTCTATTCCTATCGCAATGTTCTTTAAAATTGGTCCAAAAGGTTGGGTTTCAGGATCAGGTCTTGAAAACATTTTCCCTACACTACCGTGGATGGATCAAATGGGAATAACAGCAGTTCTTACCATGATCATTATTGCAGTAATAAGCTTAACTCAGAACAAAGGAGTTAATGATCCTAAGGCAATTACATTAAGTAAGAGTTTATTTAAAACATCTCCATTATTCAACATTTGTGCTTTTGCTATCATGATCATTTTAGTAGCAGTATATGCTGTTTTTTGGAAATAAAAATACGTTTAGAATTCCACACTTCTAAACTTAGGTTGGTTTGGTTAGCCAAAAAAGGAGCTGTAATGGCTCCTTTTTATTTGTCTTTATTTTAAAATTTTTGGTTTGATGAATCTCTTGGTTAGTAGATTTTTTTTTAAGATTATTTTGCTTTGAATTTTTATCTGTACGATATAAAAGAAGTTAACTAGAAGTTAAAATTAGTTGTTTAAGTGCTGTTTTTTTTGCGCTTGCAAACATTAAACATATCTTCGCAACAATGAACAAGTGTTTACAAAATAGAACGAAATCCTTGTTGCGACATTTATTTTCAATTGTCGCAGTAACTGTGGTGCTTTTTTCTACTTGTTCTGTAAAGAATGAAATAAAAGAAATTTTAGGAATTCCAATCGCAATCGAGCAAAATGGAAACCAAAGAGTTACTTTATTTTCTACTGCTCTATCTGATCTTTGTGCGAACGCTTTTAATGCTGATGTATCGCAATCTCCAAAAATCACATTACTTTCTTCAAATTTAGTAGCAATTGTCACTTTAAGTGCAATTGTAATGCTTCTTTTTTCTGTTTATGAAATTGAAAAAAGAAAACATCCCCGCTACAATAGCTTAAAAATCACGGATTCTTTTCCGATTTTCCTGCTGTACCGCAAACTCATCATTTGATAAAATAGTAGTTTTAGTTGTGCCTTTCAAAATTCTTCTGAAAAGGCATCTTTCAGTACATCAATTTTTTAATTAGATGATCAAATTCTGATCTCAAAAACTATTATTTAGTATGGTCAAATTAGTATTGGCGGTCACATTCCTGTGGCTAGTCACGGGAATAACAGTTCCCTTATATGCCCAACAATCTTCTAACAATTTAGCTGATTTGTGGCGAAACGTAGCCGAAAATTACGCCGGAATTAAAGCCAAACAAACTGCTACTGATGCTGCTGCCTTGAATGAGCGCGCGGTACAATCCAATCGCCTTCCGCAAATCAAAGCACAAGCACAAAGTAGCTACGGAACGTATAATGGAGCTGGCGGTGCATTTTTCCCGCAAGCTGGATTTTTTAATGTGAGTGGCGATGCTTCCTTGCATGGCGCTTCGCTTTCTTCCAATTCATTTGGATCTGCTGTGGTAGATTGGGAAGTTTTTTCTTTTGGGAAACTTCAAAATGAAACCCAAGCGGCGCGATCGTTAACCAATAAAGCAAGCAGCGAAAAAGAGACTTATGTGCTCACGCTTAAAAAGCTTTTATCCGAAAGGTATATCAAACTCTTATACAACAAAACAAAACTATCGTGGAATGAAAAAACGCTCGAACGATTAGATGAGATTCGGTTGATTACTTCAGGTTTATCAAAAGCGGGATTAAAACCTGCTGCCGATAGTTTGTTGTCTTCATCTGCCTATACACAATCACTCGCACAAAATGATAAATTGGAAGGAAACAGTAGTGCTGCGCTTATTAAACTTCAAGAACTTTCTGGTAAGGAAGTGATACAGTTCAATAGTTCGTTGTCGCATTTTGCTAAACCTATGGTTTACATCGAAAAACGGACTGCAATAATAGATAATTCGCATCCTGTTCTGGCGACTTTAAAAAATCAAACCGAATTTTACAGATCTAAAAGTGCAGTCGAAAAAAGCGCTTCTTTACCATCCGTTCATTTTTTGGGAGGCTTGTCATACAAAGGAAGTAGCATCAATGACAACGGTTATGTTTCTGGGAAATGGGAAGATGGTTTTTCTAATAATGCCAATAATTTTTTAGCTGGAGTTGGAATCACATGGAATATTACCAATGTGCTCGCCAACAACTATAGAAGCAACCGTTTTAGCAAAGAAGCGGAAAGTGTGGCGCATCTTCATGTCCAATACCAGCAAGCAATGCAAGCAGATTTAACGGCGGCACAAGTGCAAATTAGTCAACAATTTAAACAAATTGAAAAAACCACCACAGCAGTAAAACAAGCCGATGATGCATACAATATGTATTTGTCACGTTACAAGAGCGGACTTATTGCGCTGAATGAACTGTTGCAAATTCAACTTTTATTTGAAGTGGCAGAAAATCAGCATTTAGAAGCATCGCGAGACTATTGGATGTTGGTCGCTTATGAAGCAGAATTGACTTCAGATTTTAATTTTCTCTTCACTAATCTTTAAATCAATTTAGATGAACTTAATACAATTTGCATTAAGAAGACCCATATCGGTAATTGTGGCTGTGGCTGCCATTGTCTTCTTGTCCTTTGCAGCAATAAAAAAAATAAACGTAGATATATTTCCCGAAGTTGAACTTCCAGCCATGTATATCGCCATGCCTTACGGCGGACTATCACCTGCTTATATGGACGGTTTTATGGCCAATGAATTTCAAAAAGTACTCCTTTTTGTTGGCGGAGTAAAAAGCATGGACTTCAAAAGTATTCAAGGTCTAACCTTAATGAAATTGACTTTTTATCCAGGAACTAATATGGCGCAAGCTGCTGGAGAGGTTTCGACTTCAGTGTCTAGAGCAATGGGATTCCTCCCGCCAGGTGCCGTACCGCCTATGGTAGTTCGTTTTGACGGAAGTTCCTTGCCTGTTGGACAGTTGGTTTTTGAAAGTGACGAGCGCTCTATTAATGAAATTCAGACTTTGGTACTTACCAAAATACGCCCAATGTTTGTGGCCATTCCTGGCATTACTGCGCCAGCTCCATTTGGCGGAAACGCACGTTCTATTATTGTTAATATTGATCCACAAGCCATGCAAGCCAACGGTTTGAGTGCCGAAGAAATTACTATTGCAATCACTAAAAACAGTTTACCGTCGCCAGCAGGAAACATTCGCATTGGCGATGAAAACTTAATGGCACCTATTAATTCTATTGCAAAAAGTCCCGAAGAATTTTTAAACACACCCATTAAAACGAACGATTCGCGCACCATCTATATCAGAGATGTAGCCAATGTGCAAGATGGCGCAGATCAAACGGTTGGTTATGCACTCATCAACGGCAAACGGTCTGTTTATCTTCCCATTATAAAAAAAGCGGATGCTTCGACACTAGAAGCTGTTAAAAATTTGAAAGAAGCTTTGCCAATGCTGAAGGATCAACTTCCTGAAGATGTGAATATAAAATACGAATTTGACCAATCCAAGTACATCGAAAGTTCGCTATCTAATTTAATCCACGAAGGATTATTGGGAGCAGTATTTACAGGATTGGTTATTTTATTGTTTTTGGGAGATTCTAGAGGCGCACTAATTGTGGTGCTCACCATTCCCATTGCGATTTTAAGTGCGGTTGCTGCGCTTTATTTTTTAGGAGAAACAATCAACATTATGACCTTGAGCGGTTTGGCACTTTCGATCGGGATCTTAGTAGATGAAGCCACCGTCACCATTGAAAATATCCACCAACACATGGAAATGGGAAAACCCAAACAGCGTGCTATTAGTGACGCTTTGGTTGAAATTTCGATTCCGAAACTCCTTATTTTACTTTGTATTCTAGCAGTTTTAACGCCTGCTTTTATTATGACGGGGATTCCAAAAGACATGTTTATGCCTTTATCGATGGCAGTAGCTTTTGCGATGGTGGCTTCTTTTATTGCTTCTCAAACCTTTGTGCCAATTCTGGCCAACTGGATGATGAAAATGAAGAAAAATGAGGTGGCAAATACACCTCGCAAACGTGCTTTCTTTGATAAATTTCGTGTCAATTATTCGTATCGAATGCGCAAGTGGTCCACAAGATCGATGTCGCTTTTTATACTTTATATTTTTGTAGCTGTAGGTATAATTGCATTGTTGCTGCCCAATGTAGGAACAGATGTAATGCCGGTATCCAATAGTGGTGATTTCCAACTCCGCATTCAAGCGCCAACAGGAAGTAGGTTGGAAAAAACAGAGCGAATTGTAAAAGAAATTTTAGAAGAGATTAAAACACAACTTCCAGAAAATGGAGTGGCTATATCTTCGGCTTTTGTTGGAATACAACCTGCAACTTCACCCATCAATCCAATATTTACCTTTACCAATGCTTCTCACGAGGCCATTTTGCAAGTATCGGTAAACCAAGACTTGTATTCTGGATCAATTCAAGATTTAAAAGAAGAAATTAGAATAAAACTTCAAAAAAGTCATCCAGCTGTGGCGATTAATTTTGAACCGATGGAACTTACTGAGAAAATTATGGGTCAAGGCGCTATGACTCCGATTGAAGTAAAAGTGGGCGCTGGACAATTAAAAGGTGCTGTTGCTTTTGCGAAGAAAATTGAAGCCAATTTAAAAGCAATTCCCTACTTGCGAGACGTTCGCATTGCAGAACCTGTTGCTTATCCTACGCTAGAAATTGAAATCAATCGTGATCTCGCTGGGCAATTTGGCTTAACAGTTCAAGAAATTACCAAAAGCTTAGTGACGGCCACGTCATCGACTCGTTTCACCGATAAAAATCTTTGGATTGACCCAAAATCGGGACTTGTTTTTCAGGTGCAGGTTCAAATTCCAGAAGCCATTATGTCATCAGAACAAAATCTCAGAGCATTGCCTTTAAAGAAAGGTAGTTTGAGACCTGTTTTAGAGGATGTGGCCACCATAAAAAGAGTAAGTTCTCCCGCCCAAGTAAACCGAAAAGGAGCCAATCGTTATGTAACCATAATTGCGAATTTGCACGGCAAAGATTTGGGAACTGCTTCTGGTGCGGTAAAAAAAGGAATTAAAGATGTGGGTGAGCCACCGCGAGGCGTTACTGTCTGGACCGAAGGAACTATTAAACTTTTAGACGAAACATTGAGCAATTTATTAGCTGGTTTAGGCGTGGCAATTATAGCTATATTTTTAATGTTGGCCGCTTATTATCAATCGTATAAAGTGCCGCTTATTATTTTATCGGTGGTTCCCGCCGTTATTGCAGGAAGCTTGCTGATTTTATTTCTAACGCAAAGTACACTCAATTTACAATCGTACATGGGAATCATTATGTCGATTGGTGTTTCGGTTTCTAATGCTGTTTTGCTGGTCAATCAAGCCGAATATTATCGAAAAGACTTGTTGCTGAAACCTGCAAATGCAGCGCGTTTAGCAGCATCATCTAGACTTAGACCAATATTAATGACAGCTGCAGCAATGTTAGCAGGAATGTTACCAATGGCAATCGGAATTGGTGATGGCGCCGAACAAGTGGCACCTTTGGCTCGCGCCGTGATTGGTGGTTTAATAGCGTCTACTGCTACCATATTATTATTGGTACCGCATTTCTTTGCATCCATGTTGTCAAAAACGGCAGTTGTGAATCCTTCCCTTGATCCAGATGATGAGGAAAGTCAATATTTTATCAAATAACTTTAATACCTAAAAAATGGACACTATAAATCAAAAAATAAAAATGATCGCAATTGCAGTCTTTACTTTGCTCTTTCTTGCCGCTTGTTCGGATAAGAACGAAGTTAAAGCGGAAGTTGAGAAAGCGCCAACGGCAAAATTACAAAGTCATAAAACAGAAGTTATCCAGTTTATAAAGCCTGAATACGAACTATCCTTGCCGGCAGAATTGCAACCGTATGAGGAAGTAGCGGTTTACGCTAGAGTGAGTGGATTTGTACAAAAGCTTTTTGTAGAACGTGGCCAAAAAGTAAAAAAAGGCCAGTTGTTGGCCGAGCTTGTTGCACCGGAAATGAATCAAAAGTACATTTCCGATCAATCTTCTGAACAAAAAATTAAAAGCGATTATTTGTATGCCAAGCAAGCGCACGACCGAATGTTAGAGGCTTCGAAAACTGCAGGAGCTGTTGCAGCGATTGAAGTAGAACGATCTAAAAGCGCTATGGAAAGTGCGCAAGCAGCGTACAGAAGTGCAAGTGCTGGAACAGCAGGATCTGCACAATTGCAAAAATACTTGAGAATTACAGCACCTTTTGACGGCATTATTACAGCTAGAAATGTATCGGTTGGAGCGCTTGCTGGATCGGGTTCAGGAGTGCCATTGTTTATGATTGCACAAGGAAACCGTTTGCGTTTGACCGTTTCGCTACCCGAAAAACATGCAGCGTCAATCACTGACGGAATGCCGGCTACATTCACGATCAGTTCGCAACCCGGAAAAACATTTAAAACGAAACTATCGCGCAGTTCAGGATTCTTAAACAAAGCCGATCGATCATTGACCATAGAGTTTGACGTCGACAATCCTTCAGGAGAATTGCAAGGTGGCGATTACGCCCAAGTCAATTTGAAATTGCAACGCAAAGCACCCTCCTATTGGGTCAAAAACGAAAGTATTTTAAATACGCAACGCGGTAATTTTGTGCTTACCTTTAACGATAATGAGATAAAAAAAGTTCCGATCACCGAAGGCATAAAATTGGATACCATATCGGAAGTATTCGGTGATTTTTCAGATCAAGATCTGATACTTTTGAAGCCTTCAGAAGAAATGAAAGAAGGAAAGATTTAATAATTAATTTTTGAAAATAAGGTTTTATTGTTTTCAAATCGAGCGCAGTCGATAGTGTAGGTTACTTATAAATAGGGTTTTGACTGCGCTCAACCTAACAAAAGGTATAATTAATAATTGTATTCAAAAAAAATAGAATTTAAAAATATTTATAATGATTGAAAAAAATACAAACGAGAAAAAACCTATTGCATTATCAACTTGGGAAAAAGTAAAGAAAAAAGTACCGACAATCTTAATGGTACTTGTTTTTGGCCTGCTGATTTTTAGTCCAGATGCAAAATCTTTTCTGATCAAACAGTTACTTTTTACTGGAATTTTTAACGCTGAAGTTTCTTCGGTTAATTCGACCGATAACGAACTTAAAAATCATTTTGACTTCGAGGATTATGAAGGAAACATAAAAAACACAGCCGACTTAAAGGGAAAAGTAGTTTTTATTAACTTTTGGGCTTCTTGGTGTCCACCTTGCATTGCCGAATTCCCTTCGATAGAAAAATTCCATTCTAAGTTTAAAAACAATGATAAGATGGTGTTTTTAATGATTAATATGGACGATGACATTAAGATCGGACAACAATTTTATGATAAGAAAAACTATTCGCTGCCAATTGCTCAAGCGACATCCGCTGTACCTAAAGAAATTTATTCGGGTTCTTTACCGACTTCGGTCATTTTAGATAAAAATGGAATAGTGCGAATGCGCCATACTGGCTTTGCTAATTATGATGCTAAAAACTTTCATCTTCAGATCGAAAAAATGCTTGCTGAATAAAATAGTGAATTCGAAATCAATGCTTTAACTAGCTTAAATTCTGCGAAAGCATATTGAAGAAATAGCAAATGAGTTAAAAATAATATTTTTTAGAACAGTTTACTAAACGTAAAGTCAATACCTTAAAAATTATTAAGAAGCCTTTTCTAATTAGGAAGGTTTCAAATTTTATTAATTTTAAATAGGTTAGATATGAAAAATACAAAATTGATTGAGGCTTTAAATAATTGTGCGATGCATTGTAACTATTGTGCAGATGCTTGTCTGGATGAAGATCACGTAAAAATGATGGTCAATTGCATTAAAACAGACATAGCTTGTGCAGAAATTTGCGCTACAACAGCAAAACTGCTGGCAGGAAATTACGAAGATGTAAAATCACTAGTGCAAGCATGTCTTGAAATCTGTAAAAAATGTGCAGAGGAATGCGAACAACACGACCATCAACATTGTAAAGATTGCGCAGCAGCGTGCAGAGCATGCGAAGCAGCTTGCGAAGCTTACTTAAAATAAAACTCAATTTTTAAATTATTTAATTTTAAGTTTAAAATAAAAAAGCTGTCCAAAAATAATTGGACAGCTTTTTTTGTTTTAGAAATTACTGATAGTTAGTCAAACCATTTTCGAACCCATTTTTTAATTGAACGTAACTAATCTGCATATCTTATTGGGTAACGTTAAAAAATGTATATTCTAATTTTAAGAAAACACCGTCAGTATTGATGCGGCTCATCGAGCTGTACAATTCTTTTTTGTACGCCAAGTCAATTCTAGCCTGACTGTTGATGATGAATTGAACAGAAGGCACGACATCCAAATACGATTGACCATTTTCTGTAATCGTCTGCCCAACAAATTCTAACATCGTGTTAATGTTGGTTTGCTTAAAGCTGGTGTATTTTTTAGGATACATTAAACGTCCAGCCGACAAAGTATAGTTCACAGCTCGCTTGCCGTGGTTGTTTGGAAAAGAGTAATCTCCATTGTTAAAAGCTTGACTATAACTCACAGAAGAACTAATTGCCACTTTTTTAATCAATTGAGTTGCTACTAATCCAGCTTCGTAACCGCTATTCATTCCGTTCATATCGATGGCTTCCTGCTTAATTTCAGCGTTGTTCCAACTGTAGCGACCGTAAGCTGCCATTCTGAAATGACTCTGCAGATCGTCTACAGAGAAAAAACGGTATTTGGCATACAAACCAGCTCCTCTGTAATCAAGCCCATCGTTCATATCATCAAAATAGGAAGAAGCGCGAACCATTACATTTTTGTTGATTCCCCAAGTAACTTCTGGCGCTACACTGTAAGTACTACCACCATTTACTTTATTTTTCAATAAAGACTGACCAAGACGCGCTCCAATAGAACCTGCGGGAGCATTACTGGCAGGTTCTGTCATTACAAACAGCTCTTGTGCGTCTATTTGCAGTGAAATAAACAGTATAAAAACGACTGATAAATACCTCATTATTTAATAGATTTTAAATGGTAATCATTTTCGTTTTCGACATTGTATGTATCTTTTTTAGCATAGGTTTTAGCTAATTTTTTATATTCTTTTTGAGTTACAAAACCTTTGTCTAAAACTTGGTACGAAGCTTCCGTAGACGTAATAGGATTTTTAGCATCGATAAAGATAAAAGTTCCAGCATCCGTTTTTACCGAATTATTTTGAATTTTAGAAGGATCTGTTTTCATAGTTACTACCATTGAACCCACAAAAAAGCCTGCTTTTTCGACTGCGTTTTTTAATACTTTAGGCTGCAATACTGTATTTTTTTTAAAGTAGACAGTAAAGGTATTTGTGTTTAAATCGGTGCCTACACTATCAACTTCAGTTATTGATTTTAACTGCTTGTTTATTGCGTTAGAGCACATCGAGCAGGTTAATCCTGTCGCAATGATCTCTGCTTTATTGATTTGTGCATACGATTGGAAGCTTGTTAAGACAACTAAGAGCGTTAATGTTAAGAATTTTATATTTGAGAATTTCATATTAATTATTTTTTTTGATTTGTGCAATGATTTCAACTTCGGTTGGATTGAGAGCTATCAGTGTTCCTGATGCATCAAAAAGGTACGCTGCAGGCAAGGCATCTACGCCAAAAAGTACTGCAGATTTCGAGTCAAATCCATTATTGTCAATTAATTGCGTGTTTTTTAGTTTGTCTTTTTCAATGGCTTTTAGCCATTTGGCTTGATCAGTATCGATCGATATACCTACAATTTCAAATTTTTCAGATTTATAGTTGTCGTAGATTTTTACTAAATTTTTATTTGCTAATCGACAAGGACCACACCAAGAAGCCCAAAAATCTACCAAGACCACTTTCCCTGTAAAGGAATTTAGTTTGACTGTACTATTTTTGTCATTTTGTAATTGAAGATCGGGTAATTGGTCTCCTATCTTCAATTGTGCATTTGCCAATGAAAAGCTAAATAGGAGAACCAATACCGCAAAACTATTTTTTATTGAAAACATAAAGTGTTACTTTTAAATGAAAGAAAAAACGGAATTATTTATCCGTTTCTGTGGCAGGCTCTCTATCGTATTGACAACATCCTGGCAATTTGTTATAGGCAGTAGTTGGCGCTGTAAATTTTTCATTATCATACCCAACATTAGCTACTCGTTTTAAAATTTCATCTAAAGTTGTTTTTTTAGAATCGTAAGTAACCGTAGCAATTTTCGAGTCTACGTCCCAAGTTAAATTTGCTGTTTTATTGTTCGCAGCCGTTTCGATGGTCTTTTTGCACATGCCGCAGTTGCCATTGATTTTTACACTTTCAGTAACATTATTTTTGCTTTGTGCGTTAGTTAAAGTAACAGATAGCAATAGTGTTATTGCCATCAATAATTTATATATTGATTTCATTTTATTTAAATTTAGGTATGAATTGATCCGATTGAACAAGCGCAAAAATAGTATAGTAAACTAATTTTGAAATTGAAACGGATGTATTATTAAGTGATTTTTTTTGCCTAGGTCAGGCATGAATTTGACGCTTTTACAGCAGTCAATGAAATAAATTCTAGCTCAATTTAGGTGGAAGCCAGATCGAATGAAAATCAGAAGAAGCTCCGATTTCTGTATAATAATAATTTGCAGTAGTTTCTGGAAAATCAAAGAGAGATTTATTCTCTTCCTGAAAATTGAAGACCATAGTGAAACCAGAATAAACAACAGGACAAGCACAAGAAGCTCCTGAGCAACTGCTGTCACAATTGTGATTGGTTTCCTTAGATTGCTTTTCGCTACAACATGATTTTCCAGAATCAGTTGATTCCTTTTGACAACAATCCATTACAACCTTACTTTTGTGCGCAAAAGATTGCGTTGGTCCCAAAATCAGACCAAAAGTGAGAATTAATAATATGTAGATGTTTTTTGTCATTTCAATTGCAAAGTTACTATTGTATTTTATTGTTTGTCGTTAATTTTATTATAAAATAGATATTAAATAAATACTAAATCACATTTAGATACTAATTTCGCAAGGGGGCTCTTTGAAAGTTGAATCATCTAGTTGCAAATTACAACCACTTTTTCAAACTTACCATGATGACTAATAGAAACATCCTGAAGAATAGCGGTGGATAAATAAGGAATACCATATTTATCTTTGATGATGTTTTTGTTTTCAATTTCAATTATATTATTTAAATCTTTTAAATAACTGACTGCAATAGTATGAATCACATCATTCATGACCGTCGATTTGGTGTAATACATAGTGCCGAAACAAAGTACTCTCCCCGTTTTAGTAGTAACATTATCTGAAAGGAGACAGCACTCTAGCTTTGTTGGAATAAATGCTCGAATCGTTGTTTGTCGGTTGTAAATTTTATATGCTGCTTCTTTCATACTCCAAAGCAGCCAAACCGTGATTTCAGGCGTGGTACTTTGTGCAATGAGCAACTGTTCATTTGCAGTAAATATTTTTTGTAAAAAACCTTTGCGTTGCCAGTTGCTTTCTTTCCGTGCTTGTACAATATCTACAATATCGTTTCCGATCACTTTGCCGCCAATTTAGTTTCAATAATTGCTACAGATCGTTTTACATCTAGCATTTGTTCCATATCGGTATTATCTATAACGACATCAAAAGCTTCCTCAATATCCAATATAATATCAACAAGGTTTGCTGAATTAATGTTGAGATCGTTTATAAAATCGGTGTCTTCCGTTAGGTTATCATAAGCTTCTATATTGGTAGTGTAGGGCTTTATAATAACTTTTAATTTAGCAATTAGGTCTTCTTTATTCATCTTAGTTCAGTTTCAAATTTTTTAAATATAATACACGCATTTACATCACCAAAACCAAAGCTTGCTTTGGCAATAATGTTTAAATCGATGTTCTTAGTCTTTATTGGTACTCGAGATGCATCTATTAAAGCAGTAATTTCTGGATGAAGATCATCGCAATTTAAGTTGCCAAATAAAAATCCTTCATGCAATTGCAATACAGTTGCCACACTTTCTATACTTCCTGCAGCACTAAGACAGTGGCCCGTCATGCTTTTTAAGGAGTTTATATAAGGAAAGTCAAGACCGCTTCTGTTTAGTGCTTTGGTCCAATTCTCAATCTCCAGCCCGTCTTTTGTTGTAGCAGTTAGATGTCCGTTTATTGCATCAATAGCATCTGCTTCGATACCAGAACTTTGTAGTGCCTGAGTAATGCAACGCTGAACGGCAACACTATTAGGGGCAGTCATACTTCCGCTGCCACGTTGTCCGCCAGAATTTACATGACCACCAAGTATTTCAGCATAAATTGTAGCACCCCGTTTTAAGGCGCTATCCAAATCCTCTATAACTAATGCACCAGCTCCGCTTCCAGGAACAAAACCTGCCGCAGTAGTACTCATTGGGCGAGAGCCTTGTTCCGGATGATCATTGTATTTGGAACTGCAAACTCGCAACGCATCAAAACCAGCCCAAATATACGGTCCGCTATCGCCAGTACTTCCAGCTAATATTCGTTGGGCTTGACCTGATTGTATGCGATCATAAGCCATCATTATAGCTTCGGTGCCCGTTGCACAAGCCGATGAATTGGTAGTTACTTGATTGCCCAATCCTAGTTTACCGCCGAGATAGGCACTAATTCCGCTGTTCATAGTTTGTGCAACGACAGTACTGCCCAATCGTCGCGTTTGCAAATCGTCTATTTTATAAATGCTTTCGCGAAATTTATCAATTCCCGAAGTTCCAGAGCCAAAGATAGTTCCGCTTTCCCAATCGGGGTCAATATTATGCCCTATAGGCAAACCACTGTTCTTCCAAGCTTCCATACCCGCAATAACACCATATAAAATTCCAGTGCTGTTAAAACCTCTAAGTTCTAAATCTGTAAAATAGTTTGATTTGATATCCTCAGTTATTTCAGGTTTACCAGCAATCTGGCAAGAAAACTGTAATTCTTGTAATTGCGAATCATGTCTGATGCCTGAAATACCATTTTTTAGGGCATGAGTAAACGCAGAGACACCGACCCCGTTAGGAGCAGCAACACCTAGTCCTGTAATTACAACTCTTTTACTCATAATTTTGTGGTTATCATTCCTGATAAAACCCCTTTACAAACTTCTTGTCCGGCTTCATTTTTCATCACTACATCGCATTTTAATTTTCCAAATCTAAAAAATGTCTTTTGTGAGGTTACTGTAACTTTTTCTTTCGGATATACGGGTTTTAAAAACTGCACATCGGCTGAAGTAAAAGCGATAACAGTATTTTGTTTTAGGTTATTATTGAGTAAATAAATACCCAAGCAAACCATTCCGATTTGTGCCATTGTTTCGGTTAAAATTACTCCCGGTGTTACCGGATTGTCCTTGAAGTGACCTTTGTAAAAATCTAAATTTTCATCAAAAGTGTAGGTTCCTGTAACTCCGTTTTCATCAGCATGCAGCAACTCATCTACAAATAAAAAGGGTTTGCTGTACGGCAGTTGTTTTAAAATATTGTTTAAATTCATATTACTATTAAGTTTAAGAGTACTACCATTGTAGTAACACACGTTGCGCCGAAAATCCCGGTCCAAAACTAAGCATTAGTCCTTTTTCTCCTGGCTTCGGTTTTTTATCTATAATTTGTTCTAAAACGTATAAGACGGTAGCGCTCGACATATTACCGTATTGCTTCAGTACTTCTTTGGTATCGTCTATGTTTTTCCCTAAACCCGAAAAAAGTGCTTCTACAGTAGTGACAATTTTTTTTCCTCCAGGGTGAAATATCATATGATCAATATCTGCGATTTCTAGATTATTTTTTTGAAGAAATGGATGAATAATATCTCCAAAATTGGAAGCAATTGTGTCGGGAACTTCGATGTCTAAAATCATTTGCAAACCAGTATTGGTAAGCTTAAATCCCATCATATGTTCGGCATCATAAAAATGATACATTTGTTCGTCAACTATTTCTGGCCCTTGATCCTCATTGTGTGAAGACAGTAAGCAACAAGCAGCGCCGTCACCAAAAATGGCCGCGCTAACAATATTCGGCATCGAAAAATCATTGAGTTGAAAAGTTGCCGTGGGGGATTCTACTGCAATTACTGCTGCACGTTTACCGGGATTGGCTTTCAAAAAGTTTTTAGCATATATAATTCCGGATATTCCTGCCGCACAACCCATTTCAGTTACCGGAAGACGCACAATGTCTTGTCGCAATTTCATTTTATTGATTAGGTAAGCATCTAACGAGGGAATCATTATGCCCGTGCAACTTACGGTAATGATATAATCAATAGATTGTGGTTCCCATCCTGATTTAGCAAGCGCTTTTTCTAACACCTGTTCGCCCAAAATAATAACCTCACGACTGTAAATGTCATTTTTATCTTCAAAAGAAGTGGCTGTAAAAACTTCAGCTGGATCCATTATAGAATAGCGTTTGTCTACCGCAGCTCCTTCAAAAATTTTCTTTACTTTTTTTATAAATCGTTCGTCTTGGTCCTGCAGCCATACGTTAAGCAATGGAAGTATATCGGCCGTTGTGCGCGAATATTGGGGTAGTTGCTTTGCAACTGTAACTATTTTTACACTCATATTTTACTAATTATCCATTGGTATCGAAAAGCCCATTTCCAATTTATGGTATCGTTTTTTAAATTTAATTTTTTAGAAAAATCTACGAGTTCTTGTTTTTTAAACCCTCGTAATATCGATACTAATCCGTCTTCGCGAGACATTTTGTTAAGGCTAAAAAGAGTACAGATCACTCCGAAAAGTCGATACGCTGCTTTACTTCGATGCAAATCATTTATCACAATTCCGATCGTAGCATTCTTATTAAAGGTAGTAATTATATTTAATATTTGATCGTTTGTAAAATGGTGCAGCGTAAGCGTACACAAAACAATGTCGTATTTTACAGTGCTAAAATTCTCGCCAAATATATCAACACAACTGTATTCAATATTGGAATACTCAGTAGATAATTTTTTAGCATAATTTATGGTAAAGGCATTGGCGTCGATACCAATGAGTTTAAAAGTAAGATTGTTTTTTTTAGCGTAATTCGCGAGCACACGTAACATATCCCCATTGCCGCAACCTACATCTGCGATAGTTATCGTCTTTGTAGTATCGGCTTTTTTTAAAAGGTGTCGAACGCCATTGACGGTGAGTTTGTTACCGCCTAATAATTGGTTGATGCCTGCAATTTTATCTAAAGCATCACGCAACTCTTCGCCTTGCAGCGAAAAGTCATCCATAATTTCGGTTTCTTGTGTTCTGTATTTAGTGTTTATATTCATTTAATCAATTGCTATTGGTTTGCCGTGCGTTTGTTTAATTAACAATGGAAGTAGTTTTGGAATAGTAGCCACTGTACTAATTATAATAGCAGTTATCGCTTTATTGCGCAAGATCTTTGCTAAAATTCGGCCCATAAACAAGCGTTTCCCAAACTGTTTTTTCCATAATTTGGTATAGCTGTTTTCCAATTCTTCGCGTGAATTAATTGTGCTATTATAAAAGTCTAAAACCAATTCGGACGCGATCTTAGAACTATGTATTGCCATAGCCATACCATTGCCGCATAAAGGATGAATGAGACCTGCAGTATCGCCAATCATTAAAATGTGGTTTTCTACAGGTGATTTTTTTTCAAAACAAATCTGACTTATGGTAAGTGGCTTATCAAAGAGTAGTGTTGCGTTTTCAAAAACTGATTTTAATTCTTTGTTTTTGAAAAGTACATTCTGTTGAAAATCATCAATGTTTTTATATTTTTTGAAAGAGGCATAATCGGCCAGATAACAGATGTTTATCGCATTATTTTCGACTTTCGAAATACCGCAGTAGCCACCATCAAAGTTATGAAGCGCTACCAAATCATCAGGGAAGTCACCCGAAAAGTGCGCTTTAACGGCCAGCCAAGGCGATTTTTTTGCGATAAAATCACGAGATAAAACCTGATCGATGTTCGAGCGCTTGCCGTAAGCGCCTAAAACTAATTTTGTTTCTATAATTTGGCTCGAAACTGTAACGCTAAACCTATCGGCGCCAAAAGTAACATTGCTAACTGTTTCTTTAATCACTCTGCAACCGTTAGCAAGCGCCTTTTGATATAAAAAATGATCCAGTGTAAAGCGACTGATACCAAAACCGCCCAAGGGTAGTTGAGCTTTGGCCGCTTGACCGCTTCTAGACGTAAATCTAAAGTTTTTTATATTAGTTGGTTGCAATTTTGCGATGTCAATATCAAGCCATTGTAAATAAGGTAAGATTTCATTCGAAATATACTCGCCACAGACTTTATGACGGGGATAATCTGATTTTTCGATCAGGGTTACTTTCAATCCTTTTTTGGATAAATGTATTGCCGCTGTTAGTCCAGCCAAGCCACCACCAATTAGTACCACATCAGGATTTGTTTCCATATACTGCAATTTAGGTATAAAATCTGAGATACGTTACGCGATATAAAAATTGATTTTGACCCTAATGTCATTGTAAAAAAGACTATTTGTTTTAGGTTTTTGAAAGTTCAGAAAATAGCTGCTTGATTAATTACTAAATTATGAAATTAAAAAGGGTAGAAGCAAAATAACGAAGTATACTTCGGAAATTAGAAATTAGTATATCTAATTGAGAATTCAAAATGAAACCTCTTATCCAATTTAAAGCCTTATCTTTAAGAAATGAAACAAGATAATTTAAAAGAAAGTTTTGGAACTTTATCTGAAACTATTAATGGGTTAATCCGTGCGGGTTATATTCATGATTTTAATATTCAAGAAGAATGTTTGGTATGCCGTCAAAATAATGTAACGCTAGCTCCCGAGGATTTTCAAATTGATAAAGTATATCGTTTTGAAGGTGCTTCTAATCCAGACGACCAATCTATTTTATATGCTATTTCTTCGCCACATTTTGAACTTAAAGGAACTTTAGTAAATGGCTATGGTATTTCTTCTGATGCAGCAACGTCTAAAATCATAGAGCGATTAGAAACGAATACAACTACCAAACCATTAATTGACTAAAATAGCTCTAGCGAGAAGACTTAATCATACTGAAGAAAATATTAATAATTCTTCTAGCAGCTCGAGTTTAATTATTGACTTGATCTAATAAATCTCTAGTACGCGTTTTAGCATTTTAATTAAATCATTAAAATCACCGGGTTTAGTTAAATATTCTTTTACATCAATTTTTTTAGTTTGATGATGCGCAGCCAAAGGAGAAGTAGAAAATAAAATCACAGGAATTTTTTGGACATTTTCATGTTTTTTAATTTCTTCTAAAAGAGTAGGTCCGTCCATAGTGGGCATATTGATGTCCAAAAATATTAAGTCGGGTTGCAATTCATTTGAAAGCAATTTACGTAATGCCTCTAGTGGATTGTGCTGTGCAGTATATTTCGCTGGTGAAATGGATTCTAGCGCTTCTTTAAAAAACTCGCAATCGTCATAATCGTCATCTATTTGTAAGATATTAGCGTACTTCATGCTGCATATTTTTAATTTTATGTATTTCGCGACTAATAAGTTAAATTGACAAGTACGAAATTTTGTAGCACAAATGTAATAAATTTATTTCATTTTATAAAATTACCATTAAACATTACATATTTACCACTTATTGTTGTTTTGACATTGCGATTACAATTATTCTAAATAAAAAAAGTCTTCATAAGGTTAAATTTATGAAGACTTTGATGTAACCGTGTTTTAGTATCCTTAATGTTGACCAGACTCCATATACGATTTTAAATTCTCAATGTCATCTTGTACCATTTTTTCAAAAATCGGATTTAAAAGTTTGGCCCCCTGTTCGCCAGCTATTCCTAGCGGTGCTTTATACGATATAGTAACATCAATTTCAGTTGCTTGTCCGATTGGTTTAAAGCCAACCTTTCCAAAATTCTCAATGGTAGAACCTGGAAGAGATTTCCAGCTTAAAAATTTATCTTTTTCATCTTTTACGATCTCCGCTTTCCAAGTTACTGTTCCTACTCCAAAAGGTCCTTTGGCTGTCCATTCAGATCTTTTAGTATCAATTGCAGTTACAGACTCTAAATGATTCATGAATTTTGGTAAATTTTCTAAATTGCGCCAAAAAGCGTAGACTTGTAAAATAGGACGATTCACTATTCCTGTCACTCTAATATTGACATTAGAAGTAGACGTGTTTTTATAAGCATCGACTGCTTGGTAAACTGGGCAATATCCAGTTAGTCCTCTTACTAGCATCGATCCAGCCAATGTGGTTTTTGCAGTGCTTTTATCTTTTTTTGACAAAATTTTATACAAAAAGTAAGCTCCCCCAGCCACCATTAAAATTCGTTCTGTCGTGGAAATATTTTTTTTTGGCAGTATACTTTGTAGTGAAAATCCCGATTTGTGTGTAGTTGCTTCCATAATTCGTTTATTAAATTAAAATAATTGTAAATCTGTATTGTTTTCTAATAACTCAGCGTTATTAAAATTTATATTGAATTTTTGCCTAGTGGTTATTAAGAGAATCTTGGTTGTTGTTGTGTTGAATTTCTTGAAGGTATTTAAAATCGAACTCTTCTTTAAGATCTTGACTTGCGTAAGAAGAGGTCTCTTTTGATTGATTGTCCTCTTTTGTAAAATGATGCTCAATCTCCAAAATTGAACTATTAGAATTGGAAGAACTAGCATTATTAGTGTGGTCTATTTCATTTCCTTTATCTGTGATGCTATCGTCATATTTTGAGGTTTCCATGGCATATAAAATTATAATTGTCTACTATAAAATTAGCTAAAGAACACCGCAATTTATTATACGATCCTGGAGGTTAATTACATAATTGTGTTGTAATAAAAAGAGAGGAAAATTTGTGCGGCTTAGAAATAGAAATAAAATTCAAACTGCTGCACGTTTTAAAAATTACTTTTATAATTTTTTATATGAAATCGTTCGAATTCAGATAAATCTTAAAAATAAATTTCTTTTTACAGCGCTACTCTTTATTTCAACAACGTCTAAAGCAAATGATCTTGCGAATAGAAAGGCCTTATATCAGATTGGGCTAGAGTAGAACATTAAAAAAAATGGAAATGTAGTTTTGATCGGTTCAGCTTCTTCTATAACTTTTGAATTTACAGATATATTCAAACTGTTAAACATCAACATATTGAATTTTTATAACATTAAAAATGAAGCATAAAAAAAGCCCAATTCGAAAGAATTGAGCTTTTGCTTTTGTGACCCCAAAAGGACAAATTACGCACCTTTTTATGGAGGATTTAAAGCTATTGGCTTATTTTATGTAGTTACTATCTTTCATTGGCTTTATGAATTTGGTTTGGATGTCTTGTTGGGGATTCATCTGTTTTTCGGAATGTGAATTAGTCAATGAAAAATTTGTACGTACTAATTAAAAAATCATAAAAGGTCAAGAAATAACCTTAAATGTAATCCGTAAAATTTAAGAGAAAGTTTTTAATTAAGTGATGATAGAACAAATGTATCAGAACTGGCAAGAGAGGTGGAAATAACAAGTCCCCAATTACATACAGACCGCAAAAGTTCGAGGAATTTGGAGAAGGAAGTTTTCTAGGGAAAGGAAATTTAAAACTCAATCCCGAGCAAGAAAAAATCCACGAAATGGAGAAAAGACTCAAGGATTCCGAGTTAGAACGTGATATATTAAAAAAACAATCAGCATTTTTTCCAAGAGCGGTCGATGATTTATAGTTTTATTAAAAACAATGAACAAGTATTTATCATTGAATAAATGTGCAAAGTCTTACAAGTGAGCTGCGACATTATTACCGGTGGAAAAAACAAGCAATCAGCATTTTTTCCATGAGCGGTCGATGATTTATAGTTTCATTAAAAACAATGAACAAGTATTCCCGATTGAAAAAATGTGCAAAGTTCTACAAGTGAGTAGTGGAAGTTATTACCGATGGAAAAAACAATCAATTACCGCAAGACGACAGCTAAAAATTATTATAAAAGAACGGATAACATTGATTTATTTTGCAGCGAAACAAAGATATGGAAGTTCTAGAATAAAATTGGAATTACAGCATTTAGGTTATAAAGTTTCACGAATTACAGTTGCAAAATATATGAAAGAACTTGGCTTGCGAAGTAAATTAAGCAAAAGGTTCAAAGTTACAACCAACTCAAATCATAATCATTTAGTTGTCGAAAATGTATTAAATAGAGAGTTTATTGTAAAAATGCCTTCAAAAGTTTGGGTTTCGGATATTACTTATATCCAAACTAAAGAGGGGTTTGTATACCTGACCACTATTATGAATTTATACGACAGAAAAATTATTGGTTGGAGTTTAAGTGACGCAATGAATACAGAAGAAACTACGCTTGGAGCTTGGAAAATGGCGGTTAAAAACCGAGATGTCGATGAAGGTTTGATTTTTCATTCTGACAGAGGTGTCCAATATGCCAGTAAAAAGTTTGTAAATGTTCTTGATTCCTATAAAAAAATAACCCGCAGTATGAGTCGTAAAGGAAATTGCTGGGATAATGCTGTGGCGGAAAGCTTCTTCAAATCTTTGAAAACGGAATTGATTTATGGGAACAAACTGATTTCTAAAGAACAAATGAAACTGGAGATCTTTGAATACATTGAAATTTGGTACAATAGAAAAAGGAGACACTCTGCTTTGAATTATGCAACTATTGAAGAATTTAACAATCAAATTAATTACAAAAATGTAGCTTAACTTATACTGCAAGTTTTATTTGCATATCCACTTTTTGTAAAACAGAAAGTTCTACGTGTTTAGACATTGTTAATATTGCTTGTTTATCGTCTTTAGAAATTTGTACTTCTGTTATATTTTCAACTTTGGATAAATCTTCCTTAACTTTTGCTTCACAACCTGAACAGGTCATTCCATCAAGATGGTATGTGTGTTTCATATTTTTGTGATACAAATTTCGACAACTTGTACTTAAATAGTTTGCATAATTATGATGATGATTTGTGCATTTTTGTAAAGTAATGTATCCGTTTCCCTATATTTCAATTAAATTTTTTTAAATCAAAAGACGTGAAAAAATGTGTTGTTCGGCGATACGTCAATCGTTGATTTACTTTCTACTAATCGAACTACATTCAGGTATCTAATTTACCTTTTATTAATTTGCTTCTTAAGTAATTGTGCATTTATGGCAACGATAATAGTACTCAAACTCATAAATACGGCACCAATTGCAGGACCTAATACAAATCCAGAAGAATATAAAACACCCGCTGCTAATGGAATTGCAACAACATTATAGCCCGTTGCCCATATAAGATTTTGTATCATTTTTTTATAAGTCGCTTTACCGAACAAAATTAAATTGGCAATATCTTGGGGATTACTATTTACTAAAATAATATCAGCGGTTTCAGCAGCTACATCTGTTCCAGAACCTACGGCAATACCTACATTTGCTTGTGCTAATGCGGGTGCATCATTAACACCGTCACCTGTCATTGCAACAAATTCTCCTTCGTCTTGTAGTTTTTTTACAATTTCTACCTTTTGATGCGGTAATACTTCTGAAAAATAACCATCAAGACCCAGTTTATCGCTAACCGCTTTTGCCGTTATTTCATTATCTCCAGTTGCCATTAGTACTTTGATGTTGTTTTCCTTGAATATCTTGATTGCTTCGGCCGATTCAGGTCTTATTTCATCCGCAAGTGCAATATATCCTGCTAGTTTTCCATCCACTAGGAGGAAAACCACCGTTTCTGCTGCGTCACTAAAAGCATCGTCGGGAATCGCTATTTTTTCGTCCCTTAAATAACCAGGACTTACCACTTTAATTTGCTTACTTTCTACGGTAGCTTCAACGCCTTTACCTGTAATTGCTTTAAAGTTTTGCAGGTCTGGAATTTGTATTTTATCTTCTTTGACCTTTTTAATTATTCCTACAGCAATTGGATGTTCTGAGCTTTGTTCTAGGGCACTTGAAAGTCTTAAAATTTCTTCGGATGAATAAACAGCATCGATAGATTCAATTCGGATAACTCCGAAATCCCCTTTGGTTAATGTACCTGTTTTATCAAATAATAGAACGGATATTTTTCGTGACTCTTCAAATGCTGTTCTGTTGCGGATTAATAATCCATTTTGGGCAGAGACAGCGGTAGAAATTGCTACTACAAGTGGAATGGCAAGACCAAGTGCATGAGGACATGCAATAACCATTACCGTCACCATTCGTTCTAATGCATAGACGAAAGGAAAGCCTAAAAGTAGCCAAACTGCTAACGTTCCGAAACCGATTGCCAATGCAATATACGTCAGCCACTTTGCTGCTTTATCTGAAAGATTCTGCATTTTGGACTTGGTCTTTTGCGCGTCCTCCACCATTGTAATAACTTTGTTGAGGTAGCTGTCTTTTCCTGTATGCTCCACCTTTACTTTTATACTGCCGTTCCCGTTTACTGAACCGCCAATAACTTTATCGTTCTCTTCTTTTTTTACAGGTTTGGATTCACCCGTAAGCATAGATTCATTTAAGTAGCTTGAGCCTTCTACGATAATTCCGTCCGCGGGAACTTTCTCTCCCGGCTTTACTAAAATCACATCATCTTTTAGCAAATCTTCGAGAGAAATATCTTCAATAGTTCCATCTTTTACTCTGTGTGCTTCGGCAGGCATCATACTAACTAGAAGCTGTAATGCTTTCGAAGCGCCTAATACACTTTTCATCTCTATCCAATGCCCCACAAGCATTATCGCAATCAGTGTCGCTAGTTCCCAGAAAAAATCGACACCGGGCAATCCAAAAACAGTTGCAGAACTATAAAAATAGGCGACACTAATTGCCATGGCGATTAAAGTCATCATTCCAGGAGCTCCATCCTTAATTTCAGAAACAAAACCTTTTAGGAAAGGCCAACCGCCATAAAAATATACGATTGACGAAAGCGCAAATAGTATGTAGGGATTTCCTGGTAGAAGTATGGTATAGCCTAGAAATCCTTGAATCATCGGAGAAAAAAACAGAATAGGAATAGCGAGTATTGCTGTAATCCAAAATCGTTTTTTAAAATCCTCAATCATCATTTTATGATGGTCATGTCCTTCCATTCCCATGGGTACACTTCTATGGTCCATTTTTGAGTGGTCCATGGTAGCATGTTCCTCTTTGGTCATTTTCATTTTTGAAAGATCAATTTTAGGATGGTCTGTTTCTTTATTCTCGTGTTCTTTATGATTTTGCATAGTTTAATTTTAGGTATTGTTATTTTTATATCACATTATTCATAATTAAGTTTGACAGCTTATCGTGATTTTTTTGGTGTGTTTTATCTTTTTATAAATTATATTTTACTCTTTTTAAAGGAACAACAACAATTGGAAAACCTAAATCGTTATAAACATCGATTATCAAATGGTGAATCTTTATTTTCTGTTGTTCCATAGTGTTTTGTAAAAGATAGTTTATCTATAACAAAAAATTTTTTGTAAGAGGTTTCTTTTATTGCGTTTGTTAATTTTTCATCACAATCTAGTTTTAAAAATTGATAATAGTAAATTACATGGAATAGCTCTATCCATAAAAACAATGTCTTTTGTTTTAATTGAAGCTTCTCCTTCAACTTGCCTATCTAAAATTTCTAATTGAAATTTTCTTTTATTGTTTCAAATGTCTGCAATTGTATGTCCTTTTTTATGCCAAGAATCTATGTAATGTCTGGCATGATCTATTGTATGCTAATTTGTGGAGTAAATTAATTACCGTGCTTTTTCCAGTACTTGGACCTCCTGCAATAACATACCAATTATTGTTAATAGTACTTGAATTCTTATTCATCATCATCTTAAATATTCTTTATAATAATATTTTTTCAATACTATTTATTTCAGGTAAACCATATCATCGCAAGGTTTTAATTATTACTTTTTATTAAACATTTGCAATAACATTTTTCCATAAATGTTAAAAAATTAGTTATTTTTCAGTTGACACTACATTTAAGGGTTACTACATAATTCTGCTGAATCATCTATTATTTTTTTATGCCTCTCTTTTGGTATGCCAATTTGGTCTAGAATATTTGGATTTTCATAAATTTCCTTACAAAGCACAATACCTTTGTCTAATAACTTCGCCTTTTCGGGTTTTGTAAGAGTTGTTAAGGCGGTTAATGGATGTAGCCCTGATTTGTCTATTCGCTCCTTGAGTCCATTTCCTTTTGGGTAATCCCAACCTGCCAGACCTAAACCTACACAAGTTCCATATTGAATTGCATCACTGGTAAATCTAGTGTTTGTGTAAACCCAACCTTTATGTAATTTTAGATTATGTCCGGGTTGTTTTTTCCATTCCATTTCAACATCAATAAATCTAGATTGGATATAAAGAGGAATTTTCACATTGCAAACATTTTGCTGATCTTGATGGTATTTACATTCTATCATATAATGATTATTATCCTTTTGTGCTATGACATCTATTTCATGCTGAACACAATTGCCTTTAACAATGATACCAACTTCTGCTTTAAATCCTTCGTGGGACAATAATTTTCCTATTAATTTTTCGAAAGGAAAACCAGAAGGTCCTAATTCCATTAGTGCTTTTTTTAGATTATATCTTGAAGCACTAACTCTAGATTTACTTTTTAGCATTTTATAGGTCATCTTATAGATTTGCTTGGTGGTCATGCCTTCTTTTAAAGTGCTCTGAATTTCATCCGTGATTTCAAGAATAACGGTTTCATTGGCGTCGGCGCGTCTTAATGAATTTTTCAACTTCTCTAAATCGAATGCTTCAATTGCTCCAGAGTATTTTACAATATTGATTTTGTTTTTCATTTTGACATATGTTTTACTTTTACTGATAGTGGGAATGATTGCGAGTACTAATTAGATGTAAAAAGTGCATTTCATAATACTATTATTAAAACCACTTCTATACCAATTTTCTGATTTTGTGATCTATCCAAAAAAAACGTTAGCAGTGCTGTATTCATGTTTAAGCTACTGTTATTTTCTGTTCCAAATAAACACTTTGTATCGTATTCAATAAAGCAACACCTTCATTAAAAGGCCTTTGAAATGCTTTTCGACCTAAAATTAAACCAGAACCACCGGCTCTTTTATTGATTACGGCTGTTGTAACGGCTTCCATTAAATCAGATTCACCATTTGAACCACCTCCAGAATTAATTAATCCTATTTTGCCCATATAACAGTTAGCTACTTGTAAACGGCACAAATCAATTGGGTGGTTAGTAGTCAATGTTTCATACATTTCGTCGTCATATTTACCAAAGTCAATATTTTTAAATCCAAAATTATTAGTGGGTAATTTTTGTTTGATAATATCTGCTTGAATAGTTACTCCCAAGTGATTGGCTTGAGCAGTTAAATCTGCCGCAGCATGATAATCAACACCGTCTTTTTTAAAGGAATCATTTCGAAGATAACACCATAAAATAGTTGCCATTCCTAAATTGTGAGCTTCTTCAAATGCTTCTGCAATTTCTTTGATTTGTCGGTCACTTTCGGCAGAACCGAAATAAATGGTAGCACCTACGGCAACAGCTCCCATATTCCAAGCAGATTTTACTTTGCCAAATAATGTTTGGTCGTATTTATTGGGATAAGTAAGCAATTCATTATGGTTAATCTTAACAATGAAGGGGATTTTATGAGCATATTTTCTTGCGTTCAAACCCAAAACGCCAAAAGTAGAAGCTACTGCATTACAACCTCCTTCAATAGCTAGTTTTATTATATTTTTGGGGTCAAAATAAGCCGGATTTTTATAGAATGAAAATGCGGCACTATGTTCGATTCCTTGGTCAACAGGCAGTATGCTTAAGTATCCAGTGCCGCCAAGATTTCCATGATTATATAATTGAGAAAGGCTTCGAAGTACTTGGGGATTTCTATTACTATCTACAAATACCTTGTCAAGACTATTTTTACTTGGTGTTTGCAATTGGTCTTTTGTGATTTTCTCGCAAACGTAATCCAAATAATAAGCTGCTTTTTCTCCTAAAATTTCCGATATGTTTTTTTCTATTTTCATTTTAAAAGTATTTAATGAATCCCTAAACTGTGATTTGTTTTGGCAATGGATTTATCGGCATCCATTTCAATTCCGGTAAGTGCTCTAATGGCATCAATAGTTTCCGGTATTACAATAGCTTGGTTATCGACCACATAAGCATAGAATAATTCATCTCCTACAACTTTTAACATATCTTCCCAAAGTGCCACTTCATACATATCACCCCAAGGTCTGCCCATATCCAGAAACATTTCCTTGATGGTATTGTTTGAGACTAAACCTTCGTCGTATTGAATGAGTTTAATACGAGTAGATTTCTTAAAAGTTGCAATTACTTCTTCCTTTGTGGTTTGTTTTTTCAATTTTACATTCCAATAATGCATGTGACTCAAGGTTTCTGGTACTTTTATAGCTGAAGTAATGACATCCAAATCAGGATCAACACTTTTTGCATCTGGACCTTGATGGCTTGGAATATCTCTTTCGGGAACCATCGTATTCATTGTTCCACCTAAATGACTTTCCCAAGGATCAGTAGCTCTTCTTAAAAGTGTACCTCTGGCATATTCTAACAAACCTGCTTTTTTTAAGGCAGTTAATGTTCGTAAGATAGATGTAGTATTGCAGGAAACAACTCTTGTAGCATTTAGATTTAGTGCTGATTTATAATTGTTTTCGGCACTAAAAGAATGACCTGTTGTTTCGTGTTTTTCGCCACCTTGAACAATAAATTTGAGACCTAAATCTGTATAGATTTTTATATTTTGAGCGGCTATGTTTTTTGGTGTACAATCCACTACTAAATCTACATTTTTCAGAAGGTCTTGCATACTTCCTTTTACTGGAATAGCTGCTTTTTTCATTTCCTTTTCGGCTTCGGATGTGGCATAATAGATGTCATATCCTTTTCGTACGGCATTTTGAATACGCCAATCACTAATGATGTCGCATACTCCCGAAAGATTCATATCGTCTTGCTTTTGAATGGCATCTGCTACTCGTTTGCCTATAACTCCATATCCTATAACTGCGATATTTTTCATGTGATTTTATTTTAAATTATTTATTATTAGTTTCCATTCCCATCTGCATATCTCCATCTTCATCTGTGTGCGAATTCATAAAGAAACGTTCCGAAACTATCATTAGGATAATTGCAATTGCTGCAACAATCAGTACCAAAGGATCGCTTATGTATTTGACATAAAGAAATGCTGAAAGAACCACAACGTCCATAACAATTGCCATTAACGGAATAATTGGAAGGAAATCTACCTCTTTTTTAAGGTGACGGAAAAGCCCCCAATGGATTGCAATGTCCATAATAAGATAAAAAATAACTCCAATAGATGCGATTCTGGTTAAGTCGAACGAGATGGTTAGTAGAATTGCGAGAGATACCGTGAAAATGAGTGCTGGATTTTTAAAATTCCCAAGTTTTTTTAAAGAGGGAACTTGTTTCATAGTACTCAACATTCCCAATAAGCGAGAGGATGAAAATACACTTGCAATCACACCTGAGAAGGTGGCAACAATTGCGATAGCTACGGTAATCCAAATACCCCATTTTCCAAAAACAGGTTCTGCGGCTGCCGCTAAAGCGTAATCTTTTGCTTTGATAATTTCAGGTATGCTTAATCCCCCTGCGACAGCAAGTGCTAAAGCAACATAAATAACAGTACAGATAAGTATCGATGCTATTATAGACCTTCCAAGATTTTTGTGTGGATTATCAATATCTCCACCTTGATTTGTTATAGTTGTGAACCCTTTATAGGCAAGAATTGCTAATGCTAATGAAGCTACAAAACCAATTCCAATGGGTAATTCTTCAGCATTTTTTGGAATGTAATTTCCAGTAATATCTGCAAAGCCTGAAATTAGTAAACCGGCAATTGCAAGTAATGCGATACCAAGTACTTTTATGATTGCTGTAAAAGTAGCTGTTGTTTCAATGACTTTATTTCCTAAAATATTCACTATAAATACAATGACTAAAAGAAACACGCCTAGAATGGAAGCATAAGTGGCAAAACGCTCTGGGAATAACCGAAGCGTGTAAGCCCCAAATGTACCCGCTACTAAACTCTGGGAAACCACCATTGAGACATACATCAATAATGAAAACACGCCTGTTATAGTTCCTGGGCCGTAGGATTTATTTAAAAATTTTACAACACCGCCTGAAGAAGGGAACGCATTTGAGAACTTAACGTACGAGTAAGAACTAAAACATACGACAATGGCACCTGCAATAAAAGCAATAGGAAATAAATCGCCCACTAGCTCTGCAATTTGTCCCATAAGTACGAATATTCCAGCGCCAATCATCGCGCCTGTTCCAAGAGAGATTGAACCTATTAATGAAAGCTTATTATTTGTATTGATATGGTTTCTCATAGTAAACTAATTTTTAACGTAATTCGCTGTCACTATAAAAACCAATAGCTCATTTAAAAAAAAAGCTTAATATTAAAGAAAACTTCTTTTAACGGTCATTTATTCTGAGGATATTGGTTGATTCTAAACGGTTTGTATCGCTATAGTAAAAGATAATTGCTACTTTGATCTACTGTTACAAATGAAATCATAAAGCATAAAAATTAAAGAGTCATTCAATTAAAACACCAGGAAATTCGAGATAATTAATTTTTAACTACCATATCTAGTATGGTTTTATATTAGTATCCGCGGTTACAATGTTTTTTGACTCTTCATAATCTTCTTTAGTTATTTCACCATTTGCGAAACGTCTTGTCAAAATGTCTAGTAGACGATCTTTCTTTTTTCTTTCTCCGGGAATACCCCAAGGAGTTGCAAAAATCCATATTAGAAACAACATCCAAACAATCCACCATATTTAGTGCCTTCCACCAAAATGTCTTTTGTAATCATGTATAACTTCAAGTTCTATTTTGTCATTACTTAATGATGTTCCGCATGGTCTGCTTTTGTTGTTCCCTCACTAGTTTTCATATTATCCATATTCTGCATGTTCATTCCTTTTTCTCCCATCATTTTTGTGCAGGATTCCATACAATCTTTGCTCATCATTCCTTTTTCGTTCATCATTTTCATCATTGTACCCATCTTCTTTCCGTCGTTCATCATTCCGTTCATCATGGAATGCATCATTGTACTGTCTTTCATCATCATTTGCATGCCCTCTTCTAGCATCATGGTGCTTTGCATATTCGTTCTGAATTCTGTCCGATATTCCAGGTTTTCTGCAATGATTTTTATGATTTCGCTTCGGGTCGCATCGTTCTGAATCATTGATTTGACGTCGTTCTTTTGACTGCAACTGTTCAAGCCCAATAGGCCGAATACAGCTAAAATAAGTGCTAAATTTTTCATATTATTTGCGTTTTATTAAAGATTACTGCTTGTTTTACGATAAAATTTTTAATTAAAAAATCCGTCAATTTATCAGAAGCGTTGTCGGTTGCTCCTAATTAGATGCATTACGTAACACGAACACTAGTAATAATTAGTGTTCGTGGACATAGTTTTTTATACAATTACTATTTCTAAAAAGTACAATTGTCATTATATCTTGTCTGAAAAGATAATTAGTGCCCTTAACAGCACGATTTTTTTGTGGATTTCTCTTGCGTCTGCGGTTTTGCATCTGAGGGACTTGCTACAGATATTGCGTAATTTCCTGCTTTTGTTAAAGCTTCTTGAAGTAGTTCGGTTGGAATATGATTTTCCATTGTAATTGTTGCAGTTGGTGGGATCAAAGACACTGTTGCCATAATTCCATCAATTGTATTTAAAGCTTTCTCAACAGTTGTACGACATCCATTGCAGCTCATTCCGGTAATTTGATAAGAATGTATCATTTTTATTTTGTTTAATATTAATACCTCAAATATCCGAATGAACTAAGTAATAATGTTGGTTAATATTATCTTTATTTAGTATAATTTACAGATTCTCAATTGGTTCGCGTAATTTAATTTTCAATTTTTTAAAATCTGTTGCTGTTAAACCGGTTACTTTTTTGAATTGTTTACTTAAATGAGCAACACTGCTGTAGTTCAACTGATCAGCAATTTCGCTTAATGAAAGTTCATCGTAGATTAATAATTCTTTTGCACGTTCTATCTTTTGCGCTATCAAATAATGCTCAATGGTTATACCATTCGCTTCTGTAAAGAGATTACTTAAATAGTGGTAATTCTGGTTCAGTTGGCTACTAATGTGATTCGATAAGTTTACTTTTAAAACTGCTTCCGAATGGTGCACTAACTCCAAAATAATCGTTTTTATTTTCTCGATAGTTTGGCTTCTTTTGTCATCTAAAAATTCTAAACCGATTAATTCTAAATTTTTAATCAATTCTTCTTTCTTGTCCTCTATGCAATTTTCTTGAATTGTAATTTCACCTAATTCAATAGAAGTAGGATGAAGCCCAAGTTTTTCTAACTCGAGCTTCACCATAATTTTACAGCGGTTGCAAACCATGTTTTTTATAAAAATTTTCACTGTTATTCTTTGTTTTCTAATCGGTTTATCATTTGTTTCATTTGCTCAATTTCCTTTTCTTGTGCAATGATAATGTCATTGGCTAATTTTTTGAGTTCAGGGTCTTTAAAATCTACATTGCTACTCGTCATAATTGCTGATGAGTGATGCGGAATCATTGCTTTCATATATTGAATGTCTGTAATAAAAGTTTGGGTTCTCAACAGATATAAAGTTCCAGTAAAGGAAATCGCTGCGAAGACTATTATTCCATAGTTCGTTTTATGATTTGGATACATTTTCCACATAAATAACAACATAGTTATTGCCATAGCAGCTATCATTAAAGTAGTCATGTAAAACCGAGTAATACTATTGAATACATGGCTAAATGCTTCAAGATTTAAAAACATGACCGAATACATGATTACGAATGAAACAGCCATTATTACGGCAAATTTCACGTACGGGTTTTCTTTGTGTGCTGGTTATTTTCTTGCATAGTTTTATATTTTAAGTAAGGTTAATTCATATTAATTTATAATCATTTTATTCATCCATTCTATAACTTCCGTCTTTTGTTGCGGACTGAGCTTTGCATCTTGATGCAGTATGGTATAAGATGAAAGAGGCATTTCGTTATCTTCAATTTGACTTACAATTGATTTTAGTTTGCTTTTTTTCCTTCGGTCAGAATAGGTGTCCCATTCGCTAAAGTTTAGTTCTGCTTTGCCTTCCTCAATATGGCTTTCTAAAAACCAAGCTGCCGGTTGGACTTTATTATACCACGGATAATAAGTGTTGTTACTGTGACAGTCGTAGCAGGAGGTTTGCAGGATATTGGAAATGTTTTGAGGAGCAGCGTTAACTACAATAAAATCAGTAGTAGGCACACTAGTACTTTGGTTGCGTTTTGTGGGAATAAACTGGATTCCCACAAACACAACCACTAAAATCAGTAAGATGATTTTAAAAATTTTCATTTAGTTAATTTGCTTTTTCACACTACCACAGGTTAGCATTTTTGAACCATAGTACGGGTTTTTAATTTCTTTTACTTCACTTAACCAAAGCGCACCTTTGTTGTTATTTGCCATTGGACAAAAATCTTGATATATCACTTTGTCTGTTCCAAGAAGTGCTACTAAATCTGTGATGTCAGTACTTAAACCTTCAAAATGTTCTCTTTGGTGGTCGATATCACTTTTTACAATATGTTCTGCATGTTCTTTCGCACTTTCTTGAATTTCTATGTATTCTTTATGTGCTTCTTTTGATAGTTTTGACATATCAAATTTCGACAGTGCAGCTAAAAGAGCGTTTCCACCTTTGGCTGTGTTCGCTTTACTATCTGCAACTAAACCATTTTTGATTTCAAAATAAGCATCTAAAACCGCTGCTGTTTCCCCATTTTTAGTACTGTTTTGGGTAATTTCTCTTTCAGGTGAGGCTGTACCTGCTGAATGGTCGTGTCCTTCGTGTGATTCCGTGTGCATTCCTGCATCCTGCATTGTGTGTTCCACATTCTCATGCGTTTCACTCTCTTGTGTTTTATTCTCTTTACAAGAAATTGTTGTAGTGATTAACGCTACTGCTAAAATTCCGATTACTTTTTTCATGATATTAAAATTTATTGATTACTAATTTATTTATTTAATTGTTTCTTTTATTTCTCCACATTTTAGCATGGATGCACCAAAATACGGGTTTACTACTTTATTTTCTTTGCTCAACCAATTGGCTCCTTTATCGCTATTTGCCATAGGGCAAAACTGAACATAAGCGGTTTCGGTTAATGGATTGAACGCTTTTGTCATCGCTATCATTACATTTGAGATAGGTTCAAAAGGCATTCTTAATTCTTTTATGTCTTTAGAATGTGTAGCATGTAATGTATTTTTTTTAAGTTCTGTCTGGTAACTCATCCATACGTTGTGCGATTCTCCTTTAAAGACGCTCATGTTTATTTTGTCTAACGATTTTTGAAATTCTAATAGCGCTTTTTTAGCGGTATTAAAATCATCTTTAGTCAACGCATCTTTGAAGTCAAAATAGTTTTTATATAAAGGTTGCAGACTTTTTTTAGCTTCTGCATTAATAGCGGTTTTGTCGTCTTTTAAAACCACTTTTTTATCATCACTCATAGTGTTTGTTGTGCTACTGTTGTTTTTTCCTGTACTTCCTGAACCGCTTTCAAGATTCATCATGCTTGGTTTTCCTGCTAACTGTGCGGCTGCATCTACATTGAAAGTTCCATTAGCCACTATTTCTTCTCCAATTTCTAAACCTTCTTCTATGATGTAGTCGTTTCCTAGTAAAGGTCCTAAAGTGACTTCTCTTAATTTGAAAGAAATTCCGTTTTCAGATTCATTTTTTATGTAAACGATAGAGCGTTTCCCCGTCCACATTACAGCGGTCTTGGGTACACTAATAGTTGATTTTTTACTATCTACTTTTGTTTTTACCGTTCCGGATACGAACATTTCAGGTTTGAACTTTAGTCCACTGTTGGCTACTTCAATTCGTGCTTTGGCAACTCGTGTTGTTGGGTTTATAAATGGGTCGATGAAAGCAATTGTTCCTGAAAAAGATTCTCCTGGGAAAGAAGCTATTGTATAGTTTACCGTATTACCTTTTTTAATTAATCCCATATCGGATTCATATATTTCAAAACGCACCCATACTTTTGATAAATCTGCGACTTCATATAAAGTTTGTCCTTTTTCAAGGTAATCGCCTAATTCTACATTTTTTTTGATGATGTAGCCCGAAACATCGGCATAAATAGGAAATTGGTCTTGTTTTTTGCCTGTTGAAATGATTTTGTTGATGGTAGCGTCTGATACTTTCCAATTTTTTAATTTCATTTTCACCGATTCCAACAACTGCGGTTGAATGTCTTTGACACTATATGCCTCAATTAATTCTTGTTGTGCACTTGCTAATTCAGGCGAATAGATATACGCTACGATTTGTCCTTTTTTAACGTATTCGCCAACGAATGAAACAAGGATTCTTTCGATTCGACCGGGAATATGTGAAGACTGACTGTAAAGTGTTTTTTCGTTTACTTCAATTTTACCATTTAGGGCAATTTCTTTAATGCCGTCCGTATTTCCGACTTTGTAAGTGGATATACCTGCAATAATCATTGCTGATTCTGACATGCTGATGGCATCTGGGTCAGCTGCCTCAGTATCGGACTCTAATGGTATCAAATCCATACCACATATTGGGCAATCTCCGGGTTCAGGTTGTCTAATTTGTGGATGCATCGAACACGTCCAAACCTCGGCTTTAGCGCTTACTTCTGTTGTTTGTTCTTCTTTTTCTGTATCACTACCGCTGAAGAACAAAGCGCCTAAAATAAACCCAATCACTAAAGTAATTAAAGCTACTATTTTTGTTTTTTTATCTATGTTCATGATTAAAATTGTTTTGCTGTTAAATAATCCAATTCAGCTAATTTGATGTAAAAAGTACTTGTACTTGACAGCTGCATTTTTTGATACTTCAATAATTCTTGTTGCATCCGCAAGACTTCTTCAAAATCTTTGTTTGAATTGCTGTAATAGGAGAACATCAAGTTTAAACTTTTAGAGAGTGTTGTTACTTGCCCTTCATATAATTTAAGTAAATCACGTTCTTTCTCTAATTCAAAAACAAGTTTGTAGTACGTCCCATTCAGTTTGTTTTCACTGGCTTCTTTTTGAAAAGAATAGCTTTCTTGCATTAATTTAGCTTCGCTCACTGCTGCATTATACTTCTTTCTAAAAATGGGTAAACTGACCGTTAACATTGGCATAATCATGTCTTTTCCTTCATTATTCATACCGCTACCCATAAAAACGTATTCTACTCCAATACCAAAATTTGGTAAACCTTGTTTTCTGGCTATTTCAATTCCTACTTCTGAAGCTCGCTTTTTCAATTCCAACTCTTGCAGCAGCGGGTTTGTCGCGATAGATTCCTTGCGGTATCCAAGAGGTAATTCAATCACATTGAGTTCTTGCGCCATTTCGATTTTTTCATCATACTTTCTGTTGAGTATGCTGTTGAGCCATGATTTAAGAGCAGGTTCTTGTTTGTTTAAAATTTCCAAATTAGTTTGCGATTCCTTAATCATAATATCTACCCGCAAAACATCCACTAATCCTGTAGTTCCATTTTGAAATTTTGCATTAGCAATATTCTTGTAGGATTCTAAAATCTTAATGTTTTCTTGCTCGATGTTTTTCATTTTATTTAGTTCGTACAAAGGATAGTAAACAGTCGCGACTTGATAAAACAACTGGCTTTTTGAGTTCAAAAAAGCTTGGTATTTACTTTCTGCCAATAAGGTTGAAGCATTTTTCTGCGCTTTTAAAGTGCCAAACCAAGGAAACATTTGTGACAAGGTCAGTCGCATGTTTTCAGGAGATGCTGGTGAAACGAGATACTCCATTGTAAGACTTGGGTCAGGTAAGGCGCTTACTTGTGTCACTTTTTGCAGTGAAGCCTCAAACTCTTTGTACTTTGCTTTTAGTTCCGGATTATTTTCCGACGCAATGGTATAAAATTCATTGATAGATTGCGCTTTAACGTTGAAAGCAATAAGTAGCAGTGGTATAATTAGTATTTTACGCATTTCTTTTTTCTTTATTTTTAATAACCGTTTCTCTCCAATACGCCTGTAACACCGGCACTACAAACATGGTCATGATTTGAATGGTCATACCACCGAATGTTGGAATTGCCATGGGTATCATAATGTCAGAACCTTTACCTGTTGAGGTTAAGACTGGAAGTAGGGCAATAATCGTTGTCGCTGCAGTCATTACTGCAGGTCGCACTCGCATTTTACCGGCTTCAACAACGGCGTTACGCACTTCTGTTACCGTTTGTGGATTTTTTTCTTCAAAAACTTGATGAATATAAGAACCCATAATTACACCATCATCTGTTGCAATTCCGAATAATGCAATAAAACCAACCCATACCGCGACACTTAAATTGATGGGATGCATTTGAAATAAATCGCGCATGTTGACGTCTGCAACTGCAAAATTCATAAACCAATCCTGACCGTAGAGCCACAGCATTATAAAACCACCTGCAAAAGCCACAAATACGCCCGAAAAGTGAATGGAAGAAGCGATGATTGTTTTGAACTGGAAATACAGCAATAGGAAAATCACACCTAAACAGATTGGTATTACAATAGAAAGCCTTTTCATTGCACGAATTTGGTTCTCATACGTTCCTGAAAATTTGTAGTTAATCCCTTGAGGAACTTTTAATGCACCCGAATCAATTTTAGCTTGTATTGCTTTTTGTGCATCATTTACAACATCCACTTCTGCATAGCCATCGTTTTTATCAAACAGTACAAATCCTACTAAAAAAGTGTCTTCACTTTTGATGGCTTGTGGTCCTTTTTTGTATTCAAATTGTACCAATTGTCCTAAAGGAATTTGTGCACCTGTAGGAGTAGCTACTAAAATTTTACCCAAAGCTTCTGGACTGTCTCTTAATTCTCGTGGATAACGGACTCTTATTGGATAGCGTTCTCGTCCTTCAACTGTAGAAGCTATTTTCATTCCTCCAATAGCTGTTTCTATGGTTTGCTGGATATCTTCTACATTCAAGCCAAACCGAGCAATTTTTTCGCGGTCGATGTTCAGATGTAAATAAGGTTTTCCTACAATTCTATCTGCAAATACGGCTTCTCTCTTAACGGATGGAACTTCCTTAATAATGGATTCGAGTCGCAATCCAAACTCTTCAATGGTTTTTAAATCTGGACCAAAAACTTTTATCCCCATGGGAGCTCGCATTCCCGTTTGAAGCATTACTAAACGCGTTTCAATAGGTTGCAGTTTTGGAGCGGATGTCACTCCTGGAATTTTTGACGCTTTTACAATTTCATTCCAAATATCATCTGGAGATTTAATGATGTCACGCCAATTTCGATAGAACGTGCCGTCGTCATCTTGGATTAGATTTTTAATTGTAATGGCTTGTTTTAAAGCTTCATCATGCGTCAAACTGTCTCCCGATTTAGTAATAAATCGATTGTCATCGTCTGTTTTGAATCGCATTCGATGGCCTTTATCATCCAAAATATATTCAGGCTTGTAATTGATAATATTCTCATACATAGAAATCGGTGCGGGGTCTAATGCACTTTCCACACGACCTAATTTACCAACAGCCATATCCACTTCGGGAATATGATTTAGAATCATATCGAGTTGGCCAACTACCTTTCTATTTTGTTCCACACCGGCATGTGGCATTGAGGTGGGCATTAATAAATAACTTCCCTCATTCAAAGTTGGCATAAATTCAGAACCTATTCCTGGAAAGGCATGCGAAGGTGTCGACCAAATTTTAGTGTTTCTAATATTGAATCCTAATTTATCAAAACCTTTTGCCACCACTCCAAATGTGCTGTCAAAACCTATCCATATTATAATTCCAAACAGTAATGTAACTAGTGGAAGCATCAAGAATTTTCCTTTGTTTTCAAGACACCATCTTAATACAGGTTCATAATACTTAACAATCGCCAATAGTGCAGAAAGAATAATTCCTAAAAGTACAATTACAAATAGATAATTCCCTATTACACTAATTTGTGGGCCTAAAGGCATCCATTCTTGTGTTAGAAAGAAGGAAATAATGAACAGGACGAGTACTAAATTAAAATGTTTAGTGTAGGACTGATATTTTTGAGGTATTCTGTGATTAAAGAGGTCATAAATACCCATCAAAGTCAGGGCTAGTGGAAGCCAAATCTTAAAGTAGATACTTAATAATATTCCAATGGAAATGAATACGTATCCCCAAAAACGTTTTACTCTTTTTTTATCGAAATCAATTCCAAAAATATAGTTTGCTAAAGAAGGAAGTACTACTAAACCCAAAACAAAAGCACCCAACAACGCGAACGTTTTAGTAAATGCTAAAGGTCTAAATAATTTTCCTTCGGCAGATTCCATCATAAAGACAGGAATAAAACTGACTACTGTTGTGGCTAAAGCAGTTGTAATTGCCGAAACAACTTCGGTAGTGGCTTCATAGATTACCTGCATTAATTTTGCACCACTGACCCCTTTGTTTTCTGGCATCTCTAGGTGCCTAATTATATTTTCAACAAATATAATTCCAACATCAACCATTACTCCAATAGCAATCGCAATTCCTGAAAGCGCAACTACATTGGCATCCACACCAGCATAGCGCATCACTATAAAGGTTAATAGTACACCAACGGGAAGAAGACTTGAAATAATTAAAGAAGCTCTTAAATTAAAAACCAAAAGTAAAACAACTATTATACTGATTAAAACTTCGTGTGAAAGAGCAGTTTCTAACGTGCCAATTGTTTCGTGGATTAATTCTGTACGGTCGTAAAAGGGAATAATAGTGAGTTGACTTACGACACCATTTGCTAAAGTTTTTTTCGGCAATCCGGATGCTATTTCGCTAATTTTTGTTTTGACACCATTAATTACCTCTAATGGATTAGAACCGTAACGTGCAATTACAACACCTCCAACAGCTTCAGCACCACCTTTGTCTAAAATACCTCTTCTCGTTTCTGGGCCTAATGCAACTACACCAATATCTTTAATACGAATAGGCACATTATCTTTCACAGCTACGACTGCTAATTCAATGTCTTCTACCTTTTTGACATACCCTAAACCTCTGACTAAATATTCGGCTTGGTTAATTTCAATTGTTTTTGCACCAACATCTTTGTTTGATTTTTGGACGGCGGTCATTACCTGCATCAAACTTATATTGTAGGCTTTCAATGCATCTGGATTCACATCTACTTGATATTCTTTAACAAATCCACCAATTGATGCGACTTCAGAAACACCTTTCACGGCATTTATACCATATTTTATATAGAAATCCTGTGCCGTTCTAATTTCTTGCAAATCCCAACCACCGGTTGGATTCCCGTCTTTATCTCGACCTTCAACAGTGTACCAGTATACTTGCCCTAAAGCAGTTGCATCTGGACCTAACGATGGTTTTACATTTTCAGGTAAAAGGCTACTAGGTAGTGAGTTTAGTTTTTCAAGTATTCTAGAGCGTGACCAATAAAATTCGATGTCGTCGTCGAATATGATATAAATGCTGGAGAAACCAAAAATAGAATTACTTCGAACCGACTTTACGCCTGGAATGCCCAGCATATAAGTGGCCAAAGGATACGATATTTGGTCTTCGATATCTTGCGGAGAACGACCTTGCCATTGCGTAAACACAATTTGTTGATTTTCTCCAATGTCTGGAATTGCATCAACAGACACTGGGTCAGATGGGATAAATGGAATGTTCCATTTAAAAGGAGCCGTGGCAATACCCCATACAATTACAACTGCAAGAATCAACACAGTTACTAATCTGTTTTCTAGGAAATATTTTATTATTTTATTTAACATATACTTTGTGTTAAAAGCCTACTTATAGGACCTTATTTATGATTACTGTAACTAAACTTAAAATGTCTTTTGTAATAGTAAAGCAGTTCGGCATTACGATTCAAAACAATGAATATCATTAGTAGTAGTAGGCTTTAGACCATATTATTTTGAGTACAGTTTTTGTTGAATTATTTTCACGACTTAGTAATTAATTCATTTCTGCGCTCTTCCTATGGAGAATGGTTAGTCTTATGAGTACTTCCACACTGATGCATTACTTTGTATGGATTTATAATCTCTGTCACGTTGCTTATCCAATAATCCGTTTTACCATTACCATGCAGTTCACAATACTCATACTATTGGTTTTGGTTAGTGCCAAAAGTTTTAATTAATTATAGTTTCTACTGTCTTACCACAGCTTATCATTTGTGAGCCGTAATATGGGTTTTTGATATTGTTTTCTTTGCTTAACCAATTGGCTCCTTTTCCTCCATTTGCCATCGGACAAAATTGATAATAAACTGGAGTTTCATATTTGGAAACTTTTATTAAACTGTACATGTTTTTTGATAGAGAGAGGAACAATGTTCTTTGTTTTTTGATGTCCTGTGTTTCAGAAATACCCTTGGAATCGACCTTTAAATCTTTCAACACTTGCATAAAAGCCATGTGAACATCCATTGATAGCGCGTCCATTTTTACATCACTTAAGGAAGTTAGTATCACTTTTGAAGCATTTGAAGCAGTTTTGCTGTCCGTATTCGTTAATGCATCTTTCAATAAGAAGTAATTGTCGAAAGTTGCCGTTAATGGACTCACTATTTGTTGTTCAGAAGTTGTTGCGCCAGTGTGGTTAGAATGCGCATTTTGGTTCATATCCATTTTAGGTTCTACCACTGTAACTTTAGTTTTGGCCGCTCGGTCGTATTGACAACAACCGTGAAGTGTGTTGTAAGCTGAATCAGGCGCAAGAAATTTTTCACTGTCGTAACCTGCTAGAGCGATACGTTTTAGTATTTCATCTGGATTTGTTTTTTGCGAATCATAAGTTAAAACAGCCAGTTTAGTGTCTTTATTCCAATCCACTTTGGCTACTTTATTAATGTTACCTGCTTTTTCTATTGTGGATTTACACATATCGCAGTTTCCAAATATTTTAGTGGTTTCAGTTTGTGCATTTTTAATTTGCGCATTAGAAATTGTGGCTGACAACAATAGGATTATTGCTGTCACCATTTTTTTTAGTGAGTTCATTGTGAAAATAATTTGAAGTTGAAACAGGCTAGAGCTTAACTAAATAATAGCAATGACGCCAATATTTAATAATTTTAAAAAGCTGAGAAAAAAATGATTTTAAAGGATGATTTGCTTTAATTTTGACGCACTATTGGCTGTCAAAGATTAGATTTATCCTATTTTAGGAATAAGCCAGATTGAAGAGTAACCAGCAGAAGTGAAGGATACTGATTGATGAAATTTTTGTTTTTCAGTAGAAAAATTAAAAATATCATCTTGAATTTCAAATTGTACTGCAGATGTAATTCCAATGTTTACGGAGGTGCTACTACATAAAGCGTGTCCACATTTACCATTACAACCGTTGTGATTTTTACCGTTTGAATGAGAATTATTATCGCAACAATCTTTCTTTTCAATTGAAGACGACATCTCTTTATCGCAGGATTTTTTTGAGGAATTATTTTCACAAGCAATAGTTGAAGTTGGCATCAGTAAGAAGCCAAATAGAACTATTAATAAAATGTGAAATTTTTTCATTTGGAGTTTATATTAATCAAAAGTAATAAAATTTTATCGGACATGCTAACTTAGCCTACACAGAAAGTTAAGAAATAATCTTAATTTTAGCCTATGGAAGAAGTCCGCAAAATTTATGACAAAGCTTTTAAAGAAAAAGCCGTTCAATTGAGTTATGAGAGAACAAATGTATCAGAACTGGCAAGAGAGGTGGAAATAACAAGTCCCCAATTACATACAGACCGCAAAAGTTCGAGGAATTTGGAGAAGGAAGTTTTCCTGGGAAAGGAAATTTAAAACTCACTCCCGAGCAAGAAAAAATCCACGAATTGGAGAAAAGACTCAAAGATGCCGAGTTAGAACGTGATATATTAAAAAAAGCAATCGGCATTTTTTCCATGAGCGGTCGATGATTTATAGTTTCATTAAAAACAATGAACAAGTATACCCGATTAAAAAAATGTGCAAAGTTCTACAAGTGAGTAGTGGAAGTTATTACCGATGGAAAAAACAATCAATTACCGCAAGACGACAGCTAAAAATTATTATAAAAGAACAGATAACATTGATTTATTTTGCAGCGAAACAAAGATATGGAAGTCCTAGAATAACATTGGAATTACAGCATTTAGGTTATAAAGTTTCACGCATTACAGTTGCAAAATATATGAAAGAACTTGGCTTGCGAAGTAAATTAAGCAAAAAGTTCAAAGTTACAACCAACTCAAATCATAATTATTTAGTTGTCGAAAATGTATTAAATAGAGAGTTTATTGTAAAAATGCCTTCAAAAGTTTGGGTTTCGGATATTACTTATATCCAAACTAAAGAGGGGTTTGTATACCTGACCACTATTATGGATTTATACGACAGAAAAATTATTGGTTGGAGTTTAATTCACCCAATGAATACAGAAGAAACTACGCTTGGAGCTTGGAAAATGGCGGTTAAAAACCGAGATGTCGATGAAGGTTTGATTTTTCATTCTGACAGAGGTGTCCAATATGCCAGTAAAAAGTTTGTAAATGTTCTTGATTCCTATAAAAAAATAACCCGCAGTATGAGTCGTAAAGGAAATTGCTGGGATAATGCTGTGGCGAAAAGCTTCTTCAAATCTTTGAAAACGGAATTGATTTATGGGAACAAACTGATTTCTAAAGAACAAATGAAACTGGAGATCTTTGAATACATTGAAATTTGGTGCGATAGAAAAAGGAGACACTCTGCTTTGAATTATGCAACTATTGAAGAATTTAACAATCAAATTAATTACAAAAATGTAGCTTAACTTATACTGCAGGTTTTATTTGCATATCCAGTATCTTATAGAAAATAATCTCGAGCAGCTAGAAAGTGATTTAAAAGAACTAAAACCCTTTGAGCGTATCAAAGTAATTTTAGAGTTAAGTAAGTTCGTACTGCCTACCTTGAAAGCGGTAGAGTTTAAAGGAGAAGAAAGCGAAAACGGATTTAAACCAATTAGCATAAACATAAATATGCCTAATATTCCTGATATTGGAAACAGAAAATAAATATGCCTAATGATGACAATTAATAATATTGAAGAGCTTAAAGATTTTGTACTAAACTCAAAAGTAAGTTTAAAAGACAAAATAGAAATTGTAAACCTTTGTTTAAATGTTATTATAATCGGTAGTATTGAAAGCAAAAAGGAACTTATTATGCTGGTAGATAAAAATAAAAACAATAAAGATAAATTGATTGTTTTAGGCAAAGGAATTAACCCTTTGGATCGAGAGTTGATTTATAGCGAAATGAAGAATCAGCCCGAAATAAAAAGGATATTTGATGAATTAGAAAAGTACTATTAAACCTTTCAATTGAGAGGTTTTTTTATGCTTCAAAACCTGATAATACAAAAATAATATAAATACTAAAACAAAAAATCCTTAAAACGCTGATAATCAACGATATTAGGGATTTAAAAAGTGACCCCAAAAGGACAAATCACGCACCTTTTTATGGAGGATTTAAAGCTATTGGCTTATTATATGTAGTTACTATCTTTCATTGGCTTTATGAATTTGGTTTGGATGTCTTGTTGGGGTTAAAATTTTAAAAACGTTAATTCTTTTAATTTCGATTTTTATAGAGCGTTTAAAAAATGAGTTTTATGAAACTTAAATTTGGTAGATTTTAAAATCGGATTAAAATAACAATAAACAATTATATCTGGTTCTGTCGTGACTAGTAATAACTACATAACAAGAGTAATAAAACATTAATAAAATTAGTTCTAATACTGCCGCTATTAAAGTCTATAATAAGCTTTCTTCCTCAAAGATTATAATCCGACAGTGTAAATATCTCAACACTGTTTTTAGAAAAGGATCATCGTTTTATCAAGTGGCATATAAAAAACGCTTTAGGCTTTAGAAGTTTTGAATCGGACGAACGAATCTTGAGAGGAATTAAAGTTGTGCATGTACTTAGAAAGAATCAGATGGTTAGACCAGGGATCAGTATGATTAAATCATTCTGTGAATTGGTGGCCTAACTTTTAAATTACTTCAATTCTTATATTTGATTCTGACAGATGCGACAGAACCTAATATCCCTATTGTAATCGTTAATCGTTAAATCTACCAAAAATGAGGCTTTTTTATCACAGTTTGATATAATACTATTGCTTTACATTGCAGAAAGAAAATAGATTTGTATAAACAGTTATCAATTAAAATAAATTCAGATGAATCTTAAAAATAAAATTCTCTTTATAGCGCTACTCTTTATCTCAATATCGTCTACAGCAAATGATGTTAGTAAGAAAACGACTTTGTATCAGTATTGGGGTAGAGTAGAACATTTAGAAAATGGAAATGTAGTTTTGATTGGTGCATCTTCTTCTATAACTTTTGAATTCTCAGATGAAAATATCGAAGTTTTTTTGCAAAGTGGCAACGGCAGCGAACATCGTAATTATGTTTCTTTTGAATTGGATGGTGTTAATTTAGGTCGGTTTGTGATACAAAAAGATGGCGTAAATACTATTCCAATAAAAACAACAAAGAAACAAGCTGTTCATCGATTGACGATTTATAAAGCTACCGAAGCGTCAAGTGGTGCGATAGTCTTTTCGGGAACAACGGCACATCTAAAAAAATTTAAAGCTCAAAAAAAGAAGAAAGTCGAATTTATAGGAGATTCAATCACCTGCGGATTTGGAAATGATGCTTCATTATATCCGTGTGGTGAAGGCGAGTGGTACGATCAACACAATGCTTATATGTCTTACGGTCCGCAATTGGCTAGAGATTTGGATTTTGATTATGTGTTGAGTTCTGTTTCTGGAATCGGAATCTATCGCAACTGGAATGAAGAGCAGGAAAACGAAGCAGTAATGTCCGACGTTTACGAAAATTTGCATTTAAATAAAGACAAATCAAAACCATATAATTTTGATTTTCAGCCTGATCTCGTAAGTATATGTTTGGGAACAAATGATTTATCAGATGGAGATGGGAAAAAAGAAAGACGTCCTTTTAATGAAGACAAGTTCGTAAATAATTACATTGAATTTATTAAAACGGTGTATGTTCATGCTCCTAAAAGTCGAATAGTTTTGCTAAATAGTCCGATGATTTCGGGTGATCGTAATGCGATTTTAGTTCGTTGCTTAAACCGTGTCGCAGCTGCTTTTGCAAACGATAAAAAGCATTTACCTATTGCAGTGCATTTATTTACAGAAATGAAACCTGGTGGTTGCGGCTCTCATCCTACTATTGCTGATGATACCGTAATGGCAAATCAACTTACGGCTGTTTTTAAAGAATTGCTACATAAAAAGTAAAGAGTTCTTTCTTGAGTTACAATTCGCAAATATCTTCGAACTACAAAATAAACCATGTTCCATTACGGTACTATTTAAATGTATAAGACAATGAAAAAATTCCAATTAATTCATATTATTTTTTTAGGACTGTTTGTATTAACCGCTTGTCAAAAAAAACAAAAAGAACACGAAGTACACACAAATACTGTCCCAAATCAAACTAATACTATGAAAGTAAGTTCTCTTGATCCAACAAATTTTAAAGAAAAAATTAATGGTAAAGAAGTTAATCTGTATTGGATAAAAAATAAAAATATTCAAGCTGCTTTTACAAATTATGGAGGTCGCTTAGTGAGTTTATATGTAAAAAATAAAAATAACGAATTTGTCGATGTTGTTGTTGGTTTTAAAAGTAACAAGGAATACCAAGAATCTACAGAGCCTTATTTTGGCGCCACAATTGGTCGGGTGGGAAATCGCATTGCAAAAGGAAAATTTACTTTAAACATTGTAGAATATACCATTCCTATTAATAATGGGGAGAATAGTTTGCATGGAGGAACGAAAGGATATCAAGATGTAGTCTGGACTGCGAGTCAGCCCGACGCGCAAACTCTTGTTTTAACTTATCTTTCTCCAGACATGGAGATGGGTTTTCCTGGTAATTTACAGGTAAAAGTTACGTATAGTGTAACAAACGACTCAGAATTAAGGATGGAATATCAAGCTACAACAGATAAGACTACAGTTGTAAATCTTACTAACCACGCCTTTTTTAATTTGAATGGAGAAGGAAGTGGAACAATACTAAACCACATGGTACAATTTAATGCAAAAGAATACACGCCAGTTGATTCGGGTTTAATTCCGACAGGTAAGATAGAATCGGTGATAGGAACTCCGTTCGATTTTATAAAACCACATACTATTGGGGAACGAATTTTAGAAAAAAACAACCAACTGGAAAATGGAGGAGGTTACGATCATAATTTTGTATTAAGCAGTACTAGAAATAATAACATGAATCATGTTGGCTCTATAACTGGAGACTTATCAAAAATAGTACTGAATGTATTTACCGAAGAACCAGGTTTTCAGTTCTATAGTGGAAATTTTATGCAAGGCAAGAATACGTTTAAATCTGGTTCAAAAGATGAGTACAGAACTGCCTTTGCTCTAGAGACTCAGCATTTTCCTGATGCACCAAATCAGCCAAATTTCCCCTCAATAGTGCTGAGAAAAGGCGATTTGTACCGCAGTACTTCAGTTTATAAATTTTCTTTATAGTTTTTCTTCTTTAATTATAAAAACAACTGCTAGGCTAACCTTACAAAATTAAATAAAACCTTTTCTTAAATTCAACTTACCTATTTAAGGTGTCAAACAATGAGAAGCATTCTTTTTCGAATGCTTTTTAATAAAAAAATCTATAACTTATTAGTTGAATCGTTTCTAAATTAGAACGTTACAGAAATTTGCTCAAATTCATTCTTATGTGCTTTTCGTACCTTAGAAATGGTTTTTTTAACATATAAAGGAAAAATTGTATCGGTAACTGACAAAATTTGATTACACACAACACGAGATTCCTGCTTAAATTTGAATTTCGCTATTCTTTCTGTTTTATTTCAATTATTAATAATTTTTATAATGTTTTTTTACATTAATTTTAATATTTGACCAGTTTAGAATAAATGAGCACTAATAACATAACTTTTAAAACCAAACTATGAAAAACAATTTATTTAGAAATTTCCTGCTAATGGGAGTTTTTTTACTCTGTGGCTTTGCTCAAGCACAAAGTATAACGGGAACAGTTTCCGAAACACTGGGACCTTTACCAGGTGCTAGTATATTGGTAAAAGGAACAAATAATAGTACGCAAACCGACTTTGATGGTAGATATAATTTAAGTAATGTGTCAAAAGATGCAGTGTTAGTTATCACCTACATCGGATTTGTAAAGCAAGAGGTTGCAGTGAGTGGAAGAGCAACAATCAATGTAGTATTAAAAGAAGATGCTCAATCTTTAGATGAAGTTGTTGTAGTGGCTTATGGAACTTCGACAAAGAAAGATTTAACAGGTTCGGTTGCAACTATAAAATCAGAACAATTAACTAGTTTTCCAAGTACGACGGTCGATCAGGCATTACAAGGAAAGACTGCAGGAGTTCAAGTTACCCAAAATTCTGGTGCACCTGGAGCTTCTATGTCGGTTAATATTAGAGGTATTGGTTCTTTTGGGAACACGACACCACTTTATGTAATTGATGGTTTTCCTACGCAAGATATATCGTTTTTAAACCCAAATGATATTGCATCGATAACTGTTTTAAAAGATGCTTCTGCTTCTGCTTTATACGGAGTTAGAGCTAGTAATGGTGTAGTGATTATAGAAACAAGAGGTGGTACAAGAAATAATATGGTTGTTTCTGTAGATACTTGGACTGGAGTTCGTGCAAGTCCAAAAAATATTGAAATGCTTAATGTGCAAGAATTTGCAAACTACGCGACACAAATTGGTACGGCTCAAGGTAAAGCATTGTTGCCAGAATGGAGCAATCCTAGCGCATTGCGCAATGTAGATTGGCAAGATTATGCATTTAAAAGTGCGCTAAGTCAAAGTGTAAATGTAAGTGTTCGTGGCGGAAGTGATAAAATGCGCGCTGCTTTTACTGCTGGACTTTTAGATCAAGACGGAATTGCTTTGGCATCATCGTACAAACGTTATAATGTTGGTTTGAATATGGATGCTGATATTACTGATAAATTCAAAGTAAAAACAGATTTAAAATATATTTACAGCGAACAGTTTCAAAACTTAACTCCTGGTTATTATAATTTATTGAAAGTTTTTGCTAATGTACCGTATTTATCAGGTTCTACAGATACAAATGTTCCGTACGATGGAAGAGGAAATTATGGTGCTTTTACAAATTCAGAATTAATTGCTCCAAGCTCAAATGTTTTGGCGGGTGCTTTGCGTCCTGACAATGATAATGGAAAAAATGTAGTATTAGGAAACTTTAGTGCAGAGTACGATATTATTCCTGGGTTAAGTGCAAAAGCTAATTTAAGTTTTCAATCGCAAAATTATGCAGGTTGGAATTTTGCTCCAAGCTATTTTGCAACCACTAACGACAAAAATCCAACGGCTTCTTATAGCATTACTCAAAATACTTCAAATGAATACATTGCTGAAGGAATTTTAGACTATAATAAATTATTTGGAAAACATAAAGTAGGCGTGTTGGCAGGTATTTCATCGCAACAAACAAAATTTAAATCGGTTTACGTAAATGGTCGTGGATTTTTAAATAACGAAATTCGTGACATGTCGCAAGCGGCTACAATTACCGATAGAAGTGGAACTTCGGGAACGAGTACCTTGGCTAGTACATTTGCTAGATTGAATTACAGTTACAACAATAAATATTATGTAACAGCAACGGTTAGACGTGATGGTGTTGGAGATCGCTTTGGTGCAAATAATTTGTACGGAGTTTTTCCATCGTTTGCTGGAGGCTGGAATATAGACGAAGAAGAGTTTATGAAAAATAGCGGTTTCAATGTGCTTAAGCTACGTGGTAGTTGGGGTGAAACAGGTAGTTTTTTAGGAATTGGACCTTTTGAATATTTAGGAAATTACAACAATGGAACAAGTAATGATGATGCAGGTTATGTTTTTGGAGGTAATTTAGCTCAAGGTTTACAACCTGTTTCTTTGGCTAATCCTGACTTAAAATGGGAAACACAAATTCAAACCAACATTGGAATTGATATTGAAGTCCTAAACAAAAGATTGTATTTGACAGCAGATTGGTTTAATAAAGAAGCTTCTGATTTCTTATTTCAACAAGCAATTCCTTCACAAACTGGATTTACTACTAAATCTATTAATGGTGGAAATGTAACCAATAAAGGAATTGAATTGATTGTAGGTTACCGTAAAACAGAAGGCGAATTTACGTGGGATGTTTCGGCTAATTTTACTAAAATCAAAAATAATATTCAAGAATTGGTAGGAAGCAATCCGTACGTAATTTTTGACACTGACTTTGCTCCAGGATTTGTAGACAACTGGCAAGGGGTAACTCGTTCGTATGTTGGTAATAATGTGGGTACTTTTTACGGATACAGAGCAGAAGGGATATTTCAAACAAAAGGAGAAATTGATGCATTAAATGCGGCGGCTCCTGGAGGTTTATATCAAGCGGCGGGAACAGCGCCTGGTGATAGAAAATTTAGAGACTTAAATGGTGATAAAAAAATTACAGGAGAAGATAGAGAAATAATCGGTAGCCCTTTTCCAGATTTTTACGGAGGAGTAAACTTTACAGCACAATACAAAGGTTTTGATTTGGGTATTGAACTTTACGGAAGTTATGGTAATGATATCTTAAATTTTGCTCGTGTAGAATTAGAAACTTTTGGAGGGTACGGACTTACAAATGCGTATAGTAACATTAGTAAAGAGTACAGAAACCAAGCGTGGACACCAGAAAACAAGTCAAACACTTATTCTCGCGCAGTAATCGAAGATGTAAACAAAAACAACCGTGTATCTGATCATTATGTAGAAGATGGTTCTTATTTACGTTTAAGAAACATTAAATTAGGATACAGTTTGCCAAGTGAGTTTATTGCAAATGTTGGCTTAACTGCAGCAAAGTTTTACATCAGTAGTCAAAACCCATTTACGCTTACAAAATATACAGGTTGGGATCCTGAAATTGGTGAAGTTAGAGACAATAACGGAAAAGTGGGGGTTCAAGCAAGAGGAATTGATAATGGAGCTTATCCAATAACGAAGTCATTTACTTTAGGTGTTAATCTACAATTTTAAAAAATTAAAATCATGAAAATTAAAATAAGTAAAAATAAAATAGGGATGGTGGTTGCGTCACTGTCTGCAATTTTCGTGTTGGGTTGTTCAGACGAATTTCTCCAAGATGAAAAAAAAGACGGTCTTACCGATAAAGTAGTATACAGTTCTCCAGAAACAATTATCGCTGTTGTAAACGGTATTTACGATACTTTTCAAGCAGATCAATCCGAGTATATTGTAAAAGGAGTCTTTTATCCAGCGAACTTTTTAACGCAAGATTACATCAACGTTGGTGCTGATACCTTTTTTGAAACTTTTGAGATACCAACGACTTTTGGCGCTTTTAATAAGATGTGGATTCAAAATTACAGAGGAATCGGACGTGCAAATACAGCACTTGCCAATATTGATCCAGCCATTAAAGCAGGAAATATTGACTCAGAATTAGGGAATCGCTTAAAAGGAGAATGCTACGCAATTAGAGGAATTTTATATTCTCTTTCTGCTACAAATTTTGGAGGTATACCTTTAGTATTAGAACCTGCTGGAGGAAAAACAGATGCTTTTGCACCAAGAAATACACAAGATGAGGTTTTTGCTCAAATTGTATTAGACATGGAAGAAGCAGTTAAAGTATTGCCTTGGGAATATGATGCAGCCAACAAAGGGCGTGTGACCAAAGGAACCGCTTATGCTTATATGGGAAGTGCTTATATGTGGTTGAAGAAATACGATAAAGCAATCGAAGCCTTTGAAGCCATGAATGGACATTATCAATTAGAGCAAAACTTTCTTGATATTTTTGCGTACAAAAACAAAAACGGAAAAGAATCAATATTTGAAATTCAATTGTATGATGAAAGTGGAGATTTAAGTTGGGGACGTAATGATAATGTATCTAACATTCAGTCATTTTGTATGCCAAACGAAATTAATGGTGGTGGTTATGCAGGTGCTTCAAAAGCATATTATGATTCATTTGAAGGTGGAGATTTAAGAAAAAGTGCTTCTGTTATAGGACCTGGAGAATCACACCCAGATCCATTAATAAAAATTTCCGACTATCCTAAAATTAAATCTAATTATGGCGGTATGAATACCGTTGGTACCGTTGCTAAGCCGTGGGTTGGTGCTGACGGATTACCAGGAAGACAAGGATATTATAACGTAAAAACATGGAGAAATCCAAACACAGATGGTTGGGGAGGTCCAAATATATTTAGTGGTGCCAATATTATCATCTTACGATATGGAGAAGTTTTATTAGGATTGGCAGAATCGTATCACAAAGTAGGTAACGATGCTAAAGCAATGGCAATAGTAAAAGAAATTCGTAAAAGAGCAGGGCTTACTGCAGTACCAACTGGTAATATGATCGATGTAATTATTGCAGAATACCGTCATGAATTGTCTGGTGAATATTCACTTTGGGGGCTTTTAAGAAGAAGTGGCGAGCAAGTGCGTTACTTAAAAGAAGAGTACAATGTGTCGATTCCTGCAGGAAAAGATTTAATGCCTATTCCGCAAGAGCAGTTAGATTTAAATCCAAACTTGGTTCAAAATCCAGGTTATTAACGATAAGTTTGTTTAGTAAGTTAGTTCCTAAAAAGGGGTTGTCAACAGTAGGCAATCCCTTTTTTTTGTCTCGTACCTATCTGAAGACGAGATTATAAATGGAGTAGACGCGACTTTAAAAGAAGTTTTCAGGTCCATTTTTCTTATAAAGACAAAGATTTTAATGTAAAATAAAATTTAGCATTAGGGATTGATAAAATAGTACCACGCTTAATCGAAATCAAACTATATTTTTACGAATTACTAATTGCCTGTTTGTAGTGATTCTGTTATAAATTGGCTTTTAAATTTTATTAATACCAAAAAAACTCTTCCATGATTACGATTTACAAAAGAAAAGTCTTATTTGCTAGTTTTGCTTTGTTGCTTGTTTTTTTTAGTTGTTCAAAAATTACCACCTACAAAAAAAACGGAAACTACGTTACCTATCCAACAGCAAACGGTCAATTACAAATAGTTGTTTGTAATGAAAACATCATGCAAGTAAAATATACACTTGCAGATAAGTTTGATACTAAAAAAAGCTTAATACTAGACGACAATGCCTTTACTCCAACTGCATTTGATGTAACAGAGACTAGTGATGAAATTACAATTGCAACAAAAAAGATAAAAGCAAAAATAAATAAAGCCACAGCTGCGGTATCTTTTTTTGACGAAAATAATAAAGCGATTCTTAAAGAAGTAGCCACTGGTGGAAAGAAAATTGAACCAAATAGTTTTGAAGGATTTCAAACACATTCGGTTAGTCAAAAATTTGAGTCACCAGACAACGAAGCACTTTATGGATTGGGTCAGCATCAAGATCGATTGTTAAATTTAAAAGGACGCGATTTAGATTTGTATCAGCATAATACAGAAGTATATATGCCTTTTTTTATGTCAACAAGTGGATATGGTTTATTATGGAATAATTATGCACACACGAAGTTTGGAGATCCAGATGAAATTAAAGCAATTCCTGCGAATAATTTATTGGCTTCAGATCAAAAAGAAGGCGGTTTAGATGTAGTCTTTTATAGTGACAATGCCTTTAAAGAAAAAATAAATACCGAAGATTCAAAAACAAATACACTTGCAATTAAGAAAGAGAATCCCGTACAATCAGCACGATACTCTGGTTATTTGGTAGCTGAGAAATCGGGTGAGCATGCGTTTTACAGTTATGCAGATGGAACCTTCAGATTAAAAGTAAATGGTTCTTTGGTTTTAGACAATTGGGCTCCTTATGCGAACGCACGTGATATGGGACTTATTCAATTAGAAAAAGGAAAAAAATATAAAATTGAAATCGAGTGGGAGCGCTTTCATAAAAACAACTCTTTTCAATTAAAGTGGAGAGAGCCTCATCCTACTTCCGAAACGTCTTTATGGTCGGCTTCGGGTAACGAAATTAATTATTTTGTTATTGCGGGTAAAAGTATGGATACCTTAATATCGGGTTACAGAACTTTAACTGGAAAAGCAACACTTTTACCAAAATGGGCAATGGGCCTTTGGCAAAGTAAAGAACGCTACAAAACACAAGATGAAGTGTTAAATGTGGTGCGTGAATATCGAAAAAGACAAGTTCCGCTGGACATTATTGTACAAGATTGGCAGTATTGGAAAACTCATCAATGGGGATCGGCGACTTTCGAGCCAGCTCGTTTTCCTAATCCAACCGCAATGATCGATACCTTGCACAAAGAATTAAATACTAAATTTATTATTTCTGTCTGGGGTAAATTTTACCGAGATAGCGATAATTTCAGAGAATTACATAAAGCCGGATTTTTATATCCTAAGCCACTTGAAGAAGGGCTTGTTGATTTTTTACAATTCAATTTTTCATATTATGATGCTTTTAATCCTGAGGCTCGAAAAATGTATTGGAAACAGCTTAATGAAAAGTTATATGCTAAAGGTGTAGACGGTTGGTGGATGGATGCCGCTGAACCAGAAATGCCAGATCATGATGCAACACCAGATAATATGGCGCATTTTATGAATCCGACTTACGAAGGTCCTGGATTTGCAAATCTAAACGCTTTTCCTTTACAGCATAGTAAAGGTGTTTTTGAAGGGCAGATGGAAGTTGACCCCGATAAGCGATTGGCTATTTTAACGCGCTCATCTTTTGCTGGTCAACAAAAATATTCAACAATTGTTTGGTCTGGAGATATAGCTGGAGAGTGGAATAATTTAAAAGCGTCAATTCCTGCTGGTTTAAGTTTCTCCATGTCAGGTATTCCGTATTGGACAACCGATACAGGCGGATTTTGGGTAAAATACAAAGGCGGAAATCAAAATCCAGAATACCGCGAATTGTTTACAAGATGGTATCAGTTTAGTGCATTTTGTCCCATATTTAGAGTTCACGGTTCCGATACACCGCGAGAAATATGGTTTTTTGGAGATGAAAAATCAGATACATATCAAACACAGTTAAAGTTTAATAAATTACGTTATCGTTTGATGCCCTATATTTATACGTTAAATGGAATGCTTAATACCCACGATTACACCATGATGCGTGCGTTGGTAATGGATTTTGCAAATGACACAAAAGTACATGATATTAAGGACCAGTACATGTTTGGACCTTCGTTTATGGCTTGCCCAGTTACCGATTATAAAGCAACTAAAAGAGATGTTTACTTACCGAAAGAAACCAAATGGGTTGATTTCTGGACAGGAAAAACCTTTGATGGTGGACAAACAATTAGCACGGTTGCTCCATTAAATGAAATGCCTTTGTACCTAAAAGCAGGTTCTATCGTTCCGTTTGGTCCTGATGTACAATATGCTTTAGAAAAACCAGCAGATACAATTGAACTTCGAGTGTACACTGGTGCAGACGGTTCGTTTTCTTTGTATGAAGATGAAAATACCAACAACAATTATTTAAAAGGAAAATCAAGTTCGATTCCGTTTCAGTGGAATGAAACTACTCAAACCTTGACTATTGCTAAACGAATTGGTTCATTTGACGGAATGCTAAAACAAAGAACTTTCAATATTGTTTTTGTAAATGAAACGAATGGAAAAGGAAGTTTAGTGAGTTCAAAAATTGACAAAAAAGTAACCTATTTAGGAGAAGAGATTCAAATTAAAAAATAACCTACTGAAATAATTTTTGACTGAAAGTTGTGGTTAAGCTTAAACCTTCAGCATAAAATTTCATCACAATCATAAAAATTATAAATACTTCACTATGAAAATAAGAGTAATTAAAAGCACTTTACTAATAACGTTTTGTTCGTTGTTCTTGACCTGTCAATCGCAACAAGAATTTGTAAAAGTAAAAGATACTAATTTTACAATTGACGGTAAAACCCATCATTTTGTGGGTGCTAATTTTTGGTTTGGTGCCTATTTAGGAGCTGATACTGATTATGGAAATAGACCGCGTTTAATTCGAGAATTAGATCAATTAAAAAAGAATGGAATAACCAATTTACGTGTCGTTGCAGCTTCTGAAGAATCGGATTATGGACTTCCTTTAAGTCCGCCTTTCCAATATAAAAACGGAACCTATAATGAAAAGCTGTTAGAAGGTCTTGATTTTTTACTTGATGAAATGGGCAAGCGAGATATGCACGCCGTGATGGTTTTAAATAACAACTGGGATTGGTCTGGCGGAATGGGGCAATATGTTTCGTGGATTAATAAAACGCCTGTTATTGACCCTTCGGTAAATAAAAACGAAACTTGGAATGATTATTTAAAAGAAGCAGGTAAATTTTATGAGTTGCAAGAAGCACAAGATATTTACAGAAAGTACATTAAAATGATCGTAAATCGTACCAATACTTTTTCAAAAAAAATGTACAACAACGATCCTGCAATTATGTCATGGCAATTGGCAAATGAACCACGTCCTTCTGTTGATGGCGATCCTGAGGGAAAAATGAAAATTTTTACCAAATGGGTTGATGGAACAGCAGCTTATATCAAGTCAATGGCACCTAAGCAATTGGTCTCAACTGGTAGTGAAGGAAGTCAAGGAACATTAAATAGTTTAGAGTTTACCTATCGAGCGCACAGTGGTAAAAACATCGATTACGTCACTTTTCACATGTGGCCAAAAAACTGGGCTTGGTACAAAGCAGAAGCACCAGATATGGAGAATGCGAAGAAAAAAACAGTTGCCTACTTTGATGAACATTTGGCACTTGCAAAAAAACTAAATAAACCAATTGTTATGGAAGAATTTGGTTTTGTGAGAGACGGTGAGAAATTTTCGCCTGATAGTCCAACTACTGCAAGAGATGAATACTACACATTTGTGCTGGACCTTTTAAAAAATTCTGTAAAAAATAATGGAACTCTTGGAGGTCTTAACTTTTGGGGATGGGGCGGAGAAGGTCGTGGTCAACAAAAGGACTATATGTGGAAAAAAGGAGATATTTCCTTTACTGCAGATCCATACAGTGAAGCGCAAGGATTAAATTCTATTTATAATACAGACAAAAGCACCATAGAGCTAATTAATAAAAGCGCAAAAGAGATTCAAGAATTATCTAGAAAATCAGATCAGAAATAAAGCTAATACAAACCAAAATATTAAATTATTTACCATGACCAAACAGCTCTTTACATTTTTAGCACTTTTTGTACTGTTGCCTGTCGTAGCACAATGGAAACCGGCTGGCGATAAAATTAAAACGGACTGGGGTGTGAAAATTGATCCTACAAAAGTTTTACAAGAATATCCAAGACCTAACATGGCGCGTACAGAATGGAAAAATTTAAATGGTTTATGGGATTACGCAATTACGAATGTAGGTGAAGTACCGACTCAATTTTCAGCTAAGATTTTGGTGCCATTTGCGGTCGAGTCAAGTTTATCTGGAGTAATGAAAGAAGTGGGTTATAAAAAAGAATTATGGTATAATACTACGTTCTCTGTACCCAATAACTGGAATGGCAAAGATGTTTTATTGCACTTTGGCGCTGTAGACTGGAAGACTGAAATTTGGATAAATGATATTAAAGTAGGAACTCACACGGGAGGATTTACACCTTTTTCATTTAATATTACGCCTTTTTTAAACAAAGGAGATCAAAAAATTACGGTAAAAGTTTGGGATCCAACAACTGAAGGCCCGCAACCAAGAGGAAAGCAAGCTACAAAACCAGAAAGTATTTGGTACACTCCTGTAACCGGAATTTGGCAAACGGTTTGGTTAGAACCAGTGGCAGAAAAACACATAGAATCTATTAAAAGCATTCCTAATATTGATTCGAATACTTTAAAAATTTCGGCAGATGTAGTGAATGCTTCATATGGTGATATCATTGAAGTAACTGTTTTAGAAAAAGGCAAAGTGATTGCGACTGCAAAAGTGGTGGCTACAGAATTTGTAGATATTGCAATACCGAATGCTAAATTATGGTCTCCAGAATCACCTTATTTATATCAAACCACTATCAAATTAATTAGTAATGGAAAAGTTTCTGATGAAGTAAAAAGTTATTTTGCCATGCGAAAAATTTCGACCAAAAGAGACTCAAATGGTATTGTGCGTTTGCAATTAAATAACCAAGATTATTTTCAGTTTGGTCCTTTAGATCAAGGTTGGTGGCCTGACGGATTGTATACAGCACCTTCAGATGAGGCTCTAAAATATGATATTATAAAAACAAAAGAGCTTGGATTTAATATGATTCGCAAACATATAAAAGTGGAGCCGGCACGCTGGTATACGCATTGTGATGAATTAGGAATTTTGGTTTGGCAAGATATGCCGAGCGGTGATGGACAAACGAATTGGCAAGGAAGAGGTTATTTTAATGGTTCTGAGTTTCAACGTTCGGCAGAGTCGGAGGCGATCTATAGAAAAGAATGGAAGGAGATTATGGACTATCTGTATTCGTATCCAAGCATTGCAGTTTGGGTGCCGTTTAACGAAGCTTGGGGACAATTTAAAACCGAAGAAATCGCTGATTGGACCAAAGCATACGATCCGAGTAGATTGGTAAATCCTGCAAGTGGAGGAAATCATTACAGAACAGGAGATATGTTAGACTTGCACAATTATCCCGGACCTAGTTTAGGAATGTATGATGCAGATCGCGCTACTGTTTTGGGAGAATATGGCGGAATTGGCTATGCAATTGAAGGTCATTTATGGAATACCGATAAAAATTGGGGTTACATTCAATTTAAAAGTTCAAAAGAGACGACCGATGAGTATGTAAAATATGCAAATGAATTAAAGAAAATGGTTAAAGCAGGTTTTTCTGCAGCCGTATACACACAAACAACAGATGTGGAAGGTGAAGTGAACGGATTTATGACGTACGATCGAAAAATTGATAAAATGAATTTTCCAGAAGTACAAAAGATTAACAAAGAGGTAATTGGTGTTTTAAAACAGTAACTGTTTGTAGAAGATCTTTTTAATTTTTAAAATAATAAGTATGAATTGTATTAAAATAATACTGTTTACAATTTTGGCAATGGTATTTTCATTTTCAAATGCTACGGCTAGCAATTTTAATAGTGAGCCGCCAGCCAAAAAAGAATTTAATATTTTAAAATATGGTGCTATTTCTGACGGAAAGACCTTAAATACCAAAGCAATTCAACGCGCGATCAATGCCGCAAATAACGTTAAGTCGGGCGGAACAGTTGTTTTTCCAAAAGGGAATTTTTTAAGTGGAAGTATTGAGATGAAAAGTAATGTTGATTTGTACTTTTCTGAAGGAGCAGTCTTGCTAGGGAGTACTGATCCAAATCAATACATGGCGATGGACAGCAAAGGAAGACCACATTCACCCAAAAACGACGATAATTCGCAACTCGCTTTGCTATTGGCAAGCAAAGCAAACAATATTAAAATTTATGGAAAAGGAACAATCGACGGTCAAGGGCGCGCACTGGCCTTAAATATTGATAGTTTGCACCATGCAGGTATTAAAATCGATCCCAATTATGGCTATCAAGTCATGCGTCCCAATGAAACGGTTCGTCCCAAATTGTTTCGTTTTTCACAATGCAATCAAGTAAAAATTGAAGGTTTAAACATCCAGAGCAGTGCCAGTTGGGGACTTTCTTTTGAGCTTTGTGATGATTTAATAATTGATAAAATTAAATTAACAAATCGTGCGTATTGGAACAACGACGGTATGGATATTACCGACTGTACCAATGTCAAAATAACCAATTGTGAGGTGGATTCTGCAGATGATGGAATTTGTCTAAAATCTTATTATCCAGGTTATGCAAACGATAATATTTACATTGCCAATTGTACCATTCGATCAAGTGCCAGCGCCATAAAATTTGGAACGGCATCTTATGGCGGTTTTAAAAATGTTACCATCGAGAATATTCAAATTTTTGACACTTTTCGTTCTGCGATCGCTATTGAATCTGTGGATGGCGGAATTATCGAGAATATCAAAGTGCAAAATATTACGGCAAAGAATACGGGAAATGCCATATTTATTCGCCTAGGACACCGTGGTGGGGACAAACCAGGAAGTATTAAAAATGTGCTAATTAAAGACATGAAAGTCGAAGTTCCGTTTGGACGTCCCGACATTGATTATGATTTACGAGGTCCAGAAGTTCCTTATTTTCACAATCCTTTTCCGGCTTCTATTACAGGTATTCCAGAGCATTATGTTGAAAATGTGGTGATAGAAAATCTTCAAGTAACGCATCCCGGAAGAGCTTCGAAAGGAATGGCTTACGTATCACTTAGTCGTTTAGAACAGGTTCCTGAAAAAATAAAAAATTATCCTGAGTTTGATATGTTTGGCGAATTGCCAGCATGGGCTTTTTATGTACGTCATGCAAGAGGCCTAGCATTCAAAAATGTTACTCTTAAATTAGAAAATCCTGATTTTCGTCCTGCTTTTATCTTTGATGATGTCGATGGTTTAAAAATGCATCTGATGGAGTTGCCTAAGTCGAACAAGAAAGAGATAATTTTAAATAATTCAAAAAACATAGAAATGGATAATGATGCAAATTCTGTAAAAATGGAATTGTAATTGCACCTCTTCTTAAAAGTATTTTCTTTCCATTTTAAATAGTTTACAACATTTATAATTTTAGAATTGTGTTTATAAAAAAGACCACTGTATTATTTTTCGTCTTTGCAATGCTGATTTTTCAAGGTTGTAAGACTGCTGAATTATCCTCTTCGAAAGCAAAAGTTAATGAGAGTCAAACCCTTGCTCATTATTTAAAAAACCTACAATATTCTGAAGACGGTAAACATTTATTTGGACACGAAAGCACAATTATGATGGGTGTTGGCGGTGATAAAGACTGGGAACTAAAGAATAGCACCGAAATAGGAAACACGATTGCAGATCAAAAATCAGATGTGAAAGAAATTACGGGGCAACTTCCGGCTATTATGGGGTATGATGCGTTCAAATTAATTTTAGATGTTACTGATGGTCCGAATCGGATGGAAGAAGTAAAAGGCAGTGTAAAGGCACTAAAAATCTATAGAGATAATGGCGGATTACTAGCATTCAATTGGCACATGCAACCTGTATTATTACCTAGTTATAAGGAAAGAGCCTATCGCATGGATGAGTTTAATAACAATCCGCACATTGAATTAATGAAGAAAGAACAGCCTTTTTATCATATTGCCAATGGCTTTGAATCGAAAGATAAATGGTGGACGGCGTATGAAACACAAAGACTTAAACCAATGGCAGAGCGATTAAAATGCATATCTGCAGATGGATCGGGAATTATTTTTAGACCTTTTCATGAAGCAGATGGCGATTGGTTTTGGTGGGGACTTAAATATCTGCAAGGCGATCAACCACTGAACGGTAAAGAAGCATTAATGAAAGTTTTTGTTGAAACGGCGCGGTATTTAAAACAAGAACTTCCTGGGATATTGATCGCATTTTCAACCGATAAATTAGATCATGTAAGTCACGAAAATGCGAAGAATGAGAATGAAATCGCCGACAGGTATAAGGACGAATTTAACACTTATTTACCAAAAAATCGAACTGATTTGGCTTTGATAGATATGTACGGAATGGATTTGTATACCAGTAAAGACAATCCTTTAGAAAGTTTAGATCGGTGCAGAATAAAATTGCAAGGGTTATCATTACTTGCCAAGGAACATGATAAAATAGCAGCTATTACAGAAGCGGGAAATCGAGGCCTTCCCTCTGAAGAAGATGAGAGACAACCAACCATTAATTATTACAATGATTATTTGTCCTCTTGGATATCTGACAAGAACGTTCATGTAGCTTTGGTTGTAATTTGGCAAAATTGGAGTAATAATAGAGATAGAAAAGCTTTGGATCCCGATGATGGATACTTTATTCCCATTTATAAAACCTCGGCTGCAGGAAAGGATTTTATTAATTATGTCGATAAGAAGCAGACAATTATGTTGCCTAATTTTAAAGCAGCATTCAATCAATATAAAAAACCTTAAAGTTTATTTGGAGAGCCAATTGCATCTCAAAACATTTAGATTTTCTTAGAAATAAATAGTAGTAAAATCATTTAAAGATATTCTCTGTAGTCTTCTACTGCTTTCTTTTTTTAGTCAATCGATTGCGCAGAAAAATAAAGATTTAAGACTCCTTATTGAAAAATAAAATTCATTTGTTTGAATTCAAAAGTACCGATAGGTTTACCATTCAAAATTCAAAAAATCTAAGAGGATTGCAATTTATTGAAACAGTATCATGTTAACGATGCATACATGATTTTTTTGCTGTATTCAACCAACTTTGCAACCGACTGGAATGGAGCACATGATAGAAAACCCATTAAGAAGTAATTGTGGAATGGTGTTTCAAAAAATAGAATTGCCGCCTAGTAATTTTAAAATTTAAAAAAAAATGAAAATAATAGTAAAAATATTTTTCATCATCTCTTTAAGCTTAGCTCTCAATAGAGCCAATGCTCAAATACAAGTAACTAAAAAGGAAATAAATAATAGTGACAGTATTTTGCGTTTTGCCATTGTAAGTGATCGAACTGGCGGAATGGAAGCCGACATTTTTGATAAAGCCATTGATAAACTCAATTTGATGCAACCGGAGTTTGTAATTTCTGTTGGCGATTTAATTGACGGTTATACCGAAGACCCAAAAATTTGGAATGCGCAGTGGGATGAGTTTGATAGTATGGTCAATCGTTTGGATATGCCTTTTTATTACGTTCCGGGAAATCATGATGTCAGTAACGAATTGCTAACGGATGTTTGGAGAAAACGTCATGGCAAGGATTATTATTCCTTCGTTTATAAAAATGTACTTTTTATTTCTTTGAATACCGATGAGATAAAAAATGGAGGGATAAGCGACCAGCAAATTGATTATGTAGTAAATAGTTTGAAAGACAACCAGGCTGTAAAATGGACCTTATTATTCATGCATAGACCGCTTTGGTCGTATGGAGACCAAGCAGGTTATGAATCTATAGAAAAGGCCCTTATTGGTAGAAAATACACCGTTTTTTCTGGACATCATCACAATTACCAATATCAAGTAAAAAATGGTATGGATCATTATGTATTGGCAACGACAGGTGGCGGAAGCTGGAGACGTGGTGCTGATGTTGGCGAATTTGATCACATTACATGGGTCACCATCAAAGACAAAGAACCCGAAGTTGCACTTATTGATGTGAATGGTATTTATGATAAAAATCTAATTCTTCCAACCGATTATGAGGATATCGAAAGTTTGCGACGTGGCAATTGGTTGAATATTGAGCCTGTGATTAGTGAATTAGAAAATTTTACAGCAACAAAAATAAATGTTTTGGTTAAAAATGAAATGAAACGTCCTATGATTATTTCGGGAGAACTATCAGAAAAGGAAGGTATTGTTTTTGAACCAAATACTATTTTAGAAAAAATAGCTGCTGGTCAACATAAAATTATACAATTTAATGCTAAAAGTGCATCAGGCAAACCGATTGCTGTAGCTGACATAAATAATAATCCGATCAACTTAGAATTGAAAGCAGGATTTGAAAGAAAAGAAAGAAATAATATCAGTTTGGCTGCTTCCAAAAGACTTTTTATGGATTGGAAACATCCACTAAAAAATACTACTGCGCCAATTACGATTGATGGTAAAGTAGCCGATTGGAAAAAAGAAGATTTAATAGATGTAACGAATCCACAATTTTTATTAGAAGATTGGGATTGGAAGAATTCTGATGATGGTCAATTTTCGTTCAATGTCGTTACAGATAAAACACATCTTTATGTAATTGTTCAATTTAAAGATAATCTTATCATATCCAACACAAAAAAATTAGAGGCGCTGCAAGATAAATTTTATGTCCATTTAAATACTAAACCAAATGCAAAGGAATATTATCAATTGGAATTTGCTGCTGGAGATAAAATAAATACTCCACTGATGAATGCTGAAGCAAAAAAAATTAAAGGTTTGAAAGCAGCCATTACAAAAAGTGCAGCGGGAGAAGTTTTAGAAATTTCTATTCCATTAGAGAGTATTGATGCTGTTACGGCAGATAGTATTCGAGTAAACATTGGTATTATGGATCATGATCGACCTGAAAACACAAAACCATCTGTAATTTGGTGGCGACCAATGTGGGACAGCAAGAGTACGTTTGACAATTCAGGTACTTTTTATAAATAAAACTATATAATACCACACTTTATAATATTGAAAATTAAATTTTAAAAAATGAAAAAAATAGTCTTATCCTTACTTATCATTCTCAGTACAGGTATTATTTCTGCACAGAAAAAACCAGCTGATTACGTGAATGTTTTTGCAGGAACTTCCAATTCAAGATGGATGCTTTTTCCAGGACCGAGCCAGCCTTTCGGAATGGTAAAATTGAGTCCAGACAACCAAGGAAATGTATGGAATGCGGGTTACGAATATTCGGTAAATAGTATTTCAGGTTTTAGTCATTTACATGGATACAGTTTGTCAGGGGTAAGTTATATGCCCTTTGTAGGTGATTTGTATTTTGGAGAAGAATACGCTAAATTATTTCCTGGGCCGCCAGACGGACCGTTTGGTCATATGTGGACCGCAGGATATCGTTCTCGTTACGAGAAAGAAAGCGAAAAAGGAAGTGCAGGATATTATTCGGTGCATTTAACGGATGCAAAATCTACCGTAGAATTGACAGCGACAGATCGTTGTGGAATGATTCGTACTACGTTTCCAAAATCGGATAAAAGTGCATTATTATTAGATTTTAATCCTCCAACAGAAGAATCTTCAGAAATTGTTGATGTTAAATTTTCTAAAGTTAGCGCTACTGTTATTCAAGGTTCTATCACTTTTAAAAATGGAAATACAGATGAAACTATCGTTCATTTTCAGTCACAATTTAGTAAGCCCGTAAAAAGTATTGACAGTTGGCAATATGGCAAATATACAGGTGATCAAACCAATTACGGAACCGATTGGAGAAGAAAAGCTAAAATAGAAAAAAACGTTACTTCTTTTAACGGAAAAGGACAATGTGGTGTTATTATGCATTTTGAAACTGCCGAAGGCGAGCAAGTGATTACTTCGACAGGACTTTCGTTTGTAAGTGTAGAAAATGCTGGTTTAAATTTAAAAACGGAACTAGGAGCGCTTAACTATGATTTTGATAAGGTAGTAGCGAACTCAAAACAAGTTTGGAATGATCTTTTGAGTCACGTAGAAGTAAAAGGAAAAGAAGAAGATGTAGAAAAGTTTTATACCAACTTCTATCGCTCCTTTACAGGAAAAAATTTGATGAGCGATGTAAACGGTGAATATGTTGACATGTGCGAAAAAGTGCAAAAAGTACAAGCACCTGCTGATGCGGTCTATAGCAGCGATGCAATGTGGGGAACTCAATGGAACCTTACACCATTATGGACATTAGTAGCGCCAAAATATGCCAACTCGTTTGCCAACTCGCTTATCGAACTGCAACGAGTGGGAGGCTGGATTCCACAGTCACCAGTAGGACTGGAATATGCTTTGGTCATGGCGGCACAGCATCAAAATTCTTTGTTGATTAGTGCGTATCAAAAAGGAATTGCGGAGTTTGATCCTAACAAAGTCTACGAAATGATCAAACATGATTATACCACTCCAGGCGAGAAACACCCTTGTGGGGGATTTGTTGGAAATATCTATTTGAAAGAATATATGGAATATGGGTACGTTCCCGAAGAAACAGGAACTACGTCACATACTATGGAATATGCCTTTGATGATTGGTGTATGTCTGAATTTGCCACGGCATTGAACAAAAAGAAAGATGCCAAATACTTTTTGAATCGTTCTAAAAATTATGAAAATATTTTTGACAAAGAAATAGGATATATTAGAAGAAAGCATAAAGACGGAACTTGGTATGCTGATTCAAATCCGCTTACAATGGGAACTGAAGGCGGATGGAACGGTAAAGGTTTTATGGAAGGAAATGCTTGGCAATATACTTGGTTTGTACCTCAAGATTTGCCAAATCTTGTAAAGTTAATCGGTAAAGACGAATTCAATCGTCGTCTAGAAGAAGGTTTTGAAAAAGGCTATGTTGATTTGACCAATCAACCGAATTTAGAGGCTCCATTTTTATTCAATTATTCAGGAAAACCTTGGTTAACACAAAAATATTCTAGAATGGTAGCCAATAAATATTACAGTACTTCTCCCTATACAGCTTGGTTGGGTGAAGAAGATGAAGGACAAATGGGTGCTTTATATTGCTTGTTTTCGATGGGAATTTTCGAAATGAAAAGTGGCGCTTCTGTAAAACCATATTATGATATTAGTACACCAGTTTTTGACGAAATAAAAATTAATTTGGATAAAAAATATTATTCAGGTGGCACTTTTACGATCAAAACGGTAAATAACAAATCTGAGAATGATTATATTCAATCTATGTCGTTAAATGGTAAAAAGTTTGAAGGATTCCAATTGCTTCACAAAGATGTTGTGAAAGGTGGAGAACTTCACATTCAACTCGGACCTTTACCAAAAAAATAATAAGGTTTGAGCAATGATTTCTCATCGATTTACAATTTAAAAAACTACTATTATGATTAAAAAAACAGCTCTAATTTTGATTGTTTTATTTTGGAGTATTCCAAAAATATACAGTCAATATCCAAACAATACGACCTTACAAAATTGGGTTGTAAAAGACTCTGCTTATAATGCTCCTAAAAATGCCAATCCTGTTTTAGCGGGTTATTTTGCTGATCCAACAATAATTGAAGACAATGGGATTTTTTATATGTATGCGACAAGTGATATGAAATCATGGGATTCTATCACTAAAATGGCAGTTTGGAGTTCTACCGATTTAAAGAATTGGACATGCTCTTATCTCAATTGGCCTTTACGTGAAGAAATTAAAAGTGATACAGGTAAACAAGATGGTGTTTGGGCACCAAGTGTGGTAAAAGGGGGTGACGGAAAATTCTATATGTATATAACCATTGGTCGCGAAATATATGTTGGTGTTGCCAATCATCCATTAGGACCGTGGAAAAATGGACGTAAGGATAACACGCCATTAATAAGACATAAAGAATTTTATTATGTGGAGACAATTGATGCCGAATGTTTTATTGATGATGATGGACAAGCCTATTTGTATTGGGGTTCTTCGGACTCAGGGATGAGTATCGAGGGCAGATGTCTTGCCGTAAAATTAAATAAAGACATGGTTTCATTCAGTGACAAACCAGTAGATGTAACACCTCCGTATTTTTTTGAAGCACCTTATATGCTTAAAAAAGATGGAACGTATTATTTTATGTATTCTTTTGGAAAAACATGGGATCAAACGTATCAAGTTCGTTATGCAACAGGAAAAACTCCTTTTGGACCGTGGACCGAAGGAATGGTTAGACCACTTTTGATTGGGAACGAAGCAACTAAAAGAATTACTTCTACTGGGCATCATACCATGTTTAAGTATAAAGATAAAAATTACATTGTTTATCACGCTTTTAATACTTTAAACAACTATGATGTTTCGGCAAAATTGAGACAAGTTTCAATAGATGAGTTAATTATTACTCCTGATGGCGAAATGCAGCATGTAATTGCAACACACAAAGGAACTTTGCCACCAGTACAAGATAAAAATAAAAATTTAGCCTTTGGTGCAAAAGTAGCAACTTCTTCAGACCTTGATGAAGTATGTAAAGCCAGTTATGTTAATGATGAAAACAATGGTACACTTTGGATTTCAAAAGAAAAAGAAGCAGCATGGGTGTCATTGGATTTTGGAAAAGAAATCAGTTTTAGCAAAGTCGAAATTTATTTTGAATACCCAATATATCCGTACAGCTACACCATTGAAGTGTCGAATGATGGAAAAACTTGGAAAATGGTAGACAATCAAATTACTAATGTCAAAATTGGTTCCCCAATGGTAATAGATAAAAAGTCAAAAGCCAAGTTTCTTCGCGTCAATTTAAAAGATAATAAGTCTGCCGAGCGGTTGGGCATTTGGGAAATAAAAGTGTATTAAAGCAATATTTTAGTTGAGATTTGTTAGAACTTAGCTCGATTTATAATTATGTGGTTTGCTGCAAATAAATAAAATTATTGCGACAGCAAAATCCATAAAAACGGATACTTATTAAAAGTATTAAATCATTCCATCTAAATTTTATTTACAATATAGTACGGTTGCTTTTCGTAAAAGCAACCGTACTTTTTTTTGAGTATACCTCATCTCAAAATATTTTTTTTCAGGTAGTAATGCGCAAATCCGTTGCGAAGTCTTTTAAAAATGTTCATTTATAAATTTTGAAGCAATGAGTAGAAAATTTAAAGTTGATAAAATAGTATTATAAATTAAAGTTCAAATAAGAAGATTTTAGTTTTAGTATACTTTTTTTAAGCGAATTTATAATACGTCGCTATTACTTTTTAAAGAGACGCTATTTTTAATTATTTAATAATTTATGCAAATTTTTTTATTACCCATAAAAAAAATCAATTAAACTTTTAAGGCCGGCAAATTACTTTACAACTCTATTTTTTACCTCTTTTTTAAAACGGTACGTTTTTTTTGTGCAAGGTTATAGTTTTAGATAAGAGAATGACAAAATAGTACTATAGGTAAATATGTTTATGCTGTAGTTTTAACAAATAATTAATACCAAACTCAAAAACCAATTAATGAAAGAAAACTAACCAAAACAAACGGAAAAGAGAATAGTAAATCAGCGCTCAATGTTGCTACTAATCTACTTTAATCGTTAGGTGGATTTTAAAATTTTCCACAAAACGAAATGACTAATAAAAAACCAAACCTTATGAAAAAATTTTTATTTACCAGCCTATTTTGGCTTTTACTTGTCCCAGCAGCGTTTGCCCAGCAGCAAATATCTGGTACAGTTACAGATGACCTTTCTGGAGAACCACTTCCGGGCGTTAATATTCGTCTAGACGGAAGCAGAGAAGCAGTCATGACCGACTTTAATGGAGGATTTTCTATTACTGCAACCAAATCATCGGTTCTCTCTTTTTCTTATATTGGTTACAAGACCAAAAAAGTTACGGTTGCTGATGATAAAACATTAAATGTTGCATTAACCTCTGAATCAGAATCACTTCAAGAAATTGTAGTTACGGGTTATACTAAAGTTCGAAAAACGGACTTGACCAGTGCACAATCTACAATTTCGGCTAAAGGAATAAGCGAAACAATAAATACCACGGTAGAGCAAGCCATACAAGGTAGAGCGGCTGGTGTATTAGTAACTCAAAATTCTGGAGAGCCCGGTGGAGCTATTTCAGTAAATATTAGAGGTATTAGTTCGCTTAACGGATCCAATCAGCCTTTATATGTAATTGATGGAGTTCAAATAGCTGTACAAGAATTTTCTGGAGGAAGAGCGATTTCTTTAAGTCCTTTGTCTGGTTTAAATCCGGCAGATATTGAGACGATGAATATCTTGCAAGGACCATCTGCAACTGCTTTGTACGGTTCTAGAGGAACGAATGGTGTAATTGTTATTACTACTAAAAGAGGTAAAGCAGGAAAAGTAAAAATAGGATACAATTATACGTATTCTTTACAAGCTCCTCCAAAAAATATTAATGTAATGAACTTAAGACAGTACGCGCAAATTGTAGGCGAGTACCACGATATTGCTGGAGGAAAAATACCTCTAGAATTTTTGGATCCTTCAATTTTAGGTGACGGTACCGATTGGCAAAAAGAGTTGTATCGCTTGGCACCATTGACGAAACACGAAATGAACATAAGTGGAGGTAGCGAAAATACAACCTATTACTTGTCTGGTGAATACTTTAAGCAAGAAGGTATCTCGCAAGGGTCTAATTTCGACCGTTATGCAATGCGCTTAAATTTAGACAATAAAGCAAATGACTGGTTAAGTTTAGGAGCTAATGTGAGTTTTAACCAAACGCTAAATGAGCAATCTGCTTCTTCAGAATCGGTAATTAGAAATGCAACACGATTGAGTCCTAATATTCCAGTTAAAAATTTCGACGGAACGTATGGCGGAGGAAGCACAGATCCTACGTCTCCAGAAAGATACAGTGCCCCTAACCCAATTGCTATGGCAAATTTAAACACCAACGAAACGTTGAATAGACAATTTCTTGGAGGTTTAAATTTAAAAATAGACATCATAGAAGGTCTTGCTTTTAAGACGTCAATGAATACCAACATTAATTACGGTAGTGGAACTTATTTTTTGCCTAAATATAAATTTGGCGTAAGCGAACGAATTAATTCGCAATTGACTAAAGTCGAAAATAATTCGACGTACTGGAAATTTGATCAGTTTTTAAATTACGATAAAAGTTTTGGTGACCATAATGTAACGGCTATTTTTGGTCATGAAGCACAAAGTGGCGCCTGGAAAAATTTGGAAGGAATTAGACAAGATTTTCCGATTGATATTATTGATTTAAATGTAGGAGATGTGAAAACATCTATTGCAAACGGTGGTCAAAATGACTGGTCGTTAGAATCGTATTTAGGAAGTGCTAGTTACAATTACAAAAACAAATATTTTATTCAAGGAGCTATAAGAGCCGATGGATCTTCAAACTTTGGTCCAGAAAATAAATGGGGTTATTTTCCGTCAGCGTCAGCGGCATGGAGAGTTACCGAAGAATCATTTTTTGATGTAAAAGCGATCAGTGAGCTTAAGTTTCGTTTCGAAACCGGTGTGACAGGAAGCAATGGTCCAGGAGGAGTTATTTATGGAGCATTGAACAGTGGGCCAACTTCTTGGGGAACTGGATTTTTACCGGGTAAATATGCAAATCCTAACTTAAAATGGGAAGAAACAACTACGAATAATATCGGTATTAATATTGGTTTGTTTAATAATAGAATCACGCTAGAAGCAGATTACTTTGACAAACAAACGGATAATTTAATTATGGATTTACCATTGCCATTGTATTACGGTGTTGATGGTGCTGGTAGAATGAGTCCGCCAACGGTTAATATTGGAGCATTGTCTAATAAAGGTTGGAGCATTGCTTTAAACACAATTAATATTAAAAATAGTGAGTTCTCTTGGTCCACCAATTTTAATATTTCGCATTTTGATGCAAAAATTAAAAAATTCTATACTAAATCAGCAATTGTGGATCGTTTTAATCGTGAGTTCGGAGAATGGACACAGCGCTCAGTTGTGGGAGGAACGCCTTGGCAATTTTATGGTTATATAGAAGAAGGTTTGTTTCAATCACTTGATGAAATTAACAATAGTGCTTTGCCTGTTGATAATAAAGGAGATGAATTGGCGGTTGAAAAAGAAAAAGGAATCTGGGTTGGCGATGTGAAATATAGAGATATTAGCGGACCAGATGGAGTGCCAGATGGTATAATTGATGAAAGAGATCAAACCTTTATTGGTAATCCGTACCCAAAATTATTTGGAGGTATGACAAATACTTTTACATATAAAGGATTTACGTTAGGAATTTTATTAACGGGTTCTTACGGTAACGATGTGTACAATTATTCGAAACTGGTTAACTCAAATCCAAACAACATCAATATTGGAAGAAATTTACTTGTTGATGCGTTGGATTATGCAAAGGTTATAGACGATGGCGCCGGAAATCCAATTTTGGCAAATCCAGGAACAAATGTAGCTCGAATTTCAAATTCTTTAAATGGTAACTACAACAGGCAAACTAGTAAATGGGTAGAAGACGGTTCATATATCCGACTTAAAAATATTTCTTTGAATTACGATTTTGGATCAAAAATATTAAAAGATTTAAAAATTATTCAAGGGTTTAGAGTTGGAGTAGGCGTACAAAATATTGCCACTTTTACCAAATACAGCGGTTACGATCCTGAAGTTGGTTCGTACGTAGGAAACGCATCATATCAAGGATCTCAACCAATCGGTTTTGATTATGGACGCTATCCAATAACACCGATGTACTCATTTAACTTAGGACTTAACTTTTAAAAATAGCGAGATGAAAAATATATATAAAATTTGTTTTACAGTATCCAGTCTGTTTTTACTTGCACTTACAAGTTGTACCGATGACTTTTTAGAAAGACCTCCGTTGGATGTACCGGTGGATGCGAATTTCTACAAAACAGATCAGCAAGTTTTAGCTGGTTCGGCGTTATTGTACAACCAAGTTTGGTTTCAGTACAACTCAAATGCATCATGGAGTCTAGGAGATTTTAGAGGTGGGTCAGCAGTGTCATTGTACAACCACAAAGACATGGTTCGTTTTAATACAACTGCCAATACACAAGTGAATTACGATACTTGGAAGGCCTTTTTTAACGTAATTGCTCAAAGTAATACATTTATTGTTAACGTTCAAAAATATGCCGGACCAGATGTTAATCCTACTTTAATTAAGCAAACCGTTGCTGAAGCACGATTTATGAGAGCTGCAGCTTATAGTATGTTGACGATGAATTACGGTGCAGTACCTATTATTACCAATAATTTTACTTTGGTTGGAGACACTACTCAAGTTCGTAATACATCAGAAAGTGTATGGAAATTTATAACCAAAGACCTGCGTGCCGCAGCCGAAGATTTACCAGAAGCTGGACTACAAAAAGGAAGAGTAAGTAAATGGGCTGCCGAAGGAATGTTAGCCAGAACCTATTTAACTAGAGCGGGAATTGGTAAGACAGAAGGTTCGCGCAATCAAGTGTTTTTAGATTCAACTAAATACTATGCAGATCGCGTAATCAACCAAAGTGGTGCCAAGTTACAGCCTAAATATGCTGATTTATTTTTAACTAAAAATGAAAATAATTCTGAATCACTTTTTGCGTTGCAATGGGTATTTACAGGAAAATGGAGTTCAAGTACCAATACAACTGTTTCAGATCTAGCCTACAGTCCTTCGATTGCAAATGGAGATGGTTTTGGAGGAGATTTTACAGCGAGTTGGTGGATGCTTAGCAAATATGAAGGCATTGAGAAAGTTTCAGGAGAACCAAGCATTATGAAAGGGCGTACTATTGATCAACGTCTAAAAGCAAGTTATATGCTGCCGGGAGCTCATTATCCAGAAATAACCCAGACTTTAGAAACGGGAGATCAAGAATTGCGATTTCCGTATAACTCAGGAGATAAAATTAGTTACGCCTCTATTAAGAAATATGTAGTGGGTAAAACCCAAGACAATGATGGCTTAGCAGCATATCAAAGTTACGAGATAAATACGTACATGTTGCGTTTTGCCGAAATGTACTTGTTGTATGCAGAGGCTGCATTAGGTAATCAAACGAGCACGTCCGATGCAAAAGCGATGTCTTATTTTAATATGGTGCACACCAGAGCGGGATTAAATGCAGTTACAGATCCATTAACCTGGCAAAAAATATTTGACGAAAGAATTATCGAGTTTTCAATGGAAGGACAATCGTGGTATGACTTAGTTCGTCTGCACTATTACAATCCTCAAAAAGCGTATGATATTATTAGTAATCAAGATAGAGCAGCTTTTTATATTACACCAGACCGAATTCCAGATCCTAATTCATGGACGTTTACAAAAACTTCTTATGAAACGGTACGTAATTATCCAGCCAATGCGGGTAACTTCTTAATTCCTATTCCAGCAACTGAGTTGAGCCAAGCGCCTAATTTACGCAAACAGCCAGTAGATTATTATGCTGGAAAATAATTCCAATCTAAAAAAAGTAAGTATGAAAAATATAATAAAAACAACAATCGCTTTTTTAGTTATTCTTACGGCCACCATGGTTTCGTGTTCGTCTGAAGAAGCTGCAGTAAGCAGATCGCCTTACATTAGTTATGTACGTGTAACAGATCCAGTTTCTTCTGATTCCTTAATTGCATCAGCAGGACAAGGACAATTATTAGCTTTAATAGGAGGAAATTTGGCAAACACAGTCGAAGTTTGGTTTAACAACCGACAATCTTATCTTAAGCCTACTTTGGTGAGCAATAATTCAATTATTACCAACGTACCAAATAAAATTCCGACCGAAATTAATAACGAAATTAGATTGGTAGATAAATTTGGAGGCGTTTATACCTACAATTTTAAAGTAGATATTGGCAAACCATATCTAAAAGAAATGTTGAGCGAATACGTTCAGGTGGGTAAAATTGCTACTATAAAAGGAGATTACTTTTATGCACCTCTTACGGTTACTTTTACAGGAGGCGTATCGGTTAACCTAACTAGTATTGAAGATGAGAAAATTTTAAATGTAGAAGTTCCTGCAGGAGCGATGCCTGGACCAATAACGGTTACTAGCAATTTTGGTTCTACAATTTCAGATTTCTGGTTCCGTGACAATCGTAATATTTTTGTTAGTAGCGATCCTTTTAAGGGATATAGCGGCGCAGAATACGTGGTAACTACTCCGGGTTCTGATGCTCCAGTAGCAATTAACGGAAACTACATTCGCATCAACAAGGCGATTGGAGATTTTCAATGGACTCCTTTTGCCGAAGGTTCTCCACAAGATTTTGGTGCCGAAGGTAAAGCGATTCCTGATGCGGCGATTTTACATCCGGAAGATTATTATTTGAAATTTGAAATTAACACTCAGAAACCGTTTAACAACAATGGTATTAAACTGCAGGTTGCCATGGCAGACGGCATCGTTGCTGATAATCTTGCGTACTTTTGGAACCCTCCTTTTGATACTAAAGGTAAATGGGAAACAGTTGTCATTTCTTTTGATGAGGTTTTAAAGAAAATAACGCCAAAGGTAAGTGCACAAGGATATTTTGTTCGCTTATTAGTTCACGGTAAGGGTTCATTAGATGCAGATATGTCTTTTGATAATTTTAGAGTAGTACCAAAAAACTTGAATTTGAACTAATTAATTTTATCTAAAATAAAGAAACATGAAAAAATTAAATAAAAATAGTACCCTATTTATGGTAGTGGTTTTACTCATGACTGTAGTCTTTTTTGCTTCTTGCAGCAGTGATGATTCTAATGCAACAAGTGATGAAGTAACACTTTTAAGTTTTGGACCATCGGGTCAATTGCATGGTGCGAAAATCGAATTTATAGGTCATAATCTTGATCGTGTAACTTCGATAAAATTAGAAGGTGCTGAGGTTGCCAAAGCTAATTTTATAAGACAAAGCAGTGAGAAAATTGAATTGATCATTCCGATCGAAACTGTAGAAGGCAAAGCCATTTTAGTTTATGATGGAGGAGAAATTGTATCTAAAACAATTATAAGTTTTGATGTGCCTTTCATGATAAGCACTATCACACCCCAAGCAAAACCGGGTGAAAACATTACAATTACCGGAGAATATTTGAATTGGGTAAAATCCATAGTTTTTGCAGATGGTATTGAAGTTATCGAATTTGTCAGTAAAACGATGAATCAGTTGGTTGTAACAGTACCTTCGGATGCAAGAACAGGACCGATTCAAATTATTGGTGGAGGTACAGAATCGTACATGTTTAAATCTGAAAGTGATATAAAAATAACACTTCCAATGGTAACTTCGCTAAGTCCAGAAGCAGTTAAGCATACGGAAATGTTAACCATTTTGGGAACCGATTTAAATTTAGTAAAAAGCATACAGTTTGCAAACAGTGACGCAAGTGCTGCTTTCGAGAGTCAGTCTGCTACTAAAATTGTGGTAAAAGTACCCGTTATGGCAAAAGATGGTACACTTAAAATTACAGCATTTTCTGGCGTTGCTACAGAAACAGTACAAACAGTCAAAATTATTTTGCCTGTAATTACTAAGGCAGCACCGCAAGCGATTAGTGTAGGAGCAGAGTGGACACTCACAGGAACAGATTTGGACTTGGTGAAAGAAGTAATTATTCCTGGAGCTGCTGCTCCGACTACAGTTTTTGTAAGCCAATCGGCCACTAAAATTGTATTAAAAGTCCCAGAAGGTTCTTTTAATGGCGCGATTAAATTAAAAACGATCAATGGCTTTTTGATTGAAACGACCACCAAAATTGAAATTGCGGGTTTAACTGATATTCCTTTAGCGCGTGTCATTTTTGATGATGCGTACAAAAACGGATTCGGAGACTGGAGCTGGAACGAAAAAGCAATTCTATATACTACAGAAGTTAAAGAAGGCTCAAAATCGCTCCGTAAAAATTTCGCTAAAGATGGTTTGCGTTTTGGTGGTGGTAAAGTTTCAACCGAAGGAATGACTGAACTGGTGTTTTCTATTTATGGAGGAGAAGGACTCGCAAGTGATGGTAAATTAAGTGTCATGATTAACGAAAAATGGGGCATAACATCCGTTACAATTAAAACAGGACAGTGGACAGAGTTTGTTATTCCGTTATCAAGTCTTAAAGACCTTCCAAAACCAAATGAAATCAATGACTTAGCTTTTCAAAATGATTCGGGCTATATCATCATTGATAAAGTAGGTTTGAGATAATTAATTATTTAATAAAAATACATGAAGAAGAAAAGCAATACAAACGCTTTTCTTCTTTATCATTTTAAAATTTTATGTAAAATGAAGAATTTTAGTGTGTTGATTCTTGCAATTGTGCTTTTCGCATCTTGCAAAGACAAAAAAAGTGATGCAGTTTCTAATGAGTTGGCTCAAGCCGATGTGCTTTTAGAAAATTTAAAAAGCTTAACAAAAAAAGGAGTTTTATTTGGTCATCAAGACGACTTAGCGTACGGAAATGGTTGGGCTTACGAAGACGGTAATTCAGATGTTAAACGTGTTGTTGGCGATTATCCTGCAGTTTACGGCTGGGATTTAGGCCATATCGAATTAGGTGATACCATCAATCTTGATGGAGTTCCATTTAGTAAAATGAAGCAGTACGCTCTTGAAGTATACAAAAGAGGTGGAATTAATACATTCAGTTGGCACGGTACAAGCCCGTACAACAGAAAAACGGCTTGGGACACCACAGCAACGATCAAACACTTGCTAAAAGAGCCAAAATTTATGGCAGAATACCATAAGGACTTAGATAAGGTTGCAGAATTTTTAATTAGTTTAAAAGATGAAAATGGCAACACGATTCCAGTAATTTATCGCCCATTGCACGAACTAACAGGAAGCTGGTTTTGGTGGGGTAAAAAACAAACAAGTCCAGAAGATTTCAAGAAATTTTGGTGTCTTACTTTAGATTACTTAAAAAGTAAAGGAGTTACAAATGCTTTGTACGCCTTTTCAACTTCTGAAGTTAAAACTAAAGGAGAGTTTTTAGAGCGCTATCCAGGAGATCGTTATGTTGATATTATTGGTGTAGATGCCTATCACATGAGTTCTGTAGACGGAGCAACTTTTTCTCAAGGATTAAAAAAGACTTTAGCCATATTAAATGAAGTGGGTAAGGAACACAACAAATTAATGGCGTTAACTGAAATTGGTAGCGAGCAAATTCCTGATCCAAAATGGTGGACAGAAGTATTGTTTCCAACTATTGAAGAGGCAAATTTATCGTATGTTTTATTATGGAGAAACGGTCGACCAGACCATTATTACGTGCCGTATCCAGGACAAACTAGCGCCAAGGATTTTGAAGAATTTTATAAAAATCCGAAAGTATTATTTCAGAAAGAATTAACCGCCGAAAAAATTTACCAAAAGAAATAAGCGATTATGTGTTTGCAGCTGATTTGAAAGGATGCAGCATTTCATGCAGTTTATATTCAAACCACGAAAAATTCGAGAAAGCTATCCAACAGTTTATCGCTGGATTAGTTGAAATTAAATGATGGTGATACCCTTTCTTTTCAAAAAAGATAAAAACCAATATCAATGGAGAGCTTCTAAAAAAAGATAAGCTACGCTCGAACTTTCCTGCAAAATTATGAATCAAAAGATTTACCTGAAGTAAAAAATAACACAACATGAAACGACTTCTTCTCACAATTGTCATCCTTTGTTTTCTCACACCAAAACTAAGTAGCGCCGCTATAAAATTACCCAATCTAGTAAGTGATTATATGGTGTTGCAACGCGATGTTAAAATTCCTATTTGGGGTTGGGCGGATGTAGGAGAAAATGTTACGGTACAATTTTTAGGCGCCAAATATGAAACTAAAACAGGAAAAGATGGTAAATGGAAGTTAGAATTAAAGGCAGTTCCAGCTGGTGGACCTTTTGTTATGACGTTGGAAGGCAAGAATAAAATTACGTTGAATAACATTTTAATTGGCGATGTTTTTTTGGCAAGTGGCCAATCCAATATGGAATTTACGAACAACTCTTTAGAAAATAGTACTTCAGAGATTAGTAAAGCCCATTTTCCAAACATTCATTATTTTAAAGTTCCTATAAATGTGTCAAACACTGCAGTAGAGGATGTTGAAGGAAAATGGACTGCTGTAAGTCCAGAAAGTGCTGGAAATTTTTCGGCAGTCGCTTATTTCTTTGCGAAAGATTTATATCAAAAAAATAAAATTCCGATAGGAGTGATCGTATCATCATGGGGCGGTTCTAGTGCAGAAGGATGGACAGATCCAGAATCTTTACAACAGTTTCCAGAATTTAAAGAAGCTGTAGCCGATTTAAAAACGGGTAAGGATTGGCATAAAAGTTATATTGAGTACCAGAATAATATTAAGGCTTTTAAACAAAGCAATCGAGGAGTTGAATTGGGCGTGAACTTAAACCAGTATGCAGACGAAAGCTGGAGTATTACCGATTTTCCGTTTGAATTACAGAAAGTCGGCAGAGGTGATAAATATGGCAATTCGATTTGGTTTCGAAAAAAAATAGAACTGGATTCTAGCTTTGCTACAGAACAAATTTCATCTCTTTTTTTGGGAAAATTGAATGTTGATGTAAAGGTGTATGTAAATGGTACTGAAATTACAAACAGAGAAAATTCAGACGAAGGCACTACTTTTTTAATTCCTAAATATGTTTTAAAAAAAGGAAGCAATCAAATCGCAATTAAATTTTTTCAAATGTGGAGTGGCTTTATTGGCATGCCAGGGCAAGTAATTACTCTTAAAAACGAACTAGGTTTTAAAAAAGAGATTGTTGGCGATTGGAAATTTAATACTACAATTGAAAAAGAAACTCCAGCTCACATTTCCTTTAATTCTGTTCCAAGTACAATTTATAGCGCGATGATTGCTCCTTTGATTCCATATCCTTTGAAAGGAATTATTTGGTACCAAGGAGAATCAAATGCAGACAAACCCGAGCAATATCGTTCACTTTTTCCTGCGATGATAAAAGGTTGGCGTTCTAAGTGGAAATCAGAAATTCCGTTTCTTTTTGTACAGCTTGCCAACTACATGGAAAACCAAAAACAACCTGCTGATTATCAGTGGGCTGCTTTACGAGAAGCACAGAGTTTAGCCTTGCAATTGCCTAAAACAGGTATGGCAGTTACCATAGACATTGGCGATGTACATGACATTCATCCAAAAAACAAAAAGGATGTTGGTCAAAGATTAGCTTTAGCTGCTCAAAAAGTAATTTACAATGATCCAAAGATCATTTATTCTGGTCCGACTTTTTATAAAAAGCATATTGAAAATAATCAAATTAAAATAGAATTTAAGAATATCGGATCAGGTTTGCTGGTAAAAGATGACAAGCAAGAAGTAAAAGGTTTTGCGATTGCCGGAGAAGATAAAGTGTTTTATTGGGCAAAAGGCATTCAAAAAGGAAACACACTGCTTTTATATAGCGAAAGCGTAAAAAATCCAACGGAAGTTCGATACAATTGGGCCAACAGTCCAGACGGAAATATTTACAATAAAGAAGGTCTGCCTGCTGCGCCTTTTCGAACAGATAATTATCCGCTACATTTCGAAAAAAAGTAAAGACGCAATAGATTGATTAGAAATTGCTGGGCTTAAAATGTTCTTTTTTCCGAATGAATTGGCTGATTTAATTTTAATATAGACCAAACTAAATAACAAAGAAATGAAAAATTATTTAAAATCTTTAGGATTGTGTGCTGCCTTATTGGTGTTCTACAATTGTTCATCAAGTGGAGATGAACCTGTTGCACCGCCTGCAACGCAAAAAGCAATGGCTAGTATTGTTGCCACACTTGCAACGGCGATGGAGCCTGCGACAAATGGAGAGTTTACACTTAAATTATCTAAATCGGTTGCGACAGAAACAATTTTAAATTTAAAATTATCGGGTACTGCTAAAAATGGGGAAGATTATAAACTAATTGGAAGTACAATACTGATTCCAGCCAAAAGTACTTTAGTTGTGCTTCCGATAGAAATTTTAGCAGATCAAATTGTCGAAGGAGACGAGACGGTTGTAGCAACTATTAGCATCGATAATAATGCGAATGTTTTGCTTGGTACTGAAACCTCAGCAGTTATTACCATTAAAGATGGTGCTATCATTGTAGACTTAAAACCGGGAGAAACGAGATCGTATATGGTAGATAAAAATGCTACCGATGAGACCGTTGCTCTTTTTTATAATCTCAAAAAAATAGCAAAAACTTCTTTTATTTTAGGACAGCAAGATGCTATGATCAGTAACTATCAAACTGCTACTCCTGGAAATACAGATATTAAAAAGATTACTGGAAATGATCCTGGTTTAAACGGATTAGATTTTATGTTTATAACGGATGATCAAAATACGGGTGAAGAAGGAAATTGGTATTATGGTCAAGAAAAAATGATTATCGAAGGGGCAGTTAGAGCATATGATCGCGGAATGATCAACACCTTTAGCTGGCACATTAGAGAACCTTATGAAGGAAAAGTTTTTTCTACAGAAACAATGTCAGCAACTATCAAAAGTAAGGCTTTTAAAAGCATCTTGGTAGGCGGCGAGAATCATGAATATTACAAAAAGAAATTAGATAAAGTAGGTCAAGTTTTTAAAAATTTAAAAGGCTCTGATGGAAAATTGATTCCAGTAATTTTTAGACCATGGCACGAATTTGATGGGAATTGGTTTTGGTGGGGAGCAGCTTATTGTACACCAGCAGAATTTAAACAAAACTATCAATTTACGGTTACCTATTTGCGTGATGTTTTAGGAGTTAAGAATTTATTATTTGCTTTTTCTCCTGATCAAGGATGGAATTCTGAAAGTGAATATTTAAGTAGATATCCGGGAGATGCTTTTGTTGATGTATTAGGTTTTGATGATTATGAAGATTTTAAAAATAAAGGAGAATCAGGAGTTAATAATGCAAATAAAAAATTGCAAATCATTTCTAAATTAGCAAAAGAACGCGTTAAAATTGCTGCTTTAACGGAGACAGGATACATAATAAAACCTTCGGCACCTGCGACCTTTATTAGCAATTTATACACTAATAATTATTACAGAGCAATGACTGATAATAATATTGAGATTTCATATATGGCTTTCTGGAACAATGGTAGCGATTCCTATTCTACCCCAATTTCTAGTAGTCCGTATGAAAATGATTTTGTGCAATTTACTAGAAAGGACAAGGTTGTTTTACTAAACAAACTACCTAATATGTATAAACTACCGCAATAACGCAGATCAGTAATTAATTTTAAAAAGCCATTTCGTTTAGCGAAATGGCTTTTTTATTATGTCATCAATTAGGATTTTTTTCTACGATGTTTAAGCGACTTCTAGCACTTTTTATGAGAAATGAAACTAGTTGTAGCACTGATTTTACGCTATTTAAAAGTAGTTAATTTAGTGTCAAATGTATTTATGTTTTAAAGTTTCGTCATAAAAAAAACTTTATTGAAACGCATTTCAATAAAGTTTTAGTTTAAAAAATAATGATAGAAAAATTCTATTTGGAATCTTTTTTTAGCGCGTTGCTTTTTGCTGTAGTCCACTTTGATTGGTCATACATATTTCGTTTAGCTGCTTCTGGTTGCATTAAAATGGTCGAACTATTTACAAAGTTGTTCAATCCTTTTTTAGCTTCTTCTGAGCTCGCTCCATGCGCAACATACGGTGGGTTTCCCCAAGGTTGATTAATCCACGTTAACATCCACGCAATTTTGAAAGCGCGATCACTAGCCTGAATTTTTTCATCTATGTCTGACCACCAGTTTGGCTTTTGATCTGGACTGGTGATGCGATTACCTACTTCTGAAAATACAGGAATTTTATCATGTTTTAATGAGAAGTCACTCATTTCTTCCAACTGACTTACCATGTCATCAAAAGATCTGTAGCCTTCATTTCCTTGGTCGTACATATCTACTCCAACTACATCAACATATTTATCTCCTGGATAATATTTTTCTGTAAACGGCAAATTTGGCGACCATTCCCACAAAACATTATTAGTTCTCGCATTTACATAATCTACTGTAAACTGATACATTTTTATGTACGATTCAGCTCCACCATCTGCTTTGCTACCCCACCAAAACCAATTGCCGTTCATTTCGTGAAAAGGACGAAAAACAATAGGCATATTTAAGTCGTTGATAATCTTAATTGCTTTGTCCAATTCGGCTTTTAACCAAGTAACTTCGCCATTGCTATCATTCTGCTCACCAATATTATACATCAACAATTTATCTGATTCTTCAAATAGGGTAGAAGCATGATTTTTACTGTGCATGTGATAGTCGAATGTAATTACACAACCCAATTCGTAGGCTCTTTTTACAGCTTTGGTATGTCTTTCAACTTCCTCGGCGGTCTTCTGATTGTAATAGTCAAAGTCCTGCCCCAAAACAGCTGGGTGCTGCCCGGTGACCGTCTTTACATCCGATACATTTGGATCATCAAAATTGTTTTCGGGCCAACGGTAGCTATTAAAAAATTCTTGACCAAAAAGGACTTCTTTAGAGTCCCATGCTATTTCTTTTAAATTACCGTAAAGATTTTTTACTTTTTGAGTGGCCTTTGGATTAACTTGAGAGTTTGTTATTGTTGACAATGCTATGGCCGTAAACGATAATAGTATTTTATTTTTCATCTTTTAAATTAATTAGTTAGTTTTGTTTGCTACAGAAAATATAGACATGAATACTCATTAAAAAAAAATGATGGAGTTAAAAACGCCATCATTTTTTAGTTTGAATTTTTATCTATCGTCAATAGCTTGTATGAGTCGCTGTTGCTTTTGAAACTCTTAAAGAACGTTGGTCTGTGGGAGTAATTTTACACTATTTTTTAAGGAAATCATTGTGCTTTTTAATGATTTTTAAAGTAGAGGTATCACCCGAAAAAACGGAGTTAAAGCCTTGTGGCTCTTGTGGTGGATCTGTAGTTAAAGGATCTCCAGGATTCCATTTTCCTTCGGGATTAACAGCTTTTCCTTCTCCGCCAAATCCCCAAAAGTTTGCTCCTTGTAAGGGTCCATTATTATTTTTGCTTTCTAAAACTCTGCTAAAAACATAATCGTAAAAAATATCTCTGTATTTAACAGCTGTACCTACGGTTAATTTTTCGTGGTCTCTTGGCAAACCAAACTCTTCCACAATAATTGGTCGGTTGAGCGTAGTAGCAACTTCAATGTGCTCATCAATATATTTCTTAGCATTTTCTAGTGCCACAGGCATTGTTTTTTCAGCATCATTAGCATCAAACCATCTCCAGTTTTTTGGCCAGATGTGCATGGTTAAATAATCGATATTAGGATTTAAATGACTTTTCTCAAATACGTCAATACTGTCATTAGAGCCCGCTTTTCCTTCAGAACCTGTAGAAACTAAATGATTAGGATCTAAAGTTTTAATTAAATCTACAATAGTATTTATCCAAGTATTAAATTTAACTTCATTTTTTTGAGATAAGGGACGCGGTTCGTTTGCAACTTGCCAAGCCATAATAGTATTATCGTCGATATATTTTTTATTAGTATACGTATTTGTTCTTGCAATAATAAAACGAACGTAGTTGTTCAATGATTCCATGCAAGGCTCGCAGCTATGAAACTGTTCGGTATAGTTCATGAATTCAGACCATTTCACTCCATTGACATTGGGCACAGGAACGACGCCTTTTCCATTCCATTCTAGATATTGTGCTAATCCGCCGGACCATTCCCAGTTATTAGTTAAGTATAATACGGCGTACATTTTACGTTTGCCCATTTCTGCCAATAAAAAGTCTAAACCGTCAAGTAAGTCTTCGTCATATTTTCCTTCCTCGTATTGTAGCGCTGGACGAGCAGTCATATCATATTTTCCACCTTCTGCACCTACTAAAATTCGCAAATTATCAATGCCGTTTTTTTGCATTAAATCCAATTCACGAAGCAATCTTTTACGATCGCCTATTTTTTTAGAAGCCAGCATACTTCCGTACCAATAATTGGTTCCAATGTAAGCGTATTGTTTATCTCCCTTATAAAATTGAGTACCTTTTACCGTGATTTTTTCTTGTGCTTGACAAGAAATCATGATTGATAGTAAAAAAAGTCCACTTAATTTAAGCAATCCGTTTTTCATAATTTTTAATTTTTTATACGATTAATTAATTCGAGACAGGCTCGACTATTATGATACGGACATTTCCAGAAGCCCGCTTTGTCTTTTTTGATAAGCGAGTAGTCGCCGTTTATTCCCCAAAACCATTCTCCGTTTTTAGCGTCTAAAATATATTTTTTAATGAAATTCCAATTATTCAGAACAAGGTCTAGGTATTTTTGGTCATTAGTTAATTGATACGCATTGTAAAAACCGATCAAGGCTTCTGCTTGAACCCACCAATGTTTCTCTGCAATTAATTCGTTAGCTTCTGGATCAAATTCATACCATAAGCCACCATCAGTATCAATTCCTTCTTGGGTCGCCTCTGCCATTTTAAGGGCATGTTGCGTATAGGATTTAATTAGCTCTTTATTTTCAGTAATTTCGGAACATTGCAGCAAAAGCCACGCTGCTTCTATATCATGGCCGTATGAAATAACATCTGGTTTCTCGATCCAATTTTCATCAAAAAACAAATGTAAGTGACCCGTTTCTCTGTTGATAAAATGGGTTTCGATTGTGTTTAATAGTTCGACGGTGTCATTTCTAAGCGTCTCATCTTGCCAGACTTGGTACAAATTTGCATACGCTTCTACAATATGCAAATGAGTGTTCATGGTTTTTTTCTCGTTGGCATCTTTATCGCTCAAACGCAAGTCGTCTATGGGTTGCCAATCTCTTGTAAAAGCTTCCAGATAACCGCTGTTTATTGGATCATAACTGTATTTTTGAATTTTTAAATACAAATTTTTAGCAATGGATAATGCTTTTTCATTTGAACTAATCTTATAATATTCAGATAGTCCATAAATGGCAAACGCCAAGGCGTATATCTGATTTTTGGTATCTTTTGGACTGCAATCGGCATTGATACTCCAAAATAAACCGCCAAATTCTGCGTCATAAAAATAAGTTGACAGAAACTCAAAAGCTCGAGTGGCTAGTTCTTTGTGTTCTTTGTTATTGGTAGTCTGAAAAGCAGCTGAAAAGGTCCACAAAATACGAGCATGTAAAACAGAACCTTTTTCGGTTGCAAACAACTGGTTTTCGTCAGCATCGATTTGACCTATAAAGCCTCCATTTTTAGTATCAATGGTTTTTGTCGACCAATACTTTAATATGGAATTAAGTTCAAGTGATAGTTCTGATTTTAGTTGTATGGTTTTTTCTGACACAGTTATAATTATATAGCGTTATTTTTTTCAATTAAATTGATGATGGTCTGAACTGATCCAGCCGAAGTAAAAGTGTCTTCGGGTGCACTTGTCACGTAATCTAGTAATTGCTTAACAGAAGAAACGGCGACGTGCATTCTGGTATCTGATGACGCATAATAAATAAATACTTTTCCGTCATTGTCTACAATCCATCCATTCGAAAACAAGACATTCGAGACATCTCCAACTCTTTCAATTTCTTCAGGGGCCATAAAGTGCCCAGCAGGAACGTGAGTTACTTTTGTAATGTCTTTTAAATCAGTCATAAACATATACAAAGTGTAACGCAATCCAGCAGCAGTATTTCGAACACCGTGCGCTAGGTGCAACCAACCTTTATCTGTTTTAATTGGAGCAGGACCTAGCCCATTTTTTAGCTCATAAATAGTATGATATTGTTTGCTGAAAATAATTTTTTCTTCATTAACCACAGGGTTTGTCATATCTTCAATATACCCCAAACCAATTCCACCACCGTTACCTACATCGATAAAACCATCTTGTGGACGTGTATATAGTGCATATTTTCCGTTTACAAACTCTGGATGTAATACCACATTACGCTGCTGTCCAGTTTTCGAAATTAAATCGGGCAATCGTTCCCACTGTACCAAATCTTTCGAACGTACAATTCCGGCATTTGCAATTGCGGCACTAGTATCGCCTTTTGGTGCGTTTGGATCTTTGCGTTCGGTACAAAAAATACCGTAAATCCATCCATCTTCATGCTGAATCAAACGCATGTCGTACACGTTGGTATCGGGTTCGTTAGTTTGCGGAATCACACATGGCTTTTCCCAGAATTTAAAATTATCTATTCCGTTTGGACTTTCAGCAATCGCAAAAAATGATTTTCTGTCAATTCCTTCTACTCTTACGGCAAGAATATATTTGTCTTTCCATTTTAAAGCTCCAGCGTTAAAAGTGGCATTTATGCCAATTCGTTCTTCAAAAAACGGATTAGTAGTTTGATTAAAATCAAAACGCCAATCTAAAGGAATGTGACTTGCAGTGATCACGGGGTTAGTGTAACGCTCAAAGATTCCGTTTCCTACACATTTTTGCGGAGAATTTTTTTGCTCAACAAGTGCTGTGTGCTCTTTTTCTAATGCGACTTTTCTATCATGAAAAGCGGTTGTAGTAGTCATTGTTGTCATATCAATTGATTTCTATATCTCTTAATTAATTTGTTTGATTTCTTCTTTCATTTAGATCCTGCTCGATTACTTGTAGTTTTTCTTCGGATAAAGGATAAAATAAAATGAATAATACTGAAAATACTGCAGCAATTGCAGGTAATATGCTAAGCATAAGTTGAATACCGTTTTGAGTAAAAGCGCTTTGTTCTACATTGGCTTGAAAACCATAATAAGCTAAAAGCCAGCCTGTTCCAGCACCACCAATAGTCCAGCCAAATTTTTGTGACATCGATGAAGCCGAGAAAACCAAACCAGTTGCTCGTCGGCCTTGCTTCCATTCAGAATAATCGGCGCTATCGGCATACATAGACCAAATAAGCGGGAATATACTACCGGCACAAATGCTTATTAAAACCTGAAAAATCATAATTAGCATTACATCTTGTCTTCCAAAAAAGTAGAAAATCACACTTAGTATTGCCGCAAGTACCATCGCTACAAAAAAGGTTTTTTTCTTTCCAATTTTGTTTGCAATTGGGGTGGCAATAATTACTCCGATGATGTTTGCTGCTTGACCTAAAACCAAGTATATTGATGTAGGTGTCATGTGAAAATCGCTTCCAAATAAGTTGAAATCAAAATTTTCAGCACTATTGATAAAATATTTAAAGTAGTAAATTGCCGCACCATCTCGTATCGAATTAAATACTAATGCTGCGATTCCTGCTCCCAATAAAATCCACCATGGTTTGTTTGCTAATAAATCTTTTAAATCTTGTTTTAAGTTATTTTCTTCGTTTGCAATTGGTTTAACTCGTTCTTTTGTGAAGAAAAAACAGCCCCAAAAAAATACAGTTGTTATTACTCCAAAAATACTTATTGCAGCTAACCACCCTGTTTTCGAATTAAGACTTCCGCCAAAATAAGTAACCAAAGGTTCGATAAGCCAAAGCGCTAATAGACTTCCTCCAAATGCAAATACCATTCGGTACGATGAAAGCGTGTTTCTTTCCTTTCGATCCGAAGACATAACTCCTAATAATGATGCATAAGGCACGTTAATCAAAGAATAAATCATCATCATAGCAGAATAGGTGATGTAGGCATAAATGATTTTTCCTTTTTCATCAAAATCAGGAGTATAAAAAGTAAGCACTCCAATAATGGCAAATGGAATAGCAGTCCACAAAAGATACGGTCTAAATTTTCCCCATTTTGTTTTGGTACGATCGGCAATAATACCCACCACAGGATCAAAACATGAATCCCAAATACGTGTAATTAAAAACATTGTACCTACAACAGCCGGCGCTAGGCCAAAAACGTCTGTGTAAAAAAACAAAAGATACATGCTAAATATTTTCCAAAACATTGAAGATGCAGCATCTCCAAGACCGTAGCCAATTTTTTCTTTTAATGTAATTTTGTTTTCCATTTTTTAATTTTTGGGTTTTAAGCAGGTTGGTATTTTATTTTGATTGAAGCTCTATAAAAGAGATAAAAATTGCAATAATATTTTTTTGTCAAAATTCAGTCATGTACATTATAAACGGCTATACTTTGTTAAAAATCAATATTAACTTTTTAACATTTCTTTTATTATTGTCATTTTTTTTACGAGACTAGTAATTAAATTCTTTATACTTTAAGTTTTCAAAGATAATAGTATGTTAGTTTAGCGATTAATATTAAATTATCAATTATATATCATATTATTGCAAAACGTATACTTTCATTAATAAAATAATTATAAGATGACTAAATCTGAGAATTTTTACCGAGAAATTGCACCACTTTCTTCTGAAGATAGTTTTTTGGTTTTTGATCGAATAAAAGATAGTTTTGATTTTCCGGTGCACTATCATCCTGAGTTCGAAATAAATTTTATCTTAAATGCAAAAGGAGTAAAGCGAGTAGTAGGAGATCATATTGATGAGATTGGCGAAATTGAACTAGTTCTTATCGGCCCAAATTTGTACCACGGTTGGCAACTTCATAAATGTAAGAGCGAAAAAGTTCATGAAATAACGATTCAATTTCATAATGATCTATTTCCAGAAAAATTGCTGTCGCGCCGAATCTTGGCACCAATTAATGAAATGTTTAATCGTTCGATTCATGGAATTTTGTTCTCTGAGAAAACAGCACAAGACTTAATGCCACGCTTGATCAAACTGTCTAAGATGGACGGAATGGATTACTTTTTAGAAATTACTTCCATTCTATACGATTTAGCCATTTCAAGAAATCAGCAATTACTGTCAAGCTACACTGTAGATTATGATAAGTTTGAAGATTATGATAAAATGAAAATAATCTACGAATACGTTCAAGAGAATTTTTCTGAAAAAATTACGCTCGAAGACATATCTAAAATAGCCAACATGTCTACTATTTCTTTCAATCGATTTATCAAAAAACGAACTGGTAAAACGTTAGTTAATTACTTAAATGAAATTCGTATAGGTTATGCTGCGCGCTGGTTGGTAGAAAACGACATGAGTATTTCTGAAGTAGCATACAAGTCTGGATTTAATAATATTGCTAATTTTAATAGAACATTCAAATCCATTAAAAAATGTACGCCAAGTCAGTACAAAGAGGAGTTTTTTGGAGTGAAAAGAATTTTATAGCATTATATTTTTATTTAAAACTCTAATCAGAATTTTTAGATATTGTTTTAATAAAGAAGCCTATAAAGTCCGCTTAAGAAGTTTTTTAATTGAATATTTAAAATTTATTTTCTATGCGGTTTGAATCCGGTCAAGTCACCCTAACAAGACAAACAAACTACGTGTATTTATAGGTTTAAATTTATAAATTATACGGAAAAGGCATAAAAAAATCCCATTTCGTAATGAAATGGGATTTTAGTTTTGTGACCTTGACTGGATTCAAACCAGTAACCTCTTGAGCCGTAATCAAGTGCGCTATTCAGTTGCGCCACAAGGCCTTAATGCGGGTGCAAATATAGGGATAATTATGTGATTTCAAAGAATAAATTTGAATTATTATCAAAAAAGTTACGCTTTTTTTATATTGATTTGAAAGTCAGTATTTTGTATAAATGAATTTTCTGGTAATTATTTTATTTTTAAGATCCTTTACGCGTGAAACCATCTTATACTAATATGTTTGGTAATTACGTGCGTTTTTTTTAATTGGTCTTTTTGTAATTTAAAACGGCCCAAGTATTAAAAAAGAGTGCAAAACAAAACATAATTAAAAAATGTTTCTTTAAGTCAGCAAATTGACTTCCTTTAAGAACAACCATTCGCATTACTTCGATAAAGTAAGTTACTGGATTTAAATTTGCAATTATCTTAGCCCATTCAGGCATACTTTCGATAGGCGTAAACAAGCCACCCATTAACATAAATACCATCATACAAAAAAAAGCGAGTGACATGGCTTGTTGCTGCGTTTCAGAATAGGTTGAGATTAAAAGACCAATTCCTAAAATATCGACTAAAAATACTGCCAAATATCCGTATAGTAACAACACACTGCCCAGCGGAACAATGCCGTAAATGAGACGAGCGACGATAAATAGACCAACGGTAAAAACCACGTTTCCAATGATCCAAAACGGAATTAATTTTCCTAGAATAAAGTAGATTTTCTTGATTGGTGTAACGTTTATTTGCTCAATGGTGCCAATCTCTTTTTCTTTTACAATGTTTAGCGCGCACATATAAACCGCAATCATCGTTACCAAGGTCGCGAGGATTCCCGGAACCATAAAATAACTGTAGTTCAATAATGGGTTGTACCAATTGGATGGCACAATTTCTATAATTTGCGTGTTTGAAGGTATCGATTGTTGTCGCCAGTCCAAACGAATTTCAGCATTAAAGTCTGCAATAATTCGGGCCAAATATGCGCCGCCCAAATTGGCTTTGGTTCCGTTGATCGCATTGACCGCAATGAATAATTTTTGACTTCCTTCTCGACTCAACTCTTTTTCGAAATTTTTTGGTATTTCTAAAATTAAATCGGCTTTGTCACTTTCAATTTGCTCAAAAGCACCGTTGAATGAATTGCCGTAATCAGACAATACAAAATAGCCTGAAGCCGTTATTTTATTTATTAGTTTTTGAGAATAAGTCGAATGCTCGTGATCAACAATAGCAATATTGATGTTCTTAATTTCGTAATCTGCCGCCAAAGGCATCACCAAAAGCTGAATGATAGGCGCCAAAAAAATCATCGGTAATAAGGCTTTATCCCGAAAAATTTGTTTGAATTCTTTTTGCAATAAAAAAAACAATACTCTCATTCTAGTCTGATTTTAAATTTTTTAAAACTCACAAATAATAAAAACACCGTCATGCCGATCAAGATCAATGTTTCTTTCCATATCGCCGTAATTCCCAATCCCTTAATCATAATCGATTTTACGATGATGTAATACCATTTGGACGGAATTATATTGGTCATAAACTGCAAAGGCAGTGGCATATTCTCGATAGGAAACATAAAACCAGTCAATAGCATCGTCGGAATTAACATGCCCATCAGCGAAATAAGCATCGCCGACTGTTGCGAATTGGTCAAAGTCGAAATTAGCAATCCGAGTGACAAGGCGCACAGTATAAATAAGCTACTTTCAAAGATCAATAAAATAATGCTGCCGTTGATGGGCATTTCTAGCAAGTAAACGCTCATTATTAAAATGATAATCAAGTTTAAAACGGATAATAGAAAATAAGGCACCGCTTTTGAAATTATAATCAAAAATGGATTGAGCGGAGAAACGAGTAAAACTTCCATAGTGCCCATTTCTTTTTCGCGAACTATAGAAACAGAAGTCATCAATACGCAAACCAACAACAATACTAATGCCATCACGCCAGGAACAAAATTAGGAGCACCTTTTAATTCCGGATTGTACAACATGCGCATTTCTGGAATGATTTGAAACGGTATTTTCTGATTCGAATTAATCTCTTGCTGATAATTGATAATTATTTGCGAAGCGTAATTGGTTAAAGCGGTTGCTGTATTTGGGTCAGAAGCGTCAGCAATGATCTGAATTTGTGCTTTATTGAGATGCGATAAATCCCTGTTGAAGTTGGCTGGAAAAATAATGGCTAATTTAATCTCACCGGTTTTAAAGGCATCTTCAACCTCCCGGTGCGACATTATTGATTGTTCCACAATAAAGCTCGAATTGGCTGCGAGTTTGTTAGTTATGGCTCGCGAAGCCACATCATTTGCATAATCGCAAACTACAATTTTAGAATTTTTAATTTCGTTGGTTAAGGCAAATCCAAACAGTGTAATCATGGTGATTGGCAATCCAAAAAGCATGATCAATGTTTTGCTGTCCCGAAAAACGTGGTGAAATTCTTTTTTTATAAAAATAATAAACTCTTTCATATCGCTATTATTTAATCGGCTTTTCGTTGTGCGCCTCTGGCAAGTTCAAAAAAAACATCGTCCATTGACGTCGCATTGTATTCTTTTTTTAAATTTTCTGGCGTGTCAAGCGCAACAATTACTCCATCTACCATCATCGAAATCCGGTTGCAATATTCAGCTTCATCCATATAGTGCGTGGTTACAAAAACGGTTATCCCACGATCTGCCGCTTCATAAATTAAATCCCAAAACTGCCGTCTAGTTACTGGATCTACGCCGCCAGTGGGTTCGTCTAAAAACACAATTTGAGGCTCGTGCAATATCGCTACCGAAAAAGCCAATTTCTGTTTCCAACCCAACGGTAATTCGCGTACGAGTTTTTTAGATTCAGAGGTTAGACCTAATTTTGCAATTAATTCTTTACTTTTTTCTCTAATTTGTTTGAACGACAGACCATATATTCCACCAAAAAATCGAATATTTTCTATCACGGTCAAATCTTCATAAAGCGAAAATTTCTGACTCATGTAGCCAATGTTTTTTTTAATTGATTCGGTTTCTTTATAAATATCAAATCCTGCAATAGTAGCTTGACCAGACGAAGGCTTAGATAAGCCACAAAGCATTCTAATCGCCGTTGTTTTTCCCGCACCATTTGCACCCAAAAACCCAAAAATTTCGCCTTTGTAAACATCAAAACTAATTTCATTTGTAGCAATAAAATCACCAAAGCGTTTGGTCAGTTTTTCAGTATGCAGTACAACTTCGTTTGTCATTTTACGCTTGCATTAGTTTGATGAAACAATCTTCGATAGTTGGTTCAATTTGTTTTATTTCAATTGAATTGTAATCACTTCTTTCTAAATGCTGCCTTAATATTTCAACATTATTTAGCGCTTCATTCTTAAAAATAACATGATGAAATTCACCAAACGAATAGCAACTTAGAACTATTTCGTGTGCCTTTAACTCTTTTAACAAAGCACTCATTTGAGAACCTTTTACGGCAAATATTTCTTCAGAAAATTGTTTAATAATAGTATTGGGCGTGTCAATCGACATTATTTTTCCAGATTGTAGTAATGCAATTCGGTCGCATAATGTCGCTTCGTCCATGTAAGGCGTCGACACCAATATGGTAATTCCTTGTTGCTTCAAACGTTGCAACATTTCCCAGAATTCCTTCCTAGAAACTGCATCAACGCCTGTGGTTGGTTCATCCAGAAATAAAACAGTTGGCTTATGAATTAAAGCGCAACACAGGGCTAATTTTTGCTTCATTCCGCCTGATAAATTGCCGGCCCGTCGGTGTTTGAAAGGTGCTATTTGGACGTATATTTCTTCAATTAATTCATAATTTTCTTCAATTGAAGTATTGAAAATAGTAGCAAAAAATTTTAAATTCTCTTCGACGGTGAGATCTTGATACAAAGAGAATTTCCCTGGCATGTAACCGACTCTTTTTCTAATTTCTTTGTAATCTGTAGTAGTATCTAATCCATTGATAGTTGCTGATCCATGATCTGGAAGTAATAAAGTTGTTAAGATTCTAAAAATGCTTGTTTTGCCGGCACCATCTGGACCAATTAGTCCAAAAAGCTCTCCTTTTTTTACAGAAAAAGAAACCGAATCAACCGCTAGAACCGATTGCTTGTTGTACGTTTTTGTAATGCCATTTACAATTACATCATCCATGGGATTAAAATTTAATTTCGCCGTACATACCAATTTTATAGCGCCCGTCATTTTTTACTTTGACTTTAATGGCATAAACTAAATTCGCCCTTTCATTTTTGGTTTGAATGGTTTTTGGCGTAAACTCTGCCTTGTCATTTATCCAAATAATTTTGCCTTCGGTTTGATGAAACCCACCATTTCCATCGTCCGTGCTCACCGTTACTACTTGATTCAATTTTACGATAGGAAGTTGGTTGCCAGTTATGTAAACGCGCAAGATAATGGTGGATAGATCGGCTATTTTGTACAACTGTTTTCCAGGAGTGGCCATTTCATTTACCTCGGTATATTTGCTCAAAACGGTACCATTTACTTCATTAATAATTTGGCACTTTTGCAGTTGGTCATTCAGTTGATCAATCTGAATGCGCAGCGGGTTTGCATCTTGATCCATTCCGCTTCTCGTTATGTTCAAAGTCGATTTTTGGGCTTCAATTTGCTTGTTAATAACTGAAATTATTGCTTTGCTGTCATCTACTTGTTTGGCAGTTGCTGCGCCAGCTTCATACAAATTGGCAACCCTGTTTTTTTCGTATACCGCAGTTCTCAGCTGCTCGTTATAAGCTGCCAATTGCGCATTAATATTTGGTTTTTTTTCTAATAAGGCGGAAATCTGCTTTTGAAGTTGTACTTTTTTCAAGTATAATTGTGTGCTGTCAATAAACCCAATATATTGGTTTACTTTTAATTCTTGTCCTTCTTCCAACTGTAATTCTTTGATAACGCCAGTCGCTTGCGCTGAGATTATAGTTTCTTCGGCCTCAAATGTTCCCGAAGCATCAAATTCTGGCGCGTTGTTTTTACAACTCGTTACAAGGACAAAAAATATAATAAGAGAAAATAACTTTTTCATTGCATTTGGATTTAGTTTCCAGTTAAATTTTGAATTTCATGTTGAGTAGCAATCAGCTGTACTTCATGTATTTTCAGTGCTTGCTTGGCTTGTGTTTCTGCGTTTTTCTCAATTAGATAAGTTGTTGCAGTTGCAATTCCGTTGTCTAATTCTACCGCAGCTACTTTTGAAATGCTGTTTCTTAAAAGAACAATTTGCTTGTCTTTTTCAATCATTTCAGTTAATTGAGAAACAGTCGCATCCAAGCTTAGTTTTTGCGCTTGCAGGTTTGTCGTCAATACTTTTTTTTGCACTTCAATGCTTTCTGTCGCATACTCAGTTGTTTTTTTATCTTTATTTAAGGTGTAAAAACTAGAAATATCCCAATTGACGCGCGCTCCCACAATATAAAAAGTGTCAAAGTCGTCATTGAGCATATTAAGTCCTGGTCTTCCGTAACCGCCTTGACCAAACAAACTGAGCTTTGGTAATGTGCCATTTGTGGATAACTGTTCTTTTTTATTTAAGCTGTTTTTCTGAATTTCATAATTTTGAAATTCTAATCTTTTTGAAAAATCGTTTTCGATTGCATTTATTGCGGCAGGCGTTTCTAAGTCGGTATTGTCATTAATTTCAAGTCCAGAAAATAATGAAATTACTGCTAAAGCCGCTTTTTTATTGTAGTGATTCTGAATTAAATTTTGATCTAGTTTTAGCAGTTCCACTTTCAAAATATCGATTTGACTTTGCCTTACTGTGCCAAATTTCAGTCCCGCTTCTTGTACTTTAATGCGTTCGCTAATTTCTGCTTTACTGGTTTCTAAAACGCTTGCATTCTCTTGTGCTAACAATGCAGTAAAGAAAAATTTTTGGGTTTGAAGTCGAATCTTCCTGATTTCAATTTCAACTGCATTTGTATTTACTTGCATTGACAACTCTTGCATGTCGTTTTTAATATTGGTCATTCCGCCATCGTACAACGTCTGATTCAGATCAAGATATGCTTTGTATTGGTCTTTGCTAATGGGACTCATTCCGAAACCAGCTACGCCCGAATTAAAAGAAGTTACATCAGATTGGTAAGAAGCCTGCCCTTTTACCGAAATTTGCGGCAACCATTGTGCATTGTTGCGGGTTATGGCAATCGAATTAATTTCTTTTTCAATGTCTTTTTGTTTCAATAAAGGATAATTTTTATTGACGTTTGCCAGACAGGTTTGTAAATCAAGTTGCTGTGCAGTAGCGTTAAAAGCAAGGTTGAAAAGGAATACAATTGTTATTATTTTTCTCATAATTGAAAGTGCTTCAATAATAAATATTATCTTTTTAAACCGTTTAATAAAAGTCGTACAACCTCTGTTTTTCGTTCTTCAATTAGTCTTAGGAATTCTTGTTCTTCGACATGCGAAATAAAGATTAGTAAAGGCTTGGCCAAAAAAGGAAAGGCACAAAGAGAAATTGTGTGTATGTAGATCTGCATCGGGTCAATGTCTACAATATTTCCAGCCTTTATCTCTGCTCTAACGTGATTTAAAAATGGATCGATATTGGGCACATTTCCTTCTAATAATTCGGTAAAAAAAGCAGGACCCAAATTGTTCATTTCAGAAATAGCGAACTGCGGTATAAAAGGATTTTCTATACCAAGATCGATGTAAGTAGCAACGAAACTTTTTATCTTATCATCAAAGCTCAAACCGCTATTTAAAATACTAAGCATGTTTGGCAATGCTTGTTTGATAATGGATTTGGCTATTTTTTGATACAGTATATGTTTGCTTCGAAAATAATAATTCAAAACCGTTCTGCTAATTCCTGCGGCATCTGCAATCTCTTGCATTTTAGCGCGCTCGTATCCTTTTTCTATAAAAACAGAAAACGCGGCTGTACTTATTTGCTCTTCAATCGATTTTGTATTTGTTTTCATAAACGTCTGACGTTAATGTCAGACGCAAATGTCAGCAATTTATTTAGAATGACAAAATGATGCGTAAATTTCTTTGTAGATTGTTGTTAGAGTTTATTAAATCGTTGCGTAAAGAATCTTTTCGCCATAGATTGAAAGGATTAAAAGGATCTTTTTAGAGAATATATAAGCTGTGAGAATCATTTTAATCTGTGGTTATTTGTTTTAATTGATTTTCTATTCCAGCGTATTAACTGCACTGCTTTTAGACAAAAAAAAATCCTCATAAAGAGGATTTTTAACTACAAATTCAATAAATAAATTATTTAAACTTGGCAATAATATCATAAACTTCTTTCACTTTTTGAGTCAATGCACTGTAATTTTTTTGAGCGATAATTTCTTTAGTAATCAATTGCGAACCCATACCTACGCAAGTAACACCAGCAGTGAACCACTCTTTCAAATTTTCTTCAGTCGGATTTACGCCGCCTGTCGGCATAATTGATGTCCATGGTTGCGGACCTTTAATGCCTTTTACAAAATCTGGACCATATAAATCGCCCGGAAAAAGTTTAACAATTTCACAACCCAGTTCCTCAGCTTTTGCAATTTCAGTTAAGGTTCCGCAACCTGACGACCACAACACTTTTCTTCGATTGCATACAATAGCAATATCTTCTCTTAAAACAGGTGTCACGATAAAGTTAGCACCTAATTGCATATATAAAGAAGCCGCAGCAGCATCGGTTACAGAACCAACTCCCATAATCATTCCGGGTAATTCTTTGATGGCATATTTCGTTAATTCGCCAAATATTTCGTGCGCAAAATCACCGCGCGATGTAAATTCCATTAAACGTGAGCCACCATCGTAACACGCTTTTAAAATGTTTTTACTTAATTCAATATCATTGCTGTAAAACAACGGAATCATTCCGCTATCTTTCATTGCTTGCGCTACTTCTATTCGTGTAAATTGTGCCATTTTTTATTTTTTAACGTGATACTTTTCCTGAAAAATCACCTCCAATTAATTTTTCAATTTCCTCCTTGGTCACTAAATTATAATCTCCCGAAATAGTATGTTTCAAGCAACAAGCTGCCACCGCAAAATTTAGTGCGCGTTGCTCGTTTAGTGGTTTTTCATTCAATCCATAAATTAATCCACCCATAAAAGCATCGCCGCTGCCTACGCGATCAACTACCGGAGTTACCTCTTGGGCCTCAGCATTATATAGTTTTTTTCCATCGTATAAAATACCCCCAATGCGCTGATGTGAAGCGCTCAAGGAATAACGCAATGTAGTCGCTGCGTATTTTAAGTTAGGACAATGCACAAAAAGAGCTTGATATAATTGAGGTAAAGAGTCTAAATTTGAATAATCTGGATTTACATCGGGCAAACCTAACATAAAATTAGCGGTAGTGAGATCACCGAGAATTACAGTACTATATTGTAGCATTTTCGGCATTATTTCATTCGGATTTTTACCGTATTTCCATAATTTAGAGCGGTAATTTAAGTCGGTTGAAATGGTAATTCCCATCTCATGTGCTATCTCAATTGCTTCCAAACAGGCTTCTGCTGTAGATTCAGATAGGGCGGGAGTGATGCCGCTCCAATGAAACCAAGAGGCTTCTTTTAAGATTGTTTTCCAATCGAACATTCCTTTTTGCAACGTGGCCATGGAACTATTGGCACGGTCGTAAACGATATTACTTGCACGCGTACTCGTTCCTGTTTCGAGAAAATAAATTCCCATTCGATCCCCTTCTAATAATACATTGATGTGGCTCACATTTAATTTTCGCATTTCTTTTATCGCACAATTTCCAATTTCATTATCCGGAATTCGCGTCACATATTCGATGTTCATTCCATAATTTGCCAAAGAAACTGCCACGTTAAATTCGCCACCACCATAAGTTGCCTTGAAGGAGTCTGCTTGAGAAAATCGCAAATGTCTTTCTGTCGAAAGGCGGAGTAATATTTCTCCAAATGTGACTATTTTTTTCATTTTATTTCAATTTCAAATTTGTACTTGGCTTTATCGATACATCGTTTCAAAAAAAGAAAGAATTTATTAATTCTCTTCAATTAAATTGCAATGCTGTAATCACTTTATTTTGAATTGCTTAAATTTTTAAAAAAAAGAAATTACATTTGTTCCATCGATTGAACAAATGTAAAAAATAATTGGAAAAAAAGAAGAAAACAACTATAAAAGATATTGCAAACTTGTTAGGAATAACTCCTTCTGCAGTTTCTAAAGCCTTAAGTAACCACCCAAGAATAAGCGATAAAACAAAATTAGCAGTTCAAGAAGCGGTGGTATCTCTTAATTATCAACCCAATTATTTGTCTAGCGCGTTACGAAAAGGGAAAAGCAACTTGGTTGGTTTAATTGTACCTCGCGTTAATACTCATTTTTATGCATCGGTTATCGAGAACATCGAAGCCGTTTTAAATTTGAGTGGTTATAATGTAATTATGGCGCAAACCAATGAATCGTATGATAAAGAATGTAAAAGTATTAATGCGCTGCTCAATATTCAAGTTGACGGTATCATAGCTTCAATAGCTAATGAAACTGTAGATTTTAGTTATTATGAAAAGATAAAAGAAAATGGTGTCCCATTAGTACTTTTTGATCGTGGAGAAAATGATTTGGAGGTAGATTATGTTGGTATTGATGATTATCACTGCAGTTATATCATCATCGAACATTTAGTAAAACAAGGATACAAGCAAATTGCGCACATAACTGGCCCCAGTCACACCCGAATTTATAACAATAGAATTAGAGGTTTTAAGGACGCACTGCAAAAATTTAATTTGTCTTTTGAACCCGATTTAATTATTGAAAGTAATTTACAAATTGAAGATGGTAGACGCATAATGACCGATTTATTGAAGAGAGACAATAGGCCAGATGCTGTTTATGCTGCCAGCGATAATGCGGCTTTAGGCGCCTTGCAAGTTTTGTTAGAGAATGGAATAAAAGTGCCAGAAGAAATAGCATTGGTTGGTTTTGGCAACGAGCCTTTCAGTTCGATTATGAGGCCTTCTATTTCGACTATTAATCAGTTCAGCGCCGAAATAGGGAAACAAGCTGCTTTGGCTTTTTTGGATCGAATTAATTTTCCAGAGAAAAAAGTAACGCTGAATAAAATTATTCTGGAAGCGGAGTTTTTAATTCGTAATTCTTCGCTACGGAAAGTTTTTTAAGAGTATTGGCTTAAAGCTTTAAAGTTTCAGAGGGATAAAGCTTCAAAGTTTAGAGCAGTAAACTTTTCTATTTCTTGCTAGGTTTTTTTTAATCTTGTGCGTATAAAATATAGATTGAGAAAAATAATGTTACGCAGTTCTAGCAAATTTCACAGAATTATCTTAGCATACTTAAAACTAGTTTAGCTTATCTCTAAAACTGAAATACGAACAAGTCTAAAAATGCTTGCACTGTTGTTAGAAAACTTATTTATTCAATCTTTTAGTCGGCTTAATCTACGTTATAAATTAGTTCTCGTGGATTAAAAATTAAAGATTTTTTATTTTATCTATAAATGTAATACCTGCAAGGTTTATAAAAACCTTGCAGGATTGTTGTAGTTCATTTTTAGAGAAGGTGTTTCTAAACCATATCTTCGGGTTTTACCCATTCGTCAAATTGTTCTGCTGTTACGTAACCCAAACGAACGGCTTCTTCTTTTAGTGTGGTTCCGTTTTTGTGCGCAGTTTGTGCTATTTCGGCTGATTTATAATACCCAATTTTGGTGTTTAAAGCGGTAACCAACATTAAGGAATTGGAAACCAATTCTTTAATTCGTTTTTCATTCGGTTCGATGCCGCTGGCGCAATGCTCGTTGAAAGAGTTGCAGGCATCGGCTAACAATTCTGCCGACTGTAAAAAATTGGCTGCCATAACGGGCTTAAAAACATTGAGTTCGTATTGTCCTTGCATTCCGCCAACCGTTATTGCCATATCGTTGCCTATTACCTGCGCACAAACCATAGTTAAAGCTTCGCATTGCGTGGGATTTACTTTGCCGGGCATGATGGAAGATCCAGGTTCATTTTCGGGAATGTGAAGCTCTCCAATTCCAGATCTTGGTCCAGACGCTAACATTCGAATATCATTGGCAATTTTGTTAAGCGAGACCGCCAATTGTTTTAAGGCACCGTGCGATTCTACAATTGCATCGTGGGCGGCTAATGCTTCAAATTTATTTTCGGCAGTTATAAAAGGATGATTGGTAAATGTAGCAATGTACTCGGCTACTTTTACTGCATAGCCTTTGGGTGTGTTTAAACCCGTACCAACGGCGGTTCCGCCCAAAGCGATTTCGGATAAATGGGGTAAAGTGTTTTTTATGGCTTTTATGCCGTGCGTCAGTTGTGCGGCATAACCAGAAAGTTCTTGTCCTAATGTTATTGGCGTTGCATCCATTAAATGCGTGCGGCCAATTTTGACAATGTCTTTGTACGCTATTGCTTTTGAATGCAACGTATCTCGTAATTGTTCGGCGGCAGGAATCGTATGTTCGACAAGTGATTGATAGGCTGCAATGTGCATGGCTGTCGGAAAAGTATCGTTGGACGATTGTGATTTGTTCACATCGTCATTGGCTTTGATAAAGGGTTCGCCTTCGCCAATTTTGAATCCTTTTAAGACTTGTGCACGATTGGCAACTACTTCGTTGACATTCATATTGCTTTGCGTTCCCGAACCGGTTTGCCAAATGACCAAAGGAAATTGATCGTCGAGTTGTCCTGCTAGAATTTCGTCGCAAACTTCGGCTATTGCATCTCGTTTTTCGGCTGATAAAACACCCATATCACAATTGGTGTAGGCTGCCGCTTTTTTGAGAATGGCAAAACCTGCTATGATTTTTTTGGGCATGGATGCCGATGGTCCTATTTTGAAATTGTTTCGAGAGCGTTGGGTTTGCGCGCCCCAATATTTATCGGCTGGGACTTGTACGTCGCCCATGGTATCTTTTTCTATTCTGTAGTTCATGATGGTTTTTATTAGATGATTTTTAGAAAAATAGTTCCTATGAAAATTGCTGCCCTAGCCCTGATGGGAGCGGCATCCTTTTGTGCCTTTCTTTAAGGCACAAAAGATACAGTGGACAGCAGGAATAGCTTCTAAAAATTAAAATGTATTTAAATGTACGAATAAATAGATTTTTATGAAAATTGATTAACATTTTAATTGCTAAGAAAAAAATTAACAGCTACATTTGTAGCTACATTCAAAAATTCCGGAAAACATGTTTGAATTTTCACAGTATTTAGGCTTTTTACTTTTCTTAACCATCCTAACAATGGGATTTTGGTTGATGTTTTTCTTAGTAGGTTTCGTATCGTATTGGGTAGGAGGAGCTACTTGGGAAATGTACAAAGAGAAAAGAGCAAAAAAGCAAGCAGAAAGAGAATCAATTTAATTTGATTTTTATTTGTACAAAAAAAGGACCCGTTTTACGAGTCCTTTTTTTTGTGCCTTATGGTGATTAATTATCCTGGGAAACCACCACCATCTTCATTATTTTCTTTCGGAGCATTTTTATCTCTGTCCGTTTTCTTTTTGTTCAATCGGTACGTAAACGATAAGTTAAATTGTCTTTTGCGCCACTGAAATTCGCTGTACGACTCTACACTTGGTAAATACGTTTCGTTTTTCATTTTTCGTGAATTAAAAATATCACTTACGTTAAAAGCAATTGTAGCATTGTCTTTTAGAATGTCTTTACTTAGCGCAGTGTTGACCATGTATTGACCTAAACTTTTACCTTGTGCAGTGTTGCGTGGCCCAAAATACATAGCAGTCGTTTGCCAGTCAATTTTGTACGGAAGTGTTACGCGAGAGCTTACACGAGTGTACCAAGAAAAAGTTTCGTTGTTTAAGTTTTGCGTGATAACCATACCTTGCGCATCTGTATACGTGTTCTCTCCGGTTGTTTTAGATTGTGATAAATTAAAGCTTCCGTTGATTTTCCATACTTTAAATGGGTTGTAGTTGGCGTTAAATTCAAAACCAATTTGATCTTGTTCTGCCAAGTTTATTGGCGTACTCATAATTACTGGTGTACCATTTACAAATTCTCCCGTTTCTAAACGTACAAATGAGAATACATCTTTGGTGTACTCATAGTAAATAGAACTGCTTAGCGTCAATTTTTCCCAACGCATTAAATAGCCTAAGTCAAATTTATCGCTAAAAGAAGGATCTAAGTCTGGATTACCTCTAAAAAAGTTAATGTTACTCGAGTAATTAGTAGCTGGATTTAAAAAATGTCCTCTTGGTCTTGACAGACGTTTACTGTAACTTAATGATAAATTACTTTTATCCGTTATCTCATAATTTACAAAAGCACTAGGAAAAAAGTTGTTGTATTTTTTACTGTTGTAATCTTTTGTGTCCAATAAATTTACATCGATGTTGGTGTCTTCGTAACGCAAACCAAACAAATACGAGAATTTATTCACTTTAAAACCATACTGAGCATAAACCGCATGAACACGTTCAATATATTCGAGCGTGTTTGATAAATAGCCATCGATTGCGTTTCCGCTTTGATCGGTTGTTATGCTGTACTGATTGTCAAGATTAGAGTAACTTCCTTTGTAACCCGCCTCAAACTGACTTCCTTTACCAATTGGTAATACATAGTCTGCTTGAACTTGTACTTGCTTTTGATTTTCTTTATTGAAAGTATTATCGAATGTTGCAGCAACACCGCTATTTATAATTTCGTCTGTAATAATAGAATTTTGATTGCTGTCATTTCCTGATACCGATGCATCAATAGTTAATTTATGACCTTGATCGTCAAAATTTTTCAAGAAATTAGAGTTGTATTCAAAATCCTGACCGCTATCAGCACCGTCGCTTAAACGGTATTGGGTGTTAGCAAAAACATTGTTTGCATCAAAATTATTGTAGGTAACCAAATCGTTACCTGAACCACGATTGTCACGAAAACTAATCGAGTTCGTCCAATACGTATTGGGAGCAACTGTCCATTCGAAACCAGTTTTTGTAGAAAGGCCTTTACGAAGTCTTTCGGTATCCCTTTCTTCGTTAATGTATTTTTTTATAGAGCCGTCTGCATTAAAATATTTAGAATTTGTTGCGCCACCGCCTTCACTCGTGCGGTAATTGTATCCTGTGGTGGTAAAAAAGTTGAACTTTTCGGTTTTGTAGTTTACATTGGCACTCAAACCATAGGTTTCAGGTATTCCTGTAGAAGCAATGAAACTTCCGTTTAAACCTAAATTTTTTCCTTTTTTCAAGATAATATTTAAAATTCCTGCACCACCTTCTGCATCATAACGTGCCGATGGATTAGTAATAACTTCTACTTTATCAATCGCGTCTGCTGGAATTTGACGTAAAGCTTCCGCCATATTTAAAGCGTTTGACGGACGACCATCAATAAAAATACGTACGTTTTCGTTTCCGCGTAAGCTCACATTTCCTTCAACATCTACAGAAACAGAAGGGACATTTTCTAGAACATCACTTACCGTTCCGCCTTTTACCAACATGTCTTGACCTACGTTGTATACTTTTTTGTCTAATTTAATTTCTACTGTCGATTTTTCGGCACGAATAACAACTTCATTCAGTTCATTTGCATCTTCAGATAAACCGATGTTTCCTAAATTAGTATTTTCTTTAATTTGCTTTTGTTTGATTTCGGTGGCTTTAAACGAAATAAACTCGACTTTTATATCGTAGATTCCAGGAGTAGCATCTACAGAAAATTTACCATTTTCATCGGTTATTCCGCCTGTAAGTACTTTCGGATTTTTAGTGTCTGTTAATGTGATTGTGGCATAACCTAAAGGTTGCTTCGAAGATTTTTCGACAACAACACCGGTAACTTTTACTTTAGCTTGTTGGTTTCCTGCTCCTTGTCCGCCTGGTCGCTGTTGCGCGAAGGATAAGAATAAAGCAAAAAACGCAAGAAAGGTTAAAGCTAATTTGGATTTTCTCATTTGATGGTCTTTTATGTTTGACTGTTAGACTGCAAATGTAGCTTTGGGTTTAATGCCGTTTGTCACAAAAAAATGTTAATGCTTCGTTTTATATTTATTCTAAAAAGTTTGCTACTTTTTCTAAGTCGCGGCCAATTATCGCTATTCCATCTTTAACAACAATTGGTCTTTCGATTAATATGGGATTATCTGCCAGTGCTTGAATGATTTGCTCGTCATTTAAAGTCTGATCTTTGTACTTTTCGATCCAAATTTTTTCTTTAGTTCGGACTAATTCAAGCGGACTCAAATTTAATTTTAGAAGTAGTTGTTGCAGTTCTTCTGCAGAAGGTACATTTGATAAATACGAAATAACTTCAAACTCCTCATTTTTTTCTTGTAGGAAAGTTACGCAGCTTCTTGATTTTCCGCATCTTGGATTGTGATAAATTTGTATCATATTTTTATTTAAAAATTTAGTTAGAGATTTCTTTAAAAAAGAACTAATTTAGGCATTAAATAGACCATAATAAGGTTCTTTTTTTGCAATTTAATTCAAAAATAGCGACTATAAAAATAGCATTTATCTACTATTTTATAAAGAAAATATAATTTTTATTATTCTGATATTCGTTTTTAAAAATTGATAAAAAAATTTTTAGAAGGAATTAAAAAGGAATTTAAAGACATCATTCTCTTATAGTTTAGATAAAGTAAAATAGAATTATGGATGAAAAAAAAGTTGGCAATACTATTTAAAAAATAAAACTCAACCCTAAAGAGGTACCACTTGGTTCGTCTTTTAAATACAATTATTTATGTTTTTAGAACAAGGTGTAAAACCTAAAAATAAATTTTGGAAATACATTATAGGCTCGGTAATAATTATTGCGGCCACCACTTTTGGACAGATTCCGTTGTATATCGCAATTTTGTACGAAACAAAAGTAAACGGTAAGCCAGAACCTGTTACCCAAGTCGATATTATGAATATGTTTGATTCTAATTTCACGTTAGTTTTAGCTTTATTGTCGTTTGTGTTTGCTTTATTCTGTCTTTTTGAAGTGGTAAAAAATCTGCACAGCCAAACTGTTTTATCAGTTACAACGACCAGAACAAAAATAGATTGGAATCGCATCTTTTTTTCATTCACTATTTGGGCAGCATTTACCATTGTCTCTATTTTGGTTTTTTACTATTTAAATCCGAATTCGTTCATTATTAATTTTAAACCGATTCCTTTTGCGATTTTGGTTGTAGTTGGTGCTATTTTAATTCCGATTCAAACTAGTACTGAAGAATATGTTTTTAGGGGATATTTGATGCAAGGTTTTGCCAATTTAGCTCGAAATAGATGGTTTCCGTTACTGATGACTTCTTTAATTTTTGGAGGATTACACTTTTTTAATCCAGAGGTAGCTAAAATGGGAAATATCGTAATGGTTTTTTATATAGGAACTGGACTATTTTTAGGGATCGTTACTTTAATGGATGAAGGTATGGAATTGGCTTTAGGATTTCATGCAGCCAATAATTTAATTAGCGCGTTGCTAATCACTTCAGATTGGTCGGCTTTTCAAACGCATTCGATTTTGAAGGACGCTTCAGATCCAAATCCGATTAGCGATATTTTGATTCCTATTTTTGTTATTTATCCAATTTTGTTGTACATTTTTAGTGTCAAATACGAGTGGACAAACTGGAAAGAAAAATTAACAGGTAAAATAATTACTTAGTAATCAAATACTTAAAATAAAACACATGAATGATTTAGAAATAACCAATAAAAATGTGCACAATAAGTTTAAGTTAAATGGCGATCATTTTACCGCAAGCGATTTGTCTCGTGTGGGCTACAGTTACGTGAAAGAAGGTGATGATTTTGAGCAATCAATAGGTGAGTTTTTGTTGGATTGGCTAGACAATAAGCCGTACGTAAGCATTATGACTTCTGGAACGACAGGAGCGCCAAAAGAAATAAGATTGTCCAAAAAAGCAATGATTGCGTCCGCTTTAGCGACGGGCAATTTTTTTGAGTTAGAACCGGGCAATAAAGCTTTACTTTGTCTGTCCAGCGATTTTATTGCAGGTAAAATGATGCTTGTTCGCAGTCTGATTTTAGGATTGGAATTGGATATTGTACTTCCTAGTTCAAAGCCTTTACATAACAATACAACGGTTTATGATTTTGTAGCAATGGTTCCTTTGCAAGTTGAAAACTCACTCGACGAGCTTAAAAATGTTAAAAAATTAATTATTGGTGGTGCAGCAATGAGTCCCGAGTTAATTGAAAAAACAAAAGGACTGAAGATTAAAATATTCGAAACGTACGGTATGACCGAGACGATTACTCACATTGCTGCTCGTGCCCTATCTGAAACTTATTTTACGGTTTTACAGCATGCTACTATTAAGGCAGACGAGCGTGGTTGTATGGTGATTTCTGCACCTTCGATCAGCGATGAAGTCATTGTAACTAATGATCTAGTTGAAATTACCAATGGAAATCAATTTGTATTTTTAGGCCGTATTGATAATATTATTAATAGCGGTGGTGTAAAACTTATTCCTGAAGTAATTGAAGCGAAGTTATCTGGAAAAATAGATGCGCGATTCTTTGTAGCAGGTGTTTCTGATGTAACTTTAGGAGAAAAATTAATTTTAATAATCGAGGGAAACAAACAGATCATTGATCCTACTATTTTTGATGGTTTAGATAAGTATTATAAGCCAAAGGAAATTCGATTTGTTTGTAAATTTATTGAAACAGAAAGCGGCAAACTCAAACGCAGTGAGACCGTTTTAGCGGCAACTTAAAATTGAACGTAAATTTTGGGTTTGCAATATTATAAAAATTTAACTACTATTTTAAAAAAGGCTATTTCACGACAAGTGAAACAGCCTTTTTTGTATTTTATACGTTCGCACACTGTTTAAAAGCATTAATGTGAAGTTGTGACAGCCATTTAATAGTATATATTCGCTTGCTTGTAATTAAAAAGCGGACTGTTTTTGAAGCTCCTGACATGGCTCATCATTTTAATCCCAGTCTAACAATCTTTTTTGACCTTCAATTTTTTTAATTTCAGTAATATCTTGAGACATTTCCAGTACTCCTTTGTATATTTTGTTATGGTCTCGAATGGCAAAGTACCTAATGTAAATAATACGTCCTTTAAAATCGAACCAAAAGTCAGCCATATCTTTATGGCCAGCCTTGAACTCATCTATAATTTTTATGACGGTATCGACGCTTTTGGGAGGATGACAAAATTTTACTTCTCTACCAATAACTCCTTTGCTTCTAGGGAACACGCGATCTTCTCCTCGATTATAAAAAATAACTTTATCGTTTTCATCCACATAGGTAATGTCTAACGGAAGAAAGCGCAGTAATAAATTGACCTGTTCTGGTGTCATGTAACCTTCGTCGTAGTGAAAGGTATTTTCTAATGAAAAAGACAAATCTCTATTTGCAGTATCTTGACTCGGATGAATGTATTCTTCTGTTATACGCGCAGGATACGGAGTAGGTTTGTGTGCTAGCATCCAACCCACTTCTTCATCACCTTCGTAAAATTCTTTCCAATCTTCATCGGTTAAAATCTCCATAGCTGTTGGAAATAATCGGACGTCTTCGACGTTCATTAAACGACGAATACCATCAATTAAATATGTTTTATTTTCATTTATTTTTGAAAATTCTTTTTTATAATTATACGTATTCAATAATCTAATTTGATCGCGTAACGTATCATGAAACGACCACATTCCTTTGGTAGGACCATCCCAACCTCGTTTTTCTAAGTACGGAAACAGCTGGTTTTCCTTACGTATAAATCTTTTTTCGATTGTCGCTAATTGATTAAATATATTGTAATACCGCTGAAAATCCTCTTCTGGATTAGCATCATGTAGTTCTTGTAGAATAGAATCTAATAATTCGGCTTCTTCATAGTACACTTTTACCGGATGTCCTTGTGGTAGTATACTAACGGTTGGCATAAATGATTTCATAAAGTAATTTTTAAAAACAATAAAAGACAAGTTTATCTTTTATCGCGCAAATATACTTTGTTTTTCAAAATGACAAACTATTTTAGCATTAATTTTTGAATTTAAATAAATGACAAGAATGTAATTGTAACGGGAAAATTGATAATGGAAGTAACACAGAAAATGTTTTTTTTATTACTATTTCAAAAAAGTAATGCTATTTAAAAATACAGTGACTAGTGCGCAAAAAAAAAATGCCATTTAAAACAACTCGTTCTAAATGGCATTGGTATGATTTAATAATTCAGATTGATTCCCAATCCCCAACCCATATCACTATCGTAATGGGTAGATAAAGCACTGTTTTTGGTTAAGATATATTTTAGTCCGCCCATATATTCTTTATCGGTATTGACCATAAAGGCCATTCGCACGCGCGGTGTAATGGCAATGTCTTCTCTTAAAAGTTGCATTCTAAATTTTCCATCCTGATACACTTCGGCCTGAGCTGTTACTAACCAAGGCAAAGTATAGTTGGCACCAACACTAAAAACCGCTCTACTGTCTTTGTTGCTTGATTGTCCAAAAACATTTGTTTCTGTCTCGCCAACGTCTAATTTTCGGTGTCTCCAATCAAAACCAATAAAAGGCATAAACCATTGATTTTTTCCAATGTAGCGTCCCAAATGTGTTTCTGTTTCGTATCCATCTTTATTATTGTAACCCAAACGCCATTCGGTTCCTAAGCTCCATCTTGCATTTTCAAGTGCTATTTTACCATCATTTCCGTTGGTTGCAAAATCATTTTCTGCGCTCAAATAAAGCATGTTACTTTCTTTTTGTAGCTTTTTGTATGCCCATTCTTTGTCTGGTACAAGTTCGTTTGGTGCCGAATTCTCATAGCTAAATACGCGATTCATTCCGGACATCATGTGGTATAAGATGTGACAGTGAAAAAACCAGTCTCCATCTGCATTGCCATGAAACTCAATCGTATCGGTTTCCATTGGCATAATATCGATGACATTTTTCAATGGTGCATATTCTCCTTTTCCGTTCAAGACTCTAAAATCATGACCGTGAAGATGCATCGGGTGGCGCATCATCGAGTTGTTGTACAAAGTGATTCGCACATTTTCTCCTTTTTTTATCAGTATTTTATCTGATTCAGACAGCACTTTGTTGTCCATTGACCAAACATAGCGATTCATATTTCCGGTCAATTCAAAACGAATTTCTCGCAAAGGAGCACCTTCAGGTAGCGAAGTAACTGTTGGCGACTGCAACATTCCGTAGTTCAGCGTCACCATGCCTTTTTTTGACGTTGATTGATCACCGTGAGATTTGTGACTGTCCGAACTCATGTCCATTTTTTTATTCATGTCCTTTTCCGCCATCTTCATTCCATCCATTTTCATGGTGTCCATTTTCGTATCATTCATCGGCATGTCGTCCATGTCTTTGTGGTTCATGTTTTTGTGATCCATTTTCATTTCGGGCATCTTATGGTCATCCATTTTCATTCCTTCCATCTTCATCGCTGCCTTTTTAGAAAGTTCAGGATACATAACCGCATTCATGTCCATTTTTTGCAAGCTCATCTGCATCCCCATGTCGTTCATGTTTCCATTCATGTCCATCATGCCATTCATCATTTTCATGCCTTCAAAATACTTTAAACTTGGCAATTTTTCGGCCAACTGTTTTGTTCCGTGACCCAGAAATAACGAGGCAGAACCCGATCGATCTTCTGGCGTAGCTAAAAATTCAAACGCTTTTCCATCTTCGGGAATTGTTACCACAACGTCGTAAGTTTCTGATGTACCAATAATTAAGCGATCCACTTCTACAGGAACAACGTCATTTCCATCGTTGGCAACAACTGTTATTTTGCCTGCGGCGTAAGTAAGCCAGAAATACGAAGAGGAACCTCCGTTGGCAATTCGCAAACGAACTTTATCTCCAGCTTTAAATCGACTTTTGTCTAAATTCTCTAATGGAGTAACAACTTCCGGCTCACTTTTACCATTAATTAAAAACTTGTTATAATAAATATCACTCACATCCATTGCCAACATTCGTTTCCATTCGTTGTTGAATTTCGTTTTAAAATGGCCCGCTTTGATGGCTTCTGAGTAACTTTGTGTACTTCCTTTCTTGATCGCAAACCAATCGGATGCATTGTGCAACATTCGGGTTACATTCATTGGGTTGTAATCCGTCCATTCACTTAAAATCACTGGAATTTGAAGCAAATCATCAATTTCTTTTCTAAAGGTGACATCGTCTTTTTTCTTTTTCAAAATCATCATCCCGTACATTCCAATTTGTTCCTGCAAACCACTATGGCTGTGGTACCAATGAGTTCCATGTTGAATAATAGGAAAACGATAAATATGCGTTGTCTTTGGCGCTATAGGCATTTGCGTCATATACGGAACGCCATCTTCTTTATTGGGCAAGTGCAAACCATGCCAGTGCAAAGATGTTCCCACCTTTAATTCATTGTGTACATGAATTTCGGCAATATCACCTTGAGTAAAAGTTAAGGTTGGCATTGGAATTTGGCCATTTACAGCTATTGCTTTTTTCTGTTTTCCCGAAAAATTAACCACAGTATCGCGGACATATAAATCGTATCGAACGACATTTTGAGCCACAGCCATTTGACAAGCTACTAGTGCAAAAGTCATCGTTAATAGGAGGTTTTTTTTCATATTTTTTTAAATTTTAGCTGAACGCAAACGCAAAGCATTAACAATTACTGAAACCGAACTGAAACTCATGGCAACGGCAGCAATCATTGGAGATAATAAAATTCCGAAAAACGGATATAAAATTCCCGCTGCAATAGGTACGCCCAAAATATTGTATATAAAGGCAAAAAATAAGTTTTGCTTGATGTTTTTCATCACTGCATGACTTAGGTTTTTGGCTTTCACAATTCCTTGCAAGTCACCTTTGACCAAAGTTATTTTGGCACTTTCTATGGCAACGTCTGTTCCTGTTCCCATTGCTATTCCTATATCGGCTTGCGCAAGGGCAGGAGCATCGTTTATTCCGTCACCAGCCATCGCGACAACTTTTCCTTCAGCTTGTAATTTTTTAATAAACTCCAATTTATCTTGCGGTAGAAATCCTGCTTTAAAGTCGGTCAAATGCAATTGATCTGCCACGGCTTTGGCCGTATTTTCATTATCACCCGTTAGCATAATAACTTCGACACCTTGATCTTGTAATGTTTTTATCGCAGCTACGCTGGTCTTTTTAATAGCATCCGTAATGGTTACAAAACCAACTGCAGTAGCATTAATACCTATATATGAAACCGTTTTACCTTGTTTTTGCTCTGCGGCAACTTGTTCTTTTTGCTCAGCTGTTAGTGAAATTTGCAACTGTTCCATCAATTTATCATTTCCAAGAGCAATTTTTTCATTGGCAATTGTACCGACAACACCTTTGCCAGAAAAATTTTCAAAATTCTGAACATCGGTTAACTCCATTTTTTTGTCTTTGGCAAAATTAACCACGGCTTCCGCCAAAGGATGCTCGCTTGATTGATTGAGCGATGCAATTTTATGAAGCAAGTCATCAGTTGGACCTTCCTGAAAGGCAACTACCTTTTCTACAGAAGGCTTTCCTTCGGTGATAGTTCCCGTTTTATCCGTGATCAAAACATCTACTTTATTCATGTTTTCTAAGGCCTCTGCATTTTTGATCAGCACACCAGATTGTGCGCCCTTACCAACACCAACCATAACCGACATAGGTGTGGCAAGACCTAATGCACAAGGACAAGCAATAATTAATACCGCAACTGCATTTATAAAACCATAAACCATACTTGGAGCAGGTCCGAATAAGTACCATATAAAAAAGGTAAGTATTGAAATTAAAATGACAATGGGTACAAAATATTTAGCAATGGTATCGGCTAATTTTTGAATCGGTGCACGTGAACGACTTGCATCAGTAACCATTTGTACAATTTGGGCAAGCAACGTATCTGAACCTACTTTTTCTGCAACCATCACAAATGATTTATTGCCATTTATCGTTCCCGCACTTACTGAGTCTCCTTCCGCTTTATCTACAGGAATTGGTTCTCCCGTAATCATTGATTCATCAACGTGACTGCTTCCAGTTTTTATTTTTCCATCAACCGGAATTTTTTCACCTGGTTTTACACGCAATAAATCGTCTTTTTTGATATCGTGAATAGAGATCGTTTGGTCTTTTCCATCTTGTACTAAAGTGGCATCTGTTGGCGCTAATTTCAAAAGTGCTTTTATGGCGCCACTGGTTTGACTGTGTGCTTTCGCTTCCATCAATTGACCCAATAAAACAAGCGTCAAAATAACGGTTGCTGCTTCAAAATATAAGTGGATCGTGCCGTGATGGGTTTTAAATTCGTCTGGAAAAAGCTCTGGAAAGAACATTCCGATTACGCTAAAAATAAAAGCCACACTTGTTCCAATTCCGATAAGGGTAAACATATTTAAGTTGAGCGTCACAATCGATTTCCATGCGCGTCTAAAAAACATCCAACCCGCATAAAAAACAACAGGAATAGATAATACAAATTGTACCCAATTCCAGTTCGGAATAGATAGTAATTTTTCCAGAGGATTGTTCGGAATCATTTCGCTCATCGCAATAATAAAAATTGGGAGCGTAAATAATACGGCAATTTTAAACTTCTTCAGTAAATCTTTGTATGTTTTATTGTCTTCGCTAGCCGACGGTTGCATGGGAACCAAATCCATTCCGCAAATCGGGCAACTTCCGGGAGCATCAGTTATAATTTCAGGATGCATTGGGCAAGTATACTGTTGGGTTTGATTCAGAACAGGTTGTTGCACTAAATCCATTCCGCAAATTGGACAATCTCCAGCTTTGTCATATACTTTGTCCCCTTCACAAAACATAGGGCAGTAATATTTGCCTTCTGCTACTTTGTGTTTTGTAGTTTTTGCGGGAGCGTGATCATGCTTAGTCGAGCAACATGATTTTTTAGGTTTTTCGTGTTCTGAAGTTATCGTATAATCTCCAACTGCCGAGAGCGCTTCTTGAAAATCGTCAATGGGAATGTGTTTGTCCATCGTGATTGTGGCTGCAGGCGGGTCTAGAGTAACCGTTGCTTGAACTCCTTCAATCGTGTTCAATGTTTTCTCTACTTTAGTTCGGCAGCCGTTGCAGGACATGCCGCTTATTTCATAGTGATGTGTCATTACTTTTCTTATTTTAAGATTAGTAACGCGAATAAAACGTTTAAAATTTCAAATAGTTTATTTGTTGGTTTAAAACGTTGCAGGTCTTTTTGATAATTAAGATTGATTTTTACCTTTAATTCACATTAGTAGCACAAATTTAACTAATAAACACAGGTAAAATATTGTAAAATTTTGGCTATGAGTTGTAAGATTTACAAGCTGTCTATTTGCAACCTGTTTTTCTTTTTGAGATTCTTAAAGTGTGTTGGAGAAAAACCAGTGACTTTTTTGAATTGATTGCTTAAATGAGAAACATTACTGTAATGCAATTGAAAAGCAATTTGACTTAAGGTAAGCTCGTCGTATACCAATAGTTCTTTTACTTTTTCTATTTTTTGAGCTATCAAAAACTTTTCTATTGTTGTTCCTTCAACTTCCGAAAAAAGGGCAGTTAAGGTGCTGTAGTCTTGCTGAATTTCGTCAGCTAAAAATTGAGATAAGTTAGTTGATAGTTGGTCTTTTTTATGGTGAACCAAATCTATTATCAACGTTTTTATTTTATCAATGGTTTTACTTTTTTTATCATCCAATAATTCAAAACCCAGCGTACTTAAAGTATGTATTAATTCTGATTTTACAGTTTCAATGGTTTCTTCTTTTAATTCTATTTCTCCCAATTCAACCAAAATAGGATGCAATCCGAGTTTTTCTAACTCCGATTGTACCGCCGTTTTGCAGCGGTCGCACACCATATTTTTAATAAATAGTTTCATGTACTGGAGATTTTATTTATAATTTAAAAATTAGAAAATGTGTAGTAAGAAGACACTTAAAAAAAATAGCTTTTAATTGCCGCTATTAAAATTGTAATAACAGCAACTAAAAGCTACTACTTTATTAATAAAAATTTACTGAATAACCTCATTTACACCACCACAACTCATCATTTTAGAACCGTAGTATGGATTTTTGATCGCTTTTTCGGTGCTCAACCAATTGCCACCTTTATTATTATTTGCCATTGGACAATATTGGTAATAAACCGGTGCAGTGTTTTTAGTCACTTTCATCAAGTTGTACATGTTTGGAGACAAAGTAGTAAAGGCAACACGTTGTTTCTCGACATCTTTGGTAGCTGCAATTTTCTCAGCATCCGATTTTAAAGCTTTCATTACTTTCATCCAAACGGCGTGTACGTCTTTTGAAAGTGCATCCATTTTTACACCGTCGATTGCTGTTACTAAATTTTTAGCTTTCGCCGAAGAAGTTGCAGCGTCTGTTTGTACCAGGGCATCTTTTACCTCAAAATATGAACTATAAACGCTAGCCAACGGATTATCTTTTGCAAGCACGTCAATAGGCATTATTGCAGCAGTTTCTGTTTCTGTCACTGCTTTTGGATTACGGTCATAATGACAACAATCAGCCAATTTGTTATATGCTTCTGCAGTTGCCAAATGATCTTCGCTATCGTAACCAGACATTGCAATGCGTTTTAAAACATCTTCTTTATTGGTTAAAGTTGAATCGAAAGTAATGCTTGCCATTTTGGTATCCGAATTCCAATCTACTTTGGCAATTTGATCTAAATTTCCTGCCTTTTCAATTGTTTTTTCGCACTTCTCGCAGTTGCCATAAATTTTGGCAGTTTCTGTTTTGGCATTATTTATTTTTGCATCGCAAGCGGCAAGAGTAAAAAATAAAGTAATTGCCATGCATGTTTGGAAAAATGATTTCATAAGAGTGATATTTTAAACTAATTAGTATTTTTTTTATAAAAATAAAGATAGTGACTTTTAACGATCGTTTTATGTTTAAGACAGAATCTATGTTTTAAAATTCGGCAGTTTCGGTCGGAATAGCTTCGGTTTGTTCACTTTCGATTATTGACAAAGTTTTAGAGTCTAGATTACCAGAGAAAAATGCATCTAAGATTTCCTGAAAAATAGGATGCGTATTTTCTAAAACACTAAAAAGTGTCATAGAAGAACGTAACTTTCGAGCATTTAAATCTCCAAAAATACCTTCTGCTGATTTTCTTTTTAAAGTCAATAGTAATTCTGAAATCTCTATAAAATGCTTGCCTAAAATAGGGTGTGCTAAAAATGCTTCTGCTTCTTTTACGTTTGCAATAGCGTAAAGAACAGAAGTATCGCTCGATCCCAGTCCTTTGATTTGAGGAAAGATAAACCACATCCAATGCGTTTCTTTTTTTCCTTTGGTAAGTTCTGCCAAAGCATTAAGATACATTTTGTTTTGAGCCTCTAAAAATCGCGTTAAATCTGTATTTGAGTATGCCATTGTAGTAATAAATTGGTGTGAAAAAGTTTTCAAAAGTAGTGAAAAAGAAAGCTGCTGCCTACGGAAAAGAATCAACAACAATTCCTTTTCTCCGTTAAGGGTTATTTATCAAGTCATTTTTGTGTTTAAAAAGTTTATTTTAATGTTTTTTTTAAAGTTTTAGAAGGAAGTCTTTGTTACTTTAACTCCTAGTTCTAATTTTATTTATAACCTAGTTTTAGCGATATAAAGCTTTGATTCGCAAAATTAAACTTACTTTATTAAAATTTATAATGGACTAAATTTTAGTATAACTTCATGGTTTGATCTAAATATTACATTTTTGATTGCTGTAAATTTCTATTGGTTTGTCTAAATGTTAAATTAATTCTTGGTAAGACTTCTCGCGCTGTTTTGGGAACTTGATGCTGCCAAAAACTGTTTGTTGTTCCCGACATTAAAAGAAAAGAACCGTGATGCAACGGAATTTCAACTTGTTTTTGGTCTTTGTTAAATTTATGCCGCAAACGAAACAGCCGTGTTTCTCCAAAAGTCACCGATGCAATTGTGGGGTTTTTGCCCGAATTGTGTTCTTTGTCGCTGTGCCAAGCCACGCCATCGTTACCATCTCTGTACAAATTTAGCAGTACACTATTGAACGCAACTGCCGTTTGGTCTTCGACCCGTTTTCTAATAGTGAGCAATTCGGGAGTCCAATCGGAAACTTCGGTATTGCAATCTATATTATTCTTGTCTTCGTACCACGCAATCATTCTGGGAGCTGTTACGTTTTTTTCGAATAGCGTCATTTCGTATGCTTTCCATTTGGTTTGATGTAGCATTTGTTCGTAATAATAATCCGCTTCGTCTTTACTAAAAAAATTATCGATCAATAGTAACTCAGCATCTGGCAAATCAAATGTTACTGTACCTTTTGTACCTGAAGTAAAAAGTGCTGTATCGTTAAATAATTGCATTACTTTTTTCTTTAAAGATTAATTTTAAACACTTACGATTTCTGTATAAAATAATTTAGCTAGAAGTACATCTATACTTTCATTTTATATCTTGGCAATCCAATTTCATGCTCTTGCGGATACGGCGCTCTTTGTGTATTACTTACATCTTCTTTTAGTTTTTGTTGGGTTTTAAATTGATGGTCTTCAGAATTACTGTACCTCGGATCGGCAATAAAAGGCATTTTCGCCATTTTATTTATAGTAACCGTTGGAAAATGATAATCAACTTCGACTGTTCCCAGAAGCAAATAACAGCCACCTCCTTGAAATGGATAATGCACTAAATTATCTGGAAAATGGACAGTGTCAAAATATGAACCTTCATGATCGATCCAAGTGCCAAAATACATCGCACCCCTTTTGGTAGGAACGTGTTTTCTAGAAATAAGATAAGCCAGCATGCGCACTTGTTTTTTATGGTGTAAAATCAAATCTTTTGCCATAATATCGCCGCGATGTGTGGTTTGTAATAGATCAAAAGGACTACAAGAAACAGGAAAACTCAAAAGTTCTATTTCATCAAAAGCATCTTCAAAAAAAGAACGTTCTAGGGTAGGGAGTTTATAGTCTTTTACGGGTTCTTGCATCAATAATAAACTGCGATTCTCAGGTTTAAAATTGTTCAACAGTAAACTAGCGATTACTAAAAGTTGGTTTTTGGTTTTGGTTGTAAAACGAAAAGCGCCGATAAAAATTAAAACTTTGATTCCTTCAATTCCCATCGGTATCCGATTGATGAAATCTTCTAAAGAAATAAAAAGTCCGTTTTTAGCACGATCCGAAACGATAAACGAGGTCATTTTAGAATCTAAACCCATCAATTGCATAAACCCTAAATAAATAAGAGTTCCACTAACTGTGGTTTCTAAATCACTATTATTCACACATGGATTTTCAATTTTTCCTCCCGCCATTCTTGCTTCGTGTACATAGACTTCGGTTCTGTAAAAACCACCTTGATTGTTGATCACAGCGACCATAAACTCTATAGGATAGTGGACTTTTAGATACAAACTTTGGTAACTTTCTACCGCATAAGAAGCCGAATGCGCTTTGCAAAAAGAATAGCCCGCAAAAGATTCAATCTGACGGTAAATTTCTTCACTAAGTTTTACAGGATGCCCTTTTTGGGCACAACTCGCAAAAAAGTTATCTTTTACATTTTGTAAAGCTTGCAAAGAACGGCCCTTGCCACTCATCGCCCGACGCAGAATATCACCATCGGCAGCGGGAAGACCACCATAATGCAAGGCAATTTTGATCACATCTTCCTGATAAACCATAATGCCGTAAGTTTCGCCCAGTTGTTCTTCGAATACTTTATGAAAATATTCAAATTTTGTGGGATGGTTGTGTCTGAAAATGTATTCTTTCATCATGCCGGATTGCGCTACTCCAGGACGAATTATCGAAGAAGCGGCAACCAAAACTTTGTAATTGTCACAACTCAAACGGCGCAACAAACCACGCATCGCAGGACTTTCGATATAAAAACAACCAATCGTTTTGCCTTGTGCTAAAAAAATATTGCACAAAGCTTCATTTTTAGAAAGCGAAGTATCCCGAATATTGACGCGAATCCCCCTGTTTTTCTCGATTAGTTTTACGGTGTCATCAATATGTCCAATACCGCGTTGGCTTAAAATATCGAACTTTTCAAAACCAATATCTTCAGCGACGTGCATGTCAAAAAGCACAATAGGAAACCCTTTTGGCGGCATTTCTAAAGGCGTGTAGTTGGTGATTGGTTCTTCAGAAATGATAATACCACAGGAGTGCATGCTCCGTTGGTTGGGATATTTCTCTAATAACATGCCGTATTCTTGCACGTATTTTACAACCGAATTACTTTCGTGTAAATTCATGGGATTTTTGGCCAATTTGTCGAGTTCCTCTTTCGGAAGTCCGAATACTTTGCCTACTTCTCTAAAGATCGAACGGTATTTAAATTCGACATTGGTGCCGCAAAAAGCCACATTTTCATAGCCGTAACGGTTAAAAATATATTCTAAAATAGTATCACGCTCTTTCCAACTCCAATCAATATCAAAATCGGGCGGACTTTTGCGATTAATATTCAAGAATCGTTCAAAATACAAGTCGAGTTCTAGCGGGCAAATATCAGTAATGCCCAAACAATAAGCGATGATGCTATTGGCGCCGCTACCACGTCCAATGTGCATGAATCCACGGCTGTTGCTGTAGCGAATAATATCCCAAGTGATTAAAAAATAACCGCTAAACTGCAGTTCATCAATTACTTTTAACTCTTTTTCAACTCTTTCTTGAGCAGGAATATTATTGGCGCCATAACGCCAAATCAATCCTTGATGCGCCAAAGTAGTTAACAATGCCAAGTCAGTTTTGCGATTGGCAGTATAAAATTTTTTGTTTTTGGGTGTTTTAAAATCGTAGTTAAAATTGCATTCCGCACTAATTCGTTCGGTATTGGCAATCAGTTCAGGATAATTTTCGTAGGTTTCTAAAAGCGAAGGTATTGGGACCATCACTTCAGAAAGTTTGCAGTAATCGCTTTCGGTAAGTTTAGACAAAAGAGAATTGGTGTCAATCGCTCGTAATATTTTATGCAAATTGTACTCCTTTTTAGTTCTAAAAGTGACTGGTTTTAGAACCACCATTTTTGCTTTTCTACTTTGGTATTTCAGATGAAAAAGTTTGGGTAAATCTTCGGGTGTCATTCCTATAAATTCATTTTCCCGTAATGTTTCAGGTGCTTTTTCTAAAGGATAAATGATAAAAACCGACTCAAATTCGGGAGCAATTATCGGCAAAGAGGCTCCGCTAAAATTGTGTTTGGTCAAGAACCGATTCATTTCGGCTAATCCGCTGGCATTTTTAGCCAAACCAATGTAACGCAATTGCTGTTCAGAACGAAATTCTATTCCTACCAGAGGTTTTATTCCCACTAGTTCGCAACCTTTTATAAAATCATATATTCCGGTTACGGTATTAATATCAGTCAACGCCATTGTTTTTACGCCACAATTTACCGCTTGACTGATGAGGTCTTGAAGCGGAATAGTGCCGTAGCGCAACGAATGAAAAGAATGACAATTGAGGTACATGATACTGGAATTATTTTAGAGTTTGCGTTTTAAAATTTCATTTTTAGTATTGGGTTTAAAGGATGCGCCAGCGCAACGCATTACGGCGTCAAAACCATACCGACTTTTCATTTTATCCATTGCGGCATAGAGCGATAGCATTTCTTGCGTGTCTTCAAAAAGGTCAATTTGATAAGTCCCGCGCACCAATCCGCTAAAGCGAATACCAATTAATCGCAACCGCATGCGACGCTGGTAGAGTTTGTCAAAAAGATCAGTTACATTTTTGGTCAATAAATGGTCGGCAGAGGTATAGGCAATTTTAGCTTGTTTGGTCTCGGTGTCAAAGTTGGCGTATCGTATTTTTACCACAACAGTCGAGGTCAACCATTCTTCTGAGCGAAGTTGAAAGGCTAGTTTTTCGACCATTCCTACTAATATTGATTTCAGTTTGGCAATGTCTATCGTGTCTTGAGAAAATGTATGTTCAGTAGAAATAGATTTTCTTTCGGTATAAGGTTGTACTGGATTCAGGTCAATTCCGTTGGCTTTTTTCCACAATTCTAGGCCATTTTTCCCAATCATTCTTTGGAGCACTTCGGCTGGCATTTCAGACAAAGTTTGTATGTTTCGAATGCCAATTCTAGACAACAATTGAAAAGTAACAGTTCCCACCATAGGTATTTTTTGGATGGACAACGGATTCAAAAAAGCTTGTACATTGGGTTCTAGAATTTCCAGATTTCCTCTGGGTTTTCCTTCTCCCGTAGCAATTTTAGAAACTGTTTTATTGACTGATAAAGCAAAACTAATTGGCAATCCTGTTTCTTTAATTACCGCTTCTGCGAGTTCATTGGTCCATTTGTAACTTCCGTGAAAACGATCCATTCCTGTAATGTCCAGATAGAATTCGTCGATACTCGCTTTTTCCATAATCGGTGCTTTTTCTTGAATAACCTGAGTAACATCATGGGACAATTTGGAGTACAATTCCATATCGCCTTTGATAATTTTAGCTTGTGGACACAATTTCATCGCCATTTGTATGGGCATTGCCGAGCGGACTCCAAAACGGCGTGCTTCATAGGAGCAAGAAGCCACCACGCCACGATCGCCACCTCCTATAATTAAAGGAATGCCGTCTAGTTGCGAGTTGGTGCGTCTTTCGCAGGATACAAAAAAAGTATCCAAATCCATGTGTACAATTGCACGTGCCATTTTAGTTGTTTTTGTAAACGACAAAACTAGTACAGATTATAACAAAATTGATTACATTTGCTGTTATAAATTGTAACAAAATAGTTATGTCATTATTTTCAGACAATATCAGAGCACTGCGTTTAAAGGATAAAGTATCACAGGAAAAGCTAGCCGAAAGCCTCTTGATTACTCGGGGTAGGTATGTAAAATATGAAGATGGAACTTCGGAAGCGCCATATGATATTTTAAAGAAAATCGCCTTTTATTACCACATTAGTATCGACTTATTATTATCGGTTGATGTGCGTAAAATTGACATGCAAGATTTGTTGAAACTCGAAAACAACCGACTTGTTTTGCCCATACAGGTGGATCAAGAAGGAGAAAATTGCATAGAAGTCGTTACCCAAAAAGTAAAAGCGGGTTATTTAAATGGCTATGCCGATCCTGAATATATTGAAAATTTACAGCAGATTTCGTTACCGTTTTTAGGAGCGGGTAAATACAGAGGGTTTCCGGTAGAAGGCGATTCGATGCCGCCGCATGCAGAAGGGAGTATTATTATTGGTCGTTACATTGAAAGTTTAGGAGAGGTAATGGATGGTAAAACCTATATTTTGATTACTAAAAATGAAGGAATGGTTTACAAACGACTCAATAAAAATAAAAAAAATGCTTTGGTTTTAGAATCGGACAATCGTTTTTATCCAAATTATGAAGTTAGAGCTTCTGATATTATTGAGATATGGGAATACCATTGCAATATTGGTCGCAGCGACAAACGTCAAGAATTAAACGAAACGCAAAGTGTGAAAGAATTGTTGATGGAAGTAAAAAGAGATGTTATGGAGATTAAAAATACCGTTCGAGGAATTTCATAATTAAAAAGTTTTGACAAAACTCAAGCCATACTGCTGACCGTTGTAAAAAGGAGCAATTATCGAAGTTGAATTGGCATCTGTAGATTTGAATAGTTTTTGAGTCAAATACGGATTAACCCAATAAGCAATTTTGGTACTTATGATTCCAATTCCAGCACCAGCGGCAACATCAGTTAGCCAATGGCGATCGTTATAAATTCGGAATAAACCCGTCCCAGTGGCAACGGCATATCCTGCAATTCCGTACCAAATTGATTGGTCTTTGTATTCTTGGTACAAAAATTCGGCACCTGCAAAAGCAGTGGCTGTATGTCCCGATGGAAAAGAGTTGTTGGAGCTTCCGTCAGGTCTTGTTACATGAGTAACTGATTTTAAAGCTAAAATTGTAGAAGCCATAATTAGATAGGAAGTGGCAAAAATCACACTTCGATCACGCAAATCATTTTTACCTTTTACACCAAATGCATTCAGGACATATACAGAAGCAGCAGGTGCATATTGAGAAAAGTCATCAACACTTATTTTAGTATCAATATGTTCATTTACTTCTGTCTTAATTTGGTCATTAAAATCTTTAATTTGATCGCTTTCTATACCAATAACACCGTACCCAATTAAAATACTCGGAACAATAAGTTGTTTATAATTGAATTTTAAAAAACTAATGGTATCTACTTTTACAGTATCAACCACCGCACTTTGTGCGATTGTCTTTATAGAAATAAAAAGAATACAGATCGAAATTACAATTTTTTGAAGCATAGTACTGCTTTTAGGTTATCTGTTTATAACGTACTAAAATAAGACCTATTTTGTTAGCATAATCAACTTAAGCAAATCTTAATTTTAGTGTTTTGTATAATTTAAATAAAAAAACGAATACTTCTCGATTTGAGCAGTATTCGTTTTTCTATTTATGTCAATTGAAATTAACGTCGGTGTTTAAAACGCTTGTGTGTCCATAAGTAATATTCGGGTGCTTCTATAATTTGTTGCTCCACCATTTTTGTGTAGGTGTCTGTAATTTCATGCTCTGCTGCTTCTCTTGGATTATCGCAAACAGGAACAAAAGTAGCTTCGTAATAACCTCGTTTAACTTTTTTTACTTTTATAAATATAGAGTCCAAATCATATCTTTTGGCTAACATTTCGGCTCCAGTATGAATAGGAACTTCGATACCTAAAAATTTATTCCAGTACACTGCTTTATCTAGTTTTGGCGATTGGTCACTTACTAAACCGTATGCGTACATGATTTCGGTTTGTTTGGCATTTTTAGCCATCATCGGAATGGCATGTCGGGTTTCGGCTAAATCAGTACCATATTCTGAGCGAATTTTTCGCACTAATTTATCAAAATAAGGATTGGCTATTTTTTTATAAACCCCAACTCCTTTAAATTTAGTTTGTGAGTTCAAGGTCAGCAACCATTCAAAACTAGCATAGTGCGAGGCAAATAAAATAATACTTTTACCTCGATTTTCATATTCTTTTACCACTTCGATATTCATCAATTTAAAGCGTTTGCTCATTTCCTCGTGAGAAATAGTCATCGTTTTAATCATTTCTAAAAACATATCACACATGTGTTGGTAGAATTTTTTCTCGATAACCAAAAGTTCTTTATCTGAAAGATGCGGTAATGCTAATACCAAATTTTCACGAACTACTTTTTTTCTATATCCTACAACATAATAAATGAGAAAGTAAACAAAGTCAGAAAATAAATAAAATATAGGAAATGGAAGTATCGAAATAAGCCATAAAAAAGGATAGGCAATAAGGTAAACTAGAAATTGCATAAAGCGTTTTTTTTACAAATATAATTTAAAAAAGCAAAGCAGACTCTCTTTTATAATGTTCCGCATTGTTTATTGGAATGATTATCTTTACCCTTAAAATTTATTAAAAATATGAATACTATTTTGATCGGAATAATTGTAGCCAACGTATTAATTAGTTACAAAGGTTTTAATGATCTTGCTTTTTTTAGAAAATATGAGTTCCATGTAGGTAGCATACGAGCAGGTGAACAAATCCGAATGTTTTCGTCTGGTTTTTTACACGTAGACATGATGCATCTTTTTTTTAATATGCTAACGCTTTGGTTTTTTGCACCCGTAGTTATTAATTATTTAGGTAATTTTTCTTTTGGATTGATTTACATTGCAAGTTTGATTTTTGGAAGTTTATTGACGATGATGTTTCATAAAAACGACTACAATTATAGAGCAGTTGGTGCATCTGGAGCAGTAACCGGAATTTTGTATTCGGCTATTTTGTTGCAACCCGATATGATGTTGGGAATCTTCTTTATTATTCCGATGCCAGCGTATTTATTCGGAATAGGATATTTATTATATTCTATTTACGGAATGAGAGCTAAAAATGATAATATTGGGCATACCGCTCACTTTGGTGGAGCAATTGGTGGTTATCTTATCACTTTGCTAAAAGAACCATCTATGTTAACCACAAACACTCTTATGGTGGTTTTGTTAGCCATACCCATCGTAATTTTGTTTGTAATGGCAAAAGCAGGAAAGCTATAATGGCATAACTTTTGGTTTAAAACAACTATAACATTAAAAATTAAATTAACATGAAAAAAGTACTACCTGCATTATTGATATTATTTGCTACAATGACTTACGCTCAAGAAACCAAACAAGTTCCGCAAATTAGCGTGAGTGGAGAAGGAAAAGTAAAAGTTATTCCAGATGAAGCAACTATTGTAGCAACAGTTGAAACCAAAGGAAATGACGCTAAAACAATTAAGAAAGAAAACGATAGAAAAATTGAAGCCGTTTTAAAATTCATTAAAAAGATGAATATTCCTGCGACTGATTTTAAAACGCAGCGAGTTGCTTTGAATCCACAATATGATTACGAAAAAAAGAAACATAGCTATAATGCTACTCAGACTATTGAAATTTCATTGAAAGATTTGAATAAATACGATGAATTGATGGAAGGATTAGTAAATGAAGGAATCAATAGAATTGACAATGTAACTTTTGAATCTTCAGAATTAGCCAAACACGAATCGCAAGCTCGTAAATTAGCGATGAAAGATGCTAAATTAAAGGCAGAAGATTATGTATCTGTTTTGGGTCAAAAAATAGGTAAAGCCTTGTTGATTTCAGACAATTCACAAGTATACAGACCACAACCAATATTTATGGCTGCAATGGCAAAAAGAGAGATGAGCGACGTGGCACCAAGAGAAACTTTGGCACTTGGTGAAATCGAAATCACATCAAACGTGACAGTTAGTTTTATTTTAGATTAAGTTATTTGTATCACTAAAAAAATCCCATCATTTGTAAAGTGGTGGGATTTTTTTATGTTTTATAAGGAACTATTTTTTTTTATTGTAATTGAAAAGTTTCTTTAAATATGAACTATAGAATGCAGTTCTTAATATAGTAATTACCATATAGAAACACATTTCATCGCATACAATAGTATGTATATTTTAGAAAAAAAGTAGTGTTTATTGTAAGCTTACAAAATCTATGTATTAGATAGCACTATAAATATTTTAGTAACTCTCTTTTTTAAATGGTGATTAAAATGAAAAAGGATCAACCTTAGAAGAGAATTAAATGATTTTTCCGTCCAGAAAAACCGCTTCAATTAAGTTACTTCCAAAAGCATACGGCAATTGGTAATAGGAAGTAATTGCTTTGGTTAAAATCAAGTTCGCTTTTTTTCCCTTGGTAATACTTCCGTGCGTTTCTGAAACTCCCATAGCATAAGCACCGTTAATTGTAGCTGCATTGATGGCTTCTTGGGGCGTCATTTTCATTTTGATACAAGCTGTAGCTACCACAAAATTCATGTTGCCCGATGGTGTAGAACCCGGATTAAAATCGGTCGCCAAAGCTAAGGGTAAACCTGCTGCAATCATTTTACGCGCTGGCGTATACGGAATACTTAAAAAATAAGAGCAAGATGGTAAAGCTACTGGCATTGTGTGGCTGTTTTTAAGTGCTTCTATATCGTCATCCGTCATTACTTCGAGATGATCTACCGAAAGTGCTTTGTGCTTTATTCCCGCTTGAATACCACCAATCGAATTGAATTGATTTACGTGAATTTTAGGTTCTAATCCGTGTTGAATTCCAGCAACCATAATCTCTTCAGTTTCTGCAACCGTAAAATAGCCCGTTTCGCAAAAAACATCCACATAATGTGCTAGCTTTTCTTTGGCTATTTGAGGCAACATTTCATTGATCATACAATCAATATAGCCTCTTTTGTTGTCTTTAAAAAGAGTAGGGTAGGCATGTGCTCCTAAAAAAGTCGATTTGATCGTTATTGGGTAATTTTGGGCTAATTTTTTAATGACACGAAGCATTTTTAACTCGCCTTCGACTGTTAATCCATAACCCGATTTTATTTCTACAGCTCCAGTCCCTAAATGCATCACTTCTTCCAAACGAACTTTAGATTGTTCATAAATCTCTTCTTCTAAAGTTTCATTGAGTTTTTGAGCCGAGTTTAAAATTCCGCCACCACGATTGGCAATCTCTTCATATGAAAGTCCGTTGATACGGTCTACAAATTCACCTTCGCGATTGCCCGCATAGACAATGTGCGTATGACTGTCACACCAAGTAGGTAAAACTATTTTTCCAGTAGCATCGATAGTGAGGTCTGCATTAATTTTAGGAAGATTTTCCATCAAACCAAAATCAGAAATAATGTCATTTTCAAGTACCAAATACGCATTTTTCAAAGTAGGTAAAATAGCCATTTCAGCACCAGAAACTTTAGCTATCGACGTTTCGCGTACTTGCAGTAATTCTTGTATGTTTAGCAGTAGTGTTGTCATGGTGCTTTTTTATTCTGAAACAGAAATTTCAAACATTTTATCCCAATTTTTACCTGTTACAAAAATAGTTTTGGATTTAGGATTGTATGCAATTCCGTTCAATACATCCTCTTCGGTAACATCAACTAGTTTTCGCAAACCAGATAGGTCAAGAATTCCTTCTACAGCACCAGAGGTTGAATTGATAACGGCGATAGCATCTTTTTGCCATACGTTAGCATAAAATTTACCATCAATTAATTCCAGTTCATTAACTTGTTTAATCTTCGATTGTCCCGAATATACATTGATATAATCGACCATTTTTTGTGTTTTAGGATCCATTTTCCAGATTTTCTCTGTCCCATCACCACAGTAGATGTATGTTCCGTCGTTGGTCATTCCCCAGCCTTCAATGTCTTTGTCGTACGTAAAGGATTTTTCTAATTTTAATGTTTTAGCATCGTAGATAAAACCTGTTTTTTCTTGCCAAGTCAACTGAAAAATTTTGTCGTTGATGATTGTAATTCCTTCTCCAAAATACTTAGAATCCATTGTTACTTCTTGGTACACTTTTCCAGTTTTGTAATCGTATTTTCTAAAGTACGATGTACCTTTTTGTCCAGTACTTTCATATAAAGTGTCTTTGTAAAACTCCAAACCTTCTGTAAAAGCAGTTTTATCGTGTGGATATGTATTTACAATTTTGTATTTCATTAATTTTGGAGTAACATCTGAGATTACTTCAATTCTAGCAGTAGCATCAGAATTTTCACCGCCAAAGAAAACCATCGCTTTTAAGTTTTGGTACCCTAACTTCTGGTCTTTTAATTCAAATTTAAACGGAGTAGCACTATTTACAGTTCCTACTTTAGTATCATTGATATAATATACAATACTGTCAATTTTTTTGTCTTTCGGATTTAAAACTCCTAGAGAAACCGATTGAGAGGTCGAAAAATGAGCTGGAAAAGCAGAATTATCGATGTTGAAAAGAGAATTTTCACCTTTTTTTGTGTCGCCGCAACCAATCATTGTGATTCCTAATAAAATGGTAGTTAGGAAGTTATAATTTTTCATAGTTATAAATTTAAATATACCAATATACAACGATATTTTTATCGGGGCAAAGCTCTTGCACAAATATAAAAAGATTGTATATTTGCAGCGGCAAGTCCTACACGACCAGCTCCTGCAGACTCCCCCAGGATGGGAACATAGCAAGGGTACGTGGTTGAGCGGTGCGATGTAGGTCGCTTGCCATTTTTTTTATCTGTTAGTCATTCGAATCAGATTTTTTTTAAATATGAGAATTGTAGTCTTCCTTCGGGGAGATTTTTTTATTTTTGGACGTTTCGTTTTTAAAAAATTCAGAAGTTATTGGGACGAAACATGAACTAAGCTGATAGATAATAGTTCACTTTTATTTTTGTCATTGCGATTGTCTTTTGAAATTCTAATAATTAATAAGTATACCAAATGAATAAAGTAGTATTAATTACGGGAGCTTCTTCGGGAATTGGTAAATCAATTGGTGAGTTTTTGCATCATAAAGGTTTTGTAGTTTATGGAACCAGCAGAAACCCTGAGAAAGTATTAAACTCCATTTTTCCGTTGGTTGCTTTAGATGTGCGCGATCGCAATTCGATTGTTGCTGCCGTTGCACAAGTAATCGAAAATTCAGGTAGATTAGATATTGTAATTAATAATGCAGGAGTTGGAATTACAGGTCCTTTGGAAGAAATTCCAACCGAAGAGATTCGGAATCATTTTGAGACTAATTTTTATGGTCCGATTGAAGTAATTAAAGCAGTTTTACCACAAATGCGTGCTCAAAAATCAGGTTTAATAATTAACATTACCTCGATTGCTGCTTATATGGGGTTGCCATATCGCAGTATTTATTCGGCGTCTAAAGGTGCTTTGGAACTCGTTACTGAAGCTTTGCGAATGGAAGTAAAACCCTTTGGAATTGAAGTGACGAATGTAGCACCAGGTGATTTTGCAACTAATATTGCTGCAGGTCGCTTTCATGCGCCAGTTATAAAAGGTTCTCCTTATGAAAAAGTGTACGGTGAAACATTGGCAGAAATGAATACACATGTGGATTCGGGCAGTAATCCAAATGAAATGGCTGAAGGTATTTATAAAATTATCAATACTAAAAAACCGAACGTACATTATAAAATTGGGGCTTTTATGCAAAAGTTTTCTATTGTTTTAAAAAGAGCATTACCGGATAAAATGTATGAGAAAATGTTGATGAATCATTATAAATTGTAATTTTGCAGCGATTTTGCGTGAGGGATAGTAGGAAACTACCGAAGTAGTACGGATAGCCCGACCGTATTTAGAAAAGGCGCGCCATATACATTTGCTACATTGCGCCTTTTGTAAATGGGGTCACGCCCCAATTAAGAACACAATTAAATATATAGATATGAAATTTTTTATTGACACGGCTAATTTAGCGCAGATTAAAGAAGCACAAGCTTTGGGTGTTTTGGATGGTGTAACTACAAATCCGTCGTTGATGGCTAAAGAGGGAATTACTGGAAAAAATAGCATTTTGAAGCATTATGTGGATATCTGTAATTTGGTCGAAGGTGATGTGAGTGCTGAAGTAAATGCTTTGGATTTTGATGGAATGGTGAAAGAAGGAGAGGAATTGGCTGATTTGCACGAACAAATTGTCGTAAAATTGCCAATGACTAAAGAAGGTATAATGGCTGCCAAATATTTCTCAGACAAAGGAGTGAGAACAAATGTAACTTTGGTATTTTCTGTTGGGCAAGCATTATTGGCTGCTAAAGCGGGTGCAACTTATGTTTCTCCATTTATTGGTCGTTTAGATGATGTTTCTACAGATGGTTTGAACTTGATTCAAGAAATTAGAGAAGTATACGATAACTACGGTTACGAAACTCAGATTTTGGCTGCTTCTGTACGTCATACGATGCACATTGTAAATTGCGCAAAAATTGGTGCTGATGTTATGACTGGTCCTCTTTCTGCAATTTATGGTTTGTTAAAACATCCATTAACAGATATCGGATTGGCACAATTTATTGCTGATTTTGAAAAAGGAAATAAATAAGATTTTAGATTTTATCTAAATTTAAAAAACCTCAAGTAAGATTGAGGTTTTTTTATGTTTTAAAGTCAAATTCTATAAGGGCGTTTTTTTGCGATATTTGAATCTTAGGTCGATTAAAAATTTTATACGCGATTCTCAGCGATGTGGAGAAAGCAAAAAAAAAGTCCCGTTTTTAGATAAACGGGACTTTTTATAATTTTTTTGACTGTATTAGTGTCCTACGGTTTCAGCTTCAACGTGACTTACACCTTGACTTTTTAATATTTTAGGGCAATAGAAGCCATAAAAAGCTAAGTAAGCAAAACCAAGAAGAGGTACAATATAAGAGAAGTGTGTATACGTAATACCTAATATTCCTTCTGGATTTGTTAAATCTAAATCACAAATAACTCCTTGTACCAATGGAATAACTCCACCTCCAAGAATCATCATAATTAGGAAAGAAGATGCTTTTCCCGTATTTTTTCCTAATCCAGCAATAGCTAAATCGAAAATAGCTGGCCACATGATTGAACAGAATAAACCACCTGATATAAAGAAAAATTTCGCAATTGATGGATCTGGACAAACTAAACCTGCAAACATCATAGTTAAACCTGATATTCCAAAAAGCATTAGTGTTTTACCTGCGTTTTTACCACCTACGAAACTCACACCAATAAATAATAAAATCCAAAGTGGGTAAATATAAAAAGCGGAAACATCATGACCGGCAAAAATATTAGCTCCGATAATTACACCGAATGCCAAAGCTGGTACAATAAATTTAAGAGCTGTATTAATTAAATTGGAAGTATTGAAAACATTTACTCCACCATTCCAACGACCGATCATTAAACTTCCCCAATACAGGGCAATAAACGGAGAAATAGAGTCTTCTAATATATTTCCGAATTCATTTGTATGTAATAAAGCGGGTAAATTACTAATGATTGTCACCTCTGTACCGACATAAATAAAGATGGCTAACATTCCTAAATATAACTGTGGATAATCGAAAACACTGAATTTTTCATGTGTTACTTCAATTTTAGAAACTTCAATTTTAGGTGGGTTTTCGATTTTAGAAAAGTTCATAAAAATAGCCACAACGATAAAAGCAATTCCTAAAATAATGAAAGGCAATTTGATGTCTTCTAATGAAAGTGTTGTGGTTTTATTATCTCCCATTCCAAACAATGCAATTCCTAATAAAATCGCTCCAACTGTTGTTCCAAAGGAGTTTATACCTCCTGCTAAAGTCAATCTGTGTGCTCCTGTTGAAGGGCTACCCATCTTAATGGCTAATGGATTGGCTACAATTTGTTGTATCGAAAATCCTAATCCAACGATAAAAAGAGCAGTTAAAAAGAAACCAAAACTTTCCATTGTAGCAGCGGGAACGAATAAAAATGAACCAAATGCAGACACAAGTAATCCTGCAGAAAGTGTCTTTTTGTAACCAAATTTTTGTAGAACGTCTACTTTAACTGAAACTAAAAAGAAAATGATTGAACCCACAAAATAAGCCGCATAAAAAGCCCAAGCTACTAATTGTGACTGAACTTGTGACAGTGTAAAAACTTTTTTGAAGACTGGAATCAGGATGTCATTGGCAGAACCAACAAAACCCCAAAAGAAAAAGACAATTATTAAAGAAATAAATTGCCCCCATTTGGTCTGAACATTTTCTGAATTCATAGTGTAATTAGGTTAAATTGTAATTTTAAATAGTTTTTTGTAGGCCGTAAATATATTTGTTAACGGTCTCAAAAAAAAATTAAAAGGCATAAATAATGTTAAATTTAAACCAACGACACGATTTTTTCAACAATGTGTTATTTTTTAAGATATTAGAAAAAATAAATCTTAGTCCAAAATTTTACTTTTAACCTCTTTACTGTAATTTCGGCCAATTGGCAGGGTATAAGTGAGAATTTGAATGCGGTTTCCTTCTATAGATTTCACTTTGTCCGTAGCTATAAGATAAGATTTGTGAATGCGCATGAAACGATCGACAGGCAATTCGTCTGAGAGTGCTGTTAAAGACTTATGTGTAATGTAAGTTTTGTCTTTGGTAATGACCTTTATGTATTCTTTCATTCCTTCTACAAATAAAATTTCGTCGATATTCACCTTGATCATTTTTTTATCCACTTTGATAAAAATGTGAGGTTCAGCGCGGCGATTCTCAACTTTTATGTTGTTTTTTAAATTATACTCTACTGTAATTTTATTAATACATTTTATAAAACGAGGTAATGGAATAGGTTTTACTAAATAGTCTAAGACTTCCAAATCGTAACTTTCTGCCGCAAATTCTCTAAAAGCTGTTGTAATAATGACTTTTGTTTTATTTTCTAATAAGCTAATAAGTTCAAAACCAGTCATCATAGGCATGTTGATGTCCAAGAATACGGCATCAACTGCATTTGAATTAATAAAATCGAGAGCTTCTAGGGCGTTGTTAAAAGTGCCGATAACTTCGAAGTCAGCAAAATTATTAAAGTAGGTCTGTAAAACCTTGATAGCTAATGGTTCATCGTCTACCAGGACGCACTTAATTTTCATTATAGATAGGTATTTGCACGCGTATTATAAAAAAATTAAACTTTATTTGATGTTCTAAAGTGTAATTGTCTCTAAATAAAAGGCGTAATCTTTTCTTAGTATTTTTTAAGCCAATTCCTTTTTTTGCCTTTTCAGTATGTGAAATTACAAAATTATTAATGATTTCAAAATCAAGTAAATTGTCTGCTGTAATTTTGCAATTTATTTTAATAATCAAATTTTCATTTTTTATACCACCATGTTTAAAAGCATTCTCTATTAGAGAAATATACACTAGCGGCGGCACCATAACTTCATCTATATCAGATTCTACATTGAAATAAACATCTACATTATTAAAACGTAATTTTTCTATTTCGATATAATTCTGAATATAGTCAATTTCTTTGATAAGTGGAACAAATTTGGTGTTTTCTATATCATATAGAACGTATTCCATTAGTTTCGAAAGTTTTAAAATTACATCTGGAACTTTTTTAGAAGATTCTAATGATAAGGCGTATAAGTTATTAAGCGTGTTAAAAAAGAAATGTGGCTGTATCTGATTTTTAAGGTATTTTAATTTTATTTTCAGTTGATTTTCTCTCAATTCTCTATTGCGTTCTCGTTCCCTTAACCAAGTCAAGGTGAGGTATACGGAAGAAGCCATCGCTAAAACATACAATTCTCCAATGCAAACTGCCACAATGTGATTGATTTCAAACGGATGGTATTCGATGTTAGCTTCTGGCCAAATGTCTTCTGATATTAAATAGTAAGTAAGTGCAGTTTTTAGTAAGTAAACAGCAAACAAGCTAACTAGCAACCATACTGTATATTGTGCGTATTTTGATTTTAATACATATTTTGGGACAAGAATTAATAGATTAAAATAAACAAGCGGAACGTGTAGTGAAAATTCTATCAAATTTGACTTGAAAGAATAGTGATAATCATTAAAGTAAGCTCCCCAACGCAAAAAATTAAGTAAAAAATAAACGCCCCAAAACCACAGGTGATTCTGAACCTTAATATCAAATTTCATTTCTTTTATTTTTCTCAATCTACTCTTTTAAAAAAATTAATATTGCTTTTGCAACTGCAACAATAATGAATTTGAATCATTTTATAAACGTTTTTTTTAATTTAATGCATTTAAAATTAGTTTGAATTTTTTTATCTATATTTTCCTACGCTTACAGGTCGAATAATGATGTTGGTAGTTGTTTTTATGTCGTTTGTTTCGTTACTAAGGCTCTTAAGTTGAATCATCTGATTGATAGAATACCCAATAGTGGGTTATTTTTATTTGGGTATTTGTGCTAATTTTCATTATTTTATAATAAAAGGTTCTTCAGTAATAAATCATATTACAATTGAAAGCTGAACTTTCCTAAGACATGATTTATATTAGGCTTTTAGAATGCACCACCCTTTTAGTGACTATTTTGTAGTAATTGTATTGTATGAATAGTACAGATCTAGCAACATTTGACATAAATAGTTAAAGGATATCAAAAACTTGTAATTTCCTGTAGGTTGAGCATGTGCAACTACTGCTTTCAATTTTATTTTGAAAATATGGAGTTAATTATTTTTTATGCTTTTCGATTAATTAATAACTATTATTTCCTCTTTCCATAAAAAAACTCACAAATACTGCTGTAAATTTAGACTTGAAAACGTTTTCGTAAAGCGCATTATTGAATGATTGATGTCGTTCGTTGAAAAAGTATGGTAGTTTGTATAATTTATTTTTTTTAAGAATACGTTAACAATAAATTTACACCATAACTAACAAATAATTAAAAAATGAAAAAAATTTTCTTAATCTTTATGATTATTTTTACTACGCAACTTTCATTTGCACAAGTAAAAAATGTCAAAGGTGTGGTAAAGGATTCTGATGGAATGCCGTTACCAGGGGCATCTATTGCAGTTCAAGGTAGTGCTAAGGGTACTTCTACCGATTTTGATGGTACATTTGCTATCGAAGTTGCTAAAGGTCAATCTTTAGTTTTTTCTTATGTAGGTTTGGAAACTCAAACTATTACGGTAGGAGAATCTGCTACAATTAATGTTTTATTACAACAAGGTTCTTCTAACGTTCTTACAACTGTTGTTGTGACTTCATTAGGTATTAAAAAACAAAAGAAAGCTCTTACTTATTCTACACAAGAATTAAAAGGTGAAGAGCTGACTCGTGTAAAAGATGCGAATATTGTTAATACAGTTGCTGGTAAGATAGCAGGTGTAGCTATTACAAAAAGTTCATCTGGTACGGGTGGATCTACAAAAGTTGTTATACGTGGTAACTCTTCGTTTACAAATAACCAACCGTTATATGTAATTGATGGTATTCCTTTGTATAATGGTGGAGCAGCTCAGCCAAATGAAAGTTTTGGAAGTAAAGATGGTGGTAATCGCGACGGTGGAGATGTTGTATCTTTAATCAATCCTGATGATTATGATGGAATGACAATTCTTAAAGGTGCTGCAGCTTCTGTATTATACGGTAGTCAAGGTGCTAATGGGGTTATATTGTTAAGTTCTAAAAAAGCTAAAGCTGGAACTGAAACATTTAATGTAAACTCGGTTACAAATTTTGAATCTGCTGCATATTTGCCAGAATTTCAAACAGATTATACTTCAGCTCCTGATGATTTGTTTACTTGGGGCGCAAAACAAAAAGTTGAGGATAACGTTAAAGATTTTTTTAACACAGGTGTTACTCAGATTACATCTATGTCTTTTTCAAAAGCAACTGAAGGTGCTTCAACAAGTTTGACATATGCAAATACTGATGCTTCTGGTATTATACCTGGTAATCATTTAAAGAAAAACAATTTTGGTGTACGCCAAACTGCAAAATTCTTTGAAGATAAATTAAATGTTGCCGTTTCTGGGAATTATACAACTCAGAATATAGACAACAGACCAATTAATGGTTTTTATTTCAATCCTGTAAATAATGTTTATTTACATCCAAGAGGAGTGAGTTTGAATGAATTGAAAAATTATGAGCAGTTTGATGCTGATAGAAATATGATGGTTCAGGATTACAAGGGACTAAAAATTGGTGATAGTGATGAAAATCCATATTGGATAATTAATAGACAAAAGTCTGTTGATACTAATAATTTCTTTAATGGATCTATTGCTTTAGATTATAAATTGAATAGTTGGTTTAACTTAACTTCTCGTTACAGTTATAATAGAAGTGAAGACAACTATCAAAAAAGAATGCACGCTACTACAACTACTTCACTTGCACAAGAGAATGGTAGATATATTAATTCATCATTAACTGGAATACAAAATTACGCAGATTTAATTGGTTTAATTGATGCTGATTTATCTGATAAAATTTCATTTACAGGTGCCTTTGGAACAAGTATTAATAACTCTCAGCAATTGGGTGTTAATTTGGATTCAGGAATTGGTGGAGGTTTGTTTTACTCAAATGTCTTTACTGTAGGTAACTTTAAATCTAACAATGGGAATTTTGAAACAGGTGGAGAAAGAGAGGTTCAGTCTGTTTTTGGTACAACAACTTTTGGACTAAATAACTATTTATTTTTAGACATTGCTGCTAGAAATGACTGGTCTTCTACTTTAGTTAACACTGAAAATTCAAGCTTCTTTTATCCTTCAGTAGGTTTGACAGCTGTTTTAAGTGATATGGTTAAAATGCCTGATTTTATTAATTTCGGTAAAATTCGTGGTACTTATGCTCAGGTTGGTAATGATATTAACGGATTTATTACATCTCCAACATCTACAATTGTGGCTGGTTCTATTGTTAATCCGCCAGTAGGTCCAAAGCCTGGAACTACTTTGAAGCCAGAGTTGAAATCAGAGTTTGAAGTTGGTACAGAATGGAGAATGTTTAATAATAGGTTAGGGTTTGAATTATCATATTATGATTCAGAAACAAAGAATCAATATTTACAAGTTCCAGCACCATCAACAAATAAATTTGGATATACTAATTATGCTATTAATGCTGGTAGTATTTCTAATAAAGGTATCGAGTTAGTTTTATTTGCAGATATAATTAAATCAGAAAAGTTTAATTGGGAAACTAAAGTAAACTACTCTAGCAATAAAAGTATGGTAAATAGTATTCCTGCTGAGAATTTAGGAGGAAAAATCATTCTTACTCCAGAGGGTTCAACTAATTACCGTTATTCACTTACTGAAGGAAGACCTTTTGGAGTGATTGAAGGAAAAAGAATGAATAGAGATGATCAAGGAAGGATAATTATTGATGATAAAGGAAAAGTCACAAAAGAAGTGGATTTTGTTGAAGTTGGTAACGCGAATCCTGACTTTATGTTAGGTTGGTCAAACACATTTAGAATAGGAAGTTTTTCAGCTAACGTACTTTTAGATGGTCGTTTCGGAGGAGAAGTTCTTAGTTTGACTCAAGCTATCATGGATAAAAAAGGTGTTTCTAAGGTTACTGGTGATGCTAGAAATAATGGTGATATGGCAATTAATGGTGTTAGTTCTGTTGATGGAACGGCAATAACTTCAATTACTGCTTATGATTATTATGATTCAGTTGGTGGTAGACAAGGTGCAACTGCTGAATATGTTTACGATGCAACTAATATCAGTGTAAGAGAAATTTCGATAGGGTACACATTTAATAAGCAAACTTTACCGTTTGTAAATTCTTTAAGTGTTTCGTTAATTGCAAGAAATTTATTCTTTATTTACAAAGACGCTCCATTCGATCCGAACGTAGCATTGAGTACTGGAGAAGGTTTACAAGGTGTTGAAATTTTTGGAATGCCATCGACAAGAAGTGTCGGTCTTAATTTAAACTTAACTTTCTAATTTACAAATTATGATAATAAATAAAATAAAAAGAACAGCGTTTTGTTTCTCTTTACTTGCGGCAGTTAGTTGTACTGACAATTTTAATGAGGTTAATACAAATAAAGTTGGAGCATCAGATGATCAACTAGCTCAGGATTATAATACTATTAAAGCTCCATTTAAGCCTGCTTTCAATAGATTATTCATAAGCGATGTTACTTGGATGTATCAGATTCAACAAAGTTTGCAAGCAGATGGATGGTCTGGTTACATGACTACACCTAATGCTTTTGGAGGAATAAGTAACCACAACTACTTATTAAATCCAGGATGGAATGGTTATGCTTGGGATGATGCATATACTGCAATTATTGCAAATATGTATAAGGTTGAGCAACTTTCAAAAGGTAAGTACGATAATTTCTATGCTTGGTCTCTTATTATTAAGGGTGCAACTTTGCAACGTATGACCGATATGTACGGACCAGCAGTAATGTCTTCATTTGGAACTGAAGGTGATGCCTTATATGATTCTCAAAAAGACATTTATACGCAGATTTTTAAAGATTTAGATTTTGCAGTTAATGACTTAGAATCTAGAATTGCAGCAGATGAAGCATCGACTTTCGTAGATACAGATTTGTCATCATACAAAGGTAGCTACGCATTATGGGTTAAGTATGCTAATTCATTGAGATTGAGAATGGCAGTACGTATTTCTAAGGTTGATCCAGCAATGGCAAAGTTAGAGGCGGAGAAATCAGTTAATAATTCTATTGGTGTTTTCACTACTAATGGTGATGTACTAAAAATTAAATCACCTGTTGATTTAAATGTAATTGACGTGATGAGTCATGCGTGGGGTGGTTTATTTATGGGTGCAGACATGGAGTCGATTTTAGGTGGATACGATGACCCTCGTATGGCATATTACTGGAATACATCAGCAATTGCGCCTGGAAAATACAAAGGTGTAAGAACAGGTATAGTTTATCCTACTGCACAAACTTACGGAAAGTTCTCACAGACAGGTGCTCGTACTAAAACTGGCGAAGTTACGTGGATGACTACTGCAGAAGTTTACTTCTTAAGAGCAGAAGGTGCTTTGCGTGGTTGGAATATGGGTGGTACAGCAAAAGATTTTTACGAGTCTGGTATTAGAGCATCATTTGATCAAAATGGTTTAGCTGGTGCAGATGGATACATCTTAGATAACGTGAAAATTGCTAAAGACTATGTGGATTTAGTAAATTCAGAAAACAATGCTCCTTCAGTAAATAATATAACTGTAGCATGGAACGAGGCAGCTTCTAACGAAGTTAAGTTACAAAAGATTATTACGCAAAAATGGATTGCTACTTATCCTGATGGTCAAGAAGCATGGTCTGAATACAGAAGAACTGGGTATCCTAAATTGTTTAGAATCACAAATAATCAAAGTGATGGTCTAATTAGTACTGAGTTTGGAGTAAGACGTTTACCATTTGCTGCATCTGAGATTGCTAATAACCCTAAAGGAGTAGAATCTGGTAAAGCTGCGTTAGGTGGTCCTGATAATGGAGCAACTAGATTGTGGTGGGATGCTGATAAAGCAAACTTCTAAAGTTTAATTACAATAAGAAATATATGGTGTGAGTAACGCATGTTACTTGCACCATTTATTAAAACAGAAAGATCTTTATAGTTATATATAAAAAACATACAATGAAAAGTGCTTTAGAAATCAAATCTGACATTAGCTATAAAAGTGCTGGTAAATTTGAAGAAACTCGTTTTGAGAAAATTCATAACGAAATATTCAAAAATTCAGTAGAAGCTTCAAAGGTAGTTGCGCAAGAAATTGCTCAATTAATTAGATTCAAACAAGAAAACAATCAATCTTGTGTACTTGGTTTAGCAACTGGTTCTTCTCCTGTGAAGGTGTACGAAGAATTAGTTAGAATGCACAGAGAAGAAGGTCTAAGCTTTAGCAATGTTATCACTTTTAATTTGGATGAATATTATCCAATGTCAAGAGAAAGCAATAAAAGTTACTTTCATTTTATGCATGAACATTTGTTCAATCACATTGATATTAAACCTGAAAATATCAATATTCCTGATGGAACCGTAACCATTGATGAAATAAACCAATATTGCATCGATTACGAAATGAATATTAAAAATGCAGGTGGATTAGATTTTCAATTATTAGGAATTGGACGCACCGGTCACGTTGGTTTCAATGAGCCAGGTTCACATATCAATTCTGGAACACGCATTATTACCTTAGATCATATCACTAGAATTGATGCTTCATCAGATTTTAATGGTATCGATAACGTTCCTAAAAGAGCGATTACAATGGGAGTATCTACAATTCTACGTTCAAAAAGAATTGTACTGATGGCTTGGGGACAAAACAAAGCTGATATTATAAAGAGAACAATTCAAGGAGAAATTAGTTCTATCATACCAGCAACATTTTTACAGAATCATTGCAATGCTACTTTTGTTTTAGATCAATCGGCTGCATCTGAATTAACGCGTTTTAAAACGCCTTGGTTAGTTGGAGAGTGCATATGGACTCAAGAATTAAAAAGTAAAGCAATTGTTTGGTTGTGTCAAAAAACAAAACAATCTATTTTAAAATTAACAGACCGTGATTACAACAATAACGGAATGTCTGATTTACTGGCGCAAGAAGGTTCTGCTTACGACATGAATATTAACATGTTCAATGTTTTACAGCATACTATAACTGGATGGCCAGGTGGTAAACCAAATACGGATGACTCATTTCGACCAGAAAGAGCCAATCCAGCCATAAAAAGAATTATTCTTTTTAGTCCACATCCTGATGATGATGTGATCTCTATGGGAGGGACTTTTTCAAAATTGATAAAACAAGGTCACGATATACATGTGGTATATCAAACCTCTGGAAATATAGCCGTTACAGATGACGAAGCACTTAAGTTCGCTGAAGTTTGTAGTGATTTTATATGTACTGACGGTACTGATATTAATTTCAAAGAAGTAATTGCATTTTTAAACAATAAGTCTGAAAATCAAATTGATTCCCTTGAAGTTAGAAAATTAAAAGGATTAATACGAAGAAGAGAATCTTACGCGGCAGTACGATACATTGGTTTAAAAGATGAAAATGTACACTTTTTAGATTTGCCATTTTATGAAACGGGTCAAGTTAAAAAGAATCCATTAGGACAAATTGACGTTGAAATTGTTAAAGACATCATTAGTAAAATTAAACCGCATCAGGTTTTTGCCGCTGGAGATTTAGCAGATCCACATGGAACTCATGAAGTTTGTTTGAATGCTATTTTTGCCGCAATGGGCGCTTTAAAATCGCAATTATTTATGAATGATTGTTGGTTGTGGTTGTACCGAGGAGCATGGCATGAATGGGATATTCATGAAATCGATATGGCTGTTCCATTAAGTCCATCAGAAGTTCTACTTAAGCGTCACGCTATTTTATACCATCAATCACAAAAAGATAGGGTAATGTTTCAAGGAAATGACTCTAGAGAATTTTGGGTTAGAGCAGAGGACAGAAACAAAAATACTGCTATTCTTTATGATGATCTAGGTTTGGCCGAATACGAAGCTATAGAAGCTTTTAAACGCTTTGATTATTAAATTATAATCTCATAATGTCAGATTAATAAATTCGGATGGATTTTGCGAAAGTGAGGTTCAAATAGAATCACTCTGAATTTTTTAAAAATATTTACTGTAACTATCAGTGCTGATAGTTTTCAATTCCAATTAAAATGAAATATATTTTTGCTCTACTTTTCGTTGGTGTAATGGTTACTGCTCAAGTTAAAAAAGAGGAGTTAAACGTAATGCCTTGGCCTCAGAACATCTCTTTAAACGAAGGTAATTTTTCTTTAAATAAAGATTTTAAAATAAATATTACTGGTGCTCCAAACAGTAGAGTTTATGGCGCAGCGACCAGATTTTTGCGTAGATTAGATGGTAGAACAGGCTTGTTTTTCACACAAGGTTTTATTACAAAATTAAACCAAGAACCAACAGCGCAATTGCAAATTAATTGTACTAAAAGTGGTAAAATTGGTTTGTACGAAGATGAAAGTTATCATTTAGACATTGAATCTGAGAAAATTACAATTAATGCTACGAGTGATTTGGGAGCCATTCATGCTTTGGAGACTTTATTGCAATTGATGCAAAATAATGCGACTAGTTTTTATTTTCCTAATAGTACAATTTCGGATTTTCCGAGGTTTGCTTGGAGAGGTTTAATGCTAGATGTTTCAAGACACTTTCAACCAATTGATGTTGTAAAAAGAAATATTGATGCTATGGCAGCGGTTAAGATGAATGTTTTTCATTGGCATTTAGTAGATGATCAAGGATGGAGAATTGAAATGAAAAAACATCCAAAATTAACCGAAGTAGCTTCTGATGGATTGTTTTATACACAAGAAGAAATTAAAGGAATTGTAAAATATGCAGATGAGCGCGGTATTTTAGTAGTACCCGAAATTGATGTGCCAGGGCACGGTACTGCGATTTTAACAGCATATCCAGAAGTTGGAAGTAAAGTAATTTCTGTTGCTGGAGGAACTGTTGAGAAGAACGCACAAGCAAGCGGTTTTCAAACGTATACTTTAGAGCGTAATGCAGGTATTTTTTCGCCAACTTTAGATCCGACAAATCCCAAAACGTATCAATTATTGAGTGAAATTTTTGATGAAGTTTGCCCTTTGTTTCCAGGTGACTATTTTCACATTGGTGGCGATGAAAATGAAGGTAAAGATTGGGATGCAAATGCTAAAATTCAAGCATTTAAAAAGAAAAATAAGTTAGAAACCAACCATGATTTGCAAACTTATTTTACAATGAAATTGGTTCCGATGCTTAAAAAACATGGCAAGCAATTAATGGGTTGGGAAGAAATCATGACCAAAGACATGTCTAAAGATGCTATTATTCATTCTTGGAGAGGTGCACATGAAGGCATGCAACCAGGCGAATCCTTAGTTAAGGCAGCAAAAAACGGTTACAAAACTGTGTTGTCGAATGGATTTTATATTGATTTATTACTTAGCGTTGATACGCATTATTTAAATGATCCAATGCCTAAAAACGCTAATTTTTCAGATGTTGAAAAAGCTAGAATATTAGGAGGAGAAGCCACTATGTGGACAGAATTAGCCTCACCTGCAACTATTGATTCGAGAATATGGCCAAGAACTGTTGCAATTGCAGAACGTTTATGGTCTGCTGAAGACATTACAGATTTAGAAAGCATGCACAAGCGATTAGCGAAAGTGTCTGTACAATTAGAAGAATTAGGAATTACGCATTTGAAAAATAAGGAAGTTTTGCTGAGAAATATAAGCAACAATCAAAACTTCGAAGCTTTAAGAGCGTTTGCGAATGTTTGCGAACCTTTAAAAGGATATACTCGAAATAAAGGTGGAACAGAATATCAAATGTATTCTCCACTAACTCTTTTTGCTGATCTATGTGTTCCAGATGCTCCAGATGCTAGGGCTTTTGCAAAAGTAGTTGATGCGTACTTACTTAAAAAAGATAAGGATAATAAAGCGATAGTTATTGGATTTTTAAATAAATGGATAGTCTTAAATAATCAACTGAACAATTTGGCTGCTAATGCGCCACTAGTTCAGCCTCTTTTGCCACTAGTGCAGAATTTAAGTGATGCCTCAAAGCAAATTGTTTTATTGTTGGATGGTAAGAAGGTAGATGGAAAATCGCTATTAGAATTAGTTGAAAAATGCAACACAAAAGAACATGCTGATGTAGAGTTGTCAGTTTATTCAAGTCTTAAAAAATTAATTTAGTTTGTATTAGTAAGTTTTATAGTTAGTTCAAAAGATTAAAAATTAGAGTGGTTAAAATTGAGTTTGGTTATTTATGTTTTAATCTGATTTTTATATTTTGAATGTACATTAGTTTCTTTTTAATTTGTTATTTGGTTTGTTTAAAGAAGCTAATGGTAAGAACCCGATCTTTTGATCGGGTTTTTTGTTTTATATCTTATATAAAAATCTAGCGTATTCGTATAAAATTAGGCTTTAGTAATGTAAATTATTACCGAAATTCTGTAATAATGATAGTGCTGCTTCTAGGTACTTTTGCTGGTAATAATCACAAAAAAAATAAATACAATGAAAAAGAGAAGTTTAGTATTAGCACTTATCGCATTTATCGGAATTTTTGCAATCTCATGCAGTAGCGATGACAATGAAGGGGAAACGCTTGCACCTATTCAAGGAAAATGGTTGGTTTCGCAAACTGGTTTGGTAATTAATGGTAAAGAGGAACTTATCGATGCTTTAGAAAATGTGGAAGGTTGTGACAGAAACTTTATGGATTTAAGAGTAAGTAGTAAGGTAGTTGTTGGTAAGTTTAACAAAGTAGGAGGAGAATGTGTTGAATCTACCAGCGAAGGTACTTATAGCAGATCTCATAATGATTTAACCACCACAGTTGACGGAATTTCTATTAAGCGTGATATAGTTAACTTAACTGTTAATGAGCTTAAATTAAAAGATGCCTTAGGTATTATTACGGTATATAAAAGATAAGTAGTAGCTTAAATCATACGTTAATAAAAGAGTTTCATTGAAAAATGAAGCTCTTTTTGTTTTTTATAAAATTTATAAATTATAAAGTAGCGTTTGATTAATCGTCTTGGTAGTAATTAGCGCTTATATGGTTAATTTTTGTACTTTTGCACAAAATTAATTAAATAGAAATTCATGTTAACAGTCAATAATTTATCAGTTCAATTTGGCAAACGAATCTTGTTTGACGAAGTAAATACCACTTTCACACACGGTAATATTTATGGAGTTATTGGAGCCAATGGAGCTGGAAAATCTACTTTCTTAAAAATTATTTCAGGCGAAATGGACCCTACTGCTGGGCACGTTCATTTGGAACCAGGTAAACGTATGTCGGTTTTAAATCAAAACCACAATATGTTTGATGAACATACTGTTTTGGAAACCGTTTTAATGGGGAACAAAGTTTTGTATGCCGTTAAAAAAGAAATGGATGAACTTTATTTAGACTATAATGATAAAAATGCAGACCGAATAGGAGAGCTGCAGGTGCAGTTTGAAGAAATGAACGGTTGGAATGCCGACTCTGATGCAGCATCAATGCTATCTAATTTAGGAATAAGCGAAGAACACCATTACACTTTAATGGGTGATCTAGAAGGAAAAATTAAAGTACGTGTACTTTTGGCACAAGCTCTTTTTGGAAATCCAGATTTGCTTATTATGGATGAGCCTACTAACGACTTGGATTTTGAAACCATCGCTTGGTTAGAGAACTTCTTAGCAAATTATGAAAACACTGTTATTGTAGTATCGCACGACCGTCACTTTCTTGATGCAGTTTGTACACACATTTCAGATATTGATTTTTCTAAAATTAATCATTATTCAGGAAATTACACCTTCTGGTATGAGTCTAGCCAATTAGCGGCAAAGCAACGTGCACAACAAAATAAGAAAGCAGAAGAAAAAAAGCAGGAGTTAGAAGAATTTATTCGTCGTTTTAGTGCCAACGTTGCCAAGTCTAAACAAGCAACTTCACGTAAAAAAATGATTTCGAAGTTGAATATTTCTGAAATCAAGCCTTCGAGCCGCCGCTATCCTGCAATTATTTTTGATCAAGAGCGTGAGGCGGGAGATCAAATTTTAAATATCCAACAACTAAGCGCTTCTGTGGAAGGAGATGTTTTGTTTAAAGGAATTGATTTGAATATGGCGAAAGGAGATAAAATTGTACTTTTCTCTAAAGATTCACGCGCTACAACTGCTTTTTATGAAATTTTAAACGGAAAGCAACAAGCAGATGGAGGAACCTACGACTGGGGGATAACAACTAATCAAGCGTATTTACCTGCTGAAAATCACGAATATTTTGAAAATGATTTAAGTTTGGTAGACTGGTTGCGTCAATGGACAAAAACAGAAGAAGAACGTGATGAAGTGCACATTCGTGGATTTCTAGGAAAAATGATTTTCTCGGGAGAAGAAGCATTAAAAACAAGTAGAGTTTTGTCGGGAGGAGAAAAAGTACGTTGTATGTTGTCTCGTATGATGATGGAGCGCGCTAATATTTTAATGTTAGACGAACCAACCAATCACTTGGACTTAGAGTCGATTACAGCCTTTAACAACTCGCTTAAAAACTTTAAAGGTTCGATAATATTTACCACTCATGACCACGAGTTTGCACAAACTGTTGGTAATAGAGTAGTAGAGCTAACACCAAATGGAGTGATTGATCGTTATATGACGTTTGATGACTATCTAGATGACGAAAAAGTACAAGAATTAAGAAAGAAGATGTATTCTTAATTTTAATAGCGTTATAAAATTAAAAAACTCCCATACTGTTTATAGTACGGGAGTTTTTTTTGGAATTAAAAAGTACGTATTTTATTTTTTACCTCCAAAAAGTTTGCTGAATGCAAAAATGATAACAGCTATAATTGCAATCACTATAAATATACCTACACCCATTCCGGCTTTAAAAATTCCACCAATAACTTCACAACTCGTAAATGAAAAAAGTATTATGCTTAATACTAAAATTCTGTTTATTATGTTTTTCATAATTTAAATATTTATTATTTTTTAATGGTATTATGCTAAATACAGAAGATAATTTGAGTAAAAGATCAATTTACATACTGTATTTTGCAAGTTTTGATTACGTTTATTTTTTTCAAAATTAAGAGATTACTTCGTTTTCAATTTATAGAATTAACAGAAGTTTTTGCATCATTTCAATTTAGATCAATTGTCATTTACAAAAACTCGTAGGTATTTTACATAAGGTAAGTAACAAAATTAATAAGAGAGTAAATGCACTTTGTATCAAATTATCTTATCTGCCTTTGATGCTCAAATCAATTAAGACTTTGCACGCTTCAGTTTGACTATTTGCCGAAAAACCAGCCACAAAAACTCCTTTTTTACCGGATGATGATTTAATTCCGTAAACTACGGCTTCATCACCAGGGTCTGAATTTCCTTCGTAACGATAAATGTGAACAATTTCGAATTTCTCCGGATTTTTTACAATAATGGCCTCGTTTACATTGTAGTCAAACGTAAATCCCTTTTCATGTAATTGATCTAGGGCTTTAGCGACCGTGCTGTAGTGGTACATTTTTACCATGATTCAAGATTTAAAAGTTGAACTTTAAATATAGACAATTTATGCGTAAAAGGTTTCAGAAAACTACTGGTAAAGTAAAATGAGATTAATTAGGATATGACTACAATAAAAAACTAAATTTGCACCCGCAGACCGCCTTATCGCCGCCCGCCTTGGCGGGGGGAGGAAAGTCCGGACACCACAGAGAAGCATAGCGGGTAACACCCGTCGGTTCTGAGCAATCAGAATCAGGACAAGTGCAACAGAAAGTATGTACAGGTAATGCTGTAGTGAAAACAGGTAAACTCTATGCGGTGAAATACCAAGTATATCAGCATTTAAGAGCGTCTCGTTCGTTGTTGAAGGGTAGGTAGCTCGAGTCCCGTAGTAATACGTGATCTAGATAAATGATAAGGTATTGTTACTTGTAACAAGAACAGAATCCGGCTTACAGGTCTGCATTTTTTTAATTTTCTCCTTCACCTTTAGAAATTAAGATTCGTCCTTAGTAGTTCTAACCAGACTAATACCAGCAGAAAAGAAAACGATTCCAAGTATTCCATAAATTACCAGCGTCTTAATATCTCTAGTCTCTCCACCTGTACCTGCAAATATGACAGCAGTATAAATCAATCCACCGATTCCTAAAATGGTAAGTAATGCTCCGAAAAATCTTTTTAAATTCATGATGTTTGTTTTATAATTATACCCAAATTTAGGACCGAGCGCTGCAATTATTATTATATAATTTTTTATGTTAGTTATAATATTGAAGGTTGCAACTACTAATCGAATAATAAAGATGTAAGTTTTTACTTTGATTATCTTATTAAGTACTACTTTTGTTTTGTTTTAAAAAAAAATAAATCAAAATGTCAAAAAAATACTTTCTTTTAATTGCATCATTATTACTATTTACGGGAGTTCAAGCGCAAGAGGAAGCAGTAGTGACTGTTGCTAAAAGTCAATTTAAAATTAATGTATTATTACCGGGTTTTGTTTATGAACATGCTTTCTCTGATAAAAACACGCTTTACTCTGAACTTACTTCAGGATTTGGTTATAGGTCCAGTGATTTTAACAATGAGTCAACCTTTTACTTTATGCCCTTTATTCAAGAACAGTTTCGACATTATTATAACTTAGAGAAAAGAGCAGCTAAAGGCAAAAAAACTGCTTTTAATTCTGGAAATTTCATGGCAGTAACTGCTATTTACAACTTTCAATCGATCTCTACTAATAAAAACTTTGGAGAATATGTACCATCATTGACCATTGCGCCAGTGTGGGGTTTTCAACGGACTTATAGACGAAAATTTAATCTAGATTTAAACTTTGGAGCTGGAGTAAATTTTGATCGGTATAATACAGATTTATCAATTGTTGCAAATTTTAGTTTGGGTTGGGTTATCGGGAAATAATTAATTATCTATTAGTGATTTTATCGTATTAGAATTTGTACTGAAAGTGAGCTCTAAACAGTTTGTACTTTTAATAATTTCAAATGCAATTGATGTTGCCTGCATTTCTTTTAACGTGGACATTTATACTTTTGTCGGTATAAAATAATTGATTAAAAAGAATTTTTCTTTTAGTAAATGTTGTTCCTTTATACATAAAACTAATTCTACATGTCTAAAAACACTAAAAGTAAATGGGTAACCGTTGTAGCACTACCCATTCTATTGCTTTTTTCTCAATTCTCATTTGCGCAGAACGACGATAACGATTCAAGAGAGTGTCCAGTTAAAGATTTGCCAGAGCTGTTTAAAAAGAAAGATTCTTTAGCAGTAATTAAACCCACAAAAGACAATTTCTTACTCATCTTGCCGGTAGTTTTCGTTCAGCCAGCCAATGGTTTGATTTATGGAGCTATAACACAATATACTTTTAAAGGTAAATTGCCCGAAGATAAATATTCGACTGCCTATTTAATGGCAACCTATACTACCAAAAAACAAATATTGATTGATGTAAAAAGTAACTTGCTACTCAATCACAACAAATTGTATTTGGGTGGTGATTGGCGTTATTATAAATTTTCACAAGATAATTACGGACTAGGAGCAGATATTATTCCGCCACCCAAAACCGATTTCGAAATCGAGTCCATTGCGCAACCCATGAAATATGATTTTATTAAATTTCATCAAACTGCATCCGCTCTCGTAGCAGATAATTTATACGTGGGCGGCGGCGTTCACTATGATGGTTACATGAACATTGTGGACGAACCTTTGTATCTGGCCAATAATGAAACAACTTATCACAATGACTACAACACCTTGCATGGTTTTCGTACCGACAAATATGCTGTAAAAGGAATCAGTGCCAATTTAGTTTATGATTCGCGCGACAACTTAGTCAATCCTAATCACGGCTTATTTGCTAACGTAAATTACAGAACCAATTTGCCCGTCGAAAAAAATGGAGCAGCTAGCATGGTTCTGTTTACCGAGCTCAAATATTATATTCCGTTGAGCAAAACAAACGATCAGCACGTGTTAGCTTTCTGGAGTTACGGTCAGTTTTTAACCAAAGGAAATTTACCTTATTTAAATTTACCAGCCGTAGGATTTGACCAGCAAAGTAGAGGCGGGCGAGGGTACACACAAGGACTGTTGCGCGGACAAGATTTGGTTTATTTTGAAACTGAATATCGTTTTCCTATTTTGTGCAACCAATTGTTGAGTGGAACCGTATTTGGTAATTTTACCTCAACCAGCGACCGAGACAGAAACATTCAGGTTTTAGAGTACATACAACCGGCCTTTGGCGTTGGACTTCGACTTTTAATAGACAAGAAAACCAAGACAAATGTGGTGGCTTCGTACGCAGTAGGAAACCATTCCAAAAGCTTTTATGTCAACACAGGCGAAAGCTTTTAGTATTTAACGGCCATCGGATAATTGATTTTAAGATTTAATTTTGGAGCATCATGTTTGGCATTTTATAGCAACAAACTTCCTGCTCTGCACTTTATCTTTGTGCGCGCTGCGGCGCACACAAAGGATGCCGTTTCGATCAGGGCTATGAACCACGATCTATTTTTTGATCATGTTTTTGTACTAATAATTATCTCTTTTGATGTGTATTGAACTCTTTAAACAACTCTAATAAATTCATAATTGATTTTACCAAATCATTAGTTTCTAATAACAAAGCGAAGTATAATTTGCTGTTCTTCGGACTCGTCTCGGTAGTTCTAATTCGGTTAATTTGCTTCGAAATAAGATTAGAAACAGTATCCAATAACACTTGCTTGTCTTTTAAAATTAAATCAATTTTATAGAAATCTTCAGATTTAAAACTGTCTTCAAGAAGCTGCAGTAAATACTGCACCTGTCGGTCAATTGTTTTAAGATCACGAATCTGATTAAACTTTAAAGGCTTATGATTATTGTTCACGTGCGAATAACTAGTAGCAGTAATGAAGTCTATAGACTGAACCATATCTTGCAGGTAACCTAAGATCAAAATGTAGAATTTACTAGCTTCAACTGAATTGTCGTCTAAGTTTTTGATGAAATAAAATACGTTACTTTTTAGCTCATCAATTTCTTTTTCAAGTTTCTTTTGGTCTTTCTTGTTCAATTTCAGTTTGGCTAAATCATGCAAACTTAAATTATCAATTACATTTGAATACAAGGCAGAAGTCTTGCGGAAAACCTTCGAAATTTGGGCAGAACTTTCGGCAATCATTTCGGTAACAGTACCAATATCTTCTTTGTTCAAGCTCTTGATTTCTTCTTCAACAGCAACCTTTTCTTTGTATTTTCTAGAGCTTCGGTACAGCATGATGGCAAGCATCAAAAGCAATCCTACAAATGCAAAAACCTCACCAATTTTTAAAATATATGCAATGATAAGTGCTAACGCAAAAGCAACGAATGCCGTAAAAAACCAACCTCCGATAACTTTAAAAACTCCAGCTATTCTATAAACGGCACTTTCTCTATCCCAAGCTCGGTCGGCAAAAGAAGTACCCATGGCAACCATAAAGGTTACGTACGTAGTTGATAACGGCAATTTCATCGATGTTCCTATGGCAATCAGAATACTCGCAACCATTAAATTTACCGATGCTCTAACCATATCAAATGCAGGTTCGTCGTCAGATTTTTTGCTTGATTTTTTGACGCTTATAAAACGATTGTCAATTTTGATTTGCAATGATTTAGGTAAGAAGAAGTTGATTCCTTCTCCAATATAAACACCCAATCTCACGATCCCTCGCGAAGCTGCATTTGGAGAAAACTTTTCCACGCCGTCACCTTGGCGAGATAAATTTACCCCAGTTTCTATTACCGCCTTTGCTTTTTTAGACGTCCAAAGCGTAATTACCATTACAATTCCTGCCAGTAACAAGAAGTAAAACGGAGCAACAATATCATCATTTGCAAGAGCTCCCATCATCAAAGCATCGCCCGAAACTCCGCTAGCATTAAAGATTTCGTACGAATTGAATGCCGCAATTGGCACACCTATAAAATTCACCAAGTCATTTCCTGCAAAAGCAAGTGCCAAAGCAAAAGTTCCGATGATGATGATAACCCGCAGAATATTGATTTTAAAATAGCTTATCAGCACTTGAGAAAGTAAGGTAAAAAACGCAAAATTAACCCCCAAAATCAAAAACTGATGCTTATCGATCCAAGCAAATTGCTGTGTAGAAATAAATGAAACTCCTTTTAACCCTTTAATTAAAATAAAAAATGTAATTGCCGAAATAGCAATTCCACCGAAAATAGCACCAAAATATTTTAATTTTTTCTCGTAGTGAAATGTAAAAATTAACCTCGAAATATATTGTACCAAACTACCCACCGCAAAGGATAAAAGAACAGAGAGCAAGATGCTGTAAACAATTGCCGACGCTTTTTCAGTATTAATATACATTCCCAAAGTGTCTAAAGAATCATCTGCAGTGTAAATTTTATATAAAGCAAGACAAACCGCAGCCCCTAAAAGCTCAAAAATAATAGAAACGGTAGTCGATGTAGGAAGTCCTAGAGAGTTAAAAACATCCAATAGGAGGATGTCTGAAATCATTACCGCCAGAAAAATAATCATCACATCGTTAAAACTAAACATGCTTGGTACAAAAATTCCGCTTCGGGCAATTTCCATCATACCGCTGGAAAACATGGCACCAATTAATACTCCCGCACTCGCCACGATCATGGTAGTTTTAAAGGAAATTGCTTTAGATCCAATTGCGGAATTCAAAAAATTTACCGCGTCATTACTCACGCCAACCATTAAATCTATGATTGCCAAAACTCCTAACGCAATCAACATTATAACATAAATCTGCTCCATTTTTAGTTGGGTTTAATTTTGTACAAAAGTCCTATAACAATTCGACGTTTATGTTATCTTAATGTTATTAAAACAGCAATTATTAAATTTCAAAAAAGTGCTCTAGCGCCCTAATTTAGCTTCAAGACTTTAAAAGCTGATTTGCGTTGATGTTAATTATTTTAATTAATTTTCGTTTTTTTGCTAGGCTGTCGTCTTTAAATTTATTAAAAGAAGCCGTTCTTGGCAGCGTTGTTGTAAAAAATTAAAAGCTGCGAAACTTTTTATAAGTTTACACAGCTTTCAATTAAGAATTTGTTTTTAAGGCGGTTATGTTTTAAACTATCTATACACTTTGTAATTATATAGTAGTTCATTTTTGTGGAAATTTACGCTAATAGTGAATAGGTACCATTAATGAAGTCGAAATTTCTTTTCCAGTAAAATATTAGCGTCTAGGATCGCGTGTCTCACTTAACTGAGAGCGGTTTCCAGTTACTTTATCTGCTATTTCCCACGGAATGATAATAGTTGAATCGTTCCAAAGTCCAATTTTGTTATTCTTTGCGTAATTTTCCAAATCATTTAAAATTTTGAAATTATAAATGGACTCTTCTTTGAAATGCCATCCGTAGCCGTTTTTAATAATTTCTTCAGACAAATATTTATTATCATAAAAGACAATAGCAATATTTCTCTTTTGACTATCTACATTAATAATATTGTATTCAATTACTTTATTAAGTACTTCGGCATCGGTGTATTTTTTAGCTTTTTTACCAAATGCCTTGGTAGCATCTGGGCAAAGCACCTCAGCCAATGTTAATGTAATTAAACTATTGTTTTTATCCTGAACAACTATTGTATTTCCATCTTCAACTCTAATTACTTTCGCTGACTGCGCGCTTACAGACAGTGTGAAAAATAGAGAAAGTGTACCGAATAATATGTAAAAATGTTTCATAATAAGGTGTATTTGAGTATAGATTAAACTTCGACTAAATATTTGGAATAAACAAATTTTTAAAGAAAAATAATTGTTAGGTGCGAAATAATTGTTGTTCAGCAATGTGATCCTTAGGAAATATAAAAATTTATACTGTTCAAAACCTTAGATTTATACCGCAAAGACGACAACTGTTGAAATAATCCTTACTTGTACATAAAATTAAATAAAGTCATTTTGGATACAGAACCAAAACAAAAGTTTGTAAAAACAGCAAAAGCCCCGATTGTTCGAAGGCTTTTGCTGTTTTTATTATACAAGATATTAATCCTCTTCTTCGTCAACAATTCGCAAATTAGTATCTGAGTTTTTTAAATCTTGCTCGTGCTCTTTATCAAATTCGAAAAAACTAAAAAAGGAGCCGCCGTAATTTTTCTGAAAAGAGAAATTAATTAAATGCTCTAATTTAGAATATTTAGAGTGTTCGATTATCATCATGCCGTCTTCGTGCAGCAGTTCTCTTTCAAAAATAGTTAATACAATTTTTTCAAAAGAAGCTTGATCCATTCCGTACGGAGGATCAGCGAAAATGATATCGTAAGACGTTTTGCAATTTTCTAAATATTTAAAGACATCACTTTTAGTTGCAGCAATATTAAAATCATATTCTGTTGCTGTTTGCTTGATAAATTTTACACAACCAAAATCACCATCAACCGAAGTAATTGGCGAACTTCCGCGCGAAGCGAATTCAAAACTTATGTTTCCGGTTCCCGAAAATAAGTCCAAAACCTTTAAACCTTCAAAATTAAAATGATTATTCAAAACATTAAATAATGCTTCTTTGCTCATGTCGGTTGTCGGTCTTACCGGAAGATTTTTTGGTGGCGAAATACGTCTTCCCTTATGTTTGCCTGAAATGATTCTCATGATTGAAATAAAATAAAATGTTGTTGATTTTGAGCAGTGGTAAAATGATTGTTCTTTTTCAGGTTAGAGACGTTAAAGAGAGAAACATTTCGAATGTATTTATAAGCGATTGTAAAGTAGGCGTCGTCTTTTGCAATTTTTCCCAATAATTCCAGATTCAAAGTTTCCGGATTCATTTGTAACTGTTCTGCTGTAAACAGTAAATAATAAATAAAATCTTCTGGTGTTTGATAATCAAAAGAATTAAATAACAATAATTGTTGATTTTGAACGACAATGATTTCAAAATGACGCTCGTTAAAATGTACGATCATCTTTTTTTGATCGTTATTTTTGGATGCATCCAGTAACTTTTCGATTAAAATGCTATTGGCGTGCTTGTATTCAAAAGCACCAAATTGATCAATAAAAAAATTATTGATATTGACATAAGGAATGTAAACCGCATTCATTTGATATTTTTCAATTTGGTCATAGGCAAAAAAATCAGTTTTAAAAACTTTGGTATTGTACTGCAAATAACTTCCTAAAAAGCGTTCGTCAAAAAGTGCTGTGGGTACAAAAGTAGATAAGTTATTATTGTGAATTACCACAATTTCATCGTACGATTCTTTTAACTCAGAGTGCTTACTAAAAGCGTCGGCAAATAAATCCTCAATCTTAGTTTCTTTAGAAAACTGATCAAAATGGACGTCGCTTAAAGCATTTATGGTATTGTTTAAGGTATCAAAACAGCAAAAAGACAGTCCGTTCAATGAAACTTGAATGGCTAATTTTTTGTATTTTTTGGATGTAATATTAGTGTTGGGTACTGACATAGTTGAATTTACAATTCGTTACTTGTTTGGGGCAAGTGCGCACAAAATGCGATCACAAACTTACAAAATCCATTTCAATAATAAAGACAAACTTGAAGAGCAATTTAAAATGTAAAAAACAAGATTGATTGCACTATAATTCAAAACTGAAATATAAATTTTTATTGACTGTTACTATTTTTTTTGGTAAAAAGTTGCTGTCATCTTACATTTATTATTACATTCATTTCTTACCATTGTACTTCATTTCTAACTATTTTTCATCAAAAAAGGCCTTACTTTGTAGTTAAATTTTAAGTTATGAGTTCTTCTTTGTTTTACAGTCTTTTACAGAAAAAATTTCCTTTTGCCCCAACCCTTAAGCAAGATATATTTTTTCAGAAGATTGCTATTTTTTTGACAGATTCTTCAAATGATACTATTTTCGTTTTAAAAGGATATGCAGGAACTGGAAAAACCACTGTTATTTCAACCATTGTAAATAACTTAATAGAAATTGATAAAAAATATGTTTTGCTGGCACCAACTGGTCGGGCGGCAAAAGTAATAGCAAGTTATTCAGAGAAGCCAGCTTTTACCATACATAAAAAGATATACTTTCCTAAAAAAGCATCGGGCGGTGGCGTGTCTTTTACGATGCAGCAAAACAAACACAAAAACACCGTTTTTATTGTGGATGAAGCTTCTATGATTTCAGACACCAATTCGGATTCTAAGTTGTACGAAAACGGCTCTTTATTAGATGATTTGATTTCGTATGTATATTCAGGAACCAATTGCAAGATGATTTTATTGGGAGATACTGCACAGCTTCCGCCAGTAAATTTAGACATTAGTCCGGCTTTAGATACACATACTTTGGCGGTTAATTACAACAAAGAAGTAGAGTACATAGAGTTAGACGAAGTAATGCGTCAGGAAGAAAACTCGGGAATTCTGTACAATGCGACCGAATTGCGAGAACTATTAAAAGACAGCTTTATTACTGATTTTAAATTTAATGTCAAGAAGTTTAAAGACATTGTCCGTTTGTCAGATGGTTATGATATTCAGGATGCTATTAATCAGGCTTACAGTAATTATAGTATTGAAGACACTGCATTTATTGTACGCTCTAACAAAAGAGCCAATCAATACAATGAGCAAATTCGTACTCGAATCTTAGATAAAGAAAGTGAACTTTCTACCGGGGATTTTTTGATGGTGGTTAAAAATAATTATTTCTGGCTCAAAGATTCCGACGAAGCAGGATTTATTGCCAACGGTGATATTATCGAAGTGTTGGAAATTTTTAATATTCAAGAATTGTACGGATTCAAATTTGCCAAAGTAAAAATACGAATGGTCGATTATCCGAGTCAAAAACCATTTGAAACCGTATTATTATTAGATACGATAAAAAGCGAATCTCCTTCATTAACGTACGAAGAATCCAATCGTTTGTACGAAGAAGTTATGAAAGATTACGACGGAGAAACCACGAAATACAAGAAATTTCAGAAAGTAAAAGCCAACGAATATTTTAACGGACTTCAAGTTAAATTTTCTTATGCCATTACGTGTCATAAATCACAAGGAGGACAATGGAATACTGTTTTTATTGAACAACCGTATTTACCCAACGGTATTGATCGCGATTACATAAGATGGTTGTATACAGCGATGACGCGTGCCAAAAATAAATTGTATTTGATCGGTTTTAAAGATGATTTTTTTGTGGAATAAAAAGCACTTTTCAAAATAAAGTTTGTTGCACATTTTCAAAACGAAATTGATTTAAAGACTACTCAAGAGCGTAACTTTATTGAAGCCAAAGACAAAAGATCATACAAATAACGTCTGGATAATTATGCGTAAATTTAATGTATTTCTTTTTCACATTAAACTAATATTTAATAATAATAATAATAATAAAATTCTTATATTTAAAGTTCAAAAATATAAGTGTAAAAAAAATTACCTCTATATTTTTAAACTATACATTAGCATTATCTATTCTTTTTTATTTGCTCCTGTAGTACTGAAGAAACTGCATCAATTCAAACCTTAGATGCTCAAAATGGTTTAATGAAAACATAAGCAAGGATGATTTTCCTGTATTGAATTATGTCGACAAAATAGATTGGAAAAATGCTATTGTTACCAATGGAGGTTATGGAGAAATAATAGAAGTACCTTCTACTGTACGATCAGGTTTGAAAACCCAATGTTTTAAATGATTTTCCTACCTTATATCAAAAATTTGTCGATAAAACATATCTTGGTTCAAATGACGCTGCTCATCATGATCAAGTGGCGCTGCTCTGCAAAAGTTTCAAACAGGAATTCCTGTTCCAGTTAATCAAGAGCCATTACAAGCTTATACCGATTTGGTTTGGGGTGGTTTACAGTAGGCTTCTATATTTGCACAGAAATTCCCCGCAGGGAGTGCAAATTATCTTCTGATAAAAGGATGATATGATGCCGAAGGAGGTAATCGTAGAGTGAATGGACAAGCAGTAATCGAAAAACCTTGTAATTAAATACTATGAAAAAAATTATTTTTATAAATATATTAATACTTATTATTTACGGCTGTTCCTCTACAAATGAGAGGATTGCCCCCATAAATGCGTATTTAAAAGAGGTAATAGATCCTAACGATTCTATATTGATTATTACAAACAAAATTAATAATAATTATACCTTGGATTTGTGGAAAGAGAGAGTTTCTTTTAAAGATGCTAATATGGAAGTAGTGGAAAGTGTTGATGAAAATCCAAGAATTTTTGAAGAAAAATATTGGAATGAAATTAATAAAAAATACCGTAATCAAAATAATGATTCTTTGTGGTTAAGAAACTCATTATGGCAACAAAAGGAATTTAAAAACTTTAAGGTTAAACTGATGACTGAAAAAAATTTTCCAAGACCTTATTCCTATAATCAATATATGGATAAAATACCCGAAATAGCTGCTTTTTCATTTTCACAGGCAATGATCTATAAAAAAATATATGCTGTTTTTGCAATTTCCGAAACAACTACTGGACGACAATTTATAAATCCTAGATCATTTGTAATAATGAAAAAGGAAAAAGGAAAATGGAAACTAGTTAAAGAAATAACAGATGGGGCTTACTATTAAAATTTTAACTAAAAACCGAATTTGCCACTATTTATTGCAAATTTACTTTTTTTTATCCAAGTTTGATAAATATCCTTTCCTTTTGGATTCTCATTTCACAACTTTAAAATATGATTTTTTAAAGCTAATTCTTTAGCATATACTACCTCGTTGGCTTTTTCCATTTTATTGAAAGAATAGAACATTGATGTCGAGAGTTTTAGATTATTTAGTAACCATAGATGAAGAAAAGAAAGTTTTAAAAACAACAGATTTAGAAAAAATATTAAACGACTACGAATCCGATCAAGCCAGATATGAAACTGTAGTGTCAAAATTGCCAATTAGCAATGACTTAAAATAGGATAGTGGTTGCAGCTTATTTAAACACAAAATCCCTATGTGGATCTTCTTCTTTGCATTAATAGGTTTGTGTATTTGGACGATTCGTCAAAATTTATCACTCATACCATTATTAAAGCTCATTTCTTGTCTTTACATGATGGCAGAATTAAGCGTCTGGAATTAGCTTTAATTTACCATTTGGTTGCTCATCGGCTTAGTAATCTATTTCAGCTTCGCTCGGAAAAACAGCAAACTGAATTTCAAATAAAATTAAGTTTAATTCTACTCATAAAAAAAGCCATTTTGATCGTTTTCAAAGTGGCTTTATTAATTTTATAAATCTGTTTTTTTTTACAAGACACCTATTTCTTGCATGCATTTTTTCATCATTTCGTAAGTGCGTTTAATGTCGTTATCTAAACCGATAGAAAACCGAATCAATCCGTCGGTTAAACCCATTTCTTTTTGCTCATCGAGCGGAATCTCACTTGAAGTCGAAGTACCTGGCGCACTAAATAATGTTTTATAAAAACCCAAACTAACCGCCAAATAACCCAAGTTTCGCTCTTGCATCAATTCCATCAATTGGTTCGCTTTTGCTAAGGAACCCACATCAATGGTCAACATTCCGCCAAAACCATATTCGGTATTAATCATGCTTTTGTACAACTCGTGACTGGGGTGACTTGCTAAACCGGGATAGACCGTTTTCAATCCGTCTTTTTCAAATTCAGTTGCCAAATACTGTGCATTCAAACTGTGCTGCTTGATTCTAATGTGTAAGGTTCTTAGATTCTTCATGACACTAGCCGAACGCAAACTATCCATTGTTGGGCCTAAAAGCATACTTGCTCCCGAATTGACATTTTTCAAATCATTAATAAATTCGCTAGAAGCGCAGGTTACGCCTCCAACTGTATCGCTACTTCCATTGATGTATTTGGTCAAACTATGAATCACCACGTCAGCTCCCAAAAGAGCAGGAGAAACAGACAATGGCGAAAAAGTATTATCGACTACCAACTTCAAATGGTGTTTTTTAGCAATTTTAGACAAACTCGCAATATCGGCAACCTCCAAGAGCGGATTGCTCACCGTCTCACAATATAAAACTTTGGTGTCTTTTGTAATCGCAGCTTCTACCAAATGCAAGTTTGTAATGTCAACAAAAGTCGTTTTGATTCCCATTCTCGGTGTAAAATTCTTTAAAAACGCATACGTTCCGCCATAAATAGTTCGGCTCGAAACAATATGGTCGCCAGCACCACACAACTGCAATAAAGTAGGCGTAATTGCACCCATTCCCGAAGCAGACACATTCGCACTTTCGGTTCCTTCCATAGCAGCCAACGCTTGATCTAAGTATAAATTGCTAGGCGAGGAGTGACGCGAGTACAGGTAACAGCCTTCCATATTGCCTTCAAAAGTATCAAACATGGTTTTTGCTGATAAAAAAGTGTAGGTAGAGGAGTCAGAAATCGAAGGATTTACACCTCCAAATTCGCCAAAATATTGCAAATCTTGAATGTTGTCGGCTGGATTAAAATTTTTCATAATGATTTTTTTTCTGGAAGCTATTCCCGCTATTCGCTGTATCTTTTGTCCGAAAAAATCGGGACAAAAGGATGCCGCTGCTATCGGGGCTAGGGTTTGGTTTTTAATTGAATTTATAATCAAAGTAATAGTATTATAGATTATATTTCAATACTTACAATACTATTTAGGTTTTAAAACTAAGTATTCTATATATTTTAGTTTTTAAATCTTTATTTTTGCTTTAGACAGTAGTGCTGTAGATTATTTTTCAAATAGAATAAGCTCGTCTTTAGTGTAAATAAGAGAGTAACGATTCAACTCTTTTTCCTCAAGAAAAGCAAAATAACAACGAACATGACATTAGACACTATTGATAAAAAATTAGTCGCCTTACTACAAAGTAATTCCAAACAGACCAATAAAGAATTGTCGGTAAAGCTGAACCTTTCTGTAACGGCAGTGTACGAACGTATCAAAAAACTGGAACGCGAAGGAATCATTAAAAAATACGTCGCTTTAATTGATACGACTAAAGTCGATAAAGGCTTTGTGGTTTTTTGTCATCTTAAATTGGTGCAACACACGAAAGAGTTTTTAACACAGTTCGAAAAAGAAGTCATTCAACTCAGCGAAGTTTTAGAATGCCATCATGTGAGCGGCGATTACGATTATATTTTAAAAGTCATGGTCAAAGACATGGCCGAATACCGCGAGTTTTTGGTTACCAAATTAACCACATTGCAACATATTGGCAGTACGCAAAGCACTTTTATGATTAGTGAAGTTAAAAATACGACTGTGGTTTCTTTTTAGAAGGTGCAAAGATTTAGATTTGACTAGGTTAAGAGTCTTACAGTGGTAGAGTTTATAAAAATTTAGAGAGGTTGAAAGCTGCTGAGTTAGAAAATGTTGTAGAGTGTTAAAGATTTTAACTTCGCTTTAAAGGGTTATAATCTTTACGATTACGACTTTTCTAGAATTAAAATTTACTTTTTATTAAAATTTGATAAAATCAAAAATATTGAAAAGCAGAAAAAGGCTTTGAACCTCAATTTTTCTGTACGTTTTAAACTAGTAACCTTGGTGTCTTTGTCGGTTTGAACTCTCTACTTTTTCCATAGAAATCGGATAAATTTCTCTTCTTAAATTCAAACTTGAAAACTCCTTGCAAAAAAGCCAAACTTTAAACATTTAACATAACTTAATTTCTTAGTTTTGTACTTCAAAACAAAAAAACAATACTATGAGTTCATTTGACGTAGTCATTATAGGTTCAGGTCCTGGAGGATATGTAGCAGCAATTCGTTGCGCGCAATTGGGTTTTAAGACAGCAATTATCGAAAAATACAACGCCTTAGGAGGTACTTGCCTTAATGTTGGTTGCATTCCATCAAAAGCATTGTTAGCATCTTCACATCATTATGCAGAAATTAAACATTTTGCAGATCACGGAATTGAACTTTCTGGTGAGGTAAAAGTGAACTTAGAAAAAATGATTGCTCGCAAACAAGGAGTTGTTGATCAAACCGTTGGCGGAATCAATTATTTAATGGATAAAAATAAAATTACGGTTCTTAATGGTGTAGGTTCTTTTGTAGATGCAACACATGTTGCCGTTACAAAACAAGACGGAACTTCTGAAACTATTGAGGCAAAATATACAATTATTGCTACGGGTTCAAAACCCTCTTCTTTGCCATTTATCAAAATTGATAAGGAGAGAATTATAACTTCTACCGAAGCTTTATCTTTAAAAGAAGTACCCAAACATTTAGTTATTATTGGTGGTGGTGTAATCGGAATTGAATTGGGTCAAGTGTATTTACGCTTAGGGGCTCAAGTGTCTGTAGTAGAATTTATAGACCGAATTATTCCAGGAATGGATAGTTCATTGTCGAAAGAATTAACTAAGGTATTGAAGAAGCAAGGAATGAAATTCTATGTTTCTCACAAAGTACAATCGGTTGAAAGAAATGGAGATCTAGTTACTGTTCAAGCAGAAAATGCAAAAGGACAAACTATTACTTTAGAAGGAGATTATGCATTAGTTTCTGTAGGTCGTCGTCCGTACACAGAGGGTTTAAATGCAGATAAAGCTGGGGTTACAATCTCAGATAGAGGACAAGTAGAAGTAAATGATCATTTGCAAACGACTGCTTCAAATATTTATGCTATTGGTGACGTAGTTCGTGGCGCAATGTTGGCGCACAAAGCTGAAGAAGAAGGAACTATGGTTGCGGAAATTCTAGCAGGTCAAAAACCACATATCGATTATAACTTAATTCCTGGCGTAGTTTATACTTGGCCAGAAGTAGCTGCTGTTGGAAAAACAGAAGAGCAATTGAAAGAAGCTGGAACCAAATATAAAGTGGGAAGTTTTCCTTTTAAAGCATTAGGTCGTGCAAGAGCGAGCGGTGATTTAGACGGATTTGTAAAAATTCTTGCCGATGAGAAAACAGATGAAGTTTTAGGCGTTCACATGATTGGAGCTAGAACTGCCGATTTGATTGCAGAAGCAGTAACTGCTATGGAATTTAGAGCATCTGCGGAAGATATTTCAAGAATGAGTCATGCGCACCCAACTTTTGCTGAAGCAATTAAAGAAGCAGCATTAGCAGCAACGGACAATAGAGCTTTACACGTGTAATTTTACGTTATTCAAAATGCAACTAAACCGTCAATACTATTGGCGGTTTTTTTTTGTGTTGTTTTTAAATAGAATCATATAAATCTGATACTGAATTCTATAAAATAGATCGGTTACTATATTTGTATTTTTACCTGCAACTATAAATTATAGAAAGCATGAAAAAAAGATATTTAGGTAGCGCGCTTTTACTTGCAGGAGTTGGCTTGTTACTAACCTCTTGTTCCAGCACCACAATTCCAGAAAAAGCAACTGCAGTTCATAATTTTGATAAAAATAAATATTTGGGAAAATGGTACGAAATTGCAAGACTCGATTTTAAATTCGAAAAAGGCTTGGATAATACTACCGCCGAATATTCTTTGAAGGATGACGGAATGATCAAAGTGGATAATAAGGGCTATAATGTAAAAAAAGACAAATGGTCGGAGAGTATTGGTAAAGCCAAATTTGTTGGTGATGATAAAGTTGCTATGCTTAAAGTTTCTTTTTTCGGACCTTTTTATGCAGGCTATAATGTAATCGCTATTGATGCTGATTACAAATACGCCTTAGTGGCAGGAGAGAGTTTAAAATATTTATGGATTCTTTCTAGAGAGACAACTATTCCAGAGAACATTAAAGTGAGTTACCTTAAAAAAGCAGAAGAAATCGGATTTATAACGTCTGATTTAATTTGGGTCAAACACGACAAATAGATTTGTAAGTGTATAATGAAAAGCTTAAAAACAAACCTCATAGAAGTATACTACTATGAGGTTTGTCTTTTTTAATATACTTTATTAAAAATTGCGACTACTTGTTTTTTAGAATTTTTTCAGAAAGATAATTAAGGATGTCTATTGTTATTGGTTTGGATAAAAAATCAATAATTATTGGATATTCTTTTGATTTTTCTACATCTTGCGGATCGATCGTAGACGAAAGAACAACAACCGGAATCGTGTTGAACTGATTGTAGTCACTTTCTATAAAATGATCTAAAAATTCCCAACCGCCCATCACTGGCATATTTAAATCCAGAAAAATTAGCTGAGGTTTCTTTCTATTGGCAGCAGTTCCATACTTAATACCATTAAAATATTGAAGTGCTTCTTCGCCATTTTGAGCAGTTACAATCTCTTTTGAAAAATCAAAGCGAGTAATTACTTTTTTGCACAATAACAATGCAATCGGGTCGTCGTCTATGCATAATATAGTGTCGTACATAAATTATATAAATTAAAAAAGTATTGTAAATTCAGTCCCTTTGTTCACTTCACTTTTTATGGAAATCGTTCCTCCCATAGTATCTACTTGCGATTTGACCAAATATAAACCAAGACCTTTGCTGTCAGGATAATTATGAAAACGCTGGTAAAGACCAAAAACTTTGTCTTTATTTCGTTCGAGATCAATTCCAATTCCATTGTCTTTGAAGGTTAATTTTGTACGACCTTCAGAAAATTCAGCAGTAATAGTAATTTTTAATTTTCGGCTATGCTCTTTATATTTTATTGCATTTAAAAGTAAGTTAAGAAGAATACTTTCAAGATACGCTTTATTGGTATGTAAAGTAAACTCAGGATCAAATTTTAATTTCAATATCGGATTGTTAGACTCAATTTGAAAGTTCAATTGAGAAAAAACTTTCTCAAAAACTTCACTTAAAACGAGACGTTCTTTTTGAATGGAGGGATTGTCTTTGATTACGATAACTTTTACCAAGTCATTGATCGTTTCATTGAGTAACTGAGTTGATTTGTTAAAGCCATTCAACAATTCCTCTAGTTCTTCATCTTCAATCTTGATATCGTCGATAAGTCGAAGCAAACCAGTTAAGTTAGAAAGTGGTGCCCGTAGATTATGAGAAGTAATATACGAAAACTGTTTGAGGTCTTTGTTATTTTGCGTTAGTTCCCGAATTAAATGCTCTTTTTCTTTGCCTGATTTTTTTTCTTCTGTAATGTCTCGCTGTATTGAAACCCAGTGTGACAGTACATTTTCGCTATTATATATAGGTATCATAGAAAGTCGTACCCAATATTCTTCTCTATTTTTTTTGTAGCTAATTGTTTCAATAAAAGATTCTTCCTTATTTTTTATAGCATTTACTAATTTTTTTAGTTCACTAATATCCGATTTTGGCCCTTTAAAAATAATAGGTGATTTACCAATTAGATCTTCAGATGTATAACCCGACATCATCGTAAAAGCAGGATTGGCGTATACAATTACCGGGAAAGCATGGTCTTCAGAACTGGCACGCGTAATAATTACAGAATCTCTGGATTCAGTGATTACCGTTTCTAATAATCGCAAACGCTGTTCTTCTTCTTTTTGCTTGCTAATGTCTTGAATGGCGCCAATCATTCTAGCAGCTTTTCCGCCAGTATCTGTAAGTAAAAAACCGCGATCTAAAACATATTTGTACGTTCCATCGGCACACTTAAAACGATACTGATCTTGCCATTTTTCGGTTTTTTGCTCTAAAAAAGAGTACAGCTTAACAGACATTTTAATGCTGTCTTCGGGATGAATGTTATTGAACCACCATTCAGAGGTTGTGCCAGCTTCACCCGGTCGGTAACCAAATATATTTTCGATGCCTTGATTCCAACTAATACAATTTTCTTGAATCTTCCAATCCCAAATAGTGTCACTAGTTGCTTTAGAAACAATGTCGTATTTTTCGTTCGATTCGTTTATCTCTTCATTTATTTTTTTTAACTCATCAAAATTATCTTGGTTGCGTTCTTCATTTTTTGCCAAAATATATTTGAATAAAAAAGCAATGCTAATAATGAAAAAAAGATCTTTAACAAAGCTGTAATAATGGTACTGATTATCGTTGAAAGTATAGAGTAGTAGTTTATGACATAAGATTGCCAAGAACAGTGAAATAACAAGGTAGATTAATATGATTTGGTTGGTTTTGTTTTTCATTACTCAAATATAATAATTTAGTTATGACAATTACAACTTAAAATAGGGCAAATGATGTACCTAGTTCATACACTGATTTTTACGATAGTAGATTCATTGAAATTTTAACTGTTTCTGAATCGTTAATTATAAAAAAAAAAATTGTAGCTTTGCGCCCATTAAAAACAACAGATGGAATCTATAAGAAATATTGCAATTATTGCTCACGTCGATCACGGTAAAACAACGGTGGTTGATAAAATTATGTATCACTGCCAATTATTTCGTGACAACGAAAATTCAGGTGATTTAATACTAGATAACAACGACTTAGAGCGTGAAAGAGGTATTACCATTACTTCTAAAAATGTTTCTGTACAGTACAAAGGAACAAAAATTAATATTATTGACACTCCTGGTCACGCCGATTTTGGTGGAGAGGTAGAGCGTGTTTTGAACATGGCTGACGGAGTTTGTCTACTTGTAGATGCTTTTGAAGGACCAATGCCACAAACTCGTTTTGTATTGCAAAAAGCATTAGATCTTGGTTTGAAACCATGCGTTGTTATCAACAAAGTTGATAAAGAAAACTGTACTCCTGAAGAAGTTCATGAGAAAGTTTTTGACTTAATGTTTGAATTAGGTGCTACTGAAGAGCAGTTGGATTTTCCTACGGTTTACGGTTCAGCTAAAAATAACTGGATGTCTGATGACTGGAAAGTTCAAACTGAAAACATCGAGCCATTATTAGATATGGTTCTTGCTAACGTTCCAGCTCCTAAAGTATCAGAAGGAACACCACAAATGTTAATCACATCTTTAGATTTCTCTGCTTTTACAGGTCGTATCGCTATTGGTCGTTTAGAAAGAGGAGTTTTAAAAGAAGGAATGCCAATCTCATTAGTAAAAAGAGATGGTACGGTAATAAAATCTAGAATTAAAGAATTACATACTTTTGAAGGTCTTGGACGTAAAAAAGTACAAGAAGTAATTGCTGGAGATATTTGTGCAATCGTTGGTGTTGAAGGTTTTGAAATTGGTGATACTATCGCTGATTATGAAAATCCTGAAGGATTAGCATCTATTGCTATTGACGAACCAACTATGAGTATGTTGTTTACAATTAATGATTCTCCTTTCTTTGGAAAAGAGGGTAAATTTGTAACTTCTCGTCATATTAGAGAGCGTTTGACAAAAGAATTAGAGAAAAACTTAGCAATGAAGTTAGGTGAAACTGATTCTGCTGATAAGTTTATGGTTTTTGGTCGTGGTGTATTGCACTTATCTGTTCTTATTGAAACAATGAGAAGAGAAGGGTATGAAATGCAAATCGGTCAACCACAAGTTATTATCAAAGAAATTGATGGTAAAAAATGTGAGCCAATTGAAGAGTTAACAATCGATTTACCAGAAGCACTTTCAGGAAGAGCGGTAGAGTTTGTTACGATGCGTAAAGGTGAAATGTTGAGTATGGAAACTAAAGGAGAGCGTATGATTGTAAAATTCAATATTCCATCTCGTGGAATTATCGGATTGCGTAATCAATTGCTTACTGCTACTGCTGGTGAGGCTATTATGGCACACCGTTTCATAGGATATGAGCCTTACAAAGGAGAAATTTCTGGACGTAACAAAGGTTCTTTAATCTCTATGGAAAAAGGAAAAGCAATTCCTTATTCTATCGATAAATTACAAGATCGTGGTAAGTTTTTTGTTGAACCAAATGCTGAAATTTACGAAGGACAGGTAATTGGAGAAAACTCTCGTGCTGATGATATGTGTGTAAACGTAACGAAAGAGAAAAAACAATCTAACGTACGTTCTTCTGGAAATGATGAAAAAGCAAGAATTATTCCACCAATTATTTTCTCTTTAGAGGAAGCTTTGGAGTACATTCAAAAAGATGAATATGTTGAGGTTACTCCAAAATCTATTCGTTTGAGAAAAATCTATTTAACTGAAACAGATAGAAAAAGATTTAAAATATAAGTTTTAAACTTAAGTATATAAAAAGGCCATTCATTTATGAATGGCCTTTTTTTGTATCTGTCATTTATGCAATATCATCGCTTCAAGCTAAAATGTCCTTTGATCATTCTTCCATCGTTCAATTGTAAAGTAAACCAATAATCATCTGCGGGTAATTGTTTTCCAGCAAAAAGGCCATTCCAACCCAAATTATTTTTAGGCATTTGCTTCAATAATTTGCCATAGCGATCAAAAACTGATAAATGGTAATCGGGTAAGTAATCATCATTTTCAATTCGCCAAACGTCATTATATCCATCTCCATTGGGAGTGAAAAATCGCGGGTAATCTAATACGTAAAAAGTATTGCTTACACTTGTTCCACATCCGTTTTTATCTCGAACGTAAGCAATGTATTTGTTGGGCGTTAGATTAGTAAACGTAGCTTCGTCTTGGTATAAATCACCGTCCAAAGAAAAGTCATAAGAACCGCTACCAGAATATTCAACTGTAACATTGTTAGAACTACCTGCAAAATCTTTAATGGTAATATTCGTTAGCGTAGCAACTTGACTAGGTTGTACAATAAATGTTTTGCTTTTACTACAGCCATTTAAATTTGTGACCGTTACCGAGTACGTTCCAGGTGCTGTTACGGCATTTTTTGCTTGCGTTGCTCCTGTGTTCCATAAATAGGAAGCGAATCCGTCAGCGACGCTTAAATCAATGCTACTTCCGCTGCATATGTATTGTGTTTCTTGTTCGAAATTTACTGGATCAAAGGTATTGACAAGTAATTGGATGGGAGTAATATCGTAGCAATCACTACCATTTATAATTCGAGCAAAAATACTCTGCTTATTTTCGACAGTATTTATGAAATTATTTGGCAGTGCATTTCGTTCAATAATGGCATCATTTTCAGTTAAATAGTAACCAACTTCTAAATTGCTAGGTAAGCCAGACAGCAATTGTGGAGAAACTTGAGCATTCAAATCAAAACTAGAAAAGCCATCCTGCACTGCATCGCTGTCACAGATTTGTACAACTGCTTGTGCAGAAATTAAAGTATTTGAAATCAATAGCTGTAATTGACGAACAGCATAACAGGCAAATTTATTTTCGGTTCTAAAGTACAAAAGCGGAGCGGGTGCCTTATTGATGTAACTATTTGGGTTACTAATAGCATTTGTTTTTGCTTCTGCATCAGCTAAATTTTCGTAATAACTTACTGTTGCGATAGAAGTGTCGTTCTGTTGGAGTTCATTTTCAATTTTTGTTAAATTAAAAATGGAAATACCATCACCGTTGTCGTCACATTGTACTAAGTTTTGATCGTTAACCGTGAGAGGAATTGAAAACTCTACTTTTATTTCATCGGATGCTTCACAACTAGAAGACCCAAGCACGGTACTTACTTTATAGTTCCCAGAACTGCTAACTTCGTAAAAATATTGATTGGCACCAGGAATAACAATACCGTCTTTAGACCATTTAAATGTACTGGTTGGAGACAATTTGGTATCTAAAACTACTTTTTCGCCAAAGCAAACAGGATTATTGTTTGCTAACGAATAATCTTGTCCTAAATCGATCGATACTTTAAAACTTCCAGCTTCTACAAATACGGCAGAGTCAAAAAACTGTTCGCGATCGTCGGCAATTACAAGTTTTATATGGTAGGTTTTTCCAGCAATTACATTGGTGCTCGCATTTAAAACAACCGTTTGTCCCGCATAATTGATGGGATTATTTTGAGAATTAAAACCTGAAAAATAATTTTCATTTAAGGCAGGACATCCGGGAAAAACACCTTGCGTGGTCGAAACAGGTTTAATTAGCGGACGCACATTTTGAGAGGAAACTATGGTGTTCGAATTGGGTAAAACAGCTAAGTTTTTATAAGGATCGGTACTGCCAACTTCTTTAATTAAAAAAGCAAAGCCATCCGAAAAAGAGCAGGGAAAATACGATTGGTATTCATTAGAAGCAAATAAATAGTTGAAACTAACCGTGTTGGTTAATGCAATAAAATCAAATTCCAAAACTGTCGCATTTATAGAACTAATTCCTAGCGCCACATCAAGATCGGCATCGCCTTTCCACTTTTTGTCGCCTTCACCGCGATTGTTCGGAGTATACGGTCCAGAAGAATTTACAGCCCGAGCAGTACTTAAAACTACGCCTTCTTTAAAAGGGAAAGTAGTTCCGTTAGCATTAAAATAAGCAAAACTTTTGCTGATTCCCGAAAGAGTATCACCCACAGCAGTCGATCCAGAAATGCTAACGCATGGGCTATTTACTAATACATCTGTCACTAATTTTGAAGCCGTAAGTTGGTCATCAATTGTGATGTATTGTGACTGAACTTCAGGAATACTTAAAAATAAAAATACGATAATGAAGATGCTTTGATAGTGTCTCATAACTAACAAATATAATATAAAAGTTCGTTTTGTAAGAATTTGTGATGTTAAAGACTTTTTCCTTTTCCAAATGCGGTATAAACAATGAAACTACAGAAAGAGCATTTATATTTAATGTAAATTTGTAGTAAATATTTTAAGTAATGAGTGAGAATTTAATGTTTTATAAAAAACCGTCGTATCCAATAATTGGTCCGCTAGTCGAATACTTAGAACGCTACGAGAGAATGTCAAAAGTCCCTGTTTTTTATGATGATTTATTGCGTTTTGCAGGAGCCATCAATGTATATGATAAAAATGACAAAGACACACTTTGGATTCGGGTTTATTATAGTGAATTTGATCGCAATGAGATTGATTTGAATCTTAAAAAGATATATTCATTATTACACTCTGATGGAAATAGTGAGATTTTGCAGTACTTGAATGTAGATGCAATTGATTATTGTACGTTCGGTAACTCCAAACCGTTCCGCATTAAAGTCCGCAATATTTTAAACGACAACTATGTTCATTTTTATATAAAGAAAGCCGATGCTTCTCGAATTTACGGATTGGAGTTCGAGGAAATTTTATCGCCAGACAAAATTAACTTTTTGGTCTACAAAGATACGTTGATCGAAGAGCACATAATCGGTATTCCGGGTGATGTTTTCATGGAAACCTTGTTGCCAAAATGTACGGAAATGGAGAAGTCACAAATTGCCAAAGAATTTGTGAAGTTCAACGAGCGTTGCATGATTCGTTTGCTCGGCGACATGCGTGCTTACAACTACGTAATTGTTCCTATTCACGATTTTGACCAAGTAGTATACAAAATTCGTCCAATTGACTTCGATCAGCAATGTTACGAAGGAAATTTTAAAGTTTACCGTCCTCAATTTTTTAAGGAGAACGGACCGATGATTAAGTTGATTAAAGAAAAGTTAGAAGAGCGTTCTATTTTTCAATATAAGGATGAAGAGCGTGCGATACTGGCCAAACGAATCCATTCTGCCGAAAGCCGAATTCGCAAATTATTGCACATTATGCGTCATGATACGGTATCTTCGGACGAAAATTTGGGTCAGTTAAAAATGGAGTTGTACCGTTACACCAACGATATGAATTTTAAAAATGCACAGTCGATGGGGCATGTTATGGGAGCAGCATTTGCTTTTATCGCAAGAAACTTTAAAAACACCAATGTACTTTAATATTGAGTCCTTTAAAAAACAAGAACGACCTATGAAAAATACTTTATACTTTATTTTAGCTTTAATTTTATTGTCTTGTCACCAAGGGTCAACACAATTAAAGACTGTTTTTACTTTTCCTAAAAAGTTAAAAGAAGTTTCTGGAATTACGTATGATAAAGCAACAAATACCATTTGGGCTTTGGAAGACAAAGGAAATGCAAATGTTATTTATGCGCTCAATGCAGAAGGAAAATTACTTAAAAAAATAACCTTAGATAATGCAGTAAATACGGATTGGGAAGACATAACCAAAGGTAAAGATGGCGCAATATATATTGGTGATTTTGGTAATAATAACAATATACGAACAGATTTATCCATTTACAGAGTAGACCAAAAAGAACTAAAAAAAAGCAAGGCACGTGCAACCTACCAGATACAATTTTCGTATCCGGAGCAAACGGAATTCCCTCCTAAAAAATCCAAAATGATGTTTGATGTAGAAGGTTTTTTTGAATTTAAAAATCACTTTTATTTATTTACTAAGAACAGAAGCAAAAATTTCGACGGGACCTCATTAATTTATAAGATTGCCAACAAAGCAGGCCAGCAGAAAGCCGTTTTAGTCGGTACTTTTAAAACCTGTTCGAACTACAATCATTGTGCGGTAACAAGCGCAGCTATTAGTCCGGATGAAAAGAAAATAGCACTTTTAACTCATGATAAAATTATCTTATTTGAGAATTTTAAAGGAGATGCTTTTACGCAAGGAAAAAGAAGAGATATCGACCTGAATCATTTTTCTCAGAAAGAGGCCTTGGTTTTTAAAGACAATCAAACGGTATTAATCGCAGACGAAAAGGCCGATAAAATAGGAGGAAAGGTCTACGAGCTGTCGCTAAAAAATTAAAAGTTAAAACCAACCCCAAAAGAGAAACGTCCTTTTTCATGTGGTGCTTTAAAATAAGTAGCTCTGGCGCTTAAAAAGTGCACAGCATTAATCCATAATCCACCACCATAATCACTGTGCCATTGGTCTGATTGTAAGCCATCTAGCCAAACTCTTCCGTAATCAAAACCAGCTAGAACGCCATAAGTAAGCGGAACAATTCTCTTTTGAATTTTACCTATATTCCATCGCACGTCGGTGCTTTGTGAATAGTAACTATTTCCTAAGAAACGATCATCTCTAAAACCTCTCAAATCGAAGTCACCTCCTAAAAGTGCACCTTGATAAAATTCGAAGTTATTATTAAATATTTTTTTTGCTTTAAAGTTTGTAGCAAAAACAAATTTACCGTTCGAATCGATTTTGTGACTAAAGCTTAGATTTCCGTCCAATGCAGGAAAATTTCTTTTAATGTCTTCTAAATTGCTCGTCCATGTGGCAGCAATCGAAAAATTAATTCCCATAGTTGGCATTGTTAAAACGTCCGCATTTATAAAACTATACTTGATTTTTGCACCGCCAAAAACTTGATTCAAGAATACATTCGGATTAATAATTCCGGGAATGTTAATGTATCTATTTGTGGTAGATTCTACTTCATACAACTCAAACTGGGGTTGAAAACTAAGTTCACTTCCAAAGCGTCCACTCTTTTTCAAAGCGGGAGCAAATTTGATTTTCTGAATTCGAACACGATTGTAATTCATACCAAATTCTTCATCGTTATTTTTAGTTTCATTACCATAGCCAAAAAAGTTCATAGTAAAATTGGGTGTGGTAAATTCCGCATCAATATCTAATCCCCATTTGCCAATAACTTCAGGAAAATAACTATTATACATCAATTCAATCCCTTGTGTTCCAAAATAATAATTTCCTTTTAAAACGTGTTTTTGAGTAAAAGGACTTTGTTTAAACTGATTTACGGTATAGTTAACAGTAAAACCAAGCTTAAAATTGTCATCAGGGTTATAGCCAATTGTCGGCATGCCAGAAAACACGTTGTATTTTGGTTTTTGGTAATCGTACAAATTTAAAGCGTAATCATCTGTTAGTTTTTTTGTTGTTTTTGAATCAATATTCAAAGTGTTTTTCTTTGATTTATAATCATAAATCTTAACTTTTTTACCGTTGGATACGGTATAAACATCATTGTTTTGACCACCAATTAATCTGATTTTAATCGAAGATTTTTCGGTGCCATTAACTTCATAAACGTCGTCATCATCTAAACCGTAAATCCATAAATTTTTAGTGAGCGGACTTTTGTATTCTTTGGAATATTGAAATTCGTCGCCATCTTTTTTGATGCGATACACACTAACTTCAATTGTGTTTTTTGCTTTATGATGTACAACAAACTTATCTTTTTTATTTGTCCCAACTATCAAAACAGTATGCTGCAGCACTGCGTAATACTGAGCGGCATATTTTTCTAAATCGTCTCTGCGAGTTTTTAAATTTTGCTTGATTTGGACCAAGGTTTTACCTTGTACTTCTTTTGGTAAATTTGCAAAAGCTTCTTCTATATCGTTGTCATTGAGATTTTCTTTGATCTGCGAAGCTTGCGAAATCCAATCTTGCTGAGAAGCGGTTTTTAAAAAAGCCAAGTCTAAAGGATAAGGTTCTCGATTAAACCATTTTATATTATCAATTTCCTTATCAAAACTGCGCATGTGTCTGAGCGCAGGAATGTTCATAATTACCAAAAAAGCAGCGCCATCAAACTTAGGAAAAGCTTGGTCTCGATCTCTCGGAATTGGTTTGTAAATCACTTTGCCACCAATTTGGTAAGCCGCCCATCGCCATTGATCATCGTGTCTGTCCCAATCGCCAATCAACATATCAAACAATCTGGCCTTAATATATTCTGTCTGATCAACTGAATATTTTTCGTCCTTCTGCAGGTTTTTCATCATATCAGTCGTACTAATAATATCTACTGCATTGTTTTCTCCAAAAGACTCTACTTCTTTTTGATTATCTGCAACGCGCTCTTCGACCAAGTACAATTCATCACCAAAATTGGAATTAAATGTACCCAGTTGGTTTTGTTTCGGAATGTAATATAAAAAAGGATTGGTATGTGCGACTCCAATTTTATCAGCCATACTACCAATTGCGAAAGGGGCATAAGGATAAGCAGTGGTGTAAAAATCAAATAAAAATTCTTCAGAATAGGTGTCCGTAAAATCATCGACAATATATTGATCCTTAAAAGCTACAGATTGCAGAAATTGTGTAGCGCTTTTTTTCATGGCACGCATTACATATTCGCGTCCTTGTTGATCTACAATACGAAGTGATTTGGATTGATGGCCGCCACCTTCCCGAGTTGGTGTAACTCCACCAAATAAGGTGTCTAAGATGACTGTTTTCGTTTCAATTGGCAAACTGTACGTTGCTCGATAGTGCTTTCCGAATAGAAAGCTATAAATCGCTCCTTTTTCAGTTGATTTTTTAGAATAAATTGAAGCTACTGTCGTTGTGGGAAAAGACAAAGCATACTTCTGTACTGCAATCGTATCTTTTTCTTTAATTATTTTTTGGGCAAATAATAATTTTTCCGAATTATTTTCATTTCCGTAAAAAGCAATTTTAGCAGAACCATTTTTATAAACTTGTAACGTAGCATACCCATTTCCTCCGTACGAGAAATCATTTTTACCAACTGCTTTTGCCGCTTCAGATTTACTTCCTGCACCACTAATTACTTGTGTAATATTTTCTTTTTGAATGAATTGTAAATTATGATCGTGACCCGAAACTACTACGATATTTTTTTGACCTTGAATAAGTGTTTTAATGCGATTGGCAAGTTTTGCATATTCTTTATTCTGAAGATCTTGCGGACTAGCGCCTGAAGTTTGTCTCAGAAAGTTAATAATTGAACCAATGAACGGTAGTGGAATTTTACTTTCTAACGGAAACAATTGCTTTTGAACCGAAAATTGTCCACCGTGGGTTCCATTCGTTAGTAGAGGATGATGCATTGCAATTACCAGAGTTTTGGACTGATTTTTATTGAGCAAACTTTCTAATTCACTAAAAAAATCGTCTCTCGTTTTTATTTCACAATTGTCATTTATGGTCGGATGTTTATCCCAATTTTGTAAAAACCATTCACTGTCAATCGTGAGTAAAGTAAGATCATTGTTTATCTTCAACTGTTCGATGGCACAACCTTTACGAGGTAAAAAAGATTTTTTATCGTTTAAATAAGTAGTTACAAAATCAGCCTGAAGTTCTAGACCTTTTATGCCACTGTACCAATCATGATTGCCAGGAATAAAAATGGTATTTCCTTTAAAACCGTTGGTAAGCGCTAATTGGTTGTTTAATTTTAATTTGGAAAGTGAATCGCTTTCTGAAGAAAATCCAACAGGATAAATATTATCTCCCAAAAAAAGTAACGAAGCATTTTTACTTGAATTGCGTAGTTTTTGGTGCAACAGTTCTAGTGTTTCTTTGGCCTCATCTTGATCTGCATTTCCTGCATCGCCCACCAAATAAAAAGTATGTGCGATACTTGAAGTATCAACTTGATTTATAGCATTTGCTTCTTTTGCACTTTTACCAAATTGTGGATGATGTGTAGCACAAGAAGTTACTAGAAATGGAAGTAGAATTAAAAAGGAATTGATTTTAATTATAGTTTCAAAATGTGTTTTCGAAAACAATTTCATAATTTAGTAGAATAAAATAATTTATGAGTCTAGTACAAGAATCCCGAAATTTTGTTAGTAGTTTACTCAAAGATAAACTTTCTAACTCATATTCTTACCATAATTTTAACCATACAGAGGCAGTTGTTGCTGCTGTCACAGCGCTTTGTGAAAACGAAAACAGTAGCGAAATTGAGAAAGAATTGCTTCTAGTTGCTGCTTGGTTTCACGATACCGGATATGTGAAAAATTTCGAAGACCATGAGCAAGAAAGTGTTGCAATTGCTACTGAATTTTTGCAACAACACAATCAAAGTGAATTTTATATTGCACAAGTTTCTAGTTTAATATTAGCAACAGATAAGTTTTATCAGCCTAAAAATCATTTGGAGCAGATTATAAAAGACGCTGACTATATTCATTTAATTACAGACGAATATTTTTCAAGCTGTGAAAAACTACGAAGTGAATGGGAGCAAACCGAAAATAAAACATTTACTAATGTTGACTGGAATAAAGAGAACATCGATTTTTTAAGTAATAAGCACCAGTTTTATTCAGACTATGCAAAACGTGTTTGGCAACCGCTGAAAGAAAAGAATATTCAAAAATTAAAGGAAAAATTAAGGCAACTAGCACTCGTAATGGATTTGGATACCACCGAAGATATAGTCAAGAAAAAAAAGAAAAAAAGTGAGCGACCAGAAAGAGGAGTTGATACTGTTTTTCGTGTAACCCTTGGAAATCACACGCGCTTGAGTGGCATTGCAGACAGCAAGGCGAATATTTTATTATCAGTAAATGCAATTATTATCTCAATTGCTTTATCAACCTTAATACCAAAATTAGACAGTGCGAGAAATGCACACTTGGTAATTCCGACTTTTATAATGCTAATGTCTAGTGTTGTTACTATAATTTTCGCCATACTTTCTACTCGACCAAAAGTGACGAAAGGTGTTTTTAGCCGAGCTGATATTGAAGATAAAAAGGTCAATTTACTTTTCTTTGGTAATTTTTATAAAATGCCAATAGAAGAGTACGAATGGGCGATGAACGAAATGCTTAAAGACAGGGATTATTTGTACTCTACCATGATTAAAGACTTGTATTATTTAGGACTCGTTCTCGAAAAGAAATACCGTTTGTTGCGCATTGCTTATAATCTTTTTATGATCGGAATCATCATTTCGGTTATTGCCTTTGTTGTCGCTTTTAGAGTGATGAGCGTCTAGTTTAATTCATTGAGTAAATCTTGATAACTTACTTTTTGAAGTGGTGTTTTTTGGTTATTTTTTACCTTTACACGAATTCCTTTTAAACCAGAAACACCTTGTAAGTCTTCAATTTCGAATTTTTCAATTGCACTTTCTAGTATATTCTTGAATTGTAAATATTTGATGTATTTTAAATATTCAACTTCTTCTTGCGTGTGTGAATACACAATTGTTATTTTTTCTTTTTCGGTAATGCGGTCTAAAGTTCCTTTTATATTGGCCTTGTCAATTCTTTTTTTTACGACTTCGTAACGCGCATTGTATGTTCCATCAACATCAAAACGTTTTTCGTCCATTCGAAAACGAATCGAAATAGGCGAACTGAAAACCAAAATCAAAGAGGTTACATCTAATTCGTACGGAAGAGACGATTTTAAATAATGGTGTTCCAATTCCATTTCACATAAAGTCTGCAGTTGCCACAATCTTAAGTTGTGCAAGTACATAATATCAAAAGGTTTTTTGGGTGCAATACTGGCTCCGATATATAAATTATGTTCCACGCCATCAGTCTTAAAACGCTCGTAATAATGAGGATAAAGTTGCTGCGCTTCCATTTGCTTTTGATCTAAAATATTAGCTAGCTTTTTATTGATAATTGACATGGCGTTGTCAAATTTTTTGCGTTCGTGGTAAAACATCCCCGATTTTTCGTCTAACTTTTCAAAATACAGTTCCTCAAGTTTTTGTGTTGCTATACTGCTCTTAGGATTGCGCAATAACGGATGAATTTCAGTTTCAATATACCGTTGAATTTGTTGTTCGGTATCTGCTCTCAAAGGTTGTTTGAGCTCCTCAAGTTGCGATTGTAGTTCGAATTTACGTTGCTCTAACAGCATCAAATTACTGCTTTGGTTCTCGGTGTTAACGATTTGTAACAGTATTGAGAGTTGTTTTATTAAATCTTCTTTTACGGTTTCGTTTCTGAAATTTGACGAGCTTTTAACATCAATTTGCCCAAAAAGAGGATACACTTCTTTAAAAACAATTTCTTTAAAAATATAATCTTTGGTGCGATTTATAGTTTCAAAATACTTTTCAGATTCCAGTTTAAATTTCCAGTAGACGCTTGGGTGAATGGTCGTGTATTCTCTTTGAATTATCGCTTCAATTTGATGCTCTTTGTCATTATTGTAGCGCTCAATAGTATCTATTAAATACGGTAGTACTAGATCTAGTTTTGTAGCGTTAATTGAATTTAGTTCTCTCGCTTTTCCTGAAACTAACTCAACAATTCCTAGTAATTTGCCTTCCTTTACAATAGGAGCAAAAACGCAACTTTTAATGTTTTGTGCTAATAAATGCGCCGCTAATTTCTCGAAACCTGCTGTCCTTGCCATAGTTTCGACGTTGGAGATTGTAAAAGCTTCTTTGTTTTCAAGTAAATTTTTAAAGGAACAAGCGAAAAATGCACTTTTGCAATCGAGTTCTTGATTGTCAAGAATTAGAAAACTTTTCATTTCGGAGTTGTACTGACTTGGTCGAATAAATTTTTCTTTGTCGGCTCTGTAAATTGCAAAACCAATGCGCAAATCTTTAATTTTAAAAATGGATCTAAAGATGTTCTCAACTACTCCGCCTTTAGCAATATCCTTGGTGTTGTCTTTTAGTAAATTTGTTTTAAGAGTTGAAATCGCGTTTTCTGTCGTTGCATCAAATAAGCTTACAATTCCGAAACCTTTAAGAATCCAACTTCCTTTAGGAAATTTCTCTTTCCATAAATCAATGTTTTTGTAATTATCAATAAGTAGATCAATATCTTCTTGCGTTAACGCAATAGCATTTTCGGTGGGAATTATTTCTAGAAAATCAGCGTTGTATAAAATACGATAATGATGCAGCACGCCATCTCGATCTGGAATATCAGAAAAGAATGGACGAATGAAATCGACATTTTGCTTGTAGTAGCTCTTTAAAATTAGGCAACAATTGTTAATGTAAAATTGATGATCGTCAAAATCTCTAATGACCATTTCAAAAGCAGATCCGGCGTCGGCAATTATCTTCTTAAATCTCTCGGTATAATTGAAAGTGAAATTTTGATACGGAATAGTAACTGCCTTAATTTCATTGTTAGTTAATGCAGTTGGAAATAAATCGGCCAATAAATGGTCAATTAAAACTTCATTTTTTTTAATGTCGTCGTAGTTCTGCATTCCAGTTTGTAATTCTGGAGCGGTAGCAATTTCTTTTAAAAGAGACTTCGCATAAGTGGCACGGTAGGCAACATCAGAGACAGCAATATTTTCTAAAGTTTCAATTGCTTTTTGAAAAGAAATTATGGTTTGAAAAGGACTTTCATTAAAAAAACTATAATTCATAACATGAAGTATTAGAATACAAAACTACTCAATAAGTGTCTAATTTGTATGCTGTTTTAAGTAAAAGTCTCGCTTTATACTAGCATTTTTGAAGTTCTGCACGTAGTAAAAATAAAAAATCCTCAACAAGATGTTGAGGATTTTTAGCGTAAAAGTAAATTGAAAATTATAACTAATACTATTTTTAACTTTTTTGTTCTTTATTGAAATATACTAAATAATAATACATTTGCTTTTCTTCGTCCCATCCTTTTTCAACATATTTTTCAGCACTTTCGGGATTTATAAAATCCATTTTGATCTGTATGTTTGTATCTAAGCTGATCACGTTTTTAATTGACTTGCGGGCATCAGAAACTGCCGCATTAGCAATCGGAAACGAAGTTACGTCTTCTATACTATATTTCTCTCCTTTATCTATTTTATAATTCTTAAATTCTGGAATTAAGTCGGGATTATCTAAAACTTCGTTTAAGAAATTGGTTTCGTCGAACTGATCATTTTTGGCAAAATAATTTACCGAACGGTTCATAAACATCACTTCTTCCTTTTTATCTTCTGCCGGTAAAACTACATCTTTTGCAAATCCCTGGCAAAATTTAATGTATTTTTTGGTGATAAAATTCTCGTCTTCAAATGCATCTACAGACAAGAAATGCTCCAGCCAATAACGTGCATCGTAACGATTACTGTCGACAGTTAAGATTTTGTAACCTTCTTCTTTTTTGTAATTAAAAATCAAACAACCTTTATCCAATTTACTCAAATTGATTCCGTGTTGTAAAATCATTTCTAAATTGCTACCGTTTTCTTCAAATTGTAAAAAGTCAGCTTGCAACTCACTTTTAAAAATTCCGATGGCATCAACTACATTGTTATCAATACTTAAATTGGTCAGGTAAGCCACATAAACTTCTCCATTTTTAATGTGCGGATGACTGGACTGCTCGTATAAATGCTCGGTGATTTTTTTTGAAATACTATGTAAATTGGTAGGATTATCAAAAATCTCTGAAGCAAATTTATACATGTCGTTGTAATCTAAATCTACTTCATGTGCAAACTGATAGTAGTTTTCTTCTTTTTCTCTAAAAGGCTTAAAAAAATACTCTTTAACTAGAGGAGCAATTTCATCGTTTAAGTTGAAAGTCTGCTCTGATAAAAAGATAGCTTCATTTCTGCTTTTATTCCCTACTCGGTGAATAGCCAGCGTTTCGATGTGAGTGTTGAAAAGGTTGATCATTTTTTTTTAAGGTTTAGAGTGGCAGAGGTTAAAAGAACAAAAAGGTTTACATTCGTTCTTTTGACTTTTCGAATAAATGCACCAAGCATTCGTTCGATTTCCCTGCTTTCTTCATTTATTTTATTAAATTGATTTTCGTTTATATATTTTAAATTGAATGAAATTTCAAGTTGATATTGGACTTTAAATAGTAAGGAAATAGAGATATTTAAAAATTTACGTAATCATTTCCAATCTCTGCCGCAACCTTCTGTAATATCGCTAAGAATGGATATAGAACCTCTTCTTATTTGTGATCCGAACCCATAAATTTTTTCTATAGGAAATAAAGTGATTAGTTCATAAGATCATAGATTGTTGCGAGATCAAAAGATTTCTAAAAGTACTGACAATTTTATATTTTAAAAAAGTAAATATAAAAAACAAGAATAGTAGTACAGTTTAAAAACGCAAGATTTTAACTTACATATTTTACTCTTTCTCTTTTAAAACCTTTGAACCTAAAAAAAATTAATTCCAGTTCTCTTCAAATCCAAAATCTTCGAAGCTATCGTCACCGCTAAACATATCCAAATCATCTTCGTCTAAGTCATCTTCAAATTCACCGTAAATATCGTTGTGCATATCATCGGCTTCAAAGCTTTTTTCTCCCGACTCAGCTGGCATTTCTCCGTGAGAGAAAAGTGTTTCTGGGTACGTATTTCCAACAACTTGTTCTTCAATTGCTGCCAATTCTACCAAAAATGTCCACATATTGATAAAATCGTACACGTAAATAATCTTTGTGTTTTGGTCGTCAAGTAAGTCTTCCAAAACATAATCACTCATGATTTTTTGCTCTCCAATAACATCTCCTGTATCAAATAACGAAATTTCCTCTTCCTGATTCCACGTCTCATCGCAAGTATAAAAAGAACCAACTTCCATTCCGTCAAATCCGAAAGAATTGAAAATGGCATTATGCAAATCCTCTAAAGTGTCCTCTTTTAGAATAGCAATATCTCTAAAAATGTCTTCTTCTGCGTCTAAGATTACTCTAAATTTATAAACCATAATCGTTATTTATATGAAAGTTCAAAGGTACATTTAATCCTTTTTAAACCCAATGACAAAATAATTTTTTTATCAAAAAAAATACTTCTAGCTGATACGGAGTCGTCTATTTTTGAGCCAATCTTTTTCTGATTCTGTGGTAATGTTTGTGGTAGGTACTGTGACTTGGATAGACTCTGCTGGTGGTCATATTATTAAACACCAAGGCAACTAGAAATAAAACGATTACACCAATTAAGATAGGAGAAACCAAATACCAGTAACCCAAATCTTTAATCTGATCGCCGCCAACAACAGCAATTAAGGCCGTTGCGCCACCTGGAGGATGTAATGTTTTAGTAATTTGCATAAGAACAATTGCTAAAGATACTGATAAGGCTGCCGCGATCCACATAATGTCTGGAAGGAGTAAATTAACGGTTACGCCAATAAAACCAGAAACCAAATGGCCGCCAATAAGATTGCGCGGTTGCGAAAACGGACTGTGAATAATGCCGTAAACCAAAACGCTAGATGCGCCAAACGAAGCAATTAAGAAAACAGCATCTGTGCCGGTAAAGTGCTTGTTTTGCATATAGGCTAAAATTCCGATACCGACAAAAGAACCCAAAAAGGACCAAAATTGTTCTTTGTAATCAATTAATGTCTCTTTATAAAGAATGTAGCGAGTTTTGCGATACCCGCGCTTTATTTTAGGAGTTGGCATAAGTTTTTAGTTTGAAAGCTTTGGTAAAAAGGTATAGACAGTATTAGGATAAATCATTTTTGCTGTATATTTTGAAATCAGGCAAACAGCAAGAATTGGAAAAAATAAAGTGTAATTATTGGTTAATCCACATACTAAAAAGATAGACGTAAATGGCGCATGTATGCTAGCACTTAATACAGCAGCCATTCCAATAACCATAAAATTTAACGGAATAACTTGAGTGTTAAAGTAGGTATTTAAAACAGAGGCTAATAGCAAACCTAAAAACGCTCCAATAAATAAACTAGGAGCAAAAACGCCACCGTCACCACCAGAGGCTAATGTAATCGAAGTAACTATTGGTTTTAAAAGTATAATTCCGATAAAAGTCATAGCCAAAGTTATGGTAAGCGGAATTTCAGTATGGCTTGTTCCAACAAGCGTTTTTATGGCATGATATCCTTCGCCGTATAATTGTGGGAAAATGAAAAATGAAATACTTAGCACGGCAGATCCAATAATAATTTTATAATAATGAACTTCTATTTTAGCAAATTTCGCTTTAAAGAACATCACGCATTTAGTTAAATAAACTGAATTAATTCCAGCTAGTATTCCTAATAAAATAAAGTACGGAATTGCTCTTACATGCCAAGTCGTTATCGATACGGCAAACAAAGGCTCTTCTTTTAAAATAGCCAATAATGCATAAGCAATACCCACTGCTACTAAATTGGTCAGTATAAAGGCACGGCTCATTTTCTTTGAAATGACTTCGAAAGAAAATAAAATTCCGGCTAACGGACTGCTAAATAAAGCAGTGATTCCCGCTGCGACTCCGGCGCAAATAAGCTCTGTTTTATATTGGCGAAATAAATTGTGTTTTTGTTGAGCTACCGATCCAATTGTTGCTGCTGCCACAACGGTAGATACTTCAATTCCGGTAGAACCACCAAATATAACTGTAAATAATCCGTTGATAGAATGGGATGGAATTTTATAAGAAGGTAAATTTTTATTCTTGCTTTGTGTACTTTCAAAAACTTCCTTAATTCCTTTATTCTCTTTTTCTTTGAACATGTACAGTCGTAAAAAGTAAATTATCGATAGACCGAATACCGGAAAAATAATGTAAAAAATTGGATTTACGTTGGCATGGTGGAAGAAGATTTCTTCGTAATATTCTGTTAGTTTCTTTAAAGTTATGCCTAAGAAAGCAGATAGAAAACCAATCAACACCGAAACAATTATTAATTTTTGAGCTTTGATTAATTGATGATTTTTTTTGATTTGCGCCGTTTTATTCATCAGAAAATTTAGTTAATAACCGCGTAAAAAGTATCGCGGTTTGCAAATTTAAGGAATACTTACTGATAAATCCTATAATTAACGCACTTTAAGAAAACGTATTTAAAATAATTATTCCAAATTTAGATCGAATATTATAGGGTGAACTACCGTCATTAAAGTGAATTTAGTTGGAAATAAAAGATCAATCTTGGTTCAATTTCCGAATGACTTTTGCAGGATTACCCACAGCTAAAGAATGGTCGGGAATATCTTTGGTCACCACCGAACCCGCTCCGATAACACAACCTTTACCAATAGTTACGCCCGGACAAATAACCGAGTTGCCACCAATCCAGCAATCATCACCAATTGTCACGGGTAAAGCATTTTCTAAACTTCGTCTTAATTCAGCGTCAAGCGGATGAGAAGCGGTGTAGATTTGAACATTGGGAGCAATAAAGACATTGTTTCCTAAAGTAACAGGAGCGCAGTCTAAGACCACACAATTAACGTTGAAATATACGTTTTCGCCACAAGAGATATTGTATCCGTAATCACAATGAAAAGGAGGTTCAATATAAAAGTTAGCGCCCACATTCGGAACCAATTCGGCTAAAATTTCTTTGGCTTTTTTGGTCATTCTATATTCGATAACATTCAATCGATGCAATAAAAGCTTGGCACGACGACGGTCTTTTACCAAAATAGCATCACCTGCTAAGTAATAATCGCCCGCAATCATTTTTTCTTTTTCTGATTTCATAAAGTTCCTTTTCAGTCAAGTAAAAGTAAACATTTACAGTTCATCCTCAAATTTCAGCAGTTGAGTTTTATTAAATTTTATTGTTGATACAATCAAAATACTTTTGATACATCAAAAACAATATAATGGAAACCAAAAGACAATCAAAAAACCCTTTAGATTTAGTATGGATCGTTCTATTTTTATTTGGCACCAATTTTTTTTATGGACAGCACACCATTTCTGGTAAAGTTACTAATGAGAAAGGACGCGCTATTGCCGGAGCTAATGTGTATCTCGATGGCACGTATGATGGCGCTTCAACTGAGCAAAATGGAGATTTTTCGTTTGAAACTATAGAGTTAGGAACAAAGACGTTAGTCATTAGTTCTTTGGAATATGAAACACTCGAAGTAGCTGTTGCTGTTAGCAATTATAAAAATCAAGTATTTAAACTTCGCGAGAGTGTCAATTCACTAGATGCGGTCGTTATCACTGCAGGAACCATGGAATCGGGAGATAAAGCAAGAGTTTCTGTTTTAAAACCTTTGGATATTGTGACTACAGCTGGTTCTGTCGGCAATATTATTGCGGCATTACAAACTTTGCCTGGAACTCAAAATGTGGCAGAAGACGGGCGACTTTTTGTTCGCGGAGGAGAAGCCAGTGAGACGCAAACCTACGTAGATGGTATTCGCGTTTCGCAACCGTACGGCGCTTCCGTTCAAAATTTACCTACACGCGGGCGCTTTTCGCCTTTTCTATTTAGCGGAATGTCATTTTCTACAGGTGGTTACTCTGCAGAGTATGGAGAGGCTTTATCGAGTGTTTTGTTGTTAGAAACGCAAGACAAGCCCGATCAAAACAAAACGGAACTGGCGGTAATGACCGTTGGCTTAGGTTTAGGAAACACTCAAAAATGGGAAAAAAGCTCCTTAAGTGTAAATGCATCTTACATTAATTTACAACCGTACATTGCATTAGTTCCCCAGAATATAGAATGGAATAAACCGTATCAGTCGATTGCTGGTGAAACTGTATACCGCTATCATTTTACCAATGGAATAGTTAAGTTATACGCTGCTTATGATAATTCGATTTTAGATATCAATCAGAAAAATGTCAATTTTGCGCAACCAATTCACGTGAGTTTATTAAATAATAACCTTTATATAAACGCATCCTACAAAGGTAATTTTGGTACCGGTTGGCAATTGACTACCGGGTTGAGTTATGGATACAATAAAAATCAGCAGCAATTTAATAATGTAGAGAATGACAATGATGAAAATGCGGCACATTTGAAGTTGAAATTGCGAAAAAATATTTCCAATCGTTTTAAATTGTCTTTTGGTAGCGATTATTTTATAACGCAGTTTTCCGAAGATACTAGTTTTGTAAATTCGTTAGCATTAAAGAATAGGTACAATGCGAATATTGCCGCTTTTTTTACTGAAGGCGAAGTTTTATTTTCTAAAAAACTAGCGGCAAAAGTTGGTTTTCGAATTTCCAATAACGATCTACTAAATGAAACTACCTTGGCTCCTAGAATTTCAGTAGCATACAAACCATCCAGAAAGGGACAATTTGCTTTGGCTTATGGAGATTTTAGTCAAAGTCCGGTTGCAGAGTATATCAAATATTCCAAATATCATCAATTTGAAAGCGAAAAAGCGCAACATTATATCCTTAATTATCTGTATACCAAACCTGGACAGACCCTTCGTGCAGAAGCCTATTATAAAAAGTACAGCAATTTAGTGCAGTACGACACGCAAGATATTCAGTACAACTCGGGTTTTACTAATAACGGGTCGGGTTATGCCAAAGGTTTGGATTTGTTTTGGAGAGACAGCAATTTGATTAAAAATTTAGAATACTGGATTTCCTATTCTTATATTGATTCTGAACGCAATTATAAAAATTTTCCAACTATGGCAACTCCTAGTTTTATTGCCAATCACAGTGTATCGGTAGTAACCAAATATTTTATAACCGATTGGAAATCGCAAATAGGTTTTACGAATAGTTTTAGTTCGGGTCGTCCGTATAACAACCCGAATGAAGCTCAATTTATGAATGGCAAAACCAAATCATACAATAGCTTGAGTTTCAATTGGGCGTATTTGCTAACGACGCAGAAGATTTTGTATTTCTCTGTTTCTAATATTTTGGGCGCTCAAAATGTTTTTGGCTACGACTATGCTAAAAATCCAGAGGCAAATGGTCTTTATAACCGGCAAGCTGTAACACCAACAGCCGATCGTTTTTTCTTTGTTGGATTCTTTTGGACGATCAGCAAAAATAAAAATGACAATCAGTTGAAGAATTTATAGTGGAAAACTAGAGGTTACCGACGTATTTTAAATTTAAATCTTGATGCGTGTTTTTACGCGATTTTCAATTTAACTATCAGTTTTTCAGTTGTTTAAAATTTATTTTTGTAATTTAGTTTAGTTAAAGTAGAAGTTTTATTTCGGCCTTAACGACTAATATTAAAAATTATCAATATGAAAAAGTATGTTGTTATTAGTGCCCTACTGATTTTGAGTGTTGTTTTTTTTCAATCTTTTGAAAAGAAAGAAAAAGAAAGTCTAGCACCATTGCTTGATTTAAAAACATTTTTTAGAAATGGAGAAAAGACAACTTTTCGGATTTCTCCCGATGGAAATTATTTTAGCTACAGAGCCGATTATAAAGGAAAAATGAATGTATTTGTTCAAAAAGGAAATGACCAAAAAGCAATTCGCGTAACCGAAGATACGCTTAGAAGTATTGGAAGTTATTTTTGGAAAGGAAATCGCATAGTATTTTCACAAGATTTTGGCGGAGATGAAAACTTTCAATTATTCTCTGTAAAACCAGATGGTAGTGATAAAAAAGCATTGACTCCCTTTGCTGGAGTGAGAGCAGTTATTATTGATGATTTAAAAGATGTTAAAGGAAAAAATTCTGAAATGATTGTGGGTTTAAATAAGCGAACTAGAGAATATTTTGATCCCTATTTACTTAATATAGATACTGGAGTACTGACTTTATTGTACGATAATAAAGAAAATTACGATGAGTGGATTACCGATAATGAAGGTGTTATACGATTAGCATCTAAAACGGATGGTGTAAATATTACTTGGAATTACAGAAATTCAGCCGCAGAACCTTTTTCTGAACTCCTCACGACTTCCTTTAAAGAAGCTTTTTATCCAAAATCATTTGACAGCCTAAACAAGGATATTTATGCCATGTCTAATATTAACAGAGATAAAATTGTATTGGTTTCCTACGATCCAATTGCTAAGAAAGAGTTGAAAGAACTTTATGGAGTTAAAGATTATGATCTAAGTGATATTTTTTACGATCGAAAAAAGCAAAAGTTAGTTAATGTAACTTGGGAAGAAGCTAAAATGGAAAAACATTTTTTTGATAAAGAATGGAAAGAAATTGATGGTAATCTAAAATCGAAATTTAAAAATTACGAAGTAGAAGTGCTTTCGTATGATGACGCGAGAACAAAAGCTATTGTTTGGATCGGCAACGACCGAACTCCCGGGAAATATTATTTATATGACTTTAAAACAAGAGATTCCAAATTAGCCGCAAATCCATTTCCGTGGATTATAGAAAGTCAGATGAGTTACATGAAGCCTATTACTTACACTGCCAGAGATGGTATGGTTATTCACGGTTATCTAACAATTCCTATTGGCGTCGAACCTAAAAATCTACCATTAGTGGTTAATCCTCATGGAGGTCCGTGGGCAAGAGACAGCTGGGGATTTAACAATGAAGTTCAGTTTTTAGCGAACCGAGGATATGCTGTGTTGCAAATGAATTTTAGAGGAAGTACAGGTTACGGTAAAGATTTCTGGCAGTCGTCGTTTAAACAATGGGGAAAAACAATGCAAGATGACATCACCGATGGAGTAGAATGGATGAAAAAAGAAGGAATTGCAGACAAAGACCGAATTGCCATTTACGGAGGGAGTTATGGCGGCTACGCGACCTTGGCAGGAGTTGCGTTTACACCAGATTTGTATGCAGCCGCAGTAGATTATGTTGGGGTAAGCAATATGTTTAGTTTTATGAATACCATTCCTCCCTATTGGAAACCATACCTTGATCAGTTTCACGAAATGGTTGGTGATCCTGTAAAAGACAGTTTGTTTTTAGCCTCTATTTCTCCAGCTTTACATGCTGATAAAATAAAAACGCCCTTGTTCATCGCACAAGGAGCAAATGATCCAAGAGTTAATAAAGACGAAAGCGATCAGATGGTTGCAGCGCTAAAAAAACAAGGAGTAGAGGTTGAATATATGGTTAAAAATGATGAAGGTCACGGTTTTCACAATCAAGATAATATGTATGATTTTTATGGTGCTATGGAAACTTTTCTAGGCAAGCACTTAAAAAATAAAAAGTAAGACGTCACAAGATAAAATGGTGTAATTAGAAACTGCGGATTGACTTAAATAAAAAAGTCAGTCCGTTTTTATTTTATAGAATTTTAAAACAAACAATTCATCCTAAAAATTCAACAGTTGAGTAGTTTTAAATTTTAATTTGAATCATGCTGAAATACATTTGAATTAGAATTGGAGACAGCGGCTTAGATAGAACGTTTTTTAGTCGTAACGAAGTAAAAGTAAAAAAAAATGTTGTCGCTCTTAACCGCTATTAATTTAAACCTTAAAAGTAAAATCATGACAAAAATCATCACCGCAATTACGTTATTTGTTTGTAGTTTATTAACCGCGCAAAGCCAGTACGAAACCGGAATGCAAAAAGCATTCGGATTATGGAAAGAAGGAAAAAATACCGAAGCCTCGGCTTTATTTGAAAGAATTGCAGCTGCCGAAAAAACCAATTGGTTGCCTGATTATTATGTAGCTTTAGTAAATACGACAGCGGCTTTTCAAACTACAGATAAAACGCAATTAAATTTATTGTTGAACAAAGCGCAAACAGCTTTAGATATCGAAATGATCAAAGATCAAAATAACGCAGAGTTATACGTAGTGCAGGCAATGATTTATACAGCTTGGATTGTATCTGATCCTATGACAAACGGAATGAAATATTCTGCCAAAGTAATGGAGCAATATGAAAAAGCAGAAGGATTGGCGCCTAACAATCCGAGAGTTGTTTTTGGTAAAGCCGATTTTCAAATGGGTGGAGCCAAATGGACAGGCATAGACACCAAACCTTTATGTGCAGAAGTCGACAAGGCTATTGAACTTTTTGCTACTTTTAAACCAGAAAGTCCTTTTGCTCCTAGTTGGGGTTTAGAAAGAGCTTTGGAAACGCAAAAGAATTGTAAAAAATAAAACAGTAGAGTGGAAAATCAAAAAATTAGAACGTTTACAGAATTTAATAAAGGTTTTACTATTTGTTTAAAAATTAGTTTGATTTTTACATTAGTGTTTTCTGTGCTTCAAATGAACTTTGCAGTAAATAGTGTCCTGAATACCTTTATTGTAAGCGCACTTTATTCTTTTGGAATTGGTTTTGGAAACGGAATGATTAACTTATTTCTAGATAAAAAATGGGATTGGCTCGAGCAAACTAATTTGAGAGTTTATTTTGGAATAATAGCTACCATTCTGTATACTATTCCAGTTGTTTTAGGGATTGATTATTTAACTTTTTCAGTTTTTCAAGATTTACCTCCTTCTGAATTTTTTAATGACCGAATGATATGGGTACATCTGTTTTACATTATTTTATCCTTAGGCGTTTCTACGTTTATTCATGCTCGAAGTTTCATGATCAACTGGAAGCAAGCATCGAAGAAAGAGATTACCGAGCACAAAATTTTGGCAGGAACAGCCAATGCAAAGTTTGAGAGTCTTAAAAATCAAATTGATCCACATTTTTTATTTAATAGTTTAAATGTGCTGAGTTCATTAATCGAAGAAAATCCAGACAATGCGCAACGATTTACCACTTCTTTATCCAAAATTTACCGATATGTTCTGGCACAAAAAGATAAAGAATTGGTGTCGGTAGAAGAGGAATTACGCTTTGCAAAAACGTACATGAATTTACTGAAAATGCGTTTTGAGAACAGTTTGTTTTATGAATTACCATCCGAAGAAATTAGTACTGACGCTAAAGTAGTGCCGCTATCATTGCAATTGTTGTTAGAGAATACCGTAAAACACAATGTAGTTAGCGAGCAAAAGCCGCTGCACATTCGAATTTTTATCAAAAATAATTATCTGGTAGTAGAGAACGACTTTCAGAAAAAAGAAGTACTGCAAGAAGGTCAAGGTGTTGGTTTACAGAATATTGTCAACCGCTACGGTATTGTCACAGACCGGAAAGTATTAATTGAAGAGAACGAAAAAATATTTGCAGTTAAAATACCGATCTTAACCAAACAAATTAAAATAATGGAAACAGCTGTAACCTATAATGAAAATAGCTCGTATTACAGAGCCAAGAAAAGAGTGCGCGAACTGAAAGGTTTTTACGGAAATTTAATTTCGTACTGCTGCGTGATTCCGGTTTTGATCTTTATCAATTTGCGATTTTCACCAGGATTTCAGTGGTTTTGGTTTTCTGCGCTCGGTTGGGGAATTGGATTGTCCTTGCACGCATTCAAGGTTTTTGGATACAGTTCTAAGTGGGAAGAGAGAAAAATTCAGGAAATTTTAAATAGAGAGAATCACAACCAAAATTGGAAGTAATTATGGAAAGAATAGCTACGGAAGAAGAACGCTATGCTAAAGCGCGAAAAAGAGTCCAAGAAATCAAAGGATTTTACAGTCATCTGGCTTCTTTTGTTATGGTTAATTTACTTTTATTAGGAATCAATTTGGCAACTTCACCCAGACATTTATGGTTTTATTGGCCTTTACTATGGTGGGGTTTAGGCCTTTTAATACACGGCTTGAAGACGTTTAATTTTATTCCGTTTTTTGGCAAAGAATGGGAGCAAAGAAAGATAAATGAATATTTAGAAAACGAACAAAAAAATAAATGGCAATAATAGTTAAATCAAGAAATCATGGGAAGATTTAGAAGAAGATTAGAAACATTGCAAGACGAACAAATCAATCCAGATGAACGCTATCAAATGGCATACGAAAGAGTAAAACGCATTAAAGGGTTTTATACCCATCTCTTGGTCTATATTCTTGTAAATGCATTTATTATTATTGCAAATACTAATAGAAATACGATTGGCAGTTCTGAATTTTGGAACTGGGAAACGTTTTCTACTGCTTTATTTTGGGGAATAGGATTAGTTGCACATGGCGTGTCTGTTTTTGGTCACAATATATTTTTTGGTATGGGATGGGAAGAACGTAAAATCAAAGAATTCATGGAAGAAGAATCCAATCAGAAATGGCAGTAATAAAATAACAACCAAAACCAACGTATTTAGATGACAACAATTATTATTGAAGACGAAAAGCCAGCTGCACGTTTGTTGCAACGAAAATTAGGAAAATTAAATGTTGCAGTTTCGGAAATGCTGCATTCTGTTGAAGAAGCAATAGATTGGTTTTCTAATAACGAACATCCTGATTTAATATTTTTAGACATTCAGCTTTCTGACGGACTTTCGTTTGAGATTTTTGAGAAGGTAGACATTCAGAGCGCTATTATTTTTACAACAGCTTATGATGAATACGCCTTAAAAGCATTCAAATTAAATAGTATTGATTACTTATTGAAACCAATTGATGAGGATGATTTAGAAATAGCTATTTCAAAATTTAGAACTAGAATTCCAAAACCAGCAGTCGAAAATAAAACTCTCGCCATTGATTTTGAAGAAATAAAAAGAATGCTTTCTAATCCGTTCGAAAAAATATACAAAGAACGATTTACAGTAAAAATAGGACAACATCTTAAAGTAATTCCTGTGGAGGAAATTGAATGTTTGTTTAGCGAAAACAAAGGTACTTACATTCATACCATCGAAAATCGCAATTATTTAGTCGACTCTACTTTAGAAGTTTTAGAACAAGAACTCCATCCCAAACAATTTTTTAGAGTGAGTCGAAAATATCTTATTCCGATGAAAGCCATCAAAGAAATTGTAGTCTACAGTAATTCCCGTTTAAAGATTATGTTACCGACTTACAAAGACGATGAGGTAATTGTAAGTCGGGAAAAAGTTACTGATTTTAAAACTTGGATTGGCTAATTATTTACTCAATCGATGCAAGGTATAAGTCATTGCGCTTAAAAGGAAGAAAGCCATGATTTGGTGAATTAATCCTAAAGCCAATGGAACACGATATAAAAGTGTAAATACACCCAAAATAAATTGTACAAATACAAAAATAACCAAGATTTTTATTCCGCCAAGTTGTGTTTTAGAAAGGTTGTATTTGGTGCTTTTAAAATACAAGAAAAGTATCAATGCGACCACCACATAAGCAAACGTACGGTGTACGAATTGAACACCACTTTTGCCTTCTACTAAGTTTAAAAATAAGGTCGGTTGTTCAATAAAAACTGAGTCATGTATCAATTGTCCATCGCTCATTAAAGGCCAATGATTATGCACTAATCCCGCATTTAAACCTGCTACAAAACCACCATATATAATCTGAATCAATAAGAAAATTAAGGTAGCTCTTGCAATATTTCTAAGCGGAATAATTCGCGTCACATTGCGTTCTGGATAAATTAAATCTAACGCTACCCAAAGTGTATAAGCAAAGGTTATAAAAGCAAAAGTAAGGTGTAAGGACAGTCTAAAATGACTCACATCTGGATTATCAATCAAACCGCTACGAACCATAAACCAACCTAAAAATCCTTGAAAACCTCCCATTGCTAGAAGTACCAAACACTTTTTTATAGTTGAGGTATCTAATTTCTTTTTAATTAAAAAGTAAATAAAGGGAATCAAGAAAACTAAACCAATAATACGTCCGATAAAACGGTGAAACCATTCCCAAAAATAAATAAATTGATAATCAGCAAGCTGAAAATCGTTGTGAATATTCACTTTTTGGTATTCGGGAAATTTCTTGTATTCGTCAAATGCCTCTTGCCATTTAGCTTCGCTAAGAGGAGGGAAGGTATCGGTTACCAAATGCCAATCGGTCATCGATAAGCCAGAATTGGTCAAGCGCGTAATTCCGCCTACAACGACCATTATAAACAATAAAAAACAACCTGAAAGTAACCAAATCGTTACTGATTTATTCTCTTTTTTCATTTGATAAGTTGGATTCAATTTAAACGCGGTATTAAGTTTTTACACTACTTTAATTCTTGCTTTAATCCTAATTTTGCTGCTTTTTTTTGCATAAAGGCATAGGCAGCATCATATTCATTTGGAATTTCACCTTCCAAAATAGCTTCTTTTATGGCTTCTTTAATCAATCCAATTTCACGGGAAGGTTCCAAATTATATATTTCCATTATTTCTTCGCCCGAAATTGGTGGCTGAAAATTACGAACATGATCGCGCGCTTCTACCTCAACCAATTTGTTTCGAACAACTTCAAAATTCTTGTGGTATTTTTTAAACTTGTTAGGGTTTTTTGTGGTGATGTCTGCTTCACATAAAATCATTAAATTTTCTACATCTTCGCCAGCATCAAAAACCAAACGCCGAACTGCGCTGTCCGTTACCATATCTTGTGACAAAACAATTGGTCGCGAACTCATAATAACCATTTTTTGAACAAATTTCATTTTTTGATTCAAAGGCATGTGCAAGCGCTCAAATATTTTTTTGACCATTTTCCCGCCTAAAAATTCATGACCATGAAATGTCCAGCCTTGTCTTTTATTAAAGCGTTTGGTTGGTGCTTTACCGATATCGTGTAATAGAGCCGCCCAACGCAACCAAACATCATCAGTATTGGCACAAATATTATCAACCACTTCTAAAGTGTGATAAAAATTATTTTTGTGTGTATGTCCGTCTATTTCTTCGACTTGATTTAAAGCAGTCAATTCTGGAAGAATGATTTCTAAAAGTCCCGTTTGAAACAACAGTAAAAAACCAGTTGAAGGTTTTGGTGTCGAAAGTATTTTATTCAGTTCGTCAACAATTCGCTCTCCCGAAATAATTTTGATGCGGTTTGCATTTTTGGTAATTGCCGCTAAAGAATTTGCTTCAATTTCAAAATTCAATTGATTGGCAAAACGAATCGCACGCAACATGCGCAGCGGATCGTCAGAATAAGTGATGTCTGGTGTTAATGGTGTTTTGATAATTTTATTATCCAAATCAGCCAAACCGTCAAAAGGATCTAATAGATCTCCAAAAGTGTCTGGATTTAAAGATAAAGCCAAAGCATTAATGGTGAAGTCGCGTCTGTTTTGGTCGTCTTCGAGTGTTCCGTCTTCTACAAGTGGATTGCGACTGTCAAAATTATACGATTCTTTTCGGGCCCCAACAAACTCAATATCGGTCTCTTCAAAACGGAGCATTGCGGTTCCATAATTTTTAAAAACCTGTACTTTTGGTTTTTTAGGAAGTAAATCGGAGACTTTCAAAGCCAGTTCAATTCCGCTACCAACCGCTACAATATCAATGTCTTTTTTAAAATCACGTTGCAAAAGTAGATCTCTAACAAAACCACCAATTACATAACTCGAAAGGTTAAGTTCTTGAGAAGCTTGCGAAATGATTTCGAAAATTTTATGATGTAAAGCCGACTTGTAATTCATTTATCTGGTTTGAAATTCTGATTTTAATTCAATACAATTGTAAAATTATTATACTATTGTAATCGGTTTTCTTTCAAAAAAAATAGTTCTTTGGATGCAAAATTACCGACCGCAAATTTACAACATACTAAACTCGTTTTACAATTAGAATGCTGTTTTTTTCCACATTTAAGAAATTTCTAACAGTCGTTTTTTGAATTTAGATAGTTTATACAGCTTAATTCCACTTCACGCCAATTATCATTTTTTTTTTTAAGTAACGTTCGACAATTTTTAAGATAGAACTATCAAACAAATCAATTCAAATCGGCGGAATTTTTAAACGTAATTTGTACTTTTGAGTAAATCGAAAATGTATACAAATGAAAATTGTTATATCACCTGCCAAGTCCTTAAATTTCGAATCAGATTTACCAACAACGCGGCATACCACTTCTATTTTATTAAGTGAAGCTAAAAAAGTGCATGCGGTTATAAAAACTAAAACTCCAAAAGATTTGTCGGCACTGATGTCAATTTCAGATAAGTTGGCTGATTTAAATTGGCAACGCAACCAAGATTGGAAAACCCCTTTTACTACTAAAAATGCGCGCCCGGCAATTTATACTTTTGATGGAGATGTATACACAGGATTAGATGCCTACACGATTCCGGTTGACAAAATAGATGCGTTGCAAGATAAACTTCGTATTTTATCCGGCCTGTACGGTATTTTAAAGCCACTGGACTTGATGCAAGCATACCGTTTAGAAATGGGAATTAAATTGCCTATTGATGATGCAAAAAATATTCATGAGTTTTGGAAACCAATTGTCACCAACGCCTTAAATAAAGAATTAAAAAAAGACGAGCTATTTGTTAATTTAGCGAGTAAAGAATATTTTTCGGCCGTGGACGAAAAACTGTTAAAAGTGCCTGTAATTACACCAGATTTTAAAGATTATAAAGAGGGTAAATTAAAGATAATTAGCTTTTATGCTAAAAAAGCACGCGGAATGATGGTGCGCTACATTATTGATACTAATGCCGAAACAGTTGCTGATTTGAAAGGTTTCAATTATGATGGGTATCAATTTGACGCTAATTTATCCAAAGACAATCATTTGATTTTTACGCGATAAGTTTTTTTGAAGGTTCAGAGATTCAGATCTTCAAAGTTCAAGAGTTTTTAATAAAGGTATCTAAACAATTTAGCATGCATCTAAATTGTTTAGATACAACTTTGTCTAGACTAAATTTGAATAAAAAAAATCCGAATTCATACTTGTCATGAATTCGGATTTTTTGTTTAACTATATTATTATTTAGTGCATGGCATCAGCGGGATCAATGGTGTTTTTTCCTTTTTTAATTAAAAACATAAAAGGAATACATACTAAAAATAAGATCGCTAAATACCAGAATATATCTTGAAATGACAAGATTGTCGCTTGCGTCGTGACTTTATGATCTAATACTTGATAGGCTTTGGCAAGTGATTCGTTTATCGAGAACCCTTTAGACATGAAACCCATTTGCAATTGCTGAATAGTTTGCTGCACGTTGAAATTGGTGGGATCTAAGTTGGCAACTAAATCAACACGATGTGTCTGTGTTTGGCGGGTAATAAATGTTGTTATTAAAGCAATACCAAAAGAACCTCCTAATTGACGTGTCATTCCTGTAAATGCCGCACCTTCACCAATACTTTTTCCTGATAGTGTAGAGAGTGATAATGTGGTTATTGGTACAAATAACAATCCAAGACCCAAACCTCTCATAATTAACGGCCAAAACATGTGTTCAGTTCCTGTATCACCTGTTAACACGTTGCGCATAATAAATGAAAAGAAAAAGAACGTTAAGAAACCAGCTGCAATCATGTACGATTGTGGCAATCCTTTCTGAATCATTTTTCCAATAATTGGCATCATGAACGCTGTGGTTAGTGAACTTGGTATCAAGAACATTCCAGCTTGAAAAGCAGTCCATCCCAAAACAGATTGCGTATAAATCGGAATTATAAAAGTAGAGCCATACAGTCCGAAACCTAAGATAAATGTTAAAATTGTTCCGACTCGTAGATTGGTATCTTTCAATACTCGTAAATTGACAATAGGATGCTCAAAGGTGAGTTCGCGCCAAATGAAAAAGAGTAAACCAAAAACAGTTGTTACCGTCAAGGTTACAATTAAACCGTCATTAAACCAGTCGTCTTGTTGCCCGTGTTCTAATATAAATTGAAGTGAACCAATAAAAGTAGCAAGAAATACAATTCCCCACCAATCGACTTGGCTGGCTTTTAATTTTCCACCGTATTTCGGACTTTTCACAAAAGAAAGCGTCAGTAACGTAGCGATAATTCCCAAGGGAATATTAATATAAAATATATAAGGCCAACTATAATTATCAACCAAATAGCCTCCTAAAGGTGGTCCAAGTGTTGGTCCAACAATCACACCCATTCCGTAAATTGCTTGTGCCATTCCACGTTTTGCAACGGGATAACTTTCGGTGATGATGGTTTGTGCCGTAACTAAAAGTGCTCCACCACCTAAACCTTGCACGAATCTAAAGGCTACTAGTTCCCAAATATTGGTCGCGTTTCCGCATAAAAACGAGGAAACTGTAAAGATGACAATCGAAACAGCAAAATAATTACGTCGTCCAAATTGCTGGGAAAGCCAACTGGTCATCGGAATTACAATTACGTTAGCAATTGCATAAGCAGTAATAACCCACGCAACATCTGTAAGTGTAGCGCCAAGGCTCCCACGCATATCATTTAATGCAACATTCACAATTGTTGTATCGACAATTTCTAATAAGGCACAGAGTACGGCAGTAATGGTTATAATAACCCGTCTAAAGCCATATTCTACTAAATCATCTTGTCCCGTTTGCGCCATCTTTTGATAGTATTGTGACACTGCCTACTACCAGTTTTGATAGCAGCCAGCGATTAAAATTTATTTTAAATGTACATCTACGTCAACATTCATTCCTGAACGAAGTAATTTAATTTTTTCAGGATCATTCGATTCGTCTAATGTGATGCGAACGGGTAAACGCTGAATCGTTTTTACAAAGTTACCTGTCGCATTGTCTGGTGGTAATAATGAAAATCGAGATCCAGTAGCTGGAGAAAATGATCCCACTGTCCCTTTAAATTCATAACCAGGATACGCATCTACTTTGATCGTCACTTTTTGACCTACAATCATTTTATTTAATTGTGTTTCTTTAAAATTAGCCACAACCCAAGCTTCGGCATTATTAATAATGTAGAACAAAGATTGTCCTGGTTGTACTAGCTGTCCTGGCTGAATATCTACTTTTGAAAGTTGACCATCGATAGCAGCAGTAACTACGGTATACGTTAAATTTAATTCGGCAACTTCCAACATTGTTTTGGCTCTTTCAATATTTGCAGCAGCCACTTCAGTCTGTTTGTCCGATGCTTTAGACTTTGCTTCAATTGCATTTTTCTGAAAAGAACTTGCTTTTTGTTGCGCCTCTAAATTGCGAATTTGACTTTCAGCTTCTTGTTTAGCAGTCAAAGCTTTTTCATATTGCTGCTTGGTGATTGTGTGATTTTTGTACAAATTACTGTAACGGTTGTAGTCATTTGTAATTTGAGTCAATCGTATCTTTGCAGTTTCAATGTTTCCACTAGCCGACTTCATATTAGCATCAGATACAGATACGCTTGCATAAGCACTTCCAATATCAGCTTTTGCGGCAGCATATTGTCCTTCAGCTCCCAATAAAGCTGCTTTTGCATCTTCAATTTTTAACTGATAATCTCTTTTATCAATAGAGAATAAGGTATCGCCAGTTTTTACAAATTGGTTGTCTTTTACATACACTTTGCTAATATATCCCGGGACTCTCGGAATAATTGGGTTCATGTTTTTCTCAATTTGTGCATCATCGGTTTCTTCATGACCTAACGAGTGCATGTATTTGTATGTTCCGTATCCTCCACCTATAACTACCAAGAGAACTAATATTATTATAAATTTGGTATTTGATTTTTTCTTTTCCATGATAGTTATGATTATATTTTTGAAAGATTGAAAGATTGAGAAATTTGTCCTGTAGCCGAAAGTAATTCGTAATATTTCTGAATTATATTGGCTTTTGATACCGCTTTGTTGATTTGCGCACTTAATTGATCCACGTCGGCTTCAAGTAAATCGTTCGTATCTGATAAATCATTATCATATTTATCTTTTACTATTCGATAATTTTCAGAAGCTTGCGCTAATGCTTGTTCGTAAACAACATCTTGATTGACAGCCAAGTCGTACTCTTCTGCAGCTTGTTGTACTTGCACTTTGATATAATCGATTAGAATTTCTTCAGAGTGCTTGGCTTCGTCTGCTTTGCTTTGAGCCATTTTAACAGTAGTGCTGTTTTTTATTAACCCGGATAAGTCATAAGAAAGTCCAACACCAACATTGGTCAAATTAGTTGCTTCCAATGCATTTTTAATATCGATTAGGGCATAACCGCCAATAATTGCTATCGAAGGATAATAATTGCTCTTGGCAATTTTAACGTTCTCTTCGCTCGCTTTTCCTTGTAGGCGAAGCGCTTCTAGATCTTTTCTGTTGCTTAACGCTAGATCGGTATCCGATTGTAAAATACGAGGTTCAAATTTGCTCAAGTCGCTTTCTGTAATCGTAATTTTAGTATTTGGGTCCATTTTTAATAAGGTTACCAAATAATAATTTACAATGTTCTGATTGTTTTTGGCTTCATCAACAGACAGTTGAATTTTTGATACTTGCAACTGCGCTTTTAGTAAATCATTTTTAGGAATGATTCCGTTACTTTCCAATTCAACAAAATCGTTAACACGTTGTTGTGCACTTTTTTGATTCTCTCCTAAAAGTTCTACTGTTTTTTGTGCTTTGTATAAATTGGTATAATATTTTACGACGCGCAAGGCTATGTCTTCCTTCGTTTTTAATGCTGTAGCACTTTCTGCTTCATATAAAGTGGAGTACAAATTGATACTACGCTGAATTTTAAATCCCGAAAATATCGGCATAGAAACTGCAGTTTGTGCAAAAAAGATTTGATTTACAGCTGGAGGCTGAGCCGATCCGGGAGCATTAGGATCTTGTGGAAGTAAAATGGTAATATTTCCTGTTGGTAGATATTGGTACTGTGAAGATAATTTTACATCAGGATATTGCTTGTTCTTTACCGTTTGTAGTTCGTATTGTTTGGAGTTTACTTTTGCAGTTGCTAAAGCAGATTCGTTACTTTTTTTCCATGCAATTTGAACGGCTTCTTCCAATGATAAACTTGTCTTTTCTTGAGCAGCAGCAGATGTTAACCCTGCAAGAAAAATACTGAAGAGCAGTAATGGATTAATTTTCATATACAAGAAGTGCTTTTATGGTTTGTTGAATGTGTTTTGTTAAACTGTTTTTGATATACTGATTGTAATCGGATTCATTGTGTAGGTTAAATAATTCTTGATAAAAAAGTTTATTCATATGAAATTGAAAAAAAGTTCCTACAATTGTCGTAGTCAGTAAGGGAATGATAATATCTTTTCTAAAAACTCCTTTTTCTTGGCCTTCCTTAATAATCTGATCGACAGATGCTAAGTTTTCTCTCTTAATTTCTGCAAATATTTTTAAGCGCTTGTTATTCTTTTTCGACGTCATTTCGAAGTGCATAATCCTGAAAATGCCTCTGTTACAGTTGATTCGGGCTATGTAAAGTTCGATTAATTTATTAACTTTTTCAATAGGTTGTAGGTTTTCTTTTGATAAATTTTCCAACTGATTTTTTAAATCAGAAATTTTATATAAGATCAAAGACTCTAGCAAACGTTCTTTAGAACCAAAATAATACGACACCATAGCCACGTTTATTTTGGCTTCCTTCGAAATGTCTCGAATGGAAGTTCCTTCGTATCCTTTTTCGGCGAAAAGTTTTTCTGCCTCATCAAGAATTTTGATTTTCTTTTCGTTTAGTTCTGGTAGTACAATCATATCGTTGAGATTGACTGCAAAATTAAACGCTTGTTTAAATTAAACAGTTGTTTGATTTTATTTTTAACTTATTTTTAACATAATTAAGCAAGAATAGTCTTTCTTTTTATTGAAATTAAAACATCAAAAAACCGCGAAAATTCAATAAATGAAAATTCGCGGTTGTATAGTATGGTTAAAAATAGTTAAGCCGAGATGGAATAATTTAACTGCAGATAATCTCCACTTTTACCTCTTATTCCCCAATTGTGCAGTGGCGTTTCTATAAGTGTAATTTCAAGATCAATTGGGTTAATTTGCAACTCTTCTTGAAAGCACTCAACTAAGAACTGGTATAACTTTTTTTTGGCTACAATGCTTCTCCTCAAAAACAAGCATTTCTATGAGGATGTGTTTTGGAGTTCTTTCCGAAAAATAAAAATAGCTATCATCGTCTATGTAAATAAAACGATGGGCTTTCTTTTCCTTAGGATAAGAAAAAGCTAAAACCATACATTCGTGAATAATCTCCGATACTTTTTCTCGAATCGGATGTAAGTTTTAACGTAAACCGTATACTTTTATTTGTCCCATTACAATTGAAGATGTCTATAAAACGTGATGTGCCAATATTTTTTGAACTTCGTAGACATTTACCGATTTATTAAACTGTTTGCGAATGCTAGGTTGTAATTCGCTCGATACCCAAATTTTTAGTTCGGCATCCAGTTCAAATGTCCCGGCAGTTTCTATACTAAAGCGAGAAATACTCTTGTACGAGATCGATTTATATTCAGTCTTACTTCCTGTAATTCCTTGTTTGTCTACCAAAATCAATCGTTTGTTGGTAAAAATAAAAGTATCGCGAATGAGTTTAAAACCCAACTCAATTGTTTCGGTGTCGGTCAATAACTGTCCGTATTTTTTTTGCAATTCGTCTTGGCTTACTGCGCCTGCATTGCCTAATAATGCTGAAAATAATCCCATTTTTTAAATTTTAAATTTTAACGAATAGCACTTACAAATTCTGAAATTTTTTCGGTGCCTTTATCAGTTAGATGTTTTATAAAAGCACTCCCTATAATTGCGCCTTTGGCAAATTTAGTGGCTTGCTGAAATGTTTCTTTATTGGATATTCCGAATCCTACTATTTGTGGGTTTTTTAAATTCATAGCTCCAATGCGTTGAAAGTACTCTTCTTGCTCATTTCCAAAACCCGATTGTGAACCAGTAACGCTGGCCGAACTAACCATATAAATAAAGCCGTCAGAAACGCTGTCAATAAAACGAATTCGTTGTTCGGATGTTTGTGGCGTGATTAAAAAGATGTTTTTAAGGCCGTATTTATCAAATGTTGTTTTGTACTGATCAGCATAAACATCAACAGGTAAATCTGGAATTATAAGACCATCTACGCCAACTTCGGCACATTTTGCACAAAAAGCTTCAATACCGTATTGCAACATTGGGTTAAAATAACCCATAATTACAAGCGGAATTTGTACGCTTTTACGAATGTCTTTTAACTGATTGAACAAAATTTCGGTAGTCATTCCGTCTCTAAGTGCTTTAGTAGAACTCGCCTGAATAGTTGGTCCATCAGCCAGAGGATCGCTAAAGGGCAATCCAATTTCGATCATGTCAACGCCATTTTTTTCTAAATCTTGAATGATTTTTGCCGTGTCATTTACATTAGGATAACCTGCAGTAAAGTAAATGGAGAATATTTTTTTATCTTCTTGTAATTTCTGATTTATTCGGTTCATTGTAATGTTATTATGGTTTTTTTCTTCCACCTTTTATAAAAAGTAGTAGGCTCGCATGTGTTTATTTTGATTGATTTAAAAATGATTGCAAACGACACTGAATGAACGGTACATTTTTTTGTCTGATGCAATCGTTTTAAATAAATCTCTTGTATCGGAGTATTATCTTTCGATGAAAATCCAAGCAGTTGTTCCCGATTTTAGTATGATTTCAACTCGTTTGTACGATTTAGATTCAAATAAATCTGCCTTGTCTAAATCTTCAGTTGAGATGTCAAACAGTACACCTTTAATGGCATCTTGCGGATTCTCGCTCGGAATTGCGACAAAATAGTCTTCCATTCCAAATTCTTCTTCTATTTTTAGATCTTTTAATTTGTAACCCAAAAGTTGATCTGCTGTTCCGGTTAGTAATTTATTAAAAACTTGTATTTGAATTTCTTCTGATTGCAATGTTCCGTAGGAGAATAACTGTTCCATGATTTGTATTTTATTCGTTATTTAGGAGCGTTAGGGATGGAAGCGGTATCCTTTTTTGTGGTTTTCTCTTCCACAAAAAAGATTTAGTGTACAGCCCGGCCCTTGGGTAACGCCCAAATTATTTTTCTCTTATAATTTAAAATAATCAATGTACGTATTTAAATCTTTGTCGCCACGACCCGAAAGACAAACGACAACAACATCGGTTGGTTTAAACGTTTTTTCGTTGAAAAGAGCCAATGCATGCGAGGATTCTATAGCCGGAATGATCCCTTCGAGTTTAGTCAACTCTAAACCTGCTATCATTGCCGCGTCATCGGTAATTGAGAAAAACTCGGCACGTCCCGAGGTTGCTAGATGCGCATGCATGGGACCAACTCCAGGATAGTCTAAACCAGCTGAGATCGAATATGGTTCTGTAATTTGACCGTCTGGAGTTTGCATTAATAAAGTTTTACACCCGTGAATAACCCCCACTTTACCTAGTTGACTTGTTGCTGCACTTAGACCCGAATTTACTCCTTTTCCAGCTGCTTCAACCGCGATTATGCCAACTTCTGGTTCATGTAAGAAATGATAAAAAGTTCCTGCCGCATTACTACCACCACCAATGCAAGCGACAACATAATCGGGATTTTCACGGCCTTCTTTTTCTTGTAATTGTGTTTTTATTTCTTCGGAAATGATACTTTGAAAACGGGTTACCATGTCAGGATAAGGATGCGGCCCAATAGCCGAACCGATGATGTAATGCGTGTCTACGGGATTGTTAATCCAATCGCGAATGGCTTCATTGGTTGCATCTTTTAAAGTGCGAGAACCAGAAAGTGCTGGTCGTACTTCGGCTCCTAGCATTTTCATACGCGCCACATTGGGTGCTTGACGCGCAATGTCAATTTCGCCCATGTAAACAATGCATTCTAGGCCCATTAAAGCACAAACCGTAGCGGTCGCAACACCGTGTTGTCCTGCGCCTGTTTCGGCAATGATGCGTTTTTTACCTAACTTTTTAGCTACTAAAATTTGACCAATCGTATTGTTGATTTTATGAGCGCCAGTATGATTGAGGTCTTCTCGTTTTAGGTAAATTTTGGTATTGTATTTTTCTGATAATCGTTTGGCTAAATATAACGGACTTGGTCTACCAACATAATCTTTTAGCAATTGGTTGAACTCGGCTTTAAACTCGGGCTCAGCCATAATGTCTAAATATTGAGTACGCAATTCTTCTACATTTGGATACAACATTTCAGGAATGTATGCTCCTCCAAATTCGCCATAATATCCTTTTTCGTCTACATTAAAATTCATTGTATTTTTGTTTAAAGTTTAAAGCTTCAGTTTTTGCTGAAACTCGCTCAATATATTTTTATCTTTTAATCCCGCTTCGATTTCAAATTTACTGTTTAGATCGATGGTATAAATGGGTAATTTTAATTTTAATATTTGTTTGACATCATTTAATTCTTCAAGACCAATGCCGCCACTTAAAAAGAATGGTTTTTGCGATGGATAATCAGCCAATACCTTCCAGTCAAAAGTGGTTCCGTTCCCTCCAGGCAATTTACCTTTGGTATCAAACAAAAAGAAATCACAAACACCTTCAAAAGGTTTCAATTCGTCAAAATCGAAAGTGTCAATAATAGAGAAAACTTTAATTATTTCTATATTTTTAGAAAGCTTACTTTTTAACTCACTGCAAAACTCAACTGATTCTTGACCGTGCAATTGTACGGCTTGTAAATCGTATTTATTTACTTTATCTGAAATTTCTAAAACCGATGCGTTGACAAAAACCCCTGTTTTTTTAATACTTTCAGCTACAGGCGGAATCACACCATCAAAATAACGTGCCGATTTTTCCCAAAATATAAAACCCATATAATCGGGTAGGAGCGAACCTATTTCTTTTATATTGTCGAGATATTTCATACCGCAAATTTTAATTCCTACCGCAGCTTTATCAGAAGGGGAGGAAGTAGCACTAGAAGATGAATCGTATTCTATCATTTTATTTTTTCTCAAAATTAACAGTTCCGAATTTTGGCGTTACAGGGATTAAAGTCCTTGAATAAATTCCGTTGCAGCTTTTCCGGCGTTATCGGTTTTCATGAAGTTTTCACCAATTAAAAATCCTTTATATCCAAATGGCTTTAATTCCTTTATAGCTTCGATGTTCGAAATGCCACTTTCAGAAACTTTCACAAAGTCATTCGGAATTTGGTCGGCCAATTGTTTGCTGAACTCCAAGCTTACTTCAAAAGTTTTTAGATTTCTGTTGTTTACTCCAATCATGTCCAAACTTTGCATGATTGATTTTTCTAACTCTTCCTGATTGTGTACTTCTAACAAAACTTCGAGTCCTAAACTTTTGGCAAATTCTGATAAAGATTTAATTTCTTCGCGTGTTAAAACAGCAGCAATTAGCAAAATTAAATCGGCTCCGTGTGCTTTTGCCTCTAGGATTTGGTATTCGTCTACAATGAACTCTTTTCGCAGAAGCGGAATTGAAACCGATGCTCTTGCTAACAGTAAATCATCCAAGGAACCACCAAAGTACTTGCCATCAGTTAAAACTGAAATTCCGCAAGCACCTGCATTTTCATAACCTTTTACCACTTCTTCGACCGTAAAGCTGTAATTAATCTCAGCTTTTGAAGGCGAACGGCGTTTGTGTTCGGCGATAATTCCGGTGTTGCTGTTTTTTAAATTTTGACTTAAAGAAATTGTTTTCTTTCCGAAAAAAACTGAAGCTTCCAATTGTCTTACTGGAATAATAGATTTTTTAAGAATTACTTCTTGTCGTTTGTCGACTATAATTTTATCTAGGATGTTCATTTAATTTTAGTTTCTTAGGTTTTAAGTTGCAGAGTTTCAAAGTTTATTCAAAAATTAGTATACATCTCTGGAATTTGTGTTTTTATTTACTTAATTCTTGTAGAGTAGTCAATGCTTTTGATCCTTTTCCCGATAGCAAACTTTCCTTTGCCAATTCAAATCCTTCTACCGGACTGCATTTGGTAACAGTTGAAATCGCCATCGCTGCGTTGGCGCAAACCACGTTATTTTGAGCTTCAGTTCCTTTTCCAGAAATAATTTTTATAAATAAATCAGCCGATTCGTCTATCGTCTTTCCGCCTTCAATTTCACTTTGCAATACTGTACGAACACCAAAACTTTCAGGTTTTAACATTGCTTCCATCGAATTGGTAATAGTTTTGGTTGCTCCAGTCAAAGAAATTTCGTCGTAACCATCTAGCGAATGCAAAATGGTAAAATTCATATTGGTACTTTGATACAAATACGCATACATGCGCGCAAGCTCAAGATTAAAAACGCCCACCAATTGATTTTGAGGAAACGATGGATTAACCATTGGCCCTAACATATTGAAGAATGTTTTTACAGCCAAATCTTTACGTATTGGACCAACATTTTTCATGGCAGGATGAAATAATGGTGCGTGCAAAATTGCTATTCCAGCTTTATCCATACAATTTTTAAGGAAATCAGAATCGTTACTAAATTTAATTCCCATTTTCTCCATCACGTTACTGGAACCTGAGATCGAAGAAACACCATAATTTCCGTGTTTTGCCACTTTTATTCCAGCACCTGCTGCCACAAAAGAAGCCAATGTAGAAATATTAAAAGTATCTTTTCCGTCGCCGCCCGTTCCGCATAAGTCTATGGTGTTGTACTCTGATAAGTCGATGCGTACACATAGATCCAACAAGGCTTCGCGAAAACCAGAAAGTTCGTCTATCGTAATGCTGCGCATCATAAAGACCGTTAAAAATGACGAAATCTGATTTTGATTGTAACTTCCGTTTGAAATGTTAATCAATACATTTTTTGCCTCTTCTTTTGAAAGTACCTCGTGATTGATTAGTCTATTTAATATATTTTTCATTTTTTTAAAATTCGATGGGTTTTAAAGTTTTAGCGCTTTTAACCTTTTACTTTAAAAATTATACTTAAGATTCAGTCTTCAGTTTTAATTCTTTACCCAGTTTTCTAAAATTTGCTTTCCGTTTGGAGTCAGTACACTTTCAGGATGAAACTGAACGCCGCGAACATCGTAGATTTTGTGACGCAAAGACATCACTTGACCGTTTTCTTCAAAAGAAGTCGCTTCTAAAACATCAGGTAAATTAGCATCAACAACCCAAGAGTGGTATCGACCTACTTCGAACTCATCGGCCAGACCGTCAAATAAATGTTCGTCAGTAACCGACTTTTTTACGATGGTGGCTACGCCATGATATACTTTATCCAAGTTAGATAATGTTCCGCCAAAAACCTCTCCAATGGCTTGTTGACCTAAGCAAACGCCTAAAATGCTTTTGGTGGGGGCATAATGACGAATTACTTCTTTTAATAATCCAGCTTCATCTGGAAGCCCAGGTCCTGGTGACAATAAAATTTTATCGAAAGAAGCTAGTTCTTCCAGTTCAAATTCATCGTTACGGTATACGGTTACCTCGCAATTTAAATCTTCTAAATAGTGAACTAAATTATAAGTAAAACTATCGTAATTGTCTATGACTACTATTTTTTTTATTTTCATAATTGAAAAATTGAATGATGCAAAGATTGAAGAATTTGGAAATAGAACAATCTTTAAAATATTAAATTATTTTTTTAAATTTTCTCTGCCATTTCTAAAGCCGTATTTAACGCTCTTAGCTTGTTGTAGACTTCTTCCATTTCACTTTCTTCATTAGAACTCGCTACAATTCCTGCGCCAGCTTGACAATGCAATTGGTGGTTTTTACTCAAAAATGTACGAATCATAATGGCATGGTTAAAGTTGCCTTCAAAATCCATAAAGCCAATCGCACCACCGTAAAAATTACGGTTCGTTTTTTCGTAATCTTCGATGAGTTGCATGGCGCGGTGTTTGGGTGCGCCACTTAAAGTTCCTGCAGGAAAAGTGTCTGCAACCACTTGCATCGTAGTAGCTTTTTCATGTAAATGTCCCGTTACTTTTGAAACCAAGTGAATGACATGCGAGAAAAACTGAACTTCTCTATATTTTTCGACATTCACGTCATGACCGTTGCGGCTCAAATCATTTCTAGCCAAGTCGACCAACATGACATGTTCGCTATTTTCTTTTTTATCTTCCGATAATTGTTTGGCTAAAATGGCATCTTGTTCGTCATTTCCGGTACGTTTAAATGTGCCTGCAATTGGGTGAATTTCGGCTTTTCTATCTTTTACAATAATCTGCGCTTCGGGAGAAGAACCAAATATTTTAAAGTCGCCGTAGTCGAAAAAGAATAAATAAGGAGATGGGTTAATACTTCTTAAAGCGCGATATACGTTGAATTCGTCTCCTTTGAAGCCTTGCGTGAAGCGACGTGATAAAACCAACTGAAATACATCACCTCTATAACAGTGTTTTTTGGCTAAAGCCACATTGTGCTTGAATTCTTCGTCGGTTAAATTAGAGAAACCTTCTCCATCTTTGGCAAATTTATATTCGGCAATATTTCGAGATTGTATCAATTGCTCAATTTCCGAAATATTATTTCTTCTATCTAAACTATGGCAAAAAATATAAGCCTCGTTTTTAAAATGATTGATGGCGATAATGTTTTGATATACCGCATAATACACATCAGGAATTGAAGTGGTCGAATCTTTTTTAGCAATAGCTACTTTCTCAAAGTAACGAACTGCATCGTACGAAATGTAACCAAATAGTCCGTTATTGATGAATTTGAAATCATTTTTTTCTGATTTAAATAAACTAGAAAAATTTTGAATAATTTCTGGAATATTAGTAGTGCTGTCAATGGCTATTTTTTCGGAAGTTCCATCAGGAAACGTTTTGATAATGGTTTCGTTTTCAATTTTAATACTCGCAATAGTATTGCAGCAGATATAAGAAAAACTATTGTCGTTACCATGGTAATCGCTACTTTCTAGTAAAAGACTGTTAGGAAATTTATCTCGAATTTTAAAATAAACACTAACAGGAGTAATGGTATCTGCCAGAATTTGTTTGTATTGGGTTTGGAGTGCTATAGTTTTCAAAATTGGTTTGTTTTAATTTAAAATAAGTTGTTGAATTTGGCGTATAAAAAAAGGCTTGTCGTGATGACAAGCCTTTTATATTTATAGTGTACTAATTATACCATAGGAGCTTTGTTCACGACTATCGACGTAAATTGTTCCACCACCATGTATTGTTAGTAATTGTTTTCATATTTCTTTTTTACTGACGACAAATATATAAAGGTAATTTGATTTATCAAACATAAAATTTTGAAAATATCAAAGATTTAGAGACTGTTTTGTTAAATTATTTGGTTCTAGTGGGCTGAGAAACAAATTGAAAGTGATGGAACTTACCAATTCTCTGAAAAAATACTGTTCTTATAAAGCTTGAAATCTGGAATTATTTTTAAGTAAGATTCTACAAATAAATCTGATGTTTACTAGGCGATAGTGCATTTTTTACTTATTAACGAGTAGGCTAGTATTTAATAGTACTATTGTAATTTCTACTATTGTTGACACTGTCCTTGTAATTTTTAAAAAAAAATACCCCGATAAAAAATTAATTTTAGCGGGGTATTTTAAATTAGTAAGCGTGGTATTTAGAATTTTAAAACAATGCTTAATTCGAAATTGTCATCGATAGTTTTGTCACCAAGACTTTCAAAGAAACTTCCAGAGTTGTATTTGATATTGTATTTTGTTCTATCAACTTTAAAAGCAGTTGTAGCGGTATTTCCTTTAACAGCAACATCAAAAGTTACTGGATTAGTAATTCCTTTGATTGTTAAGTCTGCAGTTACAGTATACAAATCAGCACTTTTTGCGCCAATCGTTTTAAAAACCAAAGTAGCTGTTTGATATTTGTCAGTACCAAAGAAATCATCTGCTTTTAAGTGACCGTTTAATTTTGTTTGATACTCACCAGATAAATCAGTTGCATTAAGAGACGGCATGTCTACGGTAAAACTTCCACCTTTTAACTTTTTTCCGCTAAAAACTACGGCACCATCTTTAAAATTTACTGTTCCTGAATGTTGTCCTGTTACTTTTTTACCAACCCAGTTGATTGTACTTTTAGATACATCAATTTTTTTGGTTTGTGCAGAAACTGCTGCGCCAGATAAAACGAATACAAATGCTAATGCTAGTGTCTTAAAATTTTTCATTTTTGTTTAATTTTGAATGGGTATTGATAGTTATAGTGTGATAAATAAATCCTTTTCTGATTTACGAACTTTTTTAAAGTGTTGGGTCGCATCTTCTTCGTGGCGGTAACCAACAGTTGCAATGAGCGATGCAGTTAAACCAAGCGCATTTAAACCTAGAATTTCATTGACGTCGGCTGGTGAAAACCCTTCCATTGGCGTTACATCAATTTTTAACTCGGCAGCGGCGTTCAGTAGGTTTCCAAGTGCTAAATATGTTTGTTTAGCATTCCATGTATTCACGTCATCTGTAGATAATTCATTAATTTTTCCTTTCATAAAGGATTGATATCCAGCTAATGAATCTAATGGAATCTCTCTTGTTTTACTGATGTTGTCAAAGAACGAATCTACTTCTGACTCACTTATTTCAGTTCTGTTTGCAAATATAAATAAGTGTGATGCCTCTGTAATTTGGGCTTGTCCCCACGCGACCGGTCTTATCTTTTCTCTCAACTCTGTGTTTTCAACAATAATAACCTTATACGGTTGTAATCCGTACGAAGAAGAACTCAGTCGAATTGCTTCTTTAAGCGAATTTAAATCGTCGGCTGATATTTTTTTGGAAGCATCAAATTTCTTTGTTGCGTATCTCCAGTTTTGATTTTCTAAAAAAGTATTCATTTGTGGTTATGTATTTATTATTGTCTGTACTTTTCGATTAAAAAGTTTAATTGTTCCAGTTCGTCACTGCTTAAATTATTTGAAAAATTTGTTTCATACTCCACAAGCTTCGGATCTATTTCTGCTAAAATGTCTAAACCTTTTTGCGTAATTAAAACTTCAATTTTTCGTCGGTTGTCTGAGCAAACATTACGTGTAACTAAGTTCTTTAAAAGTAATTTATCAACCAACCGAGTGGTATTACTAGTTCTCGCAATCATTCGGTCTTGAATCACGCACATATTAGCGGGACTTCCTTTTTGACCTCTTAAAATTCGTAACACGTTATATTGCTCACCAGATAACTCATATGGTTTTATGACTTCACTAAATTTGTCTTGCAGCAAGTTTTGGGTAAACATAATATTTAGAATAACTTTTTGACGATTATCCATTTTCACGGTGCTCTGTAATACATCTTCAATTGTCATAGTTGTAATTGTGAAATTTGTAGGTACAAATGTAAAACAATTCATAGTTGTATATACAAATGTTTGTGTTAAATTTTTAAGAAATAAAAAAGCACTGCTTTTGGCAGTGCTTTTTAGTACATTCTATGTCTTATTTTTAATGAGGTAATTTGTCCTTAATATAACCGTAAACCCAGGTACCTAGGATTGCGCTAATTAAAGTTATGGCTACTACAGTAAAACCACTTCCAATTTGTGCGAACAATGGTCCTGGGCAAGCTCCTGTAATGGCCCAACCAAAACCAAATAACAAACCACCGTAAATTTGTCCTTGACTAAAGGTTTTAGGCTGAATAACTACTTTTTCGCCATCTAGCGTCTTGATGTCAAATTTTTTAATGAGGAAAACCGACAGCATTCCGACCATAACTGCGCTTCCAATTACTCCATACATAAAGAACGATTGCAAACGAAACATTTCTTGTATGCGAAACCAACTAATAACTTCGGCCTTAATGAATATGATTCCGAATACAAGCCCGACTATTAAATATTTTATGTTTTTCATTTTTTTAAATTTAAAGAGAAAGTATAAGTGGTAAAATTAAATTGGCCATAATAAAACCACCAATCATAAAACAAATTGTTGCTACTAATGACGGCCATTGTAAATTAGAGATTCCCATAATGGCGTGACCGCTTGTGCAACCACCGGCATAACGCGTACCGAAACCAACTAAAAATCCGCCGATGACGATCATTATAAATCCGCGTAACGTAAATAAACTTTCCCAAGAAAATAATTCGGGCGGTAATAATTTCGAAAAATCAGTAATGCCGTAAGTTGCTAATTCGGTTGCTAATTCTGGTGCAACGATTACTTCATTAGGATTCGATAAAAATGCGGTGGCAATGATTCCTCCCAGAAAGATTCCGAAAACAAAAAATAAATTCCAGCTTTCTTTTTTCCAATCGTACTTAAAAAACGAAATATTTGCGGGAATACACATCGCGCACACATGTCGCAATGAAGAACTAATTCCGAATGATTTATTACCGATTAATAGTAAAACGGGAACCGTTAAGCCGATAAGTGGGCCAGCAATATACCAAGGCCAAGGTTCTCTGATGATTTCTAGGATATTCATTTTTTAAGATTTATGTTTTTGTTTAGACTCAAAGTTTTTGAGCGAGTTTCAATGATTTTTCAGGTTGAGAGGTTGAGGGTTCTACACTTTTTTTAAACTCTGTCACGATGTAACTTCTCATCTCTTTAACTTATTTTATTTTAATACTTTACTCTGACAAACAAAATCTGATTTTGGAACAGTTGTTTTAGCAATTGCACCAAAACCACCTTCAATTTCAGTAAAGTTTCTAAAACCTCTTGCTTGTAAAATAGATGCTGCGATCATGCTTCGGTATCCTCCAGCACAGTGCAAGTAAAAAGGTTCTTTTGGGTCAATGTCTTTTACCCAGTCATTAATATAGGCTAATGGTTTATTATATGCTTCGGCAATATGCTCGGCAGCGTATTCGGTTTCTTTTCTAATGTCAATTACTTTATCTGCATTCGGTTTAAAATCAGCTGCAAATTGTTCTACAGTAATTCGGTTCACGGTATCAATTTCATTTTCAGATTCTTTCCAAGCATCAAATCCTCCTTTTAGAAATCCAATAATATGGTCAAAGCCAACACGACTTAAACGAGTAACAGTTTCTTCTTCTAAACCAGAATCGGTAACCAAAAGAATCGGTTGTTTTACATCTCCAATTAAAGTACCTACCCAAGGTGCAAAATCGCCACCAATTCCGATATTGATCGATTGTGGAATAAAGCCTTTGCTGAAAGTTCCATTATCGCGCGTATCCAAAATTAAAGCACCAGTTTCTTCGGCTACAGCCTCAAAATCTTTGACTTCAACAGGTGTCATTCCGTTGTGCAGCACTGTTTCAAAGCTTTCGTAACCGCCTTTGTTCATCGCTACGTTCATTCCGAAATATGCGGGTGGAGGCAATAAACCATCTGTAACTTCAGTAATAAATTCAGCCTCACTCATATTGGCACGTAAGGCATAATTGGTTTCTTTTTGATTGCCAATAGTAGAAACAGTTTCGTTACTCATGTTTTTACCACAAGCACTTCCTGCACCATGCGCTGGATAAACAATTACATCATCGGCTAAAGTCATAATTTTGTCTCGTAGCGAATGGTATAACGTTCCAGCCAGTTGCTCGATGGTCATCGAAGCGGCTTTTTGAGCCAAATCAGGTCGCCCCACATCTCCAATAAATAAAGTATCTCCAGAGAAAATAGCATGGTCTTTTCCTGTTTTATCTTTCAATAAAAAGGTCGAACTTTCCATTGTATGCCCAGGAGTATGTAATAATTTAAAAGTTACTTCTCCCAACTTAAACTCCTGCCCGTCAGTTCCTGAAATGCAATCAAAGTCGCAAGTTGCATTGGGACCGTAAATAATTGGAGCTCCAGTTGCTTTACTTAAGTCTACATGACCCGACACGAAATCGGCATGAAAGTGGGTTTCGAAAATATATTTTAATTTTACGTCATCTCGTTCTAAGCGATCGAGATAAGGTTGAATTTCTCTTAAAGGATCAATGATTGCCGCTTCTCCATTTGAAGTGATGTAATAAGCGCCTTGTGCTAAACAGCCAGTATAAATTTGTTCTATTTTCATAATCATTTCGTTTAAAGTCCTGCAAAGATAAGTTTGTTATTTTGTTTCATTTGTAACTAGAGTTACACTTGTGTGGTTAATTTTATTAAAAGAATAATTCTTTTACTATGATATAAATTCCCATGACTAGTACAAACCAGCCAAATAGGGGTTTGAGTTTGCTACCGTCGATTTTTTTAGAAAGTTGCGTGCCAATTAGCATTCCGATAAAGGCCATTATTGAAATTGTGATTAAAAACTTATAATCGATTGGTGTACCTATATATACGTCGCCGGCAAATCCAATAATTGAATTGATCGATATAATAAGTAGTGAAGTTCCAACGGCTTGTTTCATCGGTAAATTAGCAAAGAAAAGTAAGGCTGGAATAATTAAAAATCCGCCACCAGCGCCTAAAAACCCAGTTACAATACCAACTACAAATCCTATAATTGCCAATTGCGTAAAATTAGTCTCAGTAAACGAATCTTTTTCGGGTCTTTTTTTGATCATCGAAATAGAAGCAAGAATCATTAAAACCGAGAAGACAATCATTATTAAAAGATTCTTAGAAACTGTGTACGATGCAATAGTAAATAACGTATTTGCAATCTGTGGAAAAATAACTTCACGAATAATTAAAATGGAGACTATCGAAGGAATAGCAAATACTAAAGCCGATTTGAGTTGCAAGTTTCCCATTTTGTAATGGCTAAAACTTCCGGTTATTGACGTTATTCCAACAATAAATAGGGAATAACTCGTGGCTAATTCGGGGTTGACCTTAAATAAATAAACCAAAATAGGAATAGTCAAAATCGAGCCACCACCTCCAATTAATCCTAAGGAAAGTCCAATTACAATAGAAGCCAAATATCCTAAATATTCCATACTTTATTAATTTTAAACAAAGGTTGGTTATTTTAGCGTTATGCACAGTAACATTAGTCACATTGCACAATTGTTGGGTTTATTTGGTATGATTGCTAATGTTAAAGTATAGAAGAACCTTAAGTAAGCAACTCAATCTGATTTCGATTTAGTTTGACCAAGCCGCGCTGTTCCATTTTTTTGAGTAATCGAGAAACAACTTCTCTAGAGGTGTTCAGTTCGGTTGCAATTTCTTGATGCGATAAATTAACTTCTTTACAGCCGCAAGCTTCTTTGTGCCTTTTTAAGTAAAACTCTAATCGTTCATCCATGGATCTAAATGCAATATTATCTACTACTTCCAAAACTTCTTCAAAACGGTTTCTATAGGTTTCAATTACAAATTCATACCAACTGCGATGTTCCATCATCCATTTATCCATAAGCTTTAAGGGAACCATTACGAGTTCTGAATCTTCGACCACTTTTGCCATTATCTGACTTTTTTCGTTCTTAGTAGCACAAATCATAGATAATGCGCAGGCTTGGCCGGGTTGCAAGTAGTACATTAAAAATTCACCGCCATCTTCGCCCTCGCGGTAGACTTTTATTTTTCCTTTGGTTATTAAAACGGTGCTTTTGATGTATTCACCGGTTCGCATCAAGGTAGTTCCCGAAACAACTTCTTGGTTGACAGCATTTTTTTCGATCTCTTGGATAAGAGAGCTGGAAAAATTTGGAAAAAGAATGGGTAAATTATTTTGCATTATAAGTGATTTTGAATAGTGTAAAGATAATTTAAAATAAGAGAATGTAAATACGAACAATAAGCAATAGAATAAGTAGCAATTTAAAGAATCGCAATTTTAAATATGATATTACTTGGCTAATTTGGGTACTAATAATTATAATATTAATATCAGATTAGGTAATTCATTGATTTTTATCGTTTCACTAAAACGTTTTCATTAAAATATAACCTAATTCCTATATTTGGGGCTTTTTTTTTACTGAAAACATCGTAAATTTACAAAAAATACAACGAATATGAATTTATCACAAGAAGATTGGGTTGCACAATTTGAAGCTGACGATAACGCAGTGATACTAGATGTGCGCACAGAAGACGAATTTAATGAAGGTTATATTGAAAATGCTATCAATATTGATATTCATAAAGGACAAGGTTTTATTTATGAATTAGAAAATTTAGATAAAGAAAAAAACTACTATGTCTATTGTCGTTCTGGTGCTAGAAGTGCCAAAGCATGCCAGATTATGAATGAATTAGGATTTGCTAATTCGTATAATTTATTGGGCGGTTTCCTAGATTGGGAAGGCGAAACAGTAGAACCATAAAAAAACAGAAGAGGCATGAAGAGCCTCTTTTTTATTGAGCTATTAATAAAAACTATACAATAAACAACCAAAAAAAATGAATGTAATACCAGAAGAATTTCAGATTAAAGCGCCAATTATGCAAGAAACCTATCTTGTAAATGGTGAGTTAAAACAATGGACTGGACAAACAACACCAGTTTTTTCGACTATTTCGTCAACAGAGGATTATGCACCAACTTTATTAGGCGCTATTCCTTTTATGGGAGAAACAGAAGCGAATGAGGCTGTTGAGGCAGCTACTGCAGCATACAATAAAGGACAAGGTTTGTGGCCAACTATGAAGGTAGTAGACCGCATAAAATGCATGGAGAATTTTGTATCTCAAATGAAAGAAACACGTACAGAAGTGGTCAAACTTTTGATGTGGGAAATTGGTAAATCACTTGGCGATTCTGAAAAAGAATTTGATAGAACAGTAGAATATATTTACGATACGATAGACAGTTACAAAGAATTAAACACAAGAAGCGCACATTTTTCTAAGGTTCAAGGTGTTAATGCTATGGTTCGTCGTGGACCATTAGGTGTTGTATTATGTCTAGGGCCATACAATTACCCATTAAACGAAACTTTTTCGCTATTGATTCCGGCTTTAATTATGGGAAATCCAGTAATTTTTAAACCTGCAAAACATGGTGTTTTATTAATTTCTCCTTTATTAGAGGCTTTTAGAAGCAGTTTTCCAAAAGGAGTAATTAGCATTGTTTACGGTAGAGGGCGCGAAGTAGCTTCTCCGATTATGAAATCGGGTAAAGTTGATGTTCTAGCACTTATCGGAAACAGTAAATCGGCTATTGCTTTGCAAGATCAACACCCAAACAAGAACAGACTGCGTTTAATTTTAGGCTTAGAAGCAAAAAATCCTGCTATTATTTTGGCAGATGCTGATTTAGATCTAGCAATTCAAGAATGCATCGCAGGTAGTTTGTCTTTTAACGGACAGCGTTGTACTGCTTTAAAAATATTATACGTTCACGAATCTATTGCTGCAGAGTTTAACAGACGTTTCGCTGCAAAAGTAGATGCTTTAGCATTTGGTAACCCTTGGGAAAAAGGGGTGTCTTTGACACCACTTCCAGAAAAAGAAAAACCAAGTTACATTCAAGAATTAATTGATGATGCTGTTTCTAAAGGAGCTGAAATTATCAACGAAAAAGGAGGAAAACATACAGAGAACTTCATTTTTCCTGCAGTTTTATTTCCAGTAAATAAAGAAATGCGTGTGTACCACGAAGAGCAATTTGGACCAGTGGTACCAATAATGACTTTCAAAGACATTCAAGAGCCTTTGGATGACATGGCGGATTCTAACTACGGACAGCAAGTAAGTTTGTTTGGACAAGATATTAAAACGATCGCTCCACTAATTGATACTTTGGTTAATTTAGTGTGTAGAGTAAACTTAAACAGTTCTTGTCAAAGAGGACCAGACGTTTTTCCTTTCACAGGTCGTAAGGATTCTGCAGTAGGAACGTTGAGTATTCACGATGCCTTGCGTTCGTTTTCTATTCGTACGTTTGTTGCTTCAAAAGACAACGATTACAACAATCAAATTTTACAAGAATTACTAAACAGTAGAGCTTCAAACTTTATTAATACCGATTATATTTTATAATACTTGTAGTAGAAGTAGTAATGCCTCATTCTAATTTTAGATGAGGCATTTTTTTTTGATAAAAAACGAGGCTAGTTTCAGTTCTAAAAATTGAAAACACTAAGCAGTAAAGAGCGATTTATAATTGTTGCGGTAGCTGTAAATCAAGAATAAATTTCCAATAAATAGTAAGATGGCAATTGCCAAGCCATCGGGAGTCATAAAATAGTTTATAAATAAAATATTAACGGTTATAGGTAAAATTAAAATGTTGGCCAAGGTCACGTAGCGACCAACTAGAAAGGCTAAACCGCATAATAATTCTATCGACTTTGCGAGTGGCATTAAATAAGTAGAAGCGACTAAACCTAAATTAAATGCTTTAAAATTACCGTTAACTTCTGGCTCAGGCATTAAATTTAAAAAGTAGCTTATAGAAGCGTATAGTAATAGTAATCCAATGAGAACACGAACAATAAGAGTAGCAATTTTCATGATTTCTATAATTTAAAAGTTAGTTTCTAAGTAGAAATATTTGATCCTATATACTTGAAATTAGTGATTTAAAACGTTAATTATTAGTGCTTTATCATTTTACTAAAGTTAGTGCTATTATAAAAACTAAACTAATTTTATTTTAATATTTTTTTACTTGTTAAACTGATGCTATTTATGAGAACTTAGGTTGAGGTACAGTGCAGAGTTGCTATTGTACTTGATAAATTTTCTCTTTTGAACGAAAGAACTTTTTAACAGTGATTTTTATCGTAATTTTGAAATTATTAAAAGCACTATTCTTGAGAGTTTCCATTCACAAACAAATTTCAAATCCAGACGGATTTAAAAAGCAACTTTTAAGCTGGTCACAGCAATTTAGAGAAGTGGTTTTTTTGGACAGTAATAATTATAGACAAGACTATTCTAGTTTTGATTGTGTATTGGCAGTTGATGCTTTTACCGCAATTAAAACCGATTGTCATACTGCTTTTGACGATTTAAAGCAGTACCAACAAACAACTAAAGACTGGCTTTTTGGTTATTTATCATATGATTTAAAAAACGATACCGAAGAGCTACAATCAGCTAATTTTGATGGACTACAATTTCCTGATTTATTCTTTTTTCAACCTAAAAAATTATTCTTTTTAAAAGGGAATCAACTTGAAATCCAATATTTATTTTTGTGTGATGATGAGGTCGAATTTGATTTTCAAGAAATTACTGCGATAAATAACAGTGAAATCCATAACATTTCAAAAGAAATAATTACGATTGAGCAACGAATTTCAAAACAGAAATACGTCGAGAAAGTAACTACAGTTTTAGAACACATTCACCGTGGAGACATTTATGAAGCTAATTTTTGCATGGAATTTTATGCGCAGAATGCTACCATTGATCCTTTGGCAAAATTTGAGAAGTTAAATGCAATTTCAAAACCTCCTTTTGCTGCTTTTTTCAAAAATAACACAAATTTTGTTTTATGTGCGTCTCCAGAACGATACATCAGAAAAGTTGGAGATGTTGTTATTTCGCAGCCTATAAAAGGAACTTCCAGACGTTTTAAAAATGAAAAGGAAGATAATCAATCAAAATTTGATTTAGAAAACGACATCAAAGAGCGGGCAGAAAATATTATGATTACCGATTTGGTTCGAAATGATTTGTCAAAAACAGCACAAAAAGGCAGTGTCAAAGTAGTTGAATTGTGTAAAATCTATTCTTTTTTGCAAGTGCATCAAATGATCTCGACCATACAATCAAAAGTAGATTTGCAATATTCTGCCGTAGATGTATTAAAAACCACTTTCCCAATGGGAAGCATGACGGGAGCACCAAAACACTCGGCAATGACTATTATAGAGCAGCAAGAAGAGACTAAAAGAGGGTTGTACAGTGGCGCCATTGGCTACTTTAAACCCGAAGGTGATTTTGATTTTAACGTTGTTATTCGTAGTATTTTGTACGATGTTAAATCGCAATATCTTTCTTTTTCTGTAGGAAGCGCGATCACTTCACTATCAAATCCAGAGTCAGAGTACGAAGAATGCTTACTTAAAGCCAAAGCGATGTTTGAAGTTTTGCAATCATAAAATTGATGTCTTGTAGTAAATTTGTAATTTTAGCAATTGGTTGAATTCACTTTTTACGAATTATTCAAATAAGACATCAAAAAATGCTTCATAAATTTAAAAAACATATTGCTAATTCCTTCCCTTTTTTAGGATCAAAAAAACTCATTTTAGCGACTAGCGGCGGTTTAGACAGTATGGTGATGGCACATTTATTTAACGAACTAGACTATGATTTTGCCATTGCACATTGCAATTTTCAATTGAGAGGCATAGAGAGTTTTGAAGATCAAAACTTTGTTCAAGAATTTGCTTCTAAAATTCAGCGCCCTTTTTTTAGTACACAATTTGACACCGCTGCTTTTGCTGCAGATTATAAACTTTCGACTCAAGTTGCTGCAAGAGAATTGCGTTACAGTTGGTTCGACGAATTGTTAGAAACGGAAGGTTATCACTACATTTTAACCGCACATCATTCTGATGATAATTTAGAAACTTTTATTATCAATTTATCTCGCGGAACTGGTTTAGAAGGTTTGGTGGGAATTCCTGAACAAACTGAAAAATTACTTCGTCCTTTATTGCCGTATTCTCGTTTAGAGATAAAAGAATTCGCCGAAAAAAGTGGAATAAAATGGCGCGAAGACAGCAGTAATGCTTCGTCTAAATACGTGCGAAATAAAATTAGACACGAATTGGTTCCAATTTTGAAGGAAATTAATCCACAATTTTTAGCTATTTTTCAAAAGACGCAATCCTACTTGCAGGAAGCCCAAGAAATGGTCGAAGATGCTTCGATTATGATATACCAGCAAGTGGCCAACGAAAAGGGTAATGAAATTCATTTTGATTTGAACCAATTAAAACGTTTGCCGAATTACCAATCGTATTTGTATCAATGGCTGAAGGAGTATGGGTTTACGGCTTGGAAGGACATTTATGATTTGGTCGAAAGTCAATCGGGTAAACAAATTTTAGCTCCCAATTACCGCCTAATAAAAAATAGGGCAGACTTAATTTTATCTCCATACAAAGAAGAATCAGACGAAATATTTACAATTGATAACGAGAAACGAGACGTTAATTTTCCCTTAAAGTTGGCGCTTTGTGAGGTAAGTCACGTGACTAAACTTTCAAATAAAACTATATTTGTCGACAAAGACAAACTGAATTTTCCGTTGTTTTTAAGAAGATGGAGAGAAGGCGATTTTTTTCATCCTACGGGAATGGACGGAAAGAGCAAAAAAATCAGTAAATTTTTTAAGGACGAAAAATTTTCTTTGGTGGATAAAGAAAATGCTTGGTTACTTTGTTCAGGAGAAAACATATTATGGATTGTTGGCAAACGTGCTGACGACCGATTTACAATAAAAAACACTACAAACACTATATTTAAAATTACTTTAGAAGAATGAATAATCAACACGGTTTTATTAGAAATTTAAATTTCAAACTACAGCATTGCGTATTTTTATTTCTTTTTTTATTCGCTTTTGCGAAGGGAAATAGTCAAATGGTTGAACCAGTAAAATGGACATCAAAAATTGAGTATAAATCAGGAAATAGCTTTTTATTGACTTTTGAAGCTACAATTGAAAAAGATTGGCATGTATACTCTCAATTTACACCAGATGGCGGACCACTTCCTTTAGAAATTACGTTCAAGAATCAAAAGGATAATTATTTGGTTAGTGGAAAAGCAAAGGAAAGTAAAACGCGTACGGCCTATAATGATATTTTTGAGGTAAACGAAACCTTTTTTGAAAATAAAGCAAAAATAGAACAGCTGATAACGATTTCTAATCCAAATGTAAAAAACATTCAAGTAGAATTTGATTATCAGGTTTGTAAAGAGGTGTGCATCAACTCTAACAAAAAGTTCAATTTGGCTATTCCAGCCTCGTTCAAAATGGTTGCATCCGCACCCAGTTCGACAGATGTAAAAGGAGCAGAAGCTGTTGCGGAAATTCCCGTTGTTGAAAATACTATAGTTACTGATGTTAGTGTTGAACCGCAAGATTCAGTCGTAAATGAAGGGGCTGTGGCAGCAGATAATGCAGATGGGGTAACTGCCGATGTAGCTGCTCCTAGTCCAAAATCTACAAGAAGTTTATGGACTATATTTTTTATCGCTTTTTTATCTGGGTTTGCAGCACTTCTTACGCCTTGTGTGTTTCCGATGATACCAATGACGGTAAGTTTCTTTACCAAACAAAGCAAAAATAGAGCAGCAGGTTTACGAAATGCAATTTTATACGGAATTTCGATTATCGTAATTTATGTATTATTAGGTTGGCTGGTTACCGCAGTTTTTGGTGCTGGTGCGCTTAATGCACTATCTACAAATGTATATTTTAATGTATTTTTCTTTATATTATTAGTTGTTTTTGCCTCTTCGTTTTTGGGAGCTTTTGAAATTATGCTTCCTAATTCATGGGCAAATAAAGTAGATCAGCAAGCAGACCGTGGCGGAATTATCGGAATCTTGTTCATGGCTTTGGCCTTGGCAATTGTGTCCTTTTCTTGTACTGGTCCAATTGTAGGTACTTTATTGGTAGAAGCAGCTTCTACCGGAGGAATAGCGCCAGTAGTCGGGATGTTCGGATTTTCACTAGCATTAGCGTTGCCTTTTATGTTGTTTGCCATGTTCCCAGGTTGGTTAAATTCATTACCAAAATCGGGTGGTTGGTTGAATACAGTAAAGGTCGTTTTAGGATTTTTAGAATTGGCTTTAGCATTCAAATTTTTATCGAATGCAGACTTAGTTTTACAATTGCATTTCTTAGAGAGAGAAGTATTTATTGCGATTTGGATCGCCATCTTCGGAACATTAGCCTTTTATTTATTTGGAAAAATCACTTTGCCGCACGATAGTCCATTGACACATATTTCTGTGGGAAGATTATCTCTAGGATTGATCGTTTTAACGTTTACGATTTATATGATTCCTGGACTTTGGGGAGCACCTCTAAAAATAATTAGTGCGTTTCCACCTTCTTTAGAATATAGCGAAAGTCCCTATGGAGTTGGAAAAAGTGCAACCAATGGCGTGGTAACAAATGAAGCTTTACCAAAAGGAGCAAAAATTGGCCCGCACGGAATAATGGTTTTTGAAGATTATGAAAATGGTATGGCATATGCAAAATCGGTAAACAAACCTGTTATGCTTGACTTTACAGGATATGCTTGTGTGAATTGTCGCAAGATGGAAAACAATGTGTGGTCGGATATGAAGGTACTTCCTATTTTAAAGAATGATTTGGTATTAATTTCTTTATACGTAGATGACAAACGTGATTTGCCAAAAGAAGAACAATTTATTTCTCCTTCAACAGACGAGTTAATTGAAACTACTGGAGATAAATGGACGGACTTTATGATCTCAAAATACAAAACTAATACACAACCATTGTATATCTTAACTGATTTGGAAGGAAATAGTTTAAACACTGAAAAACCAACTATTAGTTACGTAGGAATAGAAGAATACTACAATTGGTTGCAAGCAGGAATAGCAAAATTTAAGTAAATGATTGGGTTGATTATTTATTCAAGAAACCTCTGAGACTTTGGTCTTAGAGGTTTTTTTTTGAAACAGTTATATTATAAAAATTCACCATGTTGCGAAATATCTAAACCTAGTGCTTCTTTTTCTTCCGAAACACGCAGCGGTGTAATTTTATTTACGATAAAAAATAAAAAGTACGAGCCCATAAAAGCAAATACGGAAACTAAAAGCAATCCCATTAGTTGGTGTACAAATAGTGTAGTTTCGCCAAATACTAAACCTTGATCTAGTACTGCTGGATTTATCGCCTTTGAAGCAAAGACACCAGTTAATAACATTCCCATCATTCCGCCAACCCCATGACAAGCAAAAACATCTAATGCATCGTCTATTTTGCCTCTTGGAAAGCGACTTACTGCAAAGTTACTGACTAAACTGCTAAACAATCCGATAAAAATAGCATGCGGCATACTTACAAAACCAGCTGCAGGAGTAATAGCAACTAAGCCTACAACTGCACCAATACAAGCACCCATAGCAGAAAGTTTATGACCTAAAATTTTATCCATAAAAACCCAAGCCATCGCTGCGGCTGCGGCTGCAACTGTTGTTGTGCCTAATGCTTGAACGGCCAATTCGTTGGCGCCCATCGCAGAGCCCGCGTTGAACCCAAACCATCCAAACCATAATAATGCAGTGCCTAGCATTACATAAGTAATACGCGCTGGATTGGATTTTCGTCCCCTCCTTTTTCCTAAAAACATTGCTCCAGCCAGTGCTGCCCAACCTGCGCTCATGTGTACAACGGTTCCTCCAGCAAAATCAAGAACTCCCATTTTTAAGAGTAAACCATCGGGATGCCAAGTCATGTGGCATAACGGAGTATAGATTAAGAGAATGAATAGAACCATAAATAATAGGTAAGCCCAAAAGCGAATGCGTTCGGCAAAAGCGCCCGTAACAAGGGCAGGAGTGATGATCGCAAATTTTGCTTGAAACAACGCAAATAGCATAATCGGTATGGTGGGTGCAGTGCTCCATGCCGTGTTTGTACCGATACCATTAAAAAAGAAGTAAGCAGATGGATTGCCAATAATACCACCAAGTGAAGGACCAAAAGAAAGTCCGAAGCCAATTACAACCCATAAAATGGTCACGACTATCATTGCCATGTAACTTTGAAGCATGGTGCTAATTACATTTTTTTTACCCACCATTCCGCCGTAAAAAAATCCAAGTCCAGGTGTCATCAATAGTACTAAAGCGGTAGCCATAATCATCCAAGCGGTATCACCGTTGTCAAAAACTACTTTTTTTGGTGTTACTAAATTTTCGGTAAAAATGTGATTGGAGATAAAAGTTAATATTAAAAGAGCGAGAAGTATCACGCTTAAGACAGTTTTACGCATAAATTTATAGTTAGGATTTACTATAAAAGTATATAAATGACTAATTGACCTTAAAAAAAATAGGGCAGATGAAGTGATTTTTATTAAATTATTATTTTGGTCCCGTAAATTTTTACGGGTTGTAAATTAGTACTATGACAAAATAATATATCTGCAATTTGATAATCGTCGTTTTTTAGTAAAATCCATTTCAAACCCAGATTTGCATTTCCTACAAAAAGAAGATCTTCTCAAAATTAGAATTTTGAGAAGATCTTTTTGTAAAATAGGATTTATTTTATTGCTGTTCGTATTTCTCTTTGTAAATTTTATTCAATTGTGTTTGATGATTTTCTAAACTAATTTTTCTTCCTTGAATAAAAGCGTGAGTCAGTTTATTTGTACGCATATCTAGGGCATCACCATCAGAAACAAACAAAGTGGCATCTTTTCCCGTTTCTAAACTACCACAGAATACATCAATGCCTAATATTTTCGCTGTATTTAAAGTAATTAATGCTAGTGCTTGTTCTTTATCCAAACCATAAGCGGCGCAAGTACCGGCCAGAAATGGAAGATTACGCGTATTCATTCGTTCCATATCACCGCTGTTTTCTAAACCGACCAAAACTCCCTTATCGACTAGTATCTTTGCCATTTTATAAGGTAAATTGACATCTTGGTCATCATGGATGGGCATTTGGTGCACTCTTCTCAATAAAACTGGAATTGCGTTAGATTCTAATAATTTAGCGACTTTATAAGCTTCAAAACCACCTACAATGACGATCTTTTTTACTCCATTTTTTTGTGCCACTTTTATGCCATCTACGATTTGAAGTTCATCATCAGCATGAATAAACAATGTTTTTGAGCCGTCAAAAAGTCCCTGCATGGACTCAAAAATTAAATTTCGTACTTTCGAATTTTCAGCGAAGTAGGATTTGGAGTTAGACAACAAATTACTGATATCGCTTACTTGTTTCGCGTACTCTTTATTTAAAGTGACTTCTCCTGGTTCTGCCCACCAACCAGATCTTTTGAAAGAGGACGGGAAATTAAGATGTAAACCGTCATTTTCCTTAATAATGGCATCCTGCCAATTCCAAGAATCCAATTGTACCACTGATGATGATCCTGAAAATCGCCCTCCGCGAGGCGTAATTTGTGCCATAAGGACGCCATTGGGTCTTACGGTTTCAATAACACGAGATTCGGCATTGTAAGCCACAATACTTTTTACATTCGGATTAAAGTCACCCAGTTCACTTTCGTCATCAGATGATTTTACAGCATCGATTTCAACTAATCCTAAAGTCGAATTTGCAGCTATAAAACCAGGATAAACATGTTTTCCGGAAGCATCTATGATTTGATCATAATTTGATTTAACTAACTGATCGGAATTCGATTCGGTAACCAAATCTAGTTTACCGTCTTTAAAACCTATCGCGCTGCTATTTATCACTTTTCCGTTCCCGATGTGAGCGGTACCATTTAAAATTAAGATGGATTGGCTTTGTTTTTTAGCGGGTGCATGTTGTGCCACCAAGCTTAAACTTCCTAAAAACAGGAAGCATAAATATATTTTTTGTATCATCTGTGTACAGTTTTTTTGAATTGGTGTTGAATAGGTGCTTACATTTCTAAGGTATCGCAGTGGTACTCCAGTTTTTCTTTCTTTTTTGGTTCCTGTGTTTTCTTACCACTGTTTTTTTCGTCTAGCATTTGATTGATGATTAATAATCTATCTTTTGCAATCGCAGCAAGTTTACTTTCTTCGACATCAGCGTCATAATAAACTACACCTTCAATTATTGTTTTCTCCACTTTAGCATAAATCGACAACGGATTGTCTGACCAAAGCACTACATCAGCATCTTTTCCTACCTTAATACTTCCTACTTTATCGTCAATATGTAGTAATTTAGCAGGATTTAAGGTGATAAATTTCCAAGCTTCTACTTCAGAAATACCGCCATATTTAACTGCTTTGGCTGCTTCTTGATTTAATCGTCGAGACATCTCCGCGTCATCAGAATTATAAGCGACTACAATTCCTTGCTTGTGCATTATCGGACCGTTAAACGGAATCGCATCATTTACTTCAAATTTGTATGCCCACCAATCTGAAAAAGTAGAAGCGCCGGCTCCGTGCGCTTTGATTTCATTTGCCACTTTATATCCTTCCAAAATATGAGTAAACGTATTTACAGTAAAATTAAATTGGTTGGCGACATTCATTAGCATCAAAATCTCAGACTGTACATACGAATGACAGGTTATAAAACGCTCTTTGTTTATAATTTCGGCTAATGTTTGCAGCTCTAAGTCTACCCTTGGTGCGTTTGCTTTGTTCTTTTTTCCATTAGAGTTAAAGTCTTTCCAATTGGTATCGTATTCTTTAGCACGCTGAAAGTAATCTGTAAAAACTTGTTCAACGCCCATTCTTGTTTGAGGAAAACGCGAAGGATCATTTTCTCCCCAATTCGATTGTTTTACGTTTTCGCCTAACGCAAATTTTATAAAGCCAGGTTGATCTTTATATAGCATTTCAGTAGGACCGACTCCCCATTTCCATTTTACAATAGCCGAGCGACCACCAATTGGGTTCGCAGATCCATGCAACAAATGCGATGTAGTCACGCCGCCTGCAACTTGTCTGTAAATATTTACATCATCAGAGTTGATGACATCTTGTATCGTGACTTCAGCCGTCGAATTATGACCACTTTCATTAACTCCATTGGAGATCGCTACGTGCGAATGTTCGTCGATTATTCCGCTCGTTAAATGTTTTCCTTTAGCATTAACAACTACTGCTCCGCCATCAGGCAGATTTTTACCAATGGCTGCAATTTTCCCGTTTTTTATCAGAACATCAGTCTCCAAAAGATTTTCTTCTTTTTCGTTCGTCCAAACCGTTGCATTTTTAAATAAAATGGTTTCCTCAGTTGGAAGTACTGCATTTCCAAAAGCTATATTGGGATAGCTTATTGGTAGTATTTCTCGGAGTTCTTCCTTTTTGTCTTCTTTTTTATCTTTTGTAAATTCACCTATTTTTGTTGCTTTCCAAGTAGCTTCAGTACCATCTAATAAAATTGCTTTTCCAACTATAGAATTACGATCTTGCAGATAAGCGCTCAATCGAGTATGAGTGTTACCGATACTATCTTTGGCATTTATGATTAGTGAAATCCAATTTTCAGCTACGTTTAGTTTTGATTCTAATTTAGTAGAGTCGTTCGCTAATTTAATTTCAGAAGTTGGCTTGTTCATTTCTCCTTTTACAACCCAGGTGTACATTTGACTTCCAACAGTCAAAGTATAATTACCTCGAATGTCGATGGCATGCATCGAGTGAATTGTATGTTTGTTGCCTTGCACCCAATTCTCGTATAATATTGTTTCTTTATCAAAATAATCGCCAGAAGTAATTAAAAAATTGGCAGAACTCCCCACTTTTAACGTTCCAATTTCGTTGCTTTTTCCCAGTAAACTGGCAGGAGTAGTAGTCAATGCTTCTAAGGCTTTGGTTTTATCAAAACCATAATGAACCGCTTTTAATAAGTTCGTTCTAAAATCTTCTAATTTTTTTAATTTATTAGTAGTTAATGCGAACTCGACTCCATTATCGGTAAGAACTTTTAAATTGGTTGGAGCTTGGTTCCAAAATTTTAAGTCAGCATAATCTAAGTTACTGGCTTGATACGGATTGGAAACATCGTACGCTTCTGGAAAGTTAATTGGAATTATAAATTTAGCTTTCGTTTTTTTGATTTCATCCAAACGTTCAAATTCATTCCCCGAACCTTTTAAAATATAATTGATGTTAAACTCGTTCCCTATATTTGAAGCGCGTAAACTGTTTAACTTATCTCCAGCATCAAAAATTTGCACTAATTTCTCATTTTGAAGCAGCGCTTCTAACGATAAATCTTCGTTTCTGATACTCGATTTTTTGTACCAATCCAAGTCTAAGTACATTTGTCTCAAAAGTGCCATGGTGCCCATTTGTGAGGTTGGGTACGCTTGTTTTGAGGTAACGCTTTTCTTGAAACTAAAATGGTTAGTAATTTTATTAGAGAGTACACGACTTTCACTGCTGTAAGTATTTAATGCAATTAGAGCTCCTGAACCTTGTGCAATCCCGTCATCGTTGTGTGTTCCTACAATACCAAAGCCTGCTCTTAAAAATTCTTCTGCCTTGCTTTTATCATAATCAAAGCCTTGTATTGCATCTACTTCCGAACGAATATGTTCGTTCCAATAATAACCTTCTCGTTTGCTGTCGTACACTTGACTTCCGCGTGACTTTTGTACTATTTGTGCTTTTTCTACACCAAAATCAGTATACATGTCAATAAACGAAGGATAAATTGTTTTGCCCTCTAAGTTTATGGGTGTGATGTTTTTAGGTAAAGTAACCGAAGTGCCAACGGCAATGACTTTTCCGTTTTGGATCACTAAAGTTGCTTTTTCTAAAATTTGAGTTGGGGTAACAAGTATTTTTGCATTTGTAAATGCAGTATAGTTGCTGTTTTTATTGTGAATACTTTCATTGTTCGGAAAATATTCCTGCGCACCACTTGTAAAAACACAAAGTACTAGCAGTAAAATAGTAAAGAGATTTTTTTTCATACGATTTGGTTATTTTGTATAAAAATATAAGATTTTACTATACTATTTACGAATAATTTTTAAATAGGACCTATTTCGAGAATAAAAATTATTTATTCTTTATTTTTTCTCGATTTAAAAACAAAAGAGAAGCAAAACCTGATTTGTTTAACTTCTCTTTTTCTATTTGCAACACTATTATGCGATCGTTTTCTCGATATAATCGGAATTCAAAAGATACAAAGCACCCATGTATTTTATTTTAAAGGAAATTAAATCCCCTATTTTATAGTTCTTTTTAGAGTTAGAAATATCAATAACCAACATATCAGAACTCGCATCAATTATAGTAATATCGGGATCATCTGCGTCTAAATATTGAGGTTGCATATCCAACAAACCAATATCAATAATAGCGCGTAATGAAGTACCGCCAAAATCTTCAGTATCATTCATGCTGAAGGTGTTACCTGCCACATTCTCTCCTAGTTCTCCTGTCGGTGTATCTGGTTTTTCGGTGATTTCGATAATTTCAGTAAATAACTTAAAAACATCATCGTGCATTCCTTGGATCGTTTCTCCCGTAAATAAATCTTTTCCAAAAAATAAAGCTTCGCCGACTCTAAAGTGATTGATCGCCATGGGTCTGGCATTTTTTAAAATTAAAGGAATAGCTACTGAAGTTCCTCCTGAAACCCACGGAATTATAATATTAAATTTGGCTTCAATTAATTGTTTATATAAACTCAACTGAATTAATTTATCTTGCGTTGGCATGACACCGCTCAAACAATTTAGGTTGGTTCCAATACCTGTAATTTCAATGTTTGGCATTTGAAGAATTTGGCCATAAAAGTCTACTAATTCTTCGCCCATTACGCCTTCACGCAAATCTCCCATTTCAATCATAATGATTACTTTATGGGTTTTATTTTGTTTTTTTGCTTCGTTAGAAAGCATCTGAATCGTGTAGATTTCGGTATTAAAACTTACGTCGGCATATTTTACGATGCTTTCTATGCTTCGTTTTGCGGGAGGTTTAATGTAAACCGTTTGAATATTAGGATCAATCGACTTGATTTTACGCAAATTACTCACTCTAGAATCTAGAATCTCATGTGTTCCTAAAGCAATAATTTCTTTAAGATAAATTTTATTTCCACACAAAAGTTTAGATACAATTCCCCATTCAATATTTCTTGACGTAAAAATAGTGTTGAGAAACGTATAATTCTCTTTTAATTTTTCTCTATATAATTGTATAAAAGCCATTTTAAATTATTTTTCGTGGAATTGTTTTTGAAATTCGGGTTAGTAATTCATAATTCAACAGATTGCTCAAGTCGCTGAAGGAAGCAACCGAAACCGAAACGTCATTTTGAGTACCAATAAGTACCGCTTCGTCTCCTTTTTTAATTTTTTCGATATCAGTTACGTCGACAGTGACCATATTCATATTTACAGAACCGACCACAAGGCAACGTTGACCTTGTATCAAGACACGACCTTGATTGCTCAACGCTCGACTGTAACCATGAGAATATCCAATAGGAATGACCGCAATTTTCATTTTTCTCTCGGCCAAAAAGCTCGTTCCGTATCCAATAAATTCACCTACTGCCACTTTTTTCAGGCTCATTACTTTACTTTTCCACGTAATTACGCGCTGCAGTGGATCAATTTTGCTTTTTTTACTATTTAAATAATGAACTAAAACTTCTGGGCTTGGCCACAATCCGTATTGCATAATTCCAATTCGAACCAAATCCATTCGTGTTTCGGGAAACATCATTGAAGCGGCAGAACAGGCAGAATGTTTAATCTCTGGCTGTAAGCCTTGCGATACCATGTAATCGTACAACTCGTTAAAACGTTTCAATTGCTTATCCACTCTATAATAATTGGCTATACTTTCTGCGCCAGCAAAGTGCGTACACAAACCTTTAAACGTAACAAAATCGCGTTCTTCTCTTAAAAAAGATATAACTTCTTTCAATTCTTTGCGCTCAAAGCCGGTTCGGTTCATTCCGGTTTCTAATTCGATATGAACGTTGGCTTTGCTTTTTAATTTTTTCGCCGCTTTACAAGCGGCAGTTAAGCGATGCTTATCAAATACAAAAAATTCAATATGATTTGCAACAACCCATTCCATATCGGTATCGCCAACAAATCCCATAATCATAATAGTAGCTTTGTCGCCTAAAACAGCATGTGCAATTTTAGCTTCATCAACATCGAATACAGAGAAATGAGTAATGCCAGCGGCATAAGCCATCGTACAGAAATGAGCAATATCGTGTCCGTATGCATTTCCTTTAATAACAGCAGAAAGAATCACTTTTTTTCCGAATGTTTTTTTTAGAAAATCAATGTTATTTTGATACGCTATACTATTTAGTTCTATAATAGAATTATTGTGCATTGGTAATTTTTTTGCTTATTTCATGAAACATAGTTACTCCAGTTGTTATAATTTCATCTGGAAAATCATAATCAGGATTGTGTAGGGCAGGAGTATCTTCGCCTGAACCCAATCCGAACATTGCGCCAGAATACAGTTGAGTGAACAAGCCGAAATCTTCGCCCCAAGTAAAAGGATGTTCTTTTTTTAGAATGGAATAGTCGTTTATTAGTGCGGCATTTTCAATTAATGCAACAGCGTCTTTGCTGTTTTCATTGGCTTGAAAACTTTGTGTCCATTTTATGGTATGTGCTAAATGGTATTTTGCTGCTTTTTCTGCGACAAAGTTTTCGAATTTAGCTTCTACAATTCTCATTTGGTTATTGCTGTTGCTTCGAACGGTAAAATGAATTTCCCCTTCGCCAGCGGAAACTCCATAGGCTTTTTTGCCCATTGCAGTGTAAATGGGAGTAACAATACAAAAATTGTCTTGAGCGATTAGAGGTTGAGTCAATTGTAGAAATTCGGTGGTTATTTCAGCCATAGCTAAAGCAGGATTGATGCCATTTTCGGGTTCACCTGCATGCGAAGTAATTCCTTTCAGTTTGATAATAATACTATTGACAGCACAGGTAAAAGTACCTTCTTTAATTACAATCTGACTTTTAGAATAACCTGGTAAATTATGTAAAGCGAATGCATAATCGGGTTTTACTTGCTGAAAACGAATATCGTTGGCTACTTTTTTAGCACCAGATCCATCTTCTTCTGCAGGTTGAAAAAGCAAAACCACTTTTCCTTTTTTCGGCTTATTCAAGTACAATTGCTTGGCTAAACCACATAAAATAGCTATATGTCCATCGTGCCCACATTTATGAGAAATTCCTTTAGTTTCGGAACGATAGTTAAAAATGTTGATTTCATTTATGGGAAGAGCATCTAACTCACAGCGAAATAAAACCGTTTGCCCCAATACTTCTCCAGAATAAGTAGCTAAAATTCCAGTTTTACCAACTGTTGTTACTAATTCGTCGGGTGGATATTTTTGTAAAAACGATACAATTCTTTCCGCAGTATTGAATTCTTTTCCCGAAAGTTCGGGAAATTGATGCAATTCTTTGCGAAGTTCTTGCAACTCGATAAAATCGGGTAAAAAAGTTCCCATTTTTTTGGTTATTTGATTAAACGCATTTCCAAATATTTATTGGTAAAGCCGAGTTTCTCGTATAATTTTAAAGCTGGATTATCTGGTTCCACATGCAAAGCAATATTTCCTTCAGCAATACTAATCGCTTTTTGCATTAATTTTTTACCAAAACCTTTACCTCGTTGCGAACTATCAACTGCAACGTAAACCAAAATATTTTCGGGAATAAAATCTTTCATTCCTGTGTTATTTAGGATCACTACTCCTACAATCACATCATGCTCTAAACCCACTACAATAGTTCCGCCTTTGTTTGGGTTCATTACATAATCAATGCACTTTAAAATATCTTCGACCTTATCCCCATATTGCTCGAGATGTGTAAATAGAAAACGAGCAATGGTCTCATTTTTATATGTTTTATCTTCTCCAGTAACGTGGTTGATTATTTTAAATTCCATATTTTGCTCCTTTTTTATTGTAAATTGATTATAAAATAAATTTCAAGACAACAAGTTTAATTTTTTGCATTTCGAATATAATTCATTTAAATACAAGCTTTTAAAGATGTCTTGTTTTTTTAAAGTAATGTTGCTTTTAATCTAGTTCTTTTAAAAAACAGGTAAAATGCTGTTTTAAAGCAACTTATTTGAAGATTGCAAAACAATACGTTCTCTCTTAAAATCTTTTCTCTATTTGATTATTATAAGCCTGTTTATGGAATTCTTCCAAAAGGCAAAAAAAAGATGCAGTGTAAAGCTGCAAATTTTTACTGATTTTTAAGCGGATTTCTAGAATTCGAAACCACAAATTAGATAAAATGAAGTATAAAAATAACATTCACTTTTGAACTAAAAATCATTTAGATGACTGTAAAGATACAAAAAATTAAAGAAAAGCCAATTGTAGAGCTCTTTTGAGACCTTAAAATGCTATTTAAAAGTAATAATTTTATTATTTATTGTATGGAAATTTATCACTTTATTTGAGCTGAATTTCCATACAACTATCTTAGCGATCAAAAGCAAATAAATCAGAATCTGTTGGTTTGTCTAAGTATAAATCTTTGATCATTTCAGCCGCTATTACGCTGAAAGTGATGCCGTTTCCACCGTAACCTAATGCAAAATACATATTAGGATGTTCTTTATGTTCGCCAATAAAAGGCAGGCCATCTTTTGTCTCTCCAAAAGTGCCGCACCAATAAAAATCGACTTCAATTTTACTATCTGGAAAAAGTTTTTTAAATCTTTTTAAAATTGCTTTATTCTTTTGCTCCATTAAGGCATCACGTTTCTTCGGATTTTGGAAATCTTCGTCAAATCCGCCAACCATAATTCGATTGTCTTTGGTGGTCCGTACATATATATAAGGACGTGCAGTTTCCCAAATCAAACATTTCTCATTCCAAAAATCTTCTTCTTTTAATGGCTTACTTACAAATACGTAAGTAGAATTTAATTGCATCACTTTCTCTTTCAATAATGATTCAGATTCAAATCCAGGTGCAGCGACAATTTTTTTGGCTGTAATTTTATGTCCTTTTTCAGTAATGGCAATTATATGTTCTTTTTTGTTTTCGACTTTTACCACATCGGTATGGCTATAAACTACTAAACCAGAATTTTTTTTATGATAATTCAATAATGCTGTGCACAATTTAAAAGTGTCAATTTGCGCCGAGCAATCATTATATAAAGCGCCTTTTTTGTCGATATTGAACTTATCTTTCAATTGCTTTTGATTCAATAAAGTAACTGGCAACTTGTATTTTTTTCGAGTTTTGTATTCTTTCTCTAGATCTTTAAAACCTTTAGCATCAGAAGCCAAATACAAACTCGATCGCCATTCAAAATCGCCATCAATTTTTAATTTTTTGATTATTTTTTCTAAAGTATAAATGGATTCTAAGCATTTCTCGTAGGCTTTAACTGCATTTTCTTCCCCTACTTTCTCGATTAAATCAAAAAGAAAAGTGTCAATTTCATATTGCAATTGGGCAGTGCTCGCAGTCGTACTTCCTGTAGAAGCCATTCGTCTGTCGACTACGACACAGTTAACTCCTGCTTCACATAGAAAATGTGCGACCAATGCACCTGTAATTCCAGAACCTATAATTAAAACTTCCGTTTCAATATCGCTGTCTAAAGTATTGTAGTCCTTAGAAAGTCCATTTTTTATCAGCCAAAAAGGCAATCCAGATTTTAAATCCATTGTTCTCTTATTTTAGACTTTAAAATTATTTAAAAGGGAATTGGATGTGTTTATAAATTTTAAAGTTTAATTACAAAATTACCATTGATAATGTATCAGATAAATTGTATTAAAATTTTTATTAGATTTGACAAAATTTACATCTAAAAATTATGTTAGTAAAAGTTTACGGAAGTGCTGTCTTTGGAGTGGAGGCGACTACAATTACCATCGAAGTAAATATGGATAACGGAATTGGCTATCACTTGGTCGGATTACCTGACAACGCAATTAAAGAAAGTAGCTACCGCATTGCAGCGGCATTAAAAAATAATGGCTATTCGATGCCCGGCAAAAAAATAACCATCAATATGGCTCCTGCCGATTTGCGAAAAGAAGGTTCAGCCTACGATCTAACTTTTGCCATAGGAATTCTAGTGGCGTCAGGTCAAATTAAAAGCACTGAAACCGATAAGTATATCATCATGGGAGAACTTTCATTAGATGGAAGTTTACAACCCATAAAAGGTGCGTTGCCAATTTCTATTAAAGCGAAAGAAGAAGGATTTAAAGGCTTTTTTCTACCCATTCAAAATGCAGCAGAAGCAGCGATAGTTTCAGATTTGGATGTTTACGGTGTTGAAAACGTGCAGCAAGTGATAGATTTTTTTGAAGGTAAAGGAGATTTAAAACCAACCATTGTCGATACTCGCGCTGAATTTTATAAAACATTAGACTTTCCCGAATTTGATTTTAGTGACGTACGTGGTCAAGAATCAATCAAGCGATGCATGGAAATTGCCGCTGCAGGCGGACATAATATAATTTTAATAGGTCCGCCAGGTGCTGGAAAAACAATGTTAGCGAAACGATTACCCAGTATTTTACCACCAATGACATTGCGTGAAGCATTAGAAACGACCAAAATTCATAGTGTTGCTGGAAAGTTAAAAGAAGTAGGATTGATGAACCAACGCCCTTTCCGATCACCACACCATACGGCTTCTTCTGTAGCGCTTGTGGGCGGAGGAAGTTATCCACAGCCAGGAGAAATATCTATGGCGCACAACGGCGTTTTATTTTTAGACGAATTACCTGAATTTAAAAGAGATGTTCTAGAAGTAATGCGACAGCCACTAGAAGATAGAGAAGTTACAATTTCTCGAGCAAAATTTACCGTTACTTATCCCTCTTCATTTATGTTGGTAGCGAGTATGAATCCGAGTCCAAGCGGTTTTTTTAATGATCCGAGTGCTGCACAAACTTCATCACCGCATGAAATGCAGCGGTATTTAAGTAAAATTTCAGGACCATTATTAGACCGAATTGACATTCATATAGAAGTTACGCCAGTTCCTTTTGAAAAATTAACCGAGGAGCAAAAAGGGGAGAGCAGTGTTGATATTCGAAATCGAGTTATTAAAGCAAGAGATGTTCAAACGAAACGCTTTGAAATTTCCGATTCTATTCATTATAATGCACAAATGAGTTCACGGCAAATTCGAGAATTTTGTGTATTGGATGAAAAATCCAAAAATTTATTAAAGACTGCAATGGAAAGATTGAACTTATCTGCAAGAGCGTACGATCGAATTTTGAAAGTGTCGAGAACGATAGCTGACTTAGAAGCCTCAGCCGATATTATTTCGTCGCATATAGCAGAAGCCATCCAATATAGAAGTTTGGACAGAGATGGTTGGTTGGGATAAAAAAAAGGGCCACTTTATCAATTTAAAGTGGCTCTTTTTAGATGTTTTTTATGCTAAAATTTATTCTGCTTTGTCTTTGCGCTCTAGTAAAGCCATATAAAAGCCATCAAAACCAGATTCTGACGCTAGAATTTTTTGATCTTTTACAAAATCAAATTCTTTTCCGATTTCAGTCTTTAAAAACTTCTGAATTTGTTCTTGATTTTCTGAAGGTAAGATCGAGCAAGTAGCATAAACTAATTTTCCACCTGGTTTTACAATTTTAGAATAACTCTCTAAAACTTCCGATTGTACTTTACGAATATTATCAATAAATTCAGGTTGTAGTTTCCACTTTGCATCTGGGTTTCTTTTTAAAACTCCCAAACCACTACAAGGCGCATCAATTAAGACACGATCTGCTTTTTCATGCAGTTTTTTGATGATTTTTGTAGTATCAATAATGCGGTATTCGATATTAAAAGCGCCGTTTCTTTTAGCTCTGATTTTCAATTGTTTCAATTTGCTTTCATACAAATCCATTGCAATTAATTGTCCTTTATTTTCCATTAAAGAAGCAATATGCAATGTTTTTCCTCCAGCACCTGCGCAAGTATCTACTACACGCATACCTGGTTTTACATCTAGAAATGCGGCTACTAATTGCGAATTTGCATCTTGAACTTCAAAGAATCCTTGCTTAAAAGCATCCGTCAAAAACACATTCGCTCTTTCTTTTAGAACCAATGCGTCAGGTTGATTTTGTAAAAACTCAGTTTCAATATTCAAATCCATTAAAATGGCATGTAGTTTTTCTTTAGTCGTCTTCAATGTATTAACACGAAGAATAACTTTTGCAGGTTGATTTTGAGCTGCAATTTCAGTAGCCCAAATTTTTTCACCCAACTCTTTTACACCCAATTCATCCATCCAATCTGGAATAGATTCTTTTAATGCTCTAATTTTTGATAATTCATCAAAACGGCCTTTTATTTTTCTAACGGGTGTCCCTTCCAATTGTTTCCAATCCGGAATAGGATATCCTCTTAAAACTGCCCAAACAGCAAACATTCTCCAAAGATTATCTCGATCAAATGGTTCTTTTACTTCAGCAATTTCTGCATATAAACGTTTCCAACGAACTACTTCGTAAATGGTTTCGGCAACAAATTTTCGGTCAGAACTTCCCCAACGTTTGTCTTTCTTTAATGATCGGGCTACCACTTTATCGGCATATTCTTTTTCGTTGAAAATGGCATTTAAAGCGTCAATGGTAGTATAAACTAAATTTCTGTGTAATCTCATTTTAATAAATTGAGGTGCAAAGGTACTATTTATTGAGTGAAACTTAAATTTTAAATTTCAATGTAAAGCCACCTTTTAATTATGTAAAAAAAAACGCTCTTTTTTCAAGAGCGTTGGTACTGTTTTAATTGTTTTTAATTCGAGTTAGATCAATATTTTCTGGTCTGTGAAGCACCATTGGAAATTTCTCCACCTTTACCGAACTACTGTCTAAACCAAAAGCACTTTCTTCGGATAAACTTATTTTTTTAAGGAAGAAGTAGGAGTTCATAATCATCTTTTCGTGCCATTTTAACTCGTTGTCATTTGATAAGAATTTCTCAGAAAGAACAAATTTGAAATCACCAATAATATTATTTTTATTTAATGATTCGTAACGACTGCGAATGTCAACTTCTCCATTTTTAACCATGTCCTTAATTACCTCTCTAAACATCAAATTGATTTTAGTTGGTTCTCTAAAACCTAAATTAAAGTCGACTCTGTAAATATCATCCTTAGCAATTTCGGTAACCTTATATTGTTTTTTGTAAGGCTCTGACAAAATATTTACGTGCACGAACCAATAAATATCAGCTCTTTTTGGACGTTTTTGTAAAATGGAATATATCACTTTTTCTTCCAATTCATCAACACGATTGGCGTTGGTTAAATAAACCAAATGCGTAGCGTACTTAGGAATGGATAAATCAGCGCTCAACTCAATGATTACTTGTTTGTAATCCTCTATCTTAATGATTTTGGTATATGTTTTATTGATATTCTTAGCTAAAAACCAGATGGTCATTATTGATATTAAAATGGCCGCAATGATCAAGGTAACATAACCACCTTCGCTAAATTTGGTAATATTTGCATATAAAAAGCTCAATTCAATTGCGAGATAAATTGTAATTAAAGGAACTATTAAATACCATTTTACTCTTTTCATGATTAAATAAAAATTAAGTAAAATCGTGGTCATAATCATACATAGCACGATCGCTAAACCGTAAGCGTGCTCCATGTTTCCTGATTCTTCAAAATGCAATACAATTCCGATACAACCAATAAGCAACAACCAGTTGATGGAAGGAATATACAATTGTCCTTTGAGTTCAGTAGGATATTTAATGCGAACTTTTGGCCAGAAATTCAAGCGCATGGCTTCGTTTATTAACGTAAACGAGCCACTAATTAAAGCTTGTGAGGCAATTACTGCTGCTAAAGTCGCAATTACGATTCCGAATGGTTGAAACCAATCTGCCATGATCAAATAAAACGGATTTCCATTTCCTCCTAAATCCTTCAATGTTTTGCCTTCGTGGTGAATTAGATAAGCAGCTTGACCAAAATAGTTTAATACTAAAGCCGACTTTACAAAAATCCAACTGATACGTATATTTTTTCGACCACAATGCCCCATGTCCGAATATAATGCTTCTGCTCCTGTGGTACATAAAAATACAAAACCTAATACAAAAAAACCATCGGGATGAATAGAGAGTAATTTATAACCGTAGTATGGATTTATTGCTTTAAAAACCTCCGGATGTTTAATCAATTGAAGTACACCTAATGTACCAAGCATGCTAAACCATACTAACATCATTGGAGCAAAAAACTTTCCGACAAGTTTTGAACCAAATTGTTGAATGCTAAATAATACAATCAAAATTGCAATAACAATCGGAACTGTGTTTAATTGTGGGTAATATGTTTTAATTCCTTCAATCGCTGAAGATACAGAGATGGGCGGTGTTATAATTCCGTCGGCTAACAATGCACTACCCCCAATAATTGCGGGGACAATGAGCCATTTTATTTTCATTTTTTTTACCAAAGCGTACAAGGCAAAAATCCCACCTTCACCATGATTATCAGCGCCTAGCGTGATCAAAACATATTTAACAGTGGTCTGTAAAGTTAAGGTCCAAAACACACAAGAAACACCTCCTAAAACAATATTTGCATCTATAATGTGATCTCCTAATATGGCTTTCATTACGTAAAGTGGTGAAGTACCAATATCTCCGTAAATAATTCCAAGTGAAATTAACAAACCTCCTACAGTTAACTTACTGTGTAAGTTTTTATGTGCTGTGCTCATGTATAACATTATAAATTACGGTGCAAAGCTACTGCTTTTAATGTAAATTTTACAGATTAAACTTAAAAACATAAAAAAAAGCACGGTTCGAAAATCGTGCTTTTTTAAGATGTTATTAGCTATACTTTTTACGTTCTGCGATTCCCGTAATTACCGCTTGATGAAGATCTTCCTTCACTTGGTGAAGCGTTTGAATTAGAGCGAGAGCTAGAAGAACGTTGTGTTTCTGTTCTTGCACTAGGAGCTTGACTTGATCTACTCGAATTTACCGAAGGACTCGAGCTTCTTCTAGAAGAATTGTTACTCTGAGGTTCCGATGATCTTGACGTGGTACTTCTAGAACTTTCTGAACCGCTGTTCTGGCTGTACGTTCTTGCATTTTGAGTTCGAGCAGGAGCAGCGATTTCATTTGAACTTCTTTGCGTTGTCGCTCCTCGGTTTGTACTGTATGTATTATTGGAATTAGAACTACTACTTTGATTATTTCTGCGAGTGCTCGCTGTTGCGTCATTAGTATTTCTATGCGACTGAGTTCTGCTTTCGACCGCACTTCTTCTCGTTTCAGATCCAGAATTGATTCCGTTAGAACTACCATTTCGTCTGTTTTCCGAACCAGCATACGATCCGTTAGTATTTCTTCTCGTTTCAGAACCAGAATTCGATCCGTTAATACTACTATTTCTTCTGGTCTCAGAACCAGAGTAAGATCCGGTAGAACTACTATTTCTTCTGGTTTCCGAGCCCGAATAAGATCCAGTAGAGTTGCTGCTTCTTCGAGTTTGAGCACTAGCGACTCTTCTTTGATCTAATTCGTAACGATTATTTACATTAGAATGTCTTTGCGTAAATCCGTTGTTAGGATGTGATCTTTCGTAACCATTAGAACGTCGTGAGTTGTATAAAACAACAGCAGAACTACTTCTTCTTGTGGTAACATAGTTATAATTATTGTGTATATTGATATTAATATTGATATTACTTCTATAGCGATAAATCGGATAAGGACTCCATGCAACGTAATAGTTTGGATAATAATTCCATCTCCAAGTCGAATAATACGGACGGTAATTGGTTACCCAAAAGGAAGTATAAATTACCGGAGTTGTCACATAAACGGGTTCGTAAATGTAATTAGGGCCATACAAATAATCATTACCAACTACTTGAATATTAACATTATTGTAACTATTTCGCTCAATATCAATTGTAGCAACATCTTGGTAAACATCTCTGTCTAAAACCGATTGTATGATGACAACGTGCGTTCTGTTTTCTACGGATTCTATGACACGTAAATAATCAACTTGATTATCACCATTTAAATCTAAATTAGAGATTTGATATTTTGGTTCGTTCAAACGTCTTTCAAAATCTTGTAAATTGGATGATTCTCCAAATATCGAAGCAACGGCTCTTAAATCAAGATTATCACTTATGTCTGAATTTTTTGCATAAACTCGTGCTCCAGCTTGAGCGTAAGCGCCTGATATTACTGAGAATAGTAGGCTAAATAAAAGTAGTTTATTTTTCATGGCTTTAATTATTAAGTTTTTCTATTACAGAATATCCAATTACTGTGCCATAAAAAGAAGTGATCGGTTCCTATTCTTTTCTTAAAACAGTAAATTAGCTTTTTTAAATCTTCATTTTATGAAAAAAGCAATATTATTTTTGGGGGTGTTATTGGTCTTACTTTCTTGTAAATCAACACAATTGAAATCGGTAAATAATAATTTTGTTTCAGTACTAATTGACACTCTTTTTCAGGATAAAATTAGCATTCGTGCCATTGCAATTGATGAAAATATAATATGGTATAGTGCTGATGGAAATCGGTTTGGTTACTTTGATTTGAAGAGCAGAAAAAAAGTAGAAAAAATTATTACGGAAGATTCGCTGAAAATTGAGTTTAGAAGTTTAGCTCAAAACAAGCAGTCCGTTTTTGTTTTAAGTATTGCAAATCCAGCGCTATTGTATAAAATTTCAAAAAACGATCTTTCCTATAGATTGGTTTATACAGAAAAGCAGGAGAAGGTATTTTACGATAGCATGCAATTTTGGAATGATACCGACGCAATAGCGATTGGGGATCCTATTGATGGTACTTTTTCTATATTAAGAACTGGCGATGGAGGAAATACTTGGACAAAATTACCTTCGGAAGATCTTCCTAAACTAGTGGAAGGAGAAGCTGCATTTGCCGCTAGCAACACCAACATCGTAATAAAAAACAATAAAACATGGTTGGTTTCTGGAGGAAAAAATGCAAGAGTTTTTTATTCGGATGATAAGGCGAAAACGTGGACAGCTTCTGAAACACCAATCCTGCAAGGAAAAACAATGACAGGAATCTTTACTGCCGACTTTTATGATGAAAAAAATGGTTTTATTGCTGGTGGAGATTATGAATTACCGCAACAGAATTTTGGAAACAAAGCGATAACAAGTGATGGTGGTAAAAATTGGAAGCTAATTGGCGAAAATCAAGGTTTTGGATATGCTTCGTGTGTGCAATATGTTCCCAATAGTAAAGGTAAGAAATTACTAATGGTTGGCGCAACTGGGATTTTTTATTCGACAGATTCAGCAAAATCTTGGAAACAAATTTCAAGTGATTCTAAATTGCTTACAATTCGATTTGTAAATGAAACCACGGCAATAGCAGCAGGTTCTAACAAAATGATTCGATTAACTATTAAAGATTAAAGTAAAAAAAGCCTATCTAAAATTTACGTTGGATAGGCTTTTTTAATCTATTTGAGATGCTACTCTTAATTTTTGCTGGCTTTGTCTCTGTACTGATGCAAAAGCTTACGATTGAACTCATCTTCTGATTTTTTTAGTAACACTATTTTTTTTGCAGGAAGAATTTTTTTAAGATTGGCCATGTATTTTTTTCGCAAAGCATACAATTGATCATCTGTACTTTCAAACTGATTCAAAATTTCGACAGCTTCTTTTTCAGAAATAGAACTGATGTTTTGGTCTTTCAACTTATTCGTGCATACCTTCATTTTCTGATGGCGCAATTCAAACTGCTTATTATCAAAAGCAGTATACAAAGGCCAAAATTTCTCCGCTTGCGTAGCGCTTAAGTCTAATTCGGTCGTTAAGAATGACATTTTATACGCTTTAATTTTTTCTTTTTTAGACTCCATTGCTTCGCTTTGCGCGTAAAACGAATAGCTAAATAGAAATAGTAATAGAGGTAATATGTTTTTTATTTTCATCATTTATTTTTTTGTGGTATTACTCAATGATATAATTTTCAATATTCGGATTTGCAGCTAAGAAATCTTCGACGCTTTTGTCTTCAAAAGATAAATTCGTATTTAGATGATTGACATCGCTGGAATCTAATTCATTAATTAAATCAAATTGATTCAAATTTGTTTGATAAGACAAGTAAGATTCTAAAGTGGCTTCGTCCAGTTGCTTTACAGGATTATTAAAGTAATTGGCAACAGGCACCATCAAACCGATACATATTGCAGCAGCTGCAGCAAACCACAGCAGTTTTTTTCTTCTAGGTAATATAAATACTGCCTGCTCTTTTGCAGGTAATTGCTGTATTACCTTTAAAGAAAATGTATCAAAATAAGATTCAGGAGTTCTAAAACCTGACTTAATCTTCGGGCTACTATCTAATTTAAAATCACTCATATCTATAAGACTAAATTTGTTGTAAAAGGTTTAATTTGAGGTTATAAAAGTTTCTACTTTTTTTACAGCATGATGGTATGATGCTTTTAAAGCTCCGACAGATGTGCCTAGAATCTCTGATATATCGTCGTATTTTAGATCTTCAAAATATTTCATTTTAAAGACTAACTGTTGTTTTTCGGGTAAGGTAGCAATGGCTTTTTGTAATTTTAATTGTATCTCATCGCCATCAAAATAACTGTCTGCTTGCAAGTTATTTATAGTTTTAGACTGTAATTCTTCGGAGGTAATACCACTAAGTTTTGCCTTTTGAGTTAAAAATGTAAGCGCCTCATTGGTTGCAATGCGATACATCCATGAAAATAATTTGCTCTCTCCTTTAAAGTTTTTTAGATACTGAAAAACTTTAACAAAAGTATTTTGTAAAACATCATCAGCGTCATCATGGTTCAAAACAATATTTCGAATGTGATGGTATAATGGTTTTTGATATTCGGACAAGAGCACTTCAAACGCTTTATTTTGCGTTTTAGGATGCAGCAGCTGTTTTATAAATTCTTTTTCGTCTATCAAAATAAAGCGTTCTAATGTTTAGAATAGAATTTATAGAAAAGGTTTAAGTACTATAATATTAAATAAAGATTAAAACTCAGATGAATCCTGTTCTGGTTGTGTCGCTTTTGGTTGTGGAGTTTCAACAGCTTGCGGACGATAAACAGGTTTAGCAACAGGAATTATTTTCTCCTTTAAAGGATAATACAATTCAGTTACCCATTTAGAAGGGCTTTTAGCATCTTGTTTTGTAGTCACAAAAACTTCGATATGGGACCATGAAGTCTCTGCATTTAATTTTTCAGCAGCTATATATTGTTCTGTTTTTTTTATCGCTTCATCTTTATGAGAAAGATCACCAGTAATTGTAGTTTTTACCGCATCAAAAGGTTCTAATTTTCCAGTTAAAATATCACTCCCAGAACTAGTAAAGATTTCTTTATTAATAGGTACGCAAATAGAAATTCGTGCTAATCCATTTACAATATCATAGGTGTGATAAATTACAAATGGCTTACCGTTCATTGCAAGTCCATTAGCCTCGCAAAACTCAGTAAGTTTAGGTATAACCACTCTTGCATTTTTAGTAATTTTTCCAATTTCACTAGTAAAACTTTGCTTGATGTAAAAAGTTTCCGCTTTTTTAACGACTCCATTGACTTTTATAGTAAAAGTAGTAGTTTCAAAAACTAGAATTTTATCTAAGTTCAGCAATGTTTTTTCGTAAATAGTTCCAATAATCTTGTCAGCTCCACCATTTAAAGCAGTGTATATTTTTAGATAGAAGCTCATTTTTCCTTTGGTTTGCCAAGTTACTTTTGTTCCACCAATAGTATCTTTAAAAATCATTTTACTATCGATTAAACTACCATCGTAATTAATTTTTTGGCGAATTTCATCAGTAGCGGTAATTCCTAAAGTTTTCATGTCGCCTTCGGTTTCATTATTTATCCATGAAAATGACGCATTAGGTCCTGCTGTTATTTCTGCTAATTGCAATTTTGTTTCGGCATTGTCAACAATCCAGGAACTAAATTCTTCCCAATTTTTATATTCGTTGATATAATTAAATAATGCCACTTTTGGAGCTTTAATAACACGACTTCTTTCAATTGTAAAATCACCTTTTTGTGTAGCTAAAAAAACGGTCACTGTAATTGCAGTTAGCAACACTAAAAGAAAAATATATTTTAAAATTTTCATACTAGAAGTGGTTAATTATTATGGGGTGAAGTTATAAATTTAGTGTTTTATAGTAAAACGGTACTACTCTTTTTTTTGGTCGAGAAAGTGAGTTTAGCGTTATCTTTTAAAGAAAATTTTGATCAAAAAAAGAATAAATATAAAAAGTATAAAACCAGCTAAGACTTTCAAGTTTCCTTTATAAAAAAAACGGTGCATTTTTAAATCTCTTCGATATGATATAATCATGATGATTACAAATACCACAAAAAAACAAATTGCAAAAATTAATTGTCCTTGACTAAACATAGTTAAATTTTTTTTGTCACAAATTTAGCAAATACTTTAAGAATAGTTGCTAATTTGCGTTTCATTTAATTTACAAACTATGCAAAAACAATTACAGTTAGTAAAACAGTTTCACAAGGCTTTTAAAATAGGGTATAATGAAACGCCAACCGCTGATTTGGGTACTATAAAAAACAGATTGCGATATGATTTAATGAAGGAAGAAAACGAAGAATATCTGGAAGCGGTTGAAAATAATGATTTGGTCGAAATCGCTGATGCGCTCGGAGATATGATGTACATTTTGTGCGGTACAATTATAGAGCATGGTTTGCAACATAAAATTGAAGCTGTTTTTGATGAAATTCAGCGCAGTAATATGAGTAAATTAGGAGAAGATGGAGAGCCTATTTACAGAGAAGACGGTAAAGTGATGAAAGGACCTAATTATTTTAAACCAGACTTTTCAAAATTGATATAAAAAAAATGCGATTTTCAATTAAGTAAATCGCATTTTTTATTTGTAGAAACTTCGTTTATACTTTTACAGTCCAACCAAAAGTGTCTTCGGATAATTTATTTTGAAGACTAGTTAATTTTTCCTTTAATAAAGCAGCGTACGAATCTTCACTTTTAGGCAATTCGTAATATTCATTTTTATAAGAGAATCCTTTTATCGGACTAATAACTGCAGCAGTTCCAGCTCCAAAAATTTCTTTCAGAGAACCGTCTTTTGCAGCTTCTACCAGTTCAGATACCAGTACCGAACGAACATCTGTTTTTAAACCTTCCTTTTCAGCCATGGCCAATAAACTTTTACGCGTAATTCCGTCTAAAATTCTTTCACTTACAGGTGCTGTTAATAAGGTATCGTTTATTCTAAAAAACACATTCATTGTACCTGCTTCTTCAAGCTTGGTATGTGTAGCATCATCGGTCCAGATGATTTGTTGAAAGCCTTCTTTATTCGCTAAATTGGTAGGATAGAATTGTCCCGCATAATTGCCGGCCGCTTTTGCAGCACCAATACCACCGTTAGCAGCTCTACTGTAATGCTCAGCAACAATTACTTTTACTTCGCCAGCATAATACGCTTGTGCAGGTGAAAGTAAAATCATGAATTTATATTCATCAGATGGGTTTGCAACCACACCTGGTCCGGTAGCGATCATAAAGGGACGAATGTACATGCTGCTTCCGTTTCCTTTTTGAACCCATTTTGCATCAATTTTTAACAATTCATTCAATCCGCCCATAAAAACATCTTCGGGAATTTCTGGCATTGCCATTCGTACCGCAGAAGTGTTAAAACGTTTAAAATTTTCGTCAGGTCTAAACAACCAAATCGAATCTGCTTCGTCTTTGTATGCTTTCATTCCTTCAAAAATAGCTTGTCCGTAATGAAACACTTTTGCTGACGGGTCTAACAAAAATGGTGCATATGGTTTAATGACGGGTTTTTGCCAAGCTCCATTTTTAAAATCACATTCAAATAAATGGTCTGTAAACACAGCACCAAAGCTTAAGTTGTCAAAATCTACCTCATTTATTTTTGTAGTGGTAGCTTTTGTAATTTCGATTTTGTTTGTTAGAGTTGTACTCATGATAAGAAATTGTTTTTGTGTTGTTTACCTTAAAAAGATCTCTTTTTTAAGAAAACAAAGTAGTAAAATGTTACTGTTTATGGCTGTAAAATTAATTAAAAAATACGTACTTCCTTATCAAAACGGTATAATTTAATAGGCTTTGTTGTGATTTATTTATATTATAAAAAAGGATTGAATTGGAGTTCAGTTTCTATCATATTTTCGAAAATAATCGTTTTTTTTAGGACAAACGTATTTGATTTGATTAATTTTGAAGATGTTTTAATTAAATATACTATTATTTTATTTTGAAAAGAGAAATTATACAAACTTTAGACGGTTCATCCACAATATTTTTACCAGAGTTGGATGAATGCTACCATTCAAAATTTGGAGCCGTTCAAGAAGCAAATCACGTCTTTATAAAAAATGGTTTTACTTTATTTAAAGAAAGTCCGATCGCGATATTAGAAATAGGTTTTGGTACAGGTTTAAATGCGTTTATTACTTTTTTGGAAGCAACAAAAAATGGCCTCACCGTAGATTACAGTGGAGTAGAGGCATATCCTATTGCTGAAGCTGAAGCTTTAACTTTAAATTATGTCGAAGTTTTAGAAGCTGATGAATACAAATCTACTTTTAAACTAATGCATGAAAGTAATTGGAATGAGAAGCTTCGTATTTCTGATCAATTCTCATTAACAAAAAGACAGCAGTTTTTTAATGAAATTGATGATATAGAAAAATTTGACTTGATTTATTTCGATGCTTTTGGTTATCAAATACAACCAGAACTGTGGAGTACGGAAATTTTTAAAAAAATGTACGATGCTTTAAAGCCGAATGGTGTTTTGGTTACGTATGCTGCGCGCGGTGTGGTAAAAAGAAGTATGATTGAGGTTGGTTTTAGGGTAGAAAAGTTAGAAGGGCCGCCTGGAAAAAGAGAAATGTTTCGGGCTATTAAAGAATAGCATATTGATTTGGCTGAGCGTTGTTTATTACGGTATTACGAATTTGAAAACGTATTCGTAAATTAATAATTAAAAATTAGTGTTAAAATTTAGTTTGCATTGGTATTATGTGTTATTTTTACTTTGAATTTAAAAACATAGAAACACCCCACTAATTATATTTATTATGTCGAAAATGATGTATGATTACACGAAATCTATACTTGAGAGAGTAAGTTTCGATCCCGCTCTTTTTTGCAAAGAATTAGAGAAAGCCATCAAAACATTGTTGCCTTACGAAATGGAGCAATTACAGGAGTGGCTGTTAAGTTTTACTACTGAAAAACCAGAACTAAAACAATGCCTCGTCTTAGTAAAATTGTAAAAAAAAAGTAAACCGTCTCAAATTCAATTGAGACGGTTTTTTTTTTGAACTGCTATTGCAAAGTTGCATCTACTGTAATTTTTGTATCTAATAATTTACTCATTGGGCAATTAAGCTCTGCGTCCTTCACACATTTATCAAATTCATCTTTTGCTATTTTTGGTATAGTTGCATTTAGAACCAAATGAGATTCGGTTACTGCACCATCTTCAAAAGTGATATAACCTTTAGTTTCCAACGTATCTGCTGTAAAACCAGCTTCAGCTAATAAAAAAGATAATTTCATGGTAAAACAGCCCGCGTGAGCAGCGGCAACTAATTCTTCAGGATTAGTTCCTATTCCATCTTCAAAACGACTCTTGTAAGAGAGCTGCGTTTTGTTTAACACCTTACTTTCAGTTGTAATTTCTCCGCTTCCATCTTGTCCAGTTCCATGCCAAATGGCAGTTGCATTTCTTTTCATAATATAATTTTTTACTTCATTGATTTATAAAGTTATGTAAATCAATTGGTTTTTATCCTCTTAAACCCGCATGATTTATAGAATACTGAAAATGTTATAATGTAATATCATAATTGTGTAATAAAAAAAATGGTCTAGTAGACGAATTTTACGGTAAACTAAATAACATATCTATGAGCACAACATTACACCTTCAAGCTACGTGTTTGGAAAACCAATATGCTTTAAGAACTATTCGTATGATAGAACTTGTAGACTATTTAAAAAAAGCCCGCTTGTCTTACGTAAAAGCCTCTCAAAATAGTAAGGATAAGAAGCAGAGCGCTACTTTTTTTGCATTTGCAAAAGAGCGAATCTTATTTATCATTCAACTTCAAAATCAGATTAAAAAATATACAAAAGCAAGTCGTTTTAATGCAAATACAGTTGCGAGAACTTCAGAAAAATCGAGTCGATTAGACTTCTTGTCTAACTCTGAAGTTTCGGCAGTACATTCGTGTATTGAGCAAGAGCAATCAATCGTTAGTATTTATAGACAAACTTTAAGAGAATTGCCGCTTTCATCTGAATTAGAAATGATTTTTTGCAAACAATTAGTTGCTGTAGAAAGTGCTATCGAGCAACTGAAAGACTAATAAAAGGAATTGAAATTCTCTTTATAAATATAAAAACTGGTTCCATTATTGGTAACCAGTTTTTTTGTGTAGTTTAATTCGTGTTATTTGAAGAGTTATTTTTTATTTAGAGTCTAGCATAAATTCTTCGGCTTTTTCTACCATATTCTTGCTTCCACAGAAAAACGGAATTCTTTGATGTAATTCTGTTGGAGCTATTTCTAATATTCTATTTTCTCCGTCAGATGCTTTACCGCCTGCTTGTTCTGCAATAAACGCCATTGGATTTCCTTCGTATAACAAACGTAATTTTCCTTTTGGAGCTTTGCTACTTGTGGGATAAATATAAATCCCACCCTTTATCATATTTCTATGAAAATCAGAGACTAAGCTTCCGATGTACCTAGAAGTATAGGGACGATCACCTTCTTCGGTTTGACAATATTTTAGATAATTTTTTACACCCTGAGGAAAATGCACATAATTACCTTCGTTGATAGAGTAAATATTTCCATCTTCTGCAAAAGTCATATTAGGATGCGAGAGATAAAAGGTTCCTATTGCTGGATTCAGTGTAAAACCATTTACACCGTGACCGGTGGTATAAACCAGCATCGTAGACGTTCCATAAATAACATAACCTGCTGCTACTTGATTCACGCCAGGTTGTAAAAAATCTTCTAAAGTTACTGGAGTTCCAATTGGAGTAATTCGTCTGTATACAGAAAAAATAGTTCCTACTGAGACATTTACATCGATATTTGAAGATCCGTCTAAAGGATCCATGAGAACGACATATTTGTTGCTATGACTTTTGTCGTTTCCTTCAACAGTAATAAAATCGTCATTTTCTTCTGAAGCAATTCCACACACAATTTCACGATTGATAAGTGTTTGAATAAAAACTTCGTTGGCATAAACATCTAGTTTTTGTTGGTCTTCTCCTTGAATGTTTTGTGCGCCAGCGCCGCCAATGATATCAACGAGACCCGCTTTGTTTACTTTGTAATTGACCACTTTTGCAGCCAGTCTGATCGAGTTTATAATTCGAGACAATTCGCCCGAAGAATATTGGAAAGCTTGTTGATTTTCGATGATAAATTCACCTAAAGTTTTGTTGTGTTTAGTCATTACTATATCGATTGCGTTTGGTCTAGCAAATATCGTACTATTTTGCATTAATACACCTACAGGCAACTTCTTTTTTTGATGCTTTAAATGTAAAACATCATTTTTGGATTGATATTACTATTTTTAAGATCAAATCATCACTTATTTTTACTAAAATCTCATTATGAGTACAACTATTTAAAGTAAAATTTACTGCGCTTTTTTCTCGTATTTATAATGTATTCAATTTGTAGCAAAAACTCATTCTTTTGTAGATTGTTATAAAGTTCATTTATCTAGAAAGAGAGCGATTTTTAGGCGAGGATGTATTAGTGAAATTATATTTACTAAAAAAGGGCTTGATTTTATTTAAAAAACCAAACCCTTTTTCAGATTATTTCTTAGACTATTCTTCTTCTCTTTGGCCCATCATCATCAGGAACGCTTTTAAAAATCCGTCGATATCACCATTCATTACTCCATCTACGTCGCTGGTTTCGAATCCTGTCCGTACATCTTTAACTAATTTATATGGTTGCATGACATAGTTTCGAATTTGCGAGCCCCATTCGATTTTCATTTTTCCAGCCTCAATATCAGCACGTTGCTCTTGCTGCTTTTTCAACTCAATTTCGTACAATTGCGAACGTAGCATTTGCATAGCACGTTGTCTGTTGTCTTGCTGTGAGCGAGTTTCTGAACACTGAATTTGTATTCCAGTTGGTTTGTGTACCAATTGCACTTTCGTTTCTACTTTGTTCACGTTTTGTCCGCCAGCACCGCTTGATCTTGAAGTTGTAATTTCAATATCAGCTGGATTAATGTCAATTTCGATGCTGTCATCAACCAATGGATACACATACACAGAAACGAACGAAGTATGGCGCTTGGCATTACTATCAAAGGGAGAAATTCGTACTAAACGATGTACTCCGTTTTCGCCTTTTAAATAACCAAAAGAATAATCACCATCAAATTCTAAAGTCACCGTTTTTATTCCAGCAACTTCTCCTTCTTGAAAGTTTAATTCTTTTATTTTATAGCCATTTTTTTCGCCCCACATCATGTACATACGCATCAACATTTGCGCCCAATCGCAGCTTTCTGTTCCACCAGCACCAGCAGTTATCTGCAGAACAGCACTTAAGCTGTCCCCTTCATCTGAAAGCATGTTTTTGAATTCGATGTTATCAATATGGGTTTCAACTGCAAAATATTGTTCATCCAATTCTTCAGAAGAAACTTCACCTTCCTTATGAAATTCATATGCCAGTTGCAGTTCATCAGTAAGCTCAATTGCTTTGTCGTAATCTTCAATCCATTTTTTCTTATTGCGAAGGTTTTTTACAATAAGTTCCGCTTCTTTTGCATTGTTCCAAAAATCGGGAGCAAAAGTTTTTTCTTCCTCGTTGGCAATTTCAATTAGTTTAGCATCAACGTCAAAGATACCTCCTCAACGCACCAAGACGCTCCACAATACCTTTTATTTGTTCGGTTGTTGTCATAAATTAATACTAGTTTAAATAAGATAATTAAAATACATTCGTTATTATGCAACGGTTCTCGTTAATACTATTTATTTTTATGGTAGAACGAGTCCGAATACGTAATTTTGTAGGCAAAAATAAGATATAGTTTTTAGAATATGGAAATAAATTTAGTTAGCGATACAATCACCAAGCCAAGTATAGAAATGTTGCAATATATGTTTAATGCACAAGTAGGAGATGATGTGTACAAACAAGATCCTACTGTAATTGAGTTGGAAGCCAAAGTTGCCAAAATATTTGGTATGGAAGCTGGTCTTTTTTTTCCTTCGGGAACTATGGCCAATCAAGTTGCAATAAAATTACATACACAGCCAGGAGAGCAATTAATTGCAGATAAATATGCGCATGTTTATCATTATGAAGGTGGTGGAGTTTCTTTTAACAGCGGTGTTTCTTGCTGTCTAATTGATGGAAATCGCGGAATGATTACCGCCGAGCAAGTGCAAGGAGCGATTAACGATCCAGAATTTTACCACAGTCCGTTGACAAGTTTGGTTTGTATTGAGAACACAACGAATAAAGGTGGCGGAGCGTGTTATGAAATTGAAGATTTAAAAAACATCAAAAGAGTTTGTGTTGCAAATAATTTAAAATACCATTTGGATGGTGCTCGTATTTGGAACGCCCTTATCGCCAAAAATCAAGATCCAAGAGAATTTGGAAAACTTTTTGATACCATTTCGGTTTGCTTGTCTAAAGGTTTGGGTGCACCAATTGGTTCAGTTTTGCTAGGAAGTAAAGCGTCGATACACAAAGCACTCAGAATTCGAAAAATATTAGGAGGCGGAATGAGACAAGTAGGATATTTGGCCGCTGCAGGAATTTTTGCTATTGATAATAACTGGCAACGACTGGCGGTTGATCATAAAAGAGCGCAAGAAATTGCAGCAGTATTGCAAACGAAAAGTTGGGTTGCCACTGTTGAACCAGTTGAAACTAATATTTTAATATTTTCTCTTCAGAAATACTGTAACGAAAAGGAAGTAATAGAAAAATTAAAACAAAAAAACATATCGATAAGTTCGATGGGACAAGGGCGCTTACGAATTGTTACGCACTTAGATTATAGAGCTGTTATGCATACCTACGTTTTAGATACGATACAAAAATTAGAAATTTAATTTTTAAGCTCCTCCGTTTTGCGGAGAGTTCTAATAAATTATAGTTGTTAATTAGTGCGTATTTTTGAAATAGGTGAAAATCTTTCAAACGAATTAGTTTTTATTCATGGCAGTTTATTTTAGTATAGACTGCTTACAATTCACTTTTATTTTTATAAACCAGGCAATTTATAATTTTAAATAATTTTAGAGGGTCAAATGGTTTGATAATGATGTCATTCATGCCGCAAGCTAATGCGTCTTCTGTAACTTCTTCTTTGTCAAAAGCAGTAAGAGCGACAATTGGCGTTTCAATTCCCAGGCTGCGTATGCGTTGCGTGGTCTCAAATCCATTTAATATTGGCATATTGATATCCATTAATATAATGTCAAATTGCTCCGTTTTTAAAATTTTTATTGCCGAAAATCCATCTTCAACTACAGTACAGAGATAATTGTTTTTTTCGATAATTTTTTTTGTGACCAATTGATTAATTGAATTGTCCTCGACCACCAAAATTCGCAAAATTTCTTTTGATGTCAAGTCGACGTCAATTTCATTGATAATTTTTGTAGTCATTTCTGGATCATGGTCAAAAGCTATCGTAAAAGTAAAAGTAGAACCTTCGTCCACGACACTTTCTAAACTTATGGTGCTGTCAAATAAGCTTAATAAGTGTTTTACAATCGTTAATCCTAAGCCAGTTCCTTGGTAATCGGTTTCTTTTCGGCCAACTTGAACAAATTTTTCGAATATTTTATCTTGATCTAAATCTGCGATTCCCATTCCGGTATCTTTGATCTTAAATTCAAGATAATGCGATTTGCCTTCCGTTTTCACTAAATTAATGTGAACAAAAATGTTTCCGTCTTTAGTGAATTTTAAAGCATTGCTAATTAAATTCATCAAAATTTGAGACAGCCGAAGTTTATCTCCAATTAAATATTCGGGAATAGCAGGATCTACTTTTACTAGAATTTGATTGTTATTGCTCTGTGTTAAAAAAGAAAGTGAATTTTTGATCATATCGACTTCGTCAGAAATATTAAAAGTCATTTGTTCTAGAATTACCTTTTTTTCTTCAATTTTATTAATCTGAAGAATATCATTTACTAACAGCAGCAGGTATCGAGCCGAGAATTTTAAAGATCGAAGATGTTGACTTTTAGAAAGTTCTTTGTGTTCTTCTAACAGCATGTTTGTAATTCCAACTACTCCGTAAAGCGGCGTTCGTAGCTCATGACTAATAGTCGAAATGAATTGAGTTTTTAGCTTAGAACCTTCTTCGGCTTGTTCTTTAGCCAAGCGCAATTCTTCATTTGCCTGCAGTAATTGTGCGTTTGCTTTTTTCTTGAAATTGACGTTTCTAAATAAAGTTACGATGAGCAGTAAAAAAATCAGCGAAAGCGAGATGGATAGAAAATTTATTAATTTTGATTTTTGTAGATTTTGAATTTGAGTTAATTTTTCATTTTCAATTTTAATTAGTTCACGTTTGTACTCATCTAATTCTAAATTTGTACCCTCGAGTTCTGCTTTATTAAAAATTTCTACGTTATTTAATTGGTCGACGATGGTGTTGTATTTTAACAAGTTTTCGTAAGCTGCGTCTGGTTTGCCTACACGATCTAAAAATTGTGAATAGGCTAAATAAGCATAAGAAAGGTCAGATTGCTTGTCCCATTTATTACCTTCATTTATTGCTTTTAAGAAATAATTATGCGCTACATAGGATTTATTTAGGTGTGCGGCATAAATCGCGTTGATCATGTAGAATGCTGTCGAAGTTGCGGGAGAAAGTAATTCAGAACTATGTTTATTGACGTAATTTAGAGTTTCTTTTCCTTTCTCGAACTCTCCAATCTTAAAGTATGCCCAAGTAATATTTACTTTCGTCAAAAAAACGCCAAGTAAATCGTTTGATTTGTTACTATATTCGATCGCCTTTTCAAAGTGAAGAATTCCTTTGGCAGTTTCTTTTCTGTCAAAAAAATAAATATTTCCTAAATTGTTATTTATCTTTCCTTTGATAACATCGTCTTCTGTTAAATTGGCGTGATACAATGCTTTATCATAATAAAAAACAGCCTTGTTAATTTGTGAAATAACATGACAATTTCCTGCGATAATATTATAACATCTGGCAATTAGTAAATTATCTTTTGATGCAATTGCATAATTTAAAGCTAATCTAGAAGTAAGTAATGATTTTTGAAACTGTGACGTATTAAAATAAGATACTGCAGTATCGGTGAGTACTTTTATTTCTGAAACACTGAGCGTGTCTGCTTGCGCGAATCCTTTGGGAGTACAAAAAGTAAGTACGAATAGTACAAATAAAACAAAACGAATTTGCGACATAAAGATGTTATTGTTCAACCAAATATACATTTATTATTGAACAATATATTGTTTTTAAAAATTTTATAGATAGCTATTAAAATAACAAAGCGCCATTTGAGAAAGGCGCTTTGCAGTGTTTTTATTAACTTATTAATTAGCTTAATTCTTCTGTGAGCTCTTGATCACCTTCCCATTGACCCACTACTGATGTTGCTAAAGCATTTCCTAAAACGTTGGTAGCACTTCTAAACATATCGCAAAAATGATCGATCGGTAAGATCAAAGCAATTCCTTCAATAGGAATGTCAAACATACCACAGGTTGCGGCAACCACAACTAAACTAGCTCTTGGTACACCAGCAATTCCTTTACTTGTTAGCATCAATACCAATAACATTACCATTTGCGTTCCTAGATCGAGATGAATTCCATAAGCTTGTGCTATAAACATACTGGCGAATGTCATATACATCATGCTTCCATCCAAATTAAAGGAATAGCCCAGCGGAAGCATAAACGATACAATTTTATCTTTTACGCCAAAAGCTTCTAGTTCTTCCGTTAATTTTGGAAAAACTGCCTCGCTACTTGTAGTTCCAAAAGCGATAATTAACGGACTTGTAATTCTTTTTAAAAGAACCGTCATTCGTGATTTTAAAAATAGATAGCCAACAATAATCAAGAATACCCAAAGTGTACCTATACCCAATAAAAATGATCCGAAGAACTTAAAATAGGTTACTAGAAGTTCTTGAAAATCGCGAACGGCAAATACACCCGCAATAGCACCAAAAACACCAATTGGAGCGAAGTTCATTACATAATTTACCATGCGCAATACAATGTGCGATGTTTTGTCTAAAGCATTTATCACTGGTTTTACAGTATCACCTAATGCTGCTGCTGCTAAACCAAAAAATATAGAAAACACAACAATTTGCAAGATTTCATTAGTTGCCATCGCTTCAAAAATACTCTTCGGAACGATATGTTCGATAAAGTTCGCAAATGATATGGACTGTGTTTTACCGGTAACTTCAGCTGCAGAAGCAAGATCCACATGAGGAAGATTTAATCCAACTCCAGGTTCTAAGACATTTACAAAAAATAAACCGATTAATAAGGAGATAAAAGATGCTGTAAAAAACCAACCTAAAGCTCTTCCGCCAATTCGTCCTACGGCTTTTACGTCGCCTAGTTTTGCAATTCCAACTACTAATGTGGTAAAAACCAAAGGCGAAATAATCATTTGTACCAAACGAATGAAAATCGTCGCCAAAATTTGTATTTTATCACTAAATTCTTTGGCACCTTCTGGCGAAATGTTTTTATGAAGAAAGATTCCGAGTACGGCACCTAGAAACATTGCAACCAAGATTTGGCCAGTTAAGCTTCTAAGAAAAGACGTTTTTTTGATTTCGGTTGTAGTGGTCATTTATATATATTTAATTGATGTGTCTAAGACGCTCACTGTCTTAGTACGATTAATAGGTTTTGTTTAGCAAATAAAAATCTGCTAGAACAATTGCAGCCATTGCTTCAACAATAGGTACTGCACGAGGAACTACGCAAGGATCGTGTCGTCCTTTTCCTGTCATTGAGGTAATCTCTCCTTTATTATTTAAAGAATCTTGAGTTTGCATTATAGTAGCAACGGGTTTAAAAGCTACTTTAAAATAAATATCCATTCCATTGCTTATTCCGCCTTGAATTCCTCCAGAAAGATTTGTTTTAGTCGTTCCATCAGAATTGTACAAATCATTATGAGCACTGCCTTTCATCTCTGCGCCAGCAAAACCGCTACCGTATTCAAAACCTTTTACCGCGTTTATCGATAACATTGCTTTGCCTAGCTCTGCGTGCAACTTATCAAATACAGGTTCTCCTAAACCTACTGGTACGTTTTGAATTACGCAAGAAACAACGCCGCCAACAGTATCACCTTGTTTGCGAATGTCTCTGATGTATTCTTCCATTACTATTGCTGCGGCCTCATCTGGACAACGCACAGGATTGTTTTCAGTTTTTGACAAATCTAATTCTTGGTACGATTTGTCTAAGTGAATTGGTCCGACAGATGAAACGTAAGCGTTGATTTTTATTTCAGGAAGCATTTGCTTAGCAATAGCTCCAGCTACTACACGACTTGCTGTTTCTCTAGCCGAACTGCGTCCGCCACCGCGATAATCGCGAAAACCATATTTTTGATCATATACGTAGTCGGCATGACTTGGTCTGTAATTGTCTTTAATATGAGAGTAATCGTCTGATTTTTGGTTGGTATTTGGAATTATGAACCCGATTGGAGTTCCCGTGGTTTTACCTTCAAAAAGACCAGAAAGAAATTGCACCGCGTCTGGTTCTTTACGTTGTGTTACAATTGCTGATTGTCCAGGTTTTCTGCGTGCCATTTCTGTTTCTATAGCTTCAAAATCAAGGGTTATCCCAGAAGGACAGCCATCAATAATTCCGCCTAAAGCTTCGCCATGTGATTCTCCAAAAGTAGTTATTTTGAATAGTGTTCCGTAGCTATTTCCTGCCATTTTAGTTAGTTTTGAGCAAATGTAAGTTTTATGAATTAAACTAAAAAATTTATAATAATGAATTCCTTTTACAAAAAAATATATAAACCGTTCATTTTGTTAAAACTATAAAGCAATTTACATTTGATCGTCATTAAGGTATGATTTTATCAATTAGAGGTAAAATAAAATAAGTGCGGTTGATATATGATTAAAAACTTTCTGAAAAATTCTTTTTATTTTATGATTAGTAAGTAGAAGCAAAGTTTAAAACTTGAACGTTAAATTTTAGCGGCATCAGTCTTAACGACGCTTATTTGTACTCCAAAATTTAAGAAATTTCAGAGAAAATGATCTCTATTCTGTTTTAAAAAAAAACTAAAATTTTAGGGTACTTATTTGTATTATTTATTTGGAAAATCAAAAGATGTAAATTGTAGAATAAATTTTAATTATTATGTAATGCATTACTGATTATTTGCTTTAGATTTGCTTAAAATTAATATAAAAACTTATGAAAAAAATTATTTTATCTGCCATGATGCTATTAGCAATTGGCTTTGCAGCTCAGGCTCAGGACATTTCTAAAAATGCTTTAGGTCTACGTTTTGGTGATAATGACGGTTTTGGTGGAGAAATCTCTTACCAAAGAGCATTATCTTCAAACAATAGACTAGAGGTTGATTTAGGATGGAGAAATAGTAATCATTATGATGCAGTAAAAGTTACAGGTATATACCAATGGGTTTGGAATATTGAAGGTGGTTTTAACTGGTATGCTGGTGTTGGTGCTGGTTTAGCTGCTTGGGATGATAACTATGATGGACCTAAAAATAACGATTACAAAGATAGCGGAACTTACGTTTTTGCTGCTGGAGATATCGGGATTGAATACGGATTTAAAGAAGTGCCAATTTTAATTTCATTAGATGCTAGACCAGAAATTGGTACTGGTGGTTACAATGATGATTTTGGATTTGACATTGGATTAGGTATCCGTTACAGATTCTAATTCAAACAAATCTTCTGATATTCGATTGATACAATTGAAGAAAAAGGCTGCAAATTATTTTGCAGCCTTTTTTTGTTTATGCAACATTCCGAATAGTTTTCCTCTTCTATAATTGAATTTTTAAACAGATTAATTGCTTTGAAGTAGAACTGATGCGTCGTTCGGAATCTATAAATGATTATTCTAAAACCTGAACGCCACCACCATTTACAAATATTGTTTGTCCGCTTACCCATTCTGAAACTGGTGAAGCAAAATAAAGTATGGCGCCAGCAATATCATCCGCTTTTCCTAATCGCTTGATAGGTGTGTGCGCCAACATTGTTTTTTCGATTTCGGGAGTCAATACGCTTTCTAATGCTGCGGTTCTTGTTGCTCCAGGACCTACAGCGTTAATTCGTACTTCTGGTCCAAAGTCATGTGCCAAATTTGCAATCATATGATTTACTGCTGCCTTTGAAGCACCGTAACCACTCATGTTAGGACTTTTATTGATACTAGACATTGAAGTTGTAACTACAATGGATCCATATCCTGCTGTTTTCATGTGCGGTACACAAAGCTGACTTAAGCGCCAAACACTAAAAACATTCAGTTCAAAATCGCGTTTAATTTCATCTACTGATATTTTAAAAGGATTTTCACGACCACCGCCACCGCCACCTGCATTATTAATAAGGATATGAATGGATCCAAATTTCTTAACCGTTTCGTCAACAAGATTTACAAGATTTTCATCTTTCAAAATATTACATTCTACAGCTAAAACTTGCACACCGAATTGTCTGATTTCCTCTGCGGTTTTTTCGGCGTCATCTTTCTTAAAATCTCCGATTACAATATTTGCTCCAGCTTTAGCCAGCATAATTGCAGTTGCCTTACCAATTCCGTTCGCTCCACCTGTTACTATCGCAGTTTTACCTGTTAAATCGAACAATTTATTAAAGTCCATGTTTCTCTTTTTTTAATTAAATAAGTTTTTTTGCTGTGAAAAATAAAGTTTGGATTAGAAAATATAAGTTATTTTAAAATCCAAAAATTGAAGGTAAAGCAATTATTTGAACTGTTTTCTGTGTAAATAGATGTCGCGAGGCTTTGACGTCCTTTTTAAATCAAATTTAACGAGATAGAAGTTTATTTAAGAGTAAGAAGGGGAGAAGTATTCTTAAAAATTTAATCTTAATTGATGATAAATTAAAACCTATTGTTTGGTTAATGCAGTTCCTTTGTGCGCAGCAATATGATCTGTTTTGTCACTTTTTATTTCGTATTGAGGATCATCTTCAGTCGCATGATGCGTATATCCTTTGTATTTAAAATTTTTTATATGCTTTTTAATAATTGTCCCTGATACTTTCCCTGCTTCGGAGTTCCAGCTCACCGCATCTCCAATTTTAAAATATATTTTCATGCTATTAGTTTTTAAGTATTATGTTTCATCTGCGGCTGCATCCGAATATAAAACGCAACCATTGACAATTCGGGCGGGTTGAGTGTATGGATGCTCTTGAATTTTTGCTTTTGCCATAATGTGTAAAACAGTCCAGTCGGCTGCTTTTAAATAATCAGAAATCATAGAACGATGGCAGCGCCACCAAACTGCCTCAGAGCACATGTAGGCAGTATTCTTTTCTAAAGCAACAGCTTCCAATGCTACAACTGCATTTTTAAAGGCGTCACTTTCCATATAATCGGCATAACCACGAAAAGAAGCATTGTTCCAACGGGTATTTTTTGTGTCTTTTCTTGCAATTCTTCTACCACCAAGATCTGCAAAATAAAGGTATTGTATTCCTACTTCAGCCAAGGATTTTTTTAAACTTTCTTGATCAAATTGAGGATACTTTCGGGAACCAGGCAATCTTCGAACATCGGCAATAACTTTTATTTCAAAAGAAGCGAGCATTTCCAAAAACTCCACTAAAGTATGCGTAGAGTGACCGACGGTATATATAGTCGGATTTTTTAGCGCACTCATAATAAATGATTTAAGGTTAATATATACTTGTCGATATAAAGTTGCTTTTCTTTTGATTTATATTGTTGAATGTATCTCGGATGTTCGAGAACCTTTAAATTTCCGAATAATTTAGCCTCTTGATTTAATTTGTGGATAAATTGTGCATTTTTCTTCCCTAGAATAAAAACCTCTTCTGTTTCTAAACCCAGACTAATGTGCTTTTTTAACGAATCAATCATGAAATCTTTAACCAACTCAAATAACTTAGAATCATCGTAGTAGTTCGCATTTAACCATTTTCCTTCTTTCGTTTTACGCACAATAGCTAAAGGAAAAGGAGAGTTGATGTAGAATTGTTTATAAAAAGTAGCTGTTCCGCCATACTCGGCAATCATATCATACATGTAAACAGACGAGATCTCATGCGTGTGGGCAGAGTCCATTTTAATGCCACATTCACTTTCTAATCGTTTAGTATCGGTAAAAGGAACTCCAGTCACTCCAGCACCATGTCGGCTCGGATTAATTCCCACAATAAATTTCCTGCTGTTCGAATCATTGTAAAATTTATAATAAAATTGCCGCATCACATCCATCGTTTCTGGATTATCCATATAAGGATTAAGTACTTGAAAACCATCTGGAAGTTGATCTGAGTAGTGCAGTTGCGTATTGAATTCAATTACTTTATTTGCAATGCTTTTTGACATAAAAATTCTGCTTTTTTTATTTAAAGCCGTTTCTTGCAAATCGTAAGGAAAATTAAAGATTGAATAATTTCTTTTAGCAAAAAAGGCTTATAGTAAAGTTAGCAAATAGAATTTAAAAGTAGATAAAAAGAAACATCAAATCCAGTTTTAGAGCCCTAAATAATAGAAAAATATTTGTTGTAAAAAGACTAAAATAGATTCGTTTTGGATACTATTTGCCTTGTTTTTTCTTACTCGATTTAACTGCATCAGTCCCATCAGTTAGCCAATCTAAAGAAAAACTTACAAATGCATTTTTTTTATAACCGTCTTTTTCAAAAAAGAGTCCAATATCGCCGTTTTTTAAGACAGTCATCGATGAATATGCAGATTCTCCGACGTAAATTGTCTTTCCTTTACTCCACGTCTTCCCTTCGTCATAACTAATTTTTACGGTCAGATTTTCGCGTTTGTTGGGCGAATTTACATTTGAAAAAAGCAGTCGGTTTTTACTATATTTTTTGTCTTTTAAACTGTATCGAATGAAACTTGCATTGCAAGCCGGATCAATTAATTGGGAATCTGGATTTGATGTCCACGTTTTTCCGTGATCTGTTGACGTATGTATGTATCTGACACCAACTTTACTTACTCTACTATTGATCATCCAAGAACCATCTTCTAATTCCATAATTTTTGACTCATCAGCAGGTAAAATGGGAGTATCAATTAAACTCCAATTTTTTCCGTGATCGTCACTTTTAAAGACAAATAATCCTTTTTCTAAATTGACGATAGTATGTAGTAGTTCGCCCGATTTTGTTTGAAGTCCTCTACCAGATGTAATGAATTTGAAATCTTTTTTCCATTCTGGTTTTGTAATTTGAGCAGTAATATCGGTAGGAGTAGACCATGTTAAACCGTTATCTTTACTTGAAACCATTTTTAAATAATAGACATCTTTTTCTGTTTCTAAATTCATGTAGTTAAAAAACATAAAGATCTCGCCTGACGATTCATCTACAATCATTGAAGGATCTGAGGCAGATTCTCCTAAAGGATAGTCAACAATAGTTTGAATTTTTGACCAAGATTTGCCGCTGTCTGCACTTCGCCTCATCACTATATTGATATCATTATTTGACCTAAGATCACCGCAGGACGGAACTCTTTCATCAATTGCAGCAATTACATCGCCATTTAAAGCGGTGATGATCGAGGGTATTCTATAACATGAAACACCTTCTTTCATATCAGAACTAAACAGGTTTACAAATTTAAGTTCCTCTTTTGCACTTTGTGCGATTCCGATTTGTGACACTGTTATAAAAGATAAAAAGAATAAAATGGTAGTGAATTTAAGTTGCATAACTGTTTTTTTAGAAGAGATGTGTAAGATACTACTTTTTTTTACGACAAAAATTACGTTCTATTAATTTGATATTCTTTGTTTTGCAAAAACCAATATAGCATTGTATCGTCTGTTTTTGTGGTAAAGAAATTTAATTTGTGGAGCAAATTAATAGAGAATTGATTCTCCATTAAACAACTGGCGGTTATTTCCTTCACAATTCCTGTCGCAAACGCCCATTTTATAAGTGCTTCGGCTGCCTCTCTCGCAAACCCTTTTTTTCGCTCTTCCGCTATTATTCCATAACCAATGTCGGCACTTTTTAATAGAGTATTAAATCCTTTAAATCCTGCATCGCCAATTATTTCTAAGTTGTCTTTTTTTATAATTATCCAAGATTCAAATCCTGTAGGTGATGCTACTTGAGCTAGATTAGCGATTATTTTAGGTAAAGTTTCTAATACGTCTGCATCTGGCCAACTTTTCCCTTTTTTTAAGTTTCGTTTTTCTAAATCACTATAGTCTTCACGCATTAGATTCTCACATATTTTGGTTGTAAACGGAATAAGAATTAATCTCTCGGTTAGCAGTTGATCTATCTGTAATGCTTGTGGTTTCAATGGTTTGTGTTTTGAATTTTAAAGATATGAATTTTACGTATTTTATATGTATAACTTTACAATTGTATAGGAATAACTGTAGATCAAAAAACTAATGATTAAATATATATAAAGGTCTAAATGAAGCGCTCCGACTGTAGTGGTGCTAAAGTAATTTTAGAGGCTGTTTTGTTTTCGTTTTTTAATTATAAGAGAAAGTATCCAAACTGATACTAAAAGTATTAAAATGATCATTTTTATTTGGCTCATTTCTGGAAAAAAGTTATTTAAAGAATGAAACGCTGAGACCGCAAGCAGAGAGTGCGTGCGATCGGCTACCGCTCCTATTCCCCAACTTGCGAGGATCAAAATTCCGAAAAACAATATATTAGAAGTCGTTAGGTTAAAGTTTAGATGCCAAATAAACCACAGTGTTGCAACAATCAAAACGTTTGCAATTGCTGGTAGTGACTTTAGTTCTTGCTGTAAAAAACCACGCCAGCCCATCTCTTCTAATAATCCATAAACTAGTATTGCTGTAACGGCAACAAATGAGAATGTTCCGCTGCTGTAGTACTCGGTTCCCAAGATCAAAACAATCGGAAAGATCCAATACAAAAGAAGTGGAATTAAAAGATTTTTATAATTTCCTTTAAGAGAAGGTGTTGGTTTTATTTTAAAGATTAAAAATGAAATTACTGCACCAATCGCAGGACCAATTCCTTGTAAAATTACTTTTAAAAATTCGGAGCTTAGATTATCTAATACTGTCGTTTTGTTAGTTACATAACGAAGTGCGATTGCGATGCTATAAAAAACTACAATTGCTAAATAATTAATCTTGGTTTTCATAAAGGATTGGTTTTAATTATGATTCAAAATTAAAGATCTAATTTGTTTAAAAAATTGACTTTGGGTAAGAAATGAAAATTTAAACTATTTTTTTTCTAATTCTGCTTAAACTTTCGGCAGTGACACCAAGATATGAAGCAATTATTTTTAGGGAAGTTCGTTGAAAAATTTCGGGGCGTTCTTTAATGAGTTTGAGATATCTTTCTGTAGGAGAAAGAGCTAATAGATTAATTTGCACTGATTGTTTGCGAATGAACATAGCATCTGATATTGCTTTACCAATCAAAAGTCCTTTCGCAGATCTTACATACAAAGCGTTTAAATCTTTATAATTGACAGACCAAATGATCGTCTCCTCTAAACTCTCCGTTTTTATAACTGTTGGAGATTGTGTCAAGAAGGATAAATAATCGCTAAAAATCTGATTTTCATAATATAAATTAATACAAATGTCTTTATCGTCTGCCAAAACAAAATGTGCTGCAGAACCACTAACTACTATATTGATGTAGTTTTCTGTTTTATTATATTCTTTAATAATTTCATTTTTGGCAAATAGGCGAGTGGTCACAGATTTAGCAAATTCATTCCACAAATTCATATCAGCAATATAATATTGATCAAATATTTTTTTTATTTTTTCAGGCGTAGGCTCTTCCATTATAGTATCTTTTTCATTTAAGGAAGCTGAAATAATTTTATCTTATTCTGAAAATATTGTACTATTACACGTTTGTTTTTTCCATAAACCTTCCATACTTGACGGATTTTCCGTAACCTGATACAAAATTTTCATTTTTATAGATTGTCTTTCCTCCAACCAAAACTCGTGCAATTACTCCTTCATTTCTATTGACTAATCGGGCATAGTTTCCGAATTCTATTATAGGTTCAAGTTCAACGTTTTCGGTTACGTTGTTCAAATTTTCAGGATTTAAAAGTACTAAATCAGCGATTTTGCCTATAGCTATATGACCACAATCTAAATTAAACCAATCTCCTTGCTCTTTGGTAAGTCTCCAAATGCATTTTTCCATAGTCATAATAGGACTTCCATTATCGATGGAATCCTGAACTGTTTGTATCATTTTTAAAGGAAAATTGTAAAAAGCCATGTTATTAAGATGTGCACCAGCATCTGAAAAACTGATTAAATTGTACGGAAAATTATAAAGGTCCTTGTACTTTTCTTTTCGGTCATTTGCAATGGTTGTTGTCCATCTTATTTTTTTATCATAGGTAATAATAGTGTCTAAAAATACATCGACAGGATGACTGTTTCTCTCTTTTGCCATTTCGTAAAAGTTTTTACCAATTAAACTTTTATCTGGACAATCGATAATAACTGCTTTACTTAAATCTTTGTGCCATACTTTTGGCGCAAATTTTTTCTTTATTTCTTTTTTAAAATTATCTCTAAATTTAGGATCTGTAATCAGAAGATTTCTTTTATCTAGTTCTTTTGCAAGATGACGAAGTGCTTCTCCACTTGGAAATTCTTCAAACATAACAGAATCGACTCCATCATAATAAACCGTAAACGGACAAGGAGGAGACTGCATCCTGAAATTGGCATTTCCTAAAAGATTTATACTTCTTGAAGCGAATGCAATTAAAGGATAAATATAACGATCACCAATTAAATCCATCATTGCAATCATGGTCGTTTTTAGTGGTTTTCTAAAAATACCAGTACTTGCTAACATGTAATTAAAAGCGTTTACTCGAGTAACCAAATTGGGCGCACCTTGAAGAATAGCATCTCTCTCTCGAAGTAGTTCGACTAAACTTTTACGTTCTTTCCAAGACGAGTAGAAGGAAGGCGTTTTATGCGACCAGTACCGATCACCATCCATTTTATCCCAAGGATTATCCATAGTCGATAATCCGATAAACCCTTCGTCCAAAGCAGCTGTTAACAGCTGAAGCATTTCCTGCTCTTCTTTTTTTGTAGCCGATACGTTGTCAAGCAAAGAGCGTTTGATTCCCATTGCTTTCATCCGAATATCAGAATGACCGATGAATGAAGCGACATTGATTCCTAATGGTAGGGTATTAATATATGCTTTCCATTGTTTTGGCGTATTCCATGTTTTTTCTTTTTCTAACAAAGGCAACATGACTTCTCTTGGAATTGCTTCGACTCTTGTAAATGAATCGGCGGTATCTTCGGGGCTATTAAATACAGCAGAAACAGAGCAACTGCCTAAAATTATTGTGGTAACTCCATGTCGTGCCGATTCTTTGAGTCCAGGAGAGGCAAGAATTTCGGCGTCGTAATGCGTGTGCGAATCTACAAACCCGGGAACAATCCATTTTCCTTTGGCATCAATTATTTCTACATTTTCATCCTCATATAAAATGTTTGTACCTATTTCTTGTATAAGACCATTGGCGTCAATTAGTATATCTTGTACGATAGCTTTTTGATCGTTATCTCCAGAAAAAAGCAGACCATTTTTGATGAGTATTTTCATGATTAAAAATCTTTTTTAAGAATTTCTTCCATACAATATTCTGCGATGGCCGTTATCGTTAAAAACGGATTAACTCCAATACTTGCAGGAACGAGTGCACCATCGGTTATGTATAGATTTTCGTATCCTTTAACCCTTCCGAAAAGGTCAGTTGTCTTGCCTATTACTGCACCACCCAACGGATGATAACAAATGTCGGGTCCATACCCTTTTCCCCATAATAATCCTGCAGGAGTTCCGCCGTTGGCCTTATTCATTTTTTTTATAAAATACTTGGCGTTATCAACAGTATGTTTAAAGTTTTTCTTTTCCCAGTTAATTTTAATATCTCCAATAGCGGGGTCGTACGAGATACTTCCGGGAACAGGAACTTTATTGATGACCAAATATAACGCAGTGTACACTTCCATACCCATTGGTAAGGGTGATATTTCGGCAAAGAAAGAATGCTTCTCATCATTCCAATTGTCAATTCCGGAAACGGGAATAGTCGACTGTTTCGAGCCTGTACCGGTACTGTGATTTTCCTCCGTCGCTTCATCCTCTACACGATTAAAAAGCGTGTTTACCATATTTCGACCCGTCATCACATTACCATTATTTCCCCAATTGCCTCCCACTGTTTTGTCAAAATTGGTCATTTTTCCTTTATGCATAGCTGTTAACAAGAGCTTAGTTGTACCTAAACTTCCTGCATTTAAAAATAGCTTTTTACAGTTTATCGTTTTCTTTGCAACTACTAAGCCTTCTGTATCAATAATATCTACAAAAACAGTATATCCTTTTTCTGTTTGTTTAAAATAATCTACTCGATGCAGGTCTTGAATCCTTAACAGCCCCGTTTTGAGCGCTTTTTTTAGATATGTTTTTTCAAGGCTTTGCTTGCCATGATTATTACCATAAATTACTTCTTTTGCTAAAGCTGATTTAGGAACTTCTCCCGCTTCCTCTTTTTTCATGTAATCAAAAGAGTAGACATTTGGTACTCTGATGGTTTTGAATCCTGCATGATGCGCTTCACTTTCTCCTACTCTGGCGAACTTGTAGTAGGGAGATTCATTATAATAATCGTTTGATATTTCATTGACTTCAAGCTCTTTTTGAGCTAAAGGAAAATAAGTATTCCAAAATTCATCGACATTCAATTCTGGAAACATTTCCTGAAAGTATTCCTTCTTTGGTTGCACTGCCATTCCTCCATTCACCAAAGATCCACCGCCAACCCCTCGACCAGCATATACCTTTATATTCTCAAAATCCATGCGGTCGAGAACGCCAGTAAATTTTTTATTGAACATTGCAATATTCATCATTGGCGCTTGAGAAGATTTCTTCAACCAAGTAGAATTATTTTTTGGAGTTATTAGGTCCGAGAACGGTTTATATTTTCCGTTTTCTTTTTCCCAGTCTAAACCCATTTCTAGCATCACAACCTTTTTACCAGCTTGGGTAAGTCGCAAAGCTGCAACGGCTCCTCCATAGCCAGAACCAATCACTAAATTCTCAATGGTTTCTTCGCTATGATTTAGTTCTAAATTAATTCCGAAAGCACTAGCTGCAACCATACCAGCGCTTGAAGCTGATGTTATTTTTATAAAAGTTCGTCGTTCCACAGTATATTTTTTAAAATACGTATTCAATTTAAATTCATTTAGAGATGGATTATAACCACCTTCAACACTAATGTACGAATTAAAAAGACTTTAGAATAAAGAATTTTTTAAGCAAATCTGTTTTTTAATGGTAATTCAGATTTTTGTGGTACCTGTTTGATCAAAACTGAATTGACCTTTAAGTTAATTTTTAAAAAATCTTCTAATAGTTATTTTTTTTAATTTTTCAAAATTGATTTTTTTATCTTTTGTTGGTAATTAGACCTTCATTTGTTTCAAATCCGTACTATTATTCACCACGATAGAAATTGCTTCATCACGATTATTTTGTATCAATTTTTCGAAATAGACGTATATTTCATCTTCACCAAATTCTATAAAAAAGTTATAGTTCTTTTGATCTTTTACAAAGGTAAATTTTATAAGATTTGGCAATTCCTGCTTCCCATACTTTAAGTTGACAACATCTTCATTGTGTAAGACTTGACTTTTTTCATTAAAAAAACAATAATTTAGCGTTGCTTTTTGTTTGTCCTAAATTAGTAATAGTCATTTTTTAGTTGAATTTTTGATAGTATTTGTTTGTCCAAATGCCGAATAGAATAGCTTTACAGTTGTTTACTGTTTTCCTAAATTGAGGTCTGTCTTCGCAAATGCAAGTATCATTTAAAACTTTTGTTCTTTGATCTTTTTCTACAATATCGTACTCTTTAATTAGGTCAGGACTAATTTCATCAGCTTTATAAATTTCTATTTCCTTGGTGTCATTAACGCCCGAAATCCATAAGACAACAGCACCACTTGGCGCAATACCAGCAATCAATTCATTATAATTCCCTTGGATCAATTCGGCATCAGTCAATTTTTCTTTTACATCTCTTCTAAAGCCATTTTTAAAAAAAACCAGACATCTTCCTTTTATCTAATTTTGTATTTAACTCGTACTATTTATTTTCTACATATGAAGACCAATATAGCAGTACGTTATCTGGTACTGCAATTCTGCCAGCGAGCGAAGATTTGAAAGTCGTATCGCCAAAACCCCAAACAATTGAAAACACTTTATTAGTTTGTAAATGAATTGAAGGATTGTGATGTCCTTTTACAGCAACATCAAAGTTGAGCTTTGAAAGTAGTTTGATTGGATAGCCTACCGAAGTAGAAATTCCTTGTTGATAATCATATCTTTCAGTAGCATTATAAACCTGTTCGTTGCTATAGGTCGCTCTTTCTTCTATATATGTAAACCAAAGCAGCAGCGTTCTAGCCATAAAAAATAAAACAGAAGTTGTAACAAGAGCGAATAAATTTCTTTTAGGAAAGAATTTATCATTTAATGTTTTATGTCACAGATAAGTTCGGTAAATTCTAAAATTTGTGGATTATCTTTTTAACCTTGTGGTCTATAAAAAGTTTAGTTATAAAATTTTTAAAAATGGTCTAATTCTTAATGAATTTGATCGTAACCGAATCTATAATTTTTTCAACTTAATTTTGTGTTTACATCTCATCTTGAAGAATATTTAATAATATGCAGCATTACCAGTAGGACGCAATTTATTTAAATTTTCTACCTAAATGGAATAGTCACAGATGGTTTGTTTACTTCTGCAATGAGCTAAATAAATTTCAATCATTCAAAGTTTGTACAGTGTTCCCATTTTTTTTAGATCTAAATTCTAGAGCTGTGTACTACTAACCCGATCACACAAATTCACAGAAATTAAACTAGATATACCTTAATATTACTACACTTTTTTTGCTCTACATCGACAATATAATTTGTTTTAAACCGATTAAAAATATAGCAGACAACTTCGTAGTAATCACAGCAAAGTAATTAATCTATTTCACTATTATTTTATTTTTTGAAAAGGACTTTTTTATGATTTTATTTTTGATAGTTCTCTTCCTATAAACTTCCAAACAAGAAGTATTGTCATTTTAAAAAAAATATATAGCTTCTATTTTGAAACTATCAATACTTGACTGACAATCAATTTTTTTATTGAATTCAGCTTATCTATAAAGTTTTATATCTTGTCTGATATGTCACTTTCCAAATAACTAACTTTTGCAAGAAAGGTACTAATCAAAACATACAGCTATTTAATACTAATTGCTTAAAGCGATTATTTGTTTGTATTCTCTTGATTAAGTACTCGTGCTCGTGCATTTGAAAGAGAAAGTACTGCTAAAAAAAACTGGAAGTGCTGTAATTAAAATTTAATACCTGTACTGATACCATAGGACTTAAAAATTAAATCTCCAGATTTTTCTTGTTGATAATTAAGTATAGGATCAGCTCCTTCGAGTCTCAAAAATTGCTGCTCTGTAAATAAATTAATTGCTACATTAAACTTATTCCGTTTAATAACTGGAACTCCAATCCCAAGTCTTGCATTTGTACCACTTTTAAATTGTTCTTTATTTAAGCTAATCTCATTTGTTAAGGAACAATATGCAAACACATTGTCTGTGTCTACAAAAAAGAATTTTACTACTCCTCCTATTTCTGCCATCGAAAAATCAGGTTGGTTATACTTTTTATAACCGCTAATTAGCCCTATACTTAGTTTTTTAAATAGCATATAATTATAGGAATATGTTAATCCTATTGCTGGTTTTTTAACGTTTAAATCTTCATCCCAAATTATATGTTTTGTATTATCAGTACCGAAATAGCTGTAACTGTATTTTGTTTTATTATGAATAATGACATCAATCTCAGCGTTAGAATACCATTTTGTTACTTTTTTATTTTGACCATATCCAAATGAACTTATAAATATGCAGATCAATAAAACTTGTCTTTTCATTCTTTTTTTAATTAAATTTGTTCAAGTGTTTCCGTATCTTCTTATGTCCAATCATAAAATGATTTTTGTCCGTAGCACTAAATCATTTTTCTATCTCCATATTACTCTTTTACGCAATTAGTTTAATTTTATTTCAAATAAACATACGTCCGCATTATGGTAATGTACTGGCAAATCAGATGTATTTTCTAATTTATTCATACCGATAAAATTAAAACCACATTTTTTATAATGATTGATTAGCGCATTATTTTTTCCGCAGGTATCCAATCTAATACATTCCTTTTTTTGTTCTACTGCAAGATCTTTAGCCCATTCAACAATTTTTTGCACGAAGTTTTGTCCTCTGAACTCTGGATTTGTGGCTATTCTATGAATATAGATAGAAGAATTATTTTCTTTATCTTCCCATATTTGCGCATCGTTAAATGTTATAGCCCAAACACAAGCTATTTTGTTTTCGATTATTATTTTAAATTGTCTTTTCTCACGAATTTCGGACGTAATTAATTTTTCACTAAATTCAGGCCATTGATTTTCCGGAAATTTTATTTTCTGAAATTCAGTTGCTAATTTGTATAACCTAAAGATTTCTGGGATATCATTTAAAGTACTATTTGTTATTATCATATTTTTAACGGAATAAGTTTCTAACGTAATTTCTTTTCGATTAAAGTTATCCTTATGTTTCCAAATAAGAAAGCAATTTGCTTAACTTTAGGCTTTCTACATTTAAAAAATAAAGCTACGATTTATTTTGGTTTAGAGTTGATTTTAGTATTTAAATATCCATTCTATGATCTTAATTGAGTCTTTTGCAAGCTGTTTTTATACTACAATTTTATACATTTTTTGGTTATAAAATTGCGTTGGATTCGTGACTCTGCTTTATTATTCTAGCTAACGTCTTGTCGATTGCCGTCGTTGGGATTAAAGATCCGAGATTTTTCCATTAGACACTAATTATCTAGGTATAAAATTATCTGTAAATTCAGCCTAAAATCCAAATATTTTGTAACGGCTGTTGTATGAAGTTAGTATTATTTAATTCTTTCGGCTATAAACTCTTCTGCAATTATGTAGCTTTGGTTTAAGAAAAAGTCATTTGGACTTACATCTTCATTACCAAATATTAAAACTTTTGCTTTTGGTTTATCTGCGTAACCTTTATCATTTCCAATAATTTCATTATTTGCAATAAAACTTAATTTATGTTTTTCGCAAACTTGCTTTATTGACTTTTCTAAAGATTTTGGAATTCTAATTATTCTATGTGAATACATTATGAATTGTTCTTCACTATTCCAAAAATATTCATTTACTGTAATCCAATTTCCTGTTTCTTTCTCTAAAAAATTGCTAATATCTCCAATAAATTCATTAATATTTTCTGGTTTTCCTTTTATTTCGCACTGAAGTTCATTTTCGTGATATTTTAATAACAAAGGATGTTTTTCAAGAATTTTCAGCTTTACGTATGGCAACATAAGTTCGTAAAAAAAGCCATTAAAATTTTCGGTATTTAGGCAAGTTAATTTCCATTGTTCGTATGCTATTGGAATGTCGTAACTATTTTGATTAATTGACAAAAACATTTCTAAAGTATTATTAGAAGGATTATAATTGTACGATTCAAGTTTTAAGTCAGAATCCTGATAGAATTCTGTTGTGTTAGTTATGTTAATTAATTTCTGAATCATTTTCCTAGTATTTTTGGTGTTTCGCTGTAGGCGGATTCAAGTTTCTAGCGCAATTTTTTACTGTAAAATTTTACCTTAATTTTCCAATTCATAAAGCAACTTTTTCATTTATTCATTGCTTCCGTACATTTTTTTCTTTCCACGAAAATAGAAATAAACTAATTTTTTAGTTATTTTCTATAATCGGCAAAACCAAAAGTACTAAAAAACACAGCGAAAAGTATCATTTAAAAACAAAAGCCTGTACATCTCCGTACAGGCTTTTAAATGCACTTTAAACACTATTTAACCAACGTTTAAATTAAACTTCGCCACATCACCGCTAAGCAACGCATTCGTACTATCTATGTTGTTAGCATAGATGTGAACGTTACCCAAAAACAAACTGATAGACTTCAACGGAACGTTGATTTGCTTACTAATCAAATACAAGTGATAAATATCGCTAGGCAATCCTAACGAAGCGTCAGAACTACGTTGGTACGCGCTTACAACCAACTTACCGTTATCAATTTGAAACTGAATCAAACTAAGACATGGCTGTTGGTTACTCTCGGTGTTATTAGAACCTAGAAATAAGACATAATTCTTTGACGTTCGTTTCTCTTTATTAATACGTTCAATAAGCCTCGGTAACTGCTCAAAGTATGTTGGATAGCTATTTACCAAGATAGGACCGCAATAATCCCACCACGACACGCCAATGCCTCTATATGCTTCTGTACTTCGTTCGCCCGACATGAACAAACCCAATTCGTCCTTTAATTTCTTTTTAGCCAAGCCGTGACTCTCAAAGAGCTCAAGCAGGTCAATTGGTTTTAATTCTAGCGATTGATTAAGCAAGTAGGTAATTGCTCCTTTTTTATTCTCCTGGCGTTTGCCATCGTCGAGAATCTTTTTTAAAATTTTGTGATACTTGTTCATTCGTTTTTTGATTGATGATTGATTTACGTTATATTTGCAGCTCTGACGTTAATTATTAAACATAGCAAAGCCAGCATAAGAAGACTTTTTTGTCCTCCAACGCTGGCTTTGTGCTAAATTTTAATTACCGTCAGAAAGTAAAAATTTGTTGGAGGACTTTTTTTAATTTCCCACCTCCCTAAGAACTATAAACTAATAGACAGTTTTTAAATTACCTGTAGAATCTTTATAAATACAGTCTAGTCCCAAGCCACCAGCTAGTGCCTCCGAATTATCGTTATAAGTCGGAAGGATAAATTTAAAGTTACCTAATTCGTCAATCTCTCCTCTAATGACTTCTACTTGATTAGCACTACCTGGAGTTGTCTTTTGACTAGTTATGAAGTGGATTCGTGACTCTCCTGTCCCTTTAGCAATTCCAGCTTTCAATTCTAAGGCTCCTCCATTTAAATTCGAAACCCCTGTAGTGATTCTTTTATATATCCCTCTTGAAACCCCTGAAGCACTTCCAATTGCAGCATAAACTGAGTTTGAGGCACTATTAACGGCAATACACTTCCAAAATCCGACAGAAGGCGCGTTCTGGCTTATAAAATCCCCATTACCACCAGCCTGTTTATATAATCCATAATACTCGGTAGCATATAAGTCACCTGTTAATTCATTTACAGCTATACTAGACCAATATTTTACACTGTTAGGAATCTCTATAAAAGAGCCTACTCCTCCAACCTGTTTATGTATAGGCTTACCATAAGATGTTAAAAAGACATCATGGGTAAATTGGTTTATTAATAAATAAGAGTCTGTACCATCGGCGACAGGTGTTGAAAATACAGTACCCAATGATTCTAAAGCTCCTGTTCCTCCAGTTTGCTTATACAGTATGTTACCATAACTCATTATATAAACATTGTTAGTTGTATTATCTACGACTATAGTTTTAGCGTTTATGGAAATTCCTACTGATTGCAGAGCTCCGATACCCCCAGCCTGTTTATAAAGTTTACCCCCTGCGTTTGCAATCGTAGCATACACATCTCCTGTTGTTTCATTTACTGCCACACCAAACCATGCTATACTCATAGGAGCTATGTTTACAAAATCTCCTAAACCCCCTGTTTGTTTATATACACCGTTATTTGTATTTGATCCAGCAATATATACATCATTTGTATTTTTATTTATAGCTATGCTAGTAATAGTGATAAAAGGAGCAGAAAACTGTAAGATAAACTCTCCTTCTCCATTAGTTTGTTTATATACTGCTGTTTTTGTGCACATATAAACATCGCCAGTATTTCTGTTTATTCCAGACACCGATAAATCTGTAAGAAGTAGTTTTTTATCCCATGATATCACCCCTTCAGCGCTACCTCCAGCCTGTATAGTCAAACTTCTACCGTTCGTGTTAGCATCTGTATCCTCTACTTTAAAAGTCCTATCTTTTGAATTACCAAAGGATAGGTCGCCCGTAGGTTTTTCTACATCAATACCTAAATTTTCCCCATCATCAGTAATTCTACTGTTACCTGCCCGTGTTCCGTCAATATTGTTATATTTTAATAGTTTATTTTTTATCCCATCATCAACCTTGTTAACTATAATAACATCACCAGCTCCTAGAAGTGATTGTCCGTTAATAGTTTTGAGGTTCACACCTGGAACAAGGACATCCTGTTTGTCGCTAACAACAATCGATAAGTCGCTAATGAAATCTCCTAATAATTTCCCCATCTCAGCCGTCAAAGCTTTCGTAACACCGCCTGTCGTAAGATCATTTACCAAGATAGTTTCCAAAGAAGTTTCCACCGTTTTAATAGCGTCAACAATCTCTTGAACCGTATCAAGGTTAATATCGTCAGAACTCAATAGCGTGTTAATCCCGTTTATTTGTTCTTGTAATAACTTTCCCTGTTCTGCCGTTAGTACCGCATCATAGCCGCCTGTAACGAGATCATTTACATACTTTAAATAAGCAAGTGAAAGTCGCCCAAATTCATCCAATGGCGCATAACCTCCTGCAATGCCCTTATTTCTTTTGTCTTCTTTACCCAAAAACAATTCCGCATGCGCCCCAGTATCAATCAAGTGCGCATCCAACACCGCAGCTTCCGCTTTAGCGTCCAGAATTTCGGAAATTCCTTCAATGTCTGCAACGGGTATTTTTTCGCCTTTCCAAAAAATGGAATCAAAGAACGCATGAAATTGCGTTTGTGTCGGTTTCAATCCTGTAAGAAACCAATTTTTAACTGTATTTTTAGTTGCCATTATGTTAGTGGTATTAGCATGTATTCGAAACTTAAATTTTGGATCGCACCGCCAAGTTCTCTAAGTGTTAGCTTAAACGAACTGTTGGTTTTTTCTCTGACCATCCATATAACATCATTGTCATTATCGTAGTTGGTGCCAATTGAAACCATAGAGCCAACAACCATATAATTGTTCGTTCCTACGGTCGGAAAAGTTACTGTTTGCAAACTATCAGCGGCAAAATCTGCCACAGCAAAAACGCCTTTCTTCAAAACACTAATTGTTGATGGTTTATTTTTAATAAAGTCATCTTTGGTGTCGTCTGCTTGCGTCCAATTTGGCTGCACGTTTTTTTCTGCTCCAACATCAATTGTCAACATCTTTTCATAAACCAGTACAAAGGCTGCAGAAAGCGCATCAAACGAACTTTGATCTGCTTTACCCAAAAGTCCTGCAACAATATCTTTGGTCGCAAAACCTCTTTTAAAGTCAGCCCAATCAATCGCACCAACGCCAGAACCAAACTGCACATAGCGCGTTTTGATAGATGGGTAAGAATTGTCGTTTAAGAAAACGAGCGATTCCGTATCTTGTTTTACAATTACTTTTGGCTGTAACACTCCGCCACGAAATTCCAACACTTCACCATTTACATAAACAACACCGTCACTAACAGTTGAACCTGTTACCGTACACCCTGAGATAATTGTTAAGTCTCCAACAATATTGCCCAGCGCATTAAAAACAGAAAACGCTGTTTGCAATTTTGCCAAAATATTGGTAGTCATAGGGAAACCTCCGACCTGATTAAAATCTATTGTATTCATATTGCTAATAGTTTGTAGCTTTTGCCTGCTAGTTTGTAAAATTCAATTGTTGCGGTGATCTCGTTTATTTTGTCAATCAATAATTGTCCTGGTACACTTACCAAAAAATCGACTGTTGTAGTGCTGTAATTAAAATCGGGCTCGAGATACATCGTTCCTAAAAACACTTCGAGATTTTCGGCAGGAGTAAAAATGTAATTTTGCTCTATACCGAGCGTGCCGTTAATTACAATTCGTCTTAATTCAGGATCATGTCTATCGTTTAAAACGCCTCTCAAATAACAGCGTTGGCCGTTGTAGGATAGCTTCAGTAAATTAGCCGTTCGCATTTGTTCCCAGTTGTAGTGCAAGCTTGCAATGGGAGAGACGAGCGCTTTAATAAAGCCAAACAATGCGGGTTTTCGCAAGAACGTCGGCAGCAATAGCAAAACCAGTCTATCCCAATCTATTTTATACCACATAAGTCACGTTATCAAAATTAGGAACTACAAAATACCCGCTCTCTGGTACCGTTTTAACCGTTATTGGCTGAGAAGGCAAATAAGCGTTGGTATTAATGTCTATGATCTGCGATTGAGCATTAATGATATTGGGAATTCGAACACCATCAACGAGTTGCAATTTGTCAACCAAGTGTGCCAGAACCAACTCACCGTTAAAGGGTAGTTCTTTCATGTACTCGAGTATCGCATCTTGCACCGGATAAGTTCCCAAAACGATACTCATACCTTCATCATTCAACACTAAAGGATCACGAAATATTTGCAAGTCTAAAAGCAGAATATCTGGCAAATGATTCACCACAATATACTTGACACCGCAGTCTGCTATTTCTTGAATGTAGGCATCAAACGCTGCCTTTTGAGGAATAGTTAATGGCGCTAAAACTCCTGCGCTCTCCGAGGCTATTTTTATCAATAGTTGTCCAGCGTTTTGAGTTATGGCACTGTACTTTATAATTTTTGAGTTTTCGATTTGTTCAACCGTAAAGCCATTGTTATTGTATTTGTCTGTGTCGGCTATTAAATCAAAGCCGTACTGAAATGCTTTCGCCTTGGTCCTGTACCAACTCGGGCGGTGCGCCATCTTTTGCTCAATGATGTCGTCGACTTCTTTTTTGTGGGTGTCAAATAAAGTTTCTAAAATCCAAATTGAAAATGCAACCACAAACACAAAGAGTCTATAAATAGCCGTTTTGCTGGAAGAATTTAATTCTGTTAAGTTTTCGTCTGCCGCAATAGCGTCAAACATTTCTTGTTGTATTACCTGTATCGTTCTAGCCATGTTGTTAAATCTGAAATCAAAAATCGTTAATCAAAAATCTGGAATCTTTTTTACCCTACTCTAAATGTTGAGCCTATCGCCATTGAGCCTATGCCAAGCTGTGGTATAATGTTTTCTTCTTGTAAGCCATTAAAGCCAGTAGCTACTATCATTTCCTTGGCGGCGAAATAGTCAACAATTTCTCTATCAATGATTGGACTTTCAAAAAGTTCAATGTTTTGTCCTGGCACCATTTCAGTTGTTATCGAAAATCCATTTTTAATAGCAATTTCAAAAACACTTAAAGCCGTACCATTGCTTTGAACTGCAATATCAAGTAAGCTTTGATTATGTAATATTTGCTTTTGCATGAGCTTTAAGTGTTCGGTTTTCTCGCTTTAGTTCGATAATCTCTACCTGCTGAAGCTTTATTTTTCTATCTTTCAATTTTATTTCCTCTTCCAGTAGACTGAATTTTCTATTCATCATCGCCTCAAATTCCTTATAGCGATCTTCATAGCGGTTTTTTAAATCATCCAGAATCTCTTTATAATGTCCAGACAATTTAATGTCATTATCAATGGCGATAGTGTCGGCTGATTCCCTAGCCTGTAAAACTTCGACTTTTATTTTTTCTACTTCTTGCTTGTATTTACTCCTAGCAAACAAAAAAGTCAAGTAACTTGTGGCTCCAGTTGAAACAATACCTATAAAGGCAACTAATAAATCATTCATACTTAATTCCCTTTTAAAAACTGATTAAATCTATTTTCAACGGCTTCAAATTGTGCCGTGTTATTTAATAATGTCGTCGCACCGTTAATAGTATCAGGAGTGGTCAGTGTAAAACTCATCCCCTTAATTGCTGCAATCAAATCGCTCATTAATCTCTTGAGTGTTTCATTTTCCTTTTGAAAAAGAAAACCTTCCTTATCCACTTGAAACTGAACTTGCTCGATATTCAAATCCAAACTTTCAATTTCTGAGTAAGCCTCAACATACAACCGGTTTATATCTTCATTTATCGGACTAATCAAAACAGAGCTTTCCACCTTTGGAAACAAGTAAAATTTTTGATTGTTCCCATCCAATATTGCTGATAGCTGAACATCTAAAAGCTTCAAGCCATCTGCCTCAACAACACAAGTTCCTTTGTCCTTATCTACTGAAACAACAACGGCGGGAAACGTATCTACATCTCTTTTTTTTAATCTTCTAAATGCCTCTGTTAATTCGCTCATTTTTTTGTCATTACGATGAGTTGCGAGGCACGAAGCAAAGCAATCTCATCCCTATTAGTTCTATAACCTACTACCTAAAGTTACTTTTCGCCTTGCGCCTCCAGTATCAAAACTCGTGACAACCTTTTTTATAAAATAATTTCCCTCACGGTTAGGGTGCTCTTCATCAATTAATTTTGCTTTCATTCCCCTGGTGGCGAATGGAACTAAAAAACTAACCACATCACCGTCAAAACCGTCATACTTCATTTTTGCCAGTTCAGCATTTGCCATTTTCTCCAGTTGCTTTTTATCTGAAACTACTGAAGTGGTGTACTCTCGTTGTTCCCCATCCATGTCCCCAAACTCAACACTTTCCTTTTTGTTTGTTTTAGGGTCTATATAATTATACTTGATCTTAATGCGCCTTTCGTTTGCACTTTTAAACTCTAAGTTGTTTTCAACCAGATTGTAATTCAAATCATAAACAACCGTTTCACCTATATTTGTCAACTGCTGTAAGCCTACATACAATTTTCCTTCATCGTCAATAAATACCGTTTGCGCTAAATCCTTTCTTAAGCTTTCCAGCACTTGCGCGCCGTTTGCGTTTCTAACAGTCCATTTATTAAGTGGAATATCTTGACCTTTCATAAAGCGTGACATCTCTATTGGAGTTTCCTTTATTACTTCCTGAACAATTTCTTTAATACTCGTTTTAGCCCAACTTATATTGATATTGTTTCGCCTTAACAGCCACATCGCATCCTCACATTGAATTTCAACTGGGATTTTGGGGCTTATTTTTTTAACAAAACCCGTAAACTCCACACCTTCATAAATACCCTCATAGGCCAAAGTAATGATGACTTTATCACCCACTTTTATAGCTTCTTCAGTATATTTTTGCACTCCATTTTGACGAATTTTAAAACGGCTAGGCAGTTTAATAAGTGCTGTATCGCTCAAATCATCGACCGACTTTGTAATTTCAATACCGTGAACAGCATTAAACACATATTCGCCTATCTCTACTTTTCCATCCAGTATATACATTAGCTCAATAGGTTGGTTTTGTTTTTGTTTTTATCATTTAAATCAGCAAAAAAATCATCGTCACCTAGTGCTCTAATCGTGTATTTTTGCAATCCGCTTTCTCCAATCATTTCATCCCAATCCAAACTTTCAAGAACTATTTTTCGAATACCAAACAGTTCAAAAAAAGCGTTGTCCTCAATGTCAACAGCATCGTTAACTTCAAACAGATCATTTAGTAATTTAACCTGGTCCGCTGGATAAGCTTCCGGATCATTCAAATTGATACACACACCTTTTATTGTAATCACTTCATCGTCTGTAGTAATATACTCCTTTACGGAACGTTTCTTTTTCTTCCCTACGGTTGCCGTTTTTACAATAGTTTTAGACATCCCTATCGAAATAATAGGCTCATTTGGAAAAAGAAATTGTTCACCTTTATACGACACTTTTAATGTCATAAAATACTTAGCACCCATTAACTGTTTGGCGTTTATGCCTAACAAGTCCGGCAGCTTATATCTTGACTGGTTCTTTTTCCACCACATTGGGAAAGCAGGACCTATATAATCGAGTGTAGCACGTACTAGTATTTCTTTTATATTAAATTCAGCCATTAGTTGGTTTGCATTTGGTTCACGCTATTTACAGCGCGCAATAATAACTCTTGTACTTTTTCGCCTAATTGCTCAATTCCTTTTTCAGTCGATTCTACAAATATTTTAGTGTCGTCTTGAAGTTTTGAAATAGTGATATTTATTGTAGTCATTCTAGAACCACCCGAAACTATATTATCCGATTTATCACCCTTACCTTTTTTACCTTTTCCACCTTTTCCGGTATCATTCATCAAATCAGCGAAAGCTTCAGATTTTTCCTTTTTCAAGTAATCAGGGACAACTGCCTTTTTAGCGGCTGGTTCAACTCCCGCTTCCTTAGCTTTCATGTTTACACCATCGTTATATCCTTTAGAAAATGTTTTGGCGGCTTTTAAGCCGTCATCAAACAATTTCTTTTTAGAGTCAACGCCCATAAGATCACCTACTGCTTTCTTACCTATCTCGAATGCACTTTTAAAATCACCGCTAAAAAATGCCTTAAGAGCACTTCCAATTCCGGTAATACCTGAAAGCAAGTCCTGAATTCTATTGATTACATATTCTTTAATCGCAGTTCCAAAACCTTTTAAAACTTCCCAAGTTCCCATTACAATTCCTCTAAATCCTTCAAATCGAGTCCAAAGCGTCCAGACAATAGCTATTAATGCGGCTATAGCAATTACAACCAATCCTATTGGATTCATACTCATAACAAAGTTAAGAGCAGTTTGCGCAGCCGTTGCTAACCACAATTGAGCTTCAAAAATTGCAAACTGAACTGAGAAAAGCCAAAAACTTGCATTTGTAGCGACAAAGCTTATTCCTAATCCTGTAATCAAAGCGGCAAAGAAAAACAGTAGCGGTTTTGCGTCTGTTATCCATTTAATGACACCTGCAACTGCATGGCCAAAAGGAATAATGTTATTAGTAACAGTAATTCCTATATCAATTAAAGGAGAAACCCAAGTGGCAAATGCCATTCCTACTTTAGAAATAACATTTTGCAATGTTCCCATCATAGTACTCCATTTACCTCCCGCAGTTTCTGCCATTTTATTCGACATATCGTAATATCTTCCACCTTCGGTTGTAGCCAACCTAAACGCTTCCTCAATCATGTTCGCGCTTATTGCACCATCTTCCATTTTCTTCTTTAAATCACCCATAGAGATTCCTGTGTTTTCGGATATCACTTGCAGCGGGTTAAAGCCCTGGTTAATTAATTGCAATAAATCCTGACCCATTAATCGGCCAGTAGCCATAATTTGAGAATATACTAATGATAAACCGCCTAGCTTTTCCTGATTCCCCATGGCAACATCACCCAGCATTTTCATATTACCCATGATTTTTTCATTAGCAATACCAAAACCAAGCATCGTTTCAGCACCTTTTATGATACCTTCATTACTATAAGGTGTAGCGTTAGCGTAATCATTCAAGTTTTTGAGCATCACGGTGGCTTTATCCACGGAACCAAGGAGGACTTCAAACTTAATGTTGGTTTGTTCCATCTCGACACCCATATTGAAAACAGCTTTTATACTGCCAATAACGCCAAGTCCTATTCCAAGTGCACCTACTAAACCAATCAAACTTTTAAAGCCGCTTCCCATTGTGTTGGTAAATGAACTAGAAGTTCTTTCAGTAGTTCTAAAATTGTTGTTCAATTCGCCTACACGATTATTAGTCATACCCACACTAGCCGCTATTTGGTTCAAGGATGAACTAGCGTAGTTTTTCATTTGAATAATAAATTCGTAAGCACTCATAGTATTAGCTTTGGGATGATTCTTTTTCTTTTGTTCTTATGAAATGCAAGTTTTGCACCTCTTCGCACCATTCAAGATCGCTCATTTTTTGAGGGTTTTTAATGTGCATATAATACCGTAAATAGGCATCTAACAGCCTAAAATTGATATGTAGTTTTGCTCCTGATTCTGTCACGTAATCAAAAGATGAGGGGTCATTGTTGTCAATAACCGCCTCTTCTAAAGCTTTTTTATAATCGCTACTTTCATGTTTTGTAGCTTCTCAATAGCTTGGTACAACGGGAAACGCACATTTGCATTATCTCTATCATCAAAGACTGCATCTTTTGAAGTACAAACCGCTTCGAATAATTTTTCTTGAGTAACAAATGGTTTATTGCCCGGGTTTTTCTTTTCAGCTAGTTTCAAATCATCCCTAGTGATCATGCGCACTTTGCAAGTAGCATCGCCAATAGTAATGATATGGTTGTTTTTTTCTTTAGTAATTTCGGCTTCATCAAAATTGAAAAACTCTTTGATCTCCTTACGAGCTGGAAGAAAATACTCATCATTGGTTTTGATTTCTTCATCACCACCAATAAAAAGTAAGTTGATCATTTGTTCGCCAAAAGCTAAATCGCCACTATCCTGCATAGCAGTAAAAGCGCGCTTGAAATCTTTCATTTTCGGCTCACGCAAATAAGCTGTTTTGTCTTCTACAGGCAAAGCGTAAACGCTGCCGTATTTATCTTTCCATTCTTGGATTTGTGTGTCTTCAATTTTCATTTTGTTTGTTGTTTTTTTGTTTATAAAAAAAGCCACCCGCCAAGGCGAATGGCTTTTTACATATTATTAATTTGCACCTAGCAGTTGTCCCTATTTTGCTTTATTCCTATCTTAGATATTCGCAACTTGTGACCAATACTAAAGTTAGATTGCAACTTTTCTTTATATGTAGTACTAAAAATTGGTCGCCATTCCTGACACCAACCTACGTCTAAAACGGTGGCAAAAGTGTTGTTTTTTAAGTCTAGCGAGCGATACAAATAGCTTTGACCCTGGTCAAAATAAAATACTTCAGTATGAAATGAAAAATCAGTTACTAAAGCTACGTTTCCAATTTCGTAAGGGATAATCCCCTGTGTGAAACTAGGTTCTTGTTTTTGCTCCAAAGTCGGTGTAGTTGCCGACATCGTGAAACTGATCATCCCGATCAGCATCATAAAGAGTCCAGTTGTTGAACGCATTGTTTTTATTGTTGATGCTTAACATCTAAGAAAATGAAAGGCAACTCGACTAGCATGTTTTTATCGCCTTGCTTCATGGATTTTTTATACTCCGTAATTTCGCAGCTCGCAAGCACGTCAATAACAGTTGCGCCACCATCATCAGGAGCAAAAGCCCAAATAATATCAAAGTTTAAGGAATGAATGTCCTTATTTGGTGCTGCTTTAATCATGGCTTCCACCTCTGATTGCCAAAGCGTTATTTTACCCTCGTAGTCTTTATTTCCGCGAGTAATACCGTGTCCTTTTCCGCCACGACCTCTTAGAACTGCTTTGTCTTGTTTTGAAGTGTATTCTACATCTTCGATTCCCTCAACGATGCGTCCAGCCATTGCAATAGAAATGTCATTCCAAGAATATTGTTTAGAACTATACATACTATTCTAGTTTTGTAGTGAATCCTATGTTCACTGTTATGAAATCAGAGTAACCAACTGGTAATAATTGCAAGGCAACATTTACGTTATTGGTTTGCAATACGTTTTGATTCTCATCAATATAAGCGCGCACTCCTGAAAGTTTGGCAGTATCGACCATTAAAGCCTTAATTTGTTTCTCAACAGCATTTTGCCAACTTTTTATAATTGCTGGGTGAATGGTTCCGGCTTCGGTTACGGGAACTTCATCAGACAGCTCTTGAACTAATGTAGTGTAGGCGATTAAAACGCCCTCATCCATAACTAGCCCTCTCGCTAAACTATTGAAGTCATCGGTTGCCATTGTCAAGGTTTTGTCACCAGTAAAATAAAAACCAGACAAATTAGCAAAGCTTCGCATAAAGGTGTAGTTCTTAGTATCGATGGCATCCCAAGCAGTATCAAGTGTGGCAACAGTAGCACCATTAGTAAAATAAGCTGCAAAAGGTTCAATTGCACCATCTTTTACACGGCTCAATTTTCTTTGCGTTGGCGTTGAAGCCAAACGACCAAGAGTCAAGCCAATGGCCGCCTCTTTTGACCCATCTGTATTAGAGATCAAAATCGAAACTTTATTATAATTTGTAGTAGAGTAATCTTTTAGATCAGCAACAACGCCACTAAACTTATTCCCTGAAATCAAAACGCGCACTGGATAGAAACGATCGGCAAAGTCCTGTGCCAAGGCTTGAGCCTTTACCACTGCTAAATGCACATCGGTGTCTAAACCATCCGTAATAACTTCCGAAGCTCCTGACTTTTTCAACAGTCCTAAAATTCGAATTTTACCTTTAGCGTCACTCAATAATTTTCGAGCGTTATCTTTAGTAATATCCGCTTGATCTTCCATAGTAACGGTTCCTAGCACGAGCATAAACCACAGTTCAGCACCTTTTTTAGCTTGAGCATAAAAAGCCGCTATTTGTTTGTATGCAAAATCGTTTGTTCCGCCTTCAGTAATCCCTAAATTAACCGCTTCTTCAAGCGAGAAAATTTGGTAAGATGTGCCCGCAGTTACTTTATTAGCACCTACAACGGTTACACCTGTTAGGACAAAGCCCGGTATCTTTTGAATTTCGGCCTGTGGCAACCCTAGACCATTACTAGAGATGTTGAATGAAATATTTGGTATCATACTTTTGAAATTGTTTTAAAGATGAGCGTAACGCCAACACCTAGAATTATACCTATTAAAAATGAGCCTAAAACATCAAAGACGTTGAACCCCGTTTTAGATTTAGAATTCTCGACATCGCTACGAGCTGTAGCGGTTACTTCCGTTCTTAATTGTTCTTTTATTTTAGCAACAATCGCTAGACTGTCACAAGTTGCAGTTACAAAAAGAGTATCCTGTGCGACGTGTATTTTTGCAGTAGCGTTCCCATTTTTCTGGGTGAATGTTTTGGGTTTTGAAATAGTATTTAAACCTGGTTTAAATGCCAGTTCAGCAATTGGAATTTTTAAGTTTGTTTCAGACTTTGGAGCAAATAGCACCGTGTCGCGATACGTTTCTTTATGGGTAATAAAGCTTTCACTTGTGGAAGAACTTTTTTGAGATTCCTGTCGTGAAGTACGACAGGAAGTCAAAAAACAACATAAACAAACAAAAACCAAAAGGATTGTCTTATACATCTTTGTATTCTTTTTTAGCGTCAAAACTTGGACAGGCTTTTGCCACGTTAGGGAAATCCCTATGCCCTTGTATTACTGCTGTTGGAAACTTCTGTTTTAGCTCTTTAAGCAATTTTAGCATAGCGACCTTTTGCGCTGTGGTCCTTGTGTCTAGCGGTTCGATTTTAGCGTCGACACCACCTACATAGGAGATGTTTATGGATACGCTATTAAAACCTTTTACGCCGTTAGAAACTTGATCAATGGCTAATAAATTAACCACTTCGCCATCTGCTTTTATAATAAAGTGATAGCCGGGCATTTTCCAACCTAACTGATTTTTCCAGTAGCTTTGTATTGCGCTAATGCTCGCGGTAGGAGAAGTGGCGGTACAATGCACGGCTATATACTTTATTGATCGCATTACTTTCCTATATTTTGAGTTGCGGCTGCGCCAGCGTCTCCAGTTTCTTCTTCTTCGTCAACAACCTCTACAGCGTTAGCCTTAGTGTGTGGCGTTACGTTTTTATCTTCTAGCGTTACAGCGTGATTTTTTGCAAAACCTTGGTTTTCAAAAACATTTCCGTCAGCCGTCGAAAACAGTTCATCCTTTGAACCAACTGTTCCAAAGTACTCAGATACTGTTTTAGCAATGGCATCTGCTACAGATGCCGTTGCTTTTTCTTGTGCTTTTGCCATACTAGCTTAAGATTGCTCCTAAATACTTAGGATTGGTTGCACGAATGTTACCTACAAGAGCTCTTTGAGCGAATGAGATTTCGTCAGCTTGTGAAGCCGCTGAACGGATAGTCTCGTACATCTCAGTATCTCCAAAACATCTAAATGTTTCGTCAGAAGACCAAGTAAAAGAGCAGTTTTTATCATCGGCAGCTTTTACCGTTCCGTATGGTTTTTTAGCTCCAGCCGCAGTGTATAATGCCGTTTGATTGTAGTTGTACACTTTAAAGCCGTACATCTTGTTTGTGTCCAAGATTTTCTTGTACAAAACAGTATCTTCTTCTTCAATAGTCCCCATGTGTTCGGCTGTCAAACAAATGTTCAAATTATCGTACATGTCTAGGCCGTTGTAAAATGCTTTCATTTTAATGATTGCACTAATAAACTTCCCAGCACCTACAGTAATAATTTTATTATTTGTATTATCCAACGCTGGTGCCCAAGCAAAAGCCGCTCTTTTACCAAGGTTTTTCGCCAATGAAGTTTTGTGACGATTAGTAATTGAAGCACGTTTGTTGTACTGCAATTCTACTTCTTGCAAATCTCTGTGGCGTGTTCTATCTGTAGAATACGTTTTTAAGATTACTTCATTAGGAATGTCATTGATTGTCGCTAATGGCAAATCAGTTTCACTACCTGCAAAGTAGTCCTCGTGAACATCCGGTTCGATGCCTGCCTCAGCAAGGTGCAGTTTGTTGTTCTCTACATACTCGGACTTGTCCTGAGACGCAAAAACAAAGCTGTTATCTGGGATTGGGTTTTCTTGAATACCTGCAATCCATACTTCTTTTTGTAAACCTGCCATATCTTTTTTTATAAATGGGATTAATTAATTACGCTTTGTGTCTCACACCTGCCTGATAGGCTTTGGCTAATTCTGCATACTTTGCAGGTTCATCCTCTCTGATTTTTGACAGCTTCACTGCATCGTGCTTTTGTAAATAATCAAATGTTTCTTGGCCGTCAGTTGTTCCGGCTGAAACTGTCGCTTTACCGTTCAAAACCACCTCTTTGATTTTGTCAACGCTTCCAGCTTGAGTATTGGCCGCTTCTTTATCAGCAATCAATTTGGTAAGAATCACTGTTTGTCCTTCAAAGTCGCCATCAAATGCTTTTATTTGAGAAGCTTTCAACGTTTCAGGGATCAGTCCTAGTTTGACCGCTTTTTCAACTAATGTTGTTGCGCTTGTAGTGTTGATTCCTTGAATTTGCGCTTGTAGCTCAATCACTTTCTTTTCAGCAGTTTCAGCCGCTAATTTCACCCCTGTAATGGTGTCAAGGATCACACTTTCTGACGCATCCGCCGCTTTACCCAATGCAAGGGCAATTGTTTTTAAATCTGCCATATCTTCATTTTTAACATTTAGTTTATTCAATTTCACTTGTCCATCATTTTTAGACAATTTTAATGCGTCATCATTACCTCCTATTGGTACAATAGAAATCTCGACCAGTTTACATTTAGTAACCGTTTCATATAATTGACCTTCTATTACCAATTCGGGTTCTGATGAAGCCGCAATAACATCGGCATACATTGATGCCATTCGAATAAATCCGCCCGCTACTTTGTCAGCTATTTTTTTAGAAAATGGCTCGTTTTCGTCAAACTCAATTGTCGCTATTAGTTTCTTATCCTGGACAAAGAGTTTAATACAACGGCCTATGACTTCCGTGCCCTTGTTTTTATATGAGTCACGCTCGTGCAAATACAACACTACAGGATTACGCAGGTATTGTTCGAAGTCAATACCGTCTGTTAGAATTCGGTATTTATACTCGTTTACGTTTTCTGTATTAATAATGAAATCGTGTGTCATTGGCTTATTATAATTTGGATTCGTGATGATTGTGAGGACAAAATTGGGGCGGTTTTGAAGTAAAAAAAAACGCAGTTTCAAGGCTTGGACTTAATCAATACAAGCATTGTATCAATTAGATACAAGCGTTGATATTGCAATTTTTACAAGCCTATTATATGCTGAACTTTGCCCTATGACTGATATACTTTTAGACAAAATAGGAGACTTACAGATAGCTAATGGCGACTTTGTTTTAGGCTATTCTGACAACACGCACCAGGAACATATATTGATCGCGACAAAAGGCGAATTCAAGGAATTTCCAGAGCTAGGCGTTGGACTCAGCAAAATGTTAAGTGATGACGATTATATGCCGTTTTTAATTGACGCTAAGAAAAACCTAGAGTACGACGGTATGAAAATTAATAACATAAAGTTTGAGGAAAACGGAAACCTGAACATCGATGGAAACTACAAGTAAGGGCAAAGGCAGAATGACCGCTGCGCAAAGTGACTATAAAAAAAGTCAGGCAAAGGATCTATTTGTAAAAGGATTTTCCTTGACTAATATATCTGAAATTTTAGGTGTGGGAGTTAAAACGCTAGGGAACTGGCGCGAGCTTCATTCTTGGGAAAATGAAAAAGAACTTTTTGCAATACGGCCAACCGAGATTAAAAAACTAATCCTTCAGTATGTTCTGGACATTCGTGACGGTAAAAAGCCAGCGCATAAAGCGGATGATTTAGCTAAGATTTCAGCCGCTTTTGATCGTATGGATGACGATCGAAAAAAAGCAGTTCACACTATGGAAAGCTTTGACGCTTTTAGTCAGTTTATGGTCGTTCAGGCTGGAAACAACACAGGTAAAAAGCGTGATGAAATATTGGAGTTGTTGCAAGTTATACGCGTGCATTTTGATAAATATGTAAATGAACTAGTGAGCAATGACTAAAACGGAACTAAAAGAAGCATTTGAAAGGTATAACCGAGAATCAAAAAGAATCCAGCTGCTTTCTGGCGCATCCTTATTTAAGGAAACCACAGCCGAACAAGAAGCGCGAATAAAACGCCTTTTAAAACCGGAAAACTATTTAGAGTTTTTCGAATATTACTACGGTGTGAATTCGCTTTTAGCATTAGCAGATGCGCCTTGCTCAAAATTCCATTTAAGCAGTTATTTAGAACTGTTTAAAAACCCATTAATCAAGCAACAACGCCGTTGGTTTCGTGGTGCGGCAAAGTCTATTCATACTAATGTAGGGAACCTGTGCCACCTGAAGGAGAACAACGAGGTTAAATTTGGTTTAATCATTGGGCGAACTCTTGACGCTGGAAAACTATTGCTGTCGGATGTGCAATTGCACTTAGAAAGCAACGAGCGATATATTAAAGATTTTGGCGTACAAATGCAATACGGTTCCTGGGCTGATGGCCAGTTCGAAACCAATGACGGCAAAATGTTTAAAGCGTTAGGATTGAACCAGCCGTTTAGAGGTTTGCGTAATAATGCCAATCGCCCAGACTTTGCGTCTATGGACGATTTAGAAGATAGAAAGCAAGCCAAAAACATTGATTTAACAAAAGAGAACGTTCAAAAATTAACGGGTGATTTAGGAAAGGCAGGACAAAAAGGGCGTTTTCGTCAAGTGATGGCCAACAACTATATCGTAAAAAACGGAATTGTTGACGGCTATGCCGAAAAAAACAAGAAATCGCCAAACTTCAAAATTAGCACCGTCAATTTATGTGATGATAAATTTAAGCCAAGTTGGCCAGAACGTTATAGTGTACAAGATTGTAAAGATATTATAAACGATACTGATTACCACACCAGCCAAAGAGAGGACTTTAACAATCCTGTTGAGGAAGGGAAGCGTATTAAGGCGGAATGGATCCGCTTTAAGAAAACTCACGGCAATCAAATATTTAATGGATTAATTGAATTTTGGGATTTGTCCTATAAAGATGGTGGGGATTATAAAGCGGGTGGCGTGGTATCAATCGAAAAAGGACGGGCTCACGTTTTAGAAATTTTCAACCAACAAATTGACAGGCCTACCGCAATGAATATGCACTATGAGTGGCAAAAAAAATACAATCAAAAGGGAATGTCAATCATTGCTTATTATGATGCTACGGCAGCACAAGAAATTGTTTATGAAACGGACTGGCTTATTGCCTGCGAAGAAAACAATGCTGTAGATATTCCATTTCCTGACCACGCATCAGGCGATAAACACGACCGTATTGATGCCACATTGACCAGTACGTTTATGCGGGGTTTAATCACATTTGACGAAAAGTTAAAAGATACTCCCGATATGGATAAAGCCATTGAACACATAGTAGCCTTTGAAAAAGGATGTAGAACTCCAGATGATATTCTGGACGTTTTAGAGCAATGCGTTCGTAAAGGTAGAGTGCTATTTGGCTACAGCCAAAAAGAAGAAAGTAACCTGACGCCCATAATAGGACAACGCAAAAAAACACGTAGAGTATGACACCACGCAAAGAACTTTTTATCACAATCAAAGAAGCCTTGGCCACTTTGCCCACTTTAGAGTTGGTCGATTTACAACGCAGGCAATTTGCTAATCCTAAAGAAAATTTCCCTTCTTATTTTACTGCGGCTTTAATTGAGATTAAATCGATACGCTGGGGAATGATGGTAGAGCAAAAACAAGAAGGACAAGCAACCGTTGATATTATATTTTGTTGTAAGGACGGCTGGATGGATCAGTTTGACGGCACGACAGACGAAGAGCACGGACTAATTGAAATTGATGTGATAGATTCTATTGTTGAAAAATTACAGGAGCTCCGAGGAATTACTTTTAAACCGCTTGACTTAACAGATGAGGAATCTTTAGATATGGAAGGTGAAATGATGAGTTATAAAATATCATTTTCAACGAGTATTTACAGACTCGTTAATCCAAAGTATAGCAAACAAAAAATAGGGTTTCAATCACAAATACCATAAACATGTTTTTAGAAAAATCAGAATTAAAAACCGTAGGGTTAGACGAAATAATTAATAAAATCATTAACAATGATGACGCTATTGTTACCGATATTATTGCCGAAAGTATTGATGTAATGAAAGGCTATCTTTTTCAATACTTTGATACGGTTGCAATATTTAACGCCACTACAACCGACCGTAATTTAACGGTATTAAAGCACCTAAAGGGAATTGTTCTTTTTGAAATTTACGCCCGCAGAACGAAGCAAATTAACGAAATGGCAAAGCTACGCTATGACGAAGCAATGTTGTGGCTTGAAAAAGTTTCAAGCGGCAAAATCAAACCTGACTTACCTCCTAAGCTAATAGATAGTGATGGCGATGGAATACCAGACAGCGAAGTTCCATTTATGAAATTGGGCAGCCGAAAAACCTATACAAATGGCTGGTAGCTTAAGCGATTTGCAAAAATTGCTTATTCGAGCTTCAAAGGAGATACCAGATAAAGCGTTGCGAGTGATAGGTGTTGAGGGCAAAAAGTTTATTACAAAAAACTTTAGGGACCAGGGCTTTACTGATACTGGTCTTGAAAAATGGCAGGAACGAAAAACCGTTGATAAAATGGGGATAGACTCGACCCGTTACAGAACCAACCGCGTGGGAAGATCAGGAAGTTTAAACCGTTTTGGTAGTCGAAATACTGATAGAGCGGTTTTAGTAGGTTTTAATACGGGTGGCGACAAACTAAAAAACTCCTTTAAATATCAGGTGAGCAAAGGCAGTAATAGAGTGGTTTTTAGAACTTATAAAGGCTATGCAAAACGCCATAATGAAGGACTTGATGATATGCCCAAACGTCAATTTATTGGTAAATCAGCGTATTTGAACAGGCAAATTGCCGACAAAATAAAAAGAGAATTAGACTTAATATTACGATAAAATGAGCTCAAGAAATAAAAACATTGCAAGCGCACAAAAGCGCGTGAGCACCGTAAGCCTATCCGGTAACGCCATAGCAAAAAAGGTAAACCTATCGAGTGCCGATGCTGGAGACATTACTAAAATAACTAATTTGATGGTCGATGTAATTCGCCGTCAACGTAGGTTATGGCGTAAGGAAATTAACGACTGGCAGGCGGCACGTTATGCGTATTATCAAAGTGATATTCCTCGCTTTTGGCCAATGCAAGAAGTCTATGACGATATATTGCTTGACGGACACTTGACCGCGGTTACTGAAGATAGAACCTTGAGAACGATTAACGAAGATTTTATATTTTCTATAGATGGTATTAAGGATGACAAGCTTACAAATTTTATTGAAGATCAGGAATGGTTTGACTACGTTTTAGAAGAAGCGCACAAAACCACATTTAAAGGCGAAGCCTACTTATGGATCAAGGATTTTGAAAAAGGAGCTATAAAGGAAGTGGAACTTATTGATCGTGGATTAGTGGTACCAGGACAAAAGATATTATTGTACGACATAAACGGCAACAAAGGACTGGACGTGTCTGAAGTGGACGATATATTGCTTTATGCTAAATTCTACAGCAATATAGGAATTCTTGAAAAGGCAGCGGTTTATACGATTCTAAAACGCCACTCATGGGGCTCTTGGGATGAGTTTGAAGAGTTGTTTGGCGTTCCCATTCGTATTGCCAAAGTAGCGAGTCAAAGCGAAACTGTGAAAAATGAAGTGGCAGGATGGCTGGAAGAAATGGGAAGCGCGCCTTATGGAGTATTCCCGATAGGTACTGAAATTGATATTAAAGAAAACAGCAAAGCCGATTCTTTTAATGTTTTTTATCAAAAAATTCAAGCCCTGGACAAAGAGCTTTCGAAATTGATTTTGCACCAAACCATGACCACCGAGAATGGTGCATCTAAAGCACAAGGAAACGTACACGAAAACACCCTTGAAGAGGTTATTAAATCTGATAAGAAGAAAATGCTTTCGTTTTTAAACAAACGATTGGTTCCAGCTATGCGCAAGTTGGGTTATGCTATTCCAGACAATGCCAAAATTACCATTGAAAAGACAAAAGATCCTGAAAAACAAATAAAAATTGACGGTATTCTCATGGCAAATGGCGTGGTATTGAAACAACAATACATGGAGGAAACCTACGGTGTGGAAATTGATTATGTGCAATCCAATCAACAGCCAAAAACGCCAAATAACGAGAGCGGAAAAAAGCCTTAAGCCTGCTTAAATTGTATTATCGTTCCCAATGTTGTGATGTTGATCATAATGTTATAAAACTGGACAAACAAGACGATATTTTAAGCAGGCTTTTAGAAGATTATTTTAGACAATTATTTGATGATAGAAATGTTTCTGAAGAAAACAAAAAAGCATTGTGGAGTTATTACAACACTCATTTTTCAGAGGGGTTTGATTTAGGTTACAATGGCGATTCTGAATTCTACGATGTCGATTTAGCGAAAGCATTAAAAGACGATATTGCTACATTTTCGGCATTTAAGGAAACCAGCTTTAGAACACAACTGGAAGAGGCTCTTACGCTAGATGGTGCCGTTGTGCCGTGGTCAGAATTTAATAAAAAGGCAGCGGAATTGAATGTGGTGTACAATCAACGCTGGTTAAAAACAGAGTATCACCATACAGTAGCAACTGCTAATAGTGTGGAGCAATGGAAAGGTTTTGAAGCCGATGCCGATTTATACCCAAACCTGAAGTACAATGCGGTAAATGATGCCCGAACGCGGGAGAAACACAAGGAACTAGACGGTTTAATTTTACCCATTAACCACCCGTTTTGGAAAACGCACAATGTACCACTTGATTGGGGTTGTCGTTGTAGCCTTGAGCAGACGGATGAGGAACCAACAGCCTTAGTTCCTGAAATTGCTATAAAAGGAGTTTTTAAAGATAATGCCGCCTTGAGCGGGAAAGTGTTTGGAGAAATGCCGTATGAAAGTACAATGACTGCGGAACAAGTAAAAGAAGCGGAAACGAATGCTAAAAACTTCAACGTTTAAATATACTTTAAAAGTATTTTAAAGCGACAACTGAAGCTGTGATTTTGGTGCGGGTGCATCGCCATATATTCCTTCGTAATTAAGGATAGCTTCTACCGTGCGGGAGGCTAAGAACATTTTTTCGCCTACTTTATCAATGATAGCATCTACACGCCATTCTTTATGTTTGCCGTGCAATTCGTAGAACATTTTACGTACTTGGTTGTTTCTTTCGGTAAGGCGTTCTTTGCGAGTCATAAGACAAAAATAGAAAACTTTTTAACAATAAAAAAGCCCACTTTTTAGGTGGGCTTTTTCGTGGTATTAGTTTTGTTTTTGGGATTGTTCTAAAAGCCAAATAGCGTCATTGTTAAGTTTAGTATCAGGAGGCATTTTGTAATATCCGTATTGTGGTTTGTTAGCCAAAACTGTTTGTGCAAACGTATTAAAATTTAATGCCTTGTCTTTAAAAACGGATAAGTCAATTGATTTATCATATATAAAGAAATGACTTGTTTGATTTGGGTTTGCCCACTTACTAACGTAATCTTCTACATCTTGCTTTGATGCGCCATTTTCATATTGAGCCACCCAATACCATGTGTTATTAAACTCGAATGCGGCTACCTCCTTGACCTTACTTTCTTTGCTACAGGATAGCATAATAAATAGTGATAAAAATAATAGTGCTTTCTTCATTTTTTAGTTTTTAAATTTATAGTTTTAAGTTTTTAAAATCCTTCATCTCTTTTGTCGACTGACGGATGAAACTCTTCATTATATGGAACGAAAACAGAGCTAAGTCTTGCCTGTGTCGCATTGTCTTCTGGACTATCTTCAAAGTCTGTAAAAATCCAACCACCAGGAACTCTTCTCACGGACAATGCACTTTGACTGTACTGCTCTCTGTCTTGGAACGTCTCTTCCATCAATTTTAATTCGTAAATATTTTTCATTACAATTATTTATTAAGTTAGTTTTCAAATGTAAGAATTTTTATAGAAACTATCGTTTATTAACCCTGTTCATAAATGTGGTTATTTTTTGTGTAATTAATTTTAAGCTTAAGCCTTCTGTAAAATTAACGTGTATACGTAAATTATAACCATCAATACAAACAGTGTCATCCCAATAACCAATGCTGTCTCCTGGCTTTAAAATATCTAATATAATAAGTGCATTTTTCAAATGCCTTTCTTCAAGAATTTCCTTTAATTTTTCTTCAATAATATTTTCCAATTCATTTCCAAATCTCTTGAAATAATCCTCTTTTCTAATCTCTAATTTCATATTTATGTTATTTAATCTACAAATTTAGAGATTCTAATGCTGTTCTAAAATTTGGTTACTTTGTATATAATCATTACTAAATTTAGTAACCTTAAAAGGGATTTAGTATTTGAAACTTATTATTAATAACTCATATCCGTCCAGTGGATAAGTTTTCCTTTAAAATCTTCGTTGAAGTAATCAAAGAATTCAGTTATGGTATTGAAGCCATCATTTTGGGCGAGTGCTAGTATTTCGCCCGTAACTATTAAATTGGAGTCGTCAAATTTGACTGATCCAAAACTGTGGTCATTAATAAATATTCTTACCAACTTCTTTCCGAAAAGCTCGAACCACTTTATCTCTACTTTTTGAATGCCGACCACTGGCAGAACCGGAGCGAAACGAAACATATTTGGTTGACGAACATTGATAAAAAAATCAATCTTCATTCCTACTTTCCAACGGTCGTTTTTGTCTTCTCGAATGGTGTGGAGTTTGGTGGGTAATTTGTCTTTTGCTATGTAGTTATAATCTGGCGGGTAATGTATTGATGGATCAACGGGAGATAACATATAATTCTCTCTAATTCCCTTATGTATCTTCTCTACAAAATAAGTGGGCTTGTTGTTTATTTGTTGTGTGAATGCTAGTATCATTATGCTGCTTGTTTTTATATTAAAACTTAAATCCTAATCTCACAAATCCAGAGGCTCGCCAATACGCACCCCAACCCAATGGCAAACCATCATTTCTGTAATCATAAGTGGCTCGTAAACCGACAAACATTTTTTCGGTAACGCTGTAGTCAATTCCGCTTTCAAGCCCGAAGAGTTCACCGCGTGCCTTGTCTTCCCTAAAAATTCGACCTAATCGAATACCGCCGTATGCTCGACTGTTCTCGAAGGTGTCGAGCATCAAGTTGATCCCTACTGCTCCATGCAAATCAAGATAACTTGGTTTTATACCAGGGAAATACTCGACACCTGCTTTTACATATACAAAACCAACATATTCTATTTCTGCAGCTGCGTCTAGCGAGTTGTTTTTATAGCTCGCTGTTGGATCAATAGAAGCTGAGACAGTAAAATATTCGTTTGTATTAAAATGAACGCCTGTCTGCGCTTGGGTTTGTGCTGCTGCTGTAATAGCGAGTAACAGTAGCAGCTTGGTAATAATTTTATTTGTCTTCATTTTCGTTTCTTCTTTTTAGGTTTTAAATGAGTCATTTTGTTTCGGCTCTTTTGCCAACTCAATTTTGCTTTTTTGGCTAATTCTTGAAAATATTCTGCTTCACGTTCTAATTCCGCTAAATTTTTATCTTTCATTTGTACTGTTTTTTAAATTTCATAAATCGATTATAACTTTGGTTTGGCGACATTAAAACGATCGCCAAGCCTTGAGTTATGCGTCAGGCTAAAGAACGACCTGCCAACGCTTCAAGTTCTGAGTGAATAATCCATTTATTAGCAATTAACGCCTCTAATCCTAATTCATCAGAGCTCATATTTACCAAAAAACCTCGCTGATTTGTACCTTTACAATACACCGTTAATTTTACTTTTTCAGGCATTTTATTTTCCCATTGTAATCCATCAGCATTTTTGTCTTTTGGATAAATATCTATGAACTTGTCTAAATAGTCGTAGCATATTTGAACCACTTTGTTTTCTTCGCTTTCTTCTTGTGTCATTATATTTAATTTTGTGATAAAGCCCGAACGCATAACAGCAGTTATATGCTATTGCCATTTTCGGCTTGATTTATAATTTGTTTTGTATTTGTGATTATTTGTGCTTAATCGAAGCATTATTTTTTACTTTTGGCAACAGACATATAGCTGCGAAACGTTATAATCGGCTAATACTCATCATTAAATCGTTTTTGATTGAGCCACGTTACTAAATGCGCTTTGGCTTGACCTGTTTTGGCTAAAAATTCATCGTACTTTTTGAGAGCGTTGAAACACTTAATTTTTTCGACCAGGTTTAATTTGTCGTACACTTTTTGCGAAGCTTCTTTTTTTACTTTCAAATTGTACTTTGTCCAAAAGGTTTCGAACGAATAATCGTTTATAACCAATTCTATAGTAACAACTTTTTTATACTGCGACCATTTTTCCATGTCGTCGATGGTACCAGGAAACTGAACGGCTTGCAACAACTTTAAAACTCGTTTCCCTTTGATGTTGAAAAAGGCGTGAATTACTCGATCGGATTCGCGGTACTGGAACAGCCATTCGTCGGCGGTTTCTTTGAAGGTTACTTTGTAGCTAACGTGGTTCTCCATTCTTTTAAATCTTTTAGGTTATAGAATACAGGCATTTTAATATGGTGTGCCAATTCTGACTCGATTAGTGCGCCGTTACTGCCAATAAAACACGGCAGCAACAAAACGGAATCACATTGCATTAATCCGGCAATACAAAGACGCATGGCAGTGCTCCACTCGCATTTGACATTGTTGACTATCTTAATTGGATTGACTCCTTTAAAGTCGGCTAAAGCCAAAAGGATTTCGGTGTTGTGGAATTTTGAGAAAACTTCATTTTCTGGTAATCCTGTTACTTTGCCTGCGATATATATTTTTAGCATTTTAAAAGATATTTAGTGGGTTTGATGTTTTTGAATTTTGCTGCGAGCTCTTTGGCTTCTTGTTTTTGGCGGTAGTTCATTTCGGCTAAAGTTTCTGAGAGTTCAGGTGGCTTTGGCTTTTTTTTATTGAGTGTCATAATTAAGCAAGTTGTTGATTTAAAGTGGATTGAATGTGTCGTACCACATTGCGATCGTATTCGTTTAGTGGGTGATGGCTGACAACTATTAAAAACTGCTCTAAAAAATGAGCTTCGAAATACTCTAAACCAAAATTGATTTTCTTTTTTTTAGCAAAAAGATTGGTTTGTATCATTTGCGTTTCCAGGTGCTTCTTTCTGATTTTTAAAGCGACTTTCTCCAGGACAAAACGACTTACTTTTACTTCTCGCGTTTCTACTGATAAAACTGTTTTTATTGCATCGAAACAATACACTAAAGTGTTGAGCTGTTGATTGGAAAGTTTTAAGGTTATTTTCATGATAGTTTCTCACCTAAGTTTTTCAAATAGTCCAGCTTTTCAATACAGTACTGGTACGTATCAATATCATAAACTCCTTTTGGCACTCTAAAGAAAAATTGATTTCGTTGAGCGTCGTGGAAAATTTCGACACCGTGATGAACTCCTACTGCTTTGCGAAGCTTCCATTCACTTTCAAACCATTGCTTCATTTGATTAGCAGGTTCTAACACACGTTCAACAATTAACTTGTTAACCAATACTTTTCCGCATTTTGTTTTATGGAAATCTGTTAAATAGCATATACGTCCGTTATATAGTATATTCTCTTTTTTTAATTTCTTTAAAAGCTCTGTTTTGCTTGTTATTGTTTTCATTCTAACATTCGGTTTTAGGTTCTGCGAGTGCCTCGCCACAATCGGCACACGTTAATTGAGTGGTTTCGCAAGTGGCGACACTTTCTAATACTTTTAGGTAGGCGACATCGTGGGCGCATACCTTGGTTATGCTGTAATCTTCCATCTTAATGGTATAAACCGCAATTGGAGCAGTAGAAACTTCCTTCTTTCTCTATAATAGGCGTGTGACATTCGCATTCATGGCAATAATGTTGCGGTAGTAAATCTTCGTCGTATTCTAAATCTGGACTAAAACCATATAGAAAATCAATATAAAATCCAGCTACAAAACCGATAGCTGCAGCGATAGTTATCGCTAGTATTAAATAGTAGTAACTCATAATTGTTTTTTTTTAGTGGTTAGACATTTTATCATTTTGTTTCTGAAGGAGAGACGCTTTTATCAACGTAGACAAACGTTCGAACGTCTTTAAGAAACTGTACTGTTTGATCTATTAAATTTTTCATGCTATTTGTATTTTTTGGTTATCATTGATTTAAAACATTCTATAATTTTCGAAACTTCCCACGGTTCCATTTTCTTTAAAGGCTTTTTAACTGGCGATAAATCACTCTTTAAAAAGTTGCTTAATCGTTCGAGGTCGGCAACTTCGCCGTGTCTTTCATTGGGTACCGTCCACTGCAGCGTTCGGAGATTGGCCATAACGCCTAAGTGCTGTTTGTTCTTGCTGTCGAATAATGCCCAGTTGTCTTCGTGGCTTTCGGCTTTCGGCTTTGAGCTTTCGGCGGTGTCGCCTGTTTGCTGTTTGATGATCTTGACGGCTTGCGCTTGGGTGATGCTCTTTAAACTGGTTCGCGACGTGTCTTCGGTTACCCATTGCACCCATTCGTTTTTCATTTCGACTTGGTAGTTGCAATTGTTCATGATGCGATTTATTTGAAACGGCGTGATGGGTAAGTGATCGCCGTAGACTACTGGTGGTTTGGTTTTAGTTGCTTTTGTCATTCTGATTGGCTTATTAGTCTTAATGATTGTTTGAGTCTGAAATACTCGTCGTTTTTTTCGCAAATTTTTGTTTCTAAACCTTCCGCATCATAATCGCCTAAATCGTCTCCCCATTCTTTTAGGATTCTTTTTCTAAGTAATTTTATGCGTGCTTCGATGAGTGGAACTACTCGTGCCAAATGGTGCTTTTCTAAGTTTATATACATTGCTTGTTGTTTTATTGTTTGTCCGAGTGGCGGGATTCGAACCCGCAGAGGTAAACTCATCCACTTTTTAACACTCGGTACCGAATTAACTAACCTATTAATCGATGTTCTCTACGATTCCGTAAAATTCATTGTGACCACAATTAGGACACACATATTCACTGTCGCAGCTTCGTCTTTTTCTAACTTTTACTTGCTCATCAAATGGACCTTCCCATTTGCAGGTTTTCTTGGTGCATTGATAAGCGGTTGGTTTCTCGCCGTATCGTACAAATCTCATTTTTGACATTGCTATTTGGTTTTATAGGTTGCTTTTGCGTGCTTGGTAAATGCTTTGTTATTTATTACCATTTTCTCATAGTTCTTAAAGGCGTTCATTTCGGTACTAGACAAATCGTGTTTGCACGTCCAGTTGTTGAATTGATCTTTGCAAACCAAGTGACCGTTAACCGTGTATTCTTGGTGATCTTTTACTGGTATTATTTCTACGCTCATTTTGTCGTTGTTTGTAGTTGGAGTATATTTTGAAATGCAGCCACTCTATATAAATGGCGATGTCTTTTTTATTCAATACTACTAGCAGAATCGCTAGTAGTATTGTGGTGGTGTAATTGCTCATATTACAGGCTAGAAAAGTTTAAATACAAGTTTTGCCATTTGCCATCGGCACCTTTCATTTTGAACTCGTAGCCGTAACCTTTGAGGTGATTCGAGAACGATTCTTTGATTAACTTCAATCCTTCTTTCCATCTTGGATCATCAAACTTGTCTTCGTGCTTGTACAAATCCATTACTCGACCGTATTCGAGATCACCGTTTGCGTTGCGCTCCAAGAAACTCATTAAGATGTCGTGCATCTTGGTATCTCGTTTTTTGATGGCATCACCCAAAAACTCTTTGATCAGCTCGACTGCTTTTCCGCTTCGTTCGTCCCAAACGGGTTCGGTGTCTCTTCGTCGTGTAATGCGCATGGTGTCGTCTGAATTGGTTACTGAAAAACCGCCTTTGGAGTTGCTGCGAACTTTACCGTATTCTGAAAGCTTCACCGCTTGCTTGTCCATTTCGATGTGACAGTACGTTTTGAACTCTCCCAACTCTCTAAATAAGGCACTGGCGGTTAGCAGTACTTTTTCGACCATTTGGTCACGGTCTTTTTCGTAGGTTGCTTTTTCTTTTTCTTCTTTAGCGCGTTCTGCTTTTTTGCGGTTCGCTAACATTTGTTCTAATTCTGCGGTGGTTAATTCGGGTACTAATTGCGTTGTTGTATTCATATTTATGGCTACTTTAAAAATTTATCGTTTGTGAATCCGCCCCAACTGGTAGCGTGTATTTGTTCTAGTGTTTTGTTGATCTTATTGTCAACGTGTGCTGCAACTTGGTAGGTTCTAACTTCGTGCGGAAATATTTCGCCGTTATTGGCTGCTAGTTGACTGAAGTAGGAACCACGCTCTTGGTTGATTGTGATGCGTTCGCCTGTCGAAAACACTTTGTTTTTTCCAAAACTCACACGATCCAGTTCGGAGCAGTACAGCAACACGTTGTGCAAGTCCTCAAGGCGTTGGTTTATTATTTCGGTTGTCATAGGCTAGTTTTGATTAATGATGGACATTTCGATTCTGATTCCCGCTACTTTGGTCGTTCTTGGTTTTTGCTCTCGCTTTTTGGCTGCTTCTAATAATGCTTTGGGAAATCTTGACATTAATTTGCTAACCGTTTGACACCACAACCAATCTTTGTCTTTTCCTGCAGTGTTCGGGTAATGGCTCAAGAGGTGGCGGCATTCGGTTTCTTCTTTTTTCAACTCGATTAAAAACCATTTGTTTACGGCTGCATTGGCTACCACTTTTTGAAACTCCAGAGAGTTAAGCGTTACACTTTCGACCCAGTAGAACCAAAAGGCGAGTAATAGATCTTGTTTGGTTTCGCATACTTCCATGGTGCTCATTAAAAAGTCTGCTGCTGATTCTTTGTTGATTGTTGTTTTCATGTTGTTTTGTTTTAAACTATTTCATTCCAAAATTTAGCGGCTCTCTTTGCCCAAATAACGAATGGCTCTCCACCACCGTTTAATCTTCCGTCGGGAAACATTTTGAAACCCTCAACCCATAATTTCAAATCGACATCAAACATGATGTCATCGGCTAATGCGCCTTTTGGTAATTTTCCTTTTGCTTGCGAAATCCAAATAATGCCTTTGCCTTTTTTTAACATCAATTCCTTTAACTGGTAATATTGTGCTTTGGTGATTCGGGTATATTGAACTGAATCGACAAACAAAAAATCGGGTGATTTGGGTTTGTTCATTCGTATTAACAAATCTTCAAAAGGTTCTCGATCCAAAAGCATGAAAGAGTTACCGCAAGACTCCATGTGATTTCTTTCTAAAGCTTTTTGCATCGTTGCAGAAACTCCTTGCTCTAAAGAGTTGTAAGCAACTTTGCCGAAGTTGGTCAAGTACCTTGCAAACTTGATTGCGAATTCGGTTTTACCGTTTGTGGTACCTCCCCAAATGATTGCCGAAAATGCTTTGTCGGGTTTCCCTAAACTGGCTTCCATTTCGCCAGAGAATTCGAGTGTGTTGAATTTTTTTGAAAGAACGTTTGATACAGAGTAGGCTCTATTTAATTTCCTCATAGAATTTGCTTTTGTAATAACCACTTTGCGATACTCCGTATTCCTGACAAAGTGATTTTATGGTTTCTTTTGGGTACCTGCTTCGGATGTCGTCAAATACTTCTTTAGTCATTATTCTTTTGGCTGCAATTGCAGGATTGTCTTTTTGATTGCTGGAGGTTGATCCTGTTTTTCCCCAGCATAAGTTGCTGTAATGGTCGCCACCATCTTCTAAGACTCTACGTGCGGTCATTTCGCCTGTGGGTTTAACCCCTTGCCACGCTTCGAGCGTCAACCTTGTTACGGTTACTGTTTTTTGGTTGATTGTAACTACTCTGCGGCCTTTTTTGGTTTTAGCGTGTGCGTGTTGATAAATATTGATCGACTGACTTCTTAATAGTATTACGGTCCCGTCCTCATTTATTTTGAGGTCTTCGATTATCGGGTGGTATCTAAATTCACTCATTAGGATGCTCTTTTGTTGGCAAATACCAAACGTTTAACTCGTCGCAAATCTCCATCGGCATCTTTGGCAATACCTCTGATGGCCTGTTCGTCTGTCAAGCTGTTCGCCACACATACGGCTTTGATGTCGGCATAAGTGGTTTGGTCTAACTCGATGAAACGCAAACCCACACGGCTGTAAATCTCACGGTAGCCTTTCTTTTGCATGGCGATTCCACGACGGATGCGCTTTTCTAAATATTGAGTTGCCATGATGGTAATGCCGCAATGTCCTTCGAGTTCGTTGTATAGTGTGATGAAAAACAATAGCACGGTATCGGTTAATTTGTCGGCTTCGTCTAAAATGATTTTCGGGTTTGATACTGACTTTAAAGTGGTAACCGCTTTGTGCATCATTTCGGGCAAGGTCATACCGTCGGTTTCTTTTCCCATTTTGGAAAGCAACTCACGTAAAAACCATTTTTTGTCCCAATATTCGTTGCAAGACAATCGAAACACGTTTTTGTTTTCCTCTTCGTATTTTTTGGCGATTGCCGTTTTTCCGCTTCCTGCATTTCCTGTTACTGCTAGTACTAAAGCAAAATTTTGAGACTCTGAGAATAACTTCATAAGCAATTGCGAGTTTCCCGTTTCGGCTATTTTCCATTCATTGGTGCCAATGCCTAAAAAGGCAGAAACTTTGCGCCACATTTCTTCAGCTATGTTTTCCCAGTTGTGGTTTCTCATTTGTGATAGGGTAGCAGCAGAAACGGTTTTCATTTCGATAGCGACTTTGTTTTGCGATCCTTTTTGAGTGATGTATTGATCTAAATGTTCTACGATTGCTAATTTGTCTGTGTGTGTCATAATCTTAGGTTTAATCAGTGTTTAAATGGTTTTTTAAATAGTTTTAAATGCTTTTTAAATAGTTTTAAATGCTTTTTAAATAGTTTTAAAATCGTGAATGAAATGCGGTTCGGTCGGTTTCCATTTGTTCCTCTTTTGGGAGGTGTCCTTGAAACTTTATCATAAGTTCCTGTTCTTCGATTAAGCTTTCTCGACTGATGCCCGAACGCTTAATTAAATTTTCATAAGCGAGTTGATCTCGTTTTAATTCTGCATCCCGAATAGCAATGTCTTGGTCCAGCAATGCTCTTGAATTTCCTTTCATTAGCACTGGAATAGATTCGTGCATTCGTTTGGATTGTGCATAAGCAACAAATGTTTTTTCTCCTGATGGCGTCAAATTGTACAATCCAACAAATTCGTCCAGTCGTTCAGGATCATATCTTACGATCAAACTTTCGCCAACATATTTCCTTCTAAATTCAAGGTCGATGTTGTTGGTTTCATCATACACCTCGTAGATGTAGTCTTTACCTTCAACCGTTAGCGGCATTCCGTGAGCGTAGTATTTTTTAACCTTGGTTTCGTCAATCCAAAACATGGATAATTGATCCATAATGCTTATTTCTTCACGGTGTTCGGTCTCTTCGTTATATCTTTCGATTCTACTGTATGTCCAGTCCTCTTGTTTCCCTGCATTCCATTTGTTTACCAATGCTGTAAAGATTTTATTAAACTGATCTACCGTTGGAAGCGCTTCTTTGTATTCTACAATAAAATCCGTGTTCGGTTTATTGGTTGCGGTTCTCACCTTGATGCTTTGTTTATCCGAGAACCACATTTTAGAAATCACTTGTTGTTGCAAGCGGTTAAAAATTTGTTCCGCTGGACTTGATTTTCTACCTACTTTATGGCTGTAATGATGTCCTTTTACGGGTAGTTTATCATATAGATTTTGCATTTTTCCAGATGTATGACCCGATTGTTTATCATATGTGAACAAATGCGGACGACAACCCGCCTCGTTAACAGCCATTTTAATGGCTCTAAAATGCGATGCGTGGTTTTCGGAGTATGCAATGTCCCATCCTATTATTTTTTCGCTATGAACGTCAAAAACAACGTTTATTTTCAGTTCGGCAGCCATCTTTTGTTTGTTATCGGCAAAGTGTACCAAATCCAGTTTAGTACCATCAATCGCCCACCAAGCATTTGGGAACCATTGTGTGCGGTTACGAGTAACGGTGTGTCCAAAGTGTTTCATATATTCGTCTTTTCCGTCACGTGCGAGCATCCATATTCGTTTTTGTTCTGTTTTGTCGAGCCATGCGCCAACGGCTCGCTCACTTAATGTTTTCCATCCTTTGGCTTCTCGTACTGATTCGTAAATTTTCACTACTTCAGTAATTGTGTATTTTACTGGAAGGCAGTATTGCGACATGATCCAATCAGCAACTTCGTCAACAATCTTAGAAGGGTTGGAGTTGAGCCATTTTCCTGAAACGATAGAGCTGTAACCTTCTTGCTCGTATTTTTGAATGGCACGTTTAAAAGAAACTACGTTCTTGTATCGAGTGTGCATCCAAGTTTCAGGCAGGTTACCAATAGCCTCAAGCATCCTTTCCCACATTTGTTTTTTTCCTCCAAAGCGTTTTTGAACTACTACGTTAGTGGCGATGTGCTTAACAGCGTTGAACATGATCGCTTGGTGCGTGTATTCTTTTTGCTTCTCTTCGGGTAGGTGTGAGCCATTTTCCAGTAGGTAAGTAGCGAAGTATTGTTCTGCATTGTGGTCCCATTGCATATGATCACCAAAAACAATGTTTTTGACACTTGCATAAGGATCACCCACTTTTTCACGAATTAGTTTTTTAAAACGATCGGGGATGGATTCGTAGGCTACAAGAGCTTTGCGACCGTTACCGCCGATAACTGTTTTCTTTATTTTACCGTTAGAGCATAAATATTTATAATTAGCCTCTGACATTATTCCTTCGGAGTAAAGCCAATTGCTAGATACACAAAGCGTGTTTTGCTGATACTCAAACATACAATTGGGATTAAAGTTTATTTTGCAAATCTTTTACTAGATCTTCTCTATTGGTAATAATTCTATCCAAAGCATTAAAGGCCTCAGCATTACCACGAATAAATCTTTTTTTGGCAGCATCTGGTGAGCAACTAAGTGCAGCTCCGAGAGTTGTGTAGTCACCATACTGCAATCTTTGTTCAAGACTTTCAATTTCTTTTTTAGTTTTTAGTCCGTTTGTTAGGACAATATTATTTTTCTCCATAGTTTTGTCTTGTTGTCGTGACAAATATAGATAAAATAATATCTCAAAAACAAATTATGGATAAAAATATATCCTTTATCAAGGAAAGAATTTTGCAATATGCTGAATACAAAGGAATTGGTAAAGAAAAATTTATAGAAAATCTGGGAATGACTTATGGTAATTTTAAAGGAAAACAAAAATTAACATCAGTAAATTCAGATTTCTTAGACAGTATTTTATCTAAATACCCTCAAATAAATATTGAATGGTTGTTATCTGGAGTTGGAGAGATAGAAAAAAAATCTGAAAGTATTCCAGTGAGAGAAGAGGGTGGTTCTTTTATCAGTGAGCTTAATGGATTAGTGTATGAGATTCAAAACGAAGCAAAGCTTTTCGATGATAATCAGGAGCCTGAAGTCTTAGGAAATTCTAGCGGCAATAAGTACTTTGTTTATAATGACGGGACAATTAGAATTGAGGTGTTTAAGATTCCATTTGTTGCACACGCTTCTTATGTAGAGTGTTACAACGACATAACAGTATGTAAAGACGAATTTTCGACCATTACATTTAAAGTTGATCATATCGGTCGTGGGAATTATGTAGGCTTTGAATCCTTTGGAGAAAGCATGTGGAATGGTGGAGGTTACGATACGCCTTCCGGAGCTGATATATTAGGTAGAGAAGTTGGTAAGCATTTATGGGCTAATGGCTTTCATAATACTAAATACGGTTTTGTAGTCATTACAAAAGACGGAATTTGGCATAAAGATATCACAGAATTGAAAGAAAATGGAAAGATCACTTTGTCATCAAGAAACCCAAATTCAAAACCTTTTGATTACCCTTTGAATGACGTATTACAGATTTTTCATGTAATTAAACGCTCTTTTTAGCTCAAGTTACTGATATTCAATAGCGTAAATTAATATATAGCTATTAGCAACAGGCTTTATCCCTATGCTGATAGCTATTTTTTTATCCTTTAAACAATCTTTTATAGTAGTACCTACTTGTTGGTAGATATAAAAATATCTAAATACCTAACCCCAACACTAACCCCAACACTAACCGCAAAACATAAAATCAATCTATATTAGTGAGATGGCATTCATTTAAAACAAGGCATAAAAAAACCGTTTAAATACTATTTTAAACGGTGCTATTATTTCTTAATTCCTTTATTTTACTGCTCTTGTGAGCCTTTTAGGTATGTTTTCCTGTGACAATGGTAGTTGTTCTGTTTAAAGCGTTTAAAATGCTTATTTGAATGGTAGTTAAATGGTACTAAATGTACTTTTCGTTTTAAGTTGCATTTTCGACCTTTTTTGTCTTAGACCTTGATTTCATTGGACTTTTCGACCTTTTTTATATTAAGTAGATTGATACTTTTGGTTATACCCCCTATATTTCCTGATTCTGCGCTTAAATTGCCACCAAAGTCTCGGCGCTTCGCGAGATTGGGGACATTTTAACAGAGTATTTTCTGCAGAAACGAAGATATGATAAAAAACGTTAATTCCACTAAAACCCCAATCTCGCCAAACGGCTTAGGCATTATAGCTTCACTAACATGATTATCCCTGCTCATTTCTTGCTTCAAACCTTACAGTTTATTTGACCATAAAGTTCGTGTTAGGATCGTTGGTTGTTGTGCAAGAGTTTGTTCTCTTAATTAAGAATAAAATTATATAAAATGGAAGAGAAAAACAATTATTGTGGTATTGATGTTTCTAATGAAACCTTAGATGCTTATTTTAAAAACAAGAAGGGAATTGAACAACATTTACAAGTATCCAATTCGGTAGCTGGATTTAGAGAATTGATCAAAGAATCTGGTAAAGAGACCCATTTTGTTATGGAATCTACAGGAGTTTATCATTTGCGATTTATTTTCTTTTTGGATAAAAAAAATATAAAATTCAGTGTGGTAAATGCACTTCAAATCAAGCGTTATATCCAGATGCATTTAGAGCGTAATAAATCCGATAAAAAAGATGCCAAACACATCTATGAATATGGATTGAATCGCAATCCAGAATTGTATCAAATGCCTGACAACAATTACTTTGAGTGCCGTTCATTAAACAATGCTATACATGATTTAACCAAGGAAATAACCAAATTTAGCAATCAGATTCATAGCTTAAAAAAGTGTCCTTTTGATACAAAATCAGTAGAAAAAAGCTTTCAAAAAATCAGCAAATAGCTAAGACAAGAGAAGCAAAATATAGAACTTGAATTACAAGAGAAACTAGTTCAATGGGAGGGAGAAACACTTAAGTTAGTACAGAGTGTAAAAGGAATTGGAAGTAGGGCTTCAGCCGAATTAATTATCTATACCAAGGTGTTCAAAGACATGAATTCTTATAAACAATTGATCTCTTATGCCGGTTTGAGTCCGACCGAATATCAAAGTGGAAGTAGTATAAGAGGACGAGTCAGAATATGCAAACAAGGAGGTCAACAACTGCGTAATATTTTATATATGTGCGCCTTAAATGCGAAGAAAACCAACTCCCATTGTCGTGATTTATATGATCGATTAGTGGCTAAAGGGAAGAACAAAAAAGCAGCTCTAATTGCCGTATGCAACAAGCTGCTTAAAATTGTATTTGGAGTCGTAAAAAACAGAACTTTATACCAGGATATTTATTTGCAAAAAACGACGTAAAAATTAGTTTCTTTACACAGTTCATGTTGGCAGTAGTAGCTATTCTTTCAATGTTCCATTTTTGTATGTTTCTTTATTTATAATTTTTTTAGTTTTTAGATCTATAAATGAAGTTTTCCCATTTCTTAATCCATCTTTAATTTTTCTTATTTCTTTGGTATTGTTTTCATTGTCTAAATATTCAAACTCTCCTGAAAATAGACTTTCATCCAATTTTAAATATAATTCTTCCGTATTTTTATTCTCTATGAATTTTATTTCAATTTTTACTTTTTGCTCATAGAAATAATAAGTCCATAAATCGATTTTATTTTCTTTGTTATATTTACCTGTAATTAGTGGTTCGTTATCTAAATTTGCTAATAAAAAAGTACCATCTTTATATCCTAAAGTTCCGTCTGGTTCTTTACTAGTTTTTATAAAGAAATCAAATTGAAAAAAATTATGGTCTATATCATCATTTTTTAACCAATATTCTTGTGAAACTATAACATCTTTTAGATATTCAGTTTCTATACATTTTAGATTATTTTCGTTTCGTTCTATAATGTCATATTTTTTAATTTTTGTTTTCCCTAAACTATCATTAATGACTAGTTGCGTTAATTTGCCATTTTCAAATTGTTTTATAAATCTAGGTTTGTTAAAATTATTGAATTCAATATATTCACCATTTAGTTCATCGTTTTTAAATGTGAATTCACTTTCAATTTTATTTTCTTGATAATATTCTACCCATTTACCTTCCTTTTTATTATTTACATATTTTCCTTTTTGAAAGACTGAATACGGTTTGTTTTCTATATCGTTTTCGATATATCTTCGTAAAAATTCACCGTTTTTTAAACCATTTAAAAAATTGCCTTTTACTATTACTTGACCGATAGAGTCACGTAATTCGTAGATACCATTTAATTCATCATCTTTATAATATGATGTTTCTAGAATTTTTGTATAAACTTGTTTTACACAAGAATCTAATTTGACTCCATTTTCATCTATTTCATTACACGGATATTTTTCATCATCAAGGAAAGAGAATCTAATCGACTTACCATTTCGTTTGTCATTTGAGTAATTTTGAGTTAAATATAATTTTTTTGAGTATTCGGTTGTTCCACCTCCTTCTTTCGACCAATTGGTGTAATAGTATTTCCATTCTCCATTCTTTAAATTATTGTTATAATTTCCCTCGGCTCTTAATGTAGATGTAATATCATAAGTTTTCCAATATCCTGTTTTGTAATCTTCTGAATATTGCCCCTCTGTAAGTAATGTCAATTTTGAAATATCTGTATTTATTAGTCCACCTCCAAATAATCTTGCTTGGTCAATATAAATTTTATAATTTCCATTTAATTCATCGCTTCTATAATTACCTATTAGTAGACTATCTCCATGTATTTCTTGAAAAGCACCTTCTTTTAAATCTTTTGAGAAATTTGTATAAGTTAAAAGTTTTTCTGTTTTTCCATCTAAATAAAAGGTTTTCCAACTACCACTTTTTTCGTCATTTATGTATTGACCATATTCTTTCAAATATAGCTTTTTAGTATCGTCATCATAATATAAATTAGTATGTAGACCATTTTTTAAATCGTCTTTGAAATTTGTTTGATATGATATTTTATTGTTTTCATAAAATGTAAGTAAGCCGTTTTTATTTCCATTAACAATAAAATATTCAGCGTTTTTATCTCCATTTTCGTTATACTCAATTACTTTACCATTAAGGACTCCATTAACATAATTACTTATTTTCTGTAGGTTTCCATATTCATCATAGTATTTAAAAACACCATTAATTTTATTATTTGCTAAAGTATATTCAGCTTTTATAATATCATTATCGTAATATTCTGTTTTTTTTCCGTTGTATGAATCATAAATTCCTGCTTTTTTTATTAGGGTTATATTGTAAGCCGTTAAACTTCTGTCAGACCAATCATCATCTTTCCTTTTTGAGTTTGATATTTTTAATGTATAACCTAGATTAGTGTAAGTAGATATAACTTTTTCATCCTCAATTTCACTATCGATTAGTTTAAAACCATTTGAAACTAAAGAATTTTGAATTAAAAGATATGAAGTTTTATTAAAAATTGAATAGGATATTTTATTTGGATAGTTGTCAAAAGTATATAAGTAAAACCAACCTTGTGCTTTATCGCTATAATCGTTTTTATTATAAGACCAAGTAATTGTGCTATATTTTTCATTGTTACCTTCTTCGGAATTGTAATATGTCCAACCTTTTATAAGCATAAATTGATTAATATCTTCCCATTTTTTTTTATTACAAAGAGTTGTTAAATCAGTTAAAGTAAGTTTTTGTCCAAAACTATTTGAGGATAATAAAATTATTGAAAAAATAAGAGTTAATTTTTCTTTCATATGGTCTTTTTTATTGCGGTGCGGTGCTATTACTGCCAACGTCAGTCTGTGAAAAAACCTCCGTTTTTATTCAAACAAATATAGCAAAACAGTTGAAATAAAGTACTAAATTTCGTATTTTTAAGAATGCAACACATCACAGGAATTTCCCGTAACCAAATGACCATTTCTTCATTAGAATCTAGCATTTCTACAGATAATCCCATCCGATTCATCGATGCTTTTGTAGAGCATATTGATTTAAAAGCATTAGGTTTTGAAGTACAAATACTAAAAACCGAAGGTCGGCCTAGTTTTGAAACTAATATTTTTCTCAAGCTTTATTTGTACGGCTATCTCAACGGCCTTCGTAGTTCGCGAAAACTCGGAAAAGAATGCCTGAGAAACATTGAAATGCAGTGGTTATTAGAGGGTATTGGCCCCAATTACCACAGTATTTCTGATTTTAGAAAAAACAATCCTATCGCCTTAAAGAACTTATTCAAACTTTTTGTTTCCTTTTTGAAAGATGCCGATTTAGTAGGATGTCAAACCATTGCTATCGATGGGACTAAAAGCCGAGCGCATAATAGTAAGAAAGCCAACTTCAGCCAAAAGAAAATAGAGACACACTTGGCATATATTGAAGAAAAAACCCAAGAATATTTATCTGATTTGGAACAAAACGACACTCAAGAAAACAATACAAAAATCACTACTATTCAAGCCAAAATAGAGCGTTTGAAAGCCAATAAAATCAACTACGAGCTTTTGACTGAAAAACTAAAAGAAAGCGGGGAACCCCAAATTAGTACTACCGACCAAGATGCGCGAGCTCTTTTGGTACAAGGAGTAGTGGTAGAAGTGAGTTACAATATTCAAACAGCGGTTGACAATAAACACAATTTAGTAGTTGCCACCCACACTATAAATCGTAATGACCTTAACGCATTAGGCGCAATTGCTTTGGAAGCCAAAGAAAATTTAGAAGTAGAAACCTTTACGGTTTTAGTAGACAAAGGCTACCACAATGGACGAGAAATCGCTCAATGTAAAGAACATAATATTACGACAATTGTAGCACATCCTACTCCAGGAAGAAGTAAAGAAAGTACTATACAACCCGAATATTTGGTAGCACAATTTCAATACAACAAATCCGACGACACGTATACATGTCCCCAGGGAGAAATCTTAAAAACCACTGGAAGATGGCACAAGAAAAGCGGTAGAACCGAACAAAGCGGTTATCAATTTAAAAAATACCGAACACCAACTTGCAAAGAATGTCCTGTAAAACATTTATGCACCAGCAGAACAACAGGACGGGAAATCGACCGAAGTGAGTATGCGGACGCTGTTGAAGAAAACAACAAACGCTATCAAGAAAACCCGCAATTGTACCGCACGAGACAGGAGATCAACGAACATATATTTGGTACTATCAAGCGACAATGGGGCTACAACCATACCAATTTAACGGGTCTTGAAAAAGTAAACGGAGAACACAGTTTAATTATGCTAGTTTACAACATCAAACGTACCATAAATATTTTGGGAGTACCGGATTTAATTGCCAAAATCAAGAACTGGAAGTCACCCTACAAGATCAAAGTCTTGTTTTTATTAAAAACGAACTATTTAAAGCCGAAATCAGGATTTGTTTTCTTTCCACTTCAATTTGTAGCCTAAAAAAACAGGCTTCTTAAAAGGCTTTATTTGGATTGTAGTAATACCAATGTGAGGGCATATTAGAGGAAAAAGAAGTTTTTTCACAGCCTGACGTCTTGGCGCTTGCCGAGGTTGGGGACTTTTGAAACCGAGTATTTTCGGCTTAACGTGAAGGTAATAAAAAAACGCTAATTCCACTAAATCCCCAATCTTGGCAAACGGCTGTTGAACTAAACCTTCGGTAGTGTTTTGGGTGAAAATGTTAGTCCTTTGTAAAAATACTAAAACTTTTTACATGGGTACAAAAAAAAGCATCCTGATGCTTTAAGGGAAAACAAAATCCTTAATCAGGCAATTCGTGAAGTTCCAAATTTTGAGGAACTCTTGCATCGATTTGAACGTACGATTTCTATTTTAGGCAGAAGTCAAAGCACCTTTTCTAATTATGCTCGGCATGTAGCTTCTATGGCTTTGCATTTTGGAAAAATCCCCACTGAGCTTGATGTAGAGCAGGTGCAAGAATACTTGTTTATGCTTCAAAAGCGTTCCAAAACACCTTCACAAACCTATTTCAAGCATTGCGTTTACGGACTTCGGTTTCTTTTAAAATCCGAAGGACTTCCTTATGAATACCTGCATTTACCTTCTATAAAGCACGAGAAAAAACTTCCAACAGTTCTCAGTAAAGAAGAAGTTTGGCGGTTGCTCCATAGTTGCCAACTACTTAAACACAGAATGCTTATTGGACTTTTGTACGGTTGTGGATTGCGTTGTATGGAAGTACGAAGTGTGCGTTTGCAAGACTTGGATTTTGATCGCGAGCAACTCAAAGTGGTGCAAGGCAAAGGCAAAAAAGACCGCTATGTTCCACTATCCAAACATTTAATCCGCGGACTCAAAACTTACATTGAAGCCGAAAAACCCAAAACCTATCTCTTTAACGGTCAGTCTATTGAACGAGCTGGAGGAGACTTCGATAGCCGCTATTCCCAACGTGGCGTACAATGGGCTGTCAAACAAGCCTGTAAATCCGCTGAAATTACTAAAGAGGTTTGCGTGCATACGCTTCGACATACTTTTGCTACCCATTTACTTGAAGATGGACTAGATATTATCACATTAAAAAATCTTTTGGGACATGAGAATATCGAGACTACAATGGAATATTTGCATATTGCTCAACTTGACACTATAAAAGCTTTTAGTCCGCTAGATACACTTTTCGAAAAATGCAGCCGCAAGTAGCTGCTAAGCGAAGTGGAATAGCCTGTATTGAGCGGAGTCGAAATGAAGTAGCTCATGTACTAGAAAAACTGGGAAGCAAAGTAGAGAATCTAGGACTCAATACCTGGCAATTGCGGACTTTATCAGCCGTGCGAAGATGTAGAACGGCAGCTTTAGGCGGTCATATTGATGCGTGTGATCAATGTGGTAAAATTAGTATTAGTTACAACTCGTGTCGCAATAGACATTGTCCCAAATGTCAAGGTAAAAACCGCGAAGATTGGGTACAAGCTAGACAAAGTGAACTCTTACCAGTTCCATACTTCCATGTGGTTTTTACTTTGCCTGATAGCATTAATAGTCTGGCTATTCATGATCCAAGATTAGTGTATGATTTACTTTTTGAGTCGGCATGGGAAACGTTGAAAACCTTTAGTAAAGCCGCAGCAATCCAAAGCGGAATGATTGCTGTTTTGCACACTTGGGGACAAAATTTATCCCTTCATCCACACTTGCATTGCATTGTTCCAGGCGGTGGTGTGGACAAAAATGGCAAGTGGCAAAACATACCAGGCGATGGTAAATTTTTGTTTGCAGTCAAGGCATTGTCCAAAGTTTTTAGGGCAAAATATTGTGAGAAACTAAAAGAGAGAAGCCCTGATAATTATACCAAAGTCAAGAAACAATTGTGGGAAAAACAATGGGTAGTGTTTGCCAAAAAGCCTTTTGGAAGTCCAAAATCAGTAGTGGAATATTTAGGAAGATATACCCATAAAATAGCCGTTAGCAATAACCGAATCCAAAGTATAGACAATCAAAACGTAACTTTTAGCTACAAAGATTACCGTCAAAACGGATTTAAGAAACAAATGACACTTACTCACGAGGAATTTATCAGAAGGTTTGCGTTGCATATTTTGCCTAAGCGTTTTGTTAAGCTCCGTCATTATGGTTTTTTGAGTAGCACTTGGAAACGGGAGAAACTAAAAGTTTTACAAGAAAAACTAAAGGTAAAAGTGCTAGAAAAAGTAGAGAAGAAACCTTTTTTGCCCAAATGTCCTTGTTGCAAAACAGGCAATTTACATCGGATATTGGTATTTGATCAGCGTGGTCCGCCTGCTTGGTATCTTGGCAATAGCCAAAGCTCAAATCCCTGTAAGAACTAAATTTATGGGTAAGGGATTTTATGCCCAATCCCGAAGCTTGGAGTGAAGGAAATCACTATAAAAACCATTCTGTTTATACTGCAAAAAAAAAGAGACGTTTTAGCCTCTTGTAATCTCTCTACTCATTTTACGATAACTCCATAGTGCTGACGGCATGTAATCGGTTCCGTTCAACCGCGGCTTCATTGTTCGTCTTTCAGACGCAACGAAGCCTTAGCTGTTATGTGAGGTTCCTTATAGTCTGCTTTTCAAATCCATCATTCCGTGAAGAATTCTTTCGACTTCTATTTCACTCTTTGATATAATTGAGTAGAAAATAATGTGTTCGCCTGATTTAAACCCCAATATTCCTTTAGTTATTATATCATAATTTCTCCCAAGCTCTGGATTATTTGCCAAATCGTCACAAGTTGCTAAAAGCAAATTATAATACTTTTCAGCTTGCATTTCAGACCAAGTTTCAATTGTATAATCCCAAATATCAGATAAATCATTAACTGCTTTATTAGTTAAATAATATTTAGCCATTTTAACTTTTTCTTGCTTTTAGAACCTCAAGATAATTTTTAGCATCAAAATTTACTGCACGACCACTTTCAATCCCATCATTAATTGCTTTTCTTAAAGCAATTATCTTATTTTCTTCATCTTCCAAAAGACGAAGCCCTGCTCTGACAACTTCACTTGCGTTATTGAATCTTCCATCATTAACACTATGTTCAATAAAACTTTCGAAATGATTACCAAGCGATATAGAAGTATTTCGTCCCATAATTAAATTTTTTAGCTAAGTTACCAAAAAATGGTAACTTTCCAAATTTCCGCGATTTTTTTTTGGAATCTCACATAACGTCTTGGCGCTTGGCGTGGTTGGGGACTTTTGAAACCGAGTATTTTCGGCTTAACGTAAAGGTAATAAAAAAACGCTAATTCCACTAAAACCCCAATCACGCCAAACGGCTGTTGAACTAAACCTTCGGTAGTGTTTTGGGTGAAAATGTTAGTCCTTTGTAAAAATACTAAAACTTTTTACATGGGTACAAAAAAAAGCATCCTGATGCTTTAAGGGAAAACAAAATCCTTAATCAGGCAATTCGTGAAGTTCCAAATTTTGAGGAACTCTTGCATCGATTTGAACGTACGATTTCTATTTTAGGCAGAAGTCAAAGCACCTTTTCTAATTATGCTCGGCATGTAGCTTCTATGGCTTTGCATTTTGGAAAAATCCCCACTGAGCTTGATGTAGAGCAGGTGCAAGAATACTTGTTTATGCTTCAAAAGCGTTCCAAAACACCTTCACAAACCTATTTCAAGCATTGCGTTTACGGACTTCGGTTTCTTTTAAAATCCGAAGGACTTCCTTATGAATACCTGCATTTACCTTCTATAAAGCACGAGAAAAAACTTCCAACAGTTCTCAGTAAAGAAGAAGTTTGGCGGTTGCTCCATAGTTGCCAACTACTTAAACACAGAATGCTTATTGGACTTTTGTACGGTTGTGGATTGCGTTGTATGGAAGTACGAAGTGTGCGTTTGCAAGACTTGGATTTTGATCGCGAGCAACTCAAAGTGGTGCAAGGCAAAGGCAAAAAAGACCGCTATGTTCCACTATCCAAACATTTAATCCGCGGACTCAAAACTTACATTGAAGCCGAAAAACCCAAAACCTATCTCTTTAACGGTCAGTCTATTGAACGAGCTGGAGGAGACTTCGATAGCCGCTATTCCCAACGTGGCGTACAATGGGCTGTCAAACAAGCCTGTAAATCCGCTGAAATTACTAAAGAGGTTTGCGTGCATACGCTTCGACATACTTTTGCTACCCATTTACTTGAAGATGGACTAGATATTATCACATTAAAAAATCTTTTGGGACATGAGAATATCGAGACTACAATGGAATATTTGCATATTGCTCAACTTGACACTATAAAAGCTTTTAGTCCGCTAGATACACTTTTCGAAAAATGCAGCCGCAAGTAGCTGCTAAGCGAAGTGGAATAGCCTGTATTGAGCGGAGTCGAAATGAAGTAGCTCATGTACTAGAAAAACTGGGAAGCAAAGTAGAGAATCTAGGACTCAATACCTGGCAATTGCGGACTTTATCAGCCGTGCGAAGATGTAGAACGGCAGCTTTAGGCGGTCATATTGATGCGTGTGATCAATGTGGTAAAATTAGTATTAGTTACAACTCGTGTCGCAATAGACATTGTCCCAAATGTCAAGGTAAAAACCGCGAAGATTGGGTACAAGCTAGACAAAGTGAACTCTTACCAGTTCCATACTTCCATGTGGTTTTTACTTTGCCTGATAGCATTAATAGTCTGGCTATTCATGATCCAAGATTAGTGTATGATTTACTTTTTGAGTCGGCATGGGAAACGTTGAAAACCTTTAGTAAAGCCGCAGCAATCCAAAGCGGAATGATTGCTGTTTTGCACACTTGGGGACAAAATTTATCCCTTCATCCACACTTGCATTGCATTGTTCCAGGCGGTGGTGTGGACAAAAATGGCAAGTGGCAAAACATACCAGGCGATGGTAAATTTTTGTTTGCAGTCAAGGCATTGTCCAAAGTTTTTAGGGCAAAATATTGTGAGAAACTAAAAGAGAGAAGCCCTGATAATTATACCAAAGTCAAGAAACAATTGTGGGAAAAACAATGGGTAGTGTTTGCCAAAAAGCCTTTTGGAAGTCCAAAATCAGTAGTGGAATATTTAGGAAGATATACCCATAAAATAGCCGTTAGCAATAACCGAATCCAAAGTATAGACAATCAAAACGTAACTTTTAGCTACAAAGATTACCGTCAAAACGGATTTAAGAAACAAATGACACTTACTCACGAGGAATTTATCAGAAGGTTTGCGTTGCATATTTTGCCTAAGCGTTTTGTTAAGCTCCGTCATTATGGTTTTTTGAGTAGCACTTGGAAACGGGAGAAACTAAAAGTTTTACAAGAAAAACTAAAGGTAAAAGTGCTAGAAAAAGTAGAGAAGAAACCTTTTTTGCCCAAATGTCCTTGTTGCAAAACAGGCAATTTACATCGGATATTGGTATTTGATCAGCGTGGTCCGCCTGCTTGGTATCTTGGCAATAGCCAAAGCTCAAATCCCTGTAAGAACTAAATTTATGGGTAAGGGATTTTATGCCCAATCCCGAAGCTTGGAGTGAAGGAAATCACTATAAAAACCATTCTGTTTATACTGCAAAAAAAAAGAGACGTTTTAGCCTCTTGTAATCTCTCTACTCATTTTACGATAACTCCATAGTGCTGACGGCATGTAATCGGTTCCGTTCAACCGCGGCTTCATTGTTCGTCTTTCAGACGCAACGAAGCCTTAGCTGTTAGCAGAAGTTATTTTTCCATCATTTTTTTTAATTCCTTTTCAAGATAACTAATTAATATGTTACGAAATTTTTGTGTAGATTTTGTGTAACTTATTGTGTCTTTTCGATATTGAGTTAGCTTTTCCGAAATAACATCTAATTTATTAGTTTCGTTTTTCTGATTAATATGTTCAATTTCTAAAGATAACTCTTCAAAAAGTTGTTGAAATTTCAGTGTTTCAATAGTTAAATCAGTTCTTGCCTGATAGAATTCTTGGTCACTAATAAACAACTCTATTTCACCTTCTTTAATGTTGTATAAACGTTTTGCTTCTAATATTCTTTCAAGTCGTTGTTTATTTATTTCTTTTGCGTTTGAAGAATAATCTACTTCATTATTTGAAATAGTTCTTTGCCAATTATTATATGCTCCAAAATAATCTAATATATAGTTCCTTTTTAAAGAATTATAGTCAACTATATTTCCCGTTAATATACTTATAGAACTTTCAACAGTTTTTACCTTTTCTGTAATATCTTCTTTGGTTGCGATATTTTTTCCTTTTTCTGAAAAATAGCTTGGTAACAAATTTTTAATCATAAAATAGGCGATTACTATCGCAACGAGAATTAATATTTGTACAATAATTAGTATTATTTCCATATTTTTTGGGTTAATTTCTGCTAACGTTCTCTCGCTTTGTGATGTTACGGCACATAGCGAACGATAAATTTTCGGCTACCGAAAACATGAACGTAACAACAAAATTTAATTTAACTACAATTGCCGTAATAGCACAAAACGAGTGTTATATGATGGATTTTTATTTAATAAGACAAAAATAAATAATAATGAAAATAAAAATATGGATTACAAGAAGTTGCGGAGGTAGTTTAACATCGAGAGGATTAGGAAATGTTTTCGTTTGGTTTCAAGAACCTTGTTTACATATATCTGAAATGAATGAAGAAATGTTTGCTCTTAACGATACATTCCATAAAAGCCTATATGGTTCTTTATATTCTAAAAACTCTCACCACAACTTTTTGTACAGAAGTGAAAATGATAAATTTTCTTTATTTGGAACAAAAGTGATTAGAAATGCTGACGGTATTGATTTGCCTAAAAATTTGGTGGAATTAGAAAAAGAAAATAAATTAAGATTTGAACACCGTGTTTTTGGAGACGGAATCAAAACTGATTACAAACCAACGAAAGTACCTCTTGTATTTGGTTACGATAGTAATATTTCTCAAAAAATATGGGAAATGATATTAGATGAGTTTGAAGGAATCGACCAAAGAGAATGGAGTGAACTAGACAACAATAAACCCTTTTGGAAGTTTTGCAAGCAAATGGAGATAGAAATTTTAAATGTTTAGTATAGCTCAAGCTATCATATAACTAGTATATATGCGCCTTACAGTAGCGTGAACAACGTCTAGGTGAGTTGTATTAGCGAACTTGAATTGCGTATAATATTTCGTGAAAATAGTAAAAATTGCTTTATAAATCGTCAAATGGACTCTTTATTTGCTGAATGTTTTTGGTGCTCACGTGGGTGTATATCTCGGTGGTTTTGCTGCTGCTGTGTCCTAATAATTCTTGAATATAACGCAAGTCTGTGCCCGACTCTAGTAGGTGAGTAGCGTAACTGTGCCTTAACCAATGCAAGGTAACTGGTTTGGAAATTTGTACTTTAATTAAGGCTAATTTTAAAACTTGCTGTAAACTGCGAGCTTTGTAGGGTTGTCCTTTTTCGTACCCTTCAAAAAGATAAATAGATGGCTTATGGACTATAAAGTATTCTCTTAGTAGCGTTAGTATTTTGGGACTTAACGGTACGATTCGGTCTTTTTTACCTTTTGCATTTTTTAATAAGATGATGTTCCGTTTGGAGTCAATGTGGTGTGGACGCATGGCCAGAAGTTCCCCACAACGCAAACCACAGCTGTATATTAGACATAGCATCGTTTTGTGCTTTAGATTGGAATGTGCGTCTAGAATTTGTTTAACTTCTTCTTTACTGAGTACGTTCGGTAAGCTTTTTTCTCTTTTCGGTCTGTGAATGGCATCAATTTCAACTTGACGAGACTGAATAGTAGAGAAGAAAAGTTTGATTGCATTTACGATTTGGTTTTGATAGGAAACTGAAAATTTGTTTTTTATAATGTGTTCATTGTTAAAGACAATGATATCTTCATTTGTGATTTCAGCTATTGGCTTTTCGGTATAAAAAAGCAGAAATGATTTTAACGCTTCTATGTAGGTCTTTACGGTACTTTCACTATAACGCTTGGAGGATAGCCAATACCTAAACTTCTCAATTTGTTCTACATTGTACAGTGAATGTGTTGGTTTCGGAATTATATTAAAACGTCTGATGTTGTGCTCAGAAGCAGGAACGTGCCATACTTTTTTACTAGCACTCCATCGTGCGTCATCTAGTTTTTTTAGACGACTGATTAAATCGATGTCTTTGTCGAAAAAAACGGCGATTCGTTGCTCATTTTTGTGAATTATTAACTTAGCGTTCCAATTCATATTACAGAATATTTAAAATTAAAGATAAGAAAAATCTTTGTTTTTAAGTAGTTGATCTTGTTCTAAATTGGAACTATTTTTTATAAATCGAAATGTTGTACTTGTAATCGTGCTAATTAGAACAAGTTGGGTCGCGTGAAGGATGGGAGCGATATCCTTTTGTGCCATGGTTTGGCATAAAAGATATAGTGGACAGCCTGACCCGCTTTTTTTGCGGGGCACGCCCAAATAAAAAGTCCGACCTGCAAAAATGCAAATCGGACTTTTATACATAAATATGTTTTACTTTTTACAAGTGAATTACTTCGCCGTAAGCATCAGCAACGGCTTCCATCACTGCTTCACTCATTGTTGGGTGCGGATGAATTGATTTAAGGATTTCGTGTCCTGTAGTTTCTAGTTTACGAGCTACAACCGCTTCTGCGATCATGTCGGTTACGCCGGTACCAATCATGTGGCAACCCAACCATTCACCATATTTGGCATCAAAAATCACTTTTACAAATCCGTCTGGAGTTCCAGAAGCTTGCGCTTTTCCAGAAGCTGAAAATGGAAATTTTCCAATTTTTAGGTCGTATCCTTTTTCTCTTGCTTGTTTTTCAGTTAGACCAACCGAAGCAATTTCGGGAGTTGCGTACGTACAACCGGGAACGTTTCCGTAATCGATTGGATCAACGTGCAATCCTTTAATTTTTTCAACACAGTTAATTCCTTCAGCCGAAGCAACGTGTGCTAAAGCTTGACCAGGAGTAACATCTCCAATAGCGTAATAGCCTGGAATATTTGTTGCGTTAAATTCGTTTACTAAAATTTTATCTCTGTCGGTTGCAATTCCAACTTCTTCTAGACCAATATTTTCGATGTTGGTTTTGATTCCAACTGCCGAAAGTACAATCTCTGCTTCTAAAATAACTTCTCCTTTTTCTGTTTTTACAGTTGCTTTTACGCCTTCGCCAGAAGTATCTAGTTTTTCAACAGAAGAATTGGTCATTATTTTTATTCCTGCTTTTTTCAATGATTTCTCGAATTGTTTCGAGATATCTTCGTCTTCTACTGGAACTACATTTGGCATAAATTCTACAATAGTTACATCGGTTCCCATAGAGTTGTAAAAGTGTGCAAACTCAACTCCAATAGCTCCAGAACCAACGATAATCATTGACTTTGGTTGTGTTGGTAAGGTCATCGCTTGGCGGTATCCAATTACTTTTACACCATCTTGTGGTAAGTTTGGTAACTCACGAGAGCGTGCTCCTGTTGCAATAATAATGTGGTCTGCGCTATATTCAGTTACTTTATTGTCTTTATCGGTGACGTCTAGTTTTTTTCCTGGTTTTAGTTTCCCAAATCCTAAGATAACATCAATTTTATTTTTTTTCATTAAAAAAGTAACGCCTTTGCTCATTCCTTCAGCAACGTTACGGCTTCGTTTTACTACTGCTCCAAAATCTTTATCGAAATCAGAAACTGTTAATCCGTAATCAGACGCATGTTTTAAATAATCAAAAACTTGAGCCGATTTTAGCAATGCTTTTGTCGGTATACAACCCCAGTTAAGGCAAACTCCACCTAAGTTTTCTTTTTCAACTACGGCCACCTTAAAGCCTAATTGTGATGCTCTAATGGCAGTTACATATCCACCAGGTCCACTTCCTAAAACAATAACGTCGTATTTCATTTTTGTACTTTTTTTAATTTAGCGCTCCACAACAACATAAAAATTGAGTTGTTATTTTTTACTGGATATTTACCAGTTTATTTGCGATTGCGAATTTAAGGATTTATTTTAAAAGAGGATTGAAAATTGTATGGAATCACTATTGTAAAAGCATATTTCACAGAGATTCCTGAAAAAGTGCATTTTTGTAAGGATGGATATGAAAGTATTAAGCACTAAAACTACTTGCTGAATTTTTATTAAACTGTAATATGTCCCCAGTTTTCGCCACTAACAATGCGTCTAATTTGCATTTCGCTGACACCAAATTGCTTAGCAATCATTTTTAGTCGGGTTTTATTGTCGGGTCTTGCTAGCAATTTTTTAATGTACATAACCTTGGTAACGGTTAGTTTGCGACCGTCGGCCAACTTGTTATTGGCTTGAAGTTCAGCCAAAGCACGTTTGTTGTTCGGACTATTGTAGCTGTGTTCTAGCATTTCTTCGTGAGTTGCCCACCGTAAATTACGAATATCATCGTTGTCTCTAACGTAATCTAAATGCAATAATTTGGTCTGATGCACAGCTGTTTTAGGAATAAATACTTCGGCAATTAATTTACAGATAAAATGACTGAAATTCGTTATTTTTCCTTCGTCATCTACGCGTTTGTAACGAAAAAATCGGTAACCGTCAATATAGGTTCCCTTAAGAAGTCGACCTTCCAGCATTTTATCATTGAAACTCAACATGCGTCCTTTGTTTGAAACGGCGTAACGATGTCTAAAGGTGCCTTCTAATTTAATTTCTCGGAATTCCTCATTAGGATAAACTCTAATTTGTGGCATTTGAATAGGGTTTAGAATTTGATATAAATAAAAAATGAAATTAATCGTACATTATAAAAATACAGACAAAACTTATTTCCAAAATAATTCTAGTATGGTAAAATTACACGAATTGTGTCTACATATACTTTTAAAGATACTACATTTTATCTAAGGATATAACTTACTAATAATTAGATTATTGTGTTCTTAATTGGCTACTACAAACTGAGAATCGTATAAGTTTTTATAATAACCACCGGTCTTGTTAATTAATTCATGATGGTTTCCTTGTTCGACAATTTTACCTTTGTCCATCACAACAATCTTATCTGCATTTATTATAGTTGCTAATCGGTGTGCGATAACGATCGAAGTACGTCCTTGAGTCACTGTCTCGGTGGCACGTTGAATTAATTCTTCAGAATAGGTGTCAATGGATGATGTGGCCTCGTCGAGAATTAAAATGCTCGGATTACTTACGTACGAACGTAAAAAAGCAATCAATTGACGTTGTCCCGATGATAACATTACGCCGCGTTCCTTTACGTCGAAATTATAATTGTCAGGCAGCGTCATTATAAAATCATGCACGCCAATTTCTTTGGCCGCTGCAATTACTTGCTCTTTGGTAATCTCTGGATTGTTTAGTGTAATATTATTATAAATGGTATCAGCAAATAGAAACACATCTTGCAATACTACTGCAATTTGCTTGCGCAGTGAAGCTAGCGTATAATTTTCGATATTTTGATTGTCAATACAAATCGTTCCCGAATTAATTTCATAAAAACGATTCAATAAATTAATAATAGTCGATTTTCCTGCTCCTGTAGAGCCAACAATTGCAACAGTTTGTCCCGCAGCAACCGACAAATTAATTCCTTTGATCACTTCTTCTTCCGGAATATAGCCAAATCGAACATCATTAAATTCTATAGCACCTCTAAACACTGGGGCTTCAATATTACCTGTGTCCTGAATTTGGTCTTGAGTATCAATGATATCAAAAACTCGGTTGGCTGCAATCATTCCCAACTGCATTTCGTTAAACTTATCTGCAATTTGACGCAATGGGTTGAACAACATAGAAATAAACATGGTATATGAAAATAAATCTCCAAAAGTAGTAAAAGTATCGCCATTCAAAATTTGAGTTCCGCCATACAACACCACGCACCCCAATGTTAGCGACGAAATAATATCGGCAATAGGAAAGAAAATCGAGTTGTACAAAATGGTCTTGATCCAGGCTGTCTTGTGTTTATCGTTTATTTCTCTAAATTTATCGAGTTCAATTTTCTCACGATTAAAGAGTTGCACAATTTTCATTCCGGTTACTCGTTCTTGTACAAACGAGTTCATGTTCGAAATTTGTGTACGTACTTCCTCAAAAGCGACCTGCATTTTTCGCTGAAAAACTCGGGTAATAACCACTAAAATAGGCATTGCAATAATGACAATCCATGTTAATTTCCAGTTCATGTAGAACATAAAAATAAGTACGACAAACATTTTCATTAAGTCGCTGATAATCATAAATAAACCTTGACTAAAAATACGCGCAATAGCTTCAATATCAGAAACCGAACGCGTTACTAATTGCCCCACCGGAACCAAGTCAAAATACTTCATTCTGAAACTCAAAATGTGCTTGAACAGTTTGGTTCGAATGTCTTTTACAATATCTTGTCCCAACCAATTGGCCCAATACACAAAGTAAAACTGCGAAAAAACTTCGGCCAATAAAACCGCTCCCATAAGAGAAACGTACATTAAAAGTCCTTGTTTGTCTTCAGTTTGAATATAACTATCAACCGTTTGCTTTAATAAATAGGGGCGTAGTGCCGCAAAAATAGATAGCGAAATTGCAAATACAATGACGCCATTAAAACGGAGTTTATAAGGTTTGGTGTAAGTTAAAATTCGTTTGAATAATCGGGTATCAAAGGCTTTTGCTTTCATTTTTTTTCTTCTCAATCATTTGCAGGAGCTTAATCCTGTTTTTCGCTACAAGTTTTTCTCAAAAATACGCTTTTGTTTTGTTTTTTTCAAAGCTTCCGCTGGTCGCATTGCAAAAAACACAAAAGCAGTATTTTTGTCACAAAAGCTTTCCACTGCAACCAGGGCTATGGGCTTAAATAGTCATAATAAACATTGGTTAAGTACAAGCCATGTGCTGGGACAGAAAATCCTGCTTTTTCGCGACTTTTACTCGCAATTATCGCTTCAAAATCGAGTACCGTTATTTTATGTAATCCAATATTAATCAAGGTTCCAACTATAGCGCGAACCATATTTCTTAAAAAACGATTGGCCGAAATAGTAAAAATGAGCTGATCATTTTCTTTTTTCCAATAGGCTTCAAAAATCGTACAATCAAAAGTATTTACATCGGTATTCACTTTCGAAAAACACTGAAAATTAGTGTGTTGTAATAAAAGTTGTGACGCTTCATTCATTAATGGCACATCTAATTTCTGATTAAAATACCAACTTAATTCCTCTACAAACGGATTTTTAAAAGTGTTTATACGGTATTCATACGTTCTCCTGCTCGCGTCAAAACGACAATGAGCTTCATCATGAACCAAAATAATGTCAAAAATAGCAATGTCTTTGGGCAAGTACGAGTTGAGTTTGTGTATCAATACAACAGAATCTATTGTACTTTGAAAATCAAAATGAGCAAACATTTGCTTGGCATGTACGCCAGTATCTGTTCGACCTGCTCCCATAAGTGCTACAGCTGAATTTAAGATTACACTAAGTGCTCTTTGCAACGTTTCCTGAACAGAACTCGCATTTGGCTGGTACTGCCAACCATGATATTGCGTGCCGTTGTATGCAAAGTGAATAAAGTATCTCAAGTTAAAGGTTCCCATTTTGTGAGGGGCAAAGGTACAAAGTTTTTTATTAGAAGACGTAAATTTTGAGAAGTGACGACCGTTAAAAAAACGGATCATTAATAAGTATTCAATTTCTTATTTTTAGAATTACCAAGATAAAAACCTTCGAACCTTTGTATCTTTGATCCTCTAAATCTTTGAGCTTAAAAAATTGACAAAAATTCTCTTACTTTCCGACACCCACAGTTATATTGATGACACGATTTTAAAATACGTTAAGCAAGCCGATGAAGTTTGGCACGCTGGAGATATTGGTAATCTGGAAGTTACGGACGCAATTAAAAAATTGAAACCACTACGTGCTGTTTATGGAAACATTGATGATGCCAAAGCACGATTAGAATTTCCATTAGACAATCGGTTTTTTTGCGAAAAAGTTTCCGTTTGGATTACTCACATTGGTGGTTATCCCGGAAAATACAATCCGAAAATTAAAGAAGAACTAGCTCAAAACCCGCCACAACTTTTTATTTGTGGACATTCGCATATATTAAAAGTGCAATTTGATAAAAAATTAAACTTATTGCACATGAACCCAGGAGCGGCCGGAAAAAGCGGATTTCATACCGTACGTACTATGTTGCGTTTTGTAATTGAGGAAGATAAAATTAAAGATTTAGAAATTATTGAGATCGAGCAACGCACTTAATTAGTACAAAATAGGCACTCTAATTTTTACGGAAGTTCCGTTTTCACTACTTGACTTTATATTTAAATCCCCATTCAAATTTTTAATTCTAGCTTTAATTTGATTAAGTCCGAATCCTTCGAGTGTCAACATTTTTGTGGTGTCGAAACCGCGACCATTATCTTGAATTAAAATCATAATCTCATGGTTTACAAAAGTCATTTCAATCTGAGCTTTAGTCGCGTCACTGTGTTTGGCAATGTTATTAAATAGTTCGCAAATTATAAAGTACAATCGCATTTCAAACTTTTCATTGTAACGTGTTTTTGTCGAAATTGTACTCAGGTATTCAAAATGGATGTTTGTGTTTGAGTTTTTTTCGCATAAATCCTCTATAGCATAAAAAAGCCCAAAACGAACCAGTAAGGTTGGCAATAATTTGTGCGATAAATCACGAACACGATCGTGAGCATCTTCTAAAATACTTTTGGTCTTTATAAGCTCTTCCGGTACTACCGCGTTAGTAGAACTCAACACCTTGAGGTGCATTCCTGCAGAAGATAACATTGCACTAATATTGTCATGTAAAAATTCAGCAATTTTTTTTCGCTCTGATTCTTGTCCATCAATACTTGCATTAATAATATTGTCTTGAATTTTTCGTTGAATATCTTTCAGTTTACTTTTTTGTTTCAATTTGGTATTCTGAAAGAAAAAATAAAATAAAATTATCGAAATAATAAACAAAGAAATCATAATACCTATGACTTTTTTATTTCGAGATTTTTCATACAGCAACAGTTCCTCTTTGTTTCTATACAAAGATTCTATTTTATCTAATTCACGCTTGTATTCATCAATTTGCAGATTGATACCTGTTGTATTTACTTTGCTTAATTTATCTTCAATTTTTATTAACTCATTTAAGCTATCGTACTTTGTGAGGGTTAAATATGCTTCTTTGTATTGTTTGTTTTTGAATAAGAATCTTGAATATTCTTGAAAAGTAAAAGACAGATCAGATCGTTCTTCATTCTTGACGCCTTCGTTAATCGCTTGTTTAAAGAAAGTTGCCGCTTGCACCGTGTCATTTTTGTAATTATAGTACATTCCGTTCAGTAACTTTAGTGCTGTAATGGTGGTCGCATCTCCGTGTTTGGGATGGTGCTGGTTTATAAAATTGATATATTCTTCGCCTTTCTTAAATTCTTTAATATCAAAATAAGCCCACGCAATATTCAATTGGGTCAATACCAATTGAGAGCTATCTTTGGTTACCGTGCTATAATATAATGACTGTTTGTAATAGTAAATTCCTTTTTCGTAATCCTTTTTATCAAAGCAATAAATATTTCCTAAGTTATTAAATACCCAATTTAAAAGTTTATTATTCTTTGATTTCTCAGCATAGTATAGTGCTTTCTTATAGTAAAACAACGATTTTTGAGGCTCACTTAAAGCATCAAAATTGGCTGCGATAGTATTATAGGCATAGCCAGTGGCGGCGTCATCTTGCGTTAGAATTGCTTTCTCTAAAAGTTTTCGACAGAAAATTAATGATTTTTCGTGTTCTTCGGTGTTCAGTAGTTCTACTGCTTGCACATATTCTTCGTACAATGCGTCAGTCTTCCAATCCGATTTTCTTTGCGCAAATAGTGAAGTATTTACTGTAAAAAGTAAAAATACAGCTAGTAAAAATATTCTAACTTTTAACATTTTAAGAATATTTCTGTAAGTGAATCATAATCTAATAATTGAATATTAATGAGGAAGCAAAAGCCTTGCGTAATGATTATGATTTAATCAGGTTGTTTTTGAGTGCGTACTTAACCAAACCAATTGTGTTTTTTGTTTTTAGCTTTTTCATGATATTCTTACGGTGCGTTTCCACTGTATTGGTGCTGATAAACAGCTGCTCGCTAATCTCTTTTCCGCTGTATTCTAATGATATAAGTGTAACAATTTCTAACTCGCGTGCAGTCAGTATCGAATTTTGAACGGCATCTAATTTATTCAACTTGGGATTGCTTTTTGTAAACGTATCAAATATTTTTAAACGCACATCATTACAAAAGTATTCTTCTCCTTTGCTCACCGTTTGTATGGCTTCAATAATACTTTCTCCTGCACATTTTTTAGTCAAATAACCGCTTGCTCCTAACTTCATAACTTCTTTGATGATCTTCAGGTCATCATAACTAGATAGCACTATAACGCGACAAGGATATCCTTTTAGATTGAATTCTTTTAAAACTTCGATACCATCTTTGGTAGGCATACTAATATCTAAAACTAAAATAGAAGATTGATTTTGAGTCACTTCGTCGTAAAGATTAGATCCATCTAAGGAACTTCCGACAACTTGATAATAGGCAACAGTTTGTAGTAATCTAGTCAAACCGTCAATTAATACTTGATGATCGTCTGCGAGGTGAATTCGTATTTTTTCTGTCATAAAGCGTAAGCTTAAAATATAGATTTTGGTGTAAATCAAAATGCATTTTGCAACACTATTTTATATTCGATAGGGTAAAAATAATGATATTTGCTCAAACTAAAACATAAAAAAGCCCGAATATTACATTCGGGCCTTTTTCGCACATAAAATTAAATTTATAGGTTTATCTCAAACGATCCACTGATTTTACAAGATCTTCGTCCTTTTTGATGGCTTTATTAGCTAAAACTAATAACACGATAGCAATTATAGGCAGAAACATCCCAATACCTTTCTCTGAAACAACGGGTGTTTCTCCAGATATATTTAGTGAACGATATACAAACAATCCCAATAAAATTAAATTTAATATCATATTCAGTCGGTTCATCACAAACTGATTTTGTCTTTTTTTGAACGAAATTATACTTAATACAGATAGCACTGTACTTAAACCCAATAATACAACATATAATTGGTTTTCCATAAAATAAAATGGCTTTTGATCTTCAAACGTCCATAATGGAAAAAAGAAGAATACAATTGCTGTTACAGCAAAGGTAAGTACAAGATATATAGTCTGAATTCTCTGTAGCATATTTTAATAATTGTTGTACAAAAATATATTTTCTTTTTCTAAAATACTATTGTATGATAAAATTTTATTCGTATTATTGCACTATAATACCGTAAGCACTTCATACTGCGGTTGATTCAATAAATAAACCTACTGGCATTCTCTACAGTATTTCCTAAAATTAATTAAATTCAAAGAATATTCATGTTTGATATTTCTGCATTAAAAGAAATGAAGCTCGTCGAGCTTCAAGAAATAGCTAAATTGGCTAAAACAATTAAGTTTAACGGAGTAAAAAAAGAGACTCTTATTAGTCAAATTTTGGCGAATCAAGAAAGTTCTTCAATTGCAGCTGCAAAGCCAATTCCGTCAGATGATACGGATTCTAAAGCAAAACGCGTTAGAATCATGCCTGATAAAAAAACAAAATCTGTTGAATTAAAAGAGCAAGAGAATCCAGTTACAGAAGAAGCAGTTCCGGTTTCTAACCCAGAAGAAACGGTTGCAGTAGACAAAAAAGAAAAGAAAATTATAAAATTTAGTAAGTCTGCCTACGAAAAGAAAGTAGCCTTGCAAAAAGAAAAGGAAGCAGTTAAAGAAGTCGAAACGACAACCGAAACTGAGGAAAAGGAAGCTACTATTGAAAAAGCAGAAGCTCCAGTTCAAGCTAAAAAGCCAAATCCCAATCAGCTAAATAAGCAAAACGCAAACCAAAACCAGAATGGAAACGGAAGCGGAAACCAGAATGGAAATGGCAATCAAAGTGGAAACGGTAATAGCAATCCGAATCATAAAGGTAAAAAGAATGTCAATTTTAGAGATTCAGATTTTGAATTTGACGGAATAATTGAAAGTGAAGGTGTTCTTGAAATGATGCCCGATGGTTATGGATTTTTACGTTCGTCTGATTACAATTATTTAGCTTCACCTGATGATATTTATTTATCAACTTCGCAAATTAGATTGTTTGGTTTAAAAACAGGTGATACGGTAAAAGGTGTAGTACGTCCTCCAAAAGAAGGAGAAAAGTTTTTTCCATTAGTGCGTGTGCTTAAAATTAATGGTCATGATCCGCAAGTAGTTCGCGATCGTGTTTCATTTGAGCATTTAACACCCATTTTTCCTTCCGAGAAATTTAAATTAGCTGAAAAGCAAAGCACAATTTCAACGCGTATTATCGATTTGTTCTCACCATTAGGTAAAGGACAGCGCGGTATGATTGTTGCCCAGCCTAAAACAGGTAAAACAATGTTATTAAAAGACATTGCAAATGCCATTGCAGCCAATCACCCAGAAGTATATTTGATCGTTTTATTAATTGACGAAAGACCTGAAGAGGTTACCGATATGCAGCGTAGTGTGCGTGGAGAAGTTATTGCATCTACTTTTGACAGAGAGCCGCAAGAACACGTAAAAATTGCTAATATTGTTTTAGAAAAAGCAAAACGTTTGGTAGAATGTGGGCACGATGTCGTCATTTTATTAGACTCTATTACACGTTTGGCTAGAGCTTATAATACGGTACAACCTGCCTCTGGAAAAGTATTGAGCGGTGGAGTAGATGCCAATGCCTTGCAAAAACCAAAACGTTTCTTTGGAGCTGCTCGTAATGTTGAGAATGGTGGTTCATTAAGTATCATCGCTACTGCATTAACCGAGACTGGTTCTAAAATGGACGAAGTTATTTTTGAGGAATTTAAAGGAACTGGTAATATGGAATTGCAGTTGGATCGTAAGATTGCGAACAAACGTATTTTTCCAGCCATTGATTTAACCTCTTCAAGTACACGTAGAGACGATTTATTACTAGACGAAAAAACACTGCAACGCATGTGGATTATGCGTAAATATTTATCAGATATGAATCCGGTGGAGGCCATGAGTTTTATAAACGATAGATTTAAGAAAACAAGAAACAACGAAGAGTTTTTGATTTCTATGAATGACTAGGTTTAGAGTCGCAAAAATTAAGAACTTGAGAGCTTCAAAGGTGATACGTTGAAAGGAGAATAATTCCTCTAAATACCAGATTGAAGTTTTAAAGTTAGATACAAAAAAAGGATGAGTTTTAGCTCATCCTTTTTTTATGCTGTCATTTAATTATAAAAGGCTTTTGTCTTTGCCATTTCAAACCCTTTATTTAAGTGGTTTATCAACAACAGGTCTGTTTTCTCTATTGGCTAAATCCCAAGCTAAAACAAATGCTAATTGTGTTCTTTTTTCCAAAGCATCGTATTCAATTTTATCTGCTGTGTCTGTTTTCTGGTGGTAGTCCGCATGGACTCCGTTGAAAAAGAAAACAGCTGGAATACCTTTTTTAGCAAAATTATAATGATCAGAACGTTCGTAAAAATGATTAGGGTCGTTTGGTTCATTAAATTTGAAGTCTAAATCTAATTTTACATATTTTTCATTCTGACCAACTACTGCTTTATGCAAATCGGTTGATAAGCGATCAGCACCAATTACATATACATAATTGTTGGTATTGGCGTGCTCTACATCGCGACGACCAATCATATCAATATTAATATCGGCTATAGTGTTAGCCAACGGAAACAACGGATTTTCAGAATAGAAACGAGAACCGTGTAAGCCGTGTTCTTCACCCGTAACGTGCAAAAATAAAATCGAACGTTTCGGTCCGTGACCGTCTTTCTTCGCTTGAGCAAAGGCTTTAGCCATTTCCATTAAAGCAACAGTCCCAGAACCATCGTCGTCAGCGCCATTATATACATCGCCATCTTTCATGCCTACATGATCATAATGTGCCGAAATTACTAAAATTTCTTCTGGTTTTTCAGAACCTTCAATGTACGCCCAAATGTTTTCAGAATCTTGCAAACCTTCGTTTCGCTTCGCATTTAAGTACGCGGCAGGAATAGCTTGGTAATAATTGGCTGCTCCTTTTGGAAACGGAACATTATTTTTTTGATATTGTTCAATCATGTAACGACCCGCTTTTTTCTGCCCTTCAGATCCAGTTTCTCTGCCTTCCATTTCATCAGAAGCTACTATATAAAGGTGTTTCTTTAGATTGGCTGCTGTTATTGTTTTTTGATATTTTGTTGGATCAGAATTATCAACTTCGGTAAGTGGTTTGGTGCCATTGCAAGAATACAAGGAGCCAATTAAAAAAAGTAAAACAAATTTTCTCATAAAATTTTAGTTTATTTTTAAGTGATTGTTTGGGATTTATTCCAATAGAGTTTGGTGATCGTTTATTTTAAAACTTCTTTTAAGAAGGATTTTAAATGTTCAAAGGAGCGTTTAGCCGCTTTTTCGTTATATGCATTTCCAGTGCTATTATCATTTCCAGCCTCTGGATTGGTAAACGAATGAACTGCATTTCCGTAGTTAATAAATTGCCAATCTGCATTTCCAGCACGCATTTCTTTTTCGAAATTTAAAATATCGTCGTTGGTTACACTTTTATCATCGGCACCGTTGTACACTATTATTTTTGCTGATAGCGAAGTTTGGTTCATACGCATACTAGAATTGCGCAAGCCACCATGAAAAGAAACAGCACCTTGAACATCTAAATGTCCGCGAGCAGCTTCTAGGGCGCCAGTTCCACCAAAGCAGTAACCAATTACTACTATATTATCTTCGGTGGCTCCATTTTTTATAAGTTGCTCTAAAGCCAGCTGAATTCGTTTCTGGTATTCTACAAAATGTGATTTGTAATAGCTTGAAATTTTGCCTGCTTCTGTATTGTTCTTTGGCAGATTTCCTTCTCCATATATATCTGCAATAAAAACAGTATATCCCAATGTAGCCAATTCAGTAGCTGTATTTTTGGATGGATTATCGATTCCTTTCCATGCAGGAAGAATTAAAATTCCAGGACTTGAAGTTTTTTTAGTTGCAGGGAGTGCAAGCACGCCGTTTAATTTTTGTTCTTTATCTTGATAAGCAATCGATTTTAATTGCGCGAACATCGTATGCGATGCTATAATCATTAGTAAAAAAAGATTAGTTAATTTTTTCATGATGTTATGTTTACAACAAATATCAGTAAAAAAACCAAAGAAACTTCTTTTTAAAGAATTATTCAGTGCTAATGTTTCTTTTAAACGCGCAGCCTAGCTCAATAATAGAGTCCGTTTTTGAAATTCCGACAATGCTGTCAATTTTTTCATAAAGAATAGTACGCATGTGCTCGTGATTTTTCGCAATTAATTTGACGTAAAGAGTAAACGAACCAGTGACATAATAGCATTCGGTAATTTCTGGAATTTTCTTTAATTCTTCGATAATACGATTTGAATCAGAGTCTCTGTTTAAGCTTATCCCTGTAAAAGAAGCCCAATCATACCCGATTTTTTTTTCATTTATAATTGGTCTAATTCCTGTAATTATTCCTTGCTCCATCAAACGATTTATGCGTTGATGAACCATGGTGTTCGATATTTTTAATTGAGATGCAATAGCAGAATAGGCCATTCTACCATCTTTCTCTAACTCGGCAATAATTTTGCTATCAAATTCGTCTAAAATTTCCATTTCTAACTTTATAAATTGACTTAATTTTTTATTTATTGAATATAAATTGACTTAAAAAGTTTATATTTTAGTCAAAAATAGTTAAATACAAGGTTAAATTGAAAACATTTTATATTTTTGTTCAAAAGATTAAAAGAAAAAATTATGTCAGAGATTCAAGAAACACTTTCAATACAATCGGAAGCATTAATTACAAAAGAAAATAAATACGGTGCACACAATTACCACCCGTTGCCTGTTGTCCTTAATAAAGGAGAAGGCGTATATGTTTGGGATGTTGATGGAAAAAAATATTACGATTTTCTATCAGCCTACTCAGCAGTAAATCAAGGGCATTGTCATCCAAAAATTATCGATGCAATGCTAAAACAAGCGCAGACGTTAACATTGACTTCGCGTGCATTTTATAATGACCAATTGGGAATTTATGAAGAATTTGTAACTAAATATTTTGGTTTTGATAAGGTTTTGCCAATGAATACTGGTGCAGAAGCAGTTGAAACAGCAATTAAATTATGTAGAAAATGGGCGTATGAAGTAAAAGGAATTGCGGAACACGCCGCTGAAATTATCGTTTGTGAAAACAACTTTCACGGAAGAACGACTACAATTATTTCTTTTTCAAACGATGAAGGCGCGCGTAAAAATTTCGGTCCTTATACTGCAGGTTTTATCAAAATTGAATACGATAATTTAGAAGCGTTAGAAAAAGCGTTAAAAGCATCAAAAAATATTGCTGGTTTTCTAGTTGAGCCAATTCAAGGTGAAGCGGGCGTTTATGTTCCTTCTGACGGATATTTGGCAAAAGCAAAAGAGTTATGTGCCGCGCACAATGTTTTGTTTATTGCAGATGAAGTGCAAACTGGGATCGCTCGTACCGGTAAATTATTGGCAGTGCACCATGAAAACGTGCAACCAGACATTTTAATTCTTGGAAAAGCAATTTCTGGAGGAGTGTATCCTATTTCTGCAGTTTTGGCAAATGACTCAATTATGAACGTGATTAAACCAGGACAGCACGGTTCTACTTTTGGAGGAAACCCGGTCGCAGCAGCAGTTGCTATTGCCGCTCTTGAGGTGGTAAAAGACGAGAATTTAGCGGAGAACGCAGAACGTTTGGGAATCATTTTAAGAAAAGGTTTGAATGATATTGCAGCTAAAAATTCATTAATTACGTTGGTTCGTGGTAAAGGTTTATTAAATGCAATTGTAATTGACTGTAATGAAGATTCTGATTTAGCTTGGGACATTTGTCTGAAATTTAGAGATAATGGCTTGCTAGCTAAACCAACACATGGAAATAAAATTCGTTTGGCGCCGCCTTTGGTAATTACAGAAGCGCAAATCCACGAATGCTTGGAGATCATAGAAAAATCGTTAGAAGCATTCCGTTCTTAGTGATTTAAAAGTATTTTTTAAAAAGGTCGTCTGTAATAGACGGCCTTTTTTTGTTTACATAAATTATTATATTGTCCTTATTATAAGTGATTTATACTTTTTATTTTTCGTAAATTTAAAGTTCTTAAGATTTCAAAACTTTAAATTACGCGATAATGCAGTAATTGGTAACGGGACATCTGAACTAATTATTAGATAATTATAAAATTAATGTGATGAAAGAAGTAACTATTTTTATTTTGTGTGGTACTAAAAACACAAGATTGTGCTGCGAAAAAGGCTTGGTATTATTTCAAGGAAAACCTTTTATTGAGCGCATCATAGATATAGTTTTGCCCATTTCTTCTAATATTATATTGGTTACAAATGATACTGAATATGATTATTTGAAGTATAAAAAAATAATTGATCCTGAAAAAGAAAAAGGAACATTAGGCAGTATTTTTACCGCTTTACAATACAGTAATACCAAATATAATTTAATTTTAAGTTTAGACATTCCACTAATTTCTACCGAATTACTAATGGAATTGATTGATAAGCATGATGAAGCGGCGGAGATTACAATTTTGTCATCTAAAAGTAGAATGCTTCCGTTAATCGGAATATATTCTAAAAAAATAGCTCCTTTGCTACAGCAAGCGATTGCAAAGAATGAATTAAAATTAAAAAACTTTATTACTACAGTACCACATCAAATAATAACTTTTGATGAATCTACAGAAAATCAGGGAATCAATGTCATTTCGGTCGATGAGCTGGATCAATTGCCAAATCGGATGTAAAAGACATTTGTTATTTAAACGTTAATTTGGGGAGCTATACATTTTAATACTGTCTTTAAAAATATAGATTATGGTAAAATTTTGGATAATTTCAATTGTTATATATATCATTTCAACCTACTTGTTGTCTAAGTTTACTTTAAAAGCAAATAGGAGAGAAGTTGGTGAGCGAATTTGGAGATTTGGTAGCGGAAGATCTACGTATTGGCGTATTCTTACTCTATGTAGTTTTGGAATAACAGTGGTAGTAATGCTTGTTTTGCATTGGATCGGAATTGTTATTACTTAAATCGCATAAAGGACTTCTATTTTTTTCTTATAAAATCGATCTGACTTTAAGTTTAGAGATTTATAAGCATTCTAATACAACGCGAATCAGTTCAAAACGTAAAAGCATTAAAAAAATGCTATTTACTTTTATATAGTGAGTAGTGCGCTTTTTATTAAGTCTAAATTTTCTTTACTATAACTAATTTTTAAGGCCGCATCATGACCATTTTTAGACATTTTTGCCCAAGTTTTGATAATGATGTTTTTCATTTTTTCATCATCATGTTTAACCGCAAAATCTTCAAGATAAAATTCTAAAAACACCAAACAAATTACATCTTCTAACAGCTGTGTTTCAAGATCTTTTTTAAGTGATTTTTTTTCTATTAAAAAACAAACACGGTTAATGAAATCTTCAGGGTAACCAACTTTGCTTAATATTTGGGCTGCAGTCGTAGCGTGGAATTTTTTTAATTCTTCGCGCCATTTTAAATATCCCACACGATCCATTGGATACAATTTACGTTCAATTTTCCATCTACAAATGTGTTGCGCTTTAGATGCAATTTGAACTTCTTCGGAAGCTTGCGGTGCAAACTGCATTAAACGAGCATACATGCGGTCTGAGTATACTAATTCTTTTGGATGTTTTTTTTCGTCAACAATTTCATAATTAGGATCTTGTGCATTTGCTGCGTCAATATATTCAGAAGCTTTTAAAAAAAGTGTATGTATCATCAGAAGTAGTTATAGCTTCAAATATAAGATAATATATTTTAACGTATCTCGTTTTAATCTGCCGTCACGAAAGTGAATTTGTACGTACGTTTATCATTTTTTTTTTTAAAGAAACTATAACAATCTTTTAAAGTTTAACTATTGAGGTTTCGATGCTTATGCGTTGTAAAGTTCGTATGGTCTAAAATCATTTTACTCATTTATAGTAAATTTGTAAAAGCATCGAAATCGTGGCATTACTATTGTCAACTGTTTGTTCTTAATTCTAAACGTATACTCTTATGAAAACAGTTTTATATGCATTAATTTTTCCTTTAGTTATGCTGAGTTGCAAATCGACGAAGATAAGTAAGGATGCAGAATCTAGTAAAGAAACAGTTATGAATACCAACAATGATGCTGCTTATTCAAGCTTTTTTAAAGCAAGTGGAAATGAACCTTTCTGGAATATTGAAATGGGGCGTGATAAAATTATTTTTAAATCATTGATTCCTGATTTCGAAGATGTAGCGTTTGAATACTCAGATCCAATTATGGCAATGGATGCCAATGTAAAAACGTACCGTCTAAAAAATAATCAGACTACATTAAATATTACCATTATTCAAGGAAAATGCTCCGATTCTATGGCTGACAAAGTTTCGCCTTATACAGTTAAAGCGGAAATAAAAAGAAATGATGCGTTATCGTTTCAAATTTTGGAAGGATGTGGCGCTTACTCGACCGATTATCGTTTGCATGATATTTGGTCATTGGAGTCGTTAAATGGAGATAAAGTTACGAGTGAAAATTTTGAGCTACAAAAACCATATATCGAAATTAATTCGGTCGAAAATACTTTTATGGGCTACGCGGGTTGTAACAACATAAACGGTTCTGTTTTCTCTGAAAATAAAGTACTACGCTTTACAGATGTGCTCTCGACACTAAAGATGTGTTTGCCTAACAATCAAGAATCGAAGTTTCTGCAATTGCTACAAAGCACCACAACCTATAAAATAGAAAATAATAGATTGACGTTGTCTAATGCTTCGGGTGCAGAAGTAGTGTTTAGAAAAGTAGATTAATTTATGCTTTTAAACAGTGTCTAAAAGCTTTTATTATCAAACGCATGAACTACAGTTGATGCGTTTGATAATACAAACACTCTTTTTTAAGCAGACATTCTTCGCATTTTGGTTTAGGTCGACAAGTTTCTCTTCCTAAAAAAGAAATTGCCATACCTATGGTATTCCAAATTGATTTTGGAAGAGCTTCCATTAATAATTTTTCCGCTTTTACTCCATCTTTAGTTTCAGGAATAATTCCGATTCTAGGTGCTACTCGAATTACATGTAAATCTGCAATTATTCCTTCAGCAGGTTTATGCGATTCGTGCAGAATAACATTTGCCGATTTTCTACCAATTCCTTTTAATTTCACCAAATCATTTAAATTCATCGGAATTGCATCATCTTTCTCAATGGTTTGTGCGGTGTCAAGCAACCACTTCGCCTTATTTCCAAAATTACGAACCGTAGCAATATGCGGAATAATTGCTTCTACGCTAGAAACAGAAAGACTTTCCATATTCGGAAAAGCGGCAAATAGTTCAGGTGCAATTTTATTAATGTTCGCATCAGAATCTTGTGCTGATAGAACTACCATAACCAACATTTGATAGGTGTTTTGGTACTCTAAAGGGTGTTTTCGTCCCTTATACTTTTGTAAAATAGGTTGTAATTTGGTTTCCCAATCTATAGTCTCGTCAAATAAATTCATTTTTATTCTTTAAAATCAATCGATAAAGAATTCACACAATATCGTTGTCCCGTTTCACTTGGTCCATCGTCAAAAACGTGACCTAAATGACTGCCGCAATTGGCACAAACTATTTCGGTACGTTTCATTCCGTACGTTACATCAGTTAAATATTCAACTTTGCCAGGAATAGATTCATCAAAAGATGGCCAACCACAATGTGCATCAAATTTAGCTTTACTTTCGAATAAAGCTTCTCCGCAAGCGCCACAAGCGTAGGTTCCATTTTCATAATGAAGATTATATTGTCCAGTATGTGGTCTTTCCGTTCCTTTCTGACGCAGAACGTGAAAGCGATCATCACCGAGTTGCTCTTTCCATTCTTGATCTGACTTTTCTATATTGTATTTCATAATTGTAGTTTTAATTTAACTAAAATAAAGTTAGTTATTATTTTCGATAAATTCTAAAGTAGAAGTTATTACCGCTTCGTCACCCAAAATTTTGCGATGTCCTAAACCATTGGTAATTAATAATTTTCCGTTTTTTAGATTCTTATAGATATTTTTACCGGCTTTTACCGAAACCTCGGGATCATCTGTATCGTGTATGACTAAAACTGGAATTTCGATTTTTTGTGCCGCACGATATGCTGAATAATCGTCCATTTTGTCATGTAATCTACTTTCAAAATAGGTACAAAGTTTACTACTGTAAATAGGATCGATTTTTAATTTTGCAACAAAATCATCTAAAATATCTTGAACGATGTCACCACTTCCGATGAGTACAGCACTTTTAACTTGTAGACCAGCACTAATTGCATTGGCAACAGACATTCCACCTAACGAATGGCCAATTGCGGCCTCAAACGGGCCAAAATTTTTCTCTAGCGCTAAGATAGAAGCAATAAAGTCGAGCATCATAGTTGCATTTCCTGGAGATTTTCCGTGCGCTGGAGCATCGAAACTTATTGTTTCATATCCCTTTTTGCATAGCGCATCAGCAATTTTAAATAATTGTGTACCGCGACCTGACCAACCGTGCATAAGCAATATTTTTTTGTCACTTTTACCGTATTGATAGACATTGATTTCTTTTTGAATCGAAGGAACCTTAAATTTTGTTTGAACACTTTGGGCATCCATTTGCAGTTCTCGTTTCGGAATTTTATGTTTTATGGGAGATGTAAATAATTTCGCAGCAAATTTCGTCATCAATTTAGGAGATACATTCGATAAAAATTTGCTCGTTAGTAAAATAGCTTGCGGAATTTTTAAAGATTGCTTAGGATTGAGTGCTTTTTTTGGCATTTTAATAATATTTTTTTGACGAATAATTTGTGGTATTTTTTTCCTAATTTTAGGAAACATAAAAGTAGTACAATTAGCAAACACAATACATTTTTTTACATTTTATTATAATTGGTTGTGTGTTCAATCTTAATTACCCATGAAAATAATACATATTAGTGCCGAATGTTATCCGATGGCAAAAGTTGGCGGCTTGGCCGATGTTGTTGGAGCATTACCAAAATACCAGCAAAAAGCGGGACATCAAGCGTCGGTTATCTTACCAGCCTATGCAACTTCTATTATCCAAGAAAATAGCTTTACCGAAGTTTATACAAGCACGGTAGTATTAGGAGATTTAAAGTACCCGTTTTCTGTCGTTAAAGAAACTACAGGAAAGTTAGGATACGATTTGTATCTATTACAAATTGATGAGTTGTTTCATCGTAATACAATTTATGGATATGACGATGATACCGAACGGTTTTTAAGCTTTCAAATCGCTGCGCTAGATTGGTTAATTACTTTAAAGGAGCTGCCAACGGTAATCAATTGTCACGATCATCATTCGGGTCTTATTCCGTTTATGATGCACTTTTCTTTTAAATATAAAAAATTAAGAAAGATTGCCTCTGTCATTACGATACACAACGGTTTGTATCAAGGGCAATTTGCATTAAATAAAATGCATTACATTCCGCAATTTGATAGTGTTTATGAGAATGTTTTAGAATGGGATAATTGCATAAACTCTTTGGCAGTCGCGGTTAAATGTGCCAATGCAGTTACGACCGTTTCTCCTTCGTATTTAGATGAAATAAACAAGTATGCTAACGGTCTAGAGTCGCTATTTCGATCAGTCCAAAGCAAATCAAAAGGAATCTTAAACGGAATTGATACAGAACTATGGAATCCAGCGACGGATACTATGATTGCCAAAAATTACGATTCAACTTCTTTCATAAAAGGGAAGCAAGCAAATAAAGACGCACTTTGCGAAAGATTTAATCTCGACAAAACAAAACCGTTATTTAGTTTTATAGGAAGGTTGTTTGAGGAGAAAGGTGGCGATTTACTCCCACAAGTTATTGCTTTGGCAATGAAAGAGAATAATCGAGAATTAAACATATTAATTTTAGGTTCTGGACGAAAAGACATCGAACAACAACTTAAAGATTTGGTAACTCCTTACGCTGGTAATTACAATACATTTATCGGGTACGATGAGAATTTGGCGCATTTGGTGTATGCTAGTTCTGATTTTTTAATTATGCCGTCTCGAGTAGAACCTTGCGGATTGAATCAAATGTATTCATTACGATACGGTGCGGTACCAATTGTGAGAAGAACTGGCGGACTAAAGGATACAATTACAGATTTTGGCGATAACGGTAATGGAATATGCCATGAGCAAGCTTCGGTTACAGATATTTGTCATTCCATAGATAGAGCAATTAAACTGTACAACCGTACAACTGATTTTGAAAAAATAAGAATAAAGGGAATGCAAACCGACCATTCGTGGGAGCGCGTTTGCGAAGAATATATAAAAACATACCAAACAATTTTAGAAAATGAAAACTAAGAAGAAAAAAGTTATCGCGATTATATTAGGAGGCGGACAAGGATCTCGTTTGTTTCCGCTTACAGAAACACGTTCGAAACCCGCGGTTCCCATTGGTGGAAAATACCGTTTGGTAGATATTCCCATTTCCAATTGCCTGAACTCTAATATTTATAAGATATTTGTGCTAACGCAGTTCAATTCAGCTTCGCTTAATGCACATATCAAGAATACCTTTAACTTTAGCATGTTTAGCGAATCATTTGTAGATATTCTGGCAGCCGAACAAACGCCCGACAATCCGACTTGGTTTCAAGGTACTGCCGATGCAGTTAGGCAATGCATGTCGCATTTTGTAAAACATGATTTCGACCATGCACTGATTTTATCGGGAGATCAATTGTATCAAATGGATTTTAACGAAATGTTAGAAGCACATATTGCTAATGATGCTGATATTTCTATTGCGACTTTGCCGGTAAATGCTAAAGATGCTCCCGAATTTGGAATTTTAAAAACAAACAGTGAGAATATTATTGAAGCTTTTATCGAAAAACCAGCTGCTTCGCTTTTGCCAGAATGGGAGTCGGAGGTAAGTACAGAAATGTTTTCGCAAGGTAAAAAATACTTGGCTTCGATGGGAATTTATATTTTCAATCGACAATTATTGCAAGAAATAATGGCCGATCAAGGAACCAAGGATTTTGGTAAAGAAATTATTCCGCAAGCTGTTGATAAACATAAAATTCTGAGCTATCAATATGAAGGGTATTGGACCGATATTGGAAATATTGATTCTTTCTTTGAAGCAAACATTGGTTTAACCGATGATATACCGCAATTCAATTTGTTTGACAACGACAATAAAATTTTTACTCGTCCGCGTTTACTGCCGCCTTCTAAATTTAGAAATTCTTTAATCAGTCAATCTTTAATTTCTGATGGAAGTATTATCAATGCTCGCGAAATTAAGAAGTCTATAATAGGCATTAGAGCTCGAATAGGAGAAGGAACGATTATCGAAAACTGCTATGTAATGGGTAACGATTTTTACCAAGACATTGAGGAAATCAATAGCGATAATGCTCAAAATATTCCGTTGGTCGGCATTGGCTCTAATTGTATGATAAAAAACGCACTGATAGACAAAGATGTTCGTATCGGAAATAATGTGTACATCAACGGAGGTAAGCATTTACAAGATGCTACAACAGATTTATACAGCATTAAAGACGGAATCGTAGTGGTTAAAAAAGGAGTATTGCTACCAGATAATTTTAAAATTGAATAAACAATCGGAACGTTGTAAAACGATTTTCTTAAAAACCTCTTATGAACAAAGTTAGCACTTATTCTCTTTTTAGTGATTTTGATATCCAATTATTCAAAGCAGGAAAACACTATCGACTGTACGAAAAATTAGGTGCGCACCTAGTTGAGGTTGATGGTCAAGAGGGCGTTTATTTTTCCGTTTGGGCACCTTCTGCAAAATCGGTTTCGGTGATAGGTGATTTTAATTATTGGACGTCAGATAAACATAAATTGAATGTTCGTTGGGATTCTTCGGGTATTTGGGAAGGTTTTATTCCAAATGTAAATAAAGGATCACTTTATAAATTTAGTATTGAATCTACTGCAGGCTTGCAGACCGAAAAAGCAGATCCTTTTGCTTTTTTTTGTCAAAAACCATCGCAAACGGCATCGATTGTTTGGAGTTTAGAAAATCAATGGAATGATTCAAACTGGATGCACAACAGAAAATTGCACAATGATTTGGACAAGCCTTATTCTGTTTATGAAGTTCATCTGGGTTCATGGAAGAGGCATGGTTCTGAAAATCGATTTTTGACTTATATTGAGTTTGCAGAAGATTTAGTTGCTTATGTTTCCAAAATGGGCTTCACTCACGTAGAGTTTATGCCAGTGATGGAGTTTCCTTATGATCCCTCGTGGGGCTATCAACTTGTTGGATATTTTGCACCAACTTCTCGTTTCGGACAACCGCAAGGTTTTATGTTTTTGGTAGATAAGCTGCATCAAGCAGGAATTGGAGTAATCTTAGACTGGGTTCCATCTCATTTTCCTGAAGATCCGCACGGTTTAGGCTTTTTTGATGGTTCTAATTTATACGAGCACCCAGATAAACGCAAAGGCTATCATCCGGATTGGAAAAGTTTAATTTTTAATTATGGACGAAATGAAGTTCGTTCCTTTCTAATTAGTAATGCGTTGTTTTGGTTGCAGCATTATCATATTGATGGATTGAGAGTAGATGCGGTTGCCTCAATGTTGTATTTGGATTATTCTAGAAACGAAGGAGAGTGGGAACCCAATATTTATGGAGGAAGAGAGAATTTAGACACCATTAGTTTTTTAAAAGAATTTAATGAAGCGGTGTACGCTAATTTTGAAGGAGTTCAAACTATTGCCGAAGAAAGTACTTCGTATCCAATGGTTTCTCATCCAACATTTTCGGGTGGTTTGGGTTTTGGAATGAAATGGATGATGGGTTGGATGCACGACACTTTAAATTATTTTCAAAAAGAAACCGTATACCGAAAGTATCATCAAGATGATTTGACTTTTTCGATGCAATATGTGTTTTCCGAAAATTTTATGCTTCCCTTATCACACGATGAGGTTGTGTATGGTAAAAAATCGATCTTGAACAGGATGCCAGGTGACGAGTGGCAAAAATTTGCCAATCTGCGTTTGCTGTATGGTTATATGTTTGCACATCCCGGAGCCAAGTTATTGTTTATGGGAGACGAGTTTGCCCAAAGTAACGAATGGAATTTTGAACAAAGTTTAGACTGGCATGTATTGGAAAATGGATACCATAAAGGAATTCAGAAAGCAATTATGGATTTAAATTCTTTATATAAAAAGCAACCAGCTTTATACGAAAAGCAATTTGAAGCGGGAGGTTTTGAATGGATTAATTACGGTGATCATGACAATGCAGTACTTTCGTTTATGCGTCATGGAAATAATTTAGATGATAGCTTAATTATCATCTGTAATTTTACCGAAGTGGTTCGATACGACTACAGAATTGGAGTTAGTAAAGAGCTTCAATTAAAAGAAATTTTCAACACCGATTTAGAAATCTATGGAGGAAGCAATATTCAAAATGCATCTACAATAAATCCAGATTCTATTCCATACCATGATCGGAATTTTTCGGTTGCAGTTACTTTACCACCTTTGAGTATCATTGTTTTAAAAGCAAAACAGTAAAAATAATGCGGACGTAATTCCGCATTATTTCTTCGAAATCACACAAATTCTTAGTGTTGTCCGATTATAATTAAGTAAAATATTAAAAATTTAGTATATACATCGTTTTCGTCGATTTATATTGATTTTACTAATGTTATGCTTGCTTTTTCGTAAGTTTGGAAGACCACAAGCAAGTTTAATTTAAAAGATGTTAAGATGATTACAAATACAGAATTAGAATATAAAGGAGATTTATTTCCTTCAAAAATAACTTCTTTTAAATATGAAGTGGACTCGGTTTCTTTTCATACTGATAATAAAGTAATTTTAAAAGTAACCGTTTTAAGAGATAGTTTACTTCGGTTTAGATTTACTACTAAAGGATATTTTAGCAATGATTTTTCGTATGCAATTGATGATACACAAACTCACGGTTACAACCATTTGACGGTAACGGAAGAGCTAGAATATTACGAAATATTGACCAGTAAAGTAAAATGTCAAATACAAAAAGTAGATCTTCGATTTGTAATATATGATTTAAATGATAAAGTGATTCTTCAAGACGAACTTGGTTTTCATTGGGAAGAAAATTATGAGTTTGGCGGAAACATTGTTAAGACTAGTAAGTTGTCACAAGATGGCGAATCTTATTATGGTTTAGGAGATAAAGCGACACACATGAATTTGAAAGGCAAGCGATTGGAAAATTTTGCTACCGATCAATATGCCTATCAAAAAGACCAAGAGCCGCTTTACAAAGTAGTTCCTTTTTATATTGGTTTACACGATAAACAAGCGTACGGAATTTTCTTTGATAATACTTTTAGAACTTTTTTTGATTTTTGTCACGAGCGCCGAAACATCTCTAGTTTTTGGGCAGAAGGAGGAGAAATGAATTATTATTTTATCTACGGTCCCGAAATAAAAGATGTCGTAACCACTTATACCCACTTAACCGGAAAGCCAGAATTACCACCCCTTTGGGCTTTGGGTTACCACCAATGCAAGTGGAGTTATTATCCTGAAAGTAAAGTAAAAGAAGTTGCAGCAAAGTTTAGAGAACTTAAAATTCCGTGTGATGCTATTTATTTAGATATCGATTATATGGATGGGTTTCGTTGTTTTACATGGAATAAAGAGCATTTTCCAGATCCTAAAAAAATGGTCGCAGAGCTAGCGGAAGATGGTTTTAAAACAGTTGTAATTATTGATCCGGGAATTAAAATAGACGAAAATTACTGGGTATATAATGAAGCTTTGGAAAAAGACTATTTCTGTAAAAGAGCCGATGGTCCTTATATGAAAGGTAAAGTTTGGCCTGGTGAATGCAACTTTCCTGATTATACAAATCCAGAAGTCCGCGAGTGGTGGGCGGGATTATTTAAAGAATTAATTTCGGATATTGGTGTAAAAGGGGTGTGGAACGACATGAACGAGCCTGCCGTTATGGAGGTGCCCAATAAAACATTTCCAATGGATGTGCGTCACAGTTATGATGGCAATCATTGCAGCCATCGCAAAGCACACAATATTTACGGTACGCAAATGGCGCGAGCTACATATCACGGTGTAAAAAGGTTCTCGTATCCAAAGCGTCCTTTTATTATAACACGTTCTGCTTACTCTGGTGCGCAGCGCTATACTTCGTCATGGACGGGAGATAACGTAGCGACTTGGGAACATTTGTGGATTGCTAATATTCAGGTGCAGCGCTTGTGTTTGTCAGGAATGAGTTTTACAGGTTCTGACATTGGTGGTTTCGCCGAACAACCAACTGGCGAATTATACGCACGTTGGATTCAGTTGGGTGTTTTTCATCCTTTTTGCCGTACGCATTCCTCGGGAGATCACGGCAACCAGGAACCCTGGGCATTTGACGATGAGGTAATTGCTATTACACGAAAATTTGTCAATTTACGATACCAATTATTACCGTATTTGTACACTATGTTTTGGCAGTACATTGAAGAAGGAATACCAATGCTAAAACCTTTAGTTTATTATGATCAGGACGATATTCAGACACATTATCGAAATGATGAATTTATCTTTGGAAATCAAATGCTCGTTTGTCCTATTTTAGAACCTAATGCTGTTGGTCGTCGCATGTATGTTCCGCGTGGTACCTGGTATAACTATTGGACCAATGAAGTAGTTAGTGGCGGTAAAGAAATTTGGATTGATACCAAACTAGATGAAATTCCTATTTTTGTAAAAGCAGGGGCAATTATTCCAAAATATCCTGTGCAACAATATGTAGGTGAAATCGATTTTGACGAATTAACTTTAGATCTATATTATTTCGAAGGAAAAGAAAAATCGGTAGTATATGAAGATGCACACGATGGGTACGATCATCGCAAAGGCCGCTTCAGTTTTTTATCTTTTCGAGCTACAGGAAGATCCAATGATCTTATTATTCAGTTGCATAAAGAGGGGAAATTTGAAACACCATACGAGAAGTATCGAATCAATTTAATTGGTTTGCCTTTTAAAGTTAAATCAATTGAAATAGATAATGTGGTTACAAATTTTGATGCAAGTACCTTCGAAAATATTTTAATAGTTAATAAAGAGTTTAATTCAGTTCATATTATCGGAGAATAATTATTAATTTTGACTTCAATAATCGGTGTGATGTAGTTAAATAAGTGTGCAATTGTTTACTAAAATCAAGACTAGGTTCAAACCGAAGTTTAAGTTTTAGGCTTTATTTCTAATTTAGATTAAGTACACAGCAGCGATTAAAACAATAAAAATTAATATATGAAAAATACACTAAAATTTTTAGCAATAGGAGCTGGTGCTCTAATTGTATCTTGTGCAACAAATCCGTTTTCGGGTAAAAGTACATTGGCATTAGTGCCAGACAGTCAAATTTTCCCATCTTCTTTTCAGGAGTATAATAAATTTTTGACAGAGCACAAAGTGATTACAGGAACTACAGATGCCAAGCGTGTTGAAAATGTGGGTATGAAGATTAAAGCAGCTTCAGAAAAATGGTTGAATGCCAATGGATACAAAGGCTATTTGAATGGATACCAATGGGAATATAAGTTGATTGATAGCAAAGAAATAAACGCTTGGTGTATGCCAGGGGGTAAAATTGCTTTCTATTCTGGAATTATGCCAGTGTGTAAAGACGATGCCGGAATGGCAACAGTTATGGGGCATGAGGTAGCACACGCACTTGCGAATCACGGTCAACAACGAATGAGTGCGGCACAATTGCAACAAATAGGTGGTGGCGTTTTGGATGCGGCAACTAGTGGAAAATCTGAAAGTACAAGAGCTATTTTTGCACAAGCATATGGAATTGGTACTGAAGTAGGTGGAATGTTACCCTTTAATCGTAGTAATGAAAGTGAAGCTGACAAAATTGGTTTGACATTAATGGCAATTGCAGGATACAATCCGGAGGAGTCAATTGCATTTTGGCAAAGAATGTCTGCATCTAATACTGCAGGTGCTCCACCAGAATTTATGAGTACACACCCTTCAGATGCGACTCGTATTGCTAATTTGAAAAAATTAATTCCAGGTGCAAAAGCAGAAGCAGCAAAATACGGTGTAATCTTTAAATAGATAGATTTGATTTTATAAAAAAAGAGAGCGAATTCTAGATAGAATTCGCTCTCTTTTTTTATAAGATGTTCTGATCTTTATTAATAAATACTTGGATATTTATCAGGATTTACTTCATGCATCATTGCATGTACTTTTTCATAAATATCTTCTGACGATGGTTTGGAGAAATAATCACCATCTGTTCCATAGGCTGGACGATGTGCTTTTGCCGTCAATGTTTGTGGCTTACTATCCAAATGATGGTACCCGTCTTGGTTTTCAATAATCTGTTGTAAAATATAAGCAGAAGCTCCACCAGGAACATCTTCGTCAATAATCAACAAGCGATTTGTTTTCGCAATACTTTTTACAATATCATGACTCACATCAAAAGGCAATAAAGACTGCACATCAATCACTTCACAGGTGATACCAATTTCCATTAATTCTTCAGCAGCTTGTTCTACTAATCGTAGTGTCGAACCATAAGAAACCAAAGTAATGTCTTTTCCTACTCTTAAAGTTTCTACCACTCCAATCGGAGTTTTAAATTCTCCATAATTAGTAGGAGCAACTTCTTTCAAACGGTACCCATTTAAACATTCTATTACTAAAGCAGGCTCATCACATTCTAATAAAGTATTATAAAAACCTGCTGCCTGGGTCATGTTTCTTGGTACTAAAACGTGAATTCCTCTTATGGCATTGATAATCATTCCCATTGGAGAACCCGAATGCCAAATCCCTTCTAATCGGTGCCCACGAGTTCTTATAATTAACGGCGCTTTTTGTTTACCAACGGTGCGATATTGCAAAGTCGCTAAATCATCACTCATGATTTGAATAGCGTATAATAAATAATCTAAATACTGAATTTCAGCAATTGGACGTAGCCCTCTTAAGGCCATTCCAATTCCTTGACCTAAAATAGTTGCTTCGCGAATACCTACATCAGCAACTCTAAGTTCCCCATATTTTTCTTGCATTCCCTCCAAACCTTGGTTTACATCACCAATGTTTCCAGAATCTTCTCCAAAAATTAAAACTTCAGGATATTTAGTAAATAAAGCATCAAAATTATCGCGAATAATAATACGACCATCTACTAAATTATTATCAGTGTTATATTCAGGAAGTACTTTTTCTACCGAAGAAATCGTCCATGCAGATTCTGAGAATAAATTACTACTAAACGTTCCTTGCGTCTTTTTTATGTAAGAAGCAATCCAATCAGAAAGCTCTTTTTTATTCGTTTCCTTAATTAAAAAGCGATGTATTTTGCGCGCTGCTACTAGCATTTCTTTCTTAATCGGTGCTTTTATAGCAGCTAATTTATTAGAATATTCTAAAATTTCTGCCTTTTTAACACTCTGGTCTGCAAGGCGTTCTAAAATACCAACTAATTCTTTTTGATCTTCAATAATTGGATCTATAAATTGACTCCATGCCAATTTTTTAGATTCTATTACCTCTTTTCTCAGTCGATTGTCAATTTCATCTAACTCTTCTGGCGCAGCAATATTGATGGCGATCATCCACAAACGCATCTGACGAATACAGTCAAATTCTTTTTCCCAACCTAAACGATCGGTACTTTTGTAACGTTCGTGTGAGCCAGAAGTTGAATGTCCTTGTGGTTGCGTAAGTTCTTTAACATGAATTAAAACAGGAGTATGATTTTCTCGAGCAATTGTACCTGCTTTTTCATAGGTAGCAATCAGTTCTGCATAATCCCAACCCTTAACTACAAATATTTCATATCCATTCGTTCCTTCTTCTTTCTGATATCCTTTTAAAATTTCAGAAATACTTTCTTTAGTTGTTTGATGTTTGGCGTGAACAGAAATACCATACTCATCATCCCAAACGCTCATTACCATAGGAACTTGCAAAACTCCTGCTGCATTTATGGTTTCAAAAAATAGTCCTTCAGATGTACTGGCATTACCAATAGTTCCCCAGGCTACTTCGTTTCCATTCTTAGAAAAAGTATCTTTATTTTTAACGCCTTCAACGTGTCTGTATATTTTAGAAGCTTGTGCCAGCCCCAACAAACGAGGCATTTGGCCTGCGGTCGGAGAAATATCGGCACTAGAATTTTTTTGTTCCATTAAATTCTTCCAAGAACCATCTTCATTTAAACTGTGCGTTACAAAGTGTCCGCCCATTTGTCGGCCACCCGACATTGGTTCTTCGGCCAAATTTGTATTTCCGTACAAACCAGCAAAAAATTGAACAGGAGTCAATTGGCCAATAGCCATCATAAAAGTCTGGTCACGATAATAACCCGAACGGAAATCGCCATTTTTAAAGGCTTTGGCCAAAGCCAATTGCGGGACTTCTTTTCCATCACCAAAAATTCCAAATTTTGCCTTTCCCGTCAAAACTTCTTTACGCCCAAGCAAACTGCATTCGCGACTGGTCATCGCTAAAATGTAATCGTTTAGAACCTCAGTCTTAAAATCTTCGAAAGTTAGCGTACTATTGGTTTTCTCTTTTATCATAATTGAAGTGAATCTCTATTAAAATGCAAATTTAGCAAAAAACAATGAATTTTTTTAACTTATTCAAATAAATTAAATTTAATTATCCTTATTTATTTTTACAAATTCGATGTAAAAAATACATTATATTTATTTTTTTATCTTTTTATCTTGTTAAAGTATAAAATTATAGAAGAGTTGATGCTTTTTTAAAACCATTTTCTAGTAAATAGATTGGTTAATGTTTTTGGTGAAAACGTAACAACGAATCTAATTTTTTCATTATAATGAGATTCAGAGACCTCCCAGCCTAAATTAGAGTACACAGGAAAATAGAGTTCGAAATAATCAGTAACTAAATTTAATCGAATTCCACTATCGTAAATAAATTTAGGATTTTTGTATTTGTTTTTGATAAATCCAATGTCACTGTAGGCTTCAATCCAATTCCAAATAGAAAAACTGGCATTGATAGTTCCAATCCATTGGTTGGCGTAAGGCGTCTCAAGTTTTGATTTAAAACCACCTTCTGCCATAATGTATTGCTGACTAAAAAGACCCGAATTTTCAGATCTTCCGTAATAACCATAATCAAATAAATAGTCGGTCGGTCGATCAACAGCAAAGCTAAAGTAATCGGTTTTAGTATGATTGTATAAAAATGTACCAGCATACAATCGTAAATTAAGTTGATGGTTGTTTTCAAATAATTTTCGATATTCTATTTCTGTAGCTAATTTTCCAAAATTATGTGAAAGCTGAATTTCTGGAACAAAATTAAAATGGTTTGTAATTTCAGTTTTAGTATTGTAATAGCGTGCATTAAAAATCGAGTAGTTCTGATTTGTATTGTCGGTAAGTAATGCACTTTCTTCCCTTTTTACTATGGTTTGTCGCACTAAAATATGCTGCTTGCGATTGTCTCTCAAATCCCGTTCTCGAATACTAAGCATGATCGAAGGGTTGATTTTTAAGTACGTAGCATCTTCTACATAATGAAAATAAGAGCCACTTATCCAGTATTTGGCATTGTACAAACGACTGTTTCTGTAATTTTGATTGAAAGTTAAGTTTCCTGATCCAGAAATGGTTTGTGCCTTGATGGAATACGCAGGATTTAGGTCGAAGGTGATGGGTTTGTTTAAAATAGTCTTATTGCTCAACCGCAAGCCAGGAGTAAAGCCGTCATAATAATTGTAACCAATAGTAGGAACGTACAAAATCTGAATGTAATTTGGATCTTCCAGATCCTTTAAAAAAGTAAACTTTACTGGTCGGTTGGACAGTTTAAAACCTCGCAACGATTTCCAGTTGTTACGCAAATTATATTCAGGAACTTCATTCTCATAATTCAAAACAATTTTGGTAGCGCCCTTTCTGGCAAAGGTATAAGTAGTATCGGCAGCGTTGGGTTCGAGCCATTTTTTAAATAATATTTCGTTCTTTTTCATACCATAAACTGGAATAGGTACGAAAGTATTTGTTCTATTTTTTATTTTAAAACGTATTGTGTCTTTGGTTTCATTGCGATGTAAATCACTAAACTTATAATCGATTATAGCTCTCGAATCAATAATTGTCGTAAAAAACCAGTCGATATCTTTTGGCGTGTTATCCTTTAAAATCGTTTCAAAATCAATGGCAGAAGTTTGCTTTTTTAAATTTAAATTGTAAAATTGTTTGACACTTTTGGGTACAACTCCTTCAGCTAAATAATCATTAAGATAGGCTAAACTCAATCCTGCTCTATATTTGCTAGCAATTTGTTCGTTAAATTTTATTAAATTATTTTTTGGCGTGCCTAAGGATTGATCTAAATTTTTTCGTGCCATTAACATGTAATAGTAACTGAACTGTTCGTTAAAACTAAGTTTAGATAACTTATATCTCCTCGTTAATTTTAAATGTGACAATTTACCCATCATATTTTGATCAGGATGGTATTGCTCGATATATTGCATTATCAGATAAATCTGTAATCCATCTGCAATCCAACTGTCTTTTCGCTGGTCAACTTGTATAGTTGTTTTAAGATAGTTGTTTAAAAATGTTTTTAAGAAGGTGATTTCGAACACAAACTCTTTGGTAAATGGTCTTAAAAAAGAAGGCAATTGATTTAAACCATAAAACGGATTTCTATCATAATTAACTTGTGAAACAGTGAGATTTTCAAAAGGATATTTTCCTAATTTTTCTTGCGCAAACTGCATAACTTGATCAATAATAATTGCTTTTTGAATGTCACCAACTTGAGTAGTTTTAATATTGGTTAACACTGAGAAAGTAGTATTTGTAAAATTTAAAAAGGAGGTATTTCGTTCGATAAATAAATTAAAACCAAGACGGTTATTACCTTCGAAATTTTGAGTGTAAAAATTAGAGTCTTGAACTTTATCTGCAGTATTTAAATCGGTAGTTAATTGCCAATTATTTGGTACACGAACGGAAACTTCATAATCTGATTTTGCATTTACGGCATCGTCTAAGTTGAGATTGCTGTATGCAACAAACTGTTTGTTTTCGTACCGTGCAGGAGTAAGGAACCAATTTTTTAACGACATACCGCCAATCGAGGTGTAGCCGTAGGAAGTAAATTGATCACTCGGAATTTTTGCTATATAACTCAAATGAATTATCTTTTTCTGATGGGGATATAACGGCTCGTCTAGTTGTAAAGTCAATACATCTGGATGTTTATCTGCTCTTTCAAAATTGATATTTGCGGCATTACTATCCGTTGCTGCTAGTATAATTGTTGCACCTCTTTCTTTGTCGTTTGCCAAATGAAAAGGCCGGTAAAACTCATCGGAAAACCGTTTGGCCAACGGAGTGTTTTTATCTGAATAGGAATTGTTCCAGTCGTTTAAAACGATGTGAGTTAAGGTATCGTTAGTTTCATTGTAGTACGTTAAATCTTGTAATACATGAATTGTTTTGGACTCTAAATTCACCGATAGTGACATTTTAGAGTGGTGTTGCGCCCATTGCTTTGTAGAAACTAGCAATGAGAGAAAAACAAAAGCAATTTTTAGATTTAATTTCAATGAGAATCAATATTTGATGACGAATTAAAAATACTGCTTTTAAAGTAAAAAAGCCGTCCTTTTAGACAGCTTTTTTTAAATTAGAAATTCGGACTTAAATCGTATTTTCTATAGAATTTATCAAGTATTTCAACCACTTCATCTTCGGTGTCTACAATTTTAAACAATTCCATATCCTCTGGACTTGCGTTGTGTTCGGTGTCAATCATAACCGTTTTAATCCAATCCATTAGGCCAGACCAAAAAGAACTTCCAACTAAAATTATTGGAAATTTTCCGATTTTTTTTGTTTGAATTAAAGTAATTGCTTCGAACATTTCATCTAACGTTCCAAAACCTCCTGGCATTACCACAAAACCTTGTGAGTACTTGACAAACATCACTTTTCGAACAAAAAAGTAATCAAAATTCAAGTTTTTATCTTGATCAATATATGGATTAAAATGCTGCTCAAAAGGCAATTCAATATTCAAGCCAACAGAAATTCCGCCACCCAAATGAGCTCCTTTATTTCCAGCTTCCATAATTCCAGGACCACCACCAGTAATCACACCATAACCTGCTTTGCTAATTTTAAAAGCAATTTTCTCTGCTAGTAGGTAATATTTAGTATCCGGTTTGGTTCGTGCTGATCCAAAAATAGACACGCATGGTCCAATTCTACCCATATTTTCGTATCCATTTACGAACTCTGCCATTATTTTAAAAATGGCCCAGCTGTCGTTGGTACGAATCTCATTCCATGTTTTTTGTTTCAAACGATCCTGAAATACTTTTTCTTCGTCGTTGTCAAAATCCTCTAATCTCATACTTTTATATTTTTATTATCGATCTTTTATTTTTACGAATTAAAATTATGATTATAATTTCGCTTCGATTTTTTTTAGAATTTCCATTTGCTTTGCTTGACTTTCAAAAAGAATTTTGATTTGTTCTTGCAGTAATAAATCCACTTTTTGGTCGAGCGATCTAATTTCTAACTCTGCCTTTAGATTTATTAAATAATCGTTTTCGCTTCTTTTACGATCTTTTTCTTCTTGTCTATTTTGACTCATCATAATTATTGGTGCTTGCAGTGCAGCGATACAAGACAAAATCAAGTTCATCAAAATGAAAGGATAAGGATCAAACTCGTCACCTTTAACTGCTGTGACGTTGTAAATAATCCAAATCGTTAAAATGATAAAAAATGAAATTATAAAAGCCCAGCTTCCCCCAAATCTAGCTACTTTATCTGAAACACTTTGTCCTCTTGTCAAAATTTCTTTTGGAGGATTTAAAAGGTTTTGATTGATTAGCTCTTCGTCTTCAAGTGTTTTTTTTACAATTTCCTGAAGCTTAATAATATGCGAGTTTTCGGCATTTAATAAATTTTCAATATCTATATCCATTTATAAACTAGTTAAATTGCATTTAAACTTCTTGAATAAAATTACATGGTATTTATAAAATTGCACGAAGCAGCCTACCTAAATAAAATGCAATTCTAGTTCTTATTGTCAAACCAAAAATAGTAAAAAAATGAGATAAAATTACGACAATTCCTTTTTCAGAAATTGAGCTGTGTAACTTTTTTTAACCTTGGCAACTTGTTCTGGCGTTCCTTTAGCGATCAATTGTCCGCCCGCTTTTCCACCTTCTGGACCAATATCGATAATATAATCTGCCAATTTAATGACATCCATATTATGCTCAATAATCAAAATGGTATTGCCTTTGTTGACCAATGTATTAATGACTTCCATTAAAACCCGAATGTCTTCAAAATGCAATCCTGTGGTAGGTTCATCTAAAATATAAAACGTATTTCCGGTATCTTTTTTAGACAATTCGCCTGCCAATTTAATGCGTTGGGCTTCACCGCCAGAGAGCGTTGTACTTTGTTGACCAAGGGTAATGTAACCCAAACCTACATCCTGAATTGTTTTTACTTTGCGATAAATTTTAGGTATCAGTTCAAAAAACGGAACTGCCTCATCAACGGTCATGTTTAATACATCTGAAATCGATTTTCCTTTGTACCGAATTTCTAAGGTTTCGCGATTGAAACGTTTGCCTTGACACGTTTCGCATTCTACATAAACATCTGGCAAAAAGTTCATCTCGATGGTGCGAACCCCAGATCCTTCGCAGGTTTCGCAACGACCACCTTTGACATTGAAACTAAAACGACCCGCTTTGTAACCGCGAATCATACTTTCAGAAGTCATTGTAAACAAATTTCTTATTTCGGTAAAAACTTCAGTATATGTCGCTGGATTTGAACGCGGCGTTCTTCCAATCGGACTTTGGTCAATGGCAATTACTTTATCAATATGTTCTAAACCTTCAATTTTTTTGTACGGTTTCGGTTTTTTAACACCATTAAAGTAATAGGCGTTCAAAATTGGATATAGCGTTTCATTGATCAACGTCGATTTGCCGCTTCCAGAAACTCCCGTAACGACAATTAATTGACCTAAAGGCAATTCTATAGAAACGTTTTTAAGATTGTTTCCTGTTGCACCTGTTAGTTTTAAAAATTTGCCATTTCCTTCGCGTCTTTTCTCAGGGATTTCAATTTTCATTTCGCCGTTCAAATATTGAGCGGTAATGGTATGTTGTTCTAAAATTTCTTTCGGAGTTCCTTTGCTTATAATTTCGCCACCATATTTTCCTGCTTTCGGCCCAATATCAATTACGTAATCGGCGCGTTCAATCATGTCTTTGTCGTGTTCAACCACAATTACAGAATTGCCTAAATCACGCAATTGCTCCAGAGAATGAATCAATTTCTCGTTATCTCGTTGGTGCAAACCAATACTTGGTTCATCTAAAATATATAAGACACCAACCAATTGGGAACCAATTTGAGTAGCCAACCGTATGCGTTGCGCTTCACCACCCGAAAGTGACTTAGAACTTCGGCTTAAAGCCAAATAATTCAAACCTACATTCATTAGAAAATTCAATCGGTCTTTGATTTCTTTGACGACTTCAGTAGCAATTCGTTTTTGCTTATCGGATAAATGAGCGTCCAATTCTTGAAACCAAACCGTTAAATCAGAAATGTCCATATCGCACAATTCGGCTATATTTTTACCTTCGATTTTAAAAAACAAAGCTTCTTTTTTTAATCTTGAACCGTGGCATTCTGGACATTTTATTTCGTCCATAAATTCTTTTGCCCACCGTTTTATTGCGGTCGATGATTGTTCTTCAAACTGGTTTTTAATAAAGTTCGAAATACCTTCAAAATCAATTTTGTAATCACGTGCTACGCCTAAATCTTTTGAGTTAATCGTAAATTTATCTTTGCCACCGTGCAAAATCATTTGCATGGCTTCCTCTGGAATTACGGATATAGCATCGGTTAACTTAAAACCAAATTTCTCACCAATAATTTCCAATTGTTTGAAAATCCAAGACGATTTATATTCGCCCAAAGGCGCTAGTCCACCAGCTTTTATAGATAATTTTGAATTTGGAATTATTTTTTTTGGATTAATTTCGTTTACAGTTCCCAATCCATTGCAATGTGGACAAGCGCCTTTTGGCGAGTTGAACGAAAATAAATTAGGTTCGGGATTTTGATAAGAGATTCCTGTTGAAGGACACATTAAATTTCTACTGAAATAGCGCACTTCATTGCTGTCTTGATCCAAAACCATCAATACATTCTCTCCATGATGCATGGCGGTATTGATACTTTCAGACAATCTTTTCTGATTGTCGGGCGTTTCATCAATAACCATTCGGTCGACTACAATTTCAATATCATGCGTTTTGTAACGGTCTAATTTCATACCGCCAACCAGGTCTTGAATACCACCATTTACGCGCACCTTCAAGAAACCTTGCTTGGTAATCTGCTGAAATAGCTCCGCATAATGCCCTTTACGAGCTCTAATAACAGGCGCTAAAATATTGATTCGCTTGCCTGTAAAATCAGTCGTTATTAATTCTTTTATTTGTTCATCGCTGTAGCTAACCATTTTTTCGCCAGTGTTGTAACTGTATGCGTCGGCGGCCCTTGCATAAAGCAAGCGCAGGAAATCGTATATTTCTGTAATCGTTCCAACGGTCGAGCGAGGACTTTTACTAGTCGTTTTTTGTTCAATGGCAATCACCGGCGAAAGTCCATCAATTTTATCAACATCTGGACGTTCTAAGCCTCCTAAAAACTGACGTGCGTAAGCAGAGAAAGTTTCTACATAACGGCGTTGTCCTTCGGCATAAATCGTATCAAACGCCAAAGATGACTTTCCCGATCCAGAAAGACCCGTAATTACTACAAGTTTTTCCCTCGGAATGGCAATATCGATATTTTTTAGATTGTGAACTCTCGCGCCAAGAACTTCAATGGTATTGTTTTTTTCTAACATAGTTTGAGCAAAAAGCAAAGTTACCATTTTGATTTATTCTTTTGGTACTACAGTTTAGAACTTTATGTTAAAAAAGGGCATAAAAAAACGCCAAATAGATTAGGATTTTCGTTTTCTGGTGGAGATATAATTTTGGCTAGCCTTCTTGGTAGTGTACCAATTTCGATCTACTGTGTAAGCATCTATTTTGCCAAGATAAAAAAAAATGAAAAGGATTTAATATCTGGAAGTCCTTTTAATCAGCGGCAAATTTCAGTTCGTTTAAAAATTTTAAAGTAAGGTTAGTTGTACTTTACTAAGCTATAGGAGTAAGTATTTTTTCGAAAGCTTTTCGTTTACTTCCTCTAAATTCAACTTCGCCGCAATAGATATAACCCAGTTTTTCGAAAATTTTCAGCATTGGAATATTATCGAAATTAGTATCTACTTTTATACTGAAAATATTGTTTGCTGCAGCTACTTCTTCAGCGTAAAGCATTATTTTTTTAGCTAAACCTTTTCCTAGAGAATCTTCAGAAAGCGCCAAACGATGGAGCACAGCAAAATGACCAGTAGTCAACCAAGTTCCTTTCAATTCGGAATAAGCAGGTTCGTCATTAAAAACAATCGAGGCATACCCAATAATCAAATCATTATCTGTTAAAACATATCCTGACTCTTTCTGTAGATCGTTTTTCACTACTGAAATATTGGGATAACCATCTTGCCACTGCTCACTTCCGTCTTGTTTTCTACGGTTGATGGCTTGCTCTAGAATCGTCCAAATTATGTTGGCATCTTCTAGTGTTGCCTTTCTGAAATTATAATTCATATAAAATTAGTAATTTGTTTCTACCTGTCTAAAGTTTCTTCTTGATTATTCGTTTCAAAACTTTTTAAAGATTGACCTGTTTTTAATTTCCATTCTTCAAGCCCATTGGCACTTCTCCCCATAACTATAGCAGCAGCAAGAGAAGGACTTGTAAAAATATAATCTTCAGAAAATATTAATATGTCATTTAAATTTTGAACTATATTTTTCTCAATTAAATTTTCGCGTAATCTTACAATAGAAGGTGATAAAGACGGAGTAATTGAATTAGCTGCTTTAGAACCCTTAAAGACTAGAAAGCCATCAGAAGTAGGTTCTCCCAAAGCATCCGCACCTCGAGCTGCTTTAATTTGGAACAATTTATTTCGGTTATTATTACTGATTTCTCTTTTATCGTCAAATACCTTATGACCTAAAGTATTTACTAGCATTCGGAGATTCTCTATAAATTCTTCCATTTCTGCTCGATCAGATTCTGAAATTGACGAGAGTGTTGGAATAGTTACATTATCTAGTTTATAACGGTTTGACGAAATTGCTATATCATGTAATCTGTTTTCAATATATTTAATATGAGCCTTATTAAGATTTTCATCTTTACTAATGAATACTATTACTTCATTCCAAAAATCTTTTTGTGCCAAATGTTGATTCAATCTTCTTAATACCGATTCTGCTTCGCCGATATAAACCATATCTTGACCTTCATCATTTTTGCCGAATAGTAGATAAACCCCAGTAGATGTCAAATCATTTCTATCAACGCATTCTTTTACTTTTATACGTGGAATTTTATATGCTTTTCCAGTCCAATTTGATAGTTCGCAACTCATTCTACCGTTTGCATCGCCATCAATTAAAAATATCTTGATTGTTTTTCCGTGTTTTCCCAACTTGTATAAATTTATTAGTATTTATTTCAATCGCTCAACTTGATTAAAATATTATTCATTATAATGAAGTACGTCTTATTCAATCGTCATCGCTCGCAATTTAGTACGATACGCTTCCAAGGCAATCGACTTAGAAATAAATCCGTAATACTTGCCATTTTTGACCACTGGTAAATGAGATCTTTTGCATTTTTCAAATTTATTCATCACCACTTCCATGCTGTCAATCGAGTAAATTGTATCTGGTGGCGGTCTCATTATGTCTTTAATTAGCGTGTATTTAACGCGATATTGGTTGAAAATAATTTCGCGAACGTCATTAAAATGTACGACTCCTTCTAACTCTTTTTCTTTATTGACTACAGCAAAAACAGTTTGATTGGAGTGGGAAATTAAATCGACTAATTTGTCTAAATTTTCATCAGCAGTTACAGTCAAATAATCCGTTTGAATCAAGGAGTCAATGTCTAAAGTTGTTAAGATGTTTGAATCTTTGTTGCTGGTAAAAACGTGACCCTTTTTGGCTAATCCTTTTACATCCAAAGAGTATTTCTCGAATCGTTTAGAAATTGCAAAACTGATCGAAGAAACAATCATAAGTGGAATCATCAGACTATAACCGCCCGTAATTTCGGCAATTAAAAATATTCCGGTCAATGGTGCATGAAACAATCCACTCAGAATTCCGGCCATGCCAACCATTGTAAAATTACTGACTGGTAAATTAGTCAAGCCGGTTAAATTTAAAAACTTAGAAAAAAAGAAGCCTAAGTACGAACCTAAAAATAGGGCAGGAGCAAAGTTCCCACCATTTCCACCACTTCCAATGGTAAGTCCAGATGCAAAAACTTTCATCATCATTGCTCCTCCAACAAAAAACAACAACACCCAAGGATTGTGTCTAAAGTCTTCAAAAAGCGTATTCTCCATTAGCTTCGCGGGATCTTCGGCCAAGGTTTTAATACTTTCATAACCTTCACCAAACAATGTTGGGAATACGAATATCAGAAGTGCTAAAAGTGAAGAACCGATTAAAGCCTTTCGATAAATACCCACCTTCATCTTTGCAAAATAATGCTCTACTTTTTGGAAATTGCGTGAATAATAAACCGCCATAAAGCCGGTTACAATACCTAGAAGTACGTAAAACGGAACGTTATAAAAATTAAAAGCTTCTTGCTCTCTAAAGGATAATAATATATTTTCATCTAATGCAACTGCCGAGACAATGGCACCCGTTGCAGCAGCAATCATGATCGGAATAAAAGCAGCTATGCTCACATCAACCAACAAGACTTCAATGGCAAAAAGCACACCTGCAATCGGAGCATTAAAAGCAGCTGAAATTCCAGCCGCAACTCCACAACCAATTAATAGCGTGCGATCGCGATAGCCTAATTTATAATTTTGCGCAAAATTAGACCCAAAAGCAGCACCAGTTACAACAATCGGACTTTCTAGACCAGCGGAACCTCCTAAACCTACAGTTAACGAGCTCGTCATAATTTGCGCATACATTTGTTTACGCGGAATAATACTGGCCTTTTTGGCGATTGTATATAAAATTTGAGAAGTTCCTTTTTCGATAGAACCATTTAAGAGTCGTTTCACCACAAAGACAGTTAGTAAAATTCCAATTATGGGTAGAATACTGTTGATGAAACTTAATTTTAAAATTCCGTTAATGTATGTGGCGAAAGAAAATACGCTGTGAGCAAATGTTTTAAGCACAATAACCGCCAAACCACACGTAATACCAATTAGAACACTCGCTAGAAATATAAATTGCTTTGGCGTCATAATAGACTGCGACATTGCGATTATGCTTTCTAGTTTTCTAAAGTATTTTTTTAACATGTTGATTTTGAAAATTTAGTAATTCTGCAAATTTAGACCTTACAATTTTAAATACGGACCTTTACGCTTTTATTCTAGGTATATTTTAAATACCGAAAATAACAGTGAAAATTCATTTAAGATAGCGACTTAAAATCCGACCGCTTTATCATCACCTCTAAAATCGGCACCGCCCTCTAATGTTTTATTTTGAAGAACCAAAATAGCATCAACTTTACCAATCACAGGCGTGTTTTTCTCATTGATTAAATATCCTTTTGCTTTTAAATGATCCAAAGTAATTTGATCAAAAGTATTGGGTTCAAAAGTAATTTCGTCAGGCAACCATTGATGATGAAAACGAGGGGCATTTACGGCTTCTTGCATGCTCATATTGTACTCGTAAACATTTAAAATAGTTTGTAAAACAGAGGTAATTATGGTAGAACCTCCTGGAGAACCAACGACCATAAATAGATCACCATTTTTTTCGACGATTGTTGGCGTCATCGAACTTAGCATTCGTTTTTGAGGCGCAATACTATTGGCTTTATTTCCGACTAAACCAAACATATTAGGCACGCCTGGTTTAGCGCTAAAATCGTCCATTTCGTTGTTTAAAAAGAATCCCAATTCATCACAATAATATTTAGAACCAAAGCCGTCATTAATGGTAGTTGTTGCCGCAACAGCATTACCAAATTGGTCAACAATAGAATAGTGGGTTGTTTCTGTACTTTCAGCATATTCAATTTTTCCAGCTTTAATGTCAGCAGATAAACTTGCTTTCGCAGGATCAAAACTACTCATTCGGTCTTTTAAATACGAATCAGAGAGTAGTTGTTTAATAGGTATTTTGACAAAATCGGGATCACCTAAAAAGTCACTGCGATCGGCGTAAGCACGTCTTTCGGCTTCAACAAGTACACTAATTGCTTGTTCCTTATTGTGTCCCATTTTTGAAATTTCGAAAGGAACTATCATTTTCATAATTTGCGCCATGCAAATTCCACCACTACTTGGCGGAGCCATCGAGGTAATTTTTAGATCTTTATAGTCAAACTGAAGTGGTTTTCTCCATTTGGCTTCGTATTGTGATAAATCTGCAAGCGTGATAATTCCGCCTCTTTTTTGAAGGTATTCCACTAATATTTTAGCTGTTCTTCCTTTGTAAAACTCGTCTTTTCCGTTTTTCTGAATTCGTTTTAAGGTTGCTGCTAAAGCAGGATATTTAATCGTGTCGTTTGCGTAATACGGTTTTGCAAAAAAAGTAGTAGCTCCGTTGCGACGGATAATTACGTCTCTGTACTCGTGTAATCTTTTTTCTTGTTTTTGCGTTACCACAACTCCTTTTTCGGCAAGTGCAATAACCAAATCTAAAATTTCAGACATGGGTAAAGAGCCCAGTTTTTTGTGGACTGCAAAAACTCCGGCAACAGTTCCTGGAACTCCAATTGCTAAAGCAGTTGCTGTACTCTTACCTGCAATTACTTTTCCATCTTTATCCAAAAACATATCTTTTGAAGCCGCTAATGGTGCTTTTTCTCGGTAATCTAGAGAGCCCACTTCGCCGTTTGCTTTTCGATAAACCATAAAACCACCACCGCCTATATTTCCCGCGTACGGATACGCAACTGCGAGTGCTAATTCGGTTCCGACCATTGCATCAAAAGCATTTCCGCCTTTTTGCATAATTGCCACTCCAATTTTCGAAGCTTCTTCACGCGCAGAAACAACCATTGCTTTGGTAGCGACCAGTCCAGTTGGTTTATGTATTGTGTTTTGCGCAATGCAAAAACTGGATACAAACAAAATTGAAAAGCATATCTTTTTCATAATAGTAGTTTTTTTGCACAATGATTTCGTAAATCTTCAAAAAACAGAGTGAAATCTGCTTCAAAAATATCATAATTTGAAATAAGTTCAGTCGTAGCGAACTGCATTTTTGATAGATTTTTTGTTCGTCTATCCATTTGTGTCAAAATGTGTTGCATACCTTCAATACTTTTATAAATGCCCAACCAGTTTTCTCGGATCATAATGGGCATTAATTTTTGAGTTCTTTCCGAAAGCAATTCGTAATTATCATGTAGAGAAGTATAAAAGCGCTGCACATAATCCTCTAATTTTTCATCCGAATAAATCGACCAATTTTTAGCTAAAAAGTGATCGTAAAAAATGTCTACAATTACGCCTGAATAATGGTGGTAATTTTCGTGTAGTTTTTTGGTACTTTGTCTAAATACGGGATGTGCATCTGTATACGTATCAATTTCTCTATGCAATAAAATTCCTTTTTGAATTAAAGTAGGATAGGTTTCAAACTGTTTTCCACGAATACCATCGGCCATAAAATTGCCAATTTTAATGAGATCGTTGTCGCCAGAAAGATAGATGTGTGCTAGGAAATTCATTTATTTAGAAGGTGATGAGGAATTAGATACTGAGTTCCTAATGTTAGTATTGTAAATATAGAAATTTAAAATTTAAAGTGAACTCCCGTTTTATTACGGAAAAGTCACGCATTTTTATTTTTTTTACTAGTTTGTCAATTTGCAACTATTATATTTGTAATTGATAACCATAATTCATAAAAATGACTCTAATAAAATCTATATCAGGTATACGCGGAACAATTGGTGGCAAGGTGGGCGATAATCTTACGCCTGTTGATGCTGTAAAATTTGCGTCGGCATATGGTACTTTTTTAAAACAAAATTCAGACAAGCAAAAATTAACTGTCGTTGTTGGTCGTGACGCCCGTATCTCTGGACCAATGATTCATAATTTGGTAGTTAATACCTTGATTGGATTAGGAATAAATGTAATTGATTTAGGTCTTTCTACCACGCCAACTGTTGAAGTGGCTGTTCCGTTAGAAAAAGCAGATGGTGGAATTATTTTGACGGCTTCCCATAATCCAAAAGAGTGGAATGCATTGAAATTATTGAACGCTAAAGGGGAGTTTTTAAGTGGTGCCGATGGTGCTAAAATTCTTGAAATTGCCGATGCAGAAGCTTTCGATTTCTCGGATGTAGATTCTTTGGGAGAAATTACTACGAATGATGCCTATATGGACATTCATATAGACGAAGTTTTAAATTTGCCTTTGGTTGATGTTGATGCCGTAAAAGCAGCAAAATTTAAAGTAGTTGTGGATGGCGTAAATTCTTCAGGCGGAATCATCATTCCGAGATTATTAGAATTAATGGGCGTGGAAGTCGTAAAATTATATTGCGAGCCAACCGGTCATTTTCCTCATAATCCAGAGCCGTTAAAAGAGCATTTAACCGATATTTCTGAATTGGTCGTTAAAGAAAAAGCAGATTTAGGTGTTGTGGTAGATCCAGATGTGGACCGTTTGGCATTTGTTTGTGAAGACGGCGAAATGTTTGGCGAAGAATATACTTTGGTGGCTTGCGCCGATTATGTACTGAGTAAAACTCTAGGAAATACGGTTTCTAATATGTCATCGTCTCGAGCTTTGCGTGATGTAACTGTAAAAAGAGGTGGTTCGTACGAAGCGAGTGCTGTTGGAGAAGTAAATGTGGTAGAATTAATGAAGAAAAATAATGCCGTTATTGGTGGAGAAGGAAACGGCGGAATTATTTATCCTGAATTGCACTACGGACGCGATAGTTTGGTTGGAGTGGCGTTGTTTTTAACGCATTTAGCTAATTTAAAAATGAGCGTTTCTGCTTTGCGTGCATCGTATCCTGAATATTATATGAGTAAGAATAAGATAGAATTGACACCACAAATTGATGTAGACGCTATCTTAGAACAAATGACGAGCAAATATAAAAACGAAGATATTTCGACTGTTGATGGTGTGAAAATTGATTTTGAAAAAGAATGGGTTCACTTGAGAAAATCAAATACAGAACCAATTATCAGAATTTACACGGAAGCGCCTACGCAAAAAGAAGCTGATGTTTTAGCGGTTCGAATTGTAGATGAAATTAAGCAAATTTCTGGAATTTAGTAAGTTGTGTTCTGTTTTAATGTATTGAAGATTTCCATATGAAAATTATTGCTGTCATTCCTGCGCGTTATGCCTCCACACGGTTTCCTGCCAAATTACTCCAAGATTTAGGAGGTAAGACGGTAATTCTTCGAACGTACGAAGCTACTGTTGCCACAAAATTATTTGATGATGTTTTTGTGGTTACAGATTCTGATTTAATCTTTGATGAAATTGTTTCTCATGGCGGAAAAGCAATCAGGAGTATTAAAGAACACGAATCGGGTAGCGATCGAATTGCAGAAGCAGTTGAAAACTTAGCGGTTGATATTGTGGTAAACGTGCAAGGCGACGAGCCGTTTACTGCAGCAGAACCTTTACAAGAATTAATTCAGGTATTTAGAAACGATACCGAAAACAAGGTTGATTTAGCTTCGCTTATGCGAGAAATTACCAATGAAGAGGAAATTAATAATCCAAATAATGTGAAGGTCGTAGTCGATCAATCGAAATTTGCTTTGTACTTTTCACGTTCAGTGATTCCATATCCTAGAGAAGTAAATGTTGGAGTTCGGTATTTTCAACACATCGGAATTTACGCGTTTCGCAAACAAGCTTTATTAGACTTTTATAATTTGCCTATGAAGTCTTTAGAAGCTTCTGAAAAGCTGGAACAACTTCGTTATTTAGAATTTGGTAAACGGATAAAAATGGTGGAAACCACACATGTAAGTATTGGAATTGACACGGCGGAAGACTTAGAAAAAGCAAATTTGATACTGCGAGAGAGATAAAGGTAAAGTACTTAACCTAAATAATTTTTATATAAAAATTATTTGATAAGCCTTATGCAATGTTATTGTGTAAGGCTTTTTTTATGCGATTAAAATGCGTCAACTGTCTTAAAAATGTTGATTTCTCGACTCAATAAATCAGTGCTTTCTTGAATAAAGTGTTGCAAGTATGGCATAGTATTGTGTAGGTCTAAACCTTCTTGATTTTCCCATTCTTCCCAAATAATAAAATCATTTTCAGTATAATGCAAATCATAGCGTTTGCACGCAGATTCTTTACGGGTTTCTGTGACCAAAAGCTTTAGCATTTCTAAAACTTGAATCGCATTTTCGGATTTACTTTTAAGTACAGCTGTAATCGCAATCATAACTATTTAATTTTAGTTTCGAAAATATCCATTTATAAAATGTTCTTTATTGATTAGATTATGAAATAAAAAAATTAGCTACTTTTTGCCCTTACAATAGCGAAGTAAAGTACGTAGAACCAACCGAGAATCCCATGTAAAATTGCAAAAACAATAGATTCGTTTCGGGACCAAGAAATAACTATTGCGATTACTGAACCTAGTTCAATTCCTGAATATGTTAAAGTAGATTGAACATTACTACCGCTAGTAGTTGTTGTTTGTGCTACAATTATTTGGCTTAGTAATACTAAAGTACAAATGAGTACATTCTTTTTCATGCTAAATTTTGAATTAAGTATTTTCTCACAGTTAAGCCATGGTAAAAATAGTCAATAATTTAAATTACAATATAAAATTCTACTATTTCTATAAACTACTTTTAAATTTTTATAGTTGTATTATTAACCTTTTACTAAAAACCGATAAGCAAATGTTACAGTACTATTATTCCAAAACTGTTTCACTTGTTAAAAAAGCTAAACCATAATAATGGTTTTCATTAAATTCAAAATGATCGATTACCTTTATTTTAAGTTTTTTGGTGTGCGCTTCAAAAGAACGTTTATTTATCTTATTTATAAAAGTGATACCAATTGGATACTGTTTGTTCATTTCAATTCGCATCAACTCAAAAAGTTGCTGAAAAAGTCCCGAACCTCGGTAATTTTCGTCAATGCAAATTGGGCCATACTGAAAACTATTTTTGGTTGTTATGGTTTCAGATGTAAATTCTAAAGAGGGTAAACGACGAACCATAAATGGGAAAATTTTCCATTGCGAAAAATAATCCCATGATGCTGCAAAAGCATAAGCCACAATTTTATTTTCATCTTCGGCAATAAAAAGACCATCAATGGCAATAGCTTGCTCAATTTGTTCAATTGTAAACGGAGTTGTTACAAAACCATTTTCACGTTCTGCCTCGGCGATATTAGCAAGTAAATAAGTACTTTGTAGTTCAATCACTCCAGCAATATCAAAGTTTGTAGCTTTTCTAAAAATCATATAAATAATATTTTTATGGTCTATACTCGTTTTAAATCATTGAACTGGAGCAAAATTCTACTATAGTTAAGCGCTGACAGCTGCTTTATCTTTTCTAAAAATAGTCAGTTGCATCATTGTAGAAAGAATAATGGTTAGCATGGCACCAATAAAGTTGAGCCATAAATAACCTAGTTTTTCTTGTCCACTTGGATAAATGAAAATAGCAAAATAGTAAATGATAAAAATAGTCAGCTGACTGATAACTGCACTACAGAAAACAGCTCGTGCTTGAATTTTTTTGAAATAAAATCCCACTAAGAAAATACCCAAAACAGTTCCGTAAAATATGGATCCGATAATGTTGACTAACTGAATTAAATTTTCGAATAGGGTTCCCACGCATGCAAATAAAATTGCTATGATTCCCCAAAACAAGGTAAAAAATTTGGTAGCATTTAAGTAATGCTTATCTGATTTCTCTTCTTTCAAGTTTCGTTTGTAAATGTCAATTGCAGTAGTGGAAGCCAAGGCATTTAAGCCTGAAGCAGTAGATGACATTGCCGCCGAAAGAATAACTGCTAGCAGTAAACCAATCAAACCTTTGGGTAAGTAATGCAGAATAAAGTGAAAAAACACATAATCTTTATCGTTAGTTTCAGTAGTGCTATCTGCTTTTGCAATAATATCTTTGGCACGATCTCGTAGGTCTTTTTCTTTGTTTGAAAGGGTAACCAATTCTTTTCGTAAAATTGGATTGTCATAATCTTGATTCAATTGATCAATGTACAATAGATTCACTACTTTTTTATCTTCAGAAAGTAGATCCAATTTTTTTTCTAAAGCATGGTATTCTTCCTTATAAGCCGATTTCTCAATGATAATCTTATTGTTAGGATTAAAATTTAAAGGAACTGGATTGAACTGAAAAAACACGAAAACCATTACTCCTGTAAGTAAGATGAAAAATTGCATTGGAACTTTTAGAAGTCCGTTCATGATCAATCCCATTTGACTTTCTCGTACCGATTTGCCCGATAAATAACGACCGACTTGCGATTGGTCGGTCCCAAAATAAGCCAATGCCAAGAAAAAACCACCTGTGATTCCGCTCCAAAATGTGTACTTTTCTTCTGGATTAAAAGAGAAATCGACAATATCCATTTTTGAATTGGCTCCTGCAATATGCAGTGCACTTGTAAAAGTCATGTCATTCGGTAAATAATGTAAAATAAGGAAAAAAGTGATAAACATTCCCGACATGATTACAAACATTTGCTGTTTTTGCGTAACGTTTACTGCTTTTGTACCGCCTGAAAAGGTGTAGATAATAACCAAAAGGCCGATAAGAATATTCATGATGGTTAGGTTCCATCCTAAAATAGCCGATAAAATAATGGCAGGCGCATAAATGGTTAATCCCGTACCTAAACCTCTCTGAAATAAAAATAATATAGCTGCCAACGAACGTGTTTTTAGATCGAAACGTTTTTCAAGAAATTCGTAAGCGGTAAACACTTTGTATTTATGGTACAATGGAATAAACGTGATACAAATTACGATCATCGCAATAGGCAATCCGAAATAAAATTGTATAAAACCCATTCCATCATGATAGGCTTGACCTGGAGTCGATAAAAAAGTTATCGCACTCGCTTGTGTCGCCATCACCGATAAACCAACGGTGTACCAAGGGGTTTCATTATTTCCTAAAATAAAATCTTGAACATTTTTACTGCCTTTAGTTTTCCAAATGCCGTAAATAACTATAAATAAAAGTGTTACAATAAGTACAATCCAGTCAAATAATTGCATAGCTTACGAGTATAATTCCATTATTAAATAAAAAAAAGCAATATAAATTGCATTAGCTACAAGCACATACGTATAACTTTTTTTCCAACTTTTCTCTTTTTCCTGTTTCATTGGTTGCTATTTTTAATTTTTACTTTTTTTATTTTGATCTTGTACTGTTTGTTTTAACTCTATCATATTCGCCAGTAATCGAAAAGCGCCTGGAACTCCTGCGGGCAACTCCCTAAAAAAGCTTAAACCGGTGTAAATATAATAGCCTTTTCCGTATGGAGCGATTAATAATGCACCTTCTTTGGCAGATTCTCCCTTGTCATGAGCCGAGATAATAGGTGTAAAAGCTTTGTCGTATACGTTTGGATAATACAAACCTTGTTCTTGCGTCCAACCTTCAAAATCAGCAGCTGTAATTTTATTTGGAGTATTTAAAACGGGATGGTTTGGCGCTATAAAAGTAACTTTTGCATTTTCGTCGGTCACACGATCGGTTGAAATTTTTAAAGTGTACGGAGCAATATGATCTGTTACCATTTGTCCAGCAGTATTGTATTGTACAATCATGTTTTTACCACTTTTAACAAAATCAAATAAAATAGACTGCTTGTTAGCAAGACTTTGTACGGTATTGTAGGCTCGAATTCCTGTTATTACAGCATCAAAATTTTCTAGGCGCTGTCTAGTAATTTCTTCCGGTTGTAAAATAGTGACTTTGTAACCCATTTGCTCTAGACTCTCAGGAACATCATCACCAGCTCCCATGATATAGGCCACTGAAGTTCCGCTAGTTTCTAAATTCATTCTGATGCATTTTGCTTCTGCGGGAAGCAGTACTTGTTGTTTGGTGATGTGAGGATATTCAATAGAGGTTTGTTCTTTGTCAAAAACTTGTCCGTTGACCATTGCAATGCTTTTTATTACGGCTTCTTCTGAGTTTTCAGGAGGAGTAACTTCAAAATAAGCGGTTTGCACCATTCCTTTTCTTTCTAAAGAAAACGTGATTTCTTTTGGAGATACTTTCCATGATTTGGGTACATCTAAATGTACTTTTCCGTTTAAGTCATCTTTTCCTGCCTTAACTTTTACGGCAATTGTTTTTGTCTTTTCAGAAGTGAATAACATTACTTTTTCAGTAATAGAAGTAGTTACTTCTGGAACGATATCCAAGTAATTATACATTTCTCCTTTTACAGGATCGTTGTATTTGTAAATTACGGTCCTTTCAAACGGAATTAAAACTCCGTTAATTTTTACATTAAAAATGACTTTTACTTCTCTAATAATATCGGGTACTCCAATATTTTCTTGATTAGATACAGCATACATACCAACTGTTGCTTCCTCTTCTAGCCAATACGGTTGCGTATATTTAATATCTTGCGGTAACTGTAATTTTAGATCAAGTTTACGACTGTCATTTAAATCTAGAGTGCTATTAAGTAGCGTCTTTTTTTGTTCAGGAAGAGTGGTAACACTTTCTAATTGCATAGGCACAGCAGTCCTATTTATAGCTTCTAAGTGCAATTGCAGCAAACTTTCAGGAGTCATTTCTTGTTGTGCTGTTGACGCTTCTAAATACAAACCAGAACAAGCAGAGATAATCTTTTTTAAAGCCTCTAGTTTTAAAGGTTTCCAATGTTCTTCTTTTAAATTTTCAATCATTTGGTATGCTTTTACCAAATCAGCAATACTTGCCGACGGATTGGTAAAATCATATCTAGTGATAATAGCATTTATAAAAATACCAATCGATTTTCCGTTTGGAATCCGATTCCAAGTTGTATCAATTCCTTCAAAAATAGAAGAATTTACTTTTTCTCCGTTTATAAGTTCGATGTATTCAGTATCCACACCACGACTTCCTGTACTTCCAAAACCTTGCGACTGATGCCTACTACGACTTAAAGCAGCAATTTCCTGATTTGATTTGCCGATTTCGGGATAATAAACACCCGTTTGAATGGCTATCATTTTAGACTTGTCAGCAGCATCAAATTTTTCTTGACTGCCGTAAAACCACCACGATGCATTAAAAAATTGACGTTTAGGTTGCCAAGTTTGTACAAATTTTAGTTGTTCAGGGTGTATTTTAGGATTGTTGCTCAAACTAAAACTTTCAACACTCAGCATGGCCGATGCGGTATGATGACCGTGCGTAGTTCCTGGAGATCTATGGTCAAAACGATTGATGATTACATCGGGTTGAAATTTGCGAACTGCCCAAATTACATCTGCTAATACTTTGTCTTTATCCCAAATTTCAAGAGTTTCATCAGGATTTTTAGAGTATCCAAAATCATTGGCACGTGAAAAAAATTGTTCACCGCCATCTACTTTTCGAGCTTCCAATAATTCTTGTGTGCGTATTACTCCTAATAGTTCACGCAATTGTGGTCCAATTAAATTTTGTCCACCATCGCCACGAGTTAACGATAAATAGCCTGTTCTCGCTTTAGTTTCATTCGATAAAAAAGAAATTAATCGGGTGTTTTCATCATCGGGATGAGCGGCAACATAAAGTACAGAACCTAAGAAGTTTAATTTCTGTATTTGATTGTAAATTTCAACAGCACTTGGTTTTTCGGGCTGTTGTGCAAAGGAAAACTGTAGGTTTATAAACAAAAATAGAACAATAGTTTTTTGGAACATTTGATGCATGATGGATTTTTTTGTGTACTCAATTTCAAAAGTAATAATTATAGAGTACCAAGAAAGCCAAAAGATTGTTTTATCTTTAAAATTATGTTTTTTTAACACAATTAGCAGAATGAATTTGATTACCTACACAGAAGATATTTTAAAAGATGGTTTCGAACAAGCTACTTTAGTTCAGAGGGACGATTACGAAGGAGCAGTTACTGCGACCTTGGTTCGCAAGCAAAGTAGCAAAGAGACTTCAAAAGCGGTTTTGTACTTACATGGTTTTAATGATTATTTCTTTCAAAAAAGCATGGCAAATGAATTTTTAAAGAATGATTTTCGTTTTTATGCGCTTGATTTAAGAAAGTATGGACGTTCCATTTTACCACATCAAAAGGTCAATAATGTGCGCGATTTGTCTGAATATTTTGAAGAAATAGATCGTGCGCTAGAAATTATTAGAACTGAAAATAATACGCAGGTTATCTTAGCGGGTCACTCTACAGGAGGATTAATTATTACATTATACGCAGCAGCTCGTCAAAACTCAGATTTATTTGTAGGATTGTATTGCAATAGCCCGTTTTATGATATGAATGTGCCTGTTTATCAGAAAAAATATTTAATTCCGTTAGTAGCTACTATAGGAAAAAAGTTTCCTGATTTGCAAGTTCCTGGAGGATTCTCTGAATTTTATGGCTTAAGCTTGCATCAAGATTATCATGGCGAATGGAATTATGATTTAAATTGGAAACCCAATAAAGCAAACCCGATTCATGCTGGGTGGTTGACTGCAATTACCAAAGGGCATTCTCAAATTAGCGAAGGTGTTATTTTGGATAAGCCGATATTAATATTGCATTCCCAAAAATCAATTTTCCCGTCGGAATGGAGTGAAGAAATGTTTACTGGCGATGCAATTTTGAACATCAACGATATTATTAAAAATGCACAAAAAATAAAAGCACCGCAAAAAAGCATTATTGGAGTAGAAGGAGCGGTGCACGATTTAGCCCTATCCAAAAAGAAAGCAAGAGAAATAGCTTATAAATTATTATTTGATTGGTTAAATGCTAATATAATTTAGTTCTTACACAGTTATAAATAAAAATTTTACTTTTAAATGTCAAATCGGTATACCAAAAAGTGCTAATAACTATTGACTTTATCACTTAATTATAATCGACTGTTCGAGGTTTATTTAGCTCAAAATTTTGAAATCCGAAGTCAGCAGATTGAAATGCATTAGTTTTAAAAGAACTTCCACCTTCATAAGGAACGTTTGGATAATAGGATATTGATAATTGAAAGGAACTAAAGACCAAATAGTCATTGCTTATTAGTAATCCTAAACTAACTTTAGAAAAAGGTTTGCTTCTTGCCATACTGCGATTATCATCACCCAAAAAACCAATAGTATAATTTAGATATGGATTTAAACGAAAGCCCCAGATCTCTTTTGGCGTATAGGTTTGGGTTTGCACCGTAAGCATCGCTTTACTTCGTCCGTATATATCAGTATCAAAGGCGGGTAAACCATTTCTCTCATTTAAATTTAATAAATCACCAATAGAATCTTCCCTGTTTAAACCAATAATTAACTGTGGTTTAATAAATTGGCGAAATTTCCAATCGCCCCACTGCATTAAATTTGTAAAGTAATTAACTTCAAAATTAAATGCTGTTTGATACGTATTTCCTTGATAGAAAAATGTTCCTGCCTCAAAATTAGTGCTCAAAAATCCCCATTTAAAATAGTTTCCGTACGAAACTTGGCCACCAACATAGGGCTTCCAAATTTCATTTTTATATTGATATCCTCCAGTTAATCCCAATATAGTTCCAACAGGAACGTCCTCGGTAACTCCGTATCGAAATAGATAACGGTCTTTGATAAACTCTCGAGTGTTTATTCCGACACCAACTAAGAATTGTTTTTCGTTCGAAAAGAAATTGGGCTTATCATATAAATCATCAGGTTGCTCCACATACTCTATGTTTAAAAAACGGCCCGAAATAATTAAGTTGGTCGTCTTGTCGATGCCCATTTTATTATTGGAAACTTTAAAAGCTCTACCTCCCCAAAAATCGTGCGTACTGTACTTAAAGTTTTGTAATTGGTACGATAAATCTGGAGCTTGAAGACTGTCTCGGCGAAAATTTTGTGCCAAATAAACACCACCAGCCCATTTAGTTAAGGCAGAGTAAAAAGGACGATCAATACTAAGGCCTTTATTGTAGTAGCCATCTAAATCATTATTAAAAAAGAGTTGGGTGCTTATAAAGGTGTTTAAGAGATTGGGAACAAAGTATTCTACATTGTTGGCATTTTTCGAATCATCAAATCGCTGAGTGAATTTGTATTTTAATTGATGACCAGTACCAAAAACATTACGCTCATCAAAACCAATTGTGGTTTTTGAAGAAGAGATCGCAAATTTAGGCAACAAACTCCAAGAGTCCAATACTCGAATCGTAACATCAACAGAATCTGAGCTTGTACTAATTAGCTCTTCGGTAATTTTTACTCGGCTAATGTATTTTTGGGAACGAATAATACGTTCGGTTTCCTTGATCTGGTACCCGTTGTACGGCTCATCTCTTTTAAATAATAATAAATTGCGAATCGCGAGATTCTTACTTTTTAAGTGCAGTGAATTCCCCGCTCTTTCGCCCCAATTTTTTGGCATTCTGGTTGTATCTGTAACAGAATGACCAAAAGGATCGAGTGTAACAATATTTATTTTTCGAATGATTTTACCTTCAGCGTATACAGAATTCGCTGTTTCAGTATTTTCGACTTCGCGTTTTCTCGGTTTAGCAGATCTAAATACGAGCTTGTGCATGATTTTAGTGAACTTATTTTTCTTCGAGTAGTCTTCTATTTTGGAATACGAAGCATCCGTCGAATCCTTTCTCGTTTTATTTACCTGCGCGAACGTGCTTCCCCAGAAAAGGAGCGTAAAAAAGAGAAATAATAATTTAAAGTTTCGAAACATACATTGATTCTTAATAGTAAAAAAACACATTGAAAATGCAAGAAAATAGAACGCTTACGACACTTCTGTTTCAGATTTTTGCTTAATTTTCCAAGTGAATGCTTTCGGTAAATGGTTACCCATCAAGTAACCCCAAGGCTCTAAACCTTCGACTCTATCAAATATTATCTTTAATATCGCTAAAAGCGGGATCGCCAAAAACATACCAGCAATACCGGCAACAGCTCCACCTATTATAATTCCGATGATAGATACCAAAGCATTAATTTCTACTTTGGAGTTGATTATTAAAGGTACTAAAATATTATTATCAATTAATTGTACAATAATATTTACAATCAATATTCCCATGACAATGTTGAAATCAGGTGATCCAGAAAACGAAGCAACAACGGTAAGAACACCCGCAACAAGAATTCCAATGTACGGAATCATGTTTAAAATTCCAGTCAATAGTCCCAGTAAAATAAAGTATTTTATTCCAATGAAATAAAGGCCAGCGCTTGTAAGTACGGACACGGCAATCATTTCAAAAATTAAACCCATGATGTAATTATTAATCGATATTTTTATTTGAAACAAAATTTCGCGCAATTTTTCATGGTTGTCTTTCTTAAACAACTTAGATAAGAAAAGGATAAAATGTTTTTTATATAATAGAAATAAGAATGTGTAAATTGGTATTAAAGTACTGTCTAACAAAATATCGGTGAAAGAAACCAACATGGTGCCGATGCTTTCATTTCCTTTTTTAACAGAGTCTTTCGTAACATCCTGAATGTATTTTTTTTGTTCCCATATACTTACGCTAAAATGCTCTTTAATGTATTTGTGACAGTCATACATAAATGAAGTCGCGTTCTTTTTTATGATTTCGAAATCGCCAGAAATAATACTTACTTGGTAGGATATAAATGCTAGAATTATTAGGATGACTAAAATGAAAATTAGAACTGAAACGGCCGAAGCTAATGTGTTTGGAAATTTTAATTTGCGATTTAAAAAAGTATAGATTGGTAATAAAAGTACAGCAAATAAAAATGCCAAAAGCACTGGAGTCAGTACATTTCTTGCTAAGTAGAAAATTAGTCCGATGCTTAATAAACTAACTAATATTAAGGGAAGCTTAATATAAACTGGCATATCGTTTTTGATCATCATGTAGTGAAGGTTTTAGAGGGAAAATTTAACTGGTTTTGGTTCTTCAAAAATGATAAATAAACGAGTAAAATTTGTTATATGATTTAACGCCGAATTTATATAATTACAAAAAAAGCACCACTAGGGTGCTTTAAATTAATCGTCATGATCATCATCATCATAATGCTTTTTGTAATGTTTTTTATGATTTTTTTGGTACTGTTTATTGTAGTGTTTATCGTAATGTTTGTGATAGTTTTTGTTGTGACCGTAATAGTGATTATTGTTTTTACGATACTTGGTTTGGTGCTTGTGGTGATAATCATACGGGGATCTCCCATGATAATCATTTATTATAATTGTTCTTCCGTGACGCAAATCATAGTTTCTGTATGCAACAGGTAAATTTCTTGAGCGAATCCAACGGCCTTGATTTTGATATACATATTGAGAAGCTCTTAAATCGTAATACGTATTAATGTCGGGCAAAAAATAATAATCAACATTTGCACTTACTGGTGGTCCCCAAACCGGAGCTGAACCAATGTTAACATTAACCGAAAGTTGGGCTTGTGCAGAGGCAAAAGCAAATAGTAAAAGTACTATACTGGCAGATATTTTTAAAGTTTTCATAATTTCTAATTTTTAAAGTTCGTACTTGAAAATCAATTTTCATATACCGTGCCAGAAACAATAACCGAATTTAAAATAATAGCGTTCACGGTCGTTTTTCTGAATATTTGAGTAGCTTTTTTTAAAATATGCGATGAATATGAAGTAGTTGTGTTTTTAAATTGCGAATTGTTAAAGTTTTGAATAATTTTAGAATCTAATCAAAGAATTCATGTTCGGCGCGAGGAATGTCAATAATAGATATTCCTTTTTGCAATAATAGATTGTTAGGATATACAATTCGTTCGCCATCTGCTGTTTTTAAATTAACGTGAAACGCATTGATATCGATAATTTCAGCTTCGATAGGAAAATCTTTATCATGAATTTTTATAGTATCACCAATTTTAAAAGGGAATGAAAAGAACAAAATCATACCTGAAGTAACATTACTCAAAATCGACCACTGTGCAAACATGGCAACTCCAATGACTGTTGCTACTGACGAAATAGTGATAAAAATATCTGCGGTTTGAACACCCCAAATAATAATTAGACTGATAAAAACGATAATATTCAACAATATATTGATGTACTTGAGCACCAAATTAGTTCGATGTTCAATATTTTGATTGTGCTTGGCGTAATTAAGAACAACTTTCGCAAAAAGCATTCGCAGTATAAACCACAAAGTCAGAACAATTCCTGACGATATAAGTTCTTTCAGATAATCATTAATGAGAGACATATTTTATATTTTTATTCTAAGTTACTTAAATATTCGTAGACTTTTGCAGTTGGCAATCCCATAACATTGGTATAAGAACCTTCAATTTTAGTTACAGCAACAAATCCAATCCATTCTTGAATACCGTAAGAGCCCGCCTTATCGTATGGTTGGTAGTTTTTTAAATAATAGTTTATTTGTTGATCTGTTAGTGCTGCAAAAGTAACCTTCGTCACATCGGAAATAACAGACGTTTGTGATTTACTTTTAAAGCAAACCGATGTAATAACTTCATGTGTACTGTCTGCCAAAGATTTTAAAATAGCAAACGCATCAGCTTCATCTTTTGGTTTTCCTAATGCTTTGTTATTGTGCCAAACGATAGTGTCGCTCGTTATTAAAATTTCTTTTTCTTGTAATTCTCCTTCAAAGGCATCCGCTTTTAGTTGTGCTAAATAATCTGTGATCTCCACCGCCTTTAATTCTTGAGGATAAATTTCTTGAACTTCTTTCACTCGAATTTCAAAATCTAAATCCAAATCTTTAAAAAACTGTTGTCTTCTTGGTGAGCCTGAAGCCAAAATTAATTGGTACGAGGCTAATTTTTCTTTAAGCATAATTTTGCAAGTTTGTGTTGTATGAAATAACCATAATACCAATTATTCCGAAAAAAATAATCCATTTTAAAACTGTACTCAAATGGTGAAAGTGAGCTTTTGATTTGGCACTGCAAATTTTCACTATAAAATAGAGTAGTGGCACCACTACAAAAGCGAAAGTATACAAGGCGGCCAAAAATAAATTTTTTGATAAAAAGTATTCTTTGATATAGAAAATTAAGAGGATGAGTGGAAAAAAAGCAAAGAAAAATACAGCTAACGATGCTCGTGTCACTCCAAATACAATTGGCAGTGTCTGTAAGCCTTGACTATAGTCTCCGTTTACATCTTCAATATCTTTTACTATTTCTCTTAAAAAATTAATTAGAAAAGCAAAAACTGCAAAGTCAATCAAAATTGAAAATAAAGGTGCTGTTTGAGTGTGATTATTGCTATTCATAATCGGATACAAATCAAAAAAACCGATAATTATAACACTAAATGCTAAGGTTAATGCTACAGTAATATTACCAACCAGCATAATTGATTGGAGTGTTGCCGAATATAAATAAAGCACTACAGCCACTAAAATAAACAGAGAAGCTAAAAGAGCTTTATGGACAACAATGGCTAAATAAAAACCAATTATAATGGCAATTATATTTAAACCTAAATAAATCGTAGTGGCTTTTTTTTCAGAAATGCATTTACCAATACTCACTTTGTCCGGCTTATTGATCCGGTCGCTTTCCTGATCAAATAAATCATTAATTATATATCCTGCCGCCGCAATTAATACAGTACTCAATACCAATAAACCGTATTGAAAATTATTTAAAGCGAACGTGCTGTTGTCAAAAACCATAAACCCAAACCTAAAAACCAATTGCATGAAAGCCAATAAAAGGAGGTTTTGGTAGCGAATAAGTTGAAGGTACTTCATTTTTTTTTCAAGGTTCAGATTTTCTGAGCTAAAGAGTTACAATGGTTGAGAGGTACTGACGGAGAAAGGTTTAGAATTAGTATCATTAAGAGACATACGCTCCAATAATAATTAAGCACTAACAAGTAAAAACTACCCTTAATCGTGTTTCCCATTAAAATTTTCCATCCACTTTCCTTGTACCTTCATTACTTGCTCGATTACATCACGAACAGCTCCTTTTCCGCCTTTTACGTGCGAAATATAGCTTGAAATTCCTTTTATCTCAGGACAGGCATCTTGCGGACAAGTAGGTAACCCTACTAATTTCATAACTGGAAAATCAGGAATATCGTCTCCCATGTATAAAACTTGTTCGGGTTTAATATTATAAACGTCGGTATATTCATCAAAAGTTTCTACTTTATTAGCAACGCCCAAATGGATATCAGTTAGCCCCAAATTGCGCAAACGCAAGCGAACGCCTTCATTGCTTCCTCCAGAAATTACGCAGACATTATAACCAGCTTCAACTGCAGCCTTCATAGCAAAACCGTCACGTGTATGCATCGTACGAAGCATTTCTCCTTTTGTATTTACTACTACAGATCCATCTGTTAAAACGCCATCTACATCAAAAATAAAAGTAGTGATGTTGTTCATTATTTCTTTATAGCTTTTTGCCATTATCGAGTATAGATTGAGTTAGAATTTTATAAATATTTTTTTGATTATTATTGGTTAAATAATCCAAATGAGCTTCAATTGTAGATTGATCGTTTCGTTTTGCTGGCCCAGTTTGAGCATCAACTGGTGCCAAATCGTTTAATTTTGCCACTGTTTCATTGATTAAAGGTTTTAAAACTTCAAAAGAAACCTGATGTTCTCTGCACACTTCTTCTCCAATTTGATACAAATGATTGGTAAAATTATTGACAAAAACTGCTGCAACATGCAATGCTTTACGTTGATCACTATTAATGGGATAAACGGCATTCGAAATACTTTTGGCAACAGCCTCCAAAACCCGGTAATCGGTGCTGTTTTCTGCTTCTAAGCAAATTGGAATGGTATTGAAATTAACCGCTTTATTTTTAGTAAAGGTCTGTAAGGGATAAAAAACACCCTTTCTGTTTTTTATGTCTATAGCAGTAAGAGGTGCTGTTCCCGAGGTATGAACCACCAATCTATTGATGAACGGAAGTTGCGCTGCTACATCAATAATCGCATCGTCGCTAACTGCAATAATATATAAATCAGCTTCTTTTAAAAAAGCTAAATCATACACCATCCTGTAGGTATCAATACCCGCAATTTTTGAGTTTTCTTTTCGAGAATATATCTGAATAATTTCGACAGCAGCATTATTTTCAAATGCTGCTACCAAATGCTGCGCAACGTTTCCAGAACCGATTATTACAATTTTAATCATTTCGCAAAATTAAGAATTTTTTTAATGATTTTGATCGCACGATAGGGGCAAAACTCTTAATATATAGTTATAAAAAATATATTCTTTTTTTAAAACAAATAGCATTTTTGGTTATAATTAACAATGTTGCGAATCTTAAAGTCAACAATTTTAAGTACTTTTGTGCGACTTTTTTATATACTGTAATCCCCAAAATAATGGATAAAAAGATATTCTCGTTTTTGTTTTCTACACGTTTAATGGCTGTTCTTTTTTTAACATTTGCAATTGCAATGGCTACCGGAACTTTTATCGAAAGTAAATACAATACCGATACCGCTAGAATTTGGATTTATAATGCCTGGTGGTTCGAAGTTATTATGGTTTTCTTCTTAATAAATTTCGCAGGAAATATTAAGAGATACCAATTAAATAAGAAAGAAAAATGGGCAACACTTATATTGCACCTCGCTTTTATTTTTATTCTTATAGGAGCTTTCATCACAAGATATATCAGTTATGAAGGAATGATGCCAATTCGCGAAGGCGCTACCGAAAACAGAATTTATTCTGATAAAACCTTTATCACCGTTTTTGCTGATGGGGAATATAAGGGTGAAATGAGACGTCGAGCATTTGATAAAGACCTTCTACTATCGCCAGTAACTAATAATAACTTTAGCATGTCAGGTCAATTTGCAGAAACGCCTTTTGAGGTTGAATATGTAGATTTTATAATGGGAGCTAAAGAGGAAATTAAGCCAGATGATGCTGGAATTTTATATCTGAAAATAGTAGAAGCTGGAGATGGTGGGCGTCATGAACATTTTTTAAAAGAAGGCGAAGTACAAAACATTCACAATGTATTATTTGCATTGAATAAACCAACAGATGGCGCGATAAATATTACTACAACAGGTAAAGAATACACAATTCAGACGCCTTTTGAGGGAAACTTTATGCGAATGGCCGATAAGCTTGAAGGTAAAGTTGATAAAGATATCGTGCAACCGCTAATGATGCGTTCGTTGTACAGCATCGGCGATATGCGCGTCGTTTTCCCAGACCCAGCTGTAAAAGGTGTGGTTGCTTACGGATCGGATAATGATTTTAAAGCCAAAGCACACACTGATGCTTTAGTTGTAAAAATTAAAGCAGAAGGCCAAGAAAAAGAGGTGACGCTTTTGGGATCCAAAGGAGCACTAGGAGAACCAAAAACGGTTAAAATCGGAGCTATAGAATATTCTTTATTCTACGGAAGTAAGGTGTATGAATTGCCCTTTAAATTAAAATTAAATGATTTTATTGCTGCAAAATATCCAGGAACAGAAAAAAGCTATTCTTCGTTTGAGAGTAAAGTAACCGTTTTAGATGGAGCAGAAAAGTTTGATGCACGAATATTTATGAACAATGTTTTAGATCATAAAGGATATCGCTTTTTTCAATCGTCTTTTGATCCAGATGAAAAAGGAACAGTATTATCTGTTAACCATGATTTCTGGGGAACTTCAATTACCTATTTTGGGTATTTCTTACTGTACTTGGGACTAATGGCGATTATGTTTACTAAGCATTCTCGTTTTGCAGATATAAAACTAAAATTAGAAAAAGTGCAAGTTAAAAAAAGTAAATTGCTTACCGCCTTATTTTTATTAGTTAGCTTAAGTGGTTTCGCGCAAGAGCATGATCACGACCACGACCATGATCATGAACACGATCATGCTACTGAAATAGTAGATTCGAGTAAAGCAGCTGCAGCTACTGCTGAACCCGAGCAAGATCACGTACACAGTAATTCTATTCCGCCCACTCGTGTGCAATTAGATTCGCTTTTGCAAGCTTTTAAAGCACCGGAAGCACATGCAGCTAAATTTGGACGCTTAATTATTCAGGATGCTGGTGGTCGTATGAAACCGATCAATACATTTTCTTCTGAGTTGCTTCGAAAGGTAAGTCAAAGTGATAATTACAAAGGAATGAACTCTGACCAAGTATTATTGTCGATGACACAATATGCGCAAGTGTGGATCGAGATTCCGATTATTTACATTAAATCAGGTAACGATAGCATTCGCAAACTACTTGGTGTAGAAAAAGATGCTAAATTCGCACCCTTTGTTTCGTTCTTTGATGCTAAAGGAAATTACAAATTATCTAAATATTTAGAAAGTGCGTATAAATCGGCAAATCCAAATCAATTTGAGAAAGATTTTATCGAAACCGATAAGAAAGTAAACTTGATGGAAGCGGCGCTTAGCGGAAGAATTTTAAAAATCTTCCCAATTCCAAATGATGCAAACAACAAATGGATTTCGTATCTGGAGTTGAATGAAGCGGGATTAAAAGGGATGGATGCTACCTATACCAAACAAATTTTACCATTGTATTTCGGAGCATTAAATAATGCTTCTAAAACAAAAGATTATAAAACTGCCGACGAGCTGCTAGAAAGTATCAGTGGTTTTCAGAAGAAGTTTGGTGCAAGTGTACATCCAAGTGATCAAAAAGTTGATCTTGAGATTGCTTACAATAAGTATGATATTTTACCAAAAATGATTTATTGGTACTCTATATCAGGTATTTTAATGCTAATTTTTACATTATGCAGTATTTTCTTCGATAAAAAGTTTTTACGCATCACAGTTAATGGTTTTCATATACTAATAGTAGTAATATTTATACTTCATACCATTGATTTAATTGCACGTTGGTATATTTCGGGTCACGCTCCTTGGAGTGATGCCTACGAATCTATTGTTTATGTAGCTTGGGCAACGATGTTTTTTGGTTTAGCATTTGATAGCAAATCAAAGCTTACCGTAGCATCTTCTGCTTTTGTAACCGCTATGATTTTTTTCGCAGCAAATCTAAACTGGATTGATCCAGAAATTGCTAATCTGCAGCCTGTTCTTAACTCTTATTGGTTAATGATTCACGTAGCAGTTATTGTCGCAAGTTACGGTCCATTTGCATTAGGAATGATCTTAGGTTTTGTCGCCTTACTATTAATTTTCTTTACCAATTCCAAGAACAAAGCAAAAATGGACTTGCACATTCAAGAGGTTAGCTATATTAATGAAATGGCTTTAACGATTGGTTTAATTTTGTTGGCTATTGGAAACTTCTTAGGAGGACAATGGGCAAACGAAAGTTGGGGACGTTATTGGGGATGGGATCCAAAAGAAACGTGGGCCTTAATTAGTATTATGATTTATGCTTTTGTAATTCATGCTCGTTTTGTACCAGCTTTGCGTGGTAAATGGATTTTTAATTTAATGAGTATGTTTGCTTTTGTATCTATTCTGTTTACGTATTATGGTGTAAACTTTCACTTAGTTGGCTTGCACTCTTACGCCAGCGGAGAATCAAAATCATTAGATTGGATTTGGTATACATTAGGAACGATGACTTTAATAGGAGCTATAACGTACCCGAAATATAGAAAGTATTACAAGAAATAAGAGGTTAAAATATATGATCAAAAAAAAGGTTCAACATATCGTTGAACCTTTTTTGTTTGGTATTCAAAAGGAAAAATAAATTTATACTTTTCCTAACGTATATAATTGTTCCATAGTTGGAGTAGCGCTTCCGCCTTCTGGCTCTAAAGTAATTCCGAACGCTTCAGCATAACCCGTAGCACTAACCGCAAATAATTTTTGGGCGTTAGTGTCAAAGTTTTTCAATAAACCAATACTAGTTGGTGTTAAAACAGGTGCTAATTGTAAAGCCCAAACTTGATAGACTTTTCCTCTTGGTGGCTTAGGTAAACCAGAAGCATCTACATAAACTACTTGCGTTTCTTTGTTCCAATATACTTTTGCCGATGATTGTGGAGCAACCGCTTGCCCCCCCAAAGAGATAACCGTGTTTTTTGGGTCACGAACAACAGCTAAACTCGTTGCGATTGTTTTGTTTTGTACCGCCATCGAATCAACCAACTTCGTTAAGTTTTCCTTTTCTGCATTTACAACCACCACTTGATTGTTCGTTTCGTCTAGTTGCTGGTATTGATAGCCAAAGCCAATCATTAAAAGTACCGCAGCAGCCCAGCCCAAATACGTAAATGGTGATTTGGTTGGTTTCATTTCAACCACTTTTCCATATTTCAGTTCTAGTTTAGCTTTTATTTTTTCATAATTAGCAACCGAATGAAAAGGCGAAAAACTTGCAGATAAAGCAACGATAGCTTTTTCGATTGAAATGATCTCCTCATTTATTTCGCTATGCTGTTTAGCCAAAGCGGCCACTTCTAGGTTTTCAGTTTCAGTTAATAAACCGTAAACATAAAGTTCTAAAATTCCGGAGTCGATGTATAGTTTTGTATCCATTATAATTTTAAATAAAGTCGTAAATCGTTAATACAATTTCTGTTCTGTGTTTTGACAGTTCCTAAAGGAATCGCCAATTCGTCTGACGCTTCTTGTTGGGTGTATCCTTTAAAAAATAATAAATCAATAATCTGAATGCATTTTGGTTTCAGTTTTTTTACAAACTCTTGAATTCCAATCGTATCAATTTTATCGGTTAATTTATTACTGTCGTCTAATAGATGTACGAAATTATCGGAAGAAAGGTTTTTTTGACTGTTATTAAAATTTTTAGAACGCAGTTTATCAATGGAAGTATTTCGAGCAATATTAATAATCCAAGTATAAAAACGCCCTTTACTTTCGTGATACGAATCGATATTTTTCCAGATTTTCACAAAAACTTCTTGTAAAACATCTTCGGCTTCTTCTCGATTTCTAATTAATGTGTTGATGACCGCAAATAAACTTTTAGAATACATATCGTATAAATAGGTAAAAGCTTTTTCGTCTTTTTTATAAATTAAAACTAATAACTCGTCTTGGGTCATAATGATTTTGATTAAAGTATTACAAACTTATACAATTCATTTTAAATACTAATGCATTTAAATACGAGACTTTAGCGAATAACTACTTTTAAATTTAACCAAATCTAGATAAAACAATAGTATTCGTAATTATCTTGAATTTTTACAAGAGGCACTTTATATTCTTTTATAAAAACTATTCGATTAATTTACTACTGAGTGCTAAATTAGAGCCACTGAAATTCTTGTACATTACTCTTTATATATTCTTTACTTTGAATAAGTCACTTGATGTAAACACGTTCTCAGAGCCCATTGTACTGTAAACCATATATTTGAGAAAGTAGTTGTAGAGCTATACTGCAAAATTTATGTAAAGCAAAATTTATGTAAAGCTGACTTTAAGTATAGTCAAATTACAACACAATCGAATTGAGACATGAAAATGAATCGGTTGAAGAAATGTAATTTACGCCTGTAATACTCTTGTAATTAATAGTTCTGGTAACGTATAAGTAACTAGTCGTTTATCGTAATAAGTATCACATACCAAATTAGGAAGTACGGTCATTCTTTTTTTTTTAACAAGTGTTGAATCATAATTAATTCTAAAAGAACAAGCAGTTGCTTTTGAATTTGATTAATTTTATAAAAAATATAAGAATATGAAAAAGTTAGTAGGAGTTGTTTGTGGAATAATGCTGCTTTTTAGCTGCCAGAATCAAGCACAATCCAATAAGAAAAAAGAAATTAAAGCGGAAAAAGCGATGACAAAAGAAACAATTTATCAGTTTAAGGTGGAAGATTTATCGGGAGATACTTTTGATTTTGCTTCATTGAAAGGAAAAAAAATACTAATTGTAAATACAGCTTCAAAATGTGGATTAACTCCGCAGTACAAAGGTTTAGAAGAGATTTACAAAGAATATAAAGATAAAGGATTTGTAATTGTTGGTTTTCCTGCAAATAACTTTGCTTCTCAGGAACCTGGAAGCAATGAAGAAATTGGCGAATTTTGTCAGCAAAATTATGGAGTAACGTTTCCGATGATGGGTAAAATTTCGGTTAAAGGAGATGATATGGCTGCGATTTATAAATTCTTGACTGAAAAATCTAAAAACGGTTTAGAAGATTCAGAAGTTTCATGGAATTTTCAAAAGTATTTAATTAACGAACAAGGAGAATTAGTACATGTAATTCAACCAAAAACTTTACCAACAGATCCTCAAATTATCAATTGGATTAAGGCGTAGTTTTTAAAATCATACAAGTATAAGAAAGAGTTTGCCAGTCAAACTCTTTTTTTGTGCCTCATTGCGATGAAGTTGATTATTCAAATGTGCGTTAAATTTCTTCTATTCCGTGTTATATATGAGCAATTTCTATTCATTTTTATTTAAAATAAAGCCTGCTTTTTAAAGTCGCGTGAGTTAGATTTTTTTCAATAGCGATACTGTTATCAAATATTAAAAAGAAGTTATTCGTAGATAGTTTAGCTATAAAAACTATTTTTCTTTACTAATAATCTCCTTCACCGTAGCTTCATAATTTCGTATACTTTTAGATTTTTTGATGTTCTTATGAACTTTATGTGGATCTGAAAATATGACCGAAAAGTATTCCCAGAGGTGATGCATTTTTAGCAAAATATGCGTTTGTCCAGATAAAGATTCGCTATAGCCTTCATACAAAGTATCATGAAAAGCACTAAAGATTTCCATTTTGTTTTTAGGATATTCAGTAGTATTATTTTTTATCATGCTTGGCAAAAATGGATCGGCTATCAAACCACGTCCAATCATCCAATGGTCAATAGTAGGAAAACGTTGTTGCATTTCATGAAACTTTGCTACCGAAGTAATATCGCCATTGTAATATAATTTCTGTTTGCTGTTGTCAATGCAATGTTGAAATGCGTCCAAATGAACGCCACCTTTATACAATTGCTTTCCTATACGAGCGTGAATGGCAATATTTTTTATAGGAAATTTTTCTAGAATCGGCAAAACATCAAGAATTTCTTCGGTAGTGTCGTAGCCCAAACGCATTTTCATAGATACAATAATATCAGTTTCAGCGTGTGCTCTTTCTAGAATAGTATTAATTTGTGCTGTGTTTTTAATCAATCCAGAACCCATTCCGCATTTTGTAACCATCGGATAAGGACAGCCTAAATTCCAGTTCAATTCTTTGTATCCTAATGATCTAACGTACTTTGCCACAAAAATAAATTCGTCAGGATCATTGGTAATTACCTGCGGAATTACCTCTAAACTAGAATTGTTTTCAGGCAGTAAATCGCGTTGGTACGAGTTTTTAATCTCTAATTTTCCGTTCAACCGAATGTAAGGCGCGTAAAAAGTGTCAATTCCTCCAAAAAATTTATTTTGGGCATTTCTAAATCGAAAATCAGTAAATCCTTGTAGGGGAGAAGAGAGTAAAGTAAAATCCATAGTATTTGTAAAAGTGCAAAGATACTATCAAAATTAATTTATACAGCCTTGATCTCTTTTAATAAATCATCCGCTTCTTTGGTACTCCAGTCCATTTCTACAGCAATATCTCTTGCGTTTTGAGCATAAGCTTCCGCTGATTTTTTATCATTAATTTTCAAATACAAACGCGAAAGCAATAAATTTCCATCCGAAGAATAATTCAATTCAATCGCTCTTTGTACCCAATCAATAGCTTTATTTAAGGCGGAAACATCTTCTATTTCCTTAAGATATACTTGCCCAATTTCTTTTAGTTTGCTGTCCCTACTCCAAACATATTTTTGGGTGTCGTTCAATGTCGTTCTTTTGTACAATCCCCAATTTTCACTGCGCTCTGCCAAAGTCAAATCATACGAAAAAATAAGAGAATCAATTGTTTGTAACGCTATCGTTTTGGCTATTGCTCTATTTTTAAAATAGGTTATACTGTCCAAACTTGTTGTTTGCAGCTCCAACAATTCAGAAACAATATTGATAATTTTTCGTTCGACACGCGCCGGTGATGTAGCTTTCTCAAAGTCTTTTTTATGATTTAAAACGTATTGAAATTCGCGCGATTCAATATCACTTACGCCATTTGCAATAATGCGCCAATTGGTTTCTGAAGCCAATTGCTGATCAGTTTGCGTGGCCAGATACAAATGAGTTGGTTTAGACAATCGTTCTCTATCAGCACCTTTTCTAAGCGCTTGAATGTAAGCTAAGCATTTATTGGCATTGCTTGGATCAGCTAAAAATTGTTTTTCTAAATAAGGCAATTGCAGTAGCGGATTTAAAGCATTTTGAACTTCATACATGAATAAATCAGTTTTCATTTGTCCCTTGATACTATAAAGAACAGTTTCTTTATTATCAACAAATATAAAACTAGGCAATCCTTTTGTTTGATATTGTTCTTTTAATTGCATGCCTTCCTCTAATTCAATATCCTTCCAAACAGTGATGTAATTTTTATCCAAAAAATCCATTACTTTCGGATCACTAAAAACGGTAGATTTCATTACATTACAATGTGGACACCAAGTAGCATACAACATGATGAAAATGGGTTTATTTTCCTTTTTTGATTGAATCAGTGCATCGGTATAAGTGATTTCACTATGTTTCCATTCATTTTGTGCACCAGAAAATTGAAAAAACACCAAAAAGAATAACGTATAAATTAATCTCATAATAAATATTATTTTTTTAATTTGAAGTAAACTCAAAAATAAGAAAACTTATTTAGAATAAGGAATAACCTTGGCATCTTTGTATCTTTACGTCTTTCAAATCCGAATACATGATTTACCCTAAAATAGCGCTTGCACAAAGTATATTAGAGATTTTTTTGGCCAAAGAGATCACTACAATTATCATATCTCCTGGTTCTAGAAATGCACCTTTAACAATTGGTTTTGCCAGTAATCCAAGTTTCAAAAGTTACAGTATTGCTGATGAACGTTGTGCTGCATTTTTTGCATTGGGCATAGCGCAGCAAACAAAAAAACCGACTGTCTTGGTTTGCACTTCTGGTTCGGCTTTGTTAAATTATTATCCGGCAATTGCTGAGGCTTTTTATAGCGAGATTCCGCTTATTGTAGTTTCTGCAGATCGTCCGCAAAGTAAGATTGATATCGGTGACGGACAAACCATTAGACAAGAAAATGTTTTTATAAATCATACGGTTTACAATGCCAATTTAACCGAGAATGCTTCGGTAGAAAATGATGTAAAAATCAATGAAGCCATCGAAATGGCAATTTCAAAGAAAGGCCCAGTGCACATTAACGCGCCTTTTGAAGAACCTTTGTACGAGACGGTTTCAGCTTTGTCTGTCCATTCATTTATTTCCACTTCCGTAAAAGAAAATCAGACAACCGCTATTCCTAATTTGGAAGAATTGCTGTCAAGCTGGAATAAAGCCAGCAAAAAAATGATTTTAGTTGGAGTTAACGAACCCAATTCTATTTCCGCACCAACGATCGAAACGTTTGGCAATGACGAGTCGGTTGTGGTCTTTACCGAGACGACTTCTAACTTGCACCATCCTACTTTTATCGATCACATTGATACTTTGATTACGCCTTTTAACGACGGTGATTTCGCTCAATTGCAACCGGATATTTTAGTGACTTTTGGCGGAATGATTGTTTCTAAACGCATCAAAGCTTTTTTAAGAAAATACAAACCCAAAGAACATTGGCATATCGATATTTTGCGCGCATACGATACTTTTGGAGCATTATCGAATCATATCAAAATGGAGCCTAATGCATTTTTTGACACTTTTTTGAAGAAAACCCAGGTCATGCACAGCGACTATTATTCAAACATTGAAAAAGTAGTGGAATTGCGAAAAATAAGGACCAATGAATATCTTTCGAAAATTGAATTTTCTGATTTCAAGGTTTTTGAAAAAGTAATTGGCAGTTTACCCAAAAACAGTCAATTGCAAATTAGCAACAGTTCCGCCATTCGCTACGCGCAGTTAATTACAATTGATGAAACGATCGAAGTATTTTGCAATCGTGGAACCAGCGGAATCGATGGCAGTACTTCTACCGCAATTGGAGCAGCACATGCCAGCGAGAAGCAAACGGTTTTTATAACAGGAGATATTGGTTTTCTGTACGACAGCAATGCACTTTGGAACAATTATATTCCTAAGAACTTCAAAATCATTTTAGTAAATAATGGCGGCGGCGGCATATTCAGAATCTTACCAGGACATCAAGAAGCGCCCGTTTTTAATACTTTTTTCGAGACCTCTCACAAATTTACTGCAGAACATTTAGCAAAAATGTACCAATTCGAGTATCTAAAGGCAACAGACGAAGATACGCTAACTGAAAGTTTAGAATTATTATATGCTAAAAACGATGCACCTTGTATTCTTGAAGTATTTACACCAACAATTGTCAATGATTTGGTTTTAATGCAGTTTTTTAGAGAGTTGGTTTAAGGGCATTACAGAACTTCCTATTAATTAAGTAATTGGCACCTATAATTTGTTTAAATTTAGAAATAATTTTATAATAATAATCAACCTAAAAAATTACTTATGAGCACTAGAGAAGAATTAATTTTAAAGTATGAGTCAGATTTAAAAGACAAATGCGGAGTAACTGTTGATATGGATTTATTGACAAAAGTTACCATCGGTTGTGGTCCATCCATTTACAATGCTGATTCGGCAACGGTTTCTGCCACTAGTAAAGAAGAGGTAGCAACGGTAAAAAATAATTTTTTAATTAAAAAATTAGGACTGAGCGACAGCGAAGATTTAGATGCGGCAATAGAGGAAGTTATTGAGCAATACGGCCGCTCTAATAGAAACAAATACAGAGCAGTAATGTATTATTTGTTAACTGTCCATTTCAAAAAAGAAAGTGTTTATAATTAGTGAATCTTACTATATCCAACACAAAAGCACCTTTACGGTGCTTTTTTTAGTTTTTAAACGAATAGGTAAATAGTTTATAGCCTTTTTCGGTTTTGATAAAAGCTATTGATTCCTGATATTCTAACGATTGATTTGCATCTACATAATTAATATAAAAACTATAGGCAGGATATTTTTCTTTAAATAAATTGCCATTGCAATCGTAAAACTCATCGTAGTTTTTATTTTGATAAATGTACGGATTCAGATCGCTTGAATTGAAAAATGAATTTTTAGGATTTTCAAGTAAGAACTGAGCTTTAGAAACCAACTTTTCTACGAACTCAGAATTAATTACTTCCGAATTTTTATTGTTTTTCCAAATTTGCTCATTTTCAGACCATGTTGTTAGTTCTATAAAACTCAATTTCTCTAATTGCTTTATTGACCTTTGGTTGACTACTGGCACAAAAGTGTTGAAAAACCAATTTTTAAATTCCTTATCATAATCAATAAAAGAATAAAAATCGCCGTTTACTCCTTTAAAACTAACTCGATTAATTTGTTCTTTATTCGTGGCGCTAACGTGTAGAGAATACCAATTTAAGTTTGTAGCAATGGCGGTATCAATGCTATCAACAACCAACTGATTTTTATCGTTTATTAACTGAGTTATTCCGCCTTTAAAAATTGGATGTTCGCAGTTTAGACTGTCCACACCTTGTTCTAAACAAGTTCTAGTTGCATTTTTTAAAACGACAGCAAGATTATTATAGAAAGGGGCGGCATAATTATAAAGTGCTGGAATAATAACGTTTCCGTTCTGATTTAAAAATCCTATTTTTCTTGATTTTTTATCTCTAAACCGAATTTTGTTTTCACGCTCGCAATCCAACTCATAATCAGAAGAAATATAAACACTGTCGAGAGCAATTTTTTGTTTATTTTTTAGAAGATAATAATTATGATTGTTAAGATCAAATATCGGAATGATATGATTAAAATATTTTGGGGGTGCAAACGTTGTTTCTAAATCGACTGCAATTTTAACGTTTCCATTAATATCTTTATAACCGATTTTAGATCCATCATAATTTTCAACACGAATCCAATCACTTTTTTGTTGGGAATAAGAAATAGTTGAAAGTAGGAGAGTGAGAAATAAAAAGATTTTAAACTTCATATAAAATTTATTTTGCAAGAATAAAAGAATGTTTCCGCTTGGCAATTGAAGAAGTGTGATTCTTACTTTTAAGTTGTTGAACACTTTTTGTGTTATAATTTAAAAAGACGTAATTGAAATTTTATTCTCAAATTCTGTTCGATTTTTTTATAATATCAGAACAATTAAACTGAAAAACAAAATTTGAAATACGTCTTTTAAGCAAAAGATGTGGTGTCGAAACTATTCGACTACTTTTGCAACTCTTTCTACATTGTCAGATTTGGATAAAGTAAGTCTCACAATACTATCCTCTTGTGCAAGTAAATCGTGCGGAACATTAGCGTCTAATGAAATTAAATCGCCAGTTTTTAAAACCATTTTTTCGCCTTCTACACCAAAAGTAATTGTTCCTTCGTGAATTTCTACTGTTATAGGGTATCCTGCTTTGTGTTCTTTCATCGTTTGTCCTTTTCTAAAAAGGATTCTAATTTCTTTTGACGTTTCTGTTTCCATCATTACTTTGATCGAAACTTTATCTTCATTGTATTGAAGGTCTGTTCTTAAAGAGGCTGTTTTCATTATTTAAAGTATGTTTTGTATATTGATAATTGAGTACTTAATTCATCATAACTTTTTTGAGCTACGTCCAAATCTGAAGAAGGAAGTGTTTCTAAAAGATCCTTTATCGGAATTAAAAAATTATGCAGTTGATCATGCGCTTCGCCTGTCATCGTACATTTTTCGAAAATCATTTTAAATTCGGATTTCAAATCTTGAGTCAATTTTGGATAAGCGGTAACGTTTTCTTTTTCTTTGAAAGAATTCATGAGCGCAATCATATTGTTAACACCCGTAGTTGTTTCTGCGTTTGCATCCCAACGTTCTCCATCATTTAAGACAAGGCTAGTGCTGTCGCCATGATCGTGTTCTGTTTTTTCATCGACTACTTCGGTTGCTTTTGGATTGTTAATTTCTTTCGTTTCGTTTTTGCACGAGTAAGTTAATCCTACTACTGCGGCTAATAATACAGTATGAAATGTTTTTTTCATTTTGTTTCTCTAAATTTATTGGTTAAAATTGTATATCTCGCTTTTCATTTCAAATTTTTTAAAAAGCAAGGTAATTGTAAAACGTATTGCTACGTGTTATTTGTAACTTGGGGGTTTTATTTCATATAAAAATTATTTTTTTAGGTGTGCGAAATTTTTATTCTTAGACAAAAATGATCTGTTGTTTCTAGTAAAATAAGGGTGTAAGACTTAGTTATAAAATTAGGATTTTATAAGTGTATTTCAAAATTAATTCTTAATTTAATCTTTGTACCTTTGCACATTATCAAGTCGCAATCGACTAAGAATTTTAAGAAAAATGATTGAAATAGGAAAATACAATACACTTACCATATTACGTGATACCAAAGTGGGTTTGTTTTTGGGAAATCCGGAACAAGATCCAGAAGGAATTCATGATATATTATTACCCAACAAATACGTTCCAAATGAATTTGAAATCGGAGAGGAACTAATTGTTTTTGCATATTTGGATCACGAAGAGCGACCTGTTGCAACCACATTAGAGCCTTATATTTTGTTGAATGAATTTTCTCTTTTACGAGTTAATTATACCAATCAGGTAGGCGCTTTTATGGACTGGGGAATGGAGAAAGACATATTAGTTCCGTTTAAAGAGCAAGCGCGTCCAATGGAAAAAGGCAAACGTTATTTGGTTTACCTTTATTTGGACGAAAAAACCAATCGTTTGGTGGCTTCGAGTAAATTAAACCAGTTTCTAAAAAACGATCAACTTACGGTTGAAAATGGAGAAGAAGTAGATTTAATTGTATCGCACATTACGGAGTTAGGAATTAATGTGATCATTAATGAACAGCACAAAGGTTTGCTTTATAAGGATGAAGTATACGATGATGCCATACGAACTGGAGACAGAATGCGTGGATATATTAAAAATATCCGTCCCGATAATAAAATTGATGTAGCATTACAAATTCAAGGTTATCAAAGTATCGAACCCAATGCAGATAAAATTATAGATGAGCTTCGTGCTAGCCGTGGTTTTTTAAGATTAAATGATAATTCGCATCCAGAAGACATAAAAACAGTTCTTAAGATGAGTAAAAAAACCTTTAAAAAGGCAATTGGCTCTTTATATAGGGAAAAATTGATTGAAATTAAAGAAGACGGAATTTATTTGATACAAAAAGAATAATACATAGTATAAAAATAAGAAAGGCCAATCAGAATTGATTGGCCTTTCTACTTTATTTAAGTTTTAAAAAAAATTGTAATTAGTAAAAACAAAAATAAAATTAATGCGTTACATCATCAGATAAAATGAGAAAAGCTACTCTTTAAAGTTTAATAATTATAGATCTTCTTCATTGTTATAAAAGAGCAGTATCTTTTGATGGTTGTCTTTTAAATGTTGTTGTGCTAATTTAATTGTCTAAACAAATTTTACGGTAGACCCATTGGTTTCTAGCTTTCATTTCAAAATCAATTATCGCTTTTAAATTCTTATAAATTTTAAATAGAATGCGACGTTATTAATCTTGCAGTTAACCGTTGGTGTTACTTTTTATTTTTTACAATTACGTCAACAGAACTAAACATTTGCTCATTAATCGTAGTTTTGGTATCTAAAACCCTATGAAAATGAGCGACAAGTTGTTTTAAGTGTCTCAAAAAAATCATTTTTTAGGTTAATAAATCAGTGAAAATACTTCAATCTAGCAGAACCAAAAATAAGGTCATTTGGTTGATTACTAGATTCTAAAGATACAACTTATTTAATGTATTTCACCCAAAAGCTACAATTTATTTTAGAAATTGTTCGATTTACTGCCATTTGCAGCAATTGTATAATGCGCTTCCTTTTATTGGAGTGCTTGTATCTCTAAAAAATGCCTTATTTTTACACTATAATTTTTTTAATATAGAATAAAATGGATTGGATTACTGCCAAAGAATTTGAAGATATAACGTATAAGAAATGCAATGGTGTTGCACGAATTGCTTTTAATAGACCCAATGTTCGAAATGCTTTTCGACCTAAAACGACTTCCGAATTATACCAAGCTTTTTACGATGCCCAAGAAGACACTTCGATAGGAGTTGTTTTATTAACTGGCGAAGGTCCTTCTACTAAAGACGGAGTCTACTCTTTTTGCAGCGGAGGTGATCAAAATGCACGTGGACATCAAGGGTATGTGGGCGAAGACGGTCAACATCGCTTAAATATCTTAGAGGTACAGCGATTGATTCGTTTCATGCCTAAAGTGGTTATTGCCGTAGTTCCTGGTTGGGCTGTTGGTGGCGGACATAGTTTGCACGTGGTGTGTGACCTAACGTTAGCGAGTAAAGAACACGCAATTTTTAAACAAACGGATGCTGATGTAACTAGTTTTGATGGAGGTTACGGATCGGCTTATTTGGCCAAAATGGTGGGGCAGAAAAAAGCACGTGAAATTTTCTTTTTAGGAAGAAATTATTCTGCACAGGAAGCTATGGATATGGGAATGGTAAATGCTGTCATTCCGCATGAGGAGTTGGAAAGTACTGCTTACCAATGGGCACAAGAAATTTTACAAAAATCGCCAACTTCGATAAAAATGCTAAAATTTTCAATGAACTTGACAGACGACGGAATGGTTGGGCAGCAGGTTTTTGCAGGTGAAGCGACGCGTTTGGCCTATATGACTGAAGAAGCGAAAGAAGGAAGAAATGCATTTTTGGAAAAAAGAAAACCAAACTTTGGCGAAAATAAATGGTTGCCGTAATAATAACTACAGTCTCAAGTTTCAATATTGGAACTTGAGATTTATAATATGAATTTAAAATAGAGAATGGAAGATTTTACAAATGAAACTTTAGATACTACATTACTTCCAAAGTTTGAGGAAGTCGAATTTTCGTTGCTGCACCCCAATTATTGGAAAGTGGTACTATTAGAATTATTTATATTCTTTGCGCTACTTTTTGTTGGACTTGGTTTTCTTTTGTATTTTACTATAGAACTGGCTCCATATAAAGCACAATTTATAGCCTTATTTGTCATCGTGCTAATTGTAATTTTGTTTTTGTCGAGAGTAAACTATAAAAAAAAGGGGTTTGCTTTTCGCAATCATGATGTTTTATTCAGACATGGAATTATTGCGACTAATACACTTGTAATTCCGTATAATCGTGTCCAACACGTGGCTCTACATGAAGGTTTACTTTCGCGATTTTTTGGTTTAGCAAAAGTTGAAATATTTACCGCAGGCGGAAGTGCTAGTGACATTCAGATTCCAGGAATTGCAAAAGAGCAAGCTGAAAACATTAAACAATTGCTTATGGGGAAAATTCAAAAACAATTATAATGAAAGCCAATTTTACTCAGCCACAGCGTCAATCTATTTTAGGTATTTTCGTGATGTTTCTGTATGCACTTAAACAGTACATTAGAGCGATTTGGCCTCTTTTTGTAATTTGGATTTTGAAATTTAACGAAATAAATAAGGTTTATTTTTTTGCTGCAATTCTCTGTTTTGTAATTATTGTTAGCTTTATTTCTTATTTGAAATATTTAAATTTCACCTTTTATATTAATCAAGAAAATGATGAATTTATAATAACCGAAGGTGTTTTTAATAAAACGAAAACAACCATACAGCTTAATAAGATTCAGCAAGTAAACGTCAATCAATCTTTAATTCAAAGACTATTTGGAGTTTATGAATTAACTGCAGACACGGCTGGTTCCAGTAAAAAAGAAGTGCATATCAAAGCAATTGCTCATGATTTAGCATTAGATTTGAAAGCACAATTACTATTGAATGAAAGCAAAATAGTTGTGGACAATTCTGTAAGTGATGAGTTAGATGGCAATCGCAATCAAGAATTTACCAAAACTGAAATTCCTTTCCTCAAAATTAGTTTTTTAAGTTTATTAAAAATTGGAATTACGAGAAATTACCTTAAAAGCTTTTTGATCATATTGGCTTTTTTACTTACTATTCTTGATTATTTCAAGCGATTTACCGGTAGAGATGTTTTAGAATTAGAGAATGTAGAAAATTATGTCAACACAAGTCAGGTATTAAGATTGAGTCTACTGCTATGTGTAGTTTTCTTTTTGTCCATTATTATAGTAAATTTGGTAAAGACGATTTTTACTTATTTTGATTATAGTATTGCCAAACAAAATGGTTCTTTATTATTATCCTTCGGACTGTTAAATACTAAGAGCACAATTTTAAAGCCAGAAAAAGTTCAGATCGCGAGTATCACTCAGAATTTTTTTCAAAAAAAAATGAATGTTTTAGGGCTTAAAATAACACAAGCTACTGGAGGAGAAACCAAAGAACACCAATCTGCAATTGAAATTCCGGGTTGTAATACGGTAGAAAGGGACGCGATTTTAAAGTTGCTTTTTCAAAAGATTCCCGAAAAAGGAGTGCAATTAAAACCTAATTTTAGAAAACTTGGTTTTTCTATTTTTCTTTCTATTGGTTTACCAGTACTAGCGTACTATTTTCTCAGAGATTTTTTATTAGAGAAAATGGAAACGGCTGATTACGTATTGGGATTTTTAGTTCTATTTGTTGGAATGATTCAATATTTTCTCTTTAAAAACAACCGTCTTTTTATTAAAGATGATTTTATAATTCATCAAAGTGGCGCTTGGGATATTACTAACAAAATAATTATTGTCAGTAAAATACAAGCAATTACAACCTCGCAGCTTTTTTGGCATCAAAATAGTAATATTGGTTCTTTAACTTTGCATACTGCAGGAGGAAGGTTGAGTTTTCAATTGGGAAATTTTACCGCTATCAAGCAATTTACAAACCTGTGGTTGTACAAAATGGAAACGTCAGACAGCAATTGGATGTAGTTTGCAAAAGTAAATTTAAAAGTAAATTTAAAAATAAATAATAAAATAAAATATAATGAAACATTGGATTGAAGCGGCAAGATTGCGAACATTACCCTTATCTGTGTCTGGAATTATTGTTGGAAGTATCTTTGCATTAGCCAATCCGCCTGCAGACATATACACGCCTACAGACGTTTTTGATTGGAAAATTTTAGGTTTTGCTTTATTAACAACCTTAGGATTGCAAGTGCTATCTAACTTCGCCAATGATTATGGCGATGGACTCAAAGGAACTGATAATGCAGACAGAGTAGGACCACAACGTACGATTCAGAGTGGAAAAATAACTCCTAAGGAAATGAAGAACGCTATTGTTCTTACTTCATTTTTAACACTTTTATCTGCAATAGCCTTAATTTACTTTGCGTTTGGCGTGTCAAACTTTGTGTATTCGTTGTTTTTCCTTATTTTAGGAATTGCAGCCATAACAGCAGCAATTCGTTACACTGTTGGTCGTTCTGCTTATGGTTACAGAGGTTTAGGAGATGCTTTTGTTTTTGTTTTTTTTGGATTAGTAAGTACTTTGGGTGTGAGTTTTTTGTATTCAAAAGAGCTGGATCCTTTACTTATTTTACCTGCTGTAAGCATTGGTTTATTGAGCGTTGGCGTTTTAAATCTTAATAATATGAGAGACGAAGCATCGGATAGAAAATCAAATAAAAATACGCTAGTAGTACAAATGGGAGGAAAAAAAGCCAAAAATTATCATTATTTCTTGGTGTTAACCGCTATTATTTCGGTTTTAGTGTTTTCCTTTTTAAGTGATTTTCGTTTAGACCAATATTTATTTGTTTTAGCGTTCATTCCGATGTTGGCTCATTTAAAAACGGTGGCCAATAACAAAGAACCAAGATTATTGGATCCTGAATTAAAAAAATTAGCATTGAGTACTTTTTTACTTTCCCTACTTTTATCGGTATCGATGATTTCATTGCTTTCTGATATTTTTGTAAATTTATTTCTTGGCGGCCGTTAAAAGCGCTATTGTTTACTTATAACTTTTAATTGATAGATTATGAAAATTACATTTTACGGTCACGCTTCTTTAGGAATAGAAGTAGGGGGAAAGCATATTTTAGTCGATCCTTATATTTCAGCAAATCCGAGTGCATCACACATTGATATAAATTCTTTAAAAGCAGATTACATTTTGCTTACTCATGCGCACGGCGATCACGTTTTGGATGTAGAGGCTATTGCAAAAAGAACCGATGCAACTATTGTTTCCAATGCTGAAATTGCGGGTTATTACGGTAATAAAGACTTTAAAACGCACCCAATGAACCATGGCGGAAGTTGGCAGTTTGATTTTGGAAAGGTAAAATATGTGAACGCCATTCATTCTAGTTCTTTCCCAGACGGAAGTTACGGTGGAAATCCGGGTGGTTTTGTAATCGAAGGAGAACATAAAAACATTTACATTGCGGGCGACACGGCATTGACGATGGACATGAAGCTAATTCCGCTTAGAACAAAATTAGACTTAGCAATTTTACCTATTGGTAATAATTTTACAATGGATGTAGAAGATGCTATTATCGCTTCTAACTTTGTAGCATGCGATAAAATTTTAGGCTATCATTTTGATACTTTTGGTTATATCGAAATTGATCATGAAGCAGCTATCAAAAAGTTTTTTGATAACCAAAAAGATTTGATGCTTTTAGAAATTGGTGAATCAATTGAATTGTAATTTCTAATTTTATTTTTTTGAATTCAGAGAGAATTATACCATATTTTTGCGTTGCTTTTTTAAGTAAGAATTTTTCATTAACTGAACCTTTCAATTATCAAACTGTACTCATTGAAAAAGAAAGTAAAGAGTACAATGCTTGTCGATTTGCACTAAATACTAAATTAATTGTATATCGACAAGCAAAAATTACACCCACCAAAATTGGTCAATTTGTGACGTTGTGGAAAAGGAATCCGAATAAAATAATAGCACCTTTTGATGCCACAGATGCTATTGATTATGTTGCTGTTTTAGTTAAAAACAAAATTCATTTGGGTCTATTTTTATTTCCTCAAGATGTCTTATTTCAGCAGGGAGTTTTCTCTACAGTAGTTAAACAAGGAAAAAGGGCAATTAGATTGTATGCACCTTGGGATATCGCAACGAGTAAGCAAGCATTGGCAACACAAAAATGGCAGCTGAATTATTTTATTGACTTAAGCTGAAGAGTTTAATGCAAGTAAAGAAAGTTTTAAATTTACCGTAAATCATTTTTGTTACAGATGATTACCAGACACAAATTCTTTTGTGACCTTCAAAATGTTATCAGAAATGTTATTCATCCAAGTAAGTTGCTCAATAACCAATTGTACTTCTTGTCTGTAATCGTCTGTTTCTGATTCTAACTGGGAGTTTTGATCTGCATACAATTTTTCACGAACTTTCTTTAATTCTTGAAAACGAAGTGTTAAGGCTTCTTCATCTTTTTCGGAGTCAAAAATAAAAGGTTCTCCTTTGAGTATAGCGACAGCTGCAGTAAGCTTTTTTATAACGGTATCTACAATAAAGTTAAAAGCGTCTGAAGCCGAAGTCGTTTCGTGCGATTGAATATAAGTTCCTAGAGATGCAGTAGCAGACAATAAGGAATGATTCATCACTGCTAACTTATTTATTTGCGGTAGTAACGCTTGTTTCGACTTTGGTTCTTGCAACATCCGTTGAAAAGAGGTCATTAAATTTCCAATTTCGATAAAAGCTTTCTTTCGCGCCAAGCGATAATCTAATGAAACAATACCTTTGTTGTTGTAAAAAACTGCAATTTCTTTGAGGTAATCTCGATTGGCTTCGACGGAGCGCGTCACGAATGGTTTGGTACTTAAAAATTCCCAAGAAGGCCATAAAAAATAATTAGCTAAAAATGCCAAAGTAGCACCAACTACCGAATCAATAATTCGAAATTGAATGACTTCGTAAATATTAGGAGTAACGATTCCGTACACAAATACAACATACATCGTAATAAAAGTAGCACCAACTTTGTAATTACTTTGCGTAAAAGAAATTCCGATGAGCATACACATAATCGCAAAAATGCTAATGGCTGTGTTGTTTTTTACTAAAGAAACAATTCCGAATGCAATTATAGCACCCAAAACAGTTCCGAAAATTCGGTTGTACGAACGTTCTTTGGTTAAACCATAACCAGGGCGCATAATAACAACGATCGTCATTAAAATCCAATACACATTTTGAAAAGGTAGAAACTGGCCTATTATAAAACCGACCATGATTGTACAAGTTAAACGCAGCGAATGACGAAATAAAGTAGATGAAAAACTTAAATTTTCAATTAGCGTACGAATAGGATAATACTGTGGCGTAAGAAACTTTTCCAAGTTATTATTTCGTTCTTTAAAATCAAATGATTTTACCGCCATCGAAAAAGCACGATCAACAATTCTAATTTTTTCTACCTGATTTTTAGCATATTTAGACATGTTGGTTAACATCAATACGCCTTCAGTGCGATCTGTAACGTGCGGATCATTTTTATAAATTTGAATCCCTTTTTCAAGTTTCTTTAAAGCATCATTTATATCGTGTTTAGAACTATAGGCAACAGGTTTATGGACACTCTTGGCTAATTTATTCAATCGATTCGCCAGCTTATAAGCTAAGTTTTGATACGCTAACAGCACTTCTGGGTTTTTCTTAAAGTATCCTTGCAACTTATCGTGGTCAAAAGAAGTAGATAAAGCTAACTCTTGAATTTCGACTAAAGTGATAAAAGCAATCAACATTTTTTTACTTTGAGCCGAGATTCCTGAATTTATTTTATCGCTAAAAAGTACTTTTCGAAGGTTTTCGTGTATGGTGTTGACTTCGACCTGAAGATTAAGCTGTTTCTCGGTAATTTTTTGCCTGTTTGCGCCTGGGCTCCATAAATCACCTCGAAGTTTCAAGTATTTTGCGGTTAATTTTATAACTGCTGCTAATTCGATTTCGGCATATCGATGCGGTTGAAGGTAATGAAAAATTAAAGAGACCAATAAGAAAAACATACCTCCCGCAAAGGTGTATCCGGCATAAATTAAAATATCCCAACCTTCGTGAATATGAGCAAATGATAAAGAAATCGCTAATAATGCCGAGAACGAAACCATAGTTGCTCGCTGACCGTAAACGGTTAGCATCGAAGCCAGAAAAAGTAAAGCTGTCAAAAACGGATAAAAAATAATGGGATAGGGAATAAATATATTTACCAAAATATTAATTCCAGCAAAAATTAAGGATGCCACAAATAGCCCATTTATCTTATGTCTTATCGAACTCGGAATGTCCGTTGGAAAAGCAAAAAAAGCGCCTAGAGCTACCGCAAAACCAATGGTAAAATAACCCAACCAACTAAAAAATATGACTGGCACCACGGCCGCAATTGTAATTTTTAATGCGTTTACAAAAGCGATACTATTGGTGTGTTTACGTATTTTTTGGAGCATGTTTATGGGTTTACTAGCAAAGGTAAGAATTGTACGAAACAATTAATTATAAAGCAGACTTTGATTTAATTAAACTTACAAATAAATGTTATATAAAAGGATACTTTGGCTAAATCATTATTATTTTTTACTACTTTTGCGAACTTAATTCTGATAACAAATTTCAGATTTTTTTTTAGAAGTATAATAGTAATACTACACAAATGATTTTACCGATTATAGGATATGGTGATCCTGTTTTAAGAAAAGTTGGGGAAAATGTTACGGCAGAACACCCAAATTTAAAAGAGACTATTACCAACATGTACGAAACGATGAGTAATGCCTGTGGTGTTGGTTTAGCTGCTCCACAAGTTGCTTTGCCTCTACGATTATTTGTTATTGATACCGCTCCATTTAGTGACGATGAAGATCTGGAAGAAGAGGAACAAAAAGAATTAAAATCGTTTAGAAAAACATTCATTAACGCTAAGATCATCAAAGAAGAAGGCGAATTGTGGTCATTTAATGAAGGTTGTTTAAGTATTCCTGATGTTCGTGAAGATGTATTTCGTCACGAGAAAATTACAATAGAATATTGTGAAGAAGATTTCGTTATGAAAACTGAAGTTTTTGACGGATTGATTGCACGTGTAATTCAGCATGAATATGATCATATTGAAGGCGTTTTATTTACAGACAAAATATCTTCACTTAAAAAGCGTTTGATTCAAAAGAAATTAAAAAACATTATAGAAGGTAAAACATTCCAAGACTATCGCATGAAGTTTTTTGGAAAAAAAGGAAGGTAATTTCTTGTTTTTGACCTATTTATTCATACAACCGAATTCTTAATACAAATTATATAAAAATGAATTTAGAAAAAATTTTAGCTATTTCTGGAAAACCAGGTTTATATGCACTTAAAGTTCAAACTCGTACGGGTTTTGTTGCTGAGTCTTTAGTAGATGGTAAAAAAGTTACGGTAAGTTTAAAAAGCAATGTAAGTTTATTGTCTGAAATTTCAATCTACACGTACGAAGGTGAAAAACCATTGGCGGAAGTAATGAAATTAATTGCAGACAAAGAAGATAAAGGTCCAGCAATTTCTCATAAAGAGGACAATGCTACGCTATTGGCTTATTTTAAAGAAGTGCTGCCAAACTACGATGAAGATCGTGTATATCCATCAGATATTAAAAAGATTTTGAACTGGTACAACATGCTTCAAGGAAAAGGACTGGTTACTGATTTAGCTCCAGCCGCTGCAGAATCTGCAGAAGAAACTCCTGTTTTGGAAGAAGAAAAAAAAGCTGCTGAGAAAAAAGTTGCTGAAAAAAAGCCAGCTGTTAAGAAAACAGCTAAAGCTGAAGAAGAATAAAAATTTTTCGAATTTAATATACAATCCTGTTGAGTACTTCTTGACAGGATTTTTTATTTTTACGAATACTTTAAAAGTCAAAATTATGAGCAAAGAAAAACAAGTCGAAGCCTTTGAGAGACTTCTTACGATAATGGACGATTTACGTGAGAAATGTCCATGGGATCAAAAGCAAACCATGCAGTCTCTGCGCCACCTCACCATAGAAGAAACGTACGAGTTAGGTGATGCTATTTTAGATAATAATCTAAATGAAGTAAAAAAAGAACTAGGCGATTTACTTTTACATATTGTTTTTTATGCCAAAATTGGTAGTGAGACCAACGATTTTGACATGGCAGATGTTTGCAATGAAATTTGCGAGAAATTAATTTTTCGTCACCCACATATTTACAGCGATACTGTTGTCAAAGACGAAGAGGAAGTAAAGCAAAATTGGGAAAAACTGAAATTAAAAGAGGGGAGAATTTCGGTCTTAGAAGGGGTTCCTAAAAGTTTGCCTGCTTTGGTAAAAGCTAGTCGAATTCAAGATAAAGTAAAGGGCGTTGGTTTTGATTGGGAAGAGCCACATCAAGTTTGGAATAAAGTACAAGAAGAATTGCAGGAGCTACAAGATGAAGTTGCAATTGGCGATCAAGATAAAATGGAAGCAGAATTTGGAGATGTTTTATTTTCTATGATTAATTACGCTCGTTTTTTAAAGATAAATCCAGAAGATGCTTTAGAACGAACGAATAAAAAATTTATCAAACGTTTTCAATATTTAGAATCAAAAGCGTCAGAATTAGGGAAACCTTTGGCAGATATGACTTTAGCCGAAATGGATGTGTTTTGGAATGAAGCTAAAAAATTGTAATTCTCTTCCTAAATTATAATGAATCAAAAAAGCCAGCAAACTGATTTTTAAGTGTGCGGGCTTTTTCTTTTGAAATATAATATTTAAAATTATGAATTGCTTTATACGCGTTCGTAATCACCTTTCCAATTAGTAATAGCTTTTTTGATTTGAGTTGCAGAAAGATTGTCTGAAATAGCCTTTTGTACTAAAGCCACTAATTCTTCATCAGGTGCAAAACGCAATGCAAATATTTGACTTTCACTTAATCTAAATTCTATGTTTTCGAATCTTTTGTTTGTTAATGTAAAATAACGGTATCGCATTTCTAGCTTTACGATTCTATTCTGCAATGTTAAAGCATAATGTTGTCGAACCATGAAAGCCAAACAAAACAGCACTACAAATACAATTGCTATAAAAGTCCATAATAAGGTATTTGTTTCAGTAAAAGCAAAATACACAGAGGCTGCAATTAGCGCCATGATAATTGGGTAATAGATAAAATGGTGCGGAGTATAAAATCGAATATGATTTGAATACGATTGTTTTTTCATTGTAAAATTTCTTTTAAAAGTACAACCTTTGCGAAAGCGATATTTTACATAATTGTGCATAAAAACTACAATATTCCTAGTTGTTTTTGCGATGTCTCTTTACTTAACATTTTTTAGGATAACTTTAATACAAACAGTGCTTTACGATTATTTGTAATAGTTAACTTTAATAAAGTGAAATATAAATACATTAAAAATAGTACTATGAAAAAGAGAATAGCAATATTGGCAACAAATGGGTTTGAGGAAAGTGAATTAAAATCACCTAAAGAATACTTAGAAAATGAAGGTTGGACCGCAGATATAGTAAGTTTAAAAGCTGGAACTATTAAAGCGTGGAGCGATGGCAATTGGAGTAATGAATACAAAGTTGATGTTGTACTTAACGAAGCAAAATCTGAAAATTATGATGCATTGATGCTACCGGGTGGTGTTATTAATCCAGATCAATTACGAAGAGAGGAGCAGGCAGTTAATTTTGTTCGGGACTTTTTTCAAAGTAAAAAACCAGTTGCAGCTATTTGCCATGGACCTCAAATTCTTGTAGATGCAGATGTACTTAAAGGAAGAAGAGTAACTTCGTTTTCTTCTATAAAAAACGATTTGAAAAATGCCGGTGCATTTTGGGAAGATTCAGAAGTTGTGGTAGATAATGGATTAGTAACAAGTAGAAATCCAGACGATTTACCAGCATTTAATAAAAAGATGGTGGAAGAAATTAGGGAAGGTAAGCACGACAGTCAGTCTGTTTAAATAATTTCATAAAATATTCAAAAGCGTTGGTACTTAAAGTAGCAGCGCTTCTTTCTTTAAAAAAAAAATGCAAGATCTTTTGTTGATCTTGCATTTTTTAAAATTAAAATTGATTTGTTAAATATAGTGTACTGCTTTATTTTTTAGTTTTTCTGAAAGTCAATTCAAAAACAAAATAACAAAGAGATAGAATTCCAATTCCGAAAATGGTATCACCAATAGCACGCAACCATTTTAAAGTTACCATTGTTGGTAATTGCATGAATTCTGCAGAACGTGCATACCACATACCGTGTTCGATACTTGCAATTGCTTGTAAGATACCTACTGGCAGTAAACTCATTAAAGCCATCGATAATAAACCAATGTTAATTGTCCAGAATATAAATTTCATTAATTTTTCATTGAATACTTCTTGACGGTATAAACTTCTTAATACAAATAACATCAATCCAATTCCTAACATTCCGTATACACCAAACAAAGCAGTATGCGCATGCAAAGCTGTTGTATTTAAACCTTGGATATAGTATAATGCAATTGGTGGATTAATAATAAAACCAAAAACACCAGCACCTAAGAAATTCCAGAAAGCTACTGCAATCATATAATAGATAGGCCATTTGTAATCGACAATCCAAGTCGTTGCTTTAGAAAGCGTGTAATTGTGATATGCTTCATATCCAATTAAAACTAAAGGTACAATCTCTAATGCACTAAACGTAGCTCCAAATGCCATAACAGCTGTTGGCGTACCAGAAAAGTACAAGTGGTGAAAAGTACCTAAAATTCCACCTGACATGAAAATAATAGTTGAAAAAATAACATTAATAGTAGCGGTTTTTGTTTTAAGAAGTCCAAGACGAACAAATAAAAACGCAATAACGACTGTCGCAAAAACTTCAAAGAAACCTTCAACCCATAAGTGAACAACCCACCATCTCCAGTATTCGGCGATCGCTAAGTTAGTTTGTCTACCCCACATTAAACCAGCTGCATAAAATGATGCAATAGCTGCGCAGGAAATTAAGAACATAATGATTAAGTTTTTCTCTTCTGTACCTTTTTTAAGTACAGGAATTAGAGGACGTATCATTAAAGCTAACCACAAGAATAAACCAACTAATAAGAAAATTTGCCAAAAACGACCTAAGTCAACATATTCGTAGCCTTGGTGTCCAAACCAGAAATTGTCTACAAGATCTAATTTTTGCATTACTCCAAACCATTGACCAATCATAGAACCCACTACAATGATTAATAAAGCAAAGAATAGAAAGTTAACTCCAAATACTTGGTATTTAGGATCTTTCCCTGAAACTGCTGGAGCAATGTACAAACCTGTAGCCAGCCAAGCTGTAGCAATCCAGAAGATTGCCAACTGTGTGTGCCACGTTCTAGTAACCGAGTAGGGTAGGTATTGGTCTAAAGGAATTCCGTAGAAACCATTTCCTTCTACACCATAATGCGCTGTAATGACCCCAAAAACAACTTGTAAAACGATTAGTAAACTAACTATCCAAAAGTATTTTTTAATCTGAAACATCGATGGCGTCATTCCTTGTTTTAATAAAGGATCGCTAACCGGTGTTTCTAAATGCTCTTCATTACCAGATTTAACGTGGTAAAAAATTAAAAGACCCGTACATAGTATCAATAATATAATACTAACTCCAGACCAAACCAGTAGGTCTTTTGTAGCGACGTTTCCAACCAAATCATCAGCAGGCCAGTTGTGCGTGTAAGAGATAACACCATCTGGTCTATTGGTTACCGTTGCCCAAGTTGCCCAAAAGAAAAAAGCATTCATTTTATGCATTTTTTCTTTCTCTTTGATTGACATTTTCGGTATTGCATAATCATGACGCAGTTGATCAAAACTAGGATCATCCATAAATAATCCTTCATAATGCTTACTTAAAGAAGCAATAGCTTCAATTCGATTACTAGAAATTGTGATCGTCTTCGTAACATCGTTGTAGGTGTTTTTACGAACATCAGCTTGCAAACGAATCTTCATTACTGACTGCTGCTCTTCTGATAAATTAGCGTAGTCTACTTTGTATTCTTGTTGAGACAATTTGTCTAATATAAAAAGTGCCTCACGGTGCAACCAATCTGCAGTCCAATCGGGTGCAACATAAGCTCCGTGTCCCCAAATTGATCCCAATTCTTGTCCACCAATACTTTGCCAAATGTTTTGACCGTCTTTAATTTCTTGTGCAGTAAAAACAGTGGCATTATCTTCTGATATAATTTTCTCAGGAATAGGCGGTGCTTTTTGATATATTTCGTAGCCGTAATACCCCAGTATCGCGAAAGAAATTCCCACGACAAAGGCAAATGCAATCCAGAGTTTTTTTTCTCTTTTCATGTTTACTAATTTTTATTTTTTAATGTTCGTAAAGCGTTTGTTTATAATGAGTAAAAATAACTCAGCACATTGAGATGCCTTTATGAGCCAAATCATAAAGCGCGAATAATAACAAGAATTCCTCTATTTTTATAAGTCGCTCAGGGACAATAACCTATGCTTAGGTTACCAAATATGAAAATAAAAATAGTAAATTTTAATCAAATTAATCCTATAATAAATTTATTTGTTGGACTACGAAAAAAGTCAAATGTATTTGAAATCTTTTAAAAATGAATTCCCTTTTAAGAATCAAAAGTATATTTTGGAAACATTTACAAATCATAATAAAAAAATATTTTGAACTTTTTCGTTAATCACTTTTAATTCAAAGTCATCTACGTTTTAAAAGAGATCATTGGGTATAAAGCAAAAAAAATCCGCTAAATTATGTAGCGGATTTTTTGTAATGATAAAATGTATTAAATTTTCTTTACATACTGTGTGATGATTACAATTTGCTGACCATCGACTTTCCCTTCGATATATTCGGCATTTTCATGATCGAGACGAATGTTTCTAACTGCAGTACCTTGTTTGGCTACCATGCTAGATCCTTTTACTTTTAGATCTTTAATTAAAACTACCGAGTCTCCATGTTCTAAGATAACTCCGTTACTGTCACGGTGAACAATTTTGTTTTCATCATCTTCGCCTTCGCCAGTAGCTTGAGCCCAAGCCAAGGTATCTTCGTCAAAATACATTTGCTCTAACAGTTCTTGAGGCCATCCGTTATTTCTTAAACGACTCAACATTCTCCATGCTACGACTTGCACCGCAACGTGTTCACTCCACATGCTATCGTTCAAACATCTCCAATGGTTTAAATCTTCGTGACCAGCATTTTCGATTTGATCGATACAGGTATCACATGCCATGATGGCTTCGTCAATTCCACCTTTTTGAGTAGGCAAAACTTGATATACTTTTAAGTTTTCAGTTGCTGCGCACAATTCACATTTCGATCCGCTGCGTTTATTTAATTCTCTATCTAAACTCATTTCTCTCTATTTTCAATTATTGGGGCGAAAGTACAGTTAAATCTTTCGTTTGCCAAGTTTAAGATATTAGACTTTTTATTTTTGTACTCGTACGGCTTCTGGAACCAACATTTCATATTCTCCGCCATTGCGTAAAACATCACGAACTATACTCGAACTAATATAAGAAGTTTTGGCAGCGGTTAATAAAAAGACGGTTTCTATTTTAGACAAACGTCTGTTGGTGTGTGCTATAGCTTTTTCAAATTCAAAATCAGCAGGATTACGTAAACCTCTTAAAATAAAATTAGCACCAATTCGGTGACACAAGTCAATTGTTAAACCTTCGTAAGTAATTACGCTTACCTTCGGTTCATTTTTAAAAGTTTCCTCGATAAAATGCTTACGCTCTTCTAGGGAGAACATGTATTTTTTATCTGCATTAACACCAATGGCTATTACAATTTCATCAAATAGTGAAATGGCTCTGTTTATAATGTCTTCGTGACCTAAAGTTATCGGGTCAAAAGATCCCGGAAATATGGCTTTTCTCATTTTTTTATTTTGAGTTCTGATTTTACTAATTCAAAGGTACAAAGGATAACACTGCAAATTAGTAGTTATCCAATTCGTACTGTTTTTATTGCCAGCACCCATTCTTTTTTGCTGCAATTTTCACAAGTTCCGCCGTCCGTTGTTAACTCTTGTATATTTCCGCAGAAAGAGCAAGCGTATGTACCATTATAGGTTACTATCTCCGACTTTTGATTGTATAACTGAGGAACGATTGGTAGGCCATATTTTACTTCTTCATCAGGGTAATAAAAGGTGCTTATTTCCCCACTAGTTTCGACATAAGCATTCTTTATCTGTCCTAAATGCTCAATAGACTTCATTCGAAGTTCCTGAAAAAATTCATCCTGAGCCAAACTTTCCTTTTTAAATGATCGCAGAGAAAATTCACCTTCATCAATGATACACTCTGTTTTTCCCTCGATAAATTGTTCAAATTTAGAACTCACTCCCGTTAGCCACGTAATGCCTTTATAAAATAAAATAATTACGACTATTACCGTTACAGCCGGTAATAAGCCAACATTATCATACAACATAGGATCTCCCGCAGCAGAACCTAAAGCAATTATAATTACGGTTTCAAAGACAGACAATTGCTTGACACCTCTTTTTCCCGTAATTTTTAACGCTAAAAGCAATACAGCAAACATAATGATCGATCGAAAAAATACCTCAATTAAAAAGTAAGGCGGTAAATCATTAAATAATATTCTTTTCCAATCCAATGTTTTCATCTGTTTTTATGCTAATTTTTAATAATTTATTCTTCTATTTTTATTATTTGAAATAAAATAGTAGTGTAAAAATTTATAGACTCAAGGTGATGAAATAACTAAATCTGTGAATCTTTCTAATTATACGACTAAACGTTTGAGATTACTCTTTGATTGCTAACTCAATTGCGTTTGAAAACAATTCTTCTAATGTAATTCCAGCTGCTTCGGCCTGTTGAGGCAATAAACTTTCGGTTGTTAAACCCGGAATCGTATTCATTTCCAACATATGCGGTTCTTCATTTACGATAATAAATTCACTTCGAGAAAAACCTTTCATTTGTAAAATTTCGTAAACACGTTTGGCAATTTCTGCTATTTTTTCAGTCATTTCAGTTGAAATTCTAGCTGGAGTAATTTCTTGGGATTTTCCTAAATATTTCGCTTCATAATCAAAAAAATCATTTTCAGAAACTATTTCGGTAATAGGTAAAACCGTCACTTTTCCTTTGTAATTAATTACGCCAACCGAAACTTCTGTGCCATCGAGAAAACTTTCAATAATAATCTCATTATCTTCCTTATACGCCATTTCAATTGCAATTGGCAATTCTGCGGCAGTTTTTACTTTCGAAATTCCGAAACTTGAACCTGCTTTATTTGGCTTCACAAAGCACGGTAAGCCCACCTTTGTTACAATTTGGTCGGTATAGATTGCATCGCCTTTATTTAGGTAATACGACGTAGCTGTTTTAATTCCGTATGGTTTTAAAACAGAAAGCAAATCGCGTTTATTGAAAGTTAGTGCAGCCTGATAATAATCGCAAGAAGTATGCGGCAGCTCAAGTAGTTCAAAGTACGCCTGCAGCAAACCATCTTCGCCTGGAGAGCCGTGAATGGCATTAAAAATACAATCGAAATTTATTTTTTCGCCATTGACAGTAGTAGAAAAGTCGTTTCTGTCAATAGGAAATTCAGTCTCATTTTCGTCAACATAAACCCATTTCTCTTTTAAAATATGAATTCTATAAGCGTTAAATTTCGTTTTATCTAAATATTGATAAACTACGTTACCGCTAATTAGTGAGATTTTAAATTCGCTCGAATATCCGCCCATGACGATGGCAATGTTTTTCATTTGATAACTTTAATAGGTTAATTGTCTAACCGAATCGGCGATTAAACGTATGCTAAACAAAATTATCATTTTTTTTGAAACGAAATAGCTTTATCTTTGCCACCAATAAAAATTAATCTATGAGTTTACGTAAATATCTAGTAAGTCGTGTTTTTTGGACGCAAGTTTTAATTGCCCTCGGTGCAAGCGCTGTTTTAATCTATTTATTCATGCACTGGCTGACGTTTACAACCGATCACGGTCATGAGCTAGCTGTTCCTGACTTACGTAAATTGACAGAAGAGCAAGTAGAAAAAAAATTAGATGGTATTGATTTGGATTACGTGCTTTTGGATAGCGTAGATTATAGAAGCGAGTTTCCAAAAAGTAGCGTAGTAGAACAAGATCCAGAGCCAGGAACTAAAGTAAAAGTGGGCCGAAAAATATATATTAAAATTAATGCTTCTGGATTTTCATCTGTTCGAATTCCAGATTTAATTGAGAAAACGTACCGTGAAGCAGTTCCAACTTTAAAAGCGTTAGGCTTAGAAGAAGGAACAATTACCTATATTCCAAATCTTGGAAAAGACATGGTTTTAGAAATGCGTTACAAAGGAAGAAATTTAAAAGTAGGAGACCGCGTTCTAAAAGCATCTAAGATCGATTTGGTTTTAGGAGATGGGAAAGCGAGTTATGTTGATGAAAGTCAGGCAAATGATACAATTGAAGCAGGAGACGAAAACGCACCAGATGAACAGTAATAAAGAAAATTTAGATTTAGAAGAAGAATTGTTTGAGCACCATAGATTTGAAATTCCGAAAGGACAAGCTTTGTTGCGAATTGATAAATATCTGATGAATATGATCGAGAATTCTACTCGAAATAAGATTCAGAATGCCGCTACTGAAGGAAATATTTACGTAAATGATATTGCGGTAAAATCCAATTACAAAGTAAAACCGTTTGATGTGATTACGATTATGTTATCGCATCCGCCGTTCGAAAATCATATTATTCCTGAGAATATTGCGCTAAATATCGTTTACGAAGACGATGCTTTGTTGTTGATAAACAAAGAGCCAGGTTTGGTAGTACATCCAGGACATGGCAATTATACGGGGACATTAGTTCATGCTTTGGCCTATCATTTTGAGAATTTACCACTGAATAGTTCTGAGCGACCAGGTTTGGTTCACAGAATTGATAAAGATACTTCTGGCTTATTGGTTATTGCAAAAACAGAGGCGGCTATGACGCATTTAGCCAAGCAATTTGAAGCTAAAACCACCGAAAGGGAATATGTGGCTTTAGTGTGGGGAAATGTGGCAGAAGAAAGCGGAACAATTGAAGGGAATTTAGCGCGTCATGTAAAAGATCGTATGCAAATGGCCGTTTTTGCTGATCCAGAAATAGGAAAGCCAGCGGTTACGCATTACCAAGTTTTAGAGCGTTTTGGATACGTAACTTTGATAAAATGTCAGTTAGAAACCGGTAGAACACATCAAATTCGTGCGCACTTAAAACACATCGGACATCCTTTATTTAACGACGAACGGTATGGCGGTCATTTAATCCTAAAAGGAACTACGTTTACCAAATACAAACAATTCATAGACAATTGTTTTAAAGCGTTACCAAGGCAAGCATTGCATGCTAAAACACTTGGATTTAAACATCCAACAACTGGACTAATGATGCGTTTTGATACAGAACTTCCGCAAGATTTTCAAAGCTGTATCGAGAAATGGAGAAATTACTCTAAATCTCATGCGACAGACGAAGAAGACGAAAATTAATAAAAAAAAGCCTCAAAATAGATTTAATTTTGAGGCTTTTTTCATTTCAATCAGCATAATTTTTACTTTCCAATCTTTTCTTCTTCAAATAATAGTTTGATGTTTTCGTAAGAATTTTTAAGCGCTTCTTGAATTTGTTCTGGATTTAACCACGCTACTTTTTCAATGCCTTCGTCTTCTTGACCAACTAAAACTCCGTCAAAAGTGCTGTGCATTTCGAACCAATGTGTAATTTTAAGCTTGTATTTTCCATTTCTTTTGAAAATATGATACGTTTTTTGCAACTTATTTTTAATTTTAAGCTGATTTACGCCCGTTTCTTCCTCAACTTCCCGCATGGCCGTGTCTTCAATTAACTCGCCTTTATCTGTGCCGCCTTTTGGTAAATCCCATTTGCCATTTCGAAAAATAAACAAAACTTCACCTTTTTTGTTGTAGACCAAACCGCCACCAGCCTTAGTTACAGGGATTTTAGATTTTAAAGTTTTCATTATTTCTTTTTCATCAGGATGATAAAGATAAGCTTGTTGAATTTTATTTTGAAAAATTTTCACAATAAGTTGTTCAATATCGATGCTCTCAAGCAAGAATAATTGAAAATTAGTCTCCTTGGAGATTTCATTTGTCAAAAAAAGTGGTTTGTCGTTTACAAAAACTTTATACATTTGTAGTATGATTTTTAATAAAGATACTGCCGAAAAAACAGCCGAGTTACTTTTGCAAATAAATGCAATTAAATTGAATCCTAAAAATCCTTTTACATGGGCTTCGGGATGGAAATCACCAATTTATTGTGACAACAGGCTAATTCTCTCATTTCCTAGCATCAGAAATTATGTTAGAGACGCTTTTGCGGAGAGCATTGAAAAACAATTTGGAAAACCAGATGTGATTGCTGGAGTTGCTACAGGCGCGATAGGCGTTGGAATTTTGGTCGCCGAAGCGATGGATCTTCCTTTTGTGTACGTGAGACCTGAAGCAAAAAAACATGGAAGACAAAATCAAGTCGAAGGTTATTTTGAAGCGGGACAAAAAGTTGTCGTTGTTGAAGATTTAATCAGTACAGGAAAAAGTAGTTTGCTTGCAGTAGAGGCATTGCGTAGTGCAGGAGCTGATATTTTGGGAATGGCAGCTATTTTTACGTATGGTTTTGGTATTGCCGAAGAAAATTTTAAAGAAGCAAACATCGATTTATTTACTTTGAGTAATTACTCAAATTTATTACATTTGGCTGTTGCAAAAGAGTACATTTCTAAAGATGATTTAGAAACTTTGCAAGAATGGAGCGTTAATCCTGCAACTTGGAATCAATAAAAGAATCACTTACAATTAATATACATAAAATGAATTTACAAAGTCCTACAGTTACCGTTTCAAAATCGGCTCAAGAATTATTTGATTTGTTGAGTGATGTGAAAAATTTCGAAAAATTAATGCCAGATAACATTGCGAAATTTGAAGTTATCGGAGAAGATGCTTTTATTTTTGGTTTGAAAGGTATGCCAGAAATAAAATTAAAAATGAAAGAGAAAGTAGCACCAAGTAAAATTGTTTTGGGTGCTGCGAGCGATAAGTTGCCATTTACTTTGGTTTCCAATATCGAATCTATTTCTGATGCATCAAGTACTGTAAAACTTGATTTTGAAGGAGATTTTAACCCAATGATGGCGATGATGATTAAAGGACCTATTGGAAAATTCATTGAAGCGCTCGCGACAAATATGACGAAACTATAAGTATTTATTGCTATAAAAAACAAAGTCCGTTTAGAAAATTTCTAAACGGACTTTTTTTATGCTTAAAAAATAGTTTCTCGGACTTCTAAAGCTGAGTACGCAGTGGCTTTGAATGGTGTTAATCATTTAATTTTGGAAGCTCTGAAGGTTTGCAACTTTGAACCTCTTTAATTTTAACCGTTCCTCAAAAAAGCATCTGAATTTCTTTAATATCAAACGAAGCGACTGAATCATCCTCCAATTGTACTTGTAACTGTCCAAATGGCGTTACTCCCACAATAATTCCCATAAACGTTTTTTGTTGTTGGTTTTTAAAAGGCATAGGAATTCCTTTTTTGAACAATTTATTAAAGTAAATTTTCCATAAACTTTCCGACTGCGTTTTCCATTCATTGATCAATTCTTGCATTTGGGTAACAATTAATTCAGGTAATAAAAATTTGTCAAATTCTTTATTGCAAATAACTGCCAACGAAGATGCTTTTGGTAAGCTTTCAAAGTCCTTCTGGTTGACATTCAAGCCAATTCCTACAATTGAACTTATTGTTCCGCCACTTTTTAAAGTGTTTTCTATCAAAATTCCGCCAACTTTTTTATTGTATGACATTATGTCGTTTGGCCACTTTATACTTAAATTCGGTATATTCCATTGTTCTAACACCGATATTACAGCTAATGAACTGATTACGGAAAGATTAAAAACGTGCTCATTTGAAGAAATAAAATCTTTAATCAAAACGCTTAGTATTAGATTTTTACCGACTTCAGAGTTCCATGACGTTCCTCTTTGTCCTTTACCTTTGGTCTGATTTTCAGCTGTAACCATGGTAAAGTTCCCCAATTGCTCCTGATTATTTAATGATTTTAGAAAGTCATTTGTCGAATCTATGGCATCGAGTTTGATTAGTTTCATTTATACAATTTAATTTATAAATTTAATATTTTGTTAAGGTTCAAAAATAAAGACAAAATTTGGTAACTTTACAAACTTATATAAAATAATTCATGACTAAAAAGGCTGTTAATAACGATGTTCTCTTGGCGAACATAATCAAAGGAATTGAAGAAGTAAAAGGAAATGACATCGAAATACTAGACTTAAGAGAAATTGACACAGCAGTGTGTGATTATTTCGTTATTTGTAACGGTACTTCAAATACTCAAGTTAACGCGATCGTTAACTCTATCCAAAAAATCGTATCTAAAGAATTAAAAGACAAACCTTGGCATGTTGAGGGAACTGACAATGCTGAATGGGTTTTGATGGATTATGTCAACATCGTAGTTCACGTTTTCCAAAAACACATCAGAGAATATTACAACATTGAAAGTCTTTGGGGTGATGCTAAAATTACTTCAATCGAAAACAAATACTAAAGAAATTTTCTTCAAATGGCTAAAGATAATAATCCAAATAAATTTAAGGTAAGTCCTTGGTTAATCTACACGGCAATACTTTTAGTTTTTCTATTTATAAGTTTTGCAACTGGAGGATCAAGTTTTGAGGAACCAGCACAATTGACTTCTTCTGATTTTAATAAAATTTTAGAAAAAGGTCAAATTGAAAAAGTGGTGGTTTATAATAAAACCGAAGCTGAAGTGTTTTTGAATGCCGATGCATTAAAAGAGAAAGAAAATGCTAAGGTTTCTAAAGATGTATTTGATAGACCTAACAAAGGTCCTCACTACACATTAGAGATTGGTAATGATCAGATATTTCAAAGTAAATTAGAGAAAGCAGTAACCGAAGGGAAGCTGAAAGACTTTAATTTCTTGCAAAAAAACAATTGGAGTGATATTCTAATCAGCTTACTTCCAATTATCATTATCATTGGTGTGTGGATTTTTATCATGCGCAAAATGTCTGGTGGTGGAGCTGGTGGCGGTGGTCAAATTTTTAACATCGGAAAATCAAAAGCAAAACTTTTTGATGAGAAGACAGATATTAAAACCACATTTAAAGATGTTGCCGGTTTAGAAGGTGCAAAAGAAGAAATTCAAGAAATAGTTGAATTTTTGAAAAACCCTGATAAATACACTAATTTAGGAGGTAAAATTCCAAAAGGAGCTCTACTTGTAGGTCCTCCGGGAACTGGTAAAACCTTATTAGCGAAAGCAGTAGCAGGAGAAGCGCAGGTTCCTTTTTTCTCTTTATCAGGTTCTGATTTTGTGGAAATGTTTGTAGGAGTAGGAGCATCTCGTGTTCGTGATTTGTTTAAACAAGCTAAAGAAAAAGCACCTGCAATAATTTTCATCGATGAAATTGATGCTGTTGGTAGAGCTCGTGGAAAAAGTAATATGTCAGGTGGTAATGATGAAAGAGAAAATACATTAAACCAACTGTTGACAGAAATGGATGGTTTTGGAAGCAATTCTAATGTCATTGTACTTGCTGCAACCAATAGAGCAGATGTCTTGGACAAAGCATTAATGAGGGCAGGACGTTTTGACAGGCAAATTTATGTTGATTTGCCAGACGTTCGTGAAAGAGCTGAAATTTTTCAAGTTCATTTAGCACCATTGAAAAAAGTAGAGGGTCTTGATTTAGACTTTTTGGCCAAACAAACTCCAGGTTTTTCGGGTGCTGATATTGCAAATGTTTGTAACGAGGCAGCATTAATTGCGGCGCGTTATAATAAAACTGCCGTAGATAAACAGGATTTCTTAGATGCTGTCGACAGAATTGTTGGTGGTTTAGAAAAGAAAAATAAGATTATTACTCCTGCAGAGAAAAAAGCAATTGCTATTCACGAAGCAGGTCACGCAACTGTGAGCTGGATGCTAGAGCATGCTGCACCTTTAATAAAAGTTACTATTGTTCCTCGCGGACAGAGTTTAGGAGCTGCATGGTATTTACCAGAAGAGCGTCAAATTGTTCATCCCGATCAAATGTTGGATGAAATGTGTGCGACAATGGGAGGTAGAGCAGCCGAAAAAGTTACTTTCAATCGTATTTCAACAGGCGCTTTAAGCGACTTAGAAAAAGTTACAAAGCAAGCGAAAGCGATGGTTACTATATATGGTTTGAACGATAAAATCGGAAATGTAACTTATTATGATTCGTCTGGGCAAAGTGACTATAATTTTTCTAAGCCTTATTCAGAAGAAACGGCAAAAGTTATCGACGCAGAAATTTCAGCTTTAATTGAAAGTCAGTACCAAAGAGCAATCGTTTTATTGGAAGCAAACAAAGACAAATTAAATCAATTGGCTGATATACTGATAGAAAAAGAAGTTATTTTTAAAGACGATTTAGAAGCAATTTTTGGGAAACGTACTTTTGATAAAAATTTAGAAGAGCAAGTTTCGTAAACTATACGTATTTATAGGATTATTTAGAAAATCTTAATTCAAAAACTACTTTTGAATTAAGATTTTTTTATCTTTGAACGTTTTCAACTAACTTGTAAAGTACTACATAGATAATGAATTTTTTTAAAAAGATATTTGGCTCTAGTAACGACGCATCCGAAGAGGAAAACACTAGCGAGTATTATAGCCCCACTACTGATCCTGAGCTTTCACCTGACGAGCAGTTCATTTTTAATTTTAAAAAAAATGGAGGTAAATTTTTATATTGTGAAAATTTAAAAGAAGTTAGTGAGCAATTCGAAAATATATTAGCAGAAAACGACTGGTTTGAAAATCACGCGATATGCTATGAACCTCGACTTTTTAAGCTTTTAAATGAAAATAAAATACCGTTTCAAAATAGTACAGATGCTAAATTTTTATTAGCGGCTTGTGAAAATTTAATTGCAGAAGAGGGATCTATTTTATTTTCTTCGAAACAAATTAAACAGCATAAACCTAACGAGTTACCTATTAATATTGTAATTGTAGGAACAACAAGTCAAATTTTGCATACTAAAAGTGATGCATTGAGTGCTATAAAAAGAAAGTACGACAAAGATATTCCAACCAATATCACGGCTATGAAATACTTTGAAAAAGCAAAAGAAGAAGATTTTACACAATACGGTAGCGTTGCTAAAAACCTCTACCTGTTGTTATTAGAAGATTTATAATATGAATGAGACCCTCAAGAGAGCACTTTCTGGAGCTGTATACATAATATTATTAATTGCTTCCATTCGATATTCAACGGATAGCTTTTTTTTACTATTCGGTGTATTTTTGCTTATCGCAGTTTATGAATTTTGTTTACTAGTTAATCTGAACGTGATATTCCCATTCATACTTGCGACCGCTTTGTATAGTTTAGCTTATCAGTATCATTTAGATCGCACTTACGATCAGATACTGTTGTTTATTGCACTACTATCCACGGTGAGATGCATTTTTTTCTTATTTGATGATAATAAAGTTGATTTTAATATCTTTCAGAAGTATTTTTACCTGGTAGGTTATATAGTTTTACCTTTCATTTTTATCACTAAAATCCCATTTGGAATAAAAGGATATAATCCAAAGATCATCATAAGCATCTTTATTTTGATTTGGACTAATGATACCTTTGCGTATATTGTTGGAAAATCTATTGGTAAAAATAAATTATTCGAAAAAATATCACCTAAAAAAACAATTGAAGGTTTTCTAGGCGGAGTAGTTTTTACCATTATTGCCAGCTTGTTAATTTCAGAATATTATATTGACGGAGCGCACTCTGTTTGGGTTAATATCGCTATTATTGCAGCTATTTTTGGAACCGTTGGTGATTTAGTGGAATCTAAGTTTAAACGTGTGGCAGGAGTAAAAGATAGTGGTGCCATTATGCCAGGACACGGTGGTGTTTTAGATCGCTTAGATAGTATTATATTTGTAGCACCAATTGTATTTTTATTATATCAAATTTTATATTATGTTTCATAAAGAAGGAACTGGATCGATTTTTTTAGCAACAATTTTCACAGCAGTCGTACTATTAGGTACCGATTATTTCATAACTGAAATGGTTTGGTTGAGAATGGCCTTGCAAATTGGAGCACTTTTAGTTTTAATTATTGTTTTGCAATTTTTTAGAAATCCTAAAAGAAGTGCAATTATTGATTCTAATACAATTATCGCTCCTGTAGATGGAAAAGTTGTTGTTATTGAAGAAGTCTACGAATCCGAATACTTTAAAGATCAACGTCTTCAAATTTCGATTTTTATGTCTCCTCTAAATGTGCATGTTACGCGTTACGCAATTAGCGGACTGGTAAAATTTAGTAAATACCATCCTGGTAAATTTTTAGTAGCTTGGCATCCTAAGGCAAGCGAAGAAAATGAAAGAACCACAATTGTAGTAGAAAACGAAAGTTTTGGTGCAATTTTATACCGTCAAGTTGCTGGTGCATTGGCTAAACGTATCGTAAATTACGCCAAAGAAGGGATGCAGGTTGTTCAAGGAACGGATGCTGGATTTATCAAATTTGGTTCTAGGGTTGATATATTTTTACCTATCGGTACACCAATTGATGTAGTTTTAAATCAAAAAGCTATAGGTGGTAAAACTATTATAGCAAAAAAGCTTTAATGACAGTAAAAGATTTAGATACTCGCTTTTCGGACGCGGTGGAAAGTGCGTCGAAAATGACAAAAAATTCCTTAGCACCAGACATGCAATTGCGTTTATATGCTTTTTACAAGCAAGCTACTTTTGGAACTGCTGTATACAACAATTCGAACAGTTTTGATTTAAGAGACGCTTTTAAGACAAATGCTTGGATGCAAATTAGTCATTATACTATTGCTGAAGCGAAAGAGGCCTACATAGAAATAGTAAACACTATTACTGAAATGGAGTAAATGGTATGCTTAAATAAAAGATTTCTTAAGTGAAGCATTTTAAAGCATAACGTAATTATTCCACTAAAAATAATATTTATCTTAATGAAAAAATATCTCCTTTTATCCGTGTTTTTTGCAGCTTCACTTTGTTTGTTTTCTTGTAAAGATGATAATTTAATTGAAGTGGTTGAAGTGCCATTACCAACTAAAGATGAGAAGGTTTTGATTGGAAGTCCTTTGGATGTAAAGGCAGATCCAGGTTCGTTTGATGTGTTGAAGCTTCCTTATGCCTATGATGCGTTAGCACCAATGATTCGTTCTTTAACTTTAGAAATTCATTATTCTAAGCATTATTTAGGCTATACTAATAACTTGAATAAAGCTGTCGCAGGAACTGCGTACGAGAATATGCCAATTGAAGAAATGCTCTATAAATTAGATTTAAATGATGCTGCATTGCGAAACAATGCTGGTGGGTATTACAATCATACCTTATATTGGAAAAGTATGAGTCCGAAAGGTAAGTTAGAACCTGTCGATACAATTGCGGGATCCATAAAAAAAGATTTTGGATCTTATGCTAATTTTACAACTCAGTTTAAAAACAAATCGATGAAACAGTATGGTTCGGGTTGGGCATGGCTTGTTGTCGATAAAGCAGGGAAGTTGCAAATTACGACGACAGACAATCAAGACAATCCGCTAATGAAAAATGCTTTGGTTCCTGGATTGCCGATTATGGTGTTAGATTTATGGGAACACTCATATTACTTAGATTATCAGTATAAAAAGAAAAATTATGTCGATGCTTTTTTTAAAATCATCGACTGGGACAAGGTTAATGAAAATTATAAAGCAGCTTTAAATAAAGTCAAAAATAAGCAGTTTTAAATTGGAAATGCGTTTAACTCATTTTTATAGCAATAAAAAATCCGTTTCAAAACTAGTTTTGAAACGGATTTTTTTATTTAGAGGTATGTCATTATCTTAAATTAGCACCTAGTTCAGTTTCAAAGCTTTTTTGCAGCTTGGCCATTATCTTATCTATTTGTGCATCAGTTAATGTTTTAGCATTGTCTTGAATGGTAAAACTTAACGCGTACGATTTTTTACCTTCGGGTAAGTTTGCACCTTGATAAACATCAAATAAATTAACGTCTTTTAAGAGTGATTTTTCAGTTTGTTTGGCCAATGCATAAATACTATCGTACGTTACATTTTGATCAATTAGCAACGCTAAATCGCGACGTACTTCCGGGTATTTCGGAATTTCTGTGTATTTAATTTTGCCAGTTATTATTTTCAAAATTAAATCCCAATTAAAATCAGCGTAGTAAACGTCTTGCTTGATTCCGAAAGTTTTTAAAATCGATTTCTTAACCACTCCCATATCCACAAGAGCTTCGTGTCCGTAATAAATAGCAGTCCCTTCTGAAAAAATGTCAACTTCTGTTGGATTGTTTGTTAACTTTTGAATTCCCAAACGTGATAGTACTCCAGAAACATATCCTTTCAGTAAAAAGAAATCGGTTGATTTTGATGGATTAGACCACGACTCTTTGTTTCTGTCTCCCGTAATAAAAAGGCTTAAATGTTTGTGCTCTTCGTAACCATTCAAATATTTATGGTATGTTTTTCCGTATTCAAATAATTTTAAATCAGAATTTTTACGATTAATATTATAAGATATTGCTTCTAATCCAGAAAATAATAAGGACTGTCTCATTGTTGCCAAATCGACACTCAAAGGATTTAGCATGGTTACATTATGTTCTTCTTTTAATAAAGAAGATAATTTTGCGTAGTTCGCAGTGGTCAATGAATTATTCATCATTTCGTGAAATCCTTGCGAATTTAACTGTACCGCAATACTATTTTGAACTTTGTAATCTTCGGTTCTAGGTGAATTCAGAACGGTAGCGTTTAACTTATTTGAAAAGCTAATGTTGTTGTATCCGTAAACACGCAAAATCTCTTCAATTACATCAACTTCTCGCTGCACATCAACGCGGTATGCCGGAATTGTAAGTCCAAGACCAGTTTCAGAAATACTATTAACTTTAATATCTAAAGAAACTAATATTTTCTTGATAGTATCTTTTGGAATTTCCTGTCCAATAATTTTAGAAACATTTTTGAAATTTAAAAAAACAGAAAAATCTTCTATTTTCTTAGGATAGATATCAACGATATCAGATGTAATTTCACCACCAGCAATTTCTTTGATCAGCAGAGCAGCACGCTTTAAAGCATATTCCGTAATGGTTGGATCAATTCCTCTTTCAAAACGGAAAGAAGCATCGGTACTCAACTGGTGCCTCTTGGCTGTTTTTCTGATGCTTACAGGATTAAAGTAAGCACTTTCTAAAAATATAGAAGTCGTACTTTCCGTCACTCCAGATTTTTTTCCTCCGAAAACACCAGCAATACAAAGTGGTCCTTTATCGTCACAGATCATTAAATCTTCTTCATTTAATGTTCTTTCAACATCATCTAAGGTGATAAATTTGGTTCCAGATGGTAATTTCTTTACCGATATTTTACCATTAATTTTTGTAGTATCAAAAGCGTGCAAAGGTTGTCCTAGTTCATGCAACACGTAATTGGTAATGTCTACAATATTGTTTTTTGGCGTAATGCCAATTGCCTTTAATCGATTTTGCAACCAGTTTGGCGAATCTTCAATCGTAATACCAGAAATAGTAACACCACAATAACGAGGTGCAAGTGTTGGCTCTTCTACAGAAACATCAATTTTATTCGTTCGCATGTCCACTCTAAAATTACTTACGGATGGAGTAATAAGTTCAAAATGTGTTCCTTTTTGAAGCAACCCAGCTCTTAAATCACGAGCAGTTCCGTAGTGACTCATTGCATCAGCTCGGTTTGGAGTCAATCCAATTTCAAAAACTTCATCATTTTCAATTTCAAAAATACCAGAAACTGGCGTGCCTGGTTTTAATTCTGCGTCCAAAACCATAATTCCGTCATGAGCTGTTCCAAGACCTAGTTCGTCTTCAGCACAGATCATTCCGTGGCTCTCCTGTCCGCGAATTTTACCTTTTTTTATTGTAAATTCAGTTCCTTCTTTATCGTACAAAGCAGTTCCAATAGCTGCTACTGCTACTTTTTGACCAGCAGCAACATTGGCAGCTCCACAAACAATTTGTAATGGATTTGCTTGCCCTATATCAACTGTAGTTATGTTTAGACGATCAGCGTCGGGATGCTTTACACATGTTAAGACATGGCCAACCACAACGCCTTCCAATCCTCCCTTGACTGATTGGTATTTTTCAACAACTTCAACTTCAAGGCCCAAATCCGTCAATAAAGCGGCTGTTTCTTCTGAAGTATTGTCTATTTTAACGAATTGTTTTAACCAGTTGTACGATATTTTCATGGTAACTTTATTATTCTTTTTTCAAGATGTAAATATAGCGATTGCTTACGGGAGTTTAAAACTATTTTTCTTTTTTATTGTTCAATATAATAGCGTCTATTTGATATTTTACCTCCAGTTTCTACTCATTTGTCCTCAATTAATTGATAGAAAATTGTAACAAAAATGTATCTTCTAAAAATAGGTGTTTTATTTACAAGTAAAAAAAGCTTCCAGAACATAATTGATTTTAAAATCAGCATATTTTGGAAATTTTTTATAGTTTAGTAAAGCATTCTTGTAGCAATTAAGAGCTTGATTTAATCTAAAAATTGATTGTTCCTGTCAATTCTTTTAATGCTATTTCAGATAATTTTGCTTGAAATTGCGCATTGCTGTACCGCAGTTTTGCATTGACATGGTTTAATTGAGCAGTTCTAAATTCTAAAGTGGTAATTGTTCCAATTTTGAATTTATCCATTGTAATATCTAAATTTTGTCTCGCTATCGCTTCGTTATTTGCTTCTAGGCTAATCAAGTCAATATTAGTTAAATACGTTTGATAGTTAATTGCTAATTGAGCTATTAAAAACTGATTTTGCTGCTCCAATGAAATAAGAGCATTATCCACTTCAATTTTTGCATTTTTTTCGTTTCTGTTTTGGTTAAAACCATCAAAAATAGTCATCGAGGCTGTAAAGCCGTAATTCAGACCTTTCGAATTTGCTTGGCTTGTAAAGCCTAAACTTGATTTACTATCGGCAAAATTATAACCCGAATTTAAAGTCAAAATCGGATAACGATTTCCTTTTACTTGCTTTAATTGCAGCTCTGCGATGCGATTGTTAATAATTTGTGCTTGTAAAGCTGGATTTTGTTTTTGAGATAAATTTAATAATTCATCATATTTTAGTTGTGCATTTACTTTTAAAGCATCAACTACTGTAAAAGGTGTGTTTGCATCACGAGCTAAGATCTGATTCAGCAGTATCTTGGTATTTTGATAAGTTTCCTTCTGACGTAAAAGCGCAACTTGATCAGTATTTAAATCAACTTGAGCATTTAGTACTTCCAGTTTTGAAGCTTTTCCAATACTAAAACGGTTTTTAGCCAACTGTAATCGCTCTTTTGAAATTGAAATGCTCGAATCTATAGCTGTTAGCTGCTGTTGTTGCTGAACCAAATCGTAATAGTTTAAATTTACTTGTCCTATTTTTAGCAACACCGTCCTCTTTAATTCGTTTTCACCTAATTTTTTCAATTCTTCTAATTGCTCGGCTCTCGCGAACATTCGTAGTCCGTCAAAAACAGTCCAATCTAAGCCAACTCCATAATTTAAATTATTATTTTTAGCATTATCTAAAGCGATAGATGTACCGTCTTGTCTGGTTTGAGACGTGTTTTGAATGCTGTTGTTGTCAACTACTGATGCTTTTGCGATAGGTAACATACCAGCATTACCTATAGTATTATTGTTTTCGCTGATTTGTAAATTATTGGATGCAATTTTTATTTCAAAATTATTATCTAATGCAATTTTTACGGCATCTTCGATAGTCAAAAGTTCCTGCGCATTTACACTTGCTACTGTACATAGAAAGGCAAAGAAAAGACAGAATATATTTTTATTAGAATTCATAGTTTTAATGCTTTTCAATTTCTCTTTCGTATTCATCAATATGGTCAAATTCGGGATAATGTTTGCGTGCTCTGGACCACATAAAGTATAAAGCTGGTATTATAAATAAAGTCAATACCAAAGAGAAAATAGTTCCTCCCACGATTACCACTCCCATTCCCACACGGCTTGTAGAAGCTGCTCCCAAAGACATTGCGATTGGCAAAGCACCTAATGATATCGCCAAACTTGTCATTAAAATAGGACGCAAACGCGCTTCTGAAGCTTCCACTATTGCTTCATATTTATCTTTTCCTTGTTCGCGGAGTTGGTTTGCAAACTCCACAATCAAGATACCGTTTTTGGTCACCAAACCAATCAGCATAATGGTACCAATTTGACTGAATATATTCCAGGTTTGATCAAACAACCAAAGCGAAAATAAAGCACCCGCTACTGCCATTGGTACGGTTAAAATGATAATAAGTGGATCAATAAAACTCTCAAATTGTGCCGACAATATTAAAAATATTAATAATAAAGCCAGTCCAAACGCAAAGGAGGTATTGGAACTGCTTTCAACAAAGTCACGAGATTCGCCTCCTAAGTCGGTTGTAAAAGTATCATCTAAAACCTTTGCTTTAATTTGATCCATTGCTTCGATACCGTCACTGATACTTTTTCCCGGAGCCAAACCTGCAGAAACCGTAGCCGACATGTATCGATTATTGTGGTACAGTTGTGGTGGATTACTTTGCTCCTCAATAGAAACAACATTATCCATCTGAATTAATTCTCCTTTATTGTTCTTTACAAACATAGACGTTAAGTCCAATGGCTTCGAGCGATCTTTTTCGTCAAACTGACCGATAACTTCATACTGCTTGCCATTTTTAATAAAATAGCCAAAGCGTTGTCCGCTTAGAGAAAGCTGCAATGTTTGTGCAATATCTTTAATTGAAATGCCTAAACTTTGCGCTTTTTCTCTGTCGATGCTCACATTTAATTCGGGTTTGTTGAATTTCAGATTTACATCAGTCATGGAGAACACATCACTTTTAGATGCTTCTTCCATAAATAATGGAATTTTTTCTTCTAAGTTTTTAAAGTTTTGTGCCTGTATAATGTACTGAATGGGTAAGCCTCCACGTCTATTTACCGCAATTGTGGGTTGCTGGGTAACCGATGTCCGTGCTTCAGGATATTGGCTCGTCCATTGTGAAAGTTTATCTACAATTTCTTGTTGAGAACGTTCTCTTTCGCCTTTTTCTTTCAAGGTTATACGAACAAAACCACTGTTGACCGAAGAGGAACCGTAGCCAGGGGAGGAAACCACCAAAGCCACTTTCTTCTCTGGTATAGAATCATCAACCAATTTAGAGATTTCTTGCATGAATCGATCGGTATATTCATAGGTGGAACCTTCTGGAGTAGCCATTCGCATCACAATAGAGCTACGATCATCGTAAGGTGCAGTTTCTTTTTTCAATACATTAAAAAATAAATAAATCATTCCAAAGCAGGCAATAATAATTGGAAAACTCAGCCATTTTTTAGCCATAAATTTCTTCAATGCGTTGGCATAACCACTATTTAATTGTTCGAAATACGGTTCGGTTCTTACATAAAATTTTGATTTTTTCTGTTCTCCACCTTTCATTAAATAAGCGTTCAACATGGGTGTCAATGTTAGGGAGACAAAGGCAGAAATAAGTACGGCGGCGCCAATTACGACCCCAAATTCTCGAAACAGTCGGCCCACAAAACCTTCTAAGAAAATCACCGGTAAAAAGACCGCTGCCAAGGTAACTGAAATAGAAATTACGGCAAAAAATATTTCGTTAGAACCTTTGATCGCTGCCTCAATTGGCGACATTCCTTCTTCGACCTTCTTAAAAATATTCTCGGTAACTACAATTCCGTCATCGACGACCAAACCTGTAGCCAATACAATCGCTAGCAAAGTCAATACATTGATCGAGAAGCCGAACATCCACATAATAAAGAAGGTAGCGATTAACGAAACAGGAATGTCAATTAATGGACGAAATGCAATAGCCCAATCTCTAAAAAATAAATAAATAATTAAAATTACAAGAACGATCGAAATTCCTAGTGTTTCGGCTACTTCTAAAACTGAATTTTTAACAAAAATCGTATTGTCAAGCGCAATATTTAGTTTAATATCTTGCGGTAAATCTTTTTGTAGTGCATCAAATTTTTTGTAGAATTCAGTGGAGATATCCAAGTAGTTAGCACCTGGCATTGGTACAATGGCCAAACCAATCATCGGTTTGCCAGATTGACTCAGCTTGGTTTCTATATTTTCTGGTCCTAAAACTGCCGTTCCTACATCGCTAAATCGAACTGTTTTTTCGCCTTCCGAACGGACAATAATATTGTTAAACTGTTCGGCAGTAGCTAAATTTCCAACTGTTTTCACGGTCAATTCGGTGTTGCTACCGGTCAATTTCCCTGAAGGTAATTCTACGTTTTGTGCATTTAAGGCATCTCTAATTTCGGATACAGTTATGCCATACGAAGCTAATTTGACAGGGTCAATCCACAAACGCATCGCGTATCGCTTTTGTCCCCAAATTTGCACACTGCTGACACCAGGGATCGTTTCGAGTCTTTGCGAAATGACATTTTCGGCATAATCACTCAATTCCAATTGGCTTCGAGTTTCACTTTGCACGGTCATCGATATAATAGCATCTCCATCGGCATCTGCCTTGGAAACCACAGGAGGCGCATCGATATCTTGCGGAAGACTTCGAATAGCACGCGAAACTTTGTCACGCACATCATTTGCAGCTTCTTCTAAATCTTTATCTAAATTAAATTCGATTGTAATATTACTACTTCCTTGATTGCTCGACGATGTGATGTTTCGAATTCCATCGATGGCGTTAATAGCTTTTTCGAGTGGCTCAGTAATTTGAGATTCGATAATATCAGAATTGGCTCCCGTGTAACTCGTTCGAACCGAAACCTGAGCAGGATCAATTGAAGGAAATTCCCGAACGCCCAAAAAGCTGTATCCAATTAGTCCAAACAAAATAATGGTAACATTTAGGACAATGGTTAGAACGGGTCTTTTTATACTAATGGTGGATAAACTCATTATATTTTTTTATTTTTTGGAGTTTAATTTTTTACTTTAAACAATGACTGTGTTGTAATTCTAAGTTTAGTTTTTAATCTGAACTTTTACTGGAGTTTCGTTTTTTAACGTCATTACACCACTTGTAATTAAAGTGTCTCCCACGTTTAAACCAGAAAGTATCAAAATGTCAGATTCAGTTCTTGTCGCGGCATCAACCATTACCTCTTTGGCTTTTCCATTGTTAGAAATAAAAACTTTTTTTCCACCTTGAACAGGAATAATTGCTTCCGAAGGAACAACAATGGCATCGGTTATTGTTGCCAAAGGCAAATGCACTTCTGCAAAAGTTCCAGGAAATAATTTACCTTGTTGATTCTCTGCAATGGCACGTATTTGTAGTGTTCTTGTCGCTACTTCAACCTCGGGTTCAATAGCATAAATAATTGCAGTATGATTTGCCGAAGACCCAGAAACTGTAAAATTGACTACTGTTTTGTTTTTAACTTGCGTGGCATATTTTTCTGGCACTGAAAAGGTAATTTTTAATTGATTGGTGTTTACTAATTTGGCAACCAAAATGGCTGGAGTAATGTAGGTTCCTGGAGAAATCGATCGTAAACCAATCTTACCTGAAAAAGGAGCTTTTACAGCTGTTTTTGCTATTTGAGCACGAACCAATTGCGTTTGTGCTTTAGTGGAAGCAAAGTCGGCGTTGGCTACATCATATTCTTCTTGGCTAATTGCTTCTTTTTGAAGTAATAGTTTGGCGCGTCTTGCATTTTCTCCAGCTAAGCCTTCTTTGGTCACTGCTTGTTGCAATTGTGCTTTTAACTCGATGTCGTTTACTTTAAATAAAACTTGACCTTTTTTTACAAAAGTGCCTTCGCTAAAATAGATGCCTTCTACAATTCCAGAAACTTCACTTCGAATTTCAACCTGCTCATTGGCTTCTATCGAGCCAGAAAGTGACAGAGTGTTATTAAAAGTCGAGCTCTTTACAACTACTCCGCTTACTTGCATGGCTGTTTTATTTCCTTTAAAATTTTTTGCAGCAGCATTTTTCTCTTTGTTAGCAAAAATTCGGAAAGTGATAAAACCCACAATTATAATTGCGAGTAAGACGAGAACTAAGTTTTTTAATTTCATTGGTATGGAAGTAAACTAGAATTAATTAACATTTAATAAGTAAGATTGCAAATTTAGGTTTTTGTAAACAATAGAAGCGCGCTTCGCGGCACTTTAACAATTGTATATACAACTATTGTTTTGCGAATGAACAAAACAACACCAGTTTAGACCGAATAAAATAGCAAAGGTTTAATATAGTTTTTATACAAAAAAACAGATCAATTAATTATTAGAGGACCTAATTGGCATAATTAAAGTGTAAAAATTTTCATAATTTTTGTAAAATAAAATCAACTTATATAGTTCCAGATATTTTTCTTTTTAGTCAGTTCAATGTAAACAGATCGCATAGTTGCGTGTTCTGGTAACTGCAAAGCCGAGTCCTTTTTAAGTATGGTCATGGCGTAATTACGTGCTAGAGCCAGAATATCTCTGTCCTTTACAATATCAGCAATTTGAAGATTAAGTACGCCACTTTGCTGTGTTCCCATTAAATCGCCTGGACCTCTAAGTTTTAAGTCTACTTCTGCAATTTCAAAACCATCATTGGTTTGTACCATGGTTTCCATTCGGGTTTTGCTATCGGCGCTCAACTTATATGAAGTCATTAAAATACAATAACTTTGTTCGGCACCTCGACCAACACGGCCTCTCAATTGGTGCAATTGAGAAAGACCAAAACGCTCGGCACTTTCAATAATCATCACACTAGCATTTGGTACATTAACGCCGACCTCAATCACTGTAGTTGCCACCATTATGTTAGTTTTTCCTTCTGAAAATCGTTTCATCTCGGCATCTTTATCAGCGGGTTTCATTTTTCCGTGTAATATTGAAATCGAGTATTGCGGCAGCGGAAAATCTCTAGAAATACTTTCGTAACCGTCCATTAAATCTTTGTAGTCCATTTTTTCAGATTCCTGAATTAGCGGATAAACTATATATATCTGTCGGCCTAATGCAATTTCATCGCGCAAGAATTTCCATACTTTCAAACGATTACTATCGAAACGGTGCACAGTTTGAATTGGTTTTCTGCCAGGAGGCAACTCGTCAATCACCGAAATATCCAAGTCTCCATACAAACTCATCGCTAAAGTTCTCGGGATAGGAGTAGCGGTCATTACTAGAACGTGCGGCGGAATGGTGTTTTTCTTCCATAACTTCGAGCGTTGCTCGACTCCGAAACGATGTTGCTCATCGATAACTGCTAATCCTAAATTTTTAAATTTCACTTTATCTTCCAATAAAGCATGCGTTCCTATTAAAATGTGCAGGCTTCCATTTTCTAATTCTTCGTGAATAATTCGTCTGGCTGCAATCTTACTAGAGCCAGTTAGTATTTTTATATTGATGTTTAAAGTCTGTGCTAACTCTGAAAGCCCCACAAAATGCTGATTGGCTAAAATTTCCGTTGGTGCCATCAAACAAGCCTGAAAACCATTATCTATGGCAAGTAGAATACTCATAAAGGCAACAATGGTTTTTCCTGAACCCACGTCACCTTGCAACAAACGATTCATTTGCGCATTGCTACCCATATCGGCACGAATTTCTTTAATTACGCGCTTTTGTGCATTTGTTAAATTAAAAGGCAAGTGATCTTGATAAAATTCATTAAAATAGTGACCCACTTGGGTAAACGGATGCCCCTTTATTTTATGTTTCTGGATGAGATTTTTGGTAATTAACTGCAACTGAATAAAGAACAGTTCTTCAAATTTTAGGCGGAATTGCGCTTTCGCTAAAAGTTCAGTGCTTTTAGGAAAATGAATGTTAAACAAAGCCGCCTTTTTAGGAATTAGTTTGAGTTCATTAATTAAATAATCAGGCAAAGTTTCGATAAACAAGGTTTGTGTTTCGATAAACAATTGCTCCATCAATTTATTAATGACCCGATTCGTAATGCCACGATTGGCTAATTTTTCGGTAGAAGGATAAACAGGTTGCATCGCCGAGCGCAGACTTTTTTGATGTTCTGCTAGGACTTCAATTTCAGGATGAGACATATTAAACATGCCATTAAACGAAGTGCACTTTCCAAAAATAACAGAAACTTCATTTATTTTTAGCGCTTCTTTAATCCATTTTATTCCTTGAAACCAAACCAATTCCATCTGCCCAGTATCATCCACGAAAGTGGCAACCAAACGTTTTTGATTTTTACCAAATTCAACTGTTTTTATATTTACGATCTTACCAATAATTTGCATTTCGGTAGTCGCATTTTGTAATTCATTAATTTTATAATAACGCGTTCTGTCAATATATCGATTGGGAAAAAAGTTAACCAAATCACGGTATTTATGAATGCCCAACTCTTTTCGAAGTAATTCGCCTCGATTGGGACCGACGCCTTTTAAATATTCGATTGGAGTTAGTAGCAGATTTGACATTGTAGAAATTGAAAATTATAAAATGAGTTTGTAAATAATAAGAGCTAAGTCAGATATTGAAAATAGATTTGGTTCTATAAACTTAATCTAATGTCTCTATTTTTTTTCTTTTTGCTTAGTGAAGCGAAGATAGATTTTAATTTGGAAATTTTAAAATGAGAAGGTACTGATAAGAGCGTTACGCAACTGTTACTGAAATACTAAAATTAGCTTAAAAAGTTTTAAACAATAAGGTAAAGGTTTGTTAAACAAGAAAAAATAGGTAATAATAGTATGGTAAGAACTGCAAAAATTGTAAATTCATCAAACAAAAATACCATACAATTATGATTAAAGCAGCCTTACATAAAAACGAAGAAGAACGAATGAAATCACTAGAGTCTTATGCTATTTTAGATACCTTATCTGAAACTGAATTTGATAATTTGACTTTTTTAGCTGCGCAAATTTGCGATACTCCCATCTCTTTGGTGACCTTTATAGACAACGATCGCCAATGGTTTAAATCGCGAATTGGTTTAGATGTTTTTCAAACACCCCGCGATTATGCGTTTTGTACGCATGCGATTAATAAACCCAATGATGTATTTATTGTTCCAGACAGTAGAGAAGACGAGCGTTTTTTTGACAATCCTGTTGTCATTGGTGAACCTAACGTGGTGTTTTATGCAGGAGTTCCTTTAGTAACTGAGAAAGGATTGCCTTTGGGTACTTTATGTGTGATCGATCAAGTTCCTAGAGAGCTAACTCCAAACCAAATTATTTCGTTAAAAGCATTAGCCAATCAAACTTTAAAGTTGCTAGAATTGCGATTAAATAAAATGGAATTGGAAAGCACGATGGGTAAACTTAGAAAAAAAAATGTAGAGCTCGAGAAGTTTGCACAAATCGCAGCACATGACTTAAAGTCTCCCTTAAATAATATTACAGGACTGACCGATTTTTTTGTAGAAAGTTATGGCGAAGCTTTTGATCAAGAAGGAAAAGAAATTCTGAATATGATAAAGACTTCTTCGATAAAATTAAAAGAGATGATTGATAGTTTGTTGCTCTACAGTAAATCAGACACCAATTTGCTACACAGTAAGACAGCAGTAAATCTACAAGAGCTAAAACAAGACCTTACCGATCTTTTTGCCTTTAGCATTAACTGTTCGATAGCGCTGCAATCAAAGCTTGATTTTATAACCATTAATAAAACAGCAATTGAGCAAATTTTAATAAATTTAATTGCTAACGCACTAAAGTACAACGATAAAGAAACTGCAAAAATCGAAATCGAAGTTTTAGAAGAAGAAAATTTTTATAGATTTTCGGTCAAAGACAATGGTTATGGTATCGCAGAAGAGCACCATGAACGAATTTTTCAACTGTTTGAAGTTTTGTCGGCCAATGATCGTTTTGGAGAGAAGGGAAATGGTATTGGGTTGGCGACGGTCAAAAAAATTGTCGAATCGTTACATGGCATCATTTATGTCGAATCTGAATTGGGCGTTGGGTCTAAGTTTGTCTTTACGATTAAAAAATAGTAGCTGCTTATGTTAGATAATTTTACTTTTGTGTGATTAAAATTGATTAAAAAACTACATTTGAATTCTAAAAATAATTCATGACAACTCATTTAGCTTTACTGCGCGGCATCAACGTTTCTGGTCACAATATGATAAAGATGGACGCATTGAAAACTACATTAGAAAATATTGGTTTTCAAAACGTACAGACCTACATTCAGTCTGGAAATGTTTTTTTTGATTCGGAGGCTGAAAACGCGGCATCACTTGGTTTTAAAATTAAACAAGAAATTTTTAAAACTTTTGGTCACGAAGTTCCTGTACTTATTATTTCGAAAGCTGATCTTGAAAGTTGCTTGAAAAACAATCAGTATCTAAAAGAAAAAGAAGTTGATGTCAAAAAACTATACGTTGCTTTTATTTCTCTTACGCTGAAAACAGAGAATATTAACGATTTAAAAATCAGCCAGTTTAAACCAGATGAAGCTTACATCGACGGAAATAAAATTTTTATAAAATATGCCGTTGGAGCTGGCAAGACACGTTTAGATCAAAAATATATTGAGAAAAAGCTAAATTTGACTGCCACAATTCGTAACTGGAATACAGTAAGTACGCTTATGCAAATGTACAACGAGCGTTCTTAATTTTTAAACTAGAATATAACTACATTTGCACTTTATAAAGAAGCTTTAATTCTATTGCAAATGAATCATAAGATATTCGTCTTCTCTCTTATTTTAAGCTGTTTATCAACTGCTGTTTTCGCTCAAGGTTATTGGGATAAAGACAGAGCAACTACCAAAGAAATAGTGCTCTCTGCTCGAGATCGAATTGCGATTCCAACGGAAGATTTTCCTGTTGGTACGACCGAAGTCGTGTATCGAATTACATTGCTCGGGCAAAATCAAGAAATGGCCAATAGTTTGGTTTCTGTTTTAAAGTCAATTCCAGATCCCACAGGAATAAGTCAAGGTTCTGCTGGTGCAGTTTTTTTATTGTCTAAAATTTCAGGAGACGATAAATGCCAGTATGCTATTTTTACTTCCAAAGAACAGGCAAAAAATTATAAAGACTCCGGAAAAACCGATCAATCTTGTTTTGAACAAAATGAAGCGGTAAGTAAAGATGCTAAAAGACTTTCACTGGATAAATCGTCCTGCTTAAAACCCAATACTACTACAATTTGGTTTGGCTTTGAAAGTAAAAATTGGTTGATGAATCAAAAAATCGTTTTAGAAGTCGTTCCTTGGGTCGATGTAAAACTAAACAGAGGTTGGAGCCAAGATCGGCGTAAAGAACTTTTAAGTCAATGCAAAACATCGAATTTGGCCCAAAAGATGACGAACTCGGATGACTTTTGTGTTTGTATATTAGACAAAATTCAAAATAAATATCGCTTTGATGAATTTCAAAAATTACTGATTTCAGAAAAAAATAAAACTTTTAAAGATTTTGGCGATGTGTGCTATTCAAATGCTGCAATTTCAAAAAATGTGTACAACGATTTGCGAAGACAGGCATACTCACTGCAGTTAGCTGGAAAGTATGCAGAAGCGATTTCGACTCTATTAACAATTGTAAATGATGACAAGGCAACTGCTTTAGATTACAACTCCATTGGTTATTGCTATATTTTAACCAAGCAATATGATAAGGCGCTGAATGCTTTGAAAAAAGGAGCAACGTTAGACGATACAGAATTGTTGATCAAATTAAATTTAGCACATGCTTATTTAGTGAATGACGAGTACAAAAATGCCAAACCAATTTATAAAAAATACCAGACGCAAAATGTAACAGATAGTTTAGGATGGATCGAAAAAGTAAATTCTGATTTTGAATTATTTAAAAAAGCCAAATTACCGTCGAAAGATTTTGACAAGGTTTTACATTTATTTGACAACTAAATTAAAGTATCTTGAAAGCAACATATCACAAATACATCTTAGATTTTAAAAGACCATCAGGAACATCTCGTGGTGTCTTAACGCAAAAAGAAACGTGGTTTATTATTCTTGAAGAAAACGGTAAACGAGGAATAGGAGAGTGCGGAATATTACGTGGCCTAAGCGCAGACGATCGGCCTGATTATGAAGAGAAATTAAACTGGACTTGTAGCAACATTCACTTAGGTGAAAATCAACTTTGGGATGCTCTTTTAGAATTCCCTTCAATACAATTTGGAGTCGAAATGGCATTTAGATCTTTGGCTAGTGCAACACCTTTTGAGTTGTTTCCTTCGGAGTTCACTGCAGGAAAAAAAGCTATAGTAATAAATGGTCTAGTTTGGATGGGTGATACCGAATTTATGAAGCAACAAATCGAAGATAAAATTGCTAATAATTTCACTTGTATTAAATTAAAAATTGGCGCAATCGATTTTGATAAAGAATTGCAATTATTATCCTTTATTCGCTCGCATTTTACTCCCGAACAAATCGAAATTAGAGTCGATGCTAATGGTGCATTCCCTTTAAATGAAGCTTTATGTAAATTATCACAACTCACTGAATTTAAGCTTCATAGTATAGAGCAGCCTATTCAAAAAAACAATACTGACAGCATGGCAGTACTGTGTAAAAACACTCCTTTTCCAATTGCTTTAGACGAAGAGCTTATAGGTGTGTTTTTGTATGAAGAAAAAGAACAATTACTGCAAAAAATAAAGCCACAATATATCATTTTAAAACCCAGTTTTGTAGGTGGATTTAAAGGATCAGAAGAGTGGATCAAACTAGCAAATAAATACAATATAGGTTGGTGGGTTACTTCGGCTTTAGAAAGTAACGTTGGCTTAAATGCCATTGCACAATGGACCTATTTACTTCAAAATTCGATGCCTCAAGGATTAGGAACTGGCGGATTATATACGAATAATTTTGATGCACCATTAGAGGTAAGAAACGGTAAGCTGTGGTATAATCCCGAACTACAATGGAATTTTACTTTATAAATAAAGCACAAAAAAACCGACAGCAATTGGTCGGTTTTTTAAGTAAAGTGCGCTAAATTATTAGTTTGTATCCATTACTATTTTGTACTCTGCACGCGCATATACGGTATCATTATCCACTGTCCAAGTATCAATAATTATTCCTTCGGTATCCAATTGTTTGGCTTGTACACCTTGTGAGATAAAGTATTCTTTGATATTATTTGCCCTAGCTAATCCTAAATTATCATATGTACTAGTGTTATTCTCATTTGAAGCAACAAAACCAGTAATTGATACTTTTTCGTTAGGATGATCAACTAAGTATTCTTTGAGGCGCATGATGCCTGAATTTACTGAATCTGTAACAGGATTAATTATTTTTTCGTTGTCTTTTAAAAATTTAAAATTTTCATTGGTACGGTATTTAAATCCAGAACCAGCAATTAAAAAAGGAGCAAGTTCAACACCATCATAAGAATCGGAAGCAAGCGTTTCTTTATTATTCAAAGATGTGTTTACATCGGAATTGTAGTAGAATTTTAGGTATAAAAAAGTACCTAAAATTATAATAACTACAATACCTAACAGGTAAAGTGCTTTTTTAGACATATGTTTTATTTTAAGATTTACTCAAATTTAGCGAAAATAAATCCGTGTAACTAGTTAATAATCAACTATTTTATATCTTTTTAGTAAGATATTTTTTTGTAATTGCGATAGACCTATTATGCACAAGGATAAATTTGCTGGCGGCTTTTGGTTTTTGAACTGAAATAATTTAAGTAACTTGCTAAAACAAGATTAAGAAGTGATAAATATGATTGAAATAGAACGAAAATTCAGAGTACTTAATTCTGATTTTAAAACAGAGTCCTTTACACAAAATCGAATTGCGCAAGGTTATTTATGTTCAGATATATCGCGAACAGTTCGAGTACGTACCAAAGGAGATAAAGGCTTTATAACCGTAAAGGGCATTGGTAGTTCGAGCGGACTTTCTCGTTTTGAATGGGAAAAAGAAATCCCTTTAGAAGAAGCGCAGCAATTATTACAGTTATGCGAAAAAGGCACGATTGATAAGACTAGATTTGAAGTTAAAAAAGGCAATCATATTTTTGAAATAGACGAATTTTATGGCGAAAATCAGGGTTTAATTGTAGCTGAAGTAGAGCTGTCTAGCGAAGATGAACTTTTTGAAAAACCAGAATGGTTGGGCGAAGAGGTAACAAATGACCCTAAATTTTACAATGCATATTTGAGTAAAAATCCATTTTTAGAATGGGAAATTAAAAAATAGAATGAACAAAGCATACGATTTGATTATAGTAGGAGGTGGACCAATTGGTTTGGCTTGCGCGATAGAAGCGCAGAAAAATAAGCTTTCGTACTTAATTGTTGAAAAAGGAACAATTGTAAATAGCATTTTTAATTACCCGTTGTATATGACTTTCTTTTCAACTGCCGAACGTCTGGAAATTGGAGAAATTCCGTTCAATTGTTTGACTCCAAAACCAGGACGTCAAGATGCTTTAGAGTATTATCGAAATATTCACCGTTATTTTAATTTCAATATTCACCTTTTTGAAAGAGTCAATTCTGTTGTAAAAACGGAATCTGAACTATTTATTATTACTTCAGATAAATCCACGTATAATGCTAAAAATGTGGTTATTGCGACTGGTTTTTACGACATTCCGATTGAGATGAATGTTGAAGGAGAAAAACTTTCTAAAGTACGCCATTATTATAAAGAAGCGCACGAATATGCTTTTCAAAAAGTATTAATTGTTGGTGCTAATAATTCTTCAGTAGATGCTGCTTTGGAGTGTTGGAGAAAAGGCGCTGATGTAACCATGGTCATTCGCAAGAACGAAATAAATAATAGGGTTAAATACTGGGCAAAACCCGACATCGAAAACCGAATTGCCGAGGGAAGTATTAAAGCTTATTTTGAATCAAACATTAGTAAAATTTTGCAAAATAAGGTTTCTATTAGCAGTCCTGAAGGAGAAATTACAATAGAAAATGATTTCGTGTTAGCATTAACTGGATATAAACCTGATTTGTCGTTTCTAGAGAGAATGGGAATAGAACTGAATACTGATGATAAAAGAGCACCAAAATACGATCCAGAAACAATGGAAACAAATGTGAAAGGTTTGTTTTTAGCTGGGGTAGTTTGCGGCGGAATGGAGACTCACAAATGGTTTATTGAAAACTCAAGAATTCATGCAAAAATGATAGTAGATAAAATTACAAGTTAAGATAAAAGTGGAATTACTGGTTCTTTTGCATGCAATAATCTTGAATTGAGTAACTGTGCTCTATTTTTCTGTCTTCTTTCCCTATTATGTAGAGCCCAAATTTTCATAATATGCCAATCTTTTATGACGTGATTTACATTAAAAGTAAATCTAAAGAGCCGTTATTTCGCGCTCTTTTTTCGCTATCGTCTAGTACAACTGTACTAATTTACTTGGCTTGAATATTTGGTAAAATATAGATGGTATGAATTTTAGTTTGATTGCTTTTGCTGCAACTATATTCATAAAAAGAAAAATTCACTATTCATTAGCCAGAGGTAAATAATGTTCTTTTCTCGAAACAGTTTCTTCTAGAGCAAGTATAAAGTAAAAGACATTCAAAATTTATTCGTAGTGGTTACAGAATATTTCCTGCAAAGTATTAGGCTAAGTTTGATGAGAAGTATCTTGAATAGTTTAGAGATTGATCAATACGACATCAGTAATTGTACTCATTTTGCTATGCTTTTATTTATAAAATAGAGTGCTTCAAGGCAAGATAAGTTTTTATTTATATAAAAAGAGAGATTCTATATTTTGTAAAATCTCTCTTTAGTAATTGTTTTAACCGTGAATGGTTTCTCCTTTTCCATAGTTCGCAATCACGCTGCTTTCAAATTCCAGCCATTCTCTCCAACGCTTTTCTACGTCAATTCCTTTGCCGTATTTTCGAGCATAGGTAATAAAAGTAGTGTAATGTCCAGCTTCACTTTCCATTAAATCGCGATAAAAAACAGAAAGCTCTTCATCTTTTATGTTTTCCGAAAGTACTTTAAAACGCTCACAACTTCGAGCTTCAATCATTGCCGAAAACAGCAAACGCTCGACCAACGCAGAAACTCGACTTCCGTCAATATTTCTTTTCATGTACATATACAGTTCATTTACGTAATCGTCTTTGCGTTCGCGACCTAATTTTAGACCACGCTTGATAATGATATTATGAACTTGTTCAAAATGATCAATTTCTTCTTTAGCCAAAGACAATAAATCTTTTACTAAATCTTGATGTTCTGAATTATTGGTGATAATAGTAATGGCATTGGTAGCCGCTTTTTGCTCACACCAAGCGTGATCAGTCAAAATTTCTCCGATGTTTTTCTCGACGATATTTACCCATCTTGGATCGGTTGGTAATTCTAATCGCAATACGCCCATATTTTTAAAGTATAAAAGTTAGAAATTCAAAAGAATGTACGGTCATAAAAAAAAGTCGAAAATCAAAGCTAAAATAGAAATTCTATTTCAATACTTTCGATTTTCGACCTTTAAGATTTTTGACTAATTTTTAGTAAACGAAAATAGGTCTTTCGCTCATCATTTCGTCTACTTCGTTACCAACTGCTTCGATAACTGCCTCGTCTGTATGATTAGATAAAACTCTATCGATCAAATCTACGATTGTTTCCATGTCTGCTTCAACTAAACCACGAGTGGTAATTGCAGCAGTACCTACACGAATTCCAGAAGTAACAAATGGTGATTTGTCATCAAATGGAACCATGTTTTTATTTACTGTAATTTCTGCTTTTACTAGCGCATTTTCAGCATCTTTTCCAGAAATTCCTTTATTTCTTAAATCAATAAGCATCATGTGGTTGTCTGTTCCGCCCGAGATAATGTTATAATCTCTTTTTACAAAAGCTTCAGCCATCGCTTTAGCATTTTTTTGCAATTGCATCGCATAAGTAAAGAACTCATCTTTTAAAGCTTCACCAAATGCAACCGCTTTTGCAGCGATAATATGCATTAATGGTCCACCTTGATTTCCAGGGAAAACAGCTAAATCTAACAAAGAAGACATCATTCTAACTTCTCCTTTTGGTGTAGTCAATCCCCAAGGATTTTCGAAATCTTTCCCCATTAAAATTAAACCACCTCTTGGTCCACGTAATGTTTTATGTGTAGTTGTTGTAACAATGTGACAGTGAGGAATTGGGTCATTTAAAAGACCTTTTACAATTAATCCAGCAGGATGTGAAACATCAGCAATTAAAAGTGCACCAACGCTATCAGCAATTTTTCTGAAACGTTCAAAATCCATATCACGAGAATAGGCCGAAGCACCCGCAATAATTAATTTTGGTTGTTCTTTTGTAGCAATCTCTTGAATTTTATCATAATTCAAAAGACCTGTTTCTTTTTCAACACCGTAGAAAACAGGATCGTACAGACGACCTGAAAAATTTACAGGAGAACCGTGCGTTAAGTGACCACCATGTGATAGGTCAAATCCTAAGATTTTGTCTCCAGGTTTTAAACACGCATGAAATACCGAAGCATTAGCTTGAGAACCAGAGTGTGGTTGAACGTTTGCGTACACAGCACCAAATAATTCTTTGGCTCTGTCAATAGCAATTTGTTCAACAACATCAACTACTTCGCAACCTCCATAGTATCTTTTACCAGGATATCCTTCAGCATACTTGTTAGTTAGAACAGAACCAGCTGCTTCTATAACTTCATCACTTACAAAATTTTCTGAAGCAATAAGTTCTAATCCGTGAATTTGTCTTTCTTGTTCTTCAAGAATAAGATCAAAAATTTGTTTGTCGCGTTGCATTGTGTAGTTTTTCGTTAATTTGTTGCAAAAATACAAAAAAACGTTTGTTGTACAGCTAGATTATGATATATTTGACAAGTATTTTTTCAACAATATAATTAACAAATTATGCCAATAACAGCCAACGATCCGAAACGTAAATCATGGTTAGAAGTACCTGAGAGTAGTGATTTTCCCATTCAAAATATTCCTTTTGGTGTTTTTCTAACAAAGGAAAACGTCGTAACCGTAGGAACTCGAATTGGTGATTTTGCAATTGATTTAGGTGCATTGCAACAATTGAATTATTTTGAAGGTATCGAGCTTACAGACGATATGTTCATGCAAGATACTTTGAATGATTTTATCTCTGATGGAAAGAAAACGTGGCGTTTAGTGCGCAACCGAATTGCCGAAATTTTTGACATCAATACAGCTGGATTAAGAGACGATCAAAAACAAAGAGAAATTATTATTTTTAATATAGAAGACGTCGAAATGCAATTGCCAGTATTAATTGGTGATTATACCGATTTCTATTCGAGTAAAGAACATGCCACAAATGTTGGTACTATGTTCCGTGATCCTGACAATGCTTTATTACCAAATTGGTTGCATTTGCCGGTAGCGTATCATGGTAGAAGTTCGACTATTATTCCTTCGGGCATTCCGGTTCACAGACCTTTAGGGCAGATGTTACCAAATGGAGAAAAAGATCCAGTTTTCGGTTCTTCTCGTTTGGTTGATTTTGAATTGGAGACTGCGTTTATTACTACCGATGCCAACGTAATGGGAGAGGCAGTGCCTGTTCATGAAGCAGAAGATTATATTTTTGGAATGGTTTTATTGAATGACTGGAGCGCTCGAGACATTCAAAAATGGGAATATGTTCCTCTAGGGCCATTTTTAGCAAAGAGTTTTGCCAGTTCTATTTCTCCATGGATTGTTACTTTGGATGCTTTAGAACCCTTTAGAACTAAAGGTCCGAAACAAGTACCAGCTCCTTTTCCCTATTTAACTACTAAAGGGAAAAAGGCATTTGACATTACTTTAGAAACGTATATTAAGCCCTTAAACCAAGATGAAAATTTAGTTTGTAAAACAAACTTTAAACATTTATACTGGTCAATGACACAGCAATTGGCGCACCACACCTCTAATGGTTGTCGGGTCAATTCTGGAGATATGATGGGTTCGGGAACTATTTCTGGTCCAACACCAGACAGCTTTGGTTCGATGTTAGAATTAACTTGGGGAGGTAAAAATCCTCTCCAATTAAAAGATGGATCTGAACGTAAATTTATTGAGGATAACGATACTGTTATTATGCGTGGTTACTGCAAGAACAGTGAAATTAGAATTGGTTTTGGCGAAGTATCTAGCCAGTTATTACCGCCCTATATTCGAAAATAAATAGAATTTATTTTATAAAAAAAAGGCATATTGAAATTTCAATATGCCTTTTTTTATGCTATTATAGTTTGTTATTTTTTGCTTTTCCTGTCTTCTTTCTTTTCTTGTTTGGCTTCTTTAAGATCTTGAATAGAATCCTTTTTGGCCTCGAGCGCTTTTTGCTCTTCTTTTTCCTTACGTCTAAAATAACCTCTTAATAAAAAGTTCTCTTTTGCAGCATCCATGTTTTCATCTAAACCTTTAGAGGCACTTTGAATATTTTTGATTGTTTTCTCTAAACTATTCGCTACTTTTTTGTCTGTGACTAATTTAGATAAAGCACCATCACCGTGGTTCATGTTATGCGAAAAAACGGCTAATTCTTCAGTAATAATTCCAGCATTATCTACACTTTTCTTTACACTTTTCATTAAATCATCCATCTCAATTGCAGCTAGAGACCCAATAACGGCATTATTCTCAATCATTACAGTAGATTTTGAACCTGGAACAATAGTCAGAACCTTATCTCCCATCAAACCTTCAGAGCCAATAGTTGCTTTTGCGTCTGTTTTGATAAATTTTTGTACATCACCTTGAATGACCATTTTTACCAAAACCGTTGAATCATTCACTAAACCTATTTCTTCAATAGTTCCGATATTTATTCCCGAAAAGCGAACGTTATTTCCTACTTCTAGTCCGCTTACATTTTTAAATTTTGACTGAATATAAAAGGTCTCTCCAAACAAGTTTTGTTGCTTACCTATAAAGTAGATGGTTGCGACAAAAAGGGCAAGCCCAATTACTACAAACATCCCTAATTTCCATGTATATGTTGATTGTTTACTCATGATTTTAAAGTTTATGTTTTTTGATTTTGTTTTTTATTTAAAAAATGCGTTTACCCATTCATCGTCACTTTTGGCAAGTTCATCGTACTTCCCTTCGGCATGAATTACGCCGTCATTTAACATTAAAATGCGGTCAGAAGTTCGTCTGGCACAATCCATATCGTGTGTGATAATGATAGATGTTGTTTTTCTTTTTTCTTTGATATCGATAATTAGTTGACTAATTTCTTTAGAGGTAATGGTATCCAAACCAGTTGTTGGTTCATCATACAAAATAATTTCAGGTTTTAAAATTAAGGTGCGAGCTAGGCCAATTCTCTTTTTCATCCCTCCTGACAATTCCGAAGGCATTTTATCAATTGCTTCTTCTAGTCCTACATTTTCAAGCACTTCTATTATTTCTTTCTCAATATCTGCATCACTCAATTCTTTATGATGGCGTTTAAGCGTAAACGCAAGATTCTCGCGAACTGACATTGAATCATATAAGGCAGCACTTTGAAATAAAAATCCTATACGGACTCTAACTTTATTAAGCTCTCCAATAGAATATTCGACAATATCGTCTCCAAAGACTTTGATTTCTCCTTTGCTGGGCTTAATTAATCCAACGATACATTTGATTGTAATTGATTTTCCGGAGCCTGAACGTCCTAAAACAACAACGTCTTCTCCTTTAAATACTTTAAAAGTTACTCCTTTTAAAACATGGTTGTCGCCAAAAGAAATGTGTAAATCATTAATTTCTATAACAGCTTCTTTTTCATTAGAAGATTCTTTAGTAGGTAGGTGTAATTCTGTTTCCATAGGTTAAAAGAATAAATCGGTTATTTGTACGGCAATCATATCGATAATAAAAATAGAGAGCGAGGCGCTTACTACTGCAGAATTTGCTGCACGACCTACACTTGCTGTTCCGTTAGAGGCGTTGTAGCCTTCGTAACAACCAATCATTCCGATAAAAAATCCGAAAAAGAAAGTCTTTACTGTTGCAGGAAAAATATCTAAAAACTCTAAAGAATTAAACACTTGCGATATATATCTGTAGAAAGTAACGTTACTGTGAATGTTCATACCAATATAACCACCAATAATTCCGACTGCATCAGCAAAGATTACCAAAATAGGAATCATTAATGTAGTGGCCAATATTCTCGTTACTACAAGATAATTGAAGGGATTGATTGCCGCAACTTCCATTGCATCAATTTGTTCGGTCACTTTCATCGAGCCTAATTCTGCTCCGATTCCAGAAGCTATTTTACCAGCACATATTAATGCGGTAATTACGGGAGCAATTTCACGAATTAGCGAAAGTCCAACCATTCCTGGTAGCCAAGATTCGGCACCAAAGTTTACTAATGTAGGACGAGATTGTAGTGTTAGAACCAATCCCATGATAAAACCTGTAATCGCGACAAGTGGCAATGATTTATACCCTATTATATAACATTGTTTCAGAAATTCTTTCATTTCATAAGGTGGAAGAAAAAGCTCTTTGAAAAAACGTAATGAAAATTGAGTCACATTACCTATCGATTCAAATTTATTTTTTAGATATACTATCAAAATAATGGCATTTTAATTAAAAGAAATAGGTGTTTGTTCATAATGTAAAATTCTAATTATTTTATCGCTTTAGCTTATATAAATTACTACTATAGTTATATAATTTGCATTATTGTCATTATTAAGCAATATTTTAAGAGTTAAAATTTAGAGTAATTGAGTTAAGTCTAAAACAATAGTTTGCTGAAATTTGTAATAGAAATCAAGCATATAAAAACTATATGTACTATTACTAACCATTTAAATTAAACGCTTATGTTACGTTGGACAGTTATATTTATCATTCTAGCAATTGTGGCTGGAGTATTCGGATTTGGTGGAATTGCAGCTGGTGCTGCCGGAATAGCCAAAGTATTATTCTTTATTTTTATTATTTTATTTATCCTATCACTAATTAGTGGGAGAAGAAAAATATAAAAAAAGGTACAACTGTACGATTCAAAATTTTGCTTTGAATATGCAGTATAAAATGTTGGGACAGCAAGACGTAACAATTTATATCGGTAACGAGTTCATTGTTTTTTAAATTAGTACTTAAATGTCTTGTTGTTTCCAACTACAATTAAAATTATAAAATTTGAAGTTATGGACAATAATTATGATAAGCACGAAATAGATTATATCAATCATTATCAAGGAAAAGGATATTGCTGTAATTTTCTTTTTAGAGATGGTCGATTAATCGATACGGAAACAAAATACGAGTATACGCCTGAAGAAATTTTTATTGTTGCCGAACATCGATATGAAGGGATGAGCAATCCTGATGATTTGTCTATCTTATACGTAATAGAAACCGCAAATAAAATAAAAGGAACGTATCTTATGGGATACGGACCTTCAGCTGAACTTGAGGCGGCAGAATTTTTTAAAGATATTCCGAAAGAACAATTTTCAGAAATAAAAAATATTAATGAGGATAAGCCCAATCATTAAAAAATATAAAAAAACCATCTTTTTAAAAGATGGTTTTTTTATGCTGTAAAATGGATTTCATTTAAAAAGCCGTAACAATAGCAACAAAATCGTCTACTTTTAATGCAGCTCCGCCAATTAGACCTCCGTCTACATCAGCTTTAGAAAAAATTTCTTTTGCATTTTCTGGTTTTACAGAACCACCGTATAGAATAGAAACTTCGTCAGCAATGTCTGCTCCAAATGATTTGCGAACTATTTCTCTGATAAATTCATGCATTTCTTGTGCTTGTTCCGGCGATGCTGTTTCTCCAGTTCCAATAGCCCAAACTGGCTCATATGCTAAAACGATAGCTGACCAATTTTCTTTTGAGATTTGAAACAAACCATCTTTCAATTGATTTTCTACAATATTAAAATGATTTCCAGACTGACGGTCTTTTAATTCTTCTCCAAAACAAAAAATAACTTTCATTTCATGTTTCAAAGCAGTATTTACTTTTTCAGCAATTAATGCATCGCTTTCGTGAAAGATAGCTCTACGCTCTGAATGGCCAAGAATTACTGTATTTACACCAACACTTTTTAACATATCTGCAGATATTTCGCCTGTAAAAGCACCACCCTCGGCTTGATGAACATTTTGTGCAGCAACCTCAATTTTAGTTGCAGACAACTGACTTACAGCCGCAGCTAAATTTACAAATGTTGGGGCCACAATTACCTGAGCTGCTGTAGAAGCGGGTACTTTTGAAATTAATTCAGTTAAAAGCGCTGTCGTTTCTTCGGCATTTTTATGCATTTTCCAGTTTCCTGCAACAATCTTCTTTCTCATTTTAGTTTTTAGTTAATTATTTAATCTTTTTAAAGTCTTTATTTTAAACTGTTTAAAGTGTCGTCCATTTGATCGAAGTCTGTTTCAATCGCTCTGTAGGTAACAACTTTACTAGCTTTGTCTACAATAATGTATCTCGGAATCCAGTCCATATTCATTGCTTTTCCAAAAACGCCTTTCATACCGTCGTTTGCCATATAATGATCACCAACTAATTGATGTTTTTCAATTCCTTCTTTCCATTTATCAGCAGTTTTATCCATAGAGATAAAAACATAATCTACTTCTGGATGATTGGCTTGAAGTTCTTTAAATTTTGGCATTGCTTTAATGCAATCACCACACCAAGAAGCCCAAACTTCAATTACTACCGTTTTTCCTTCGTGTTTTTTTAAAATTTCTTGAAACGCAATTTGACTATTATCTGGAGTAGCTAGTTTTTCAGACAACGCCTCTTTTGCGAATTCAGTTTTTTGAGCCTTTGAGCAAGAAAAGGTAGCAAATGCTACGAGTAATAATATTGATTGTTTCATGGTATTTTGAGTTTAAACAAAGTTAATCAAACATTCTGAATGAAAAATGCGGATTGCCAAATTTCGCAAAAGTATTGGCAAATAAACAAAAGCATCTCATATTGTTTGTTATATAAAAATGAAAACGTAATAGTGTACTAAATAAAAGAAACTATTTAGTAAATTGAGCATCTATAAATAAATAAAGGTCCTTGAAAATTAGTTTTCAAGGACCTTTATGTTTAAACAATGATTCATTACAGTTTTAAATCGTCAGTATCATTGTAGTGTACTTTTTGCATAATAGTACCATTATACAAAACTACAATAGCAGGATTCGCTCTTTCAATTGTTTTTAATGTAATTGGATCACAGAAATAAAAATCAACATTTAAGCCGTATTGCTTTTTGGTTTGTTCGATTAATGTTTCTCCCGACGCCGTTAATGCAATAACCTTATATCCTTTTGCTTGGGCATCTTTATTAATTTGCTCTAATTTTTTCATTCCTGCAGGAGACGAAAGGTTCAAATCATACGCTACAAAAAGAACTAATTTTGGTTCTTTTAAAAATTGGTCTGTATAATCAGCATCGTCTTTAACCATTGTAAAATCAAAAATAGACGGTACGTAGCCTTCTGAAATCACTTTATCTTTTCGATCAACAAATGTAGCTCCTTCTGGAATATTCATTAAATCGTCTTCTGTAAATTCTTTATTCTCTCCATTGACATTATAAATAAATTTCATTTCGACCACAGCTTGTGGTGCATTTTCAGGAATTTCCATTCCTTTCTCTATATTGTTACCTACTTTATACGCACGAAAATCGATAATAGGATTGTGGTTTAAAATCCAAACAGCAATAAAACTACAAACGACCACACTAGAGTAAGCCAAGATATTTTGTACGTTTTTATTAAACAAGGGCTTAACTAAATCTTTATTGATAAAAAGTATCAAGATAAAAAATAATAAAACAATGTCTTTTGTAAATGATTCCCAAGGAGTCAAATGCAATACATCTCCAAAGCAGCCACAATCTTTAACTACATCAAAATAAGCAGAGTAGAAGGTAAGAAAAGTGAACAATACGATTAGAACTAATAAACTCCAAATTGTAGCTTTGGCTTTGTACCCGATCAATAGCATTACACCCAAAACCACTTCAATTATAACTAAAAAGATAGCCATGCTTAAGGCCAAAGGCTCTAAAAAAGGTACATTAAATACAGGTGGACTAAAATATTCGGCCAGTTTATAAGAGAATCCAACAGGATCATTAAGTTTTATAAGTCCAGAAATGATGAATAAACATCCAACAAAAATGCGTGAAAATTGAGTAATTATATTTTTCATACTAAAGGCTTTTACTATATTTAAAGTTATTATATATCAATTGGATCTAAAATTAAAGCAAACACAGAATAATTGAGCATGTCTTGATAATTAGCATCAATTCCTTCAGAAACTAAAGTTTTTCCTTTGTTGTTTTCAATTTGTTTTACTCGAAGTAGTTTTTGCAAAATTAAATCAGTCAAAGAGCTTACTCGCATTTCACGCCAAGCTTCTCCATAATCGTGATTTTTGGCTAGCATTAAATCTTTAGTTAATTTAATTTTAGCATCGTATAACTCCGTTGCTGTTACAACATCTAAATCAGGTTGCTCGACAACACCAAGTTCTAATTGAATCAATGCCATAATCGAATAATTAATTATAGCGATAAATTCACCTTTTTCATCTTCGTCAATTTTACGAATTTCATTTTCTTGTAAACTACGAATACGCTGTGCTTTTATAAAAATTTGATCCGTTAAGGAAGGGATTCTTAAAATGCGCCAAGCACTTCCGTAATCTTTCATTTTATTAATGAAAAGTGAACGACAAATTGCAATTACATCATCGTATTCTTGAGAAGTATTCTTCATTATTTGGTGTATATTTGTCTAATATTGCTCCAAAAATAGGACATTTTTTTGGGAAAGCCGACTGCTATTTTAAGTAATGTTGCTTTACAAAGTTTTATAGTTTTAAAAAGCACTTTAAACTACAATTAGAATGACAATTAACTGCAAAGGACAACTCATTGACTTAACAATTCCGAAAGTAATGGGAATTTTAAATGTAACTCCCAATTCTTTTTTTGACGGAGGAAAGTATGATACTGAAGCTGCGATGGTAAAGCAAGTTGAGAAAATGCTTTTGGAAGGAGCAAATTTTATTGATGTTGGGGCGTATTCTAGCAAACCCAATGCAGAGTTTGTTTCTGAACAAGAAGAAATTGACCGTATTGTTCCGGTGATGCAATTGATTTTAAAACATTTTCCAGAAACATTAATATCTGTTGATACGTTTCGCGCCAAAGTTGCCGCATTGGGTATTGACAATGGTGCGGCGATGATCAATGATATTTCTGCTGGAAACTTAGATCCAAATATGCTCGAAACGATTGCGAACTATAAAGTTCCGTACATCATGATGCACATGCGAGGTACGCCAAATACCATGCAGCAAAAAACAAACTATAGTGATATTGTAAAAGAAATGTTGTTTTATTTTTCTGAGAAAGTAAAATTGGCTCGAAGTCTAGGTATTAACGATTTGATTATCGATCCAGGCTTTGGCTTTGCAAAAACGTTAAATCAAAATTACGAAGTTTTTCAAAAATTAGACTTATTGTCAATGCTAGAGCTACCAATATTAATAGGTATTTCTAGAAAGTCAATGATCTATAAAGAATTAGGTATAAAAACAGAAGAATCTTTAAACGGAACAACCGTTTTAAATGCAATTGCTTTGAAAAAAGGCGCTTCGATTTTACGAGTTCATGATGTTAAAGAAGCAGTTCAAAGCATTCAACTCATTCAGAAAATGAATCAATTTTAAAATGATCAGTGGATCATAATCTTTTACAAAAATAGTAGTCAATTATAAAAATATAGGATTAAAAATAATTATATGAAGAAAATAGTACTTGCCTTAACTTTCGGATTTTTGTTTTCTTGTGGAAATAAAAAAGACGTTCTATTGCCAAAATCAGATCGATCTGTTGTAACTGAAGTAGTCGATCATTCGCCAATTTATATATTTTTTAAAATGGAAGGAACTGATACCATTGCAGATGTAAATCGCAAAAACAGTATAATTTCTACCAACTGGTTAGTAAACATCGACAAACGCTTACCTTTAGCACTAGCTATTCCCGAGGTAATTAAACTGCAAGAAAAGAAACGCAAGGAAAAAGCTCATAAAAATGAAAAAGCAGAGAATTACTACTCATATGCCGATTCAATTGGAAAAAATTTAGCATTTATTCCATTCACGTATGTGTATTATAAAATGGAGCGACCTACAACTAACGCTACTGTTTATTTTAGAAAAAACAATGCTATTTTGATTAATGGAATTGCAATAGAAAAAAAAGAACTAGCCGAAAAATTAGCTATTTTATTTAAAGAAGATCACGAAACTTTAATTTTGGGATTTGACAAGCATCTTGATTTCGGAAGCTACATTCAATATAAAGTCATACTTGAAAAATATATAAATTCTTCAACTGCTGCTGAAGAATTTATATATTAAAGAATAAATTTATTTCTTACCGCCACTTATAATTTTAGAAATTAAGCCACGTTGCGTTGTTAATTCGGCACCGAAGACACCAAACAAATGGATTACGATAAAAGCGAGTAAATAATAGATCGATAAAACGTGAATGTTTTCTGCAGGTCCAGCTAGGTTCTGTGGGCCAAACATCATTAATAAACCGGTAGTTAAAGAAACCGACACACATACATAGAATACAATGTAACTCCAATATTGAAATTTTTCTTTAAAAGTAAATTCTCTCGACATTGGATTGGTAAATTTCATTTGCCCTAAAAACGGAACCAATAAACGAATCGCATACAGTCCGACTAGGGCATAACCAATGTAAATGTGCCAATCCCACATTGGTTTTCTTATTTTTTTTGCGAGCTGAATTGATTGTTCGTCGGTCAATGTTTGATTGTTATCCGCCATAAAATTCTGGATGATGGCGGCTACATTGTGTTTGTTAAGCCAAGTTGACCTTAAAAATATAGTGAAAAGAAGCATTAGAAAGCAAATTGCAATTGCCCAATGTAAAATTCGGTAGGTGATTGAATAATTTCGTGATTTCATAACTGTATCTCTTTATTTTTTATCGTTTTGAATAACTTCCTGAATAGTTTTTACAAATGCATCAACAGGTTGCGCACCCGAAACCGCATACTTTCGATCAAAAACAAAAAAGGGAACACCTTGTACACCAATTTCTCTTGCTTCTTCAATATCGGTTTGTACCTCGTTTAAAAATAAATTGGAATTTTGTAATACCTCTTCAACTTCTTTTTGATCTAAACCCACTTGCATCGCCAAATCTAAAAGTATAAGAGCGTCATTCAAATCTTTTCCATCCATGAAATATGATTTTAGAAATAGCTCTTTCATTCGGTCTCCTAATTTTTTTTTCTTAGCTAAATGCAAAATACGATGCATATTTAGCGAATTTGTAACAATTGCTTTTTCAAAATGATAGTCTAGACCAACTTCTGCTGCGCGATCCACTACATTTTGGTGCATTGCTTTAGATTCGGCAACCGAAATTCCCTTTTGTTCAGCGAGATAGGTGTAAACGTCTTTTCCTGGTTGGGGTTGTGTATTGGGATTCAATTGAAAGCTCTTCCATTCAATTTCAAAATCTTCAGCAGGAAATTGCAGTAGAGCTGCTTCTAAATGTCTTTTTCCGATATAACAAAACGGACAAACAATGTCGGACCAAATTTCTATTTTCATACCATAAAAATACTCAAAAAAAAGTACATAGCGTTTTTAGAAATTCAAATGATTCTGTTAAAAGTAAAAAGCCGCAAATTCAAATGAATTTGCGGCTTCAACATATAAAAATTGGTTGGTTAATAGCTATTTTTTACAATAGTACAGCTTTTAATTCATTTACAAAGAATCAAATTTAACAAAAAAAGTATTTAATGTTAACTGTTCAGCATCACAGGCATAACAAGCATAGTAACTGTTTCTCCCTCTTCTAAGCCATCTACAGGAGTCAAAATACCAGCTCTGTTTGGTAAAGACATTTCCAACATAATCATGTCTGATTGTAGGTTGGTCAACATTTCTGTTAAGAAACGCGAGTTAAAGCCAATTTGCATGTCATCGCCTTGGTAATCACAAGTCAAACGTTCTTCAGCCTTGTTAGAATAATCAATATCTTCAGCAGAAACATTTAATTCTGCACCCGCTATTTTTAAACGAATTTGGTGCGTAGTTTTGTTTGAGAAAATGGCGACACGTTTCACTGAGCTTAAGAAAAGTGAACGATCGATCATCAATTTGTTTGGATTCTCTTTCGGGATTACTGCTTCGTAATTTGGATATTTTCCATCAATTAAACGGCACATTAAAATATAATTATCGAATGAGAAAGTAGCATTCGAATCATTGTACTCAATTTTTACTTCTGCATCCGAAGTTCCTAAAATACTTTTTAAAATATTTAATGGTTTCTTAGGCATTATAAAATCGGCTACTTGAGATGCTTTTACATCCGTACGTGCATATTTTACTAATTTATGAGCATCGGTAGCTACAAAAGTTAATCCTTCTGGTGAAAACTGAAAAAATACTCCCGACATTACCGGGCGCAAATCATCATTACCAGCAGCAAAGATTGTTTTGCTTACTGCAGTGGCTAAAACATCAGCAGGAACAAGAGTTACCGATGGATCTTCTAAACTTACTGCTTTTGGAAATTCTTCGCCAGCTGCGTACGCTAAAGCATACTTACCTGAATTAGAACTAATTTCTACTGTATTATTTTCTTCGACAGTAAAAGTTAAGGGTTGTTCTGGAAATGTTTTTAAAATTTCCAGTAATAATTTGGCAGGAACGGCAACATTTCCTTGACTTGTAGAATCAATGGATAAAGTAGCAGACATGGTTGTTTCTAAATCAGATGCCGAGACGGTCAAAGAGTCGTTATCTAATTCAAATAAAAAATTATCTAAAATAGGTAAGGTGTTATTGCTATTAATAACACTACCTAGAACTTGTAATTGTTTTAATAAGTACGAACTCGATACTATAAATTTCATCTGTTGTATTTTAATATTTAACTATATTTAGTTTCATTTTGCCGAACTAAGATAGGTTACAAATATATCGTAAACAATCCTAGTATCGAAAATTTTTTATTAACACTTACCGTGCATATTTTCTTTTACGAAGAAAGGTAAACAGAAGTCCGAAAAGCCCTAAAATAGCGATTGGAAGCCCGATAGTTAGGATTTGCGTTTGCGTATAGTTTTCGTAAACTTTCTGTTTATCGAGTAATGGCAAATCGAGATCTTTACTTCGAATGTTAATAAGTCCCGTATCATCTAGCAGATAATTGACGCAATTAATCACAAAATCTTTGTTGTCGTATAAATTACCAGAGCGCTGATCGTAACCTAATTCTACTGGCATTCCGTCTTTATCCAATTGATTTTTCATGATATCTCCATCTGAAATCACAATCATTTTTGTTGGTTTTCCTTCTTTCAGAAATTCACTTTCTACAAATGGTAAAACTCTATTTTCATAAACCGATTTAAAGTTGCCTTCCAATAAAACTGCCATTGGTAAATTACCAGTATTAATGTAATGATTTGGCGAAGTTTCTTCGGCAACGATATTTAGATTTATTTCGGATGGTGTTCCTACTTTTTTAGAATATTGAGACGATTGCAGTAAGACTGTTTTCTTGATTCCGTTTTTTAAAGTATCAATCGGATTAGCAAAATCGAACTTAATACCGCCCAAATTTTTTACAATTGGATGTGGCGTTGTTGGATAAATTTGAGGAGCGAATTTCCAGTTGAAATCTTGGTACTGGGTTGCGCTTCCTTGTTCACCAGTCGCTAATTTGATAGGGCTACCTTGTTCGTCTTTTACTAAATCGGGCGTAATTCTAAATCCGTATTTAAAGAACATGTCGTTCAAATTTAAGTCTTTAGGAAAAGCCAATGTCGCCCCCGAATTATTGTACAAGCTATCCATTTCGGCAGTTACTTGGTCAATAAGCCAAAGTGTTTTTCCGCCACTCATGATAAACTGATCTACAACTTGCTTCTCTTCGTCGCTAAAAGCTTCTGTTGGTTTAGCAATAATCGCTAAATCGTAGTCCTTTAGCGCTTTTAAAGTTCCATTTGGGTCTTTAGCAACTGAATCTAATGTAAAAGGACCAATGTGATAGCTTTCACGAATTTGCATTAAAAACTTTGCCATATAAATTTCTCGAAGTTCACCGTTTCCCTTGATGATGGCTACTTTTTTCTGTTTTTCGGTACTAAGTTTATAAATCGCATCAGCAATAGAATATTCTAAATGTTGAACGGAACCAATTACTTTTTGTGTAGTTGAAGCGCCCATCATATTTTTAAGTAAAGGAATATTTACCTCTTTGCCATTGTAAACCGCAATTGCCCACGGAAAAACCATGGCTTGCGACTGTTTACCTTTATCATCTACTGTAATGTTTACAGGAGTTAAACCTTTGCGATACAGTTCTTTAATTAAATCTTGACTTTCTTTTTCGTTTTCTAAAGGATCTACAAATTCAAACACAATACTACGATTGTACGCTTGAAATTCTTCTAGTAGTTGTTTGGTTTCCAGTTGTAATCGACGGAATTCTGGTGGTAGATCACCTTGCATGTATATTTTTATCGAAAGCGGATTTCTAACTTGGTCGACAATTTTTAATGAAGTTTCTGATAAAGTATAGCGCTTGTCTTTTGTTAAATCAAAACGATGAAAAACATAAGAACCAGCAAAATTTAGTGCGATTAAAATTGCAATCACAATAAGTAATGATTCGATATTTTTTTTGGAAGAAGCTCTCATTACTTTTTAAATGATTTTAATTGAAAAACGGTCAACGAAAGAAACAATATGGCAATGCTTGCAAAATAAATTACATCACGAGAATCAATCACACCTCGGCTCATGCTCTTATAATGATCTTGCATTCCGATAGCTGCAATAGGTTGTGACAAACCAGAGATAACGCTTGCTAATCCATCAAATCCAAAAAAGAGAAAGAAGCACAGAAATACCGAAATAATAAAAGCTACGATTTGATTTTCAGATAAAGTAGAGGTGAATATTCCGATGGAAGAATAAGCTGCGATCAAAAACAAAAGCCCGAAATAAGAACCAATTGTACTTCCCATATCAATATTTCCTTCGGGCATTCCTAGATCTGAAATTACTTTCACATATATAAGCGTTGGAATAATCGCGATTACAATTAATAAAAATGAACCTAAAAATTTACCATTTACAATTTGCCAAATAGACAAAGGTTTTGTCAATAAAAGTTCAATAGTACCTTGTTTTTTTTCATCCGAAAAACTGCGCATCGTAACGGCAGGAATTAGAAAAATTAAAATCCAAGGTGCTAAGGAGAAAAACGGATTCATATCGGCAAATCCAGAATTTAAAATGTTATAGTCTCCTTCAAAAACCCATAAAAATAATCCGTTGCTTATTAAAAACAAGCCTATAACTAAATACCCAATGGGCGAGCCGAAAAAAGATTTTATCTCTCTTAAAATGATTGATTTCATTTATTATTTTTTAATCGTTGATTTGTTTTGAATTTAGAAAATCAAAACTATGTTAAACTAACTAATTTATCGACACTCCACGCTTCGGGCTTCTCGTTGAATAGTTTTTTGGTAAAGCTCCAAACTGATTTAAAAAGTTCAGACTGTCTGTAGTTTTCTAAGTCAGCTTCAGTTTCCCAATAGCTGTATGTAAAAAAGATATTTTTGTTGTTTTTGTCTTGGTACAATTCTAAAAAACAGTTGCCAGGTGCGTTTCTAATTTTTTCTTTAACTGATTCGAAATTTGCAAGAAAATCAGGTATTTTTTCTTCTTCAAAACTCATTTTTACAATACGTACCAGCATAATTATTTGTATTCAATTGGGTTGCAAATGTATTTTATTTTAATGAAAATTAATTCGAAAACTGAATTATAATTGGGTCTCTGTAATTAAGTCCTAACAAACTATTTGCCGATCCAACAGTGGCAGGATTACTTCTAAAAATAGCGATTTCGAGAAAGCCTGCTTCATTAAAAATGGCTAGTTTTTCGCCTTCATAAGTTTTTATTGGATATTTATTTGACGAAGCAATTGCCGAATAATTGGGTAATATTGTCTTAATGCTTCTTGGTTTCATCACAATTTCATAACTACGTCCTTTAGCCACTTCGATAAATTGCTTTTTAGAAATATTGGTGACTACGTTTCCTAAATGATCAATATAAATGACACATCCTTTTAAGCTGTTGCCATCATTGCCCACTACCGATTGCAATTCGGTAATTTCTTTAATATTTTGAATGTCTTTGCCAATAACATTAAGTGAACCACCCTTTGCTAAGTGGCAAGCTACTTTTACGAAAATATCCAAATCGGTAAAATCAACCGGAAAACGATCGTGAATGTTAATAGTTACAATTTTTTGCGGCGTAATTTTTTGCGTGAGCATACTCAAGATACCATTATCGGCGCAGATAAAAAAGTGATCGTTCCATTGCATAGCAATGTGCTGATTTTCTTTGTTTTTTTCGATGTCGACACCAATTAAATGAACGGTTCCTTTGGGAAAGCTCAGGTAAGAAGCACCAATTATATAACAAGTTTCCATGGCATTGAAGGGATCGATGTCGTGGGAAATGTCGATAATTTTGGCCTCATTAAGCTCGGAAATAATCTTCCCTTTTAATGCGCCAACAAAGTGGTCTTTTAAGCCATAATCGGTAGTGAGCGTAATTATTGACATCATTTTGTTTATAACTATTGGTAGTATTTAAATCGAATTTTTATTAAATTTGAGAAATGCAAAGCTAATAAATAGGTTTGCAAAAATGCATTAATCGAAAAACAAATTCCATATTTGGAGTAAAGATACCCGACAGCACGCTAATTTTTAAAAAGATTTTATTTTAATTTAAAACTACCTCATTTGAACGAAAGAATAATCGAGCTCATAGACATCGCTCCAAAAGAATTCTGGGGCGCTCAAGACTCTCATCTTGAAATTATAAAAAAGTACTATCCAAAGCTGAAGATTGTAGCAAGAGGTACAACTTTGAAAGCTTTTGGCGAAAAGGATGTTTTAGACGAATTCGAAAAACGATTTCAACGATTGATGTTACATTTTACCCGATACAACACCATTGACGACAACGTAATTGAACGCGTAATTATGAGCGATGGTCGGGAAGATAAAAAAGCATTTGACCACGACAAAGTATTGGTACATGGTGTAGGAGGTAAGCTGATTAAAGCGATGACGCCCAACCAGCAATTGTTAGTAGATACCATTAATACTAACGATATGGTATTTGCTGTGGGACCAGCAGGAACTGGTAAAACGTATACTGGAGTTGCCATGGCGGTAAAAGCCTTAAAAGAAAAACAAGTAAAACGTATCATTTTAACTCGCCCAGCGGTAGAAGCAGGAGAAAATCTTGGATTTTTACCAGGTGATATGAAAGAAAAATTAGATCCGTACATGCAACCACTTTATGATGCTTTGCGAGATATGTTGCCCAATGAAAAATTGGAAGATTATATTTTAAAAGGTGTTATTCAAATCGCTCCATTAGCATTTATGCGTGGTCGAACGTTAGACAATGCCTTTGTAATTTTGGATGAAGCGCAGAATACAACTCATTCGCAAATGAAAATGTTCTTGACACGTATGGGCAAAAATGCCAAGTTCATGATTACTGGAGATCCAGGTCAAGTCGATTTGCCGCGTCGAACAATTTCTGGACTAAAAGAAGCTTTACTGGTTCTTAAAGATGTAGAAGGAATTGGATTAATTTACTTGGATGATAAAGACATTGTTCGCCACCGTTTGGTAAAAAAGGTAATAGATGCTTACAAACAAATTGAAAATAACGACTAATAATTAACCTTAAGATCAAAATAACATTCGTTGTAAAAGATTCCAACTGGAGCTTTTATAACGAATGTTTTCTGTATTGATACTGTGTAAAGTTTTGTTAATCAAATAGTAAAACTTTGCTTTTTTAAGATTGAAAAACAGTTATTCTTTGTTAATGGAAAAGCAATTTTGTAATTTTGCCATTCAATTTGATATAAATTTATGACTACCGATTTTAGCAAGATAAAAGTAATAATAAGTGATTTAGACGGGACCTTACTAAATCAAGAACATAAAATTTCTGATTACACCAAAAAAAATTTCAAAGAATTACACGACAAAGGCTATTTAATTATTGTTGCCACGGGTCGCCATCATATGGATGCTATGGCAATTCTGGATACTTTAAATATTCCTATTTACTTGGTTAGTTCTAACGGAGCTCGAATTCATGCTCCAAATCGAGACGAACTGTATTCTTTTAATTTAGAAAGTGATGTGGTAAAAGCAGCTTTAGATGTAGATATTGATCCAGAGATTACTGTTGTTCTTTTCAAAGAAAATAGCTGGCAGACCAATAGAGTTAACGAAAAGATAAACAGTTTTCAGACGGAATTAAAGTATCTCCCTGAATTAGTTGACTACAAACAATTAGATGATTTTACCGCAATTAAAATTTTCTTTTCGCATGAAAACCATGAAAAGTTAATTCATTTAAAAGACACTATTATAGCTAAAGGCGCCGATTCATTGCATCATGCTTTCAGTTTGCCAACTTGTTTAGAGTTTATGGATAAGTCGGTTGACAAGCGATTTGCAATTGAAAGAGTTCTTGAGAAAGAAGGGTTTACAATGCAGGAAGCTATGGCATTTGGAGATGGTTTTAATGATTTACAGATGTTGTCTTCAACCGGGGTAGGACTTATTATGGGAAATGCTCCTCAAAGTTTTAAAGATGTTTTACCACAGTTAACCATAATCGGTACAAATGCAGACGACGGTGTGGCGCAGTATCTTTTTAAAAATTTGGTAGCAGTTTCTGAAACGATTGCCAATTAATGATCAATAATTTTTTAGAAAACTATAAGATATATAAATTTTTAAAACCTCAAAACGTATAATTTTGAGGTTTTTTATTTTAATTTTTTTTTAAATCAAAAATTTATCACTTTTATTAATCGCAACTGTATTTTTCATGATGTAACTCTACGAAATAGTTTTAAATTTGCATACAAAAAACAAACACAACGATACTAATGAGTAATACAATCACCACTACTGATTTTAATTTTCCAAATCAAAAATCGGTTTACCGAGGAAAAGTTAGAGAAGTTTATAATATTAATGACGAACTGCTGGTTATGGTCGCAACCGACAGACTATCTGCTTTTGATGTTGTTTTGCCAAAAGGAATTCCATATAAAGGTCAAATTTTGAATCAAATTGCAACTAAATTCATGGAATTAACGCAGGATATTGTTCCGAATTGGTTAATTGCTACTCCAGATCCAAGTGTAGCTGTTGGTCATTTGTGTACTCCTTTTAAAGTCGAAATGGTGATTAGAGGGTATCTTTCGGGTCATGCTGCGCGTGAGTATGCTGAAGGGAAAAGAACTATTTGTGGTGTCGCAATGCCAGAAGGATTAAAAGAAAATGACAAATTTCCAGATGCTATTATTACGCCAACAACAAAGGCTGACAATGGTGAACATGATGCTGATATTTCGCGCGAAGCAATTTTATCTACCGGAATTGTTTCTGAAGAAGATTATGTGATTTTAGAAAAATATACAAGAGCACTATTTCAAAGAGGAACAGAAATTGCCGCTAGTCGGGGTTTAATTTTAGTAGATACTAAATATGAGTTTGGAAAGACAAAAGAAGGTGTAATTGTTTTAATTGATGAAATTCATACACCCGATTCGTCTCGTTATTTTTATTCTGAAGGATATCAAGAAAGACAAAACAACAACGAAGAACAAAAGCAACTTTCCAAAGAATTTGTGCGTCGTTGGTTAATTGAAAATGGTTTTCAAGGGAAAGAAGGTCAAGTAATTCCGGACATGACCGATGCTTACATTGAAACCGTTTCTGAACGGTACATTGAATTATACGAAAAAATATTAGGCGAAAAATTCGTAAAAGCAGATATTGCTAATATCGAAGAAAGAATTAATACCAATGTTTTGAATTATTTGACTCAAAAATAAATCAAAATTTTAATTATAAAAAAACGCAGTATCAATTGAGATGCTGCGTTTTTTACGAATATATAAGTTTAAAATTATTCTGCCATTTTTTGAAGTTCACGGCTATTTTTGATGATTATTTTTTTACCAGCAATTTCAATTAATCCTTGCTTTTTAAAATCAGACAACAAACGAATACAACTTTCAGTTGCCGTACCAATAATGCTTGCTAACTCATCGCGTGAAAGCTGAATGCTTAGCGACTGGTCGGTTTCCAAGCCAAAGTTATCTTGTAAATATAATAGAGTTTGAGCCAAACGTTCTTTAACCGTTTTTTGCGCCATGGCAACTTTATCGTTTTCTGATTCTTTTAAGTCTTCGCAAATAGTTTGCATCAAACTCATAGAAAATTGATTGTTAGTATTAAAAAATCCTAACATTTCTTTTTTCGGAATGTAACACACTTCCATGTCAGAGATTGCCTTGGCACTCAAATTAGCGGGCTCGTTACTAATCATAGAGCGTTGTCCGAGCAATTCGCCAGATTTAACCAATTTTACAATTTGGTCTTTTCCATTTGCGCTTAATTTAGATAATTTTCCAACACCATTTTTCACACAAAAGACACCATTGGTTACTTCGCCTTCCTCAAAAAGCGCTTCTCCTTTTTTTATCGTCAATGTTTTTTTACTATTGGCTAACTGAATAACTTCTTCTTTGGTCAAAGCCTTTAAAGAGGTTAATTGTCTAACAATACATTGATCACATTTATTCATTTGTTGGTGGAAAAATTAGCTGCAAATTTACGGATAATAAAGATGAAAGAATAATATAATCACTTTAAATTGAGTTAAATGTTTTTAACTAAAATTGTGTACTCTATATTTATTATATCAGTTTTAAATTCGGAGCTTTGTGACAAATATCATGTAAAGTTTAAAGCCAAATTTCGAAATTTGTAGCGTAAAAAGTATTTCAATTTATGAATAGTCTGAATTGTTTTCATTGTGGATTAATAATTCCAAAAAATGATCTTATTGTTTTTGATGACAAGAGTTTTTGTTGCAACGGTTGTAAAACAGTGTACGAAATTTTTAGCGTAAACGATTTAGGCTCTTACTATGATTTTGAGAATGCGCCAGGAGCAACTCCGCTGGATATTCAAGGTAAGTATGACTTTTTGGATAATGAAACGATTGTTTCAAAATTACTTGAATTTCAAGAAGAAAACATTGCAATTGTATCATTAAATATCCCGCACATTCATTGTAGTTCTTGTATTTGGATTTTAGAGAACCTGAATCGGTTGCAACCAGGAATTACTTCTTCTCAAGTTAATTTCCCAAAGAAAACAGTTCGAATTACATTCAACTCAACCAATCTAAAACTAAAGGAAATTGTATATCTTTTGGGTGCAATTGGCTATGAACCTTACATAAGTTTAGATAATTACGAAACAGGAGCTAAGGATGTAGATCGCGTTTTGATCTATAAATTAGGTGTTGCTTTTTTCTGTTTTGGAAATATTATGCTTTTGTCATTTCCAGAATACTTTGAAGTTAAAGAATTTTGGCTAGACAATTATAAACCTTTTTTTAGAGTATTAATTTTTAGCTTGAGTTTGCCTAGTTTTTTATATTCGGCGAGTGGCTATTACGTATCGGCATACAAAAGCATTAGATCAAGAATGCTGAATATTGATATTCCTATTGCTTTAGGAATCATTGTAATGTTTGTGCGCAGTACTTTTGATTTTGTTATGGGTTACGGCTCTGGTTTTTTTGATAGTTTAACAGGCTTAGTGTTTTTTATGCTACTCGGAAAAATGTTTCAAATTAAAACCTACAGCTTCTTAAGTTTCGAAAGAGACTTTAAATCTTATTTTCCAATTGCTGTTACCAAAGTGTCGGAAAATCAAAAAGAAGAAAGTATACCTATATATGATATCGTAAAAGGCGATCGTTTGTTAATTCGAAATCAAGAGCTAATTCCGGTAGATGGTATTTTAATTAGTGAAAGCGCCGCAGTTGATTATAGTTTTGTGACAGGTGAAGCAGTTCCTATTACAAAAAAATCAGGGGATAAAGTTTTTGCTGGAGGAAAACAAATTGGAAAAGCAGTCGAAATGGAAGTATTGCATTCTGTGTCACAAAGTTACTTAACACAATTGTGGGGAAATGCAATTTTTCAGAAAGATGTCGAGCGCAAACATAAAACATTGACGGATCAAATTAGTCGTTATTTTACGCCAATATTATTAATTATCGCTTTTGTCAGTTTTGGATATTGGATATTTATTGATGCCAATACCGCTTTTAATGTTTTTACTGCTGTTTTAATCGTGGCTTGTCCTTGTGCGCTTGCGCTGACAGCTCCATTTACCTTTGGAAATATTCTTAGAATTCTGGGGAAAAGACAATTTTATTTAAAGAACGCCTTGGTTATCGAGCAATTAGCAAAAGTAGATACTATAGTTTTTGACAAAACAGGAACGATTACGACAAATAAAAAATCGAGTATTACGTACGAAGGAACTGCGCTTTCAAACGATCAAATCGAGTTAATTAAGAATGTTGTACAAGCATCAAACCATCCGATAAGTCGAATGTTATATGATTATTTGCCAGAAGTGAATCGAATAAAACTGGTTTCTTTTGAAGAAATAACTGGAAAAGGAATTTTAGCTTCAACTGAAGAATTTACATTTAAGTTGGGTTCTGCTGAATTTGTTCACAGTATTACAGAAAACAACTCGTTTCAAACTACCTTACATATTCAGATAAACAATACCTATTATGGTAAGTATATTTTTAACAATCAATATCGAGATGGATTATCTGAGTTATTTACTACATTAAGTGAGAAGTACGAACTTAAAGTTTTATCAGGAGATAATTCAGGCGAAACGGAAACATTAGAGCAACTTTTGCCTAAAGGAACGCAATTGATTTTTAACCAGAAACCTGAACAAAAATTAGATTTTATTAAATCACTTCAAGAAAATGGTAAGAACGTAATGATGGTCGGCGATGGTTTAAATGATGCTGGAGCTTTGGCGCAAAGCAATGTGGGAATTTCGATTTCTGAGAATGTGAATGTCTTTTCGCCAGCTTGTGATGCCATTTTAGATGCTGGTCAGTTTAAGAATCTCAACAACTACTTAAACCTTTCTCATAATGCAACAAAAATTATAAAGATGAGTTTCGTGATTTCACTTTTATATAATGTTGTTGGTCTTTCATTTGCCGTCACGGGTAATCTCTTGCCTCTGGTTGCAGCCATTATTATGCCTCTAAGTACGGTGACTATAGTTTCCTTTGTTACTTTAATGAGTAATTACTACGCTAAAGTCAATTTAAAATAAGTAAAATTTGTTCAGTCAATTATATTTTCTACTTTTATCGGAATAGGTCATTATGATAATTGTCATATTTTAAAAGAATTCCAAAAAGTAACTTTGTTCACTCAATTCACTAAGTCATGAGCGTTATTTATTTATTAATTATTGTCAGTATTATTATTGCAATTGGCTTCTTTATAGCCTTTATAGTTGCAGTGCGATCTGGGCAATACGATGATGATTACACACCTTCTGTCAGAATGCTTTTTGACGATGAACTAAAACCCAACCCAAAAAATAAAATACAAACAACAGAAGAAAAACAAATCTAATTATGGAAATGCAACAATTTTATTACGACAACAAAATTGTAAAAAACTTCCTCTACGCCACAATAGTGTTTGGTGTAGTGGGAATGTTAGTTGGTCTTACACTCGCTTTTTTATACCTTTTCCCAAATCTTACCGATGGTATAGCGTGGTTAAGTTATGGTAGGTTAAGACCGTTACACACCAATGCAATAATATTTGCCTTTGTAGGAAACGCCTTTTTTGCCGGAATGTACTATTCTATGCAGCGTTTACTAAAAGCCAGAATGTACAGTGACTTTTTAAGTAAATTACATTTCTGGGGATGGCAGTTAATTATTGTTGCTGCTGCAATTAGTTTACCATTAGGACACAGTTCTAGTAAAGAATACGCAGAACTAGAGTGGCCTATCGATATCGCAATTACTGTTATTTGGGTAGTAATGGGTATCAATATGATTGGTACAATGATGCGTCGTAGAGAGCGTCACTTGTATGTAGCAATTTGGTTTTACCTTGCAACTTTTGTAACTGTTGCTGTTTTACATATCTTTAATAATCTTGAATTGCCTGTTTCGGCAATGAAAAGTTATTCGATTTACGCAGGTGTACAAGATGCATTGGTGCAATGGTGGTATGGACATAATGCCGTTGCGTTTTTCTTAACGACTCCGTTTTTAGGATTAATGTACTATTATGTTCCTAAAGCTGCCAATCGACCTGTGTACTCTTATCGATTATCAATTATTCACTTTTGGTCTTTAATTTTTATTTATATCTGGGCAGGACCACACCATTTGTTGTATTCTGCTTTGCCAAACTGGGCGCAAAATTTAGGAGTTGCTTTTTCAATTATGCTTTTAGCTCCTTCGTGGGGAGGTATGATCAACGGATTATTGACATTAAGAGGTGCTTGGGATAAAGTTCGTGTAGATCCTGTTTTAAAATTTTATGTAGTAGCAATTACTGGTTACGGTATGGCTACTTTTGAAGGACCAATGTTATCCTTTAAAAATGTAAATGCTATTGCGCACTACACAGACTGGATTATTGCACACGTTCACGTTGGTGCCTTAGCTTGGAATGGTTTCTTGACTTTCGGTATGATCTACTGGTTGATTCCACGACTAACTAAAACAGCATTGCACTCTATCAAATTGGCTAATTTCCACTTTTGGATTGGTACTTTAGGAATTATATTGTATACAATTCCAATGTACGTAGCAGGTTTTTTACAAGCTTCTATGTGGAAACAATTTAATCCAGACGGTACTTTGACCTACGGAAACTTCTTAGAAACAGTTACGCAAATTATGCCAATGTATTGGATGCGTGCTATTGGTGGAGTATTTTACTTAATCGGTATGCTTGTATTAGTATATAACGTGATTCAAACTGTTCGTGCAGGAAGTCGTGTTGAAGACGAATTGGCAGAAGCACCAGCTTTAGAAAGAATTAGTAGTAATAGATTAAAAGGTGAAAAATACCATTCGTGGTTAGAAAGAAAACCAATCCAATTAACAATATTAGCAACTATTGCTATTTTAATTGGAGGAGTGATACAAATCGTACCAACGATTATGGTTAAATCTAATATTCCAACCATTGCGAGTGTAAAACCATATTCTCCATTGGAATTAGAGGGTCGAGATTTGTACATTCGTGAAGGTTGCGTGGGTTGTCACTCACAATCAGTTAGACCTTTCCGTAGTGAAGTTGAGCGTTATGGACCACAAGCAAAAGCGGGAGAGTTTGTATACGACCATCCATTTTTATGGGGATCAAAACGTACAGGTCCAGATTTACTGCGAGTTGGTGGAAAATACAACGACAACTGGCACTTTAATCACTTCTGGAATCCGCAAAGTATTTCAGCTGGATCTATTATGCCAGGATACAAATGGTTGTTTGACAACAAGCCAATGGATATTTCTTTAACTCAAAGAAAAATGAGAGCTATGGTTACGCTTGGAGTACCATACACTCCAGAAGAAGTTGAAAATGGTCTTATTAATTTAAGAGCGCAAGCAATTGCAATCGAGAAAAATTTAGAAAATGATCCCGATTACGTGGCTAGTTACGAAGACAGTAAGAAGAAAGCAGCTGCACGTGGAGAAAAATTCGTTCCTATGAACGAAAGAGAAATTGTAGCGTTGATTGCTTACATGCAACGATTGGGAACTGATATTAAAGTGAAAGACAACGTAAAATAATACATTATGTTTGAACAAGTAAAGCACAACATGGACACAATTGCGGGAATAGAGATATTCCCGATTCTCTCACTATTAATCTTCTTTATATTTTTTGTTTGCCTTGGTATTTGGGTTTTCTCTTATAAGAAAGAAAAAATTGAGGAGATGAGCCAAATTCCGTTAAACGACAATCCAATTGTATAATTAAAAACAATTCAAAATGAAAAAATTATTCCCAGTATACGTTAGAGTACCGCTCATTTTATTTGTCGTTTTTGGCGCATTGGAATATTTTATAGATTCAGGCAGTCAGCCAGCTTTTATTAGATATCCGATGGTAAGTTTATTTTTATTAGTATTCTTATTTTTATTAATTGCGATCGAAATTACGGTTAAAGCTATTAGTCAAATTACCTATTCTTTACTTAGCGAGGAGCAAAAAGCGCAGTTAGAAATCGATGATAGTATTCCATTTACCGAAAAGGAATGGTATAAAAACTTGATGCGTCGTTTAACTAAAACGGAGCCGATGGAAAATGAAGCTAGTTTATTAATGCATCATGATTACGACGGAATTAAAGAGTTAGACAATAACTTGCCACCTTGGTGGACGTATTTGTTTATTGCTTCTGTTATTTTTGCTTTCATATATATGATTCAATATGAGCTTTTAGGAGCTGATAATCAAGAAGACGAATTGCGAATAGAATTAGCACAAGCTAAAATTGACGTAGCAGAATATATGAAAACTGCTCCAGATTTAATGGATGAAAAAACAGTTGTAGCACTTACAGATCCTGCAGATATAGATGCTGGTAAAGCTCTTTTTGCTGCCAATTGTGCTGCTTGTCACAGAGCAGATGGAGGTGGACAAATTGGACCAAACCTTGCAGATGATCATTGGATTTTAGGTGGTGGAATAAAAGAAATCTTTCATACTATTGCCAACGGAGGACGTGATGGTAAAGGTATGATTGCTTGGAAAGCTACTTTAAAACCAAAAGAAATACAAAAGGTATCTAGTTATATTTTAGCATTAAAAGGGAGCAATCCTGAAAATCCAAAGGCTCCAGAAGGAGAAGTTTGGGTAGAATAACACTAATGAAATTTTGATGATTCAACAACTGTTGTAGCTTAAAAGCGCAACAGTTAAACAATTAATACCATGTCAAATTTGCCAGACGAAGCGTTTAGAGATACCATTGGAACTTTAGATAGTGAGGGAAAGAGAAAGTATATTTTTCCTAAAAAGCCATCGGGAAAATATTACGATTATAGGAAATGGGTTAGTTATGTCTTATTATCAATATTCATTATTTGTCCATTTATAAAAGTAAATGGCAATCAGTTTATGTTGTTCAATATTATGGAGCGCCGTTTTAATATTTTCGGTTTTCCATTTTGGCCACAAGATTTCTATCTCTTCGTATTGTCAATGCTGGTCGGTGTTGTTTTTGTCATACTTTTTACAGTTGTTTTTGGCCGTATATTCTGTGGTTGGATTTGTCCTCAAACCATTTTTCTAGAACTTGTTTTTCGACGCGTTGAATATTGGATAGACGGTGATCATGGTGCGCAAAAACGTTTGGCAAAGCAACAATGGAACGCTGAAAAAATTAAGAAAAGAGTCTTTAAGTGGTTTATCTTTTTTCTGATTTCTTTTGTAATCGCAAATGTGTTCTTAGCTTACTTAGTGGGTAGTGATCAATTGTTCTTAATGATTGAGCAAGGTCCAGTAGACCAATGGAGCAATTTTGTCGCACTTCTTATTTTTACTGGAGTTTTCTATTTCATTTTTGTTTGGTTTAGAGAGCAAGTATGTATTATTGCTTGTCCTTACGGCCGTATGCAAGGTGTATTATTAGATAATAAATCAATCAATGTAGCGTACGATTTTGTACGTGGGGAGAAAGAGGTCGGACGTGCGCGATACAATAAACAGGAAGATAGAGATGCCTCGGGGAAAGGAGATTGTATTGACTGTAAACAATGCGTACATGTTTGCCCAATGGGAATTGACATTCGTGATGGGGTACAATTAGAATGTACCAATTGTACTGCTTGCATAGACGAATGTGACGTTATAATGGAAGGTATTGGATTGCCAAAAGGCTTAATTCGATATGCGACCGAAGATGAAATTGTTAAAAAAGAGCCTTTTCAGTTCACTGCACGTATGAAGGGGTATACCGCGATGTTGGTAATTTTGATGGGAATTTTAGTGGGAACTTTATTTTTAAGAAATGATGTGGAAGCTCTTGTTCTGCGTTTACCAGGGCAGTTGTTTGAACATAAAGGCGAAAATATTAGTAACATTTATACTTATAAAATTATAAACAAAACAATGAAAAATTATACCGACATCCATTTTGAACTAATTGATCAGAAAGGAACAATTCAGAATGTCGGAAACACACATTTTTTTGTTAAGAAAGAAGGAATGTCACAAGGAACTTTGTTTATTGAAATAAATCAGGCTTTACTGGAAAGTGACAAAACAACAGTAAAAATTGGTGTTTACAATGGAGATCAATTAATTGAAACTACGACTACAAACTTTTTAGGACCCCGAAGTTTTAATTAAAGAATTGGTTTTGTAATCGTTACTTTACAAAACGGTTTTTAAAATTATATTATTGACTGCGATAGGTTTACATTTACCAAGATTAAAAAATAAATATACAGCTATGAAAATTAATTGGGGAACAGGAATCGTGATTGCTTTTGTTTTGTTTATATCATTCATTTTGTATTTTGTATTAAAAGTACAATCAGATTCGAAGTATGACAATGATTTAGTAGTGGAAGATTATTATGTACATGATATGGGATTTAGTGATGAAATGAAGCGAGTGCAAAATGCTCACGATTTGAAAACAAGACCAGAAATTAATTTGACTGATGCTGGAGTAAAAGTTAGTTTTCCTGAAAGCTTTAGTGAGAAACATATTAAAGGAACTGTTACATTATATCGAGCATCCAATAAAAAACTAGATTTTGTCTCAGATATTAAATTAGAGAACTCAACTATGTTAATTACGGATCAAAAACTAATTCAAGGTGTTTGGAAAGTAAACATGGAGTGGGAGTATGAAGGTAAAAAATACTTGACAAAAGAAGAGATTTACGTTCACTAAAGAAGCTATACAGTATTTTAAAAAACAAATGCAATGTTATATTCGGCACTTATATTTGGTCTGATAAGCAGTTTTCATTGTATAGGTATGTGTGGTCCCATCGCTATGATGTTGCCAGTTGATCATCAAAATAAGAGTAAAAAAGCCTTACAAATTGTAACTTATCATATTGGCAGGCTTTCAGCTTATGCTCTAATTGGATTAGTTTTTGGATTAGTAGGTAAGGGACTATTTGTCGCCGGAATTCAGCAAAAACTATCTATTTTTATAGGAATCGCGATCATTGTAGTGATTTTAGTTCCCGAAAGATCTTTGGCAAAGTACAATTTTTCAAAACCTGTTTATCGTTTTATTTCTAAGATTAAAGCTCGATTAGGTAGTCAATTTAGAAATAAAAGCTACCGTTCGTTATTTACCATCGGATTGCTTAATGGATTTTTACCTTGCGGCATGGTTTACGTAGCTCTATTTGGCGCAATGGCTATGCAGAGCGTCGCTTATGGAACTTTGTATATGATTTTGTTTGGTTTAGGAACGATACCGCTAATGACATCCGTGGTTTACATTAAAGAATTTATATCTATTTCTTTTCGAAATAAAATACAAAAAGCAATTCCGTACATCGGAGTAGTGATCGGAATCTTATTTATACTGCGTGGATTAGGATTAGGAATTCCGTATGTATCGCCTTCAAACATGAGTTTATTTCTACAAGAAACTCCTAACTGTAAATAATAAAACGCGCTGTTTTAAAAAATATACTAATTAAAAAGCGACTAAGATAAATGAATACTTCACTTATCTTAGTCGCTTTTCTTTTTTTAAATGGTCATTGAAAACAATTGTGTATCTGGCATTTTCCTTTTCAGATGTAAATCAAAAGCCATACATACGTTACGCACAAATGCTTTTCCAGCTTCTTTGACTACAATTGATTCAGTACCAATCTCAATTAAACCGTCGGCTTCCATTTCTTTTAATTGTGCTATAATTTCTGGTATTTCAGTTACTTTTTCAGCAGTACCTTCCCAAGAAGTTTCTAAATTGCACATTAAATTAAGAATGTGCTTGCGAATAATTAGATCTTCTTCATTCAAAATATGTCCCTTAATTATAGGAATTGAATCGCTTTCTAATACTTTATAATATTCATCAATGGTTTTTACATTTTGACCAAAACTGTACCAAGAATCGCTAATGGAAGAAACACCTAAACCAATCATTACTTGTGTTTTAGAAGAGCTGTAGCCCATAAAATTTCGGTGCATTTCTTTGTTTCTAGCTGCTTGATGTAAAGTATCCGAAGCCAAGGCAAAGTGATCCATTCCGATTTCATCGTATCCAAAATCGGCTAATAACTCTTTACCTGTTTCGTATAATTTTCGTTTTTCATCGTCTTTAGGAACATTCTCATCACTAAAGCCGCGTTGGCCGTTTCCTTTAATCCAAGGCACATGCGCGTAACTATAAAAAGCCAATCGGTCAGGCTGCAGTGATTTTGTTTTTTCGATTGTATCAATAATATCCGTTAATTCCTGAAAAGGTAAACCAAAAATCAAATCATGACTGATGGATGTATACCCAATTTCTTTGGCCCAAAGGGTAACTTTAGCTACATTATGAAAGGGCTGAATTCGGTTGATTGCTTTTTGTACTTTGTGCGAGTAATCTTGCACGCCAAAACTAACACGTCTAAAGCCTAAGTCGTACAATGTTTTTAAATGATCATAGGTGGTGTTGTTAGGGTGACCTTCAAAACTAAACTCGTAATTGGGTGCTTTTTCGGCTTTTAGAAAAATTCCATTCAACAAATTTTCTAAATTAGTTGGCGAAAAAAAAGTAGGTGTTCCTCCACCTAAATGTATTTCTTTGATAATAGGTTTTTCCTCTAAAACAGCACAATACAAATCCCATTCTTTTAACACTGCCGTGATATAGGGATCTTCCACTTCATGATTTTTGGTAATGCGTTTGTTACAACCGCAAAAAGTACACATGCTTTCACAGAAAGGAAGATGTATATATAAACTGATTCCGTCTTTTGAATTGCTCTCTATAAATGATTTTTTTAAGGTCTCAATCCATTTGTCATAGCTAAAATCTAATTCATTCCAATAAGGAACTGTTGGATAACTTGTGTATCGTGGACCAGGAACATTGTATTTTTGAATGAGAGAGTTTTTCATAACTACTTGAAATTTAGACTAACAAAAATAATTTGATTTAAGGAATTTTAAAATGATATATGTCATATTATCGCTAATAAAAAAAGAGACCTTAAGTCTCTTTTAATTTTTATTGCTATTTTAATTATTGTTCCATTTTGAAATAGTAATCAGCAGCATTTTTGCTGCTAACGTAAAAGAAGAAAAAAACACAAACAAATAAAACTATTAGTGATACAATCAAATTTTCTGAAGTTCTATTTCCTAATACATTTACAAACACAGGACCTAATATAGTAGGTAATTGAGCAGCAGTTGTTCAGCGAGTTAGAAAACCAAAAGCAATCATAATTCCGCCAATCATATGTGCTTGAGCAATATATGCATTAAAAACATTCCTCGTCCATGATGATCAATTGGCGAAAGTAAATCTTGTAAATAATATGCATTAGTTACAAGCGAGATTCCTTTCAAAAACAAAATACTCCAAAAGCTATCTGAAATAAATCGAAAGTCAAATAAGTGTGCGCATTCGTCCCTTTATTCATTCTTTCTGCATTTTCCATGACAATTGACTTTCAATTAGCTGCTACTAAGTTCTTGATTTTTATATATATGTCTTTTTTTCTTATGTAAAAATAATTAGATAAATAATTTACTAACTCACACTTAAACCTGAAGTACGCCCATATTAAAAGGTTTTAAAATAGGAGCATGGTTGGCTGCCTCAATTCCCATAGAAATCCAAGTACGAGTGTCAAGTGGGTCGATAATTGCGTCGGTCCAAAGTCTAGATGCAGCATAATAAGGAGAAACTTGTTCATCATATTTAGCTTTTATTTTCGCAAACAATTCAGCTTCTTTTTCTTCATCGACTACTTCTCCTTTTGCTTTTAGCGACGAGGCTTCAATTTGAGCCAGTACTTTGGCCGCTTGTGTTCCGCCCATAACGGCAAGTTCAGCACTTGGCCAAGCAAAAATTAATCTAGGGTCGTATGCTTTTCCGCACATAGCGTAATTTCCTGCTCCATAAGAATTACCTATAATTACGGTAAATTTGGGTACAACAGAATTACTAACAGCATTGACCATTTTAGCACCATCTTTAATGATTCCGCCATGTTCAGATTTACTTCCAACCATAAATCCGGTTACATCCTGTAAAAATACCAATGGAATTTTCTTTTGATTGCAATTGGCAATAAAACGAGTTGCTTTATCGGCACTATCAGAATAAATTACACCACCAAATTGCATTTCTCCTTTGGCCGTTTTAACTACCTTTCTTTGATTTGCTACAATTCCAACTGCCCAACCGTCGATACGTGCATAACCGGTAATTAGTGTTTGTCCGTAGCCTTCTTTGTACGCTTCAAATTCAGAATTATCAACTAAGCGTTTGATAATTTCCATCATATCATATTGTTCGTTTCTAGCTTTAGGCAAAACGCCGTACATTTCTTCCGGATTTAAAAGTGGTTTTTCAGAAGCCACACGGTTGTATCCTGCTTTATCGTAATCGCCAATTTTAGATATAATATTTTTAATTTTATTTAAAGCATCAGCATCATCTTTGGCTTTGTAGTCGGTAACACCTGAAATTTCACAATGTGTCGCTGCTCCACCCAAAGTTTCATTGTCGATTGATTCGCCAATAGCCGCTTTAACCAAGTAGCTTCCAGCTAAAAAAATACTACCTGTTTTATCAACAATTAATGATTCGTCGCTCATAATTGGTAAATAGGCACCACCAGCAACGCAGCTTCCCATAACTGCAGCAATTTGAGTAATTCCCATACTGCTCATTAAGGCATTATTTCTAAAAATGCGTCCAAAATGTTCTTTGTCTGGAAAAATTTCATCTTGCAAAGGCAAATAAACACCTGCACTATCTACCAAGTAAATAATTGGCAACCTATTTTCCATAGCAATTTCCTGCGCACGTAGGTTCTTTTTCCCTGTAATAGGAAACCAAGCACCTGCTTTTACGGTGGCATCATTAGCCACAACAATACATTGTTTTCCTTGAATGTATCCAATTTTAATTACAACACCACCAGAAGGACAGCCGCCATGTTCCGCATACATTCCGTCGCCAACAAAAGCACCAATTTCAATACTTTTAGCATCTGCATCTAGTAAAAAATCAATTCGTTCACGAGCTGTCATTTTGCCCTCGTTATGCAATTTTTGGATGCGTTTTTCACCACCTCCCAATTTTACTATTTTAAATTTTCGACGTAAGTCAGAAAGCAACAATTTATTGTGATCTTCGTTTTTATTGAAGTTTAAATCCATAATATCTCAGTTTATTGTAAAATTATTGGCTAATTTACAAAATCTGTTTGTAAAATTATGGAATATTCAATATGGATTCAAACTAATATTTTAGAGAGATCACTTTAATTTATTGGAGATATTTCCAGTTAAAAAGCAAAATCTTTTTAAATCTAAAGAATTTCTTAAAAACTGAAAAGCCAGCACTTTTGGAGCACTGGCTGTTCTATGCATTAAATCTCTTAAAAGGCCCGACTACATTTACAGACTTGCTATTTAATTCTAGTAAACGGATTTTTTATAATACTTAGGATGAAATCGGATTCCATTGGCTTTCCAGTGGTCGTAGTGAGCTTGATTTAAACGTTCGATAAAACGATCAAAATTTTTATTTCTTGGAGTAGACCATAAATTTTCGGCAAATGCAGGCATTCTGGGCAGTAACATATATTCTAAATGTTCGGTCGAAGAAATAAATTCAGTCCAGATGGCAAATTGCCCACCGATGATGTATTTTGCTTCGTCGGCAGAAAGTTCGGAAGGAATAAGCGGATAATTGTATACTTTTTCTAAAGTATTAGTGCTATATATTTCGCCAAAGGGCTCATTTTTTGGTTCCTCTTGTACACGATTAAAATATAAAGGATTATTTGGCGCCATGATTACTTGTTGTTTTAATTTTGCCGCCTCAATTCCACCTTTTTTACCGCGCCACGACATAATTGTTGCGTTTGCAGGCGCTCCACCTTCTAGAATCTCATCCCAACCAATAATTTGGCGGTCATTCTTTTCTAAAAATTTTGCCATCCGTTTGATAAAATAACTTTGCAGTTCATCTTCGTCTTTTAAGCCATGCTCTTTTATTTTCTGCTGGCATCTAGGGCATTTTTTCCAGTATGATTTATCGACCTCATCGCCACCAATATGAATGTATTTTGATGGAAATAATTCTATTACTTCTGTGAATACGTCCTCTAAAAATTTAAAAGTTGACTCTTGGCCCGCACAATAATTTAAATTGATGTTTTCTGGTTTTACGACTCCATTCCATAAAGTAGAATTAGGAGATTCTTGTTGGTGCTTTTCGCAAGAGAACTCAGGATAAGCAGTCAAAGCGGCACCAGAATGTCCTGGAATATCAATTTCTGGTACTACTGTAATATTTCGATCTTTTGCATAAGCCACCACTTCTTTTATTTGTTCTTGCGTATAGAAGCCACCATATTGATAGGGTTCGCCATCTAATTTTTGCGTGTAAGTAGAATCTTTTTTATAGAAAATACTGCCTGGAATTTCAGTACGCCAAGCACCAACTTCTGTTAATTTTGGATACTTTTTTATTTCTAATCGCCAACCTTCGTTATCAGCTAAATGCCAATGAAATACATTTAATTTATAATAGGCCATTAAATCCAACAACTCTTTAATAGTGTTGACATTATAAAAATGTCTGCTTACGTCCATAACCATTCCACGCCATGCGATATTTGGTTTATCAGTAATATCTACATTAGGAAGTTGAATTGGCGTTTGGATATTGTTGGCCACGATGTACTGTAATAGTGTTTGTCCACCGTAAAATAAACCTGCGAGAGAATTGGCTGAAATACTAATTTCTGTCGATGAAATACTTAAAAAATAGCCTTCTTCTCCCAAATTTGCGTTCTGTTTTGTTAGCAGTTCAAGATAAATATTTTTGGTTCTTTCTTTTCTTGAAGAAAGAACAACAGCTGTTTGAGATTGGATTTTACTACTTAAATAGGAGACTAACTTATCGCCCTCAGTCTTAGTTAAACCTTTAGTGCTCAGCCCGACTTTGGTATCAAAAGAAAAAGTTCCCGCTACTAATACTAAATGCTCGGGAGCTGGAATTATCTGAGCATTACAGTAAATAGTGCTCGTGATAGTCATGAATAGGAGTAAATATTTTTTGATATTTTTCATTAGCGTAAATTTTTTGATTGTGATGATGGTCAATCAGTCTGTAAATCTTGTTTTAGATTATAATGCAAATTTGGCCTCCTCAAAAATATAAAAGTTTAGCCTTAAAACATATCAGTACCTACTAGTTATTAAATTATAAGAAAAAACCTATGTGCTTTACAACAATTGTTTATTTATTTAATTTATTATATAATTATAAATTAAAATTTCAGAATTACAATATTTCTAAGGATCAACATAATAAATAAAGTTTTTTGTTGAAATAAAAATTACTCATGTATATAAAATAATAATGCAACGCTCGACTAACTAAGAGGAATCTCTTGTATTATAAATTTTCAACTTATGCAGTAATTCTACTACTACGATCTCTAATGTGTTTTATATTTCTAGTACTACATAATCATTGAATAATTTGCGATAAAAATCAAAAATAAAGACGCTTTTTTTGTAGTAATTTTTCGTTTTTGATGAAAGAGATTAGCTTTAAACGTTACGGATTAGAGTATTCATTTTTGCTTTAAAGAATAATTTATGATGCATTATTTCATAATAAGATGAATATCAAATACTTTTTTCTAGAGTCAAACTATCTTTAATTAATACTATAATTTTTCGCTATCCTAATTAATTTCAATACATCGTTTGCGAAAGTTAATACTGATTTTTATCAATTTAAATACATTTATCGCAGTTATATCTTTTTTTAATTATATAATTATTAGTAAAAACTGGTTGGGTTTGGTCTAGTTTTTAAAAAATGACTTCTATTTTTGAAATTATTATCATTTTAAAATTTAAGACTACCGAGATTAATTAGTAACCAAACCAATAAAATATGAAAAAGGAAAAAAAGTTTTAAAAAAGCAGCAAAAAAAAAGAAAGCGTTTATCCAACGTTCTCCTACTGAAAAGTTGCTGTCAACAGATAGTAACTTATTTTAAAATAGTCATGAACTAACAAACAAACTAACCATGGTTAAAAAAAATAATAGTAAAACGATTTTTAATACTAAAAAGATCGTGTTCCTTCAAATTGTTCTGGGGTCTCTGATCGTCAGTTCATCGTATGCTGGTACTAGCGACGAAGGTTCACTTTTAGAAAAATATTCTTTACGTACTACGGAGACGAAAAGTGTAACACATCTAAAAATTGAGAATAAAAGTAGCATTGCTTTTGAAAAAATAACAGGTACAGTACTTGACGAGCAAGGATTGCCCCTTCCAGGAGTTAATGTTATTAAGAAAGGATCTCAAGATGGAGTAGTTACCGATTTTGATGGAAATTTCGTAATTGATGCTACAAAAGGACAGACTTTAATTTTTTCTTATATGGGTTTTGTCAATCAAGAAATTCAAATAAAAGATGCTAAAAATATTAAGATCACTTTAATTTCTGAGGCTCAACAGATGAACGAAGTAGTGATTGTAGGGTATGGTTCACAAAAGAAAACAAATTTGACCGGATCAGTAACCCAAATTGATGCCAAGGTACTCAAAGACAGACCCATCACTAGACTCTCTCAAGGTTTGCAAGGAGCAATAGGTGGTTTAAATATTGTGAGTAACGGTGGAGATCCTAGTGCAACACAATCCATTAATATTCGTGGATTTACTGGATTAGGTTCTTCTGGTTCACCTCTAATTGTTATTGATGGAATTCAAGGTGGAGATATTAACTCTATTAATGCCAGTGATGTAGAAAGTATTTCAGTTATTAAGGATGCCGCGGCATCTGCTGTTTACGGATCAAGTGCTCCTTACGGAGTGATTTTGATTAAAACTAAACAAGGTAAAAAAGGCCAACCTGTTGCAATTAGCTACACTAGCAATACTTCTTTTGACACTCCAATTGGACTTCCAAAAATGTTAAATTCAATTGACTTTGCAACTATTTACAATCAGTCACTTATAAATGGAGGTGGAGCTCCATTTTTTAATGAGGATGCAATAAATAGAATGAAAGCCTATCAAAATGGAACTCTTGCAACCGAAACACAAGCAAACGCTACGGGTGATTCTTGGAAGGGTTGGGGAAACGCCAATGCAAATAACGACTGGTATAAAATTTACTTTAAAGATGTATCTATCAGTCAACAGCACAATTTGGGCGTAAGTGGAGCGTCAGAAAATTCAAATTATTATGTAGGATTGGGTTATAATTTGAAAGAAGGAATGTACCGTTACGGAAACGACAACTACGAACGATATAATCTTCGTGCCAATCTTTCTAGTAATATTAGTTCTTGGCTTACATTTAATTTTAGAGGTGCATTCTCTCAAGATAGATATAATACGCCAAACACTTACAACGACAAAACGGGCGGAAATTATATGCATCAGTTGGCTAGAAAACATCCCAATTTAGCTATGTATAATCCTGATGGAAATGTTGCAGATCTTAATGATGTTTTATTAATGAGAGATGGTGGTAGACGTATTGTAACGAATGATAAGCCAATTTTAACTGGTGAGTTTGTAGCCAAGTTTACCAGTAATTGGAGAGGTACTGTAAATTACACATACGATGGTGCATTTAAAAACGAAACCAATCACTTAAAAACTATTTACGCAACTCAACCTAGCGGTACAGTAGTAGAGGTTGGAGGAACTGCTCCAAATTCATTTTCTCGATTCTTTGATAAATATCAAAAAAGTATCGTAAATGCATTCACTAATTATGATTTCGACGTTGATAAGCATAGCTTTAAGCTTTTAGGAGGATATGTTCAAGAATTAACAGCTTATTCTTCTTTGTATGGATATAATAATAACTTGTATTCGGATAAAAGTCCTTCGATATCAACATCATATGGTGCTACACCTACTGTCAGCGACAATTCGAATAAATTAGCCATTCAAGGTTATTTTGGTAGACTGAATTATGCTTATGATGATAAGTATTTACTTGAAGTAACGGGTCGTTACGATGGAACTTCTCGTTTTCTTAAGGAGGTTAGATGGAAAGCTTATCCTGGAGTTTCTGTAGGTTGGAACGTAAATAAAGAAAAATTCTGGAAAGACGGAATTGCAAATGTGGTAAACACATTAAAACTTAGAGCTTCTTACGGATCGTTAGGAGATCAAGCTCCAGATCTTTTAGGAAATTATCCTTTTTACCCAAGTTTAGGAACTGTTTCTCCTACGTCGAGCAACTGGTTCTTTGGTCCTACAAGACAACCGTATGTAAATACGCCAGGTTTAGTTGATCCTACTTTAACTTGGATTACAGCCACTACAAATAATTATGGTGTCGATGCTTCATTTTTAAACAGAAGATTAACTGCAAGTTTCGATACTTACGTTAGAAAAATGGACGATTATATAGGTCCTGTGCAAGAATTACCAGGAGTGCTAGGAATTTCTTCACCAAGAACCAATAGTACAGCCATGGAAACAAAAGGTTTTGAATTAACCTTAGGGTGGAATGACAAAATTGGAGAATTTACGTATGGCGTGCGAGGCGTTTTAAGCGATTATACTGGGCGTGTAACTAAATACCCAAATCCAGATAAATTATTAAACAGCTGGTTTGAAGGAGAGAAAATGGGAGATATTTGGGGGTATGTAACAGACCGTTACTTTACCGATCAAGATGATTTAGCAAACGTGCAACAATTTAATTTGTCAAACTGGTCGGCAGGAGACATTAAATATGTGGATTTAAATGGCGATGGAAAAGTAGATTGGGGTAATTCAACTTTAGACAATCCGGGAGACCGTAAAGTAATTGGAAATTCAACACCAAGATACAGCTATAGTTTGTTTACAGATGGAAGTTGGAAAGGGTTTGATTACAGTATCTTCATTCAAGGAGTTGGTAAAAGAGACTATTATACTGGTAGTAATATGTATTTTGGTATTGTTGGAAACGTATGGCAAAGCTCTTTGTTTAACGAACATCTGGATCGATGGTCACCAGAGAATCCTAATGGTTTTTTCCCTAAAGCGTATATGGGTGGTGGTGACAATTGGAAAAATACAGAGTCACAAACCAAATATTTATTGGATGCTTCGTATTTGCGTGTAAAAAATGTACAATTAGGATACACTGTTCCTGCTGATTTCACCCAGCAAATGAGAATTCAAAAATTACGATTTTATATCAGTGTTGACAACTTAGCTACATTTACAAAAATGAGTGATCATTCGGTATTAGATCCCGAAAATACGTTCTCAGACGCTAAGAATTATCCTTTACAGAGAACTTTCTCTTTTGGAGTCAATTGCAATTTGTAAAAACAATAATAAATTAAAATAGATAACATGAAATTTATAAAATATATTAATGTAGGACTAGTTTGCTTGTTTGCATTAACTTCCTGTGAAAGTGACTTCTTGGAGCGTTCTCCAGAAGTAAATATAAGTGATGGTGAATTTTGGAAATCAAAAAATGATTTAAAATTATATGCCAATAATTTTTACAATAATTTTCTGCCTGCTTATCAAGGGTTTGGAACACAAGGAATTTATGGTTTGGATGCAGATGAAGGATCTGATAATATGTTGCATATTAACTTCAACGGACAAATTTTAAACGGAGAGCGCATCGTACCAAGTTCTGGCGGCGGTTGGGGCATTGGAGAATGGGGAAGAATTAGAAACGTGAACTATTTCCTTCAAAATTATACTAAAACTACAGAGAGCTTTGAAACGATAAAAGAGCATGTGGGTGAAGCGCATTACTTTAGAGCGCTGTTGTATTTTGATCTGATGAAAAGATTTGGAAATTTACCTTGGATTGAAAAACCACTAACTCCAAGCGATGTAGAATTTTTGAGTGCTGATCGAGTTTCAAGATCGATAATTGCCGATAATATACTAGCAGATTTGGACAAAGCAATTCTTTACTTACCTACGAAATCGGGTTCAGCAAGTAATCGTATTTATAGAGAAGTGGCTATGGCTTTACAAGCTAGAATTGCATTATACGAAGGGACTTGGGAAAAATACCATGCAGGAACTCCTTTTGGTGTAGCTGGCTCAAATGGCAGCAAATACCTTACCAAGGCGGCAGCAGTATCTAAAAGTATTATTGATTCAGGCATATTTGATCTAGATAATAAGGCTACCGGTAATGTTAGAGGATATTGGTCACTTTTCAACCAGTCCAATTATGATGGAAGCAAAGAGGTTATGTTTTGGAGAAGATATGATCTTACTGCTAATTTTACGAATCGTTGGGCAGAGTATGGAAGATTAGGAAACGGTAAAGGATTGACTAAAAGTTTAGTAGATGACTATTTGTGTGTAGATGGTAAACCTATTGCAACCAGTGCATTGTATCAAGGAGACGAAACCTTATTAAATATTGTTGCTAATCGTGATCCAAGATTAAATCAAACGATCCGTGTAAATGACAATCAGCATCCAGCAACAATTAATAGACCAGGAGGTTTGCCTGATGAGCAATTTCTACATCCAATAGTTGATCAAGCAACAGAAGACAATTGTGCTACCGGTTTTCAAAGATTTAAAGGAACAGATCCTAACTATGTAACGCAATTTAATGGTAGAGGAGACACGGGACTTATTTTCTTCAGATATGGAGAAGTATTGTTAATTTACGCTGAAGCAACTGCAGAATTAGGTACTATAACTCAAGCAGATTTAGACATGTCAATTAATAAATTAAGAGCGAGAGTTCAAATGCCAAATATGGTACTTGGAAGTATTGTAAGTGATTCAAACTGGGCTTTTCCAGCATTGTCACCAATCATTAACGAAGTAAGAAGAGAAAGACGTGTTGAGTTAGCTATCGAGGGTTTCCGTCATGATGACATCTGGCGCTGGGCTGCTACTGATGAGTTGATAGTGGGTAAAAAACCATTAGGAGCAAAAAAAGCACAATGGACAGGAGTGCCAAGTATCGATATTTATAAAGTAAATAGCGAAGGTTACATTGAACCATATCAAGCGGTTGGATCAATGGCTAGTGGTTATAAATTTAAAACAGATAGAGATTATTTATTTCCTATCCCTTTAAACCAAATTACCTTAGCGGGCTATACGCAAAATCCGGGATGGTAATATAAGTTTTTTTACAATAAAGTTTAGTTTAGGGTGCAATAAATGCCCTAAACTAAGCTTTTTTGATATTCAGCAATTAGCGAATTAAACAAGAAGAAAAAAGGCTGCTTTTTTCGACGAGAATAGCGTTACAGTAATTGCAACCCTATAGAATTTGTTCTTTACTTTAGGAAATTAACTTTTAAAAATAAGTTTGTTAAACGCTTTAGGAATAATATGATCATACAGTAAACATTAATCCTAAGAAGTTAAATAGGTCATTACCACTTTAAGATATTTCATAAATTTTATAACAAATCTTCATTTTAATGCAATTGATAAGGCATATTTTAATCATACCACTAAGTGGTGCCGATTAAAAACGACAGTAACTTAATTTCTAATATTATGCTGGAACATAAACAAATTAAATCCAAAGTAAACATGATTATTCCTGTTAAAAAAAAACCTGTAAATTATTTTTTTTTATTTGGATTTTGTGCTTTTGCTTACAGTATACTTCTGCGAAGCAACAAGGACAGGATGCGTTGACCAGACAAAATACGTTCCTCAATAAAAACTGGAAATTCCATTTAGGTAATGCTACTAATCCTATAAAAGATTTCGATTATAGTATTGTTCGCAATTTTACCATTGCTGCTGGTGTTGGCGGTGCGGTGTCTCCAAAATTTGATGACAATAAATGGCGTACAGTAAATGTTCCTCATGATTGGGCAGTAGAACTTCCGTTCGAATACCACAGACATTTTGATGTGCAGAGTCGTGGTTTAAAGACCTGTTGACGGATTTTAGCCAGAAAACAGCATCGGCTGGTACAGAAAACACTTTACAGTAGATAAAAGAAAGAATAACAGTAATTGAAAAAGTAACAGGCGATTATGCTCAAAATTTTAAAAAGATAGTAACAGTCTATAATATTTCTCGAAATGATTGGCACATCAGTAAATCAGCTGTTTTTGATAAATTAGGTTTTTTACCACGTCGTGATGGTGTAGGTAGTCATTGGTACGATGAGAGGAAAGAGGATACATGAAAGAACTTTTTCCTGCAAAAGCATTTATTGGGGAAGGTTGTTACTGGCTTGGTCCCAGAGATAAAGACACTACTTATCAAACCCAAAAAGCATTTTTTGACGATAAAAGATTTCCAAGAATGAAGACTTGGAACGATGCGCTTTCTGTAGCAGTAGATGATGCAATCGCTTGTAGATCCAATACATTCGATTTAAGAACACCTTTTGAAAATAAAACTTGGATAGAAAAACTACCTAATAAGGTACAAGAATTTATTACATATGGTGGGTACAGACTTTATCCAGAATCAGTTACCGTTGCCCAAAATAATCGAAATTTAGTCATTAATCATTTTTGGAAAAATTTTGGAGTCGGGGTTCTTCCTAACAATCATCCAAACTGGAATAATAAATACAAAGTGGCATTCGGGTTAATAAATCCAAAAACAGGACAAGTTGTTTACAATGTAGTAGATCCGATTGCGAATCCAGGAAAATGGCTAAAAGGTGAAACATACAGTTATCCAGATTTAAATCTTAGTATTCCCAAATCTGTACCGAAAGGTGACTATCAATTTGCAGTTGCAATTATTGATGCAACAACAGGAAAACCTGGAATAAAACTATCCATTCAAGATAGTCCGTTGAATAATCAATGGACACTTGTAAAAAGATTAGAAATTAAATAGATACTACTTTTTAATTCTTCTTTGATCAATTTATTAAAAATATAAAATCAAAATAAATCAATAGATGAAACGACTAAACATTTTTATTATAGTGCTAATGCCTTTACTGTTAATCGCACAAACTAATTCCGTAGCATTGAGTTCTCTTACCAATAAAGACCGTAACGAAAATAAAAAAGAAACAGTAACTATTGCCTTTCTACCTAATGAGCTTTGGTGGGGTGGAGCTGTTAATGATGGTTATTCGATGCCGTACCAAGAAGGTTTTTCGTACAATATGTACGGTAACAACAAAGGAAATCAAGTGCAACCTTTATTGCTATCCAATAAAGGACGTGTGATTTGGTCTGAGCAGCCATTTAAATTTACTTTTTTAAAAAATGCGATTGCGATAGAAGATGTCAAAGGTGAAATTTTACAAAATAAAGCAGGTAATTCATTAAAAGAAGCCTTTGATTTTGCTTCGTCGAATTACTTTGTGGCTGATGGAAAAATGCCACATGAAATGCTTTTTTCGGCACCACAATACAATACCTGGATTGAGTTGATGTACAATCAAAACCAAGAAGATATATTAAAGTACGCACACTCCATTATTGATAATGGATTTCCTCCTGGCGTTTTAATGATAGACGACAACTGGCAAGAAAATTATGGAAAATGGGATTTTCATGCAGGACGTTTCCCTAATCCTACTGCCATGATGAAAGAGTTGCACGATCTTGGTTTTAAAGTAATGCTTTGGGTCTGTCCTTTTGTAAGTCCAGATTCTGATGTATATCGTGATTTGGCTAAGAAAGAGCTGTTCTTAAAAAATGCTAAAGATGCCAATGTAGCAGCTGCTCCTTGGATTGATTCTGGTCAACCTGCTATGATTTACTGGTGGAATGGTGCAAGTGCGGTACTTGATTTATCAAATCCAGCGGCAGAAAAATGGTTTAAAGGAGAATTAAATACGTTAATCAAAAAGTATGGTGTCGATGGATTTAAGTTAGATGCCGGTGATTTTTATTTTTATCCAGATAATTTACTAAGTCATATTCCAGGAACTACTCCTAATGAACAATCGGAATTATTTGGAAAGATTGGTTTGGATTATCCGCTGAATGAATATCGTGCCATGTGGAAAATGGCAGGAAAAGCATTAGCCCAGCGATTAAGTGATAAAGCTCATAATTGGGCAGATCTTCAAACGCTCATTCCTAATATTACTGGTCAAGGATTATTAGGCTATGCGTTCTCTTGCCCTGATATGATTGGTGGCGGAGAGTTTTCTTCTTTCTTAAATACACAAACTATCGATCAAGAACTTATTGTTCGATCAGCACAAATTCATGCATTAATGCCAATGATGCAGTTTTCTGTAGCACCATGGCGAATTTTAGATAAAAAACATCTTGACGCAGTGAAGGAAGCTGTAGCGCTTCGTAAAAATTTTACAAACTACATTATGCTTTTGGCTAAGGAAGCAGCAGAAACTGGCAAACCAATTGTTCGAACTATGGAGTATGAATTTCCAAATCAAGGTTTTGAAAAACTAAACAATCAATTTATGCTGGGCGATAAAGTATTAGTTGCGCCAATTTTGCAAAAAAACACAATAAAGAGAGCCATTGAATTGCCAAAAGGAAACTGGAAGGATTCTGCAGGTAAAATTTACAAAGGAGGAAAAATAATAATTATACAAACAGAATTAAACAAATTACCATATTTTGAAAGAATAATTAACTAAACCAAGAACCATGAAAACAAAAATTTTACTCATTTTAACAATATTTCTGTACAGTCATATTGGTAAAGCACAGAATCTTATAAGTAACTCTAGCTTTGATACAGGAGGAGACTCCTCATTTATTTTAGCACCGTGGATTGCAACCGGTAATGCGGGAGTGTGGGAAACCGAACACTCTAGTTCAAAGCCTAAAGCCGTTAAGTTAACGGGAACAGCAGCATCTATAGAACAGTTGGTTTCTGGAGTAACACCTAACACGATCTACCGATTTTCTGCTTGGGTATATACAACAGGCTCTAATAAAGCACGACTAGGTGTCAAAAATTATCTTACACCAACAACTGGAGATAGTACCATTGATAATAGTATTGCTGGTTATCAATTTTTGGAACTTGAATTTACAACTGGAGCATCTGCTACCTCTGCTAAAGTCTATTTTTATACAAACCAAACCAACAGTGTTTACGGAGATGATTTTGCTTTAGAAAAATTACCAATTGCAATAAAAACAAATATTGCAAACGGAGGTTTTGAGGATGTCACCTTACAAAATTGGTTGTCCAATGGTAAACAATCTTATTGTGATTCAAAAGGAGCAGATCCTGGAGCAAATAGGTGGATTTCTAGTTTGAGTACAACAGGAGCAGTGAGCAACATTACCAGTTATTCAGCGTCATCTTATCCTATTAATGGTTACAATCAGTATAGTGATCAAACACTTTTGGTTGCTCCTAATTCAACTTTTACGTTAAACATTACTAATACTAACTCCACTCGCTACAGTCGCATAAAAGCTTGGATAGATTGGAACGGAGATGGTGATTTTTTAGATAGTGGAGAAGAATTATTTTTTCTAGGAAATGCATCAACTGATAATATTGCCTCGACGGTTACTATTAGCAAAAATATTACGGTGCCAGCTTTAGCAACTTTAGGAGCGAGTCGTTTGCGTATTCGCTTTGAAGATGCATGGGCAGGTGTGCCAGTGCCTTGTAATTTTAGTGAAAAATCATCAACCTTTGATTTCAAGGTAATTGTTTCAAATGGAGGAAGCGCTCCGACAGAATCGATCACAACTACTGCGGTTTCTTCTGAAGTTCATAGTGGTGCATTTGCAGCAAAAATAGCAGGAGAAGCTGCTACCGTAAATCAGAATAATTTAAAATTAAAAGCAGGTACGAGCTACCTTTTAAAAGGTTGGGCAAAGGTTGGTACTAGCAATGCTGTTACTGTTGGAATTAAAAACTTTACAGGTGGTATTTTATCATCATCATTAGTTGTTAGCACTTCTAGTACTTCGTATCAAGAATTATCTGTGCCATTCACTACTGGAGTCTTTCCGCAAGATGCAACTGTTTTTTTTCAAACAACTTCTTCTGGTACCGCTTTTTTTGATGATTTTACAATCACACAATTGTCTAGTTTAAGTCCGCTAGATGAAAGTTTCGTATCAAAAGAAACTTTATTGAGCAATCCAGAAAGAGGTTTTAGATTCGAGCAAATTGTTCAAGCACCTGATCTAAATGATCCTTGGGGACTTGCAGTAAAATATGATGTTAATACTGTACTTACAGATATCGAAAACCAAATGGACGCTACAGACGGACATGTTAGACTATCGCAATGGTACATTTATTTGTCACAATATAAAGATGGACCTCTTCCTCAAGTTGCCTTAGATGCAATTCAGAAATGTTTTGATGCTTTTAAAAATAAAGGGTATAAAATGGTACTGCGTTTTGTTTATCAAGCACCAGAGGCCGAAGCACCTTACACCAATATAATTCCCAGTACATCCCGAATTTTAGGACATTTAGATCAGTTGAAGCCTTTGGTTCAAGCAAATATTGGAGTAATTCATACATTACAAATGGGACTTATTGGTGCCTGGGGAGAATGGCATTCCTTTGGAAATGCGTACAATCAAACTGATAAAAATAACCTAGTAGCCAAATTATTGGAAGTTTTACCCGCCGATCGACAAACTCAAATGAGAACTGCAGGTGATCGTAATGCAATTAGCACAGCAATAGTTTCAACCGCAATTAAAGATGCTAGAATTGGTTTTCACAACGATTTTTTTGGTGACAGCAAAACATATTCGGCGACCTCTTCGGGATACTATGGTAGCGACACATACAATTTAGTAAAAGATAAATCTTATAATTTACTGATTGATGGAGAGCCAGGTTGGTCTCGTGACTGTAGATCTAATAGTGACTGTATTTGGCAAGTAAGTGAACTTTTTGATGTTTATGAAGTTTTAAAACAACTTACAGATCATCATTACACCAGTTTTAGTTTGGCTCATGGCTACAATGCGAACAATGCCTATTGGAAAAGATTTTTATTAAGTCAAGAAAATCTTGATGCTTTAAAGATACCTTATCATCCAAGCTATTTTAAAAATAATGTTGGCAGCTCTGTCAATAGAACAGCTTATGAATTTATAAGAGATCATTTAGGATACAGGCTTTATATCAGTGCAGCCAATCAGTCGTTAACCCAAAATGGAAACATTTTAAATTATTCAGTAGACATTCAGAATTATGGTTTTTCATCATTACATAATCCAAGGGAAGTGAATGTTGTGTTGTTGGACGCTGCTAATAATGTAATTGCAACTTCTTTATCTTCAGCCAATTCTTCAACTTGGCAGCCTTATACTCCAGGAGATGCCAATCATACTATTTTAACACATACTATTTCTGGAACAATGACACTTCCAGCAAACATTGTAACTGCTTCTAATTATAAAATTGGAATTTGGTTGACAGATCCAGTGTTAAAAAACAATAAAAAGTTTGATATACAATTAGCCAATAGAACAGGTATGACAGTGTTTGAAAACAACACTCAAAAAATAAATATTTATAAGACCAGCGTTAGTCTAACAGCAGTGACAAATAGCTCACACTGTGAGGCAAACAATGCAAAATTTGGCAACGAAAGTAGTACTAGAAAAGAATATTACATTAAAAGTTTTTCTACTTCTGGTGGTGTAGAAAATATTTCATATTCCAACGGTACATACCCGACATCATTAGGAGACGGTCATGGTGAACACAGTGCTTCACTTGTAAGTGTTGCTTCAGGTAGTTCTTTCTCGTTCACGATGCAAAATAATATACCAGCTTCTGGAGAACTACATGCAAGGCTAATAGGTTGGATTGACTTTAATGGAGATGGTGATTTTAATGATTCTGGTGAGCAATTATTTACTCTTGGAGGATCGGCACAAAATAATCGCTCGGTCTTGCAAAATATCGTGAGATCTATAACAATACCAGCTGGAACTATTCCTGGTATAAAAAGGATGAGATTTAGAATGCGAGATTCTTGGGTCGATTCGCCTACAGCTTGTGGCTCTAATACTATTGCCACAGCTTATGATTTTTTCATAAATGTAACTGGTCAAACTTTAGGAATTAGTTCAAAAAAGGAAAAATCAATTTCAGATGAAGAGAATAGTTCAACTGAAGTCAAGTTGTATCCGAATCCTTTTCAGAATATTTTACAGATCGACAGTGCTCAGGGTATTAACTCAGTAAAAATTTATAACGTTGTAGGACAAGAGGTTTACAGCCAAGATGATACAAATAATAAACGATATATCGAAATAGCGAGTAATGCGCTCGCTCCTGGGGTGTACTTAATAAAAGTAGAAGATCGTAACGGTCATATTACAAGCAAAAAAGTAATTAAAAAGTAAGAATAAAAAACCTCAATCCCAAAGGATTGAGGTTTTCAATTTAACACCTACTAATTATGTAATTTTGGAATTTAAAAAGAATTAAATAATAAAAAAAAGGTTGTTTGTACCGTTGTTGTGGTGTACCAAATAACATTCTAAAAAAAACAAAAAATGAATACTAAATTGATCACATGTTATTTTTTTATAACAATATTTTTAATCTTCAATTCTTTACAGGGAATAGCTCAAACCAAGCGTCCCAATATTATTTACATTCTAGTTGATGATATGGGATATGGTGATGTCGGTGCGTTTTTTCAAAACCAACGCATGAAAAGTAACGATCGATCCAAACCCTATCAAATTACTCCCTATCTAGACCAAATGGCCGCTACTGGAGCAATATTTACACAGCAATATTGCAATGCGCCCGTTTGTGCACCTTCTAGAGGATCGTTGTTAACGGGTGTAAATCAAGGAAATGCGCACGTTAGAGACAATCAGTTTGATAAAGCACTCGAAGACAATCATACCTTGGGTACCGTATTAAAGCAAGCCGGTTACCAAACTATGGCGGTCGGAAAATGGGGATTGCAAGGAACAGATGAGAAAGTAGCTCCCAATTGGCCAGCACATCCTTTAAAAAGAGGATTTGATTCTTATTTTGGATACATGAGGCACAAGGATGGTCATGAGCATTATCCGTACGAAGGATTATACGGTGGTAAAAAAGAGGTTTATGATAATTACGTAAATGTAGCGGATGAACTGGCTAAATGTTACACCACTGATTTGTGGACTGCTGTTGCTAAAAAGCAAATTGTAGCGCACGAAAAAGGAAAAGATGCTGACAAGCCTTTCTTTATGTATCTCGCTTATGATGCGCCCCATGCTGTTTTAGAGTTGCCAACCCAAGCCTATCCGAAAGGTCTGGGATTAAATGGTGGCGTGCAATGGATTGGACAAAAAGGGCAAATGATTAATACTGCTTCGGGTATTCCAGATAGTTTTGTCTATCCTCAATATGCGAATGCTACATATGATAATGACAATAATCCTGCAACTACAGAAGTGGCCTGGCCGGATACGTACAAGCGTTATGCAACCGCGAATCGTCGTATTGACGATGGAGTGGGCGATATATTACAATTATTGAAGGATTTAAAAATTGATAAAAATACAATAGTAGTTTTTTCATCTGATAATGGCGCTTCGATCGAATCGTATCTTCCAGCTACATACGTTAAGTTCGAACCTACATTTTTTGCTAGTAATGGAACTTTTGAAGGCATCAAAAGAGATGTTTTAGAAGGCGGTGTTCGCATGCCAGTTTTGGTCAATTGGCCCAAACATATTGCCGCAGGAAAGATACTTACAATGCCGTCGATGTTGTCGGATTGGATGGCTACTTTTTCGGATATAGCGGGAGTTCCGGCTCCTGCAAGAACAGACGGAGTTTCTTTAGTACCCGCATTAACAGGCAAAGGAAAACAAAAAGAAAGTCTGGTTTATGTAGAATATGAAGGCGAAGGTAGAACTCCTGATTTTAAAGAATTTGATCTTTCGCACCGAAATAAAAAACGAGGACAAATGCAATTGATACGAATGGGAAACTATAAAAGCGTTCGTTTTGATATTAAATCGGCAGATGATGATTTCGAAATTTATGATGTTGTAAAAGATCAACGCGAGATAAACAATCTGGCATCAAAACCCGGTTTCGAAAAAATGCAACAACAAATGAAAGCTTCGGTTTTACAATTAAGACATGCCAATGTGGAAGCGCCTCGTCCGTATGATACTGCTTTGATTCCTGCAACGGTAGTTTCAAGCAAACTTTCCCCTGGAGTAGTAGAGCAATTTTTTGAAGGCGATTTTCCTTATGTAGTTTCTGAAAAAGAATTAAAAGCCAAACAACAAAAAATCACAAAATCAATCGGGAATAACGAGCAAAATAATAGAAAAGGAATGTTTTTGTATACCACTTTCGTGAAAATTCCCACCGATGGCAAATATAATTTTTCAATGAATAGCTCAAGTAAAGCCTTTGTTCGTTTGCACCAAGCGATTCTTTTTGATGCTGATTTCGGTTATCAAGCAGGTACAGAATTGACTTCAGCTGTATTTTTAAAAGCAGGCTATCATCCAATTTCAGTTTATGTACTTAAGAATTCAGAAGTAACAGCAACGATAAACCTAAAATGGAAATCAGCGCAAGAAGCGGATTGGAAAAATTTAGAGGAAACTGATTTATTTCAATCTAAAAAACACATTAAATAATGAAGACAATAAAAATAAAATATTTAAAACTAACATGGAGTATAATTTCAATGTGTGTGTTTTCGGTAAACGGACAAGTAACAAGTTTGCCTGTACCTAACAAACAGCAATTGGCTTGGCAGAAAGCCGAGCTTGGCGTTGTTTTTCATTATGATTTACATGTATTTGATACTTCAAAATACAATCAAGGAATCAACAGAATTACTCCAGTTGCTGATTATAATATCTTCAATCCGCAAAAATTAGATGTAGAACAATGGGTAATTTCTGCAAAAGCTGCAGGTGCAAAATTTGCTATTCTAACCGTTACTCATGAAACGGGTTTCGCTTTGTTTCAGTCTGATGTTAATCCGTATTCGATGAAAAGTTTGAAATTTAAAGAAGGAAAAGCGGATCTCTTTAAAGATTTTACAGACGCTTGTCGCAAGCACGGTATTAAGCCAGGTGTTTATTTAGGCATTCGTTGGAATTCATTTTTTGGTGTGCATGATTTTGTAGTAGATGGCGATCCGAGCGAAGAAATGCAGAAAAAAAGACAGGCCTATTACAATAATATGGTAGAAGGAATGGTCAAAGAAATTTGTACCAATTACGGACCTCTATTCGAAATATGGTTTGATGGCGGTGCGAGTAGTCCAGATAAGGGAGCACCAGATGTGTTACCAATCGTAAAAAAATACCAGCCGGACTGTTTGTTTTATCACAACGACCAATTGGCCGAAGCGCGTTGGGGCGGTTCAGAAAGTGGTACTGTAAACTACCCTTGCTGGTCTACATTTCCGTACAATTATACAGGCTCTGGCGAAAGTGCGATACCCGGAATTTCTAAAAATGGTTTTTCAGTACTAAAAGGTGGAGACCCAGACGGGAAATACTGGGTACCAGCGATGGCCGACGCTCCTTTGCGCGGTTCTAATGGCAGACACGAATGGTTTTGGGAGCCTGGAGATGAAAATAGTATCTATCCTTTAGAAGAATTAATGGATATTTATTATAAATCAGTGGGGAGAAATGCTACTTTAATTATGGGATTAACACCTGATAATACTGGACTAATGCCAAAAGAGGATGTGCAACGTCTAAAGGAATGGGGTGTTGAAATTAAAAAAAGATTCGATTCACCACTAGCTGTGACCAAAGGAAAAGGAAAGAGCATTGAATTAAAACTTTCCAAGGAGACAACAATCAATCAAATTGTAATTCAGGAAAATATTGCTTTAGGACATCGTGTACGAGCCTTCAGCATTCAAATATTCGAGAATGGAAAATGGCAAACAATCAATAGCGGTACGGCTATAGGGAATAAGTATATTTTTCTAGCTGATAGACCTGTTCTAACAAAAAAGCTTCGACTACTAATTGATAAATCAGTTGGGGAACCGGATATTATCAACTTTGCGGTATTCAATGTAGAGAAAAATTAGTTTATTATTTTATGTAAATGTATTTGTGAAAGCTCAATTCCAAGGAATTGAGTTTTTTTTTTGCGTTATTACACCATTAATAATAATGGATCATTGAGCACAATTTGTTTTTATAGCAATTTGTACTATGCTCGTCTTTTATGCGATTTCTGCAGTAAAATAAGCTGTAATAATGATTTTAGCCGCATATCTCAGTACGTATAGCGTTAATAATTTGGAAATACGCAATACATGTCGTATTTTAGCAATAATGCTTATTTATAAAATACAATAGTGAAAATTTTTAGTAATTGATATTCTATCCATTCATTTCACTTTAGAGTAATACACTCTTTCAGTTGCATCTTGCAACAATTTTTCAAAAGCGACTACTAATTTTTTGAATGCTGACTTTTTTTTCAAAAGTCATATAATTCTGTAATCTAAAAAAAAATCTATGAACAAAAATTCTATGAAAGACAAACGTATCGGTATAATCGGTGCGGGACCGAGTGGTTTAGCGCAAATTCGAGCGTTCGAAGCGTTAAAAGAACAAGGATATGCGATGCCAGAGATTATTTGTTTTGAGAAACAAGACAATTGGGGAGGAATGTGGAATTATTCGTGGAGAACGGGTGTCGGTAAATATGGCGAACCACTTCACGGAAGCATGTACAAATACCTTTGGTCGAATGGTCCTAAAGAATGTTTAGAGTTTTCGGACTATTCGTTTGATGAGCATTTTAAAAAGCCAATTTCGTCCTATCCGCCAAGACCTGTTTTATTTGATTATATACAAGGACGTATTAAAAAAAGTAATGCTAGAGATTACATACGCTTTGACACCACCGTGCGTTGGGTTAGTTTTAGTGAAGAAACTAAAAAATTCTCAGTAGTGCTCGATGATTTAAAAATCGACAAGACCTATACCGAAGAATTAGACTTTTTAGTAGTGGCTTCTGGACATTTTTCTACTCCAAACATGCCGTACTTTAAAGGAATTGAAAATTTTCCAGGAACAGTAATGCACGCACATGATTTTAGAGGTGCAGATCAGTTTAAAGACCGAAATATTTTATTGATTGGTAGCAGTTATTCGGCTGAAGATATTGGGGTTCAATGTTACAAGCACGGAGCAAATTCGGTTACCTTGAGTTACCGAAGTAATCCGATTGGGATCGAATGGCCTGAAGGAATTAAAGAACTTCCTATGGTCACGCATTTTGACGGCGAAACTGCTTTCTTTAAAGATGGTACAACCGAAAATTTTGATGCTGTAATTATGTGTACGGGGTACCAACATAAGTTTCCTTTTTTACCAGATGAACTTCGCTTAAAAACTAAAAACAACTTATTTCCAGATCATTTATACAAAGGAATATTTTTTAATGCATTGCCTCAATTGATATATTTGGGAATGCAAGATCAATATTATACTTTTAATATGTTTGACGCGCAAGCTTGGGTTGCTAGAGATTTTATGATGAATAGATTGACGCTTCCAATAGAAGGGGAGAGAAGAGTTGATATTGACAAGTGGTTGGATAGAAACAATCAGTTGCAAAATAGTTTAGAAAATGTCGATTTTCAGTCCGATTACATTAAAGAGCTGCTTTCACTATCAGATTATCCACCTTTTAATGTTGATAAAGTAGGAGAAATGTTCAAGGAATGGTTGCAAGACAAAGAGGATGATATTTTAACGTATAGAGATAAGACCTATCAAAGTGTAGTCACCGGAACAATGGCCGCGCAACACCACACCGAATGGATGGATGAACTAGATGACAGCAAAGAGCGTTATTTGTACGCCGCGGAGGAAGTAGAAATGATTCCTGAAAATCTGTAATACATATGGTATAAAAATACACAACGTATTTACTGAATTTCAGAAGTAATTATTTTATAAAGCCTCATAATCTTTTGATTATGAGGCTTTATATTTATGTATTTACAGTTATTGTTACATTTAAAAAAAGAATAAAAATCACTACTCTTTGTAAAGTTTTAAAATTTCGACCAGTTCTGGTATCGACTTTATGTTTAACTTTTCAAACAATCTGTTTTTATAGGTGCTAATAGTCGATGCATGCAGATTTAAAGTGTTCGAAAGTTCTTTAAGCGGAATGCCTTCGACCAATTTGTTTGCAATTTGTAATTCTCGATTCGACAACGCTGCGATAGGAGTACTTTTTGCAGGTCCGTTTAAAGAAGCTGAAATCATTGCATCTCGTACTTCGTCAGATAAGTAGCGACCCGTGCTGAGCATCGCACTTAGAGCTTGATCAATTTTAGCCGATGAAGACTCTTTGTTTAAATATCCATCTGCTCCAAGTTTTAAATAACGAACGGCATATATTTGCTCATCCTGTGACGAGAATACAAGAATTTTAATACTAGGTTGTTTCAGCTTAATGAAAACGACAGCATCCTGAAAAGAGCCATTGGGCATATTAACATCCAATATGACTAAATCGTAGTTGTCTTTAGAAATTGCACTGTATAATGATATATAATCATTTACTTCAGCCAAATGCGCTTGCGGTTTCAGTTGCTTTATTATCCGAAGCATGCCCATTCTCACAATTTCATGATCATCTGCTACTAGAATACGATCATTATTTAGCATGTTTTTTTTTATTTATAGATTTGGGGAGGCAAATGGAAATTGTTGTTCCTTGATTCTTTACGGATTTGATTACAATATGTCCACCTAACAAAAATACAAAACTCTGAACGATTTTCAAGCTTAATCCCGCACCAATTTCTCCCGTTGTACCTTCATAAACAGGGCTTTCGAATGAGAAAACAGAATCTACATTACTTTCTGTCATTCCGATGCCGTAGTCGGTTATTGATAAAATGTAATTGGTATGGTCTTCTTCTGCAGTAAAAAGTATTTTATTTTTTTTGTGCGAATATTTTATAGCATTGTCTACCAATTTGTTTACTATAAAAAGAAGTAACACTTTATCTGTAATTATATTCATTTCATAATCGCCTTCAAAATCAAACGATAATTCTTTACTTAAAAATTTATTTTCATTTTCTTCTTTAATTTCATCGTAAAAATTGAAACCGTTTAAAACATCAGCATTAGGACTGAAATTTCCAAATTGAGTTTTCAACCATTCTCCAGTACTCTGTGCTACTGAGAAATTTTTTGTGGCATCTTTTTTAATCTGTGGCAGCATCTTAAAAAAATCATCTTTACTTATTGTGTCGTCCTCGTATGCTTCGATTAGCCACTTAATGTTACCGAATATTTGTTTGCTGTCGTGCGAAATTAAAGATATCCAGCCTGTTAGTAGGTTATTTTCAGTTTTAAGTATTTCGATTTCTAGTTCTAATTTTTCTAGTTTAGTCATGATCTGGGTGTGTTTTACTTCAATTCTTAATTTAAAAGTAAGCGTGCAAATTTAACCTTTTCTCATTCTTTTCCAATCCATTTTTTAACCATATTGGCTAAAGTGAGCTTCAACAATGGTTTAGCCAGAAAATCGTTCATGCCTTCTTGTACACATCTTTCCTTTTCACCTGGCAAACTTCCTGCCGTTAATGCAATAATCGGAATTTCGATGTCACGTTCTAAACTTCTAATTATTTTTGTTGCTTCAATTCCGTTTAATTCTGGCATTCGAATGTCCATAAAAATAAGGTCTGGACTTTCTTTTTTATACTGTGCCACCGCCTCATGCCCGTTACAAGCTTCTATGATTTTGGCATTAGGTACAATTTCCTGCAGATAGGTTTTTGTCAAATACATATTGATCGAATTGTCTTCGGCAACTAAAATTTTTACGCTATGTGTACTATCTTCAGAGTCATTTTCTTTGTGTTCAATTGCCACAGACTGTACTTTCTTGTCATTTTTAAGTTTAGATAAAACCTTGTACATCAAGTTCATTCTAATAGGTTTTACTAAGCGATTGTCAACTTCTAACTCAACGCATGCTTCTTGCAACGTTTCATCATCCGACGAACTGTATAATACAATAAAAGGCGAGTTTTTGTTTAACTCTTTTATTTTTCTGATGGTCTCAATACCATCCATTACTGGCATGTGATAGTCCATGATGATGACATCAAATTGCTTGTGCTCCATCATAGTTAGTAGTGCTTTTAAGCCACTATCCACTTCGGTTACAACTATGCCTTTAATCTCTAACATTCGTCGTAAAATCATTCTATTATTGTCGTTATCATCGACAATTAAGACCGTTTTAATTCCTTCAAGAGCCATTTCAAACTCTTCTTTTTCGGTATTAAAATTAATGTCAAAAAAGAAATGACTGCCTTTGCCTTGTTCACTTTCCAGTTGCAATGTACTATCGGCGAGTTCTAATAATTTGTTTGAAATGGTCAAACCTAAACCCGTACCACCAAAGCGTTTGGTAATACTTGCATCTTCCTGACAAAAGGCATTAAAAATTTCTTTCTGTTTATCAATATGTATGCCGATTCCCGTATCCCGAACTCCAAAACGCATTCGCATTTTGCCTTCTCCGTAATCTTCTAGCACTTTTACGTATACTTTTATTTCGCCTTTTTCTGTAAACTTTAGTGCGTTACCGAGTAAGTTTACAAATATTTGTTTGAGTCGCATTCCATCAGCCCAGATAAATCTTGGCGCATTATGCTCGATATCGATAAGCATTTCTAGGCCTTTTTTATTTACGCTGTAAGACACAATATTAAAAGCTTCGGAAATCACTTCTTCAATATCCACTTTATCGATATCCAATTTCATTTTATTTTTTTCCATTTTCGAAAAATCTAAGATGTCATTAATAATACTGTAGAGTGAAATACCCGATTGATTGATAATTTCTAAATATTGTTTTTGAGTTTCATCTAAGTTGGTTCCTAAAGCTAGCTCAGTAAAGCCAATTATTCCGTTGAGTGGTGTTCGAATTTCGTGACTCATATTGGCTACAAATTCTGATTTAGCTAAATACGCTTCTTCAGCATCTTCCTTTGCTTTTTTAAGTTCATCATTCATTCTTTTTCGTTCTGTAATATCAATCACATTCGAAAAAATTTGTTTATTTCCATCGGAATCTTCCTCTAAAACACTCATAAAGTACCAGATCGCCTGCTCACCATCTTTTTTAAGTATTGACATTTCGCCAGAAGCTTTTCCGTGCTTTTTTATTTCTTTTAAAAATAGTGTAATTCGACTATGTCGTTCGGGTTCTATCAGATCAAAAAGAGAAGAGTTTTGCATTTCTTCTTTAGAAAATCCCGAGGCAATTAATCCTGCTTTATTTACATCTATAAAATTACCATGCAAGTCTAAGACGCTAAGAATTCCACTGATGTTTTCAAACACATTTCTAAATTTTAATTCGCTCTGCATCAATAATTTTTCCTTTTCTACATATTCAGAAACATCACGACCAATAGTGTAGACTTGGTTAGAATCGAGATCGGGCGAGCTGGTCCATTCGATCCATTTAATTTCGTTTGTTTTGGTAAAATATCTATTAGTAAAATTGTGACTAAACTCCCCTTTAATGATGGCAGCTAGCGTTTCCAATGTTTCCGATCGATCATCTGGATGTACGAAATCAATAAAGTCAGACTCGGTAAGTTCTTTGGCTGACCATCCTAATGTTTTGGTAAAAGCGGGATTGATTTTTATAAATTTTCCTTCCAATGAAAAAACGCCCAATAGATCATCAGAGAATTCAAACAAATAGTCCTGATTGGTTAAGCGCTGTTCTTTTTCTTTTATTTTGATCCAGCGATTGACTTGATCGACCGCCTTATTGAGATAAAGGTTGTCTTCTGCAGTGAGAACACGTTCTTTAGTATCAAAGACATTTATACTTCCGAGAACTATATTATTGGAATCGGTAATAGCAAAGGCTGTGCTAAATTTTACTTCTAAATGATTTGCTTTATGAGCAGGGCACAGTTGTTTTTGTTGTTCAAAAAGCGACTGTGCTTTAGATAAATAAGAGGCTGATAAAGGCCATATTTTCTTTAAGCTGTCGTCATTGCTAGCAATAATGTATGTTTTAGTTTCATTAAATAACGTAATGGTACACAATGCAAAATCAGTTATGCTAATGATTGAGTATATTAAAAAATCAAAAGCTTCTCCATATTTATTTTGAAGTATTCCTAATTTATATGTTGTATCCTTTATGTTGGCACTGTACGTTTTTTGAATTTTTTTCATCATTTAAAAGTTTGTCGCTATAAAGCCGTGAAGCTATAAATCACATTAATACTGTACGATTTTTTTTCTTTAGGTATTAGTGATTGCGCCGAAATGGCTGAAATAGTATAGTTTAGATTTAAATTTTTATCAATTTCTGGAGAACCATTGCTCATTAGTATCTGTGAACTTTTAGACAGAGGTATTCTTTTAGAATTTCCTTCGATGCCAATTTCAAGTACATCACTATTTATATTGGTTTGAATTCCGTTTGAATAAAAATAGTTCGCATCAGATTTTACATATAACTCATAATTTTCATTGTTTGAAACACGAATCTGATTCGGAATAACTTTAGTTTGACCTTCATTGTATTGCTGAACGGTGTTAAATAAGAAATTCACTTCAGTGTTGCCTCCAGGAATAGTAATTTCCGATAAAAATGGAACCACTACCGTAACATCCACTTCTTTTGCTGAATTACTAGAGCCGTTGCTAGCTTTTGCATTTAAATTAACTTGAAAAGTATACGTTCCAGCTTCAAAAAAGTAATTTTTAAAATCTTCATTGTTAACCAGAAGCTGAAGCTCAAAATTTGCTCTGTTTCCACGCTCTACTTTAAAGCCGCCAGCAGCAGAGTAATTTTTCTCATTTTTCTCTAGTGCCATGGTAAGTATTTTAGGTTGGTTGCTACCAAGCTGCACCACGGAAACATCAAACTTTCTATTTTTTCCATTTAGTGCTTTAAACTGAACTACTTTTTTCTCACTTTTTGCGAACAAGTCAAAATCAATAGTATGTCCAATCTCCATAGTACCCAAATTGATTGCAAATTGTGCGCCAGTACGAAATTCATTTAAAGAATTAATAGTGACATAGTTGGAAGTGCTTCCTAAAAGCCATCTAATGTCCTCTGGAATAGTAATAAAAGTGCTGAAGCTTTCAGGACTAAATTCTATCGCATACCAACCACTGCGGCCATAATCTTGGGCGATCTGTATTTTGTAATCACCTGCGTAGAATGCGTTGGCCTCGATCTGACTTGAAGGAATGCGAAAGCGAAAAGCAACATTTCCAGCGTTATAACGCGAGCTGGCCGTAGGCTGATACCAAGTTTGATAAGAACTCGTAAACCACTTATATCCAGGCAACACATCACCAGAACGAAAAGGAGCTTGTTGTCCACCTATAGAGGCTAATTGCCATTGTAGAACTGATGTAGGCAAAGTAGTGGTTGGTGCGGACGTATGAATGAAAAATTCACCTGAACTAGACCTAACGTAAGGATCTACACCAGTAGAGCGCCATGAAGAATTTCCTTGAGTATTCATGACGGTTTGAACAGTCGTAAACTCTGATCTGTTAAAGATAGAAGAAGTTGGCAGCGTGATGTGAACATCTTGGGCATGCACAATATGTGTACTGTATAAAAGAAAAAATACTGCTAAAAAAACTGTATATAATATTTTCATAACATTAGATTTAAAATTTTTTGACTTTAATTTGCCTGTCTTTTTTTATAAATTTAAAAAGTAAAATTTCAGGATAATCAGCGTTGTTTAACTGTATGGTTTCTGACGATTTTACGTACTCGTATTTATTATTTTCGATAAAAATTCGATATGTTCCATTTTTAAGAAAAAATTCAAATTCGTCATTTTGATCTACAGCGGTATATGTTTTTATGCCTTGCTCGTCTTCCGCATAAATGATAATACCTCTAACATCAGATTCTAAATCGTCGTAGGTTTGCTTAACCTCAGCTAGTTTACCTTTTACCTTATTACTTTTACCTAATCCTATTTTTAAGTTTACACTTTTGCGTACCAAAATCGTCGGATCAATCATTAAACGGCCGCCACTACTTTCATTGACTCTTAATTTATAACTTCCTTGGGGCACATTTTTAAAAATTACTTTACCACTTTTATCTGTTTTGGCCACATAGCTATCTAGTTTAATAATTTCGTTTGCCATGGCAAATTCGTCTTTATCTAAGATACCATTTAAGTTTTGATCATGAAAAAATTGTAGGGAAACATTATGATAAGCTCCAATATCGCCATTCGAAAAATACTTTTTGATTCCGATTTTAACTTGATAATTGTCGCCTCTAAAACTATTGGCTAACAAAGACTCGTAATTAGAATAGTTGGCATAAGCGGTTCCTGCCCAACTTGGAGTAATCTTGTATTCTAAATTAGCGTTGACATTTTGATTGATATTATTGTACAGTTCTGAATAATTGATCGCTGCTGAAAAATAGCCACTTATTTTGTTTTGTAGCGCTTTAAAATTATAAGAAGTATATAAATTATAATTAATAAAATTTTTGCTTGATTCAGAAAAATAATTCAGATCATAAATAGTGTTGGGGTTGTACTGAATCATTCCGTTTAACGAAAAGTTTTTGTAGTTATAATTAAGCATTGTTTTAAAGCTTGAAAAAGTGTAGCATCTTTCTGTTGCTTCCGAGTACGAATATTCGGCAGACATATTGAATTTATGCGCTTTAAAGGAAGTGCTTACAGTAGTTCGAAATCGATAAGCCAGCAAACCTTCAGCGCTAAAGCTATTGTTGTTTTTTTGTTTTTCTACTTCTGGTGAAAAAATAAAGTTCCACGTATTTTTAGAAATTTGAAGTCCTGATTTTAAGGAATGTGTACTGTAATAAACATTAGAATTAAATATGTTTTGCCCCGTGTTCTCTGGAAGGTACTGATTGTACAAATATTCTGGCTTGGACTGCGAATTTTGATATTGTAAAAATAAACGTTCCGTAGCAGTTAAGCGGTAGCCAATGTTTTGATACAAATTTAAAGAACCTCTGTTCATACCTACATAGTTCGTAGATGCAAAATTGTTTAGTGAACTTAAGTCCCAACTCTCGGTTCTATAGTCATAATTAATACTAGACATAAATCCGCCTTGCTTTTTACTGTCCATTGTGCTTTGCTCTTGACTTAAACCAGTTTCTACTCTTAAATTATGATTTTCAGCCAACGTAAAGCCGGAGCTAAAGTGAGTAATGTACGAGTCTACCGCCAATCGTGGATCGTGATCGTAGAGATAAGAAACTTTTCCGTTGAATTTATTGTACGCTCCAAAACTATATTTTGTTGCAATAGTGGTCGAGCTTTGTAGTTCTGATGTATAGTTGCTGTAAATGTTATAATTAGTATCGATTGCCAAGGCTTCAATACTTTTATTGCTGCCTAATTTGGCCAAAACTTTTGCACCACGACCAGAAACGGAATAATCATAATCGCTTCCGTAAATATTTCCCAATCGTATAGAGGAGCCTTTGCGTTCCAAATCAAGATAGGTATTGTACACACTGTACGTATCGTCATTGTTGTAATAATCAACTGCAGTGTTGAAGACAGAGCGAATTCCTCCTCCTAATTTTAATTCAGAATTGGCTTTAAATTGCGTATAATCAAACCCATTACTTAATTGATTGTAGGCTAATTCCATGTAGTTTTTATCTGTTGCAATGTTTGCATTACGCATCACTTGCGTGCTATTAGACAGCATCATTACCTTGATATTAGTAACGCTAGCTATTTTGTTTTTTTGCAAATCAATTGCCTTGACTTGTATATTGTAATTCGGTAAATAAATATTTTGTTGACGCATAGACAACTTAAGTTCAATGACTTTTTTTTCTTTGCCTTCGAGATTCACACTAATTTGTCTCGGCAGTAATTTTAGACCTGCAAAATTAGACTCCAATTCCAATTGAATGGAACGAGAACCATATCCTGTATTTTCTACAAATATAGAAATAGTAGATTCGGGCAGTACAGGATCAATATAATTTTCTTGAATCATCGGGTACACAAAAACTTCTTCTTCTTCAGTTCTTTGTCTGTAAAATGTAGCTTTTTTTAACTGGGTCGTACCATCTTCGAATGCGTACGATAAGTTAAAGGAGATAGCGTCATTATTCATCTTCATAAAGTCAGTGCTTGCGATAAACTTTACAAAAACTTTTTCTTCACTATTAGGAGCAAGGAATGATGGATTTTTAGGCGCTAATAATATTCCAGGATATTTCTCATTTTCGATTAAACTACGAATAATCAAGCTGCGGTTTGTTCTGTTCTTTATGTGTAAAAAGTTCGTAAAAGTTGTGCCTTGCGTAACTGATATAGTGTCCAATTCAAAATAAAATTGAACATCTTCACTAGGTGTTTGTGCTTGAATAGTTGACGCAGATAAAATAAGGAGCAACAAGAAAACTGTTCTTTTTCGTGGTAGAAAAAACAGTATGTGTTTTAAAGATTTCAAATACAATTTTTAAAATTCAAATGATTTTTCTCCAATCCTCATATCATTAGATCCAGCCATTTTAACAATAACAACTCCCGAATATTTACCTTTTAGGTTGTCGGGCACTTGATGTTTTACCGTTTGATACGTAGTTGGCATCATCGAAATGTTTATTGGATTTAATTTTGTTTCTTCGCCAGTAGCAGTGTTGGTCAATTCCAATTCCACAGTTGCGTCGTTCACTACATTACCGTCATTAAAAAGGCGCACCTGTACAATTTTTGAGTTATCTGCTAAATTTGCTGCGGACTCTATATTCATAAGATCTAAACTGATTGTCTTGTTAGCTGGGGGCGTATTGTAGATGTGTAATCCGAACTCAAACAAAGCTATAATTCCAATTCCTTTATCTAATTTTAATTCATCTTTTTGCTTACCAATTTGAGTGAAAAATAACATTGAATTGGTTAATTCTACAGCCGATGCATTGGCAGGAATTTTCATAGTCACAAGTACTTCTTGCGTTGCCTTTGCTAATAAGTTAATGTTGGTTTCTAGAGTAGAAACCCAAGCGGCATTAGACTGCTTTAAAACTCCTGCATCAAAATAAACTTTGGTTCCATCTTCTTCGCGATTCCAGTCTTTAAGATTAATATTAAATATGTAGTCGTTTTCAGAACCATTATGCAGTGTTACGGTTTGCGTTACAACTTCGCCAGGTTTACCTGTAAAAAATAAACGTGTCGGAGACATGGACACGCCTTGTGCAAAGCCGAATGATACAAAGCCATGTATAAATAAAAATGTAAGTGCAAATTTTAAGTGCTTGTACATAGGTATTGTGTGTTATAATTAATGGATGATAAATGAAATTTGTTAGAAACTATCAGGATCTTTTTCTATAAAATAAACTTTATAATGCGCTTGCAGTATAGGTTACGGTCTGCGTGTAAGTTCCAGCTGGTTTTCCTAAAATATCAGTCGAAGATGATTTTGATTGCGGAATGATATAATCGAGATCCAATTGTAATTTGCTTCCTAAAGCAGCACCGCCAACTAAAACTTGATCGAGTGTAGAGAGTATAACAGGAGTTGATGTTCCTGATAAGGTCGAAGATTCGTTTCTTCGGATGGTAATTACATTAATAGGAATTAAATTTGTACCATTTTCAAAATAGGCTCCATTGGCTTTTACTTTAACATCAAAAGCTTTACTGAAAGTGATTACTAAACTTTTAGGAACAGTGGCTGTTTTTTGCGAATTGTAATCTGCAACAGTTTCATATCTAAAGTCAATTGCTCCTCCATTGGCAGTGCTTTCTGAATCTATGGATAGGACATCGGCCAATATGATATTTACAGAAGTGGATGCTTTTTGAGCATTAACAATAGTACTACAAAAAAAGAGCGCGACAATTGATGCAATTCTTAATCCAAAAAGTTTTAAGGCTAATGTTAGATTAGCATTTTTTTGAAAGGGGGCTAGTTGGGGGCTCAAATAGTTTTTCATAATTGTCTAAGATTTTGAAGGTAGGTTCTACAAAATTACGAGGTGTTTATCATTGATACCGAAGTATATAAACTGAATATTATACCAAAATAGACAAAATTTAAATATTCTCCTAATTCATAGAGCATGAATCAGGAGAATATCTTATAATTTTATTATGATTACAGTTAGATTGCTGTTGCTGTGTAGGTTACTGTTTGTGTATAGGTTCCTACAGGTTTTCCTAAAAGTACAGTCGATGCTTTGTCGGCAGAGATTGAATATTCAATGCTTAACGATTTTTTTGCTCCTTTATCAGCCGCTGCAACCAATTTTTGATCTGCATTTGATAAAGTAATCGTATTAAATGTTCCTGTCATTGTTCCTCCAGATACTGCTTTAATTTGTAAAACATTTACCGGTATACTATTACTACCATTTAAAAAGTTTACTCCATTAGATTTTACTTTTACATCAAAATTGGTAGATGAAGTAATTAGTAAACTCTCCGCAACTGTTACACTTTTAGCGGTGTTATAATCTGCTGCTGTTGTGTAGTTAAAATCTACCACACCACCAACCGCAGCGCCAGAATCAATTGAAATAACATCTGCTAAAATAAGATTTACAGTTGTTGTTGCAGTTTGAGCTTGCGTGTTATTAGTTCCTAAAACGAATGCTGCAAAAGCTAATATTGTGATAACAATTTGTTTTTTCATGGTATTATATATTTGAATTTTTATGTCTTTCTTAGTGTTCTTTTTGAACACTGCAAATGTAGCTTGACCCTGTAGTTTATTTTGTAGTAGAAAATGGAAGTGCCTGTAGTTTAATAACTACATCTCTTAATGTTACTTTTACAGAAAATAAAAAATCCCTCGACAGCGATGCGCTGTTGAGGGATTTTAAAATTATATCTTGCTGTAAATTATAGTGCCGTTGCAGTGTATTTTACTTTTTGTGTATAGGTTCCAGCTGCTTTTCCTAAAAGGAAGGTTGATGCGTTAATAGCAGAAATAGAGTAGTCAATGTTTAAGGATTTTTGAGCTCCTAAAGCTGCATTAGATACTAATACTTGATCAACTGCAGACAACGTAATTGATTTTAAAGAGCCGTTTATTGTTCCTCCACTAACTGCTTTTACTTGTAACACAAATACAGGAATAACGTTTATACCATTCACGAAATTTTCACCTTCAGCTTTTACTTTTACATCAAAGTTCTTAGATGATGTTACAATTAAGCTATTTGCTACCGTTACATTTTTCGCAGAATTATAATCATCTGAAGTTAAATAATTAAAATCCACAATTCCACCAGCAGCGACACTACCTGCATCAATAGAAATTACATCCGATAATTTAAGATTTACTGTAGTACTTGCTGGGTTAGAAACACTTTGAGCAACTGCGTTAGAAGTTCCAAAAACGAATGCTACAAGAGCTAATGCTGCGATACCGATTTGTTTTTTCATGGTATTTTATATTTGAATTTTTATTTCTTTTTTTATGGTTCTTTTGAACATTGCAAATGTAGATTTCTTGGGTATTTTTTTTTGTAGTATAAAATGGAAGTATGAGTAGTTTAATAACTACAATACATGTATTAATATATTTCAAAATAAAATCCCTCAAACAGATGTACTCTGCTGAGGGATTTTAAATATTGTACTGTACTGCTTACTATAGAGCCGTTGCAGTATATTTTACTTTTTGTGTATAAGTTCCAGCTGGTTTTCCTAAAAGTACCGTTGACGCTTTAACAGCAGAAATAGAGTAGTCAATGCTTAAAGACCTTTTAGCTCCTAAAGTTGCATTACTAACTAATACTTGATCAACTGCAGACAGAGTAACCGTTTTAAGTGTTCCGCCCATAGTTCCGCCCGTTACAGCTTGGACTTGTAATACATCTACAGGAATATTATTGGTACCGTTTACAAAATTTGCTGCTTCCGCTTTTACTTTTACATCAAAGTTTTTAGATGAAGTTACAATTAAGCTATTTGCTACCGTTACATTTTTTGCAGTGTTGTAATCATCTGAGGTTAAATAATTAAAATCTACAATTCCACCAGCAGCAACACTACCTGCGTCAATAGATATCACATCCGATAATTTAAGGTTTACTGTAGTACTTGCTGGGTTAGAAACAGTTTGAGCTGCTGCGTTAGTAGTTCCAAAAACGAATGCTCCAAGAGCTAATGCTGCGATAACGATTTGTTTTTTCATGGTATTTTATATTTGAATTTTTATGTCTTGTTTTTTGTTCCTTTTGAACACTGCAAATGTAGATTGGTTGTGTCGTTTTTTTTGTAGTATAAAATGGAAGTGTGTGTAGTTTAATAACTACACAAGTTTTTCTAGAAATAAAAGAGTTTGTACTAGACTTCAATAATATAATAATCTGCAAGAATCTTATAAAAAAATAATACCGACTGAGCGTACTTTTAATATCAGGAAATTTTCTAAAAAACCAACCGTTGATCTGCTGATAAATAATAATTGCTTCGAATGAAAACGAATTATTTAAAATGAAGATATTATAAGAGACTGTAGTTAACGAAATTTTCAAAGAAAGTAACAAGAGCAATTTTAATTCAATAAAAAACAAGTAGTCCTAAATTATTTTAAATATGAAAAGTACAACACCAACCTTCACCTCATTTTACGACTACCAGCAAAAAGACATAGCAACTATTTTTGACACTATAGAGAGTGAACCCAATCGTAAACTTTTGTATCAATTACCTACCGGCGGCGGAAAAACCATGGTCTTTTCCGAGATCGCTCGCAGGTACATTCAACAATATGACAAGAAGGTGATGATTCTTACGCATCGTAGCGAATTGTGCCGACAAACATCAACAACACTCAAAAAACTAACGGTAAACAACCGCATTATCAATAGCAAAACAATTAATTTTAAAAGTAATTCTAGTTGTTATGTAGCGATGGTGGAGACACTTCGAAACAGAATAAAAGAGAAAAAAATAAATACCAAAGAAATTGGACTCGTAATTATTGATGAAGCACACCACAATTCTTTTAGAAAACTAACGCGTAAGTTTAAAAATGCGTTTGTGATAGGTGCTACTGCAACTCCATTTAGCTCTGATATTTCTAAACCAATGAACCGGTATTATGACAGTTTGATAGCGGGCGAAAGTATTGCTAATTTAATTAACGATGGTTTTTTAGCTAAGCCAAAGTCTTTTGTTTATGAGGTAGAATTGAACTCCTTAAAAACGGGTATTCACGGTGACTTTACTGTTAGTTCGAGTAACGACTTATATGGATCAATAGCAATGCAGGAACTGTTGCTAAAAGCGTATAAAGAAAATGCACTGGGTAAAAAAACGTTGATTTTCAACAATGGTATTGCTGTTTCTATGCAAGTTGCAGAGAACTTTAAAGCGGCAGGTATTCCTGTTAGGCATTTGGATAATAAGACGCCAGATGACGAGAGAAAGGAAATACTAAAATGGTTCAAAAAAACAAAAGATGCGGTGCTTACTTCGGTTTCGATTTTGACTACAGGGTTTGACGAGCCGTCTGTGAAACATGTAATACTCAATAGAGCTACGACTTCGATTACGCTTTATCATCAGATGATTGGACGTGGAGCACGCAGGCTTACTTCGAAGAGAATTTTTGGAATCACAGATTTGGGCAATAACATACAGCGCTTTGGCGCGTGGGAAGCACCATTAGATTGGAAATATATTTTTGATAATCCAGATGCTTTTGCAAAACAATTACATTATCAAGCGAGCGGAAGTTCGTTCCAGTCGCATACGCTGACGGCTGAAATATGTGCGAATTTTCCAAAAACTTTAGAAATGACTTTCGATGTAGAAGCTTATTATCAAGAAGCAATTGATACTGATAAAAAACCAAAAACAGTGATACAGCAATCCATCAGACAACAAACCAAGATGTGTTTGGATAATGCAGAATCTTTAAGCCATGCTATTGCTCTTGCTGAAGTGTTGGCGCCTGAAACAGAGTGGCGTGTCAAAGAATATGTAAAATGTCTAGAAAATGCCAGCACTAGTTATAAAAATTGGTTGATAGAAGACTATCAAAATCGACTTAAAGGACTAATTATTAAAATGTATCCAAGATTAAATGCTTAACTTTTGATTTACACTGTATTTTGTATTGCATATTCGTTTTTGATAAAGATTGAAATATTGTAAAGGCATTTAACATCCGTTCGTTTTACCGATTCATCTAAGCAAATTATAGCTGATTATTACTACTTAATAAATGAAATAAAAAAGCCCTCAACAGATTCACGCTGTTGAGGACTTTTAAAAATTATAGTACGCTGCCAGCTATAGAGCCGTTGCAGTATAAGTTACTTGTTGAGTATACGTTCCTGCTGGTTTTCCTAAAAGTACCGTTGATGCTTTAAGAGCAGAAATAGAGTAGTCTATGCTTAATGATTTTTTAGCACCCAATGTTGCATTACTAACTAAAACTTGATCAGCTGTAGATAAGGCAACAGTATTGAATGTCCCAGTCATGCTTGTTCCAGTTACAGCAGTTATTTGAAGTACATTAACTGGAATATTATTTGAACCATTTACAAAATTTGCTCCTTCTGCTTTTACTTTTACATCAAAGTTTTTAGATGAAGTTACAATTAAACTATTTGGCACCGTTACATTTTTTACAGTGTTATAATCGTTTGAATTTACATAATTGAAATCTACAATTCCTCCAGTAGCAGCACTACCTGCGTCAATAGATATTACGTCTGATAATTTAAGGTTTACTGTAGTACTTGCTGGGTTAGAAACAGTTTGAGCTGCTACGCTAGTAGTTCCAAAAACGAATGCTCCAAGAGCTAATGCTGCGATAACGATTTGTTTTTTCATGGTACTTTATATTTGAATTTTTATGTCTTGTTTTTTGTTCCTTTTGAACACTGCAAATGTAGACTGGATGTATAGTTATTTTTGTAGTAGATTGTGGAAGTACATGTAGTTTAATAACTACAGGATTTTTTATTTTATAAGAGAATTAAGGAAAGTACATCTACAGCGGCCTGTTATAAATAAAACAGTTAGTACGATCTATCTTTAGGGAAAAGCGTAAATTAGATTAAAACGAGTGTAGCAATAAAAAGTTCAATATATTTGCATCTTATAGTATTCGCTACTATTTTAACTACTTATTCAATTTTTGATGAAGAAATATTTCAGTTTTTTACTTGTAATAGTAATTTCATTTTCGGGCTACGGCCAAGAAAGTGATAGCTCTGACGAGCTGTTTCAAAAAGCAAGAACAGTCGCTTTTGATCAAAAAGATTACGTCACTGCAATAGCACTTTCAAAACAGGCTTTATTACTATCGCCCGAGTATACTGATATTTCTATTTTTTTAGGTAGATTATATACCTGGACAGATAACTGGGAAGCAGCAAGAGTTGTATTTAAAGATCTTGATTTAAGAGAAGTTCAAGACGAAGATTATTTTGTCGCTTATGCTTCATTAGAATATTGGAACGACCAAAACGAAAAAGCGATTGAGATAATCGACAAAGGGCTGAAATATAATCCTCGCTCGGAAACATTGTGGTTGCTAAAAGCAAAAGTGTACAATGGTGTTGACAATTATGCAGGAGCACAAAAATCCGTCGATGGACTTTTAGCAATCAATTCTACCAATACGGAAGCTCGAGAACTTTCTGTGCGGTTAAATGAGTTAACTTCAAAAAATCAGATCGGTCTAACTTACAATCTGTCGCACTTTGATAAGCAGTTTGATGATGATTGGCATATTATGGGGTTGAGTTATAAGAGAAATACAAAATATGGATCGGTGATTTTGAAAGGAAATTTTGCTAATAAATTTGCATCCAATGGAACACAAGTAGAATTAGAAGCTTATCCAAAATTATCCAAAATTTTTTACATGTATGTGGGTGCTGGATATTCCAATGATGTAGGAATTTTTCCAAAATATAGAACAGGTGCTTCGCTAAATGCCAATTTGCCGAGGAGTTTTGAAGCAGAAATAGGATACCGTCATCTTTATTTTTCAGAAAATCTATTTTTATATACTGCTTCTGTTGGAAAATATTACAAAAATTATTGGTTTAACTTACGTACCTATATTACTCCAGATAGTAAAAATATTTCGCAATCTTATACGGGAACGGTACGGTATTACACCAAAGGAGCAGACGATTACTTTGCTTTTCAAATAGGTACAGGTATCAGTCCAGAAGATTACCGCAGTAATCTTTTAGAAAACTACACCTATAAACTTAAAACTTTTAAAATGGGAGCAGAGTACAACTTTTCCATAAAGAAAGTAAATATTTTTTCAGTTGGGGCTATGTATTTCAATCAAGAATACCAACCACAAAAAAAGGGAAATCAGTATGATTTAAGTGTAGGGTACAGCAGACGATTCTAATACTATTATTTGATTTTAAAATAATTTGTCACTACCGAATCAGGTAAAAGCTTTTGGGTCTCGTAGAACTTTGAATTCATGGTTTTAAACTGATTGAAGTTTTGATTGACTTTTTTAAACATAGCAGGTCTGTTTATTAAACTTTCCTCCAGATTTTTTAATTGGTACAGCTGCTTGTCTTCTAAATGGTAGTTTCCATATACGTAATCAATCAGTTGACTTTTGCTTTTCATTATTGGTATTCCTATGATACCCAACTCTGGGTTTTGCATAAGACCGCGTCCGACCCAAGCCACACTGGAAGGTGTGTTTAGATTGTAGTTGGCTTTGTAATAGGCGAGTATCGACGGTACAATATCAAAATGACTTACTACATTGTTAAATACTTTTGCTTCTTTAAGCAGCGGAGAATAAATGACTAAAGGAACATGAAAACGATCAATTTTTGATTGCAATGTAATTTCTGGCATACTGTGATCTCCAGTAATGATGAAAACGGTATTCTTAAAATCTTTTCTCTTCTTATAATTCTCAAAAAAAGTACGAACCGCATCATCAGCATTCAATAGTGAGATTAGTTGTTTTTTATTATTAATAGACCACTTTTTTTGTTCGGGACTTAATTGACCTGTAGCCAACCTATTCTTGTACATCTTTTCATAATAATCAGGATTATTGATCATAAAAGGATTGTGTGATGACAAGGTTAATATAGCATTAAAGTAGGGCTGGTTTTGGGACTTTTGCACCTCAAGCATTTTTCTAAAAACGGCTTGATCTTCATATCCCCAACTATCCCCATCGTTGCCTGGCAATTTTTTGTATGTTTCGTTAAATGAAAATTGATCGACGATGTTGTCTACTTCGCTGTATTCTAAAAATTCACGAATTCGATCAAAAGAACTGTTTCCGCCATAGAAGAAACCCGTTTCGAATCCATTACTTTTCAAAACATTATAAAGATTAAAATGTTCTGGTGTTTTTTTTATTTCTAGAAATCCATTCTTTCCAAAAGGCAGCGACCCAGTTAACGTTGGGATCGCCGCAAAAGTTCTACCGGCAGAGCTAAGTGTATTTTCCCAATACAAACTTTTATGTCCTAATGAATCTATGAAGGGTGTAAAATTTCCAACGTAACCTTGCGGCGAACTGTAAGCATGTCCCAAACCTTCGATCATGACTAAAACAAGATTAGGTGTTTGGTCTGATTTTCTTAAATACGGCCCAAGAAAGTCTGGAGTTGTCTCTTTTCTCCAAAACGGAAAAGACTCGTCAATCCCATCAGTACTTGCGATCCTATCATTAGAATCACCAAATAACTCGGTTATCTCAGGATGATTGCTGAGGTAGTTGTCTAGATTTGAATTAAAGAAATATGCTCCTTTACTTTTAACAGCATTTTCACTAAAGTCATTGGCATGAGTTTCGTTTTGTACTTGTAGTAAATCAGATGGGATTATAAATAATACTAAGCCAATACCGATGAAAGCCAATCCTACATATTTTGATTCAAACCAAGTTTTAGACGACATCCAAAAAGGTGTAAATGTAAGGGCGATTAAGATGGCAATTAATGCAAAGTTGGTAACACTTAACATACCACTTGCCTGTAAAATTTGTCTCATCTCAGCTGAGTTGTAGAACAGTAAATCGGCTCCTAACATATTGTGGCTTTCAGAAAAATAAAGAAAAAGTAAATAATGGATAACGACAAATAAAGTACAAGTGGTCAGCGCAAAAAGCTTAGCCCAACTTTCTTTAATTGAATTAAGTATGCTATATATAATGCCTAAAACTGCAATTGTCTTACAAACAAATAGCAAATTATCTAAAAATAACGAAAGCGCTATTGGCGATTGTTTTAAATCTTGAACCGTGTACGTATACCAAGCCCATTCGGCTCCAACTCCTATAAAAAATAATAGGATCAAAACTGTAGCAAAAGCGCCCCATTTTTTGAGACCTTGACTCAGTATTGCAAACACCTTTTGTGTAAAAGGTAAGTTTTGGTTTTGTTGATTGAACCCTTGTCGGGTCATTTCTCCCCAAGCATGTGATTTTTTAAAATAATCAACAAAACCGCTTACGCCCGCTCTAACAACATAGGATGAAAGTAGAACGGCTCTAGTAATGCTGTCCCAATCAATGCAATAAAATCTTTTCTTTTAGCATATACCTGATGGCTAACCAAATCTACTAATATTCCATAAATTGAAAATAGAAATCCTGCAGCTAAGACTAAAGCAAATAAAATTAAGAAGAAAGACCAGTTAATTATACCCAAAAAAAGAAAAATGAAAAATACGATATAGCCAAAAAACTCAATTAGAGGACCTAGAAATTCGAAGAAAAACCAGTACGGAAGACTAACCATTCCTAGTTTTCCGTATTTTGGATTAAACATCATTCTTCGGTGTTTCCAAAGCGTTTCCATAGTTCCGCGCATCCATCTGTTTCGTTGCTTTTTAAGCACTTCTTTTGACTCGGGAGCTTCGGTCCAACACAATGGGTCGGGGATAGTTAGTACTTCGTAAGGCTCTTTCTTTTCCTCCATATACTTGCGCATTCGCACCACGAGCTCCATGTCTTCGCCTACCGTATTTCTATCGTAACCGCCGCAAGCTAAAACTATTTTACGGTCAAAAACACCAAATGCACCCGATATTAAAATAAGTCCAGAAGCGCGCGACCAGGCCATGCGGCCAAGAACAAAAGCTCTGATGTATTCTAGAGCTTGAGTGCGACCTAAGAGTGTTTTGGGAATGTTAACATCGGTAACTTTGCCGTTTTCAATTTTGCAATTGTTAGCCAACCGAATCACGCCGCCGCATGCAATCAATTTCTTATCCGTTTGCTGTAGAAATGGCTTGGCTAATTTTAAAATAGCATCTTGCTCCAGAATACAATCTACATCAATACACACTAAATAGTTTCCGGTAGAAACATTGACACCCACATTTAATGCGTCTGCTTTTCCACCATTTTCTTTATCTACAACGACTAATTTTTTAAAGGCAGGATTTTTACTTTTATAAACACCTCTTACTGTATTGGTTTCTATAGTGCCTTGCACAAAAAACGAGATCTTTTCTAGCTCATAAGCTTCAATTAGCTTTTGTATCGAATCGTCCTTACTCCCGTCGTTGACAATTATAATTTCTAAATTATGATAAAAAAGAGAAAGTAACGATCTTACATTCTCTACTATGGTTATGCCTTCATTGTACGCAGGCGCGATGATACTAAAAGTGGGTGCATTTGGATTGGACGCAATAATAGTATAGTCTGTAAATGTATTCTCTTTTTTGTAACGCAACACTGCGCCAAGAGCGTAAATGGCGATCCATCCGTATACTAAGAATACAGCTGTTCCGTAAATTAAAAATAACCAAATGATACTCTCATAAATAATGTTCGAAAATTCTAACATATTTTTTCCTGTATTGAGTGATTTATAATTTGTACAAGTTCATCAGAAGAATCGCTATCCTTTCTAAGTGTAATTAAATACTCTTTTTGATCTAATTCTAAAAGCGCTTCTGCCGCAAATATTCTTAATTTAACCAAAGAATGTGTAGTCAATTGTTCTTTCAAAAATTCAATCGATCTAGGATCTTTTGATGTTTTTAGTATTCGTACGATCTCGACTTGAACTTCTTCTGATTGGTTTTTGAAGGAATCGGTAAGGTGCTGTATTGTTGTAGAATTCTCTAGTGATTGTACCGTCTCTACTGCTTGAATTCTAACCTGATCCGATCTATGGTTAAATAAGTTAAGTACCGAAGAATATAATGACAACAGCTGAAATTTTCGCAATAAGCGAAGTGTAAAAATAACTACCGAATCATTTTCGCTACGCAACCATAGATCAATTGATTCTTCAGATCCTGAAGGGATATCAGTGATAGACAATAACAAACGAAGTTGTTGCCATTCTGAAATTACATTCGGAATAGTATTTAAAAAATTTAAACCGTCAAAACCTTTAAGATTAATCATAGCATATTGTGCTTCCTGATAAACTATGGGAGAGGCATGTGTTAAAAAAACGGCTATGTTGGGCAATGCTTTTTGAACTCGCATGGCACTTAATTCTTTAATTCCTCCTGCAATAAGCGAAGGTTTTTTTTGGTAAATTTTATTAAAAGCTTCTTTTTCTAACTTATAATCGGTAAACAGTTTATTGATTTGCTCATTTGCTGCACCCGAAAACTTTTTTTCGGACTCTACTAATTTTTCCAGAAACAAATCTCTAAACGATGAATTCTCGGAAAATGGTTCTAAATTATCAGCCGAAGTACTAAAATCACCATCGTACACAATCGCATTTAAAACTTTATCATTTATTACCGTAGACCATTTTAAAAGGAGGATTAGTTTTTTAAATTGATACAAACTAAAATATAGCACAGCTACTATCATTAGAAAAACTACTACTAGCACTCCTAAAAACGTGTCAAAAAGAAATCGAAATGAAATTTCTAAAATCAATATTTTGCTGTGTTATTTGGTTAGTCTCTTTATCCTTAATAATAATTCATTGGGACTAAAAGGTTTCACAATAAAGTCTGAAGCGCCCAGATCAAAAGCATTTAGAATGACACCTTCTTGACCCATACTTGAAAGCATGATAACAGGAATTTTTTTTCCCATCTCATTTATGGCCGAGAGAATCTCTACCCCTGAAGCGAAAGGCATCATGATGTCTGTAATAATAATGTCTACAGCAGTCTCTTTTATAATTTCTATGGCATCTTTGCCGTCTCTGGCAAGTAGTACGTCGTATCCTTCCTTTACAAGTTTATGTTCAATTGTCCTTAATATTAATTCGTCGTCTTCAGCTATTAAAATCAACATATTTCAATTTTTTAGATTAACATCTGTTTCATTAAATTTACACCTATTTCTAATTCTTCTTTGATTCCGTCTTGAATAGAATCGTAATCGTTGGTATACTCAATTTTATTTTCCCATTCTCCTGCACAATCTGCGAGTTTATATAATCCAGCGGTTCCAGCAGTTCCTTTTAATTTATGAAGTAAGTTTTTGATTGACACAGCATCTCTTTTAGTAACTTCTTCTTTCATATTAATAGCGGCTAATGTTAATTCGTTGATCACAAGATTGAGAAACATTTCTTTAAAATCAGCATCTTCGCCTATTTGTTCCAGAAATAGCGGCATATCTATGTGAGCTTCATAATCTATAAGTGCACTCAAAGACGGCTCTAAAGTGTACGGAATATGTTTCAACAACATCTCAGAAAGATCAGCCTGTCTGATTGGTTTAGGTAAAAAATCATTCATTCCTGCCTGTAGACATTTTTCTTTTTCTCCAAGTACATTACCCGCAGAAACTCCTATGATTGGCACGTTTGCATATTCTGCATTGAGGCGTATTTGTTTGGTAGCTTCAATACCATCCATAACGGGCATTTGAACATCCATTAAAATAATATCAAATTGTGTGTTTTTACAGGCATTTAATGCTTGAAAACCATCAGTCATTTCTGTCAATTCAACACCAGGAATCAGCGATTGCATCATTCTCCTATTGAGAACCATATTTACGGGATTGTCATCGACCAGTAATACATTTAGCGATTCTGCAAATAATAGATTCGCTTGATCAGCTAGATTATTCTGTTCTGTAGACTCATCAACCTTGGTATTGGCTTTTACTGCGCGTCTTAACGTTGCATACAATTCTTCAGATTTTATTGGTTTAAGCAAGCAAAATGACTTTTCATCTTGACGAAATTTATTGATAATTTCTTCTTCTTCTGAAGAAGTATGCAATACCACTAAAGGTGAAATTTCGTGCTGATTTTCAAAAATTAATTTGATTTTTTCAATAGTTTCTAAGCCAGAAATTATAGGCATGCGATAATCCATCAAGATTAAATCAAATCGTTCACCAGTCATCAAGATCTGAATTGCTTCCAATCCATTTGCAGCTAATTTCGAATCGATATTTTTATAAGCCAACATGTGTTGGAGAATAATTCGGTTGTTTTCGTTATCGTCTACAATCAGTACTCGCTCTATGTTTAAATCTTCACTTTCATCAAAACTGTCCATTTCGTAAGGTACAGTGAGATCAAAATAAAACACAGAACCTCCTGTTAGTTGACTGGTAAGCGTCAGTTGGCTTCCCATATATTTCAAAATATTATTCGAAATCGTTAGACCCAAACCAGTTCCTCCATACCGTTTACTTACTGAACTGTCTTCCTGCGTAAAGGCATCAAAAATACGCTGTTGTTTATCTAACGGAATGCCAATACCAGTATCGCGAACAGCAAAGCGCAAAGTCAAATTAGTATCATCAATCTTTAACTTCTCTACTTTAAGCTCAATTTCACCACTATCAGTAAATTTTACTGCGTTGCCTAGTAGATTTATTAATACTTGTTTAATTCTAGCCTCGTCCAACAATAACGTTTTTGGAAGTCCCTGTTCAATATTTAAAAGAAGTTCAATATTTTTTCTTTGCGACTGGTACAGTATTACATTCACCACTTGACTGACCAAATCGTATATATTACACTTGTCAATTAAAAGCTCTAGTTTGCCCGATTCTATTTTAGAAAAGTCAAGAATATCATTAATAATAGTCAGCAAGCTTTCGCCAGATTCATTAATATAATTAAGATACTGAACCTGTGTTTCATTTAAAGGTGTTTTAAGTAAAAGGTCAGAGAACCCGATTACTCCGTTCAAAGGCGTACGAATTTCATGGCTCATATTGGCTAAAAATTCAGACTTGGCTCTATTAGCTATCAAAGCCATTTCTTTAGCTGCTTGAAGCTCTTGCGTCGTCTTAACACTTTCAGTAATGTTCTTAGTAGAAACTATTATGCCTCCAATAACCTCATCAGAAAGATACCAAGGACTAACTTCTATAGTATAATGTTGAATTTCTTCTTTATGCGGAAGTTTTATAGTTACATCTTCATTTTTATACGATTTACCTTTAAGAGCTTCGATGTAAATTTTTCTTCTCTCTTCGGCAACATTAGTCGTAATCTCAAAAACATGTTTGCCTATTAGTTGTGCTTCAGTCAGTGAGATTTCTTCTGCCCAATTAGCACTAGCTGCCAAATAATTAAGTTGCTTGTCAAACATTGCCACAGCTACAGGCGCATACCTAATAAACGACTGCAGCATGGCCTCTTTTTCAGCCAGTTCCAAGTATAATTTTTTAGACTGATCAATGTCTTGAATAATGCCAAAAAGTTTAGTACAAACGCCATTTTCAAACTCGGGAACTCCTTTTATTCGTACCCAAATTACAACTTCGTCTTCGCGTAAAAGTTGTAGTTCGTCATCGAACGAAATGCCATCTTGTATTGCTCTTTCAATTAAAAAATTTAGACGTATGCTGTTTTCTCCTTTATAATATCCAACTGCATTATCTAAAGTTGGCGTAAAGTCACGCGCTACTTTATGAATTTCTTTCACCGACTGTGACCAATAAACGGTGTTTGATTTAAGGTTTAGCTCCCATCCACCAACTTGCGCCACTTCGTTAGTTTGCTCGAGTATTTTTTTAGTATAGATTAAATCTTTTTCGAGAAACACACGATCTGTAACGTTTAAAGCAGTGCTTACCACATACTGCTTACCTTCTTCATCAACTTCTACGATGTTGCTATACATCCAAATTACTTCTTCACCATTTTTCTTTTGGAGTAGCATATTGCCAACGTCTTCACCTTTGGCTGAAATGTTGTCTAAGTATTGATCAAGTAAATTCCAATTTCGTTTAGGAACCAAATCCTTCAAATTCATTCCGTTAATTTCTTCTGCAGAATAATTTAGTAATTCTCGTCCTTTTTTGTTAACGTCCAAAATGTTACCCTCTAAGTCGTGAATGCTCATTAAACCAATTGCATTTTGAAAAAAGTTTTTGAATTTTCTCTCAGAGCTTTCTAGTTTTCGGTTTTCTTCGATCTGACGAGAAATGTTTCTACCAAAACAAAAAACATCTGACTTATCCTCCTTTTGCTTTAAAACCCACTCGATTGTTATGGCAGGCGAGTTGTTTACTTTTTTACTAGTGGTAAAAACTACCTTATCTGTACGTTCAAGATCTTCTTTTAAATTTTTTAGTTCCTCTGAGTTTTTATCTATAATTTTTAAAAAACTTTGGCCAATTGCTTCTTTCCTTTTCACATTAAAAGTTTCTTCCAATGCTGGATTTACATCTTTAATAATTAGATTGTCATCCAACACAATAATTAAATTATTTGAAATACTTACAATCTCTTCAAAATAATCGGACTGTATGTTTCTTTTCTTAGCTAATAGAATCTTGGTAATAGCCTCAGCCATTTTATGTAGAGAATCTAGCTGTCGCTCGGTAAGTTCTTTCGGCTTATAATCGATTACGCAAAGTGTTCCTAATACAAAACCTTCATCATCTTTTAGAGGTATTCCTGCATAAAAACGTATTCCTGCCTCAAGTACGATTGAATTACTTTTTGAACGTTCGTCTTGCAAAGTATCAGTAATTACCAAGGTTTTCTTGGCAGCAACCACATATTGACATACGGTACTCTCACGAGGCACAACGTCTACTGCCAAACCAATGCAGCTTTGTACATTCTGCGTATCCTTTCCCATCATAGAAATCAGAGAAACAGGACAGTCTGCTATTAAAGCCGCTCCCTCGGTAAATATGTCTAGCTCAGGCTTTTTTTGCACAGTGAGCAAATCAAAAAATTCTAATTTTTTGAGACGTGATTCTTCGTCTTCGGCGTTTAGAAATGTATTCATAAAATTTAATTGGAAGGTTTGTCGGGTAACTTACAGAAAAAATATAACAACTCAAATATAAAGTTTTGCAAATTAATACTAGTTCTTTCACAGATCTTAAACTGTGCTATCAAAAATTAAAGTAGTTAAGATACTAAAAATACTGCATTTTAGCAATTTTAAGAAATTAGGAAAAGAGTATAGAAAGTCAATCAAATTTTTTATAGGTAAATAGTGCAATTCATTAAAATTTTCAGTTCACTTGTACTTTTTTATGTAGCAACTTTAATTGAATTGTTGAGTTTTTTAAAAAAAAAATTTATGAATATCCTACTTGTGGAAGACGACACTAAAAGGATGTAAAAAGTATTTCTTACCAATACTGAATATAGCTGCAATAAATTTTAATCGATCATGATGCTTCTTTTAATTAATTCTTGCAATGTCATATTCTCGCCAAGAAATAAAGATTTCTTAATCGTATAAGTTGTGGTAAATAAAAAAAATGCCGTCACATTTGTAAAAATAATTTCGTTAAGAATGTTTAACTTTAATTTCTTATAAAAACATACTAGTATTTTGTGCCTAATAATGGCGACATAAAAAGCATCAATAAAAATTCACTTAAATAAATAAGATAAAATGAATAGATCGATTATACTTGCAACTGTAGCAATCTTTACTTTTTTTGGAGGAAATGCACAGCAAAAACAGACGAACAAAAATACTAAAGTCGTCTTTATTACTCTAGATGGTTTTCGTTGGCAGGAATTATTTACGGGAGCCGATGAAAAATTAGTGAGTAAAAAGAAATATGTTGACGATAAAAAAGAACTGAAAGAAAGCTTTTGGAGAGATACACCTGAAGAGCGAAGAGTTGCCTTAATGCCGTTTTTTTGGAATGAAGTAGCTAAGATGGGACAATTACACGGAAATCGAAATTATGAGAACAACGTAAACTTAACGAATACTAGATGGTTTTCTTATCCAGGATACAACGAGTTATTAACTGGAGCCGCAGACGATAAACACATCAGAAGTAATTCTAAAGAAAATAATCCCAATAAAACTATTTTAGAAAAGTTAAACAACCAGCCCAAATATAAGGGTAAAGTTGCTGCTTTTGGTAGTTGGGATGTATTGCCATTTATTATAAACGAAGAACGTTCTGGTATTCCTGTAAATGCAGGTTTTGAGTTAGCCAAAGGGCAAAAAATTTCAGAAAGAGAGCAGTTTTTAAATGAATTGCAACCCAACTTGCCATCCCCTTGGGAAGCCGTTCGTTTTGATGCTTTTACATCTAATTATGCGTTGGAGTATATGAAGAGAAAACATCCCGAATTAGTTTATATTTCTTTTGGAGAGACGGATGACTTCGCGCACGACGGAAACTATAGTGCCTATTTAAACTCAGCACACGCAACAGACCACTTAATTAAAAAATTATGGGAGTTTACACAGCAAGATTCTTTCTATAAAAACAATACTATCTTTATTATTTCAACCGATCACGGGAGAGGTACAGAACCATTAGAAGAGTGGAGAAATCACGACTCGAAAGTAAAAGGAGCAGATCAAGTTTGGTTAGTCGCCTTTGGTAAAGATGTTAAAGTATTAGGAGAAGTACAAACAAAAGAGCAATTGTACAGCAATCAGATCGCGCCAACTATCTTAAAACTATTAGCGCCAACTATGAAAGATAATGACATGAAGGGCGAAACATTAAATCTTCAAAAATAGCATTTATAGGTGCTTGAGTTGACAAGAACTACTTACAAGTGAAAAGATTTTTATTCAAGTTGTACCTACAAAAAGGTTAAAGATCAATAGAGAACGACAAGATGAAATAGCGTTTAACAGTCATAAAAATTATAGTAACGGACGAGTTAATGGTTTTTTTGATGATCTAATTCTACCGATTGGTAATGTTGAAACGGATGGAATACCGAGGTCAAATACAAGTCTAGAGCAGTTAGCAAAACTCAATCCTGTATTTGACAACAAATATGGTCAAGGTTCAATCACGGCTGGAAATTCATCTTTATTAAGCGATGGCGTAGCAGGACTATGGGTTTGTGGAGAAAAAGCGAAAGATAGATTTTCAACAACTTCGTATGCGGCACAGTTGGTCGATTGGGAAATTAATGCAGTAAATATTGAAAGAGAAGGTCTTTTGATGGCTACTACCTTTGCACTTCCTAGATTGTTGGCGAGACATAAGTGCGGTACGAAGCTATCCATTTGTGGGAGATACACGAGGCATTCGGAGCGTTAATAGTAGCAAACGTTCAATTATTAGAAGATCCCATGCACCTTAAAAATGTGGGAACTTTATTCGACTTTGGAGCTTTTCCTTGGGACAATCTAAATCCAAATGACGGAAGTATTGCCATAGGACATCTTTTTGGAGCGACTGGCGCAAGAATTATTAGCCAAGCGATTAAAGAGCTGTCTCTATTAGGGCCTGGTAAAAAAGCGATCGTAAGTGTTTGCGCTGATGGTGGGCTTGGAACAGTAGTTTTATTACAGACTTAATTTAATAGGAAACATTTTAAAGGTTGACACTGTTGGTATTTATTCGAAATTAAATTTGTAATTCGTTACACGGCCATCAAAATGGCAACATAGTGACAAACTGCAGCACTTAACACAAAAAAATGCCAGATTGCATGGTTGTACGGATATTTGGTCCACAGATAAAATATAACGCCCAAAAGATAAAGTAAGCTTCCTATAAGAATCATGGTCATTACTGCAGATGGAATAGCATCAAAAAAGGTGCGACCTCCAACGACCATAATGCAACCCATAGCGACATAAGCAAAAGTAGAAACTACATTCCACTTTCCGGTAAAAAAGATTTTAAATACAATTCCTAATGCGGTCAAACTCCAGAGTATAACTAGTAAAGTAATACCAAAAGTATTATTCATATAAATTAATATAAATGGAGTGTAAGTACCTGCGATTAAGAAGTAGATACTGATATGATCCAAAATCTTGAAAACGCGTTTCGCTTGTACATGTTGAAAACCATGGTAAAGTGTCGAAGAAGTAAATAGCTGCAGAAAACAAAAGCCATAAATCGCAGCACCTATAACTCCTAAGGTATTGTCGCTTTTAATCGCAAAGGCGATTAGAATTGGAATTCCTACAATGCCAAAAATGATTCCGAAGCCATGAATAATGCTGTTAACTAGTTCTTGCTGAATTTGTGTGTTGGGGTTCGAGGCTTGCATAAAATAAAATGTTGTTGAGTTTATAAAGATAGTAAAACTACATAAAGGACAAGAATGTCTTTTATGTAGTTTTAAATTTTATTAAGTAAAAGAGGCGGCAGATTGTATACTTGTTTATTACAATTAATCTTTATTATGTAGTAATTTCTATAAGCAAAATACTTTCAGATAAAAAACAGGATATTTTCCATCATTCTGCAATACTTACAATTTCATCATAATCATATCCCGCTCTTAGTAAAGCTCTTTTGGCTGCCTCCAGAGCAAGAGGTATTGTATTTGGTGGATGAACAGGAACTTCTTTTGTCGCTCTCAGCTCTTCTAAAAGCTGTTGCGTTTGTCCCTGTGTCAAAGATTCACATATATCGTACAAACCTCCAGTCTCTTCTTCGGCAATATTGTGATTTTTTAAAATGTATCGAATCACCTTAAGCAAAGACAGCGTAGGAACCGGAACCATTAAGGCAGTAATAGCACCGTGATCGAGTCGGTATTTCGGTATCAGTTCCGTGATCAGTTCCGGATTTACTTTTTTTGCAGTAGGAAAGAGCAATTTCTCTTCCATCTTGATGTGTCGCAGCAATCGGCTTCGAAATTGATGGTAGTAATTCAGTTCGATTCCGCCGGGTTGCTTCAGTGCTTTTTTTAGAAAGAGATCAATCTGACGGTGATCATTTTCAAAAAATTGATGTAAAGTTTCGCTCATAGCTATCGACTACTAATTTATAATATAAATGTAAAATTAAATTATGGATGAATTCCCCAACGAGTTTTATCCGCGAAAGCGAAATCCATTTTATATTTTGCAGGAACCTCTTCGGTAAGCATTGAGCCTACTTTTATCGATGGAAACAGCTCTTCATAAGTAATCATACTGTTGAGCGACACACGGCGATAAATATGCGAACGCATTAAGTTTTTCGTTTCCGTTACACCGGTGGCTCCCAAAAGTTCAGCAAAATTTTTAAGTGTTGTTTTATGATAATTGGCGACACGAAATTTTTTATCCTCGACCACTAATCCTCTAGTCAATTTGGGGTCTTGTGTTGTAATTCCGGTTGGACATTCGTTGGTGTTGCACATCAACGCTTGTATGCATCCTAAAGATATCATCATTCCTCTAGCTTGATAGCAGCCGTCAGCCCCCAACGCAATAACACGAGCAACGTGAAAAGCCGAAGTTATTTTTCCAGAAGCAATAATTTTAATGTGCTGGCGAATATCCAAGCCGTTAAGTATGTTGTGAACAAAATCAAGACTGTCAATTAACGGCGCACCGACATAATTACTAAACTCTGGTGGTGCAGCTCCTGTTCCTCCTTCGCCACCATCTACAGCGATAAAATCAGGATAAATATCCAGTTCAATCATGGCCTGACAAATCGAAATAAATTCACTTTTATAACCGATACACAACTTAAATCCAACTGGTTTTCCTCCAGATAAATCTCTTAATTTCTGAATAAATTGTACCATTTCTAAAGGTGTATCGAACGCCGTATGATAAGGAGGTGAGGACACTTTAGTGAACGGTTTAATATGGCGTATTTTAGCAATTTCTTCAGAATTTTTTTCGGCAGGTAAAATACCTCCATGTCCTGGTTTTGCTCCTTGCGATATCTTAAGTTCAATCATTTTTACGTTCGGATTCTTAGACTTTTCAGCGAAGAGTTCGGGGTCAAATTTTCCTTCTTCATCTCGGCATCCAAAGTAAGCTGTACCAATTTGCCAAATCAAATCTCCATCTTCTTCTAAATGATGATGACTTAAACCTCCTTCACCAGTATTATGGGCAAAATTCCCAATTTTAGCACCTGCATTTAAAGCTCTAACTGCATTGGCACTTATTGCTCCAAAACTCATAGCCGAAATATTGATTATACTCGAAGAATACGGATGTTTGCAACCTTTATTACCAATCAAGATTCTAGGATCATGATTTATAGTATCGAAAGGCTTTGGCGCTATCGTATGGCAAATCCATTCGTAGCCTTCGGCATATACGTCGAGTTGGGTACCAAACGGAATCGTGTCGCGAACGCCTTTTGCGCGTTGGTATACTGTAGAGCGATCTACTCGATTAAACGGTCGGCCATCAATATCAGACTCAATAAAATATTGATACATTTTGGGCCTTAATTCTTCCAGTACAAAACGCAATCTTCCTAATACAGGATAATTTCGCATGATCGTATGTTTCGTTTGAGAAAGATCATAATATCCCAGAATTGTGAATATTAAAATAATTCCGAAAAGTACATACCAATTTGAACTTAAAAAATAGCCTAATGCAAATGTGATGATTAGCGCAATTGTTGTGGTTATATAAAAATTATTTTTCATGATGGACAGGTTATTAAATAATTAAAAGGGCAAATAGGTGATATAAGAAATTTGAACAATTACAGAATAAGCATTGTTTTTTTATTTTTTGTAAAAACAACGATATACAGCAAAGAGTAAGTATTGTAGTTGTAAGGAGGACAATAAAAGATTTTCTTAATTTTTTTAATCGGAAAATGAAGAAAGCAATTTCATTTTTTTGCTTAAAGTCATATAGTAAATAGCTTCTAAATTTATTTTCAAGACTTTGAAAACTGTTTGTTTACTTGCCAATTTAGTTTGGGGATGATTATTAACTTTCATATGTATTTAAATTACCAGATGATATAATTGATTAATACCACAATAGCCAGCCTTGATTTCTTCTGAATTATTGTTGCTTATGCTAAAGTTAAACAAATTAATTAAGAGAAACTTATCGGTAGCGATCGATCTCTCAAAAATTCCCGTTTTTAAACATAGTTTGCTAGTGGATTTTTTGGTATTCCCAACAAAATTCGTCGAAGTCCATAAGCAAGTCCAAGTCAATTTTGGTATTGTCCTCGAACTACGAATAGCAGATCTAGTGAAGATTTTCTATTTACACTTTAATTTAAGACTATATAAAAATTTAAAAGACCGCTACTATTTTCCGGCTATTTTTAATTATTGATTTCTTAATTACTGTACAAGCAACCTCAGCACTAGATAATATTAATGCTTCAGTAAAATATAATTTTTGTACTTTTAAGGATATATGTCTTACAATCATCGCGTTTTAAATACAATTATTTTTTAGCTACTTACAATTTTTCTAAAAAACGATACTGATTCGCTCAAATTGTAATACCAAATCAAATTAGATTCTGATTTGAAATATAACTAAAAAACATCAATTGTAATTCTTCCGCAATATCTGCCCGAAGAATCCTGCTTCGAAATGAATTACCACAAATTCTTGTGAATTTCTGGAGTATAAAAAATAGAATAAAACACTACAAATTATGGATAAAGATCCCTTTAAAGTAAAGAAAAAATTATCGCTCTTAGGAAAAGAATTTGGTTACTATAGTCTTTCTGTTCTAGAAGAGCAAGGCCACGAAATAAGTAAATTGCCGTTTTCTATTCGGATTTTATTAGAAAATGCACTTCGAAATTACGATGGATTTTCAGTAACACAAGAAAATGTTGAGACATTGATGAACTGGAAACCCGAAGCTTCAGATAAAGACATTCCTTTTAAACCAGCGCGGGTTTTGATGCAAGATTTTACGGGAGTTCCAGCAGTGGTTGACATTGCAGCGCTTCGTGAAGAATTGGCTCGAAAAGGAAAAAACCCCGAAACTATAAATCCGCTGGTTCCCGTAGATTTGGTGATTGACCATTCGGTACAAGTCGATTATTTTGCAACCGATTATTCTTATGGTCGAAATATGGACGAAGAATTTAAACGAAATGTGGAGCGCTACCAATTTTTAAAATGGGCGCAACAATCTTTTGATAATTTTCGCGTGGTACCGCCTGGAATGGGAATTTGTCATCAGGTAAATTTAGAATATTTCTCTAAAGGCGTTATTGAGCGAGATGGGGAATTATTTCCAGATACATTGGTCGGTACAGACAGTCATACACCCATGGTCAACGGAATTGGAGTAGTGGGTTGGGGTGTTGGCGGTATTGAAGCCGAAGCAGCCATTTTAGGACAACCGCTCTATTTTATCATGCCAGAAGTAGTTGGTCTTAAACTTACCGGAAAACTGCCGCTAGGTTCCACCGCTACAGATTTGGTACTTACTATTGCTAATATTTTAAGAAAAAAAGGAGTAGTAGGAAAATTTGTTGAGGTTTTCGGTCCGGGATGCAATCACCTTTCCGTTCCTGATCGGGCGACGATTGGTAATATGTCACCAGAATTTGGCTGTACAATTACCTATTTTCCTATAGATGATAAAACGTTGGAATACATGACGCTGAGCAATCGTTCTGAAGAACAAATTGCAATCGTAGAATCGTATTGTAAGACAAATATGTTGTGGCGAGCAGATGAAGATAAGATTCAGTACACGGCTATTGTCGAGTTGGATATGTCAACAATAGAACCTACTGTGGCTGGACCAAAACGACCACAAGATAAAATACTTTTGCGTGAATTTAAACCCAAATTCGTGTCCTTATTGCATGATTTCTTTGGACGAAATTATATTGAGCACAATAAGAGAGAGATCATTCGATCGATAGACAAATTTGATGGAGAAGGAGGAGACCAACCCACTTATAAAGCACCAGAAAATGCAGAACCATCTAGTGTAGAAACTATCGAAAAAAACGGACTTAAAACAATATGGATCGATAGAGGAGATGGTAAATTTAAATTGTCAGATGGTTCGGTGGTTATTGCTGCCATTACTTCTTGTACCAACACTTCAAATCCATTTGTGATGATTGGCGCCGGTTTAGTCGCCAGAAAAGCGCGCGAGCACGGTATAAACGTAAAACCTTGGGTAAAAACGTCGCTTGCTCCAGGATCAAAAGTAGTTACCGATTACTTAGAAAAAGCAGACTTGATGACGGATCTTGAGGCGCTTAAGTTTCATTTGGTTGGTTATGGATGTACCTCTTGCATTGGAAATTCAGGACCATTGTCTCCAGCCATCGCACAAGCGGTAGATGAAAACGAACTGGTTGTGGCATCGGTTCTTTCGGGCAATCGAAATTTTGAAGCCCGCGTTCATCCGCAGGTGAAAATGAACTTTTTAATGTCGCCCATGTTGGTAGTTGCTTATGCTATTGCAGGACGAGTGGATATCGATTTGGTGAATGATCCAATTAGCTTTGACAGAAATTTGCAGCCCGTTTACCTAAAAGACATTTGGCCTACAGACGATGAAATCAATGCGATAATGAGTACTGTTTTGTCGCCGAAAGATTTTAAAAAGAACTACGATGAAATTTTTGAAGGCAACGACATTTGGAAAAATCTGCAAGTTCCAGAAGGCAATTTATACCACTGGGATAAAAACTCAACTTATATTAAGGAAATTCCATTTTTCAAAAATATTTCTGCCGCTGCGCCTGAACTACAAAACATAATAAATGCGCGCGCATTATTGGTTTTGGGAGACAGCATCACGACTGATCATATTTCGCCCGCAGGCTCTTTTAACGAGCATTCATCAGCAGGGAAATACCTGATCGAACAAGGCGTGCCCAAAGAAAGTTTTAATTCTTACGGAAGCCGTCGTGGTAACGATGAAGTTATGGTGCGAGGTACTTTTGCTAATGTCCGCATCAAAAACAAACTCGCCAAAAGCGAAGGTGGCTACACCAACTACTTGCCAACAGGCGAAGAAATGAGCGTCTATGATGCTGCAATGAAATACAAGGAAAGCAATACGGCACTTGTGGTTCTCGCTGGAAAAGAATATGGTAGTGGTTCGTCTCGAGATTGGGCAGCAAAAGGTACTTTTTTATTGGGCATAAAATGTGTAATCGCCGAAAGTTATGAGCGCATTCACCGAAGTAATTTGGTTGGACTTGGCGTACTTCCGCTGCAATATAAAATTGGCGATACCGCCGAGCAACTTGGCATTGATGGCACAGAAACCTTTACAATAAGTGGCATTTCAGAAGATATTAAACCGTTAAAAGAAGTTAAAGTGGTAGCACAGAAAGAGAACGGTGTGATAATAGAATTTAGCGCTATTGCACGTTTGGATTCTTTAATAGAAATAGAATATTATCGCAACGGCGGAATTTTGCAATATGTACTGCGACAGTTTTTAGAAAATTAAAATACTGTGAATAAGCGCGGTAAACTTTATAAGAAGATTAAAAATTCAAATTATTGAAGATATAAAATCATTTGAAACCTTTAAATCTGTGGCAACAAAAATAAAAGCGGCAAATTAATGCATAAGTAAAATAGGTTTTTAAATCGTTTTATTGTCAATCAAAAAGCAGAGACCATTTCACGAAAGTGAAATAATTTATACATATAATACAATTCAAAAATAGATCATGATTAAAGTTGATGCAATAATAATTGGTTCGGGACAGGCTGCGAAACCGCTGTCTCTAAAGTTAGCAGGCGCTGGATGGAAAACGGTCATGGTAGAAAAATCGGAAGCAGGACTGGGCGGTGCTTGTTTAAATGTAGGTTGTACGCCTACAAAAACATTAATAGCTTCCGCAAAAGTGATGCACGCCATAAAAACAGCGGGTAAACATGGAATCTCAGTTTCAGATCTTTCGCTAGATTTTGCTACTACTCAAAAACGAAAAGATAAAATAGTAGCTGACTCTAAAGATGGCCTAAAAAAGCGAACATCAGCTGCTGAAAATCTAGAATTGGTTTATGGAACAGCTTCGTTTATTGGAGAAAACGCAGTAGTTGTCAAAAAAAACAATGGTGAAGAGCAAGAATATACGGCACCGCATATTTTTATTGATGCAGGTACGCGCCCAACCATTCCTAAAATTAAAGGAATTGACACTGTAAAGTGGTACGATTCGACGGGAATTCTGGCATTGACTGAAATTCCAAAAAAATTAATTGTCATTGGTGGCGGTTATATTGGTTTAGAATTTGGCCAAATGTACAGTCGCTTTGGCAGTGCAGTAACTGTTATTGAAAGAGGCGATCAAATTATGTCAACTGAAGATTTTGATATCGCCGAATCGCTACAGGATCTTATGGAAGCAGAGGGAATGAAATTCATACTGGGATCTGCAGTTGAAGCGCTGGAAGAAGCCAATGATGAAGTTACCGTAACGTACAGTAAAGGCGGAAAAAACCATAAAATTACAGGAACACATTTGCTATTGGCAGTAGGTCGCCAATCCAACGCCGATGGTTTAAACACCGAAGCGGCTGGAATAGCATTGGATAAAAAAGGTTACGTTAAAGTAAATGGTAAACTAGAAACCAATGTCAAGGGCGTTTATGCCGTGGGTGATATAAATGGCGGGCCACAATTTACTCATGTGGCGTTCAATGATTTTGTGGTACTGCGCAATAATCTACTAGAAAAGATTGACAGTACAACTGATGGCAGAATTATACCGTACACGATGTACACAGATCCACAGTTGGGACGTGTAGGTTTGTCTGAAAATCAAGCCCGCGAAAAAGGGTTGAATTTTCATGTGATCTCGATTCCGGGAAAAAGAATTACCCGTGGTATTGAAACCGGAGAGCCGCAAGGACTTTGGAAAGCCCTAGTAGACAAAGATTCTGGCAAAATTTTGGGTGCTGCGATTGTTTGTACCGAAGGAGGCGAAATAGCAACGGTAATTCAAATGGCGATGGAAGGCGGCGTTCCAGCAAAAAACTTAGCAACAGGGATGTTTTCGCACCCAGCATATTCGGAATCATTGAATACCTTGTTTACCGAATTGTATAAAATAAAGTAGTTGTACTGACTTAGCGTGAAGTTTTTGTTTTAATAGTGCTTGCAAATTTTACGTCCGCACAAATTCACTAAATGAATAAATTAATTAATCAAGAATAAATTTTATTATGAAAATACAGAAAATTGACGCAATGGAAATACTCGATTCAAGAGGAAATCCAACAGTGGAAGTAAACATACAATTGGAAGATGGAACAACAGCCCGTGCCATGGTGCCAAGTGGTTCGTCTACGGGTGAGCGCGAAGCAGTAGAATTGAGAGATGGTGATCCAAAAAGATACCAAGGAAAAGGCGTACTAAATGCCGTGAACAATGTAAATACGACTATTGCCAAAGCTTTTGAGAACAAGGATTTTAGCAGCCAGCGCGAATTAGATCATTTTTTGATAGACCTGGATGGTACAGAAAACAAAGCCAAACTAGGAGCCAATGCAATTTTGGGAGTTTCTATGGCATTTGCAAGAGCTAAATCTATTAGTTCAAATATTCCGTTATATCAGTATTTAGGAGGAAGCAACGCGCACATTATGCCTGTTCCCTGTATGAATGTGATCAACGGTGGTAAACATGCAGACAACACAGTCGATTTTCAGGAATTTATGATTGCACCACACAATGCGCCATCTTTTAAAGAATCCATTCGCATGGGCGAAGATGTGTTTCATACTTTGAGATCAGTATTAAAAGCAAAAGGATTAAGTACAGGAGTTGGCGATGAAGGCGGATTTTCACCAGATTTAAAATCGAATGAGCAAGCAATGGAATTGATTTTAGAAGCCATTACGAAAGCGGGTTATTCGCCTGGTAAAGATGTGAGTATTTGCCTCGATCCTGCAACTAGTGAAATGTATGAAAATGGGAAATATAAATTTTTTAAAAGCACTCAAAAATTAGTGACAAGCGATGAAATGATAAAAATGTGGGAAAGTTGGGTGAACCAATATCCAATAGTTTTGCTAGAAGACGGTTTGGCCGAAAACGACTGGGAAGGTTGGAAAAACTTGACGGATAGCTTAGGTAACAAGACAGAAATTGTGGGCGACGATTTATTTTGTACCAATAAAAGCATATTAGCAGAGGGAATTAGCAAAGGTGTGGCAAATTCAATTCTGATTAAACTGAATCAAATTGGAACCGTTACCGAAACCTTGGATACGGTTGAACTTGCTTATAAAAATTCATACAATTGCTTTGTTTCGCATAGAAGTGGCGAAACCATAGATACATTTATTGCTGACTTAACGGTAGGAATCAATGCAGGTCATTTAAAAACTGGAAGTGGTTGTCGTGCAGAACGCGTTGAAAAATTCAATCAATTGATGAGAATTGAACAGCAATTGGCAAAAGGAGCCACTTTTGCAGGAATAGGTGCTTTTAAAAATGCAAAATAGCATTTGACATAAGCTGATAAGAAGTTTCTATATAATATAAGTATGAAACTAAAGGATTTTTAAGTTAAAAACGATTTGCTGATCTAGCGCAAAAGATTGATTGAATCAGATGCATCATGGTAAGTCCATCAAGAAACAAGTGTAAAAAACAAAGCCCTTTAATTACTTAAAGGGCTTCAAATTTTCAATCCAATTATTTTTTTGCTTCTTCGATAGAAAGTTTTCTAAATTCTTTTAGTAATTTTTCCATTTCTAAAGTTGACTTACGAGCTCTTGGTCCTGCCGCTTTTACTCCTTTTTCAATTAAAGATTGTGTTTCAGCTGTAAATGTCTCAAATTCAGCATTAATTTTTTCTACTAACTCTTTCATATCTTTTTTATTAAATTAAGTCAACAAAAATAACAGAATACAGTACACAGCGTACCAATATACTGTTAAAAAAACATTTATTTATTTTTCCGCTGCAAAACTACATCTTATAAAACAGTGAATTTGCAAGATACTAGTTGCCTCAAAAGGAGCAATAAATAACGCTAAAGAATTTTTTTATAACACTCAAGTTTATCTGTTTTTTATTTGTTGGACCGTTTTAATTATTTGATTTTTAATCTAAAAAAATATCAGTTTTACTTTGTCTGAAATTCTCTACGCTATAAAATAGTTCGGTCAAATTTTATCACTTTTTTATTTTAAAAGTAAAAAAATATTGTTTGAAGTGTAAAATGGCACGTAGAAGATAGTTTGTAAATACAAAAATGTTATGCGTTTCTTCTTAATTTCTTATTCTGCAGTTGTCGTAGTGAAGAATGAAATGGATAATAGAATTAATTATTGTTGCCTTTTACTTCTCGCTAGTAATTGCGTCAGGAGCAGGGGAGTGCTTAGATGGTGCGCATCGTAGAAATAATTTTTTTGGAGACATCTCTGATCTGCTAAATATGATACAGTAAGCCTTTATGTAGATATTTGCAAGTTATGTTGTAGTAATAAAATCAAGTAGCGCTGAATCGTGGTGGGCCATTCCTATCTCTGTTATCCTACTGATATTTTTATCTTATTTAATATTTAAATTTTTAGATGTTCCGAGACGAAAGTATTTTACAGAGCAGTTAAAAGAAAAAGGATTCTAAAGTTATAATTGATGACTTTCAGAGAAAAGAAAATTTGATTCAACTGAAAATCAATTCTTTTATGAGCTGTTATAAAATCAATCTTTGTAACACACCCTTGAGAATTTGTGTAGGTGTTTAATGCTAGAACTAAATAAAGTTTATCTTTGACTATAGTTTTGCAATAGAACTTTTTTTGTGTTTTTTTAAAATTATCTAACGCTCTCTGGCTAAAATTTAAAATCATTAATGCTATTTTTTTCTAAACCTACGCCGTATTTAATTGATTTAATTCCAGATAATCATATTGATATGCATTCGCATTTATTGCCTGGCATTGATGATGGTTCTAGCTCGCTAATTCACACTTTGTCTCTAATAGAATCGATGTACGCTTTTGGTATTACCTCATTCGTAACTACACCACATGTAATGAAATCGGTTTGGGATAATTCTACTGCAACAATTAAAAGCGCAGAGCAACAACTAAATTTAGAACTTCAAAAGAATACTAGTGCCGTTACCGTTCACGCTGCCGCAGAATATTTAATGGATGATTATTTCATAAAATTGATTCAAACAGAACCTTTACTTACTTTAAAAGAGAATTATGTTTTAGTCGAAATGTCGTATATGAATGCACCACTGGGACTTTATTCTATTTTACATGATTTGCAAGAGGCTGGGTATGTACCGGTACTTGCACATCCAGAACGTTATTTGTTTTATCAAAATAATTTTCAGGAGTTCGAAAAATTAAAAAAAGCTGGTTGCTTACTTCAGCTGAATTGTAATGCTGTAACAGGTTACTATGGTCGGAAGGTCTCGGAAGTGGCGCAACAATTATTGCAAAAAGGGATGTACGATTTCATTGGTTCGGATGTTCATCACGAACGACATATAGAAGCTATGAAAAATAAAATTATATGTAAATATGTTCCTGAACTCGAAAAATTATTCAGTAACAATCAGATTTTCCGATAAATTTTGGGTTAATTATCTAAACTAATAAATGAGGTTTTTTCTCTTACTTGTGTTAGTTCTAGTAAGCTTTTCATACTGTTTGGTATTGTGTACAAAATTATATTTTCAGCAGTTGCTGTATTACTCTCAAAAGCTACTGCTGCCAAATAAGTATTAGTAAAGACAAAACTACAGATTTGCCAATTTTTATTATTTGTAAATAGAGCTGGATTTAAATTTTGCTGTCCATCTAAACAGGGAATGTATTTAAAATCTTCGTCAATACCTTTTCCTAATCCCTTTGCAAATGCTTCTTTTCGAGTCCAAAAAGTGTAGAATGTTTGTTGCTTGTCCGTAGCATTTTGAATTGCATGCATTTCTTTATCATCAAAAATATCTGGAAACAGGTTGCTGAAATTAAAATTTTCAGATTTATATTCAATGTCAATTCCAACTTTTTTATGTGAAACTGCAATAACTGCAAAATCTTCAGAATGGGAGATATTAAAATATAGGAACGGATGAGAGGCTAAAAATGGTTTTTTATTAACGTCATAATCTAGGCAAATATGCTTCACATCTAAATTTGTATGCGATGCCAAAACGAATTTTAAAATTGATCTATAAATGATGAATCGATTCTTATCTATTTCTTTATAAAATTGTTCGGCTCTGTCCTTTTCTTCCTTTCTAAGAAAGCGACATAAATCTAATTTTAATTCAATAAAATCAGGTAAGTAAAGGGTATAAATGAGAACTTCATCCGCATTTAAATGATGTGGTTTTGTGGTTATTAATTCAGTACTTTTTAAGTCTAAAAAAGATATATGTACTCTAGCTGTTTCCATGCTTTTTATCTAAAATGTCTTGAAGCATTCGTGCTAAAATTTTGTCATTTGGTGGTGCTACAATGCTAAGATGATTGCCTTTTATATTATGAATGTGAACTCCCTTTAGCGCTGCTTTTTTCCAACCTAAATGTGTAGGGTCTAATTTATAATTTTCATCATGTTCTGCTCTAAATAATTCTACTTCAAAATCTTGCGGAATAAGATGATAGCGATCAACTATTTTATTAACCATTCGATCAGCAACGATAAACTCTTGGAGTGCTAATGTTTCCTGCTCAGACCTATTTTCTTTAAATCCGAAATATTTTTTTAAGATGTACTCTTTTTTTGCATTCATACGCATTTTTAAAGATGGCAAACTTGTAAGCATTTCCATTAAATAATCAGCTCTTCTATAGGTGCGATCATAATAGCGCATCGATTCTTTTTTAAAGTATGATTTGTAGTAGTACGATGAATCAACGTAAGTGTCTAACATGGCAATCATACTTACTGTTTTACCTTGTGCTTTAAGTTGGCGTGCTATTTCGAAGGCTACGATGCCTCCAAATGAAAATCCTGCTATTGCGTAAGGTCCTTTAGGATTTATTTTTACTATTGAATCGATGTAGCATGCTGCCATAGCTTCAATAGATTCAAACCAATTCTCATACCCATTAGGTCCGATTCCTTGAAAACCATAAACGGGTTGCTCTTTATCGAAATGGTGAATGACATGTGCAAAATTGAGAATATTAAGTCCAGCTCCATGAACGATAAAAAGTGGAATTTTAGTGCCATGTGGTTTCATAGGAACTAAATAATCAGATGTAATTTTGTTCTCAACCAGTATTAATTTAGCAAATTTTTCGATGGTTGAATGTTGAAACAAAGCAGAAAGTGGAATTCGGATACCAGTTTGTTTTTCTATTTTAATCATTACGTTTAAAGCCATAATAGAATGGCCGCCCATCTCAAAAAAATTACTAAATATATCGATGTTTTCTAAGTGTAAGCTTTCTTTCCAAATCGCGGCGACCAATTTTTCTTCTTCCGTTCTAGGCGCTGTAAATTGTGGCTCAATTTCTGTGTTCGCTTTATAATCTATTAATGTTTTTCGATCCACTTTATCGTTTAAAGTAGTAGGCATTTTGTCTAGAATATGAAAAACATGTGGAACCATAAAAGAAGGAAGTTGTGAGGAGAGTTCATTTCTCCATCCTCTAATTAGCTCAATTTCTGTAGTTGCTTTAAAATCTACGATAATAAAAGCAACAAGAATATCGCCTTTCGCAAGCACAATTGCTTGTTTAATGCCATTAATTGATACTAAAGCATGTTCTATTTCTCCAATTTCGATTCGATGCCCTCTTACTTTTACTTGATGATCTATACGTCCAAGACACATCACTTCATTATTTGGTAATAGTTTTCCTAAATCGCCTGAGAGGTAAAGTATCGCATCTTTTTCACTCGAAAATAAATTGGGAATATATTTTGCTGCAGTGAGTTCTGGTCTTCCCAAATAACCTTTTCCAACTCCATCGCCTCCAATAGCAATTTCTCCAATGCTATTTGGAGGCAGAAGATTCATTTGCTCATCAACGATATAATATTGCATATTCGCAATAGGACCTCCCACAGAAATTATTGTATCCTCTGTTTTAATGTGCTTACAAGAAGAAAAAATTGTTACTTCAGTCGGGCCATATAAGGTCCAAAGTTCATCCGATATTTTAATAAGTTCTTTAGCTAATTTAGCAGGTAATGGTTCTCCACAACACCATATTTTGATGGGTAATCTTTTTGACCAACCTGCATCTAACAACATTTGGTAAGTTGTTGGTGTGGCTACAATTAAAGAAATTTTTTCTTGGTCTAACATCTCATAAAAAAGTCTGCCATCGCTTGACGTTTCATGGTCTGGTAAGACTAAAACAGCGCCTTTAAATAGTGGGAAAAACAATTCGAAACTAGCAATATCAAAAGAAATCGTCGAGATAAAAGGAACTCTGTCAGTCTCTTTTATACCAGGTTCAACTGCCATAGAATAGAGCAAATTAACCACATTTTTATTCGATATTTTAGCTCCTTTTGGCTTACCAGTAGAACCAGAAGTATACAAAAGATATAATATGTTTTCTGGATCAACGACCGTTTCTAGTTTTGATGTCGGATATTGAGCTAGCGATTGCATGGCGTCGTCTATCAAAATGGTGTTAGAACATTTAGGTAACGATATAGACAGTGCTTTGCTAGTTAAAAGAAATTTAGCCTCAGAATCTTCCATCATATATTCGATTCGCTTAGTAGGATATTCGTGATCTAACGGAAGGTACGCGGCTCCACATTGAATAATGGCTAAAATGGCATAAACCAACTCTGGACTGCGTGGAAAACAAACGGCTATATAATCGCCCGATTGAACCCCATGTGCTTCTAAGTAATGCGCAAATTGATTCACTTTACTATGTAAATCATGGTATGAAATTTTAGTATTGTTATATTCAATGGCAATATTATTTGGTGTATTATCTGCTTGTTTGCTTAGTAAATTAGTCAATGAAACGTTAGGATATGCTGATTCTGTACTATTTATAATAGTATAATCTGATAAGTAATCACCATTTATTAGGTTAGCTAATGGACTGTTTTGCTCGGATATTAATTTATTTATAGTCTCTTCAAACGACATCATCATTTGCTTTATCGTTTCTTTTTTGAAGAGTGTCGAATTGTACGAGCATTGAAAGGTGGGTTTGTTTTTTGACATACATGCATGCAACTGTAGCTCAAAAGACGAGAATTTTCTAGGATTGATTGTAAATTCGTACGTGAGTCCGATAAATGAAAATTCACTTTCAATATCTCTATTTAAGTCCACAGTTAAGGTAACGGGAACCATGGGAACTCGCGACGGATCGCGAGCGATTGCTAACTTTTGAAGCAGATGACCGAAACTAACTTGATTATTAATATAGGCTTCCAGTAATTGCGGATTTCTGTCTTTTAAGTACTCTAAAAAGGTGAGTTTTGTATTTATAGTACTTCGTAAAGGAAGTAAATTGGCACAATCTCCAATCAAATGCTTCATGTCGTAACGTCTGTTTCCTGAAGTCGGAAAACCTACAATCAAATCATTTTGACCTGTTATTTTGCATAAAAACACCTCAAATGCAACTAATAGTGTTGTTGCTAAACTACAACCCGCACTTTTACCAAGTTGTTTGAGTGAATTTATAACAGTTCCGTCCATAATAAAGTCAACACGTTCACTATTATAAGTGCGTAAAGGAGGTCTGTCAAAATCAATTGGTAATTCTACTGTTGGAACTGATTCATTATAAACGTTTAACCAAAAATCTTCTATTTGCTTGTAATCACCCGTTTCTGCTAACAAGTTCACCTTTTTCGCGTAGGTACTAAAACGTTCTGGTGTTGCTAATTTGGGCTTCGTGTTTTCGATAAACGCTGAATAAAGAATACTAAGCTCTTCGAGAATTATGTTGATACTTAAACCATCACCAATAATGTGATGATGTGTTAGTACTACAATATTTTGTAAGTCTTCAATTTTAATTATTTTAATTCTTAATAAAGGTCCTTTTACCAAGTCGAAAACAAAATTAACGTCTTCATCAATGGCATTTTCTCTCGCCTCTTCTTTTTCCTTCGGCGAAAGTGGCGAAATATCAATATGTGAAATTTCCGACGTAAGATCTTTATGAATATGCATGTAGTTTCCGTCGGCACTAAAGGAAGCTCTCAAGCTTTCGTGCCTTTGCAGTAGAGTATTCAAAGAATTGGTAAATGCCTCTGTAATAAACTCACCATTAAACTTAATGGAATAAGACAAATTGTAGGCCTTGTTCGCATCGACACCTCCGATCACACAATCTGTCCAAATTTCTAATTGTGAGTTGGTCGTATGAATAATACTTTCAATGTTGGTAGATAACGGATTGAATTGAGTCTTATTTTGATTGTGTGCTTGATGTTTCATTTTGTCGTACGATTTTATGTAAGATTTATTGCTGGAGCTTTCTTACTTTACTAAAACTTATTTTTTTGCAGTTTAGATCTAAAATGATTTTAAATTTTTGCATGCTTTTCATCTAAAATATCCTGAAGCAACCTTGCCAATAACTTATCATTTGGCGGAGCAACAATATCTAAATGGTTGCCAGATATATTATGAATTTTAACACCTTTTAATGCTGCTTTCTTCCATCCCAAATGCGTTGGGTCTAATTTATAGTGTAAGTCATCTTGCGATCGAAACAGATCTACTTCAATGTTTTGTGGTTTAAGATGGTAACGATCCACAATCGTTTTAACCATGCTGTCGGCCTCAATAAATTGTTCGAGCGCAACGGCTTCTTGCTCAGTCATTGCAGGATTATGACCAAAATGCCTTTTTAATATGTAGTCTTTTTTTGCGTTCGTTCGCATTTTAAAAGCTTTCCAACTCATAAGCATTTCTCTTAAAAAATTTAATCTTTTGTGAGTAAGGTCAAAGTATCTAATTAATTTCTTTTTGCTAAATGTCTGGTAATAATAAGAGGAATCGACGTAAGAGTCTAGCAAGGCGGTCAAGGTTACGTTTTTTCCTTGCTCTTTTAATTGACGTGTCATTTCAAAAGCAACAATTCCTCCAAACGAAAATCCAGCCAACGCATAAGGACCGTTAGGATTTATTTTTACAATAGCGTCTATGTAATGAGCCGCCATTTCTTCAATTGATTCATACCAAGCATCATATTTCTTAGCATTGCCTTGAATGCCATAAATTGGCTGATTTTCGTTGAAGTGTTTGCTTAGGTTAACAAAATTTAAAACATTTAGCCCCGCTCCATGAATGATAAACAAAGGTGTTTTATCTCCGCTGGCTTTTATAGGAACCAAGCAATCAGAACAAATGTCACTTTTTGTATGTAGTAGCTTAGCAAATTTCTCTACTGTCGAATATTTAAATAATACAGACAATGGAATGCGTTTACCAGTAATTTTCTCTATTTCAATCATAACTTTTACTGCTTTGATTGAATGTCCGCCCATTTCGAAAAAATTACTAAAAATATCGATAGTATCTAGATTTAAGCTTTCTTTCCAAATGTCGGCAACTAACTTTTCATCTTCTGTTCGAGGCGCGGTATATTTACGGTCTTCAAGTGCTGTATATTGTGATAATGCTTTACGATCGATCTTACCGTTAAGCGTTGTGGGTATTTTTTCTATTAAATTAAAAGCATGCGGAACTAAATGTGGTGGCAATTGTGATAATAAGTTTTCGCGCCAACTCGCAACAAATTGTTTTGCATTTTCGATGGAATCATAGGGTACAACATGAGCGATTAAAAAATCTTCATTAGCCAATACCACTGCCTTTTTTATACCTTCAATTGCCAGTAAAGCTTGTTCCACTTCACCAGGCTCAATTCGGTGTCCTCTAATCTTAACCTGTTGATCGACACGTCCGAGGCATTCTATTTCATGGATTGGAAGTAACCTTCCTAAATCACCAGTTCGATAAAAAACAGCATCTTCAGTAGAAAAAGGATTTTTAATAAATTTTTCATCTGTTAGTTCTGGTCTGTTCCAGTATCCGTTGGCAACGCCGTCTCCAGCAATGGCAATTTCACCAATGATTCCGGGAGCAACAAGTTGCTGTTGATCATTTATAATATAAATTTGAGTATTTGCAATCGGCTTACCAATTGTTATTAATGTAGTATCATCTTTTATTTGCTTAGCTAATGAATATACGGTGGTTTCTGTTGGTCCATAGACATTCCAGAGCGTAGTACACTTAGTTAAAAGTTTTTGGGCAAGATCTGCAGGCAGCGCTTCGCCACCGCAAAGCGCTTTAATTGGTAGTTTTTGAGACCAACCAGAATCTAGCAGCATGGACCAAGTTACAGGTGTAGCTTGCAAGAAACTAATATTACTACTTTGTATTAGATCAATCAACAAACGACCATCTCTGGCGGTTTCTGAGTCAGCTAATATTAATGTCGCGCCGTTAAGAAGCGGTAGAAACAATTCAACACTGGCTATATCAAATGAAATTGTAGTAATCGAAAGTACTCGGTCACTTTCTATAATACCAGGTTCCAGTGTCAAACTGCAAAGTAAATTCACCAAATTTTTATGGCTAATAGAAACGCCTTTAGGATTACCCGTTGATCCAGAAGTATAAAGTAAATATACGGGATCTGCAGGATTTACTTTTGTTTTTAATCTTGTGTGTGGATATTTATGTAAGGCTTCAATAGCATTTTCTATTAAAATTGTAGTTGATAAGCTAGGTAATGAATTAGAGAGGTGTTGGTTGGTTAATAAAAACTTAGCTTCAGAATCTTCCATCATAAATTGTAATCTCGAAATTGGATATTCTGGATCTAAAGGAAGATATGCTGCTCCACATTGCATAATAGCTAAAAGTGAAATTACTAGCTCTGCTGAACGAGGCAGCGAGATAGCAACAAAATCGCCATAAGCAACTCCACATTCTGTTAAATAATGAGCCATTTGATTGGTCTGATCTTGTAACTCTTGATATGAAATTGCAGTGTCGAGAAACTCTAACGCTATATTCGTTGGAGTCTGAATACTTTGTAAAGCAAACAGCTCGTGAAGTGATACGTGAGGATAATCAGTCTTAGTTCGATTCAATTCATCGTAATCAGCTGTAAAGTCTTCAAACGTAAGTTGACCTAAAGTGATCGATGGATCTTTAACAACATTCTGGATTATTTTTATGAAAGACTGCATCATTTCTTTAATCGTTTCTGATTTAAAAAGAGCTTCGTTATAAGACCATTCAAAAACTAAATCTTTTTCGGTTCCGCTGGCATTAACAAAAATTTCAAAAGGGTCGTAAGCCTTAGGATTGCTTATTAAAGTATAATTCAAATTAAAAAAATGAACGCCATCGGTCATTCCCAAATCAATATTAAAAACAATCGGCACCAATGGAATTCTAGAAGGATCGCGAGCCACTTTCAAGCTTTGTAAAAGATGTCCAAAACTAAGTTGTGAATGATCGTAAGCATCAAACAATTCTGATTTTCTTTTTTTTAGGTATTCTATGAAAGGACTATTTGCATTTAGATTACTTCTTAGCGGAAGTAAGTTAACACAATGTCCCATTAAATGAGTCATGCCCTTACTAGCTTGACCAGCAGAAGGTAATCCAACAACTAAATCATCCTGACCTGATAATTGAGATAAAAACACTTCAAAAGTAGTAAGCAATGTCGATACTAAACTTGCGCCAACAGTTAAGCCAGTTTGTTTTAAACTTGACAATAAATTTGCATCAAAAGTAAAATCTAAACGCTGACTCTTATAAGTTCGAACTGGTGGTCTAACAAAATCTGTTGGCACAGTAACTAAAGGGATAGATTTTTTGTAAACATTATGCCAAAATTGTTCTGTTTCACGATTTTCATCACTTTCCGAGAATATTTGTTCTTCATGTGCATAGGCAGAAAATGGAATTGCAGCAGTTAAATAAGGTGTTTTATTGTCGGCTATTGCTGAATAAAGTATGCCTAAGTCTTGCAGCATTATTCCGATAGACCAACCATCACAAATTATATGATGAACGGTTATAACTAATTGATGTTTATTTTGATAAAGTTTAAGTAAACCAACTTTTAACAAAGGCCCGTTGACAAGATCAAAAAGAAAATCGGCATCGTCTCTTATATATTGATCTAAAGCCTGTTTTTTATTGATACTTTCTAAATTAGAAAGATCAATAGTGGTAATTTTGATGATGAGGTTTTTGTAAATGGACATGTACAGACCATCTGTGCTAAAACTGGAACGAAGTGATTCATGGCGATCGACTAAATTTTGAAAAGCCTTATCCATGGCAATCGGATCCAACGGTCCTATAAACTCTATCGAAATAGACTCGTTATAAGCTCTTGCCGCATCGTTTTCACCCAAATAGCAAGCAGTCCAGATTTCAGATTGCGCTTTTGTTGTGTAAACAACGCATTCTAATTCTGGACCTGCAAAAGGGTCATATTTAGTAGGTGTATGTAACATAGTACGTTAACTATTTTATTTTTAAAATGATGTATGATTAAGATTTCACTCTCATTTTTTTACTTCACAGTTTATTTATGGTAAGCATCTTAATGGTAAGAGCTATAAATCAATTTTTACATAATCACCAATTTTATTAGAATCTGCTACAAACCAAGCGGGATTTCCTTTTTTATCACGTCCCAATTTTGCGCCAGCAACTGGAGGTTTATTAATGATGCCACAATTTTTTTCGTTAGCTATTATTGAAGTTGAATTGTCAGATTTAGTACTACTAAAAAATCCAGCGGCAACCATTTTTTCAATACATGCTTTAAACGTATTTATAATTTTTGTTAGATCTTCTTCAGTATAAACTTCTGTTAGAAAACATGGAAAGCCATCCCAGATATGAATGCCGTTTTCTCGAAGTAAAGTGAATAATAACTCTCCATACAGTACTTCGTCGTTGAATTTAAGTCTCCAGAGTGAACCAAAATGATTGATAATCATTGGTAAATCTTTTTTTTTAAATTCTTCATTTAATTCAACTGCTAAACGATTGGTCATTTCATTAAGTTTTTTTTGCAAAGCTGGCCCTTGTTTTTTAAGATGGAGTAGGGCGGCTTTCGAAGCTGCAAGTGCTAATGGATGGCGAACAAAAGTGCCCGCAAAATACGTAACGCCCACTTCTGGGATAGAGTCATCACCATACTGCCAATGGCCGCCGTCTAGCGCATCCATGTATTTTCGTTTCCCAGCAATGGCACCAATGGAAAGACCGCCACCAATTACTTTACCATAGGTAGCAATGTCAGCTTGAATATTGAATAAAGCTTGGGCTCCGCCTGGATGCATTCGGAAACCGGTAATGATCTCATCAAAAATCAATGGAATATGAGCTCTGATCGTTAGTTCTCTTACTTTATTTAAAAAGTCTATTGGCTGAAATTCTGGTCTTCTGCTTTGCACTGGTTCTACAAGAATTGCTGCTAATTCATCAGCTCTTTCAATTATTATTTGTAGACTTTCTGTGGTTCCATATTCTAATATTAACATATTCTGAACCGATTCGGGCATTATTCCCGGTGCAGCAGGAAAAGTCATTAATTTTTTAGAACCACGAACCAAAGCTTCGTCTATTATGCCGTGATAGGAACCAGAAAAAGCGACAATTAGCGATCGACCTGTCACTGTTCTTGCAATTCTCATAGCTCCCAAAACTGCTTCAGATCCGGTGTTGCAAAGTGCGGCACGTTCTTGATTAGTGAATTCACAGATCAATTCACAAACTTCGCCAGCTAATGGATGTTGTGGTCCTACTTCAAATCCATTCTCAACTTGCATGTGTAGGGCTTCCTTAATAAAATCGGGTTGATGACCAAAAAAACAAGACCCGAACCCGTTAAGAGCGTCGATGTATTCATTGCCATCAATATCCCAGAGACGATTTCCTTTAGATTTTTCAATAACAATAGGATATACTATTTCTTTTGTTAGTGGTTTAAACCCAGAAACAACTCTAGGATCTGCCATTGTACTTCTATGCTTTTGAGCGTACGCTTTACTGCCTCCAGTTTTTTTAGTGTAGTTTGAAATTAGTTCAGTGAGAAATTCCTTTTGAGAATAACTCATTTCGTTTACTTTTTTTTCAATTTTTGGAGATGCTCCAAATGGCTTTTGATGTTCTACACGTTCTTCCGCGGTTCTTAAATCTTCAGGTATATTTTTTATGACGGAATGTAGTTCTTCGTGTTGCAATTTTTGATGAACTACTCCGGTATTATTAACTTGCAGCAGTTCCATTTGCTTCCCTAATAATTGAAGTTGCTGTGCGATTAACACTAAAGTCGTATTATTATTATTATTATTATTCGAAATAATGGGTACAGTATTTACAATTGGAGTAGTGGTAGCAATTGAGTTTGATACTGATTGAGTTTGAATAGTTGTGTTATACTCTTGCTTCGGGAGATTTTGATCAAGGTATTCTGCTAAAAGAGATGGTGAACTATATTCTTCATTAAGTTGACGAAACGTTATAGGAAGTTTGAAATCTTTCTTTAAACTTGTTGCAAGTTGAGTTAATGTCAAAGAATCCAATCCTAGATCAAGAAAACTTTTTAAAGAAGCGTCAGTTGAATATTCTATACCTGAGGTTTCATTTATAATTGAAGAAATTTTGCTGAGGATAGTAGTTTTTCTCATAGGCTTGCTGTCATTTTGAATACTAGTTGAATTTTGAGCAGTACTTATATGCGTTATTGAATTTCTGGCTTGAAAATTTATCGGATTTATCCAACAATGCTTACGGTCAAAAACATAACTAGGTAATGCTATTTTTTGTCTTGTTTGATCGGTATAAAAAGTGTCCCAATCAGGTTCGATTCCTCTAAGCCATAACTCTCCTAGAGAATTAAGTATGGTGTTGTAATTATTTTCTTGACTTTCAGTTTGCGTTAAACTCAAAAGTCCAGAAACGACTGTACCATTTCCTTGTTGTTTGATTAAGGTCGTCAAGGTTTGGCCAGGTCCCACTTCTAAGAAAATAGGATTTTCTAATTGTAATAGAGTAGTTGTGGCCGTTGCAAACCGAACCGTGCTTCGCAAGTGATTGGACCAATATTGAGGATTTATAGCTTCATCATCGGTAATATATAAACCAGTAACGGTAGAAACTATTGGTAATGAAGGAATGTTGAGCGTAATCTTTTTTACTTCTGCTTCGAAAATAGCTAAAATAGGATTCATCATGCTAGAGTGAAATGCATGACTGGTAAGTAGAATTTTATTAGGAACTTCTAAAACGTCTAACGATTGGCTAAATTGTTTTACATGTTGATCTTCACCCGCTACGACACACAATTGCTTAGAGTTTATGGCAGCTACAGATAGCGTTCCTGGAAGAATATTTTTTAATTTATCTTCGGTTAGACGAACAGACAACATGCTTCCGCCTGGTAAATCTCCTACCATTCGACCTCTAATTGCAATTAGATGCAAAGCATCTTTTAAACTAAAAACCCCCGCTAAGTGCGCGGCGACGAATTCACCAATACTGTGTCCACACAATGCAGTTGGCTTAATTCCCCAACTTAGCCACAGTTGTGACAAGGCATATTCAGTTACAAATAAGGCAGGTTGTGTGAAACGAGTGTCTTTTAATTTTGCCTCTGTTTCTGGAGTAACTATTTCCGGATATAAAACTTTGCGAATGTCTACTTTTAATTCTTCTATTAAAATCTCTGCACACGTATCTACAGCTTCTTTATAAATGATTTCATTTTGATAAAGATTCCAACCCATTTTTGAAAACTGGGATCCTTGACCGGGAAAAAGAAATACTACTTCATTAGGTGCAACTTTTAATATTAAATTTTTACTATGTTTCTTTTCCGTAGCAAGTAATTCGGCGCTAGCGGAAACGCAATCACTTGCTAAAATAAAACTGCGATGACTAAAGGAATCTCGTGTTTTATTTAAAGTGTAAGCAACATCTGCCAAAGATAAGTTAGGTGCTGCATTAAGAAAGTTGCCTAGTTCATTTTCATAACCTTTCAGACTGTCTTCTGATTTGGCTGACCACATCAATAATTGGAGTGGTCGGCTTGAACTAGAATTTTTTTGTTCGATCGGATATTCTTCTACAACAAGATGTACATTAGTACCGCCCACACCAAAGGAGCTAACTCCAGCTCTTAATGGCGCATCCGACTCCCATTTACTTAATTTTGAATTGACATAAAACGGACTGTTTTTAAAATCTATAATCGGATTTGGCTTTTCAAAACCTAAAGATGGCGGAATTAATTTATGATTCATTGCTAAGATTGTTTTTATCAATCCAGCTACACCGGCAGCAGCGGTTAAATGACCCATATTACTTTTTATCGATCCAATGGCGCAAAAATTATTTTTAGTATGTTTTCCAAAACCTATTTTAAGTCCTTCGAGTTCTATAGGATCACCCACAGGAGTTCCAGTGCCGTGTGTTTCAACATAACTTATTGAAGACGAAGAAATTTGAGCATCTTGAATTGCTTTTTTAATAGCAACAGCTTGTCCTTCTGTGCTTGGCGCAGTAAAACTGCCTTTATTGCCACCGTCATTTGTAATTCCTATTCCTTTAATGATTCCATATATCGTATCACCCTCTTTTTGCGCAGCATCTAATTTTTTGAGAAGTACGACTCCAGCTCCGTCACTAAATACGGTTCCTTTTCCTGATTCGTCAAAAGAGCGGCAATGTCCGTCTGGACTCAACATTGATCCTTCTTGATACAAATGTCCACTAAAAATAGGTGCAGTAACACTTGAACCACCAGCAAGTGCAATATCACATTGGCCACTTCTAATTGCTTGCACAGCTTCTGCAATGGCAAGTAGAGAGGTAGAACAACCAGAATGAATACTGACAGCAGGACCTTTTAAGTTTAGATGATAGGAAGTTCTTGAAGAAATGTAATCTTTCTCATTAACAGTTTCAGCCAAGAGATAACCTATGCTATCTACTATTTCTTTGTTAGGTAAAATATTTTTTTTATAATACGTATTTGTTCCAGTACCTGCATAAACGCCTATACTACCAGTATAATATTTAGGTAAATAGCCCGTTTGCTCAAGAGCTTCCCATGCAATTTCTAAGAATAAACGGATCTGAGGATCCATTACTTCAGCTAGTTTTGGATTTATTCCAAAAAAAGCAGCATCGAATGTATTTGCCGACGGAATAATACCACGAGCTGCGACATAAAGAGGATCATTGACCAGCTCTTCCGCAATGCTATAATCAATTTCTTCAGGTTTAAAAAAAGAGATTGTTTCTCTGCCTTCTTTTAAAACATTCCATAATTCATTTATTGTTTGTGCTCCAGGAAACCTACCTGCCATTCCTATAATGGCAACATCTCCTGATTGTATACTTGATGTGAATTTTGTGCCATTGAGCGAACTATTCCATTTTTTGTTTAATTCTAAAAATTCGCAAAGTCTTGCTATCGTTGCATATTGATAGATAGTGGTAACTGACATTTTCAAATCTAGCCTTTCTTTAAGCACGCTCACCACTCGTTGTGTTAAAAGCGATGTTCCTCCCATTTCAAAGAAGTTGTCGTCTATGCCTATCAGAGGTACTTGTAAGTGATCGCTCCAAACTTTAGCAATTTCCTTCTCTAGTTTCGTTGTTGGCTTTCTTAAAAGTGGTGCACAACTTGGTCGTATATATTCTGGGACTGGTAAATTTTTCGTATCTATTTTTCCATTTGTTGTGATAGGAAAGTCAGTAACCCACATAAAAAACTTTGGAACCATAAATTCAGGAAGTATTTCTTCAAGCTTATCGCGAATGCTTTTAGTTTCTTGACGATGGTCTGCCGATTGTAAGTAAGCCACTAAGCTAGGCTCTCCTCCGATGTGAGTACTGACAACGACGGTTGCTCTTTTAATCTCTTGAAGATTATTTAGTACAGATTCGATTTCGCCTAATTCAATACGATGTCCGCTAACTTTTACTTGTTGATCAATTCTTCCCAAGCATTGAATTTGTCCATTTGGCAAAACTTTTCCTAAATCACCAGAAAGATACATTTTACGATTTGGATCATTTTGAAAAACATTATGCACAAATCTTTCGTTCGTAAGGTCAGGTTTGTTTAAATATCCTAACGAGACGCCATCTCCAGCTATAACAATTTCTCCTACTTCTCCTTCATTTACAGGCATTCTTTGCGTATCTAGTAAATAAATTTGAGTATTGGCTATGGGTTTTCCAATGTTTATTGTATTGTCATTGATGGTAATTTGAGTAAGTATACAACAAACTGTTGTTTCTGTAGGTCCATAAATATTCCACAATTCACTGCAAAGCGAAAGTAATTTATGTGCCAAAGGCAATGGTACAGGTTCACCACCAATTAATGCTTTAAGGTGTAGCGGTTTTTCCCAACCAGAGTCTATTAGAATTTGCCAAATACTTGGCGTACCCCACATTATTGTGATTTTGTCTGAAACGGCTTTTTTAAGTAAAGTTTGTCCATCCCTTCTTGTTTCTTCGTCAACTAAAACTACGCAAGCTCCAAAAAGTAAAGGAAGATAAATCTCCATCACCATAGCATCAAATGAAATTGTTGTCACCGAAAATATTTTATCGTTCTCTGTTATTCCTGGAGCTTGAGCCATAGAATAAAGAAGATTTATTACATTGCAGTGAGCCACTTGTACTCCTTTTGGTTTTCCAGTAGACCCCGATGTGTAAATTATAAATGCAGCGCTGTCAGTTGCTATTTTGTGAGGTAAGGGTTGTGTTGGATGGTTAACGATTGCAGTTAGTATTTCCGAAATTGAAAAACAAACTATTTTATTTTCAAGACTTGTTTTTAAGTTCGAACTGATATAAAATGAAGCAGCAGAATCTTCAATCATCAAATGTATTCTTACATCAGGATACAACACATCAATAGGAACGTAAGAAGCGCCACATTGCAAAATAGCAAATAGCGAAGCAATTAAATCGGGAGATCTATCTAATGATACAGCAACTATTTGTCCAGGTCTGAGACCTTGAGACCAAAGGTAGTTTGCCATTTGGTTAATCTTTTTTTGTAATTCACCATAACTAACTTTTATATCATTAAACTCAAGTGCAATTGAATGTGGAAACATTTTGGCTCTAACATCAAAAAGCTCATGCAGCGTACTTTTAGGATACGGCATTACAGCTCCAATTATTTTATTGTTTGAATTGTTGGTGTTAGGTTTATTCATTTTAATGGTATTGAAATTAGATTTGCGGATATTGTGCAATAAATCGCTTTTTTTTAATCACACGTATATTGTAAAGTGTTGCTATATAGTTTTTTATAAAAATTAACTGTATTAAAACCCCTGTCTTAAATTATTTTTTTTAATAAAATTTGTAAATATTAATTAATTACGATTTAATAACTTACCCAAAAAAAGTAAAAAAATTCAAACTATACTTACAATTCCTTTATAAAGCCATTATTATCGATGAATAGCATTTTTGATTACTATTTTTGACATAATAGTGGTCTAAAATGTTTTAAAATTCCAGCTTTTTAAGGCTAGTCTTTCTTATAAATTTTTTTTAAGCAAGAATCACTATTCCCTTAAATTATTTATAAATCAAATTTTCTTTTGATCCTCAAAATCATAAATTTCGAAAAATAAATTGTTGATTTTAATATTAGATTGCTTAGTATGTCATTTTTTTACAGCGAAACTTAACTCGAGACGCTTTAGTAACCTTGTAAAACTCATAAGTCTTTTTTATTTTAAATTTTAATTAATTTGTAAGAAATTCTTTTTTACATTAGCAAATTATTTTCACAAAATACTAATAATGAATTAGATATGAATCGATTACGTGTTTTTGTAAAGACCTTTGAAATTTGGATATTTTTAATCTGTGCTCCGTTAACGAGTGCAATTTTTGTTTATGGAGTGCAATTGCATATTATTCCTGGACGCATTTACATACACGGTCGTTTCTTTCTGCTTTTATTTCTTTTGATGGGTTTAGTTAAATTTACTAGGGGAAATGCCGGTCTGAAAGATTTATTCAGTCCAATGTTAATTTGGAAAGTTCCTGTTCGATGGTACTTATTTGCATTGCTTTTTGCATCATCAATTGCATGTTTAACTTTATGCTTGAAGGCATTTTATTTGGGTGGTGATTTTACTATTTTTAAGTTAAATTTTTCTGCGATTACTAGTCTTTCATTTGTTATAAATATGATCTTATTTGCCTTAGTTGGTGAGGTAGTTTGGGTTAGTTTTGCTGTTAGGCAGCTTTCAAAATTTATGAATATATTTTTCGCTAGTCAAATTGTTGGATTGGTTTGGGGGTTATGGTGGGCTCCAATAGTTTTGTTTAACGTTGGTGTAATTGAAGACTTACCAATATTGGCGCTAATTATAAATATGATGGGCGCAGCTGGAATTTGTGCTGTCGTTTATGGACAAACTAAAAGTGGTATCTGTGTTTGGGTTCTTCAGACTATGCTAAATGCCGCTTGTCTTACTTTTCCTGTTGCACCAGGCGCTGGCATCCAAACTTATTGGGCTTTCAGCATTGTTTATTTCTTAGTCATGTTAGGGTTAATGTTCTATTTTAATAGAACAAAGAAACGATCACAAAAACAAAATATCGCATTCACAAAGATTATAAATTAGATTAAAAAAGATTCTTTTAATTACCTCTTCAAGCTAGATAACCTGATAAATTTGTTCTTAATTCGTTTGCTTTTATTCCTTGTAATTGCTACTATTTATTTTTGATATGATGCTGACTTAAGTACTTATTTTCAACTTCCCTTTTTGTTATCAATCTCTATACTGTCAACTATTATTTAAACTTCTACTTCATATTCGATAAGATTGGCCACAAAATTAGAATCATCTAAAAAGCATAAAAATTAGTGTAGGTGTAATTAATTTAAAAATTATACGTTACATAATAAAAATCAGCTAGTTATCTTTTTAAATTTTAGTAGATATTTATTCGTACTTGTACTATAATATCTAAATATTCAGATGGATTTAATAATAAAAATTTAAAAAAATCACAGTTGATGTAAGTAAATAATCATTAAAGCAATGATTATTGTGCATTTCATCGGATATATCGTGTATTACATCGATGTTGTTTTGTAAATCAATAATTTTGCGCGATAAATATATAAAAGGCTTTTAAACTGTGAATTTTCGATACTCCAAACTATTTAACCTACTCATACTAATACTATTATTTATTTCCTTTAAAGGAACTAGTCAAAACAAAAAAGCAAGTGCGAATGATATTATGGATACCATTATTACAAGTGGTTCTGATGCAATTGGTAACTCTGGTACAGTTACTTACTCAATTGGGCAAGTGTTTTATACCTACATCGGTGTATCATCGATTTATAATGTAGCGCAAGGTATACAACATCAAGAATTAAGTGAAACTTCAGATGCAACCGATAGTACTGAGACTACTACCGAAATACTTGTTTTTCCTAATCCGACCACAGATTTTGTAAATGTAAATATGAAAGGAATGGAGTTAGAAAATAAAAAACGATCGTACCAGCTGTATGACTTGCAAGGAAGACTTTTAAGGCAGAACAAGATTGATGAAACTGATACTCAAATAAGTTTAAATCAATTTAGTTCTTCAATTTACATACTTCAAGTATTTGTTGACAATAAAGTTTTGAAAACATTTAAAATAATAAAAAAATAAGATAATGAAACTTGCACTTACCACACTATTTTTATTTCTAACTGTTACGCTAAAGGTATTTGCGCAAGCGCCAGAAAAAATGAGTTATCAGGCAATAATTCGTGCACAAGATAATAGCTTGCTAGTAAATTCGAATATTAGTCTTAGAATTATTATACACCAAAGTACTGCATCTGGTACAACTGTTTATCAAGAAACTCATTCTGCTACTACAAACAACAATGGTTTAGTTTCTCTTGAAATTGGAACAGGAACAATTGTGACTGGTAATTTTAGTACCATTGCATGGGAAAGAGGTCCGTACTTTATAGAAACACAGGTAGATATTGCTGGTGGAAATAATTTTAATATTATCGGAATTACACAACTTTTAAGCGTTCCTTACGCCTTACATGCAAAAACTGCCGAAAGATTGGTGGGCGCAGCCGGCGGCACTATAGTAGGCTCAGCAAGAGCTACAGTTTTGCCATTTACGACCTCGAGAAGCATCGCTAGTACTGATATTAATAATACAATTGAGTGTACAGCATCAGCTACATTAACACTAACTTCTGGTTTTGGAAGTATGTTAGTTGGAGATACTATTAATTTAGAAGCTCACAACGGTGCAATTTTAACAATACAAGCGCCTTCAGACGTTACTATCAACTATAATTCAAATGGTAGCGCAAAATTTACTAGTGCTAGTGGAAACGTACGCTTTGGTTTTCTTAGAAAAACAGGCTCAAATAGCTATATTATTTCGGGACAATGAAATATTTAATCTACTTTTTACTTTTTTCAACCGTAGTTTTTTCGCAAAACTATCAATATGCTATTGAAGAAGCTTCATCTATTAAACTGCCGAGTGCTCCAACTGATTTGATAGCAAGTGATATTACAGAAGTAAGTGTTGTTTTGTCTTGGACTGCGGCAGCAAATAATTCGTCTATTAAAGAATACGGTATTTATAGCAATAGTGTTTTGGTAGCCAAATCTGTTGGAGCAGAAACTACCTATAAAATAACAGGATTAGATCCAGGAACATCTTATACTTTTACCGTTAGATCAATTGATGCGAACAACAAAATATCTGGAGACAGTAATCTAGCAACCTTTGCAACGAATACGATAATAGGTAATCCAATTCTTGATCCGCCAACTAGATTGATAGCAAGTGAAATTACAGAAACCAGTGTCGTTTTATCTTGGACGGCTCCCGCAAACAACTCTTCTATTACTGAATACGGTATTTATAGTAAAAATATTTTGGTAGCCACATCGAATGGAAGTGAAACTAGCTATAAAATAACAGGATTACTTCCAGAAACAGCCTATAGCTTTACTATTAAAGCAATTGGTAAAGAGGGAACTTTGTCAAGTGATAGTAACAGTAAAACAGTTATAACAAATAAGGTAGCTGATGAACCACTATTAGCTGCTCCAACTAATTTAGTTGCTAGCGAGATTACAGAAAGTAGCGTCGTTTTGTCCTGGACTATTCCTATAAATAATTCCTCTATTAAAGAATACGGTATTTATAGCAAAAAGATTTTGGTAGCCACAGCTGTTGGAATTGGAAACATCTATAAAATTACTGGATTAATACCAGAAACGGAATATATACTTACCGTTAGATCAGTAGATAACGGAGGTCTTTCATCAGTAGATAGTAATAGTATACAATTTACAACAGCTAAGATAGCAGAACCAACCGGTTTAATTGCAAGTGAAATTACAGAAACAAGCGTCATCTTAAATTGGACAGCGCCAACTAACAATTCTTCTGTTACTGGCTATGGTATCTACAGTAAAAATATTTTGTTAAGTAAGTCTGGAGGAATTGCAACTACTTATAAAGTGACTGGATTAATTCCCGAAACAGTTTACAATTTAACTGTTCGATCAATTGATAATGCTGGTCGTCTGTCAATTGATAGTAATATAGCAACATTTACTACAGATAAATTAGCAACGGGCGTTAAAAATCAACTAGAAGAAATTGAATACTTTAAGGCTCACTTATTGCCAATTGCGCAAAAAGGAACCCTACAAAAAGCACTAGATACTTATGGTTCTGTGCGATTAGAACAAGGCGATTATTCGGGAGTTGATATCGTTATGAAAAGTAATCAAAGATTATATGGCTACCCAACGATGACTCAAGTTTCTAATATTACCATCGCTGCAGGGAGTACTAATGTTCATCTACAAGATTTATTTCCTTCAGGAAAAAATGTGACTTTTCAAGCTGGAGGCGTTATTTCAAATTGTACACTTAAAACGATTAAGTGGGCTACCATTAAAGCGACAAATGCCATGGTAGAAAATAATTTATTTATTAACATCATGAGTGCTATCCAATTTGATTGTAGTTCATCTGGCTATTTTAGAAATAATAAATTTATAAAACATCAAGTGCACGGTGTGTCTGATATGCTTGTAATGAAAGGTAATAATACAACTCCAAGTTATGGTAATGTCCATTTACATTCAAATTTTTTAACTCCTGCAGGAGACGCTACAGACATTGATAATTTAAGATCAATAACTTTTGTTGGTTTAGATAGCGAGGCATGGAATTTTAGTGGTACAGGAAAAAAACCTATGCTATACATGCAGAATATGGGAGACGTAAAAATTACAGATTTTGGAGGAGGTAATAGTTACTCAACAGTTCAAACTCCAACGTTCAATATTGATGCAAATAATCTGTTCTTTTTAAATAAATACATACAGGGAGAAGGTCGAAGTGGAGCTCCTACGGTAGCTGCAAAAACAAATGTACTTTACTTCGCGGGCGAGCATGATGATTTTATAAGAGGAGCAGGTTCTGTTACTGGATTTGATTTAAAAGCGCACTTTCACGGCACTGGATTAGATAAAGATGTTACTTTAAACGGTAAAATTCAAACATCTTCTATTACAAATGCGACAGCAATAACAAGCTCTATTTTGGGTACTCAACACACTCCTTTCGCACGCACCACATGGGAAAAACTTCCTGATCCGTTAGGTGCGAATTGGCAAACAGATAGAACTGGTAAAACAGATAGTACAAGTTTTATCCAAAATTTATTAAATTCTAAAGGCATCGCGGAGTTGCCAGAGGGAATCTTTTACATTAGTTCAACGCTAAAAATGATCGTTGATGGAACCAAAGGAATTGTAGGAGCAGGTACGGGAAAAACAGTTATAGTTGGTTTACGAGATGACTTTCCCTTGATAACACTTGCTGAATCTTCGCAAGGAGATAATGACTTTATTCTTTCCAATTTAACATTGCAAGGAGGAAGCAGTGGCGTGTTTGCTCCTGACGAAATGGATTTAATTGCATTTACAAATTTAAAATATGTAGTGTTTAGAAATCAAAAATACGGAATTCATTTATATAGAATTTTTGGACTTGACAACTGCTTCTTCGATAGTGTAAGTTTTGTAGATTGTACTGTAGGATTCTTTCAAGATCCGCATCCTGTGTATACTTTTGAAAATGCAGGATATGTTGATAAAGTTGTTTTTTATAATGGACAATATTTAAATTGCGGAACGGCCGTCTCAATGAAAGCTACAAGAGCAGATAATTTAAACGCATGGATAAACTGTAAATTTGATGGTAATTCTCTAGCTTTTGACATATCGGGAAATAATTTTCCTATCGTAGCTAATTGTGATTTTACCAATCATCGTGGTCCGAACATTATACGGGACTCCCCTTTGGCAATGTACAACTGCAACTTTTACAACAACTCAACAACGGATGCAATTATAAGAGCACAGGGAAGTTATATGGAAGGTTGTAACTTAAGTGATGCTGTTCCTGTATTTTCATCTACAGTTCATTACCTTATGAATAATTACATCCTAAACTCTACAATTAAAGGAAATGTTACAAGAACTTATGGCTTAACACAAGCTGTATTCGTAAACAGTAATTTGATAGCGAATCCATTAATGAGTAAAATGTTGGTGAATGTCAAAGACAATGTTCCTAACGTACTTATAAACGTTGAGTCAAAACCATATCCACAATTTTTGGTAACTCAATAATTATAGATAACCGAAATTTTGTTCTAGAAATCACTACATTTTTTTATTTTTAAGCCTCAAATTATTTATTTTTATAGCAGGTATCGCCTTATATATTATTTGATAATTAACAACCGTAATTTCTATTGGAAGTTGCGGTTTTTTTTTCATGGATAATTTTTTAGTATCATCTTTGATTATTATCGCTCTCCAAGTTTTAAACTCCAATCTAGTTGATAGCGTTACGTTGATTTCTCTGGTAGTCAAAATTATCTTCTGATAGATATTACTTCGCTCTTACAAAACGAGTTGACGATGTCTTAGTTATAGATGCATTATAAATTTATTCTCCTACAAAACACTGTATTAGTATCTAGACCATAGGAATCAATTAGTCCTTAAATGGAACAAATTGTACTTAATCGGATTTTAAAATCCATTGGACAGATTTATTATCAAAGACTGAATACATTATATATTTTTAGTCAAAATTTAAAAATAAGTGACTAAGTTTTTAAAATTAGAGTATAATTTTAAAAGTTTCACAAGAAATCCCAAGTATGAATTATTTATATTTTTTATTTTATGAAATATAGTGTTTACGAAAATATTAGGAAAATAAGAGAGTTAAAAAATTTTACTAGAGAATATGTAGCAGCTGAATTAAAAATGACTGCTAGTGGTTATGGTAAAATTGAGAGGGGAGATGTTGATTTAACAGTTTCTAAATTAATTGAAATTTCGAAAGTTTTAAATGTATCAACCGAATTCATATTTAAATTTGACGTTTCAATTTTTTTTAACGAGACAGTATAAAATAAAGGTTATGCTTTTAAATTAAAATCGACGACAGAACGCATTACAATTAGCACTAAAAAAACTTACGATAATGGAAAATTACTATTTAAGAATCAAGGAATTTCGACTACAAAACAATCACACACCCGAGTATGTTGCTATTCAAATGGAAATAAGTGTAAAAAATTACATCAATATAGAAAAAGGAATAGTCGATTTAAAAATTTCAAAACTAGATAAGTTAGTTAAAATTCTAGGTGTTCAAAATAGTGAACTATTTAGATTACAGAATTAATGCCTGTTGTAAAATAGTATAAAACTTGTTCAAAAAACAGTTTTGAGCTAATTGTTTACTTTCTATAGATAAAGCTGAAAGTTTAATTATTATTTGTGTTTTACTTTTAAGACATAACCTAAAGATTCTAAAATTAATACATAATGCGTTTTTGTGATATCTTTTACCACAACATTTTGATCGCAGAACGGACCAGAATTCAAATGAATTTTATCTCCAATTTGATATTGCATGACCGATATTTCTTTCGCAGTATCTCCACAATCAAGCCATTCTTTTATAGTCTGAATTTCTTGATCTTGTACAACTGCATGTTTACCCAACCAGAATAAATAGCGTACTACCCCAGGTGAATTGAATACCAAATTTCTATCCTTTTCTAATAATTGCACAAAGATGTAATGATTGAATAATGGTACTTCTACCTTAATTTTTCTATCAGATCTTTGCTGAGTTTTTTTTATTACCGGACAGTAACAGTTAATGTCAAATTTACTTAATTGTTCTGCCGCTCTTTTTTCCCATTTCGGTTTTGTGTAAACTACGTACCATTTCATACCAAATCATTTATTTAATTCTATTTATAAGTTGCTCTTTGTTTACTATTAAATTAAGTCCATAGTATTGCTTCATTGTAGATTTTGGAAAAAAAATCTATTTTAAAATAGTTAGTGGGATGTATTACTCGAAAAAATATTTACGACTTCAATTAGTACTTATTTCTATCCGTCTGCAAAACCTAATTCTATTTTTATACTACTTTACATGTAAATTTAATTCTATAAAGGTTTATTTATTTCTATTTTCACTTCTATTTTTTCCTGATTAAGGACAATAAGCAACAGAAATGTAGTTTACAACTCGCATCGTATAACTAATTTTAACTTAAATTATTGTTACTAATACTACAAGAATTCAGCTTTGATTCTCTGTTGATTTTTTTAAAATTTCAAGTAGCTATAATTAATAATGGTTTTAAGATTTTTATAGTTCATTTTTTCTTTTTATGAGTAGTTATTCTGTAACTATTCACGGGGAACCCTTATTTAATTTTGTAAAATAAACATTTTTTAAGACTACTTTAAATGATAAAAAATGTTTGCAGATTAATCTAATTACTAAACTATTTTATAATTTAAAACATTAAAAAGATGAAAACAGGAATAACCTTTAGTGCTTTTGATTTGTTACATGCAGGGCACGTTAAAATGCTTGAAGAAGCTAAGCAGCATTGTGATTATTTAATTGTTGGTTTGCAGACCGATCCAACATTAGATCGACCAACAAAAAATAAACCTACTCAAACGGTTGTCGAGCGTTATATACAATTAAAAGCTTGTAAGTTTGTTGATGAAGTAGTTCCGTACGCTAGTGAGCAAGACTTAGAGGATATACTAAAAGCTTTTACTATTGATATTCGAATTTTGGGAGATGAGTATAAAGAAAGAGACTTTACAGGAAGAAGTTATTGTGAAGAAAAAGGTATTGAGTTGTACTTTAATACCCGAAATCATCGCTTTTCTAGTACTAGTTTACGCAACGAAGTGTTTCAAAGAGAAATTTTAAACGCACACTAGAATTGAGTTAGTAACGTTTAAATTCTTTCATTTTTCGGAGCAGTTAAACTTCAAAAAAAAAGATCGTTACTTCTTGCGATTAAATTTAGTTTTAAAATTTATAGTTAAATTAAATTTCCAATTTAAGTATTTTATATCTCATTAAATTTTGTACTATTAAAGAAAAAAGGGTATTGGAGGAAATTCGATTGCTTATTTTTTCACTTCTTAAATAAAGAATGCTTAAAATGATTGATAAAAATTCTATAATATATATTGCTGGACATAACGGAATGGTTGGAAGTGCTATATGGAGAACCTTGACCGAAAGAGGATACAGTAATCTTGTAGGAGTTTCAAGCAGAGAATTAGATCTACGAAGACAAAAAGAAGTTCGAAAATTCATTCAAAAAATAAAACCGGACGTAATTATAGATGCTGCTGCAAAAGTAGGAGGTATCCAAGCGAATAATGATTTTCCTTATCAATTTTTGATGGAAAACATGCAAATTCAAAATAATCTTATTAATGAAGCGCATCTCTTTGGAGTAACTAAATTTATTTTTTTAGGTAGTTCTTGTATTTATCCAAAATTGGCGCCACAACCGTTAAGGGAAGAGTACTTATTAACGGGATCTTTAGAACCAACTAATGAATGGTATGCTTTAGCAAAAATTACTGGTGTAAAATTATGTGAAGCCATACGCAAACAATATAAAAAAGATTTTGTGAGTTTAATGCCAACCAATTTATATGGTACTCATGATAATTTTGACTTGAACAGTTCCCATGTTTTACCAGCTATGATTCGCAAATTTCATGAAGCCAAAGAAAATAAAGATGCAACGGTAACACTGTGGGGAACTGGAACTCCAATGAGAGAATTTTTGTTTGTAGATGATATGGCTGCTGCAGTTGTTTATGCTTTAGAAAACCAACTTCCATATCATTTATATAATGTAGGAACGGGTGAAGATTTAACCATTAAAAAACTCGCTGCTACAATTCAAAAAATTGTAGGTCATACAGGAGAAATTATTTGGGATGATGCAAAGCCAGACGGAACACCAAGAAAATTAATGGACGTTTCTAAGATGAATAATATCGGATGGAAACACAAAATTAATTTAGAAGAGGGAATAAAAAAGACCTACAGTTGGTTTCTGGAAAATATCGATGATTTCAAACAAAATAAATTTTAACATTTTGTCTTTATCTTAATCGTACCCCGAAGATTTTTAAGCTAAAAGCTAAACTCTAATTTTTTTACGATTTAACGCCACAAATTCTTGGAGGGCCAGTTCGTCGTATTTCACAATTACAAAATAAATGGTATGAAAAAAATCGCCCTTATTACTGGCGTAACTGGCCAAGACGGTGCCTATTTAAGCGAATTTTTATTAAAAAAAGGCTACAAGGTACACGGACTAAAAAGACGTACTTCGTCATTTAACACTGATCGTATCGATCATTTGTATCAAGATCCACATGTAGAAAACAGGAATTTCATCTTGCATTATGGAGATATGACAGACAGTACAAATTTAACACGTTTGATTCAAGAAATACAGCCGGATGAAATTTATAATTTAGCAGCAATGAGTCATGTCGCTGTATCATTTGAAACTCCCGAATATACAGGAAATGCTGATGGATTAGGAACTCTACGACTTCTAGAAGCGGTTCGTTTTTTAGGATTAGAAAAAAAGACTCGTATTTATCAAGCATCAACTTCAGAATTATACGGTAAAGTACAAGAAGTACCTCAATCTGAAACTACTCCTTTTTATCCGCGTTCTCCATACGCAGTTGCTAAAATGTACGCCTATTGGATTACGGTAAACTATCGAGAAGCATACGGAATGTACGCTTGCAACGGAATTTTATTCAATCATGAATCACCCATTCGTGGAGAAACTTTTGTTACGCGAAAAATTACCAGAGCAACATCGAGAATCGCATTGGGATTACAAGATAAATTGTACTTAGGAAATCTAGAAGCGAAAAGAGATTGGGGACACGCGAAAGATTATGTACGTATGATGTGGATGATTTTACAAGCGGATGAACCAGAAGATTGGGTAATTGCAACAGGAACAGCTCCTACAGTTCGTGAATTTGTGCGTATGAGTTTTTCGACAGTTGGTATCGAATTAGAATTTAAAGGAATAGGCGTAGAAGAGAAAGGTTATGTAAAATCGACTAGTAATCCTGATTATCAAGTTGAAGTGGGTAAAGAGATTTTGGGAGTAGATCCCAAATATTTTAGACCTACCGAAGTAGATTTATTGATAGGTAATCCTGCTAAAGCCAAAACAAAATTAGGTTGGAAATGTAAATACGATCTAGCTGCTATCGTAAAAGACATGATGCAATCTGATTTGAAACTTATGGAAAAAGATCAGTATTTAAAAGAGGGTGGTTACACCACTTTAAATTATTTTGAGTAATTGATAAAATCGAAAGAAACCTTGCTATACTATTAGCGAAGTTATTTGTTAAAAACGTAAGGGGGATTCTTCAGTACCTACAAAAAACTTTAATTTTAATTCCTTTGAAATTTATATCTTGAAAGATAAAGTTTTTATGCTCAAACAGCATCCTAAATATAACACTATTCTCAATTGGGGAAAGTTAATTTCAGTAACAGGAAGCGCTCAGGTGATTGTGCAAGCTGTTGGCTTTTTATGCGGAATACTTATCATTCGTTTGTTAACCGTTCAGGAATATGCCTTCTATACTTTAGCAAATACAATGTTGGGCGCAATGACTATCCTGTCAGACGGAGGAATTTCGACTGGAGTAATGGCGCAAGGAGGAAAGGTTTGGCAGGATAAGGAAAATTTAGGAAAAGTATTATCTACTGGACTTCAAATGCGTAAAAAATTTGGTGTTGTAAGTTTAATTGTGTCGCTACCTGTTTTACTTTATTTATTAATGCATAATGGAGCTAGTTTGTTGATTTCTCTTCTGATAATATCATCAATAATACCTGCATTTTTCGCAGCTTTATCCGACTCGTTACTTGAAATTCCCTTAAAACTTAATCAAAGTATTTTGCCGCTTCAAAAGAATCAGATAGCGGTTAGTTTAGGGAGATTGCTATTGGTTAGTGGTACAATTTTTATATTTCCTTTTGCATATCTTTCAATCTTAGCGGGAGGATTAGCAAGAATTTATGGAAATTTTCAGTTAAAAAAAGTCACAAATTTATTTGCTGATTCTTCGCAGAGCGAAGATCCTGCAATTAAAATTGAAATTTCTAAAATTGTTAAAAGAAGTTTACCAGGTCTAGTTTACTACTGTTTTTCAGGGCAAATATCAACTTGGATAATTTCGATATTTGGAAATGCTGCATCTTTAGCGCAAATTGGAGCATTAGGAAGAATAAGCGCAATTTTGAATCTCCTTTTAGTTGTATTTACAACGCTAATTGTTCCTAGATTTGCAAGAATACAAAATCAGCCTGAAAAGCTACTGCAACATTATTCTAAAATTGTCTCATTTTTTATAGTAATTTCTCTTTGTATAATTGGATGTACTTACTTTTTTTCAGACCAAATACTTTGGATTTTAGGAAAAAATTATCAAGGCTTACACACTGAATTAGTACTATTAATAATAGGGACAACAATAACAATGGTAATGAGCTCGGCTCTATCGCTCTATTTAAGTAGAGGATGGATTTTACATTACTATATTTCCATTTCGGCAAGTTTGTTCCCTATAATTTTAGGTTGTTTCATTTTTGATATATCGAATTTGAAAGGAATTTTATACTTAAATATTCTTGTTGCTATAGTTCAAATGGTGTTGCACGTGCTCTACGGATATTACAAAATTTTAAAATTGAATAATAATAAACCGAAGACTATTTAGAAACTTTTTTAAAACTTTATCGTTCAAACAAATTATATGAGATATTCGATTGGAATTCCAGCATTTAAGAGTCGTTTTCTTGAAGAATGTATTACTAGCATACTATCACAAACATTCAAAGATTTTGAATTGATTATTGTTAACGACTGTTCTCCCGATAAAATTTTGGATATCGTTGAAAAATTTGATGATCCAAGGATTAGATACTTCGAAAATAAAGTTAATACAGGAGCGGAAAATGTTATTGATAATTGGAACAAATGTTTGCGGTTGGCTAAAGGTGATTTTTTTATTTTAATGGGTGATGATGATAAATTGGAAGCAGAATATTTAAATGAATTTGATAAATTGATCAATCGTTATCCTGAATTAGATGTATTTCATTGTAGACTTAAAATTATTAATGAAAACTCAGAAGAAATTGGCTTAAGCAATTGTTGTCCTGAATTTGAAAAGACAGATAACTACATTGTGAACTGTCTGGAAGGAAGAAGTGAACAATTTATTTCAGATTTTGTATTTAGAAAAAGTTCTTTATTAAATGTTGGTGGTTTTTTTAAACTTCCACTAGCTTGGGCTTCAGATTATGTTTCTGCATTTATTGCTTGCGGAGAGAAAGGTATCGCTTACACTTCCAGTCCTGTATTTTTATATCGAAAAAATCAATTCAATATTACAAGTACAAGCAGTCTAGAGTTAAAAAGGATTGCTCTTATCGGGCTAGAAAAGTGGATTTATAATTATTTGGAGAACCAAAAAAATTCTTCGGAGATACTTGTAAAAACATTTGAAAAATTCATCAAAAATAATAAAGAAGCTTTCATTCAACAAATGGTTGGAAGACGAAAATTAAATGGTCTATTCATTTGTGTGACTAATCGAAATCTATTTGAGATTTCTTTCATCAATTTCTATGACTTAATTTGTAATAAATTTTTTAAAAAGACTAACAGTTAAATTTTAATAAGCATTGTGCTAAAGGAGAGCTAAAATTGTAATAAAACTAAATTGCAATACTCTTTTTTTTATCTGAACATAAGTTTTTTTATAGACGTTGTATGCAACTGCAACTCTACCATAATAAAACATTAATCTCTCTTACTAATTTAAATTAAAATATGGATATTTTGTTCCTCTGTGGATCCGCTCAAGCGGGCAAAGATGGAGTTGGTGATTATACACGGCGTCTATGTGGTAACCTTATAAGATCTGGTCATAAAGCTCAGATTTTATCTTTATGCGATCAACAGGTTATCTCTTTTACCACTGAAAATCAAGAGATAGAGGAAACTATAGTAGTAGTTCATAGAATTCCAATATCTACTGAAAATGAACAACGTTTTATTTGGACGCAACGTGTGGTGAGAGAACTGGAACCCGATTGGATTTCGTTACAATTTGTTCCTTATAGTTTTAATCCGAAAGGATTGCCATTTTGGTTGTCTTCTTTTTTAAAAAAAATTAAAGGAAATCATAAGTGGCATATTATGCTTCATGAACTATGGGTTGGAATGGATTTAAATGATACCTATAAAAGTAAGTGTATTGGTTTGTTGCAAAAGAATTTAATTCTAAAAATTCTGAAATTTAAAAAGGAGATAGCACTAAGTACTCAAACTGATCTGTATCATTATAAAATAACAGAGTTAGGATATAATGCACAATTACTGCCTTTGTTTAGCAATATTATTAAAAATGTAGAATCAGGTCTAGAAACAGCTAAAGACGACCTAGAATTGAGATTTTGTATTTTCGGTAATATTCATTACGGGGCACCTGTAGAAAAATTTCTTAACGATTTGAAACTTGCGCTTTCATTATCTGAAAAAAAGAAAAGAGTAAAATTTTTCTTTATTGGTAATTGCGGGAGCGCTATCGCAGAATGGGAAAAAGTATTATTAGAACATCACATTGACGTTGAAATTGAAATTACAGGTTTTGCCACAGATAGTGATATAAGCGATTTACTGTTAAAATGTCAGTACGGTATTTCTACAACACCTTATCTATTAAATCAAAAAAGTGGAAGCTTGGCTGCGATGTTTGAACATCAATTGCCTGTTCTGTGTATTGCAAGAAATTGGAGAACTAAAAACTTTAGACAAAAAAAGTTTTTAAATTTAACAGAGTATGAAAATCAAGCATCTATAATTAAATTTATAAGTACAAAATTTATAGCGTCAGATGAAAATAGTTTAGAATCTGTAGCACTAAAATTTGTAGAAGGATTAAAATAAAGATAATATCTATGGCGAGTCTGAAGTACTTATGGAGTAATCGAGTTCAGTTTAAATTATTTAGCAAAGCTTTCTTTAAGAGTTGGGCAAAAAGGCTATTAACGCTTTCTGAGTTAATACAGAATAATAGAAGAAGAAATAAGCTCATTAAGAATGGAGCTAGCATATCTCACACTGCCGAGATCGGAATTGTTACTATAAAAGGACGAAAAGATAATTTATCAATTGGTGATTTTTCTACTTTAGGTAAAGTAGAAATTGCTCTACATGATAAAGTAAGCATTGGAAAAAATGTTTGTATAAATGACGGAGTAATTATTTTAAGTGCTTCTCACGATGTTTCCGATTCTCTCTGGAGCCACAAAAAAGCACCTATATCAATTGGAGATTACTCATGGATAGCGACAAATGCCATTATATTGCCAGGAGTGACAGTTGGTAAAGGAGCAGTTGTAGGAGCAGGTGCAGTAGTATCTAAAAATGTTGCCGATTATTCCATAGTAATTGGTAATCCCGCTCAAGAAATTAGAAAAAATAGAACTACCATATTAAATTATAATCCTTGTGAATTTCTTGCAACAAATAACGCATGGTTAAAATGATATTGTTTTCACATCCAACATTAAATGAAAATGCTAAAGCGTTAATTGATGGATTGCTTAGAAATAAAATTTTATATAAAATCTATACTTGTGTTGCCATTTTTGAAGGTCAATTATTAGATAAGTTAAGCAAGCATTCAAAGTTAAATGATCTAAAGCGAAGAAGATTAGATTCGACATGGCAATTGTTGACTAAATCAAAATCCTTTTTTGAGTTTGGACGTTTACTTGCATCAAAATTTCATGTACAATTTCTAGTTAAGCATGAAAAAGGATTTTTTTGCATAGATAAGGTGTATCAAAAGCATGATAAATGGATCGCCAATAATTTGATTGGTGAACAAAAAAAGGGTGCTACAGCAGTTTATGCTTACGAAGACGGCGCACTAGCGACATTTATAAAAGCAAAGAAAATAGGTATGAATTGTATTTATGACTTACCTATTGGTTATTGGAGAAGTGCTCGTTTACTGATGCAAAAAGAGTTTGACCTCAATCCAGAATGGGCAGAGACGCTTACAGGTTTTAATGACTCCTATAAAAAGTTGAGTAATAAAGACCATGAATTGGCTTTAGCGGATATTATTTTTGTAGCCAGTACTTTTACAAAAAAAACATTAGAAACTTACCCAGGAAATTTACCTGAAATAAAAGTAATTCCTTACGGTTTTCCAGAAGTTAGACAGAAAAAAATATATGAGCCACTGGCTAATCGAAAACTCAAAGTTTTGTTTATAGGCGGTCTTTCACAACGAAAAGGACTTTCTTATTTATTTGAGGCGGTAGAAGGAATGCGCAATGCAGTAGAATTAACAATCGTGGGACAAAAGTCAGTCGATAATTGTAGTGCATTAAATAACGCGTTAGAAAAACACCAATGGATTCCATCTTTATCGCACGATCAAGTTTTAGATTGTATGAAGCAGCATGATGTTTTAGTTTTTCCATCACTCTTTGAGGGTTTTGGTTTGGTTATTACAGAAGCTATGTCTCAAGGAGTTCCTGTAATTACTACAAATCGTACAGCAGGTCCAGATTTAATACGAGATGGGGTAGATGGTTGGATTGTGAAACCCGGTTCAGCAATTGCGATCAAAAGAGTAATTACCAAGATAATTGAAAGACCAGAACTATTAGAAATACTAGGTACTGCAGCTCAAAAAAAAGCACAGACGAGACCATGGTCAGTTTATGGACAAGAAATGACTGATGCCCTTTCTTCACTAAAGATTTTATAGTAATTAAGTAAATGAATATAACTGCAGAACTAGAAGTTGAACCCGCATACAAGTCTTTAAAAGTAGCCATTTGGGCTTATTTTTTACTTTGGATATTTGAGGGAGCTTTGCGCAAATGGGTTTTACCTACTTTTGCGACTCCTTTATTGGTCGTTCGCGATCCAATTGCGATTTATATAATCATTAGAGCATTTTACTTAAATGTGAAATTTGTAAATTCGTATGTTATCTTCGGATTAATCTTTACATTGTTTAGCTTGGCAATTACGCTAACCTTTGGACATGCTAATCTTTTTGTTGGTCTTTATGGAGCAAGAATTATGTTACTTCATTTTCCATTAATTTTTATAATTGGGCAAGTTTTTTCAAAAGAGGATGTACTAAGAATAGGAAGATTTCTATTGCTTCTCAATATTTTCATGACCATAGTTGTCTATTTTCAATTTAGTAGCCCTCAGACCGCTTTTATTAATATTGGTGTAGGAGGAGAGGGAAGCGCAGGGTTCTCAGGCGCAATGGGATACAGCAGGCCGCCTGGAACATTTTCATTCATTTCTGGTTTGTCTAATTTTTATACCGCGGCTTCTGTTTTTGTATTTTATTTTTGGCTATCCAAAGATTCTTGTTCTAAAGTCTTGCTTTATTTGAGTACAATTGCTTTAGTTGTTGCCTTGCCCTTAACCATCAGCAGAGGAGCAGTAGTTGCCGTTGCGATTGTAGGATTGTTTGCTATAATTGCATCCGTTACTAGCGGCAAGATGATATTTAAATTGCTAATTAGTGCTGCAGTTTTTTATTTGGTAATTGCTCTTCTGCAAAGTTATTCAACTCTATTTAATTTAGGAACGGAGGTATTTATGGATCGAGTTGATAGTGTGAATAATGCTACAGGAGGTGGTTTCACAGATTCCATTTTTTTAAGGGCAGTAAATGAATTTGTTCGACCAATTCTTGACTTATTTAATCAACCTATGTTTTCAGGAAATTTAGGTATGGGAACAAACGCTGGTGCACAAATGTTAACCGGTAAAACCAAATTTTTAGTTTCAGAAACAGAGTTTGGCCGACTGGGAGGTGAGCAAGGAATCATCTTTGGTGGAGGATTAATGGTGCTGCGCATATTTTTAGCAATTAGTATTGCGGTAAAATCTTTACGATTACCACAAGAAGAAAAATTATTGCCTTTTATTATTTGTGGAGCTGCGTGTATTGCAATATTTCAAGGACAGTGGGCTCAGCCCAGCATTTTAGGTTATTCAATAATTATGGCTGGTTTTGTTGTAGCAAGTATGAAAAAAACAGGAATACCATTGCAAAAAGATACGTTATGACTGCGAAAATAGTTCTAATTGGCAATTATAAAAGTGATATGCAATATAGCATGCAAATTTTTGAAGAGCTAATGGCAGAAGGCTATAAAAAATCTAAGTTCCATGTCAGTGTGATTCGTCCCAATGAGGTACTTATAAATTTTGCTTTTAATAAAAAAATTTTAATGAAATGGTTGGGATATACTGATAAATTCATCTTATTTCCTATTAAACTTTTAATTATTCAAGTTTCAAACTTCATTTTACGTAAGCGAGTGAGTTATCACATATGCGATCATTCCAACGCGATTTATCTTTATTTTTTGCCAAAAAATAAGACACTAATAACTTGTCATGATGTTTTAGCTATAAGAGCAGGTCTCGGCTTTAGTGATACATATTGTTCTACTACAAAATATGGTGTTTTTTTACAAAAAATAATTTTAAAGGCTCTATCTGGTGCTAATAAGCTGGCAGCAGTATCTGAATTCACATTAAATCAATTAAAACAAATTGATCGAAAACCTAATATCAGTAAAAATTGGATATGCATTCATAATGCTTTATCTGAAAAATTTGCGCCTTTGGAAGAAGTTGAAATTCAAAAACTATTAAATAAATTTAAATTGTTAAAAGACAAAGACCTTATTTTACATGTAGGTTCTGATTTAGAGCGCAAAAATAGAAAGCTATTAATTTATATGATTTATGAACTGCAAAAAGACTGGGATGGACTGGTGATTTTTGCGGGGGAAAAATTAAATTCTGAATTGCTTGAACTAATTCAAGAGTTAAATATTTCCAACAGAATCGTACAAATAAATAATCCTAGTGACAGGGAAATTATAGCACTTTATTCTCATTGTCAAGCTATGATCTTCCCATCTTATTCTGAAGGTTTTGGTTGGCCGATAATTGAAGCTCAAGCTTGTGGCGCACCTGTTATAACTACTTGTAAAGCTCCTATGATGAGTGAAGTCGGAGGAAAAGCCGCATTATATGCTGATCCAGATAGTCCTACTGATTTTATTAATCAATTTCTAAAATTAAATAATCAGCTTTTTAGAAATGAAATTATTAGTCTCGGTTATCAGAACTCAAAAAGATTCGATTTTGATAACACTATGAGACAATATGTAGAATTACTTAAAAACTGATGCACTATGCTATTCCTAAAGATAATAACAATTTTACTGCCGTGGTCCTTAAAGCGTTTTGTCCTAATACACTGTTTTAAATACGAAATTCATCCATCTTCTAGAATTGGTTTTTCTTGGATCTATCCCAAAAAACTCATTATGAATTCAAATTCTACTATTGGACATTTTAATGTGGCAGTTCATTTAGATCTCGTAACGGTAGGGCAGCACTCTAGTATAGGACGAAGCAATTGGATTACAGGATTTCCTACTAACACGGTTTCAAAGCACTTTCTTCATCAGCATGATCGTAAATCACATTTAATAATTGGCCAACATTCTGCAATTACAAAAAATCATCATATTGATTGTACTAATGTTATTCAAATTGGAAATTTTGTAACCATTGCAGGATATTCTAGTCAATTATTGACGCATTCCATTAATATCGAATTAAATATCCAAGACAGTCATTCTATAATCATCGGAGATTACTGCTTTGTAGGAACAGCATCAACTATTTTGGGAGGAGCATCTTTACCTAATTGTTGTGTGTTAGGAGCAAACTCCTTATTAAATAAAAACTTTATTATCCCTTATAGATTATATGGTGGTAATCCAGCTAAAGAAATTAAAGAGTTGGGCAAAGAATTTAAATATTTTAATAGGGAAGTCGGCTTTGTATATTAAATACATAAAATTTAAACATAAACTATACCATTGAAAGTAATTCATTATATAGCCTCTATTGATAAAAGCGCAGGTGGAACGACAGAGTATATGCGTTTGCTCAGTAACGAATTAAAAGAAAAAATCTCTTTTAGCATTGCGACAGGAAGATCAAAAGATCCTATTAAGATTGATGGTGTTTCAATTAAATTCTTTAATACTTCTATATTTCGTTGGTTTTCTTTGGGTAAAGAATTTAAAATTTACCTCAAAAATGAAAATCCAGATATTGTACATATTAACGGAATTTGGAGTCCACAAAACTGGGGTTTTCAAAAAGCAGCTCAGCAGTTAGGTATCAAAGTAATTATTTCTCCCCATGGTATGCTTGAACCTTGGATTTTAGCAAATAATTCTTTAAAAAAGAAACTTGCACTTTTTTTATACCAAGAGAAAGCTATAAAAAGAGCTATATATCTTCATGCAACTGCTCCAATGGAAGCTAAGACTATTCGAGATTTGGGTTTTAAAAATTCTGTTTCCACTATTCCAAATGGAATTAATTGTAATGATGTTAAACTAATTAAAGGCGATTATGGAAACCAAAAAATAGTCTTTTTATCACGTATTCATCGTAAGAAAGGCATTGAAATCTTACTGGATGCTTGGAGGAATTGTGACACAAAAAATTGGAAGCTTGAAATTGCAGGTAATGGAGACGAAGAGTATGTCGCGACTTTAAAGCTGAGATGCGCCGAGTTAAAAAATGTCCAATTTGTAGGAGTTAAATATGGAGAAGACAAATGGAACTTTCTAAGATCTGCCGATGTTATGATACTTCCCACACACAGCGAGAATTTTGGTATTGTAGTGGCCGAATCTTTAGCAGTTGGCGTTCCAGTAGTAACAACTAAAGGAACTCCTTGGCAAGATTTAGAAAAGCATCAATGTGGTTGGTGGATCGAGTTGTCAGTTCTAAATTTAGAAAAAGCTATTGCAGAAGTAATCAATACTTCTGTTGAAGAGTTGAAAAATATGGGTATGAAAGGAAGAAAACTTGTTGAAGAAAAATATGAAATAAAAGTGGTTTCAAATAAAATAATCGACTTGTATCAAACTATTCTCACTGAAAATTAAAGAAAAATAATTAATGGAATTAGCCCACTACAACCATTCTTTTAGTTTGAGAAATAAAATGGCGAGACTAATATGGAATATTGTCCGTCTACTCTTCTTTCGTCTTTTTGTTTCTAGACTATTTAAAAAATGGCGGATCTTAGTTTTAAAATGTTTTGGTGCAAAATTAGCGTGGTCGTGTCATATTTATGCATCTGTACAGATTTGGGCTCCTTGGAATTTGGAGGTAGGTAAAAATTCAAGCTTAGGTCCTAAAGTGGATTGTTATAATCAAGGAAAAGTAAGTATTGGTGCAAACACGATAATTTCTCAAAAAAGCTATTTATGTGCATCAACTCATGATTATACTAAAAAAGACTTTCCGTTAATTTTAAAGCCAATTACTATTGGCAACGGGGTTTGGATTGCCGCTGATGCCTTTATTGGTCCCGGCGTTTATATTCATAATAATGTAATTGTTGCAGCGCGTTCTGTTGTCACTAAAAATGTAGATAAAAACACTATCGTAGGAGGAAATCCTGCTCAACTTATAAAATCTAGAAGTTTTGAATAAAATTCCAATTTCTGTAATACTTTCTGTAAAGAACGAAGCATTGAATTTACCATTTTGTCTGGATAAATTAAAACGATTTGATCAAATAGTTGTCGTAGACTCTGGTAGTACAGATGATACTGCGAGAATTGCAAAAGATATGGGTGCCGAAGTAATACAATTTCAATGGGATGGAAAATTCCCTAAAAAGCGGAATTGGGCGCTTCGAAATGCAACGCTATTTCACGAATGGATTTTATTTTTAGATGCTGACGAATTTGTTTCTGAAGCATTTGTTTCTGAAGTAGAGCATAAAATTACAGACCCGAATTTTAATGGTTACACGATAAAGTTTCAAAACTACTTTATGGGCAAAAAACTTAAATACGGTTATGGGTTTCAAAAGTCAGCGCTCTTTAAAAAATCGAAAGGAGCTTATGAAAAAGTTGACGAGGATTTATGGAGTCATTTGGATATGGAAGTGCACGAACATCCCATTATACAAGGCAATGTGGGAGTAATTAAATCGAAAGTTATTCATAAAGATTTTAAAAACTTAGAACATTATATAGCCAAGCACAATGCCTATTCAACTTGGGAAGCGCAACGGTATTTACAGCTTAAACAATCAAAAAACAAGCAGTTATCCCTTAACCAAAAAATTAAATACGGACTTCTTACCACAGGATTGCTACCGGCAGTTTATTTTTTAGGAGCCTATTTTTTTAAACTAGGGTTTTTAGATGGTAAAGAAGGATTTTATTTGGCACGTTTCAAGTCACATTACTTTTTTCAAATTCAAACAAAAGTTCATTCATTAAAAAACAAACAGAATTAAAATGAAAAAAATATTGATTACTGGTGGCGCTGGATTTGTAGGTTCACATTTGTGCAAACGATTATTAAAGGAAGGAAACGAAGTGATTTGTTTAGACAATTATTTTACGGGAGCCAAATCTAATATTATTGATTTGCTTGATAATCCGTATTTTGAAATGGTGCGACACGATATCACAGAGCCTTATTATGCAGAAGTTGATGAAATTTATAATTTGGCTTGCCCAGCATCTCCGGTACATTATCAATACAATCCAATAAAAACAATAAAGACTTCTGTGATGGGAGCAATTAATGTTTTAGGATTAGCAAAACGGGTCAATGCCAAAGTATTGCAAGCGAGTACTAGTGAAGTATATGGTGATCCGTTGGTTCATCCCCAAACCGAAAATTATTGGGGAAATGTTAATCCAATCGGTATTCGTTCTTGTTATGATGAAGGAAAGCGTTGCGCCGAGACTTTATTTATGGATTATCACAATCAGAATAAAGTTGCCATTAAAATCGTTCGTATTTTTAATACCTACGGACCCAATATGAATCCCGCCGATGGGAGAGTAGTTTCTAATTTTATTGTGCAAGCTTTGCAAGGAAAAGACATTACAATTTTTGGAAATGGATTGCAAACTCGATCGTTTCAACACGTTGATGATTTAGTAGAAGGCATGATTAGAATGATGAGTTCAGAGCCTACATTTTTAGGACCAGTAAATTTAGGAAACCCAAATGAATTTACGATGCTCGAGTTGGCAGAAGTAATTATTAAATTAACCAGTTCTAAATCAAGAATAATCCATCTCGATTTACCACAAGATGATCCCAAACAAAGACAACCTGATATTTCATTGGCGATCGATAAACTTAATGGTTGGGAACCTAAAATACAACTACAAGAAGGTGTACTTACAACCATCAGTTATTTTGACAAGCTATTGTTAAATGAATAAAAATCTCGCAGAAAAACATCCTAACTTAATTTATCCTTTTTCTTCTCAATTTCGGTATAGAGATCGCAACTTCTTGCGCGCTAAAAGTTTAAAGTGTCGCTTTTTGTGTTTTTAACGAGTAAAGCAGTGCTTTATCGAAAACATTTCTTAGAAAACATTCTTTGTTTTAGTTTTATTCTCTGATTGGAGAAACAGTTTACTTTAAAAAATTATAATTATGAGAATTACTATAATAACGGTTTGTTACAATCGAAAAAATACAATCGAAAAAGCTATAAATAGCGTACTAGAACAAAATTATAATAATATTGAATATATAATTATTGATGGTAACTCTACCGATGGAACCAAAGAAATTATTGAGTGTTATCGAGATAAAATAAGTCAATTTATATCGGAACCAGACAAAGGAATGTATGATGCAATTAACAAAGGATTAAAATTAGCTACCGGCGATATAATTGGATTAATGCACTCTGATGACGAATTTTATGACAAAAAGGCCATTAGCAGAATTGCAGCCCGTTTCGAGGCAGACAAAAGTGTTGAAGGAGTTTATGGAAACGGAGTGTATGTCTCGAATGATGCTGAAGAACGCTTAATTCGGGATAGAATTGGTGGTGTTTTTAGTCTCAAAAGAGTACAAAAAGGATGGCTTCCATTGCATCCAACCGTTTATTTAAAAAAAGCCGTAATAGATAAAAATGGCACTTACAGTCTTGATTTTAAGATAGCTTCTGATACCGAATTCTTGCTTCGCTATTTGTACAAATATAAAATTAATATGAGTTATATCAATTCGTACATCGTAAAAATGAGAATGGGAGGAATGAGTACCGATATTAAAAGTGCCTTTGATGTTTTACATGAAGACTACAAAATTTATAAACACCATGGTTTAAGTGCAGTTCAAGCAGTTTTTCTTAAAAAAACTATTGCTTTAAGACAATACATAATGCATTAAGTACAGAAGAATAGCCAAAGAGGCTGAGTCATCTCTAAATTTTTTATTAATTATAATTTATTATCAAAAAAATAATAACTAGTTCGTCGTCAATAATTGAGAAAAAAGTTAAAAATCTTCAATCTAATTTCAAAAGACTAAAACTACTAATTTATACTTCAACCGATATGAAAAAATTTTCACTGCTACTAATTTTACTGTTTTTATTTATGCTACAATCCTGTACCACTAGAAAACAAATGCTGTATTTGCAAGATTTAGATACCTACGCAAATTCTACTTTAAATTATGCGTCGACAAAAGTACAACCTAATGATATTTTAAAAATTGACGTTAGTGATTTAAATCCGATAGTCGCCGCGCCTTTTAATAATAGTACTGCAACATTTACGTCACAAACATCAGTTGAAATGATGAAGTTGACAGGCTACTTAGTTACGCCGCAAGGAAATATCACTATGCCAATTTTAAACGAAATTAAAGTTAGTAATTTAACTCCAGCTAACGTCGAAAGTAAAATAAAAGAGCGTCTTATAAATGAGGGATATTTAGTAAATCCGACGGTTCAAGTTCGAGTTGTCAATAATAAGTTTACCATTCTAGGCGAAGTAAACTCTCCTGGTGTTCTTTCTTTTACTGAAGAGTCAATAAGCTTGCTTGACGCAATCGGAATGGCCAAAGACCTTACGTACTCTGCAATTCGAACAGATGTTAAAATTATTAGGGAGTTTGAAGGAAAGCGACTGGTTTATCATGTTGATTTAACTACTGCGTCATGGATGTCTAATCCAGATTTTAGAATCAGACAAAATGATGTTATTGTAGTTACACCTAATAAGTTAAAGGCAAATAGTGGCGGTGTAATTAAAGACCCGCTACAGGTTTTAGGATTAGCGATCTCTCTTACGGCAGTAATTTTATTGCTTACAAAGTAGAAAACAATTTTAAAAAAAATGAATAGTAAATGTCAAAATGAAAATTTTGATTGTGCCCCTACAATTTCTAATTAATTAAATAGTTATGGATTTTAAAAAAGAATTTTTAAAGTATTTTAGATATTGGCCTTGGTTTGTAGGTAGCGTACTTCTGTGCATAGGTGCTGCCTATGCTTACATAAAAATGGTGCCAACAACATATCAAACTTCCGCTTCTATTTTTATTGATAAGAAACAAGAAGATAAAACTAAAATAATTACGATAAGTACAGATCAAAAAAGTAAAGAGGATAACCTAGAAGACGAAATTAGACTAATCACATCGAATGAATTTTTATCAAATGTGGTCAAAAATCTGAATTTAAACGTCAGTTACTTTCAAAAGGAATATACCGTTCAAAATAAGTTTGTAATTGAAGTTCCTTTTATTATAAAACCTACTATTTCTAAAGATTCGCTACCACAAATCTCTTATGAAGTCAAAGTTGATGGAAACGGATTTATTGTAACTGATTTAGACACAGAAAAAAGCTTTGTGATTAATGGGTATGACGGAAAAGAAGATTTGGCAGGTTTACCATTTACAATTAAGTTGTCTGCTAAAGCCAGAAAAAATCCCACTTATTATTTCGAAAATCAGTATAAAGTCGTTCTAGAACCAATAGATATTGCTGTAAAAAATCTAAAGGCATCACTTATTGTTTTATCTGACGAAAAGTCTAAAGGAACAATTGACTTAAATCATGTCGGGTCAAGTCCTATTCGTTCAAGAAAAATCTTAAATGAAATTATTGTTTTGTTGGATAAAAGTATCGTGATCAACAAGCAAAAGTTATATACCAATACGGTTTCTTATTTAAATCAAAGAATCAAAAACTTTACTAAAGAGAAAGATTCTATTGAAAGTGTAAAAGAAAAGTTTTTACAGAATAATGACATTCTAGTAATGGACAATTATATTCTTGAGAAAACGGCCGATAGAAGTCAGAAAAACGAGAGTTATTCATTAAATGAAAAGCAAATCGCACTAACTAATTTTGCAATTAATGACATCCGAAGATCAAATGGTACAACAACTTTGGGTACTGATTATAAATTAGAAGCGCCGACAGTAAACCAAATGCTTTTAAATTACAATGCAAGACTTATGGACAGTGAGTTGATTTTGCAAAGAGCACAAAAAAACAATCCTGCATATATTACTGTAATGACGCAGTTAAGAGTGCAAAAACAAGAAATATTAAACACACTCGAAGGCTATTTAAATTTTCTAAACCAAACCACTAGAGTGAATAGATCAGAACAATATACTGCCAATTCAAAAGCGAAAAGTATTCCAACAAAAGATAAAATATTGGGTAATATCAATAGTAATTTGAATATGAAGGAAGAGACTTATGTCGCATTATTGCAGAAAAGAGAAGAAGCCGTTCTAAATGGTGCAATTTTAGAATCTAATTTAAAGACTTTAAATGCACCCGAGACTAACTATTCGGCAATTTTCCCACAACCTAAATCTTTTATGTTGGGTGCTTTGCTTTTTGGTTTGCTTTTTCCTTTCGGAATAGTCTATGTGAGCTTATGGTTGGATACTAAAATACACAATGAAGAAGACGTTCAAAAAATTCTTCCTAACATACCTTTGCTAGGTTTTATACCGAAAGTAGATACAGTTGAAAAACTGGATAACACAGCTACGTCTCGTTCTTTTATAGCAGAAGCTACTCGTACTTTAGTCTCAAATATATCTTATTTAGTGCCTGGAAAAACTGAAAATAAAGGAAGTACAATACTGTTTACGTCATCTATTCAAGGAGAAGGAAAATCTTTTTGTGCCTTTCATAGTGCAGTATCTATTAGTAATCAAAATAAAAAAGTATTGCTTATTGGAGTCGATTTAAGAAATCCTCAACTGCATGAATATTTTAAGATTGACAGAAATGTGTTAGGACTAACTGATTACTTATCTAACAAAAGTGAAAATTGGAAAGGACTTGTGCAAAAGGGTACTAATTTCTCTAAGAATCTAGATGTATTGTTCTCTGGAGAAATTCCTCCAAATCCTACTCAATTAATAACTAATTCTAATTTTGAGTCGTTGATTGAAGAAGCAAAGAGTATATATGATTACATAATACTAGATACTGCGCCAATTCAGATGGTGTCTGATACACTTAATTTAAGCTATTTGGCAGATGTCACCGTATTCGTCGTAAAATATGATTATACAGATAAAACCAGTTTAGCTCGCGTAGACAATTTTATTAAAAAAGAACAATTAAAAAATGTAGGTATTCTGATTAATGGAGTAAATATGAAAACGGCCTATGGATATGGCTATGGCCGAAATTATACGTATCAATATCAGGAGATAGATGTAAAGAGACCTTGGTTTAAAAGAGCGTAATCTTTTAAAATACTATAATTATATAGCAAAATTAGAAGAATTTACTAAATAAAATAATATAAAATGTCTACCCAAATAGTTTTACTGCTATTAGTTATCTGCGTTGTTTTTTATTTTTCATGGCTTTCAGATCCTAGTTTTGTAAATCAAATATATTTACCAAAGTGGCTGTTAAAGTGGCATAAACAATATTATAATTTGCGAACAGCAATATCTTTTATAAGTATAGGATTTTTTTTAGAAGTATATACACAGCATAAGAATTCATGGATAAAATGTCCTGGTAAGAATGTGAATCTAATACAAAATTTAAGTTTTGCAACAATAATGGTTTGCATAGCTGAAGCAGGAAAATTACTTATTACAAAGAGAACTCCTGATTTATTAGATATTTTCTTTGGATTTACAAGAAGTTTGAAAGGAGCATTATTCTACAACTTATATAAAAGATTAAGAAATGCGAAATAGACACAAATTCACCTCTATCATTTGCTGCGCAATGGCAGACATGATCGCGATGTTACTTGGAACTATAGTATTTCTGAATTTTGCAATTAAAGAAAATAGTGGATGGAATACTTTGTTTCAAGACAAAATGATTCCCATTACAGTTTTAAGTTGGCTATTTTCAGTTGCTTATTTTCAATTGTATCGAGTAGATGTTCTTTTTAGTTTAGAATATTTTTTTAGAAATAGCTGGCGTGCTTTTCTGATGCAGCGAATTCTATGGCATATTTATATTATTATTTTTCAGGATAAAGTAGAATACTTTTTAGGAAGTAAGGCCAACTTATTTCAATTGAGTTTTTTGCTATTGTATTTTTTGGTATCTAGAATAGTATTTACAGTTGTAATAGAAAAAGTTAAAGGACGTATTTTTAAATCGTATACAGTTGCAATTTGGGGGTTTAATAAAACGAGTATTGAATTGGCTTCTCATTTAGAAAGTAATTCATTTTTTATAGATTTTATAGGTATTCTTAACGAAAATTCGTCGGAGACGTACACAAATAATGAAGATTTTAGTTTGGCACTTTCAGAAGCGATTCATAGTGCATCGAATAGTAATATTAATGAATTATATATTGTCTCAAAACCAGATTTTATTTCAGATTTAAATTATTTTTTTGAGCTTGGCGATAAGCATTGTATGCGTTTAAAATTTGTTCCTGATTTTTCATCAATTTCAAAAAAACATTTTAATTCAAGTCATGTAAATCATTTTCATGTGATTAAACCTCGTTTCGAGCCGTTGCAAAATGCTTATAACAGATTGATTAAAAGAGTATTTGATATTGTTTTTAGTTCATTGGTGATTGTGTTAATCATGTCGTGGCTTTATCCGTTGTTAGCATTTTTCATCAAGAAACAAAGTAAAGGACCAGTACTATTTAAACAAATACGAACAGGTAAAAAAAACGAGCCCTTTTGCTGTTATAAATTTCGAAGTATGTATATCGATGGGTCAGACGAAAGTATACAAGCTCAAAAAGGAGATTGCAGAATAACGCCGATTGGTAAATTTTTACGACGCACGAGTTTAGATGAAATGCCTCAGTTCTTTAATGTGTGGTTAGGAAATATGAGTGTCGTAGGTCCTAGACCTCACATGATCAAGCATACTTCTGATTACAATTGTCATATTAATAATTTTATGGTTCGTCATTTTGTCAAACCAGGAATTACAGGTCTAGCTCAGGTTAAAGGTCTTAGGGGTGAAACTAAAAATGTATCTGATATGAAACGTCGTGTTACCACAGACATTCAATATGTACAAGGATGGAGCTTAATTACAGACATTAAAATTTGCTTTTTAACAATTATAGTAACCTTAAAAGGAGATGAAAATGCTTTTTAAATTAAAAATATAGAAATTATGGACATTACAAATTATGTTGTCGGTTTAGTGACAGGGGTTTCTGTAACAACCTTTTTTATCGGAAAAGAATGGTATAAATATTATACCAGATATACGATTCAAAAAAAACAATTGGATCGCGTTTTAAAGTTGAATGATAAAATTAAAAATTATAAACAATCTGAAACTTCAACTCTTAGTGCTAGCATGAGAATTTTGAATTAATAATACTGACCGTTATTATTGCTTATAAATAAATAGTAATCTTTCAATTCTTTTGTGATTCTAAAATGGGGAGTTTAAAAAATAACTTTTGCTACCTATATATAAGGAACAAAGTAATCCTGCACAATATTCAAAATTTGTATTAAAAAAGAAAGTTTAGCCTAATTATTAATATATACCATTGGTACTGTCCAGATGATGTAAATACAAGATAATGTTGCTACACTATAAAAATTTACAATTAAATGAAATGCATTACTCATTGACTTTTTTCAAAGAGAGAACACTGCAATAGAACGGTGGCAAAAAGAATTCCCAAGTAAAGTGCTGCAGTTGTAACAATATCAATTAGTTAGGAATGCATAAGAAAAAAGATGGGAAAAATGCAATAAAAAAGATTGAATATGTAAATAAATAAACTACATTTGCACCCCGCTAAAGGCGCAAGTTATTTGAGATACTGACAAGGAAGAATGGTTTTAGAGTTTGTAAAAAGGCTCAAAATAAATTTCATTTTTTTCTTGTGAGATTAGAAAAGAGTTTGTACTTTTGCAGCCGCCTTGAGAGACACTTAAACAAGTGAGAATTGAGGTTTTAAAATACAGAAGAATACGTTCCTAGACATATTGAATTGACAGCCGTTTTGAGAGAGATTTCAAAACAAAGAATAAGAGTAATAGAATCGAGAGATTTTGAGAATAACCACTAGATAATTCGGAGTCAAAAATAAATAGAGATAGATTTATCTGTCTCGCACAATATACGATGAAGAGTTTGATCCTGGCTCAGGATGAACGCTAGCGGCAGGCTTAACACATGCAAGTCGAGGGGTATAGGTAGCTTGCTACTTAGAGACCGGCGCACGGGTGCGTAACGCGTATGCAATCTACCTTTTACAAAGGGATAGCCCAGAGAAATTTGGATTAATACCTTATAGTATTACGACTTGGCATCAAGATGTAATTAAAGATTTATCGGTAAAAGATGAGCATGCGTCCCATTAGCTAGTTGGTATGGTAACGGCATACCAAGGCTACGATGGGTAGGGGTCCTGAGAGGGAGATCCCCCACACTGGTACTGAGACACGGACCAGACTCCTACGGGAGGCAGCAGTGAGGAATATTGGACAATGGGCGCAAGCCTGATCCAGCCATGCCGCGTGCAGGATGACGGTCCTATGGATTGTAAACTGCTTTTATACAGGAAGAAACAACTCTACGTGTAGAGTCTTGACGGTACTGTAAGAATAAGGATCGGCTAACTCCGTGCCAGCAGCCGCGGTAATACGGAGGATCCAAGCGTTATCCGGAATCATTGGGTTTAAAGGGTCCGTAGGCGGTTTAGTAAGTCAGTGGTGAAAGCCCATCGCTCAACGGTGGAACGGCCATTGATACTGCTAGACTTGAATTATTAGGAAGTAACTAGAATATGTAGTGTAGCGGTGAAATGCTTAGAGATTACATGGAATACCAATTGCGAAGGCAGGTTACTACTAATATATTGACGCTGATGGACGAAAGCGTGGGTAGCGAACAGGATTAGATACCCTGGTAGTCCACGCCGTAAACGATGGATACTAGCTGTTGGGAGCAATCTCAGTGGCTAAGCGAAAGTGATAAGTATCCCACCTGGGGAGTACGAACGCAAGTTTGAAACTCAAAGGAATTGACGGGGGCCCGCACAAGCGGTGGAGCATGTGGTTTAATTCGATGATACGCGAGGAACCTTACCAAGGCTTAAATGTAGATTGACCGGTTTGGAAACAGATCTTTCGCAAGACAATTTACAAGGTGCTGCATGGTTGTCGTCAGCTCGTGCCGTGAGGTGTCAGGTTAAGTCCTATAACGAGCGCAACCCCTGTTGTTAGTTGCCAGCGAGTCATGTCGGGAACTCTAACAAGACTGCCAGTGCAAACTGTGAGGAAGGTGGGGATGACGTCAAATCATCACGGCCCTTACGCCTTGGGCTACACACGTGCTACAATGGCCGGTACAGAGAGCAGCCACTGGGTGACCAGGAGCGAATCTATAAAACCGGTCACAGTTCGGATCGGAGTCTGCAACTCGACTCCGTGAAGCTGGAATCGCTAGTAATCGGATATCAGCCATGATCCGGTGAATACGTTCCCGGGCCTTGTACACACCGCCCGTCAAGCCATGGAAGCTGGGGGTGCCTGAAGTCGGTGACCGCAAGGAGCTGCCTAGGGTAAAACTGGTAACTAGGGCTAAGTCGTAACAAGGTAGCCGTACCGGAAGGTGCGGCTGGAACACCTCCTTTCTAGAGCCTAAGTGTTAGCAATTTATTGCACTCTTGGGAAAAAGACGAAGATTTTTATTGGTTTCAAGAAGGATTTATTTTATTACTCTGCTGTTAGTTCAAATAATACAATTAAGTAAAAGGTACAGATTTATGATTGTTTAATGCTGATTTTCAGCCCTGGATTTTAGGATCTAGAGCAAAGGGAATCAAATCACTTAAATCAAAAGATCATATTGTCTCGTAGCTCAGCTGGTTAGAGTACTACACTGATAATGTAGGGGTCGACAGTTCGAGTCTGTCCGAGACAACTAATTACTTAAAAAGAAGAAGAAATTCTAGAGTTGAGGAGTTATGAATGGTATTCATAATTCATAATTCACAATTCATAATTAAATTGGGGGATTAGCTCAGCTGGCTAGAGCGCCTGCCTTGCACGCAGGAGGTCAACGGTTCGACTCCGTTATTCTCCACAGTTCCGAAAGGAAAAAAGTTCATTGACATATTGAGATAAGAAAATAGTAAAAAAATAAGTAGAAAGAACACTTTTTAGTTATGAATGAGTAAGTTTTGTGTATTTGGTGTAAACTTAATACGTAGTACTTATTTTTTTAGACTTAAAGAGTAGTACAATAAGCAAAATAAGGGCGTATGGGGGATGCCTTGGCTCTCAGAGGCGATGAAAGGCGTGATAAGCTGCGAAAAGCTACGGGGATTGGCACACACGAATTGATCCGTAGATACCTGAATGGGGCAACCCACTATGTTGAAGACATAGTACACCGATAGGTGGGCAAACCCGCTGAACTGAAACATCTAAGTAGGCGGAGGAGAAGAAAACAAAAGTGATTCCGTAAGTAGTGGCGAGCGAACGCGGATTAGCCCAAACCAATGTTGTTACGGCAATATTGGGGTTGTAGGACCACGATATTTCTTGCATGAAGAATTAGAATCTACTGGAAAGTAGAACCATAGAGGGTGATAGTCCCGTATAGGTAATGAATGTAAAGGATAGTGGTATCCTGAGTAGGGCGGGACACGAGAAATCCTGTCTGAATTTGGCGGGACCATCCGCTAAGGCTAAATACTCCTGAGAGACCGATAGTGAACCAGTACCGTGAGGGAAAGGTGAAAAGAACCGTGAATAACGGAGTGAAATAGATCCTGAAACCATACGCTTACAAGCGGTCGGAGCCCTTTCGTGGGGTGACGGCGTGCCTTTTGCATAATGAGCCTACGAGTTAACGTTGCTGGCAAGGTTAAGTGGTTAAGCCACGGATCCGTAGCGAAAGCGAGTCTGAATAGGGCGCTTTAGTCAGTAGTGTTAGACGCGAAACCGTGTGATCTACCCATGGACAGGTTGAAGCTGTGGTAACACACAGTGGAGGACCGAACCCGTTGACGTTGAAAAGTCTTGGGATGATCTGTGGGTAGGGGTGAAAGGCCAATCAAACTCGGAAATAGCTCGTACTCCCCGAAATGCATTTAGGTGCAGCGTTATGCGTAAAGTTATATAGAGGTAGAGCTACTGATTGGATGCGGGGGCTTCACCGCCTACCAATTCCTGACAAACTCCGAATGCTATATAATGTTTCATAACAGTGAGGGCTTGGGTGCTAAGGTCCAAGTCCGAGAGGGAAAGAACCCAGACCATCAGCTAAGGTCCCCAAATATATACTAAGTTGAAAGAACGAGGTTCGTCTGCCCAGACAGCTAGGATGTTGGCTTGGAAGCAGCCATTCATTTAAAGAGTGCGTAACAGCTCACTAGTCGAGCGGACGAGCATGGATAATAATCGGGCATAAGTATATTACCGAAGCTATGGATTTACAATTTATTGTAAGTGGTAGGGGAGCATTCTAACAGGGTTGAAGGTGTGTCGTTAGGCATGCTGGACTGGTTAGAAAAGAAAATGTAGGCATAAGTAACGATAATGCGGGCGAGAAACCCGCACACCGAAAGACTAAGGTTTCCACAGCTATGCTAATCAGCTGTGGGTTAGTCGGGACCTAAGGCGAACCCGAAAGGGACAGTCGATGGCCAACGGGTTAATATTCCCGTACTACTGATTACTGTGATGGGGTGACGGAGTGATGAAAGCGCCGCGAACTGACGGAATAGTTCGTTGAAGTACCTACCTATAAGCTGCGCAGGCAAATCCACGCGGCTTGGGGAAATACGATAGTACTAGGAGTCTTCGGACAAATAGATAGTGCGCCTAAGGGCTTCCAAGAAAAACCTCTAAACTTCAGGTAATTAGTACCCGTACCGCAAACCGACACAGGTAGTCGAGGAGAGAATCCTAAGGTGCTCGAGAGATTCATGGCTAAGGAATTAGGCAAAATAGACCTGTAACTTCGGGAGAAAGGTCGCCAGCAGCAATGCTGGCCGCAGTGAAGAGGTCCAGGCGACTGTTTATCAAAAACACAGGGCTCTGCAAAATCGTAAGATGAAGTATAGGGCCTGACACCTGCCCGGTGCTGGAAGGTTAAGTGGAGATGTTATTCGCAAGAAGAAGCATTGAAATGAAGCCCCAGTAAACGGCGGCCGTAACTATAACGGTCCTAAGGTAGCGAAATTCCTTGTCGGGTAAGTTCCGACCTGCACGAATGGTGTAACGATCTGGACACTGTCTCAGCCATGAGCTCGGTGAAATTGTAGTAACGGTGAAGATGCCGTTTACCCGCAGTGGGACGAAAAGACCCTGTGCACCTTTACTATAGCTTAGTATTGACCTTGGACAAATGATGTGTAGGATAGGTTGGAGACTGTGAAGTGGCGTCGCTAGGCGTTGTGGAGTCATTGTTGAAATACAACCCTTTGTTTGTCTGAGGCCTAACCCCGTAATACGGGGGACATTGCTTGGTGGGTAGTTTGACTGGGGTGGTCGCCTCCAAAAGAGTAACGGAGGCTTCTAAAGGTTCCCTCAGTACGCTTGGTAACCGTGCGTAGAGTGCAATGGCATAAGGGAGCTTGACTGAGAGACATACAGGTCGATCAGGTACGAAAGTAGAGCATAGTGATCCGGTGGTTCCGCATGGAAGGGCCATCGCTCAAAGGATAAAAGGTACGCCGGGGATAACAGGCTGATCTCCCCCAAGAGCTCATATCGACGGGGGGGTTTGGCACCTCGATGTCGGCTCGTCACATCCTGGGGCTGGAGAAGGTCCCAAGGGTTGGGCTGTTCGCCCATTAAAGTGGCACGCGAGCTGGGTTCAGAACGTCGTGAGACAGTTCGGTCTCTATCTACTGTGGGCGCAAGAAATTTGAGTGGATCTGATTCTAGTACGAGAGGACCGAATTGGACAAACCTCTAGTGTATCTGTTGTTCCGCCAGGAGCATCGCAGAGTAGCTACGTTTGGAAGGGATAAGCGCTGAAAGCATATAAGCGCGAAACCCACCACAAGATGAGATTTCTTTTAAGGATCGTGGGAGATGACCACGTTGATAGGCTATAGATGTAAAGGCAGTAATGTCATAGTCGAGTAGTACTAATAATCCGTAAGCTTATGTACACTTTTCCCCCGATGCAAGTCGGGGGAGGAACCTTTCTAATACTATTTACGTTTCTTTATCTCAGTATGTTAAGATATTGTTTAATTGATAATTAACAATTTATAATTGATAATTAACAATTTATAATTGATAATTAATAATTAAGTTATTGCCCAAAGCAATTATAACTCCTTAAGGTGGTTATTGCGGCGGGGCTCACCTCTTCCCTTCCCGAACAGAGTAGTTAAGCCCGCCTGCGCAGATGGTACTGCAGTTATGTGGGAGAGTATGTCGTCGCCTTTCTTTTTAAAACCCTAATTCTAACGAATTAGGGTTTTTTCGTTTCTAAAGGTCATACTATTTATGAGATAATGATTGTGTTTGGTTATAAAAAACAACTTACTTGCTTCTACGCAAAGCATCCAGTAGCTCAATCATATCTACTACACCGTAGGTAGAAGAGTAATCCGACACCGCATAAGGTAGTATAAGACTATTGTTATGTACAATTGAACCGCAGGAGTACACCACATTTGGTACATATCCTTCGCGTTCACCTTCTAGGGGAGAAAGCAAAGGCTCTTTTAATCTTCCTATTTCTTTTGTAGGATGATCCAAATCAAAGAGCGAAGCACCAATGCAATATCGTCGCATGGCACCTACACCGTGTGTTATTACCAACCAACCTTCTTCAGTCCATATTGGAGATCCACAATTTCCAATTTGCGTAAATTCCCATGGATATTTCGGTTCCTGTATGCGAATAGGGTTGTCCCATTGCGTTTGTCTATCAGAAAACATAACGTAATTATTTACACCATCTATTCTAGACAGCATCGCATATTTACCATTGATTTTTCTAGGAAAGAGCGCTAAATTTTTATTTTGTGCACCGATCCCATATAAAGGCATTACGCGAAAATTATAAAAATCCTCTGTAGATATAAGTTTTGGAATAATAGCATGACCATTGTAAGCAGTATACGTACCGAGGATTTTTTCAGATTGATCGTCATCTGTAAAGCGGACAAAACGAGCATCTTCGATACCACGGCTTTCTGAATCTGAGATAGGAAAGATTACTCGTTCAGCGATATCGGAATCATGCTTGAATTGTAGATCATAGAAAGAGTCTGCTAACCACATAACTTCTTCTAGAGCAGTCCTTCTTTCTTGACGGATAGTGTCATCACTCAAAGCTTTATTAATTAAGTTTTTTAAAGCATAGTACTCAAAGTGATCGGGTAATTCCTGCATTATTTCTGAAGCATATTTGTCAGAAGTATGCATTTCTGATAATTTCGTGAGAAATCTTACTTTATTGTAGAGGGTTTTATGAACAATTTCGGCTTTGTCAATGTTTTTTCCAATTTTCATTACCTGAAGATCATTATTTTTGTCCAAAATAGCTCTTCTAAAAACAATTGAAGAAATATGACCTTCTCCAGTAGCCCGAAAAGAAATAATTATTCGCTTTTCTCCCACTTCAAGATCAGATTGGTCAAAATCTTCCACCATCGAAGGGTTAAAAAATGCAGCTGATTCGATCGAATATTCCATTGTACAATAGGAACCGATTAGCATTTTTCGTTCGTAAGAGAGACCATCGTAATTGATTTGCATTGCCTCAATTAATCCTTTAATTTTTTCACAATGCTTAAAAAATATTTTCGATATATTTCGATGGCGTCTTGCAAATTCACGTAGAGTTTGTTCTAATGTGTTATACACTTGCTTTTCGTCTAGCATCATTATATTACTGACCATTTTCTGTGTGCGTTCATCGCCATTCATAAAATAGCGGGCAACAACTCTACTTGAATCGGGAGAAAATATTATATTTTTTCGAACTACGGTAACTTTCATAGTGGTATTTAAATTAGTGAAGGGGTTAGAATTATCTGTAGTTTAAATCATATCATAATCAAGTTCTTCTAACTGTTTAGAAAAAGGTCAATTTGTGGTACTTAAATTTAATAAACTTTATTTTAAAATTACATTGTTGTTCAAAAAAGTAAGGCAAATTCCTTTTTAAAAATTTGGAAAGTTAAAGAGCGGAATTTTAATATTGTAACAATTAATAGTATTGGTCTTTCTTGACTAAAAATATTTGGGAATTATTTAGTACGGAAAAATGGTGATGTTCAATTATCCGAATGCTACTTATAGATCAAATTTTAGTAAATTTGTTTAGAGTAAAGCTGCAGATTCAACATCTAGAAACCACTGTGTTTCTCCGTTCTCGAGCTGAATAAGTTGTGCAGGATACTTTTCGATATCCTGCTCTCCTTTCAATACATTATAAATGGCTTTTCGTTTACTTTCTCCATAGACAAGAAAGGCAACATTCTTAGCTTTATTAATTAGTGGAGCGGTCATTGTTATGCGATGTCTATTTTCATTTTCTAAATAGACTTCTTTAACTATAGAATTTTTTTCCGTTAGCACTTCATTGTAAGGAAAAAGTGACGCTGTGTGCGAATTTTCGCCAAGTCCCAAAATTATTAAGTCAAAGCTGGGCAAATTTCTTTGAAAATGATTTTTTATTTGCTCAGAATATTTTGCTGCGGCCTCACTTGGACCTACGGAAGTGTCAATTTTAAAGATTTTGGTTGATGAGATTTTTAACGGACTGAAAAATAGTTTTTGTACCATCAGTCCATTGTTTGCATCATCATCAGCGGGAACGCATCTTTCATCTCCAAAGAAAAAAAACAATTTTTCCCATTCAATTTTGTCCTTGAATAGAGGAGATGCAAGTAATTCGTACAGTTTTTTTGGAGAGGTACCTCCTGCTAAAACCAAATTAAATACGCCGTTTTTTGAAATATACTTTTGTGCTATTTCGATAAAATATTTAGCAAAAGCAGTTAAGAGAGCTTCTTCTGTTTTATAAATATTAGTTTTCATTATAGTTTATAATTTATTTTTGATAGGAAGTGTGAACCAATGAAATCCGTCTTGGGCGATTAAGGCTTCTGCAATTTCAGGTCCTTGGGAATCGGCTGAGTAATTTGGAAAACTTAAACTTTTCTTAGAATCCCAAGAATTCAACAAAGGCATCAATAATTCCCAAGCAAATCCTACCTGATCCGCTCTCATAAATAGTGTTTGATCGCCTGTAATAATATCAAGCAAAAGTGTTTCATAAGCTTCAGGAGTTTCAGTAGCTTCCTCATACTTAAATATCATATCTACGGGATTAAGCACCATTTCTAAACCTGGGCGTTTTGCCTGTACTTGCAATCGTATACTCATCTCGGGCTGAATGCTAATTATGAGTCTATTTTGCTGCCAGTTATCGGTAGAATCAGCTTGAAAAACACAATGTGGAACATCGCGAAATTGGATGGAGATAACCGAGGCTGTTTGATGCATTCTCTTGCCTGTTCGTACATAAAATGGTACGTCATGCCATCTCCAATTATCGACGAAAAATTTTATAGCTGCAAATGTTTCGGTATTTGAGTTGGGATCAACATCATTTTCGTTACGATAACCTGGAACTTGCTTTCCTTCAACCCAGCCCGGACCGTATTGTCCGCGCACCGCGACTTTTTTTATTTCTTCTGGCTTAAATCTTCTCATCGCTCGCAGCACATCGACTTTTCTATTTCGCACTTCGTCAGCACTAAAATTAATTGGTGTTTCCATTGCAATAAGGCAGACCAATTGTAGCAGGTGATTTTGAATCATATCTCTTAAGGCACCAGCAGTTTCATAGTATTCACCTCGCTCTTCTACGCCTAATTTCTCTGAAACTGAAATCTGCACGTGATCAATATAATTTCGGTTCCAAATAGGTTCAAGTATCGCATTAGAGAATCGAAACGCCAAGATGTTTTGCACCGCTTCTTTTCCCAAATAATGGTCAATTCGATAAATTTGCTTTTCATCAAAAATGGTAGCTAATAATTCATTTAATGATTTCGCAGACTCAAGATCGTGACCAAATGGTTTTTCAATAACAATTCGGGTATAATCGCTTTCTTCCGCCAAGTTGTTCTTAGCAATATGTTCCCCTATAATTGGAAATAAATTGGGCGAGACAGCCAAGTAATAAATAATTACCGGTTTCTGTTTCCATTCCGTCTCATACTTTTCAATCGTTTCTTTAAAATGCTTATAGCTCTTGTCATCGCTCACATTAGCACTTTGATAAAATATCTTGGAAGCAAATTCATCCCATTGCTTTTTTACCACTTTCCCCTTCCGCGAGAATTCGTTGGTACCTTCTAATAATTTTTTTCTATATGCTGTATCGGTCAATTCTGAACGCCCGTTTCCTATAATTGCAAATTTTTCAGGCAACCAATTATCTAAAAATAAGTTATAAAGTGCGGGCGTTATTTTTCGTTTGTTCAGGTCTCCTGTTCCTCCGAAAATAAAAAAGAGTACTGGTTGTGATTTTATACTTGAATCCATTTTAAAATTATTTGTTAGTTTGAGTAAGCCAATCTGTGTGAAAAATTCCTTCAGTTGCAATGCGTTCGTACGTATGCGCGCCAAAATAATCCCGCTGAGCCTGAATCAGATTGGCCGGCATATTGTCATTTCGTAGTCCATCAAAATAGCTTAAAGATGCAGAGAACGCAGGGACAGCAATACCGTTTTGTACAGCATCTGATACGATTGTTCGAATGGCTGGAATGCTTTTTGTAAGACTTTCTTTAATTGAATTATCTAGAAACAAATGTTCTAATTTCGGATTCTTTTTATAAGCAGCATAAATATCCTTTAAAAATACAGCTCTTATAATGCAGCCGCCACGCCATATTTTTGCAATCAACTCTAAGTTTAATTCATATTTATAAGTAATGTTCGCTTGGTACAGCAGATGCATTCCTTGAGAATAGGCCGAAACCATCGAGAAGTAAAAAGCTTCTTCTAGGTGAGAAAGATATTCCTGCGCGATACCCGGATATTTTACTTCTTTTAAATTAGGATACAATTTTGATGTTTCTATTCGTAACGACTTGTACTTTGATAAATCGCGAAATGCAACAGCTATGTCTATTATAGGTATGGGAACAGTTAAGTCCATAGCAGTTTGGGAAGTCCATTTACCAGTACCTTTAGCTTTAGCTTCATCTTTAATATCGTTAAGAAGCAGCGTAGATTCTCCTGTACTTTTAAATGCAAAAATATCTGTTGTAATTTCTAGTAAGTACGATTGCAACCTTCCTTCATTCCAGTTTTTAAACACATTATGAATTTCGTCATCATGAAGCTGCAGTCCTTTTTTTAAAAGTTCATAGGTTTCAGATATAAGTTGCATCATGGCATATTCTATTCCATTATGCACCATTTTAACAAAATGTCCAGCAGATCCTAAGCCCATAAAAGCAACTGTAGGTTCAGCATTTACGTGTGCAGCAATTTTTCTCAAAATCGGAGCAATCGTTTCATAAGCTTTTTTATCGCCACCTGGCATCATACTTGGTCCTTTTCGAGCACCTTCTTCGCCACCCGAAACACCCATTCCAATAAAATGAAAACCTTTTTGTTCTAAGTCTTTGTACCGACGTTCGGTATCAGTAAAATGCGAATTTCCTCCATCAATGATTATGTCACCTTTATTTAAGAGCGGAAGCAATTCTGATAAAACAGCATCGACTATTTTTCCAGCAGGCACTAAAAGCATTATAGTTCGAATACCTGAAAAACTTTGAGTAAACGCTGTAATATTACTGAAACCTTTTGTTAACCCAGTTAAATCTTCTTGGTAAAGTGCCTGAACCTGCTTGGTGTTTTTGTCATAACCCGCAACAGCAAATTCATGATCTGCCATATTAAGAAGCATATTTCTCCCCATTGTACCTAATCCAATTATTCCGAATGAAAGTTGTTTATCACTTATCATGTTCTTTTTTTTTAATTCTTATTTTTAATTCTGATCATCGCTCTCTACTAAAATATCAATTCGTTTTTTTCTTTTGTCTCTCAATGGCATCGAGTAATTTATCGTAAGGCTTGTTGAATTTTTCGATGCCTTCGTCTTCTAGCTTTTGGGTTATCTTGTCAATGTCAATTCCGCTTTCTTTTAGTTGATCCAACTCACTTATTGCTCGATCTAGATTTTTTTCCAACTGATTTTCCACTTTTCCATGATCTCGAAATGCATCTATAGTATCTAATGGAACGGTATTTATAGTTTCTGGTCCGATCAAAGCTTCGACATATTTAGTGTCACTAAAAGAAGGGTCTTTACTGCTGGTACTGGCCCACAAAACCCGCTGCTTTTTTGCTCCTTTTTCTTCAAGCTTTTTAAAACGATCACTATAGAAAACTTCTTTATAGATTTGATAAGCTTTTTTTGCAGAAGCAATTGCTATTTCACCTTTCAATTTTCCTAGTCCCTTTTCTTCTAACATTGGATCTATCATAACATCAATTCGACTTAAAAAAAAGCTCGCAACCGAAACAACAGTATCAATAGGAAGGTCTAATTGTACTCGGTCTTCTAGCCCAGAAACATAAGCTTCGGTCACTTCTTTGTATCTTGGTAAACCAAATAATAAGGTAACATTAACATTAATTCCTTCAGCAGTGCATTTGCGAATTGCTGTCAGTCCTTCGACAGTTCCAGGAATTTTAATCATTACGTTTTTCCGATCTACGGCTTTCCATAATTCCTTTGCTTGCCTAATCGTTTCTTCACTATCGCGCGCTAGGTGGGGAGAGACTTCGAGACTTACGAAACCGTCTTCGGCATTACTCTTTTCATAGATTTTTTTAAAAAAATCCGTAGCTCTTTGTATGTCTTTAACAGCAAGACCATAAAAAATAGCATCGTTGGATTTTTCATTTTTAGAAAAGGCAGTAATGTCTTCATTATAATCAGAACTGCTGCTAATTGCTTTTTCAAAAATTGCAGGGTTAGAAGTGACACCTGTAATACCATCTTCATCAATCAGCTTTTGTAATTCTCCATTATTCATGATTTTTCTGTCAAAAAAATCAAGCCAAATGCTTTGACCTAAACCGTGACTTTGCTTTACTTTATTTGTTTCCATGATGTGTTTTATTTATCTTTTTTCTACTGCTTTAACTTTTTCTAATCTTCGTAAGTGTCTTTCTGCACCAGAGAATTCGGCTCTTAAAAACGCATTGACATATTCTTGTGCTACCGCAAAACCCGTGATTCGACCGCCAAGACAAATTAAATTCATATCATCATCTTCAACTCCTTGGTGCGCAGAAAAACAATCATTAACTAATGCAGCCCGTACACCCACAATTTTGTTGGAAACAATTGCAGCGCCAACACCGCTGCCGCATATTGCGATGCCACGATTTACTGTATTTGTAGCAATTGCTCTCGCAAGCGGAATTATGAAGTCAGGATAGTCGTCGTTTTCATCTAAATGACTGTTACCAAAATCAACTACTTCATAATTCGATTCCAGCAGCATTTTTACTATTGTTTTTTTTAATTTAAATCCGCCATGGTCAGCTGCTATGCCTACTGTCATTTTTCTAGGAGTTATTGTTTTCTGATTAATAATCATTATAATTTAATTTGAAAAATTAAAATCTTAAAGCTTCACTAGTAGTGGGAAATTTGAATACAATTTTGCTAAATTCTATTTACTCATTTACGAGCTTCAATAACGTTAGCTTTTCTTATCTTTTTCAAGAGGTTGTGATTTCATGCGAAGAGCACTGTTTTCTTGTTCTTCATATTCCTGTGGAAAATCTGGATTGCTACTTTTTAACTTTGTAGGTTGATTTTTTTTAAGCGTTTTGTCGTTGCATTCATTTTTCATCGTACTGTATTTTAAATAAACTTTTTCTTAACAATTCAATTTTAAATAGTGTCAAAGCATTGCTTTTGCTCTCTTCACTATATTTTCTACTGTAAAGCCATATTCGGCCATTACCTCATCGCCAGGTGCAGATTCTCCAAACGTATTAATGCCAATGGAATCTCCTTGATCGGTCACATATTTCAACCAACCTATAGTCGATCCTGCTTCTACGGATAAACGTTTTCTGATTGATTTTGGAAGTATTTTCTCCTTATACGCATCACTTTGCTTGTCAAATAAACTCCATGAAGGCATACTTACAACTCGGGCTTCAATGTCTTTTTCTTTTAGTTTGACTTGTGCTTCTAAGATTAAATGAACTTCAGAACCCGTAGCCATTAGTATAAGATCAGGCACTCCTTCAGCATCTGAAAGAATATAAGCTCCTCTTTCAACTTCGGTCGCTTTGGTATATTTTTCTTGATCGATAATCGTAATTCCTTGACGCGTTAAGACCAGTATTACTGGTCCATCACTATGCTCCAGTGCAACGCGCCACGCTTGAGCCGTTTCATTGGCATCAGCTGGGCGTATCAATGTCACATTCGGAATAGCACGTAAGCAAATCAATTGCTCTACAGGTTGATGGGTTGTACCATCTTCACCCAGTGCAATACTGTCATGTGTATAAATAAAAATGGGGCGAATTTTCATTATAGCCGCCAGACGAATAGGCTGCCGCATGTATTCTGAAAAAATTAAAAATGTCGCACCATAAGAAGTAATTCCTTTGGTAAGTGCCATTCCGTTTAAGACAGCACCCATCGCATGTTCTCGTACTCCAAAATGAAAATTACGTCCGTCATGTCTATTGGGAGAAAAATAATCATACTTGGTAAGTTCGGTATCTGTAGAGGGAGACAAATCAGCAGACCCTCCCATTAAATTCGGCAGGTAATCAGCAATTGCGTTAAGCACTTTTCCTGACGCTTTTCGGGTTGCCATTTTTTCATCTCCTGCTTTAAAAATCGGTAAATTATCTTTCCAACCTTCGGGTAAGTTTCCATTGGTTGCCAGTTCATATTCAGAAGCAAGCTCTGGATATTTTTCTTTGTATGTATTATATAAGCTATTCCATTTCTCTTCTTTTACACTCCCTTTGCGTCCTGCTTCAGTGTACAATTTTGCTACCTCATCGGGAACCACAAATGATTTTTCAGGATCAAAGCCAAAGAACTTTTTAACTAACTTCAATTCTTCTTCACCAAGAGGGGAACCATGTGCAGCAGCAGTATCAACTTTATTAGGGCTGCCGTAACCAATATGTGTTCTCACTTTTATAAGTGAAGGCTTATTTTTTTCTGCTTTGGCGTTTTTAATTGCCTTTAAAATAGCGTTAATGTCATTACCATCGTCTACATTTTGTACATGCCAATTATATGATTCAAAACGTTTTGCAACATCTTCTGTAAAAGAAATGTCGGTATCTCCTTCAATAGAGATATGATTGTCATCATACAAATAAATCATGTTACCTAATTGTAAATGACCAGCAAGCGAAGCAGCTTCTGCAGTTACGCCTTCCATCATATCACCATCGCTGCAAATAGCATAAATTGTGTAGTCAAAGAGATAAAAATCAGGCTTATTGTAACGGGCTGCCATATGTTTTTGCGCAATGGCAAATCCGACACCGTTTGCAAAACCTTGACCCAGCGGACCAGTAGTTACCTCGATGCCTGGCATAAGTCCGTACTCTGGATGTCCCGCTGCTTTACTGTGTAATTGTCTGAAATCTTTAAGATCATCTAACGAGACATCATAGCCGGTTAAATGCAAAAAACTATATTGTAGCATGCACGCATGACCGTTGGAAAGTATAAATCGGTCTCGATTAGCCCATTTCGGATTTTTTGGATTATACTGCATAATTGCTGTCCATAAAGCATGTCCGATTGGCGCTAATGCCATTGGAGTGCCAGGATGTCCAGAATTCGCTTTTTGTACCGCGTCAGCAGCGAGTATTCTGACCGTATTTATTGCAGTTTGTTCTAATTTATTTATTGGAATACTCATTTTAATTAAGATTTATCTAAAAGAGTTTAATGTGAATTCTTATGTTTGAAAAGGGTAGTCTAGTTCTGTTGCCATAATTTAGCACCACCATCTATTCCGTCTTTGTTCGTCACTACTTTAATATTAGCATCAAGTTCAAAGTTTATGTGCTTTGCATTTCCGCCACCTATGTATAGAGTATCATAATTAAATACTGTTTTTAAAATAGAAATAATTTTTTTCAATCGTATATTCCATTTTTTTTTACCCACATCATCGTAGGCATTATCACCAATATATTCGTCATACGATTTCTTAGTTGTGATTGGATGATGCGCGAGCTCTAAGTGCGGTAGAAGTTTACCATCTAGCGCAAATGCGGTTCCAAATCCAGTACCAAGAGTAACCATCATTTCCAGCCCACTTCCGCTGATCACGCCTAGTGCTAACATATCTGCGTCATTAATTACTTTAGCAGGTTTACCAAGCAGTTTACTTAACTGTTCGCTAAAATTAATATTAGACCACGTTTCTTGGTCAAGATTGGGAGCGGTACGTACTATGCCATTTTTGATGTATCCTGGAAAACCAACTGAAATTTTATCAAAACCTTTAAAGTTTTGTACTAAAGTTTGAATGGCTTCTAGTGACGCAGAAAGAGTAGCGGGTTGCGGCGTTTTAATGGATTGAAAATCAGTTAATAGCTTGCCTTCTTCATTTAAAATTGCTGTTTTAATATGCGAGCCGCCAAAATCGATAGAAAGTATTTTTTCTGTTGTTTTAGTATGATCCATGTTTACTTCTTTGCTTTTAGAATTTATATAATTTAATCCTTTTGTTCATCAGGGGGATGATGCATTAATACAGCAGTTGCTCTTTAAAGCTATTTTTAAGTGTAGGAATTATTTCAAATGAATGAAAATATTTTTTAGAAGTTCTAACTGACTTTTCTAAAACTGCTGAATCTCAAATTTCGCGATTATTCACTAAAAGTGTATTATACAATTACAGGTAAATTTTTCATAATTCGTTAAATTTCAATTGGTTCAATGAATTATTTAAAAATTACAGCATCTTAGTCGGAACATAAACATATTATTGATCTATCATATTTAGCATAGAAAACTGCAATTAAAAAGAAGGGTTAATTTTTGAGTTAAGCAAATAGTTTCAATAAAGACTAGAAAATACTACTACTAATCATTCAAAACTTACTTCTTAATGATTTTAAAGTTTCACACATTATCCTATCTTTAGCATCGAAATTATGGATACAACTATAGAGGTTTTCGGCTCAATTTTCGGTTTTTTGGCCGTCTATTTTACAATTAAGCAAAATATTTGGTGTTGGTATTTTGGATTAATTCAAGTGATATTATTTTGTTTTGTCTTTTATACCTCAAAATTATATTCAGATCTTATTTTGCATATGATTTATATATTTTTACAAGCATTTGGTTGGTATAATTGGAAGTACGGTGGAGAAAATCAAACAAATTTACGGGTCACATTGATTACAAAAGTAAGTGTATGGCTTAGCGTAACGATTTTTGCAACGGTGCTTTTAGGATATACGATGCAAAACAATACCGATGCATCCTATCCTTACGCAGATGCTTTTACTACGGTTGCAAGCTTAGTGGCGCAATACTTAATGATTAAAAAAGTGTTGGGATCTTGGCTATTTTGGATCGTAGTTGACGTGGTCGCAATAGGTATCTATTTTTATAAAGGCTTATATTTTACAACGGGCTTGTATGTGCTTTTTTTGATTATGGCAATAATTGGTTACTTGGAATGGAAAAAAGCATACAATGAAGAATTTGCATACAGAATACAAATATAAGGCTGGCCTGACCTTGGGCAAATTTGCTCCTTTTCACAAAGGACATCAACTACTTATTGAAACTGCGATGAAGGAGGTTGACGAATTAATAGTGCTCATTTATGATGATCCTATTAGTACTATTCCTTTGAAAATTAGAGCCAATTGGATACGAGAATTATATCCGAGCATTACGGTTATTGAAGGAGTGAATTCTCCTAACGATTCGGGTTATACAGCTGAAATTATGAAAATTCAGGAAGATTATGTATCTAGTGTTTTAGGTGACAGAAGAATTTCACATTTTTATTCGAGTGAGCCTTATGGAGTACACATGAGTTCGTCCTTAAATGCTATTAATAGACAAGTGGATGAGCGTCGAAATACCATCCCTATTTCTGCAACAAAAATAAGAAACGAACCCTTTAAATACAAAGATTTTGTTCATCCAACGGTGTATACAGACCTAATTACCAAAGTAGTTTTACTTGGTGCGCCTTCTACAGGAAAAACTACTTTAGCGGAACAATTGGCAATTCACTTTGATACACAATGGATGCCAGAATATGGTAGAGAATACTGGGAGAAGCATCACATAAACAAAAGACTAACACTAGAAGATCTCTTAAAAATAGCCGAAATTCATATAGAAAGAGAAGACGCTTTGGTATTGCAATCCAATCAATTTTTGTTTTCCGATACCAATGCGATCACTACGTATTTATTTTCATTGGATTATCACGGAGAAGCTCTTGCCGAATTAGAGAAACTGGCAAAATTGGCTGAAAGTAGACACGATATTATTTTTGTTTGTGATACCGACATTCCTTACGATGATACTTGGGATCGATCTGGCGATGTAAAAAGAAAAGAATTTCAACAAAAAATAATTGATGACTTACGAGCTAGAAATCTTACGTACTACATGCTTAAAGGCACTATAAATGAGCGAGTTGAACAAGTTTCAAATATTTTAGGAGAGAGCGAGAACAGTAAGTTTTAAGCGAATTAATGCTATTTTAACAATAGAAACACACCCGAATGCAATAAGCAATAAATTAATTTTTAAGTATCTTAGAAACAAAATAAAACCATGTCTGACTTAATAAATAAAACGATGGGATTTTTTAAAAAAGTTCCAGAATCGCCTACCAATCCGCAAGATACCTCAAACAATAGTAAATTCAAAATAGAAGATCTGTACTCAAGTGAAACTGTGCAAACTGACTCGAACACTGCAATTGCATTAGACGAAAAATTGCGTCAGGCGTATTTTTGGATCACCAACACGGCTATCATTAGTCCGTATTATGATATCGAATTCAATGATGGTGATCCTAAAAAGTTTTTGTTTGGAGACAGTAAGGTACCTGTTACTTTACCCACCGATCAAAGTTATTCTAGTTTCGTATTAATGCCGCTATTGAACTTAGCCGCAAGAGGTAAATGCCTCATAGTTGGCGGACCAGGTCGCGGAAAAACAGCAACATCAGTATTGATGGGTTTGTTGGCGGGATATGACAAAAAAGATGTGATGCGCGCCATTCAACACGGACAACCGCAAATGACAATTTCTGATTTATTAGGTCATCCATTACCTTCAGATCTGGTGAAGGCAGAAAAAACATCAGATATTCGAATTGCTTGGCGGAAGTGGTTGGGCATGCGTGTAAAAATTATAGATGAATACAATCGAATTCCGACTCGAACACAGTCGGCCTTATTAACCGTTTTGGCTGATAATTATGCTGAAATTTTCGATCAAATTTATGAGTGTCCAGAAGGGGCTTGGTACTTAACTGCTAATGATGATGCGGGCGGAGGAACCTATCAAGTAATTGAAGCTTTAAAAGACAGAATTGATATTGTGATTAGAGCAATGCATTTTAATACGCGATTTATTGACGACTTATTACAGCGTATTGAACTCAATTTTAAACCGGAAGCCATTATCCCTGAAGAAATTATCTTTACAGAAGAAGAACTGGATACGGTTAATAAACAGATTAGAGGTATTACGATAGAACCCGAATTGCGCAAGCGTATTGAGTTTTTTTGCCGACAATTTGAGTTTTTCGAACCTGCGTCCAATCGGTTGGAGTACATGACCAAAGACACGGCAAAATTATCGGGCATGGACATGCGTTCTCTTTTTAGAAAAGAAACAGGAAAGGATCCGATTAAAGATTTAGGTTCTCAAGCAAAAAATGGCTTATCGGTTCGCAAAATCATGACCTTATTGATGTTTTCTAAGTCATTGGCCTATTTTAGAGGAAATAAAAAAGTAGAATTAGAAGATATAAGACAAGTTTTACCCTTTGTTTTGCATGACAGTTTAACACCACATTTAGAATCACCATTTTTTGATCAAGTAGGTAATGAAGTTTATCGAGTCGATCGAATTGTATGGTTGCGAAACCTCTTCGATTTATCTTGTGATGAATATGTAATTCAAGATTTAGATCGAAATGATCCAGTCGATCAGTTTGAAGTCGAGTTTAAAAAAGGACTTGAAAACATATCCTCTAAAGAAATTGACAACCGTCTTTTGAATATTGAAAAACAGTTAAAGAAGTGGTCTGAGGAGAAAAAACTTTATGGCTATCGAGCCGATGATATTTTAAAATTGAAATATTTGCACCAACGCTATACTAATTACAAAAGATGGCTGCAATGGAAAAAATAAACTTTCCTCCACTTATCGCCGAATTAACTGCTAATAGCGCTTTGTACAATCAATGGTACAATGATGCCGAATTGAAGTACGGTCCTTTATCGACTCTAATTCTCATGAGCTGGATGGTGGAAGTGGTACAGCCTATTGTCCTAGAGACTTCTGCATTAAATTCGGCTCCCGAAAAAGTGCATGAAGTCGTAAAGGCACTTTATCTCGAATCATTAAAATTAATTGGAAGTGGTCTAGCCATGCGCTATAAAGAGGAGTACAAAAGTGCTTGGCTGTTACTAATGCAATTGCCCCATTTAGTATTAAAATTTCCAGTAAAAATAAGTTCACTATTGCACGATGTTCTCAGTAATCTTCATACGTACGCACCAGCAAAAACAGTAGTATGGTGTCAACTCATGAAAAACAGTAGTTTTGACATTAAAACCATTGAAGATTTTAAAATTGCAGGAAGGATATATGCGTGGAAGTGCGGTTTGGCACATTTAAGAGGTCGTTTAAAAGAGGATTTTCAAACGCTTTCTGAAGAACTTAAACATACGATTTTAAAGAATCTGAGTGAAGAGGCTACTGGTCAAGTATTTGAATTTCGATGGTCTACCCATACGATCAAATTTGAAGGCATGCATGGTGGTTTTAAGGGATCTGAAGGTTTTTTTGAACATCCACCAAAGCTGGCGCAAATCGATGAATATCTATTTGCAACCGATTCCATAAACAATTACGCTCTTTTTGCAGACCAATTTGGTAAAGTGCTACTTCCAGCTAATACGGTAGATTCCAACTATATTTTATCCAATTCGAAGCCATTCGATTCTGTAGAAAAATGGCTGGGAAAAGGTAAGGAACAAATTGATGCTCATAAGATATCATCTATAGTGACAACCAAAGACACGCTTGCTTTTACGCTTCAAAACTCCTATTTCATATATTTATTCAGTATTGCAAATGAGTAATCAATTCGAAATAGAAAAAACGTTAGCTTTATGGAAATCACATTGGCAACAGGCAAAGTTAGAATGGAATCCATTTTTACGATTGCAAGAACCTATTTATTGTTTGTCGCATCAAGCCGCGCAAAAGGAAGGACTTACAGGCAGTTTTGCAATGATTCGACTAAACGATCATCGCATTGTGATTAATTTACAAGAAATTGTAGAACGTGGACTTACGAAATATGCGGTCGAAATATTAGCGCATGAAATTGGACACCATATTTTCACACCAGCCAATTTATACGACAATGCCATTTTATTAAATAGAATTCGGTTTGCGCTGCCAGGTATTGAGGATAGAGCACCGATGGTTTCTAATTTATATGCCGATTTCTTGATTAATGATAAGTTGCAACGCATTACTAAATTAAGAATGTCAGAAGTGTACCAAGCTATTAATTCAGAAGATAATTTTTCTGAGTTTTGGACTTTAATGATGCGTACTTATGAATATTTGTGGCGTTTAAATCGGGGTGACTTAGCTACTAATTTATCTTTTCATAATAAAAAAATAGATGCCGATGCATCATTATTAGCCTCTCTGTTAAGAAGTTATTCAAAAAACTGGATCCATGGTGGTGGTCGCTTTGCCGTATTGCTCTATCCGTATTTAATGGAGGACAACACTTTTGAAGATGCCCGAAAAAAGATCCTCATACTGTTAGATGCAGAAGATGCAGGTTTGGGGGCTATTGCCATCTCAGGTATGACCGAACTCGATTTAGAGGGCTATGATCAAGTAATTGACATGCGAAAAGAAGCTCTCGGTTTAAAAGAGCAGGAGAAAGATGGTTTACAGACAGACAGAAATAAATTAGGAGGACAAGGACCAAGAAATGGATATATGGGACCTGGAAATTACATTGATTTGATGAAGCAAGTCAATTCCAAAGCAAACGAACAACTTTTAGTAAACACGTATTATAAAGAAATTGCTTTGCCTTATTTAATTGATTTTCCGGTAGAAATTTCTGAAAACATAACTTTAGATTTACCTGAAGGATTAGAAACTTGGGATATTGGCGACGCTATAGAAGAGGTAGACTGGTTGCAATCGGCCATTTTATCACCCACAGTTATTCCGGGATTGACCACTCAAAAGAGAACGTACGGATCCGATTCTGATAACGAGGTAAAAGAAAATCCGTTAAATGTATACATTGGTATCGACTGTTCGGGTTCGATGGTGAATCCAATACAAAATTTTTCATGGCCTGTATTAGCAGCGACAATCATTAGTTTGTCTGCTCTGCGAGCTGGAGCTTCTGTTATGGGATGTCTTTCTGGTGAGCCCGGAGAGTATTTAGAAACGAAGGGCTTTATTACTGACGAAGTAGATCTATTGACTACTTTAACTTCGTATTTAGGTACGGGATATGCGTATGGAATTGAGCGATTGCGAAAACCATTTGAAGAAAAGCCAAGTGTAAAGTCACACATCATTATTGTTACCGACAATGATATTTTTAGTATGCTAGATGCGGACACACAAACATCTCAAACCTATTGGGAGCTAGCCGAAATAGCATTAAAAAATGCAGGCGGTCACGGGACAATGGTGCTACATTCGCAGCCCGATTACAATAAAGACTTAGTTATTCGATTGCAAAAAATGGGATGGAACGTGTACTATGTAACAAATGAAGATGAACTTTTAAAATTTGCCTTAGAATTTTCACAACAAAATTATGCTTATGTCTAAATATGATGTTTTTGAGCTGGTTACGCATTTAAGAAAATGTCCAGAAATATATTTAGAACCTTCTTTTTTTTTGAAGCTTGAAGGATTAAATTCGGTTGCGTTGATTTGTGACACCTATAGAATTGTGTGCAATGATTTTTTAAAGACGGAATTTAAGATACCCAGTGATTATACGCTAGCACATCTCGAAGATGATCATTGGAGAGCAATTCATATTTCAATTTGGTTACTGAGTCACCCTAATTTTATAAATAATTCTGCTATAGAAGACAAACTCTATAATTTTTGGTTTGAGGAATTGAGTGAAGCTTCACTATACGTAAAATTCAAAGAGTGGATTAGTGAAGATGAACGTGCTGAAGAAATGGTACGATTGTTATTGAAGTGGTGTGAAATTACACCAAATGGCGAAAACCGTGATGAAGCCGCTGATAAATTATCATCGTTAAGTAGCGCAGATCGGCATAAAGTTCTGCAGGAATCGTACCATGCACATGAAAGAATAATGAAAATTAAAAGAGAAATGGCAGAAAAAAAAGCCCGTGAAGCGGCAAATACCTATGGACGCGAGTAGTGACCCACAAATAGCTTTAACAGATGCAGAACGTTTTCCTTTGCTTAAAGATTTAAGTTTTTTAAATGAACTTCGACAGGATGAGTTTGCCCCAAAATTTAATTTTAAAAGCGGCGATCGGCTCAACGCGGCTCAACTCTTAAAAGTGAAGTCATACCAAAAGAAACAGTACGGTAAAAAGTTATTCTGGACAGAAATGCAACCTCCAATGTGGCTAAATGATTATCTAAAATGGTGTGTTACGACAGTGCCATTTTATCGAAAGCAGGGAGCTACTATAGCTGATTTTTCAACTATCTGCCGAGACGATATTAGAAAATACCCTCATTTATTTGTTTCTGATTCTGCCAATTTAGACGAGCTTTTGGTCTATTATACTTCTGGCTCTACAGGAGCAAAATTAGATGTACTGTTTGATGCTGTTTCTCAGGCCAACTGGTTGCCACAAATAGAATCTGTACTTGAAGATTTTAATGTTTCTATAACAAGAGGCGCGACTTCGACAGCAATTGCGTTGATATGTGCACAAGAAAAAACAGTAACCTATGCCTCTTTATCAACCTATTTGGAAGGAGCTGGCATATTAAAAATTAATTTAAATCCGACAGATTGGAATAAAAGCGGTGATGCTCAAAAATACTTAGAAAAGTACAATCCAGAAATTCTTACTGGTGATCCACTCGCGTTTATGACATTACTAGATTTGAAAGTTGAATTAACGCCCAAAGCATTAATTTCTTCTGCCATGAAGCTCACAGATGGCACGAAACAAAAGTTAGAAAATTATTTTAAATGTCCAGTAATCGATCTTTATTCGATGACGGAATGTCGAAATATAGCCTACGCTACTGCAATCGGTCACCAAGTAATTCGACCCGATTTGTATTTAGAGATTTTTGACCCATACAAAGATATGGCGCTACCTTATGGAGAAAGAGGTGAATTAGTAGTCACAGGCGGTAGCAATCCTTTTCTGCCGTTAATTCGGTATCGAACAGGCGATTTTTGCAGTTTAAAAATAGAAAATGGTATTCCGTTTTTAGTTGGATTGGAAGCAAGAAAGCCAGTTCTTTTTTTTACAAAATCAGGCGAGAAAATCAATACTATAGATATCTCTAATCGGTTGTCTCATTTGCCTTTGGCAGGTTTTAAAATCCATCAAACAAAAGCTAAACGAATTGAGTTTGTTGGTTATTGTAATGAAATTGATACTAAAATAATTACCGAACTATTACTAATTATTTTTAAAAATGACATTGATTTACAAGTTGATATTCAGAAAATATCTCAAAACAATACCGTAGAAAAAACGCAATACTCTTCGGAATTGCAATCATTTCAGTAGTTGCTACAATACTTTCGTTTTAAATCAGATCCTTTTCCAAGTGATTTTATAACTTTCAATTTTTGTTTTTAAGATTAAATCAGGAACTATAAAGTTCTTGTTAAACTTAGTATTCGATCAAAGTATTTAAAGAGCATTTAAGATGATTAATATCATTTATCGATCTAAAAATTAAAGGTATTTTTACTGTTAATTCTAAATTAGTTGTCTTGAAAATATTGGAACCAATCACCATTCGTACAATGACTTTCAAAAACCGAATTATGTTTCCACCCTTAACTACAGGGTACGAAGCAAAGGACGGTAGTATCAGCAGTCAAAGTCGAGCATTTTACACCCGTTTGGCTAAAGGAGGTGTTGGCTATATTGTTCTTGGTGATGTAGCACCAATTCGCAGTTTTGCGCCAACGCCTAAGTTATTTGATGACAGTCAAATTGAAAGTTTTCGTGAGCTTGCGGATAGTGTGCATGCGTACGGGGCAAAATTAGGAATTCAGATATTTCATCCAGAATACGACTGCGATGCAATTAATACGTTATTCGACAATGGAGAAATGGATAAAGTACGCAGTAGACTTCATCATGACATGCAGTTTTTTGTCAATGAAGTAACGGAAGAAAGCTTAGTTGAAATTATAGAAAAAATGTGTTCTTGTGCGGTACGCGGGCAAAAAGCAGGAGTAGACGTAATTCAAATACACGGTGACCGATTAGTGGGAGCATTGTGCAGCACGAAAATGAATACTCGAACCGATAAATTTGGCGGTTCACTTGAAAATCGAACGCGATTTGCACTCATGCTAGTTCGTGCACTTAAAGAGAAAGTGCCTGAAATGATCTTAGAATATAAATTTCCGGTGGTTACTGCAATTCGTGGAAAGGGAGGTATTGATGAGGTTGACGCTCCAAAATTTGCTAAATGGTTAGAGGACGCTGGCGTGGATATGTTGCATGTCGCACAGGCAAACCATACGGGGAATTTAGCAGATACTATTCCACCAATGGGTGTCCAGCCCTATTGCTTTTTTGTAGATATTGCTGCCGCTGTCAAACAAGCAGTTTCTATTCCTGTGAGTACTGTAGGCCGCATCATCGATCCAGATATGGCGGAACAGGTTTTAGAAAGTGGAAAAGCAGATATGATTGGTTTAGGAAGACCCTTACTTGCAGATCCCGATTGGATAAATAAAACAATTGCAGGTCGGGCTTGTGACATTCGTCGCTGCATATCTTGCAATAGAGGCTGTACGGATAACATTCAAAATCGTGCCTTTGTTGCTTGTGTACTTAACGCTGAGAACGGATTTGAAGAAACTCGAGATATTACTTTAGCTGAGGTCAAAAAAAATGTTGTGGTTATTGGTGGTGGTCCAGCAGGTCTGGAAGCCGCACGCGTAGCTGCAAAAAAAGGACACCGAGTTACTTTGTTTGAAAAAGAAGGTCGTCTTGGAGGTCAGTTGAATATAGCCGACGTACCTCCGCGAAAGAGAGAAATGTACCGCGCAGTACAAGATCTTGTTCATGCTATAACAGTGGAAGGAGTGGTAGTTCGAATGGGAGAAACAGCAACTAACGAGAAAATCGTAGCACTAAATCCCCACACTGTAATCGTGGCAGTTGGTGCTTTAAGTTTCACTCCGACAATTAAAGGTGTAGATGGACCGAACGTTTGCGACGCTTGGAAAATACTTTCTGGAGAACAAAAAGTATATGGTAGTATAGCGGTTATTGGTGGAGGATTGGTAGGTTGTGAGACAGCCGAATATCTTGCTGAGCAAGGTTGTAATGTTGCTATTATAGAAAAAAGAGATAAGATTGCAGAAGGAATTAGCAATACTGTTTTACCTACATTGCTAGAGAATTTTAGAACCTATGGTGTTGGACAATTCACAGAGCATGAAGTAAAAAGCATTTCTATTAGTGGATTAGATTGTGAAGATAAACAAGGGATTAGCGTAAAAATTCCATGTGACCATGTTGTTATGGCAATTGGTTCTCGGTCTGCAACATTCGAAACTGTAGCACTTACCGATAATGAAATTAACGTAGTTAGAGTGGGAGATTGCATTGAAGTTTCTGATATTTCGCATGCTATTAAAACGGGATACGATGCTGCGAATAGTATTTAAAACAAAATTGTTTGCGTTAATTGACTTTAAGATCGCTACTAAGTAATTTAAGCGAAAAATGGTTTGTAAAAATGGTTTCAATTTGGCTACGATATTCTCACGAAAAGACTACAGAATTCAGGTAAGTAAAATGTTTTTTCTCATTTAAATCAAAGCAAGATACAGTGGTTGTGTAAATAAAAATATTAATTTTACTTTATGATTATAAAGCAAAAAACAAACTGGTTCAGCATGCTGTTTGAATGGGATGGTTCGGTTCTTCCTAAATTAATACCACGATTAACTATACTTTTTCTATACACAATTGCTATTGTTTACTTTAGAAATTATTTGAGCGACTATCAGCTTTACGTTAATCCGTCCATTTTTACTTTATTTGGAATAGCGTTAGCCATTTTTCTAGGATTTAGAAATACAGTGAGTTACGATCGTTTTTGGGAAGGCAGAAAACTATGGGGCGCGCTTTTAAACGATACGCGCTCCCTCGCGCGCCAGTCGCATACGCTTATAGATGGAACGGATTACGCCGAACAACGCACTCATTTTATACAAATGCTAAAGGCTGTTGTTCATGCCTTAAAACATCAATTGAGAGAAACTAATCCAGATTACGACATGCAACGATTGTTAGCGAATTCGTATAATCAGCAATTACAAACGGCTGTTTTTAAACCTATTATTATTTTAAAAGAATTGGGTTTATGGATTAATAGAGCAAAACAAGATGGTAAATTAGACAGCATCACTCAAGTTGCTTTTGATGAAAATCTTAATAAATTATCAGATATTATAGGAGGTTGCGAACGAATCGCTAGTACACCTATTCCGTACACGTATAGTGTTTTATTACATAGAACGGTTTACCTCTATTGCTTTCTACTTCCGTTTGGTTTTGGCGAAAGTATGTTGTGGACATTACCTTTTATCATCGTTTTTATTGCGTATACTTTTGTAGCGCTCGAGGCCATTGCAGACGAACTCGAGGATCCATTTGGAATTGAACCAAACGATTTGGCACTAAATGCTATGTCAGAAATGATTGAGAACACGCTAGCTGAACTTGACAATCAATACATTGAAACTGCCAAAATTGATAAAGGATATTATTATATTACTTAGTTTTTTGGCGAAACGGCACGAGCTAAACAATAAAATAGAACGTAAGTAGTAATTAGGTATAATTGTAAAAAACTAAAAGTAAAGTAGATTTGTTTATTCTTTATGTAGAGAACTTCCTCTGGGCGAATCTCGTTCATCAAGCACAATTTTAGAATGTAAGAATTGCGCAGCTGCGGCCGAATCTTTTACTTTTGTAGCACTTCGTTCGAGCATTTCTAACTCAAAAACATTCAATATACGTTCTCTAATATCAAAAGAATTAAAATTTGATTCAGAGTTACATTCACTGTAGATAGTTCGTGCTAGTGCAATTGCATCCAACAAGGCTTGATTTGCTCCTTGGCCTTTAAATGGACTCATTGGGTGAGCCGCGTCTCCAAGCAATGTGACTTGCCCACTTTTTTTAAGCAATTCAAAATCGAGTAGCTCTCGGTCATAAACAGGATAACCCGAAATTTGATTTTCTAATGTAGCTGCTAAAATTTGCGGAATCGGATCGTGCCATTGGGTTCTAAGACACGCTTCTTGCTTTAGGGCCTGCGTTCCTTTTACACTTAATTCTTTGGCTTCTTGCTCCGTCATAGGAAAGCTAAGCTGCCACATCACCGATTCAGAATCGTACGGCATAATATAAATGCGCTCAGTGCCATTTGCGGTTTGAAAAACAGTAGCAGAATCTAGTAATGTACTATTTAATTCCTCTAAAGCTTTCAAGGAACAAATGCCTAATATTACAATGCAACCTAGATACTTTAGTGGAGTAACATTTTCGCCAACTAGCAATCTTCGTACTGAACTACGGATGCCATCAGCTCCTACCACAAGATCTGCTTTGGTACTTTTTACTTTGCCTTCAACTATAAATTTTAGCGTAAATTTTTTATTTTCATCTTCCTTTAAATCCACCAATTGATGGTCCCATTGCACGTTTGTGGTTCCACCAAGTTGTTCCAATAAAGCAAAGCGCAACGATTGTCTTGCGATATGTATGTTAGAATTTTTATTGGTGTTTTTTAAATCGGATGGAATCCATTTTCTCATTCCCCATTCGCCGATCATCTTTCCATCTGTAGTATGCACTACATGTCTTGTTGACACAATACCTGCATCTAATGATAAAATACCAAGTGCTTTCATTGCCTTATTGGCCTGCTGTAAAGTTAGGCCGTACCCTTGAGAGCGAGCATCGAAATTGAGATCGCGTTCATAAAGAGTAAAAGGAATTGCTCGATGTAAACAAGCTACTGCTAAAGCCACTCCACCGATACCACCGCCAATAATAGCAACATGTGGATATTTTTCTTGATCTGGAAGTGGTGGAATATTCGAATGAACTAACCCAGATCCCGAACACTTTAAACAAGAGTGTAAGTGAGCTTTAGGAAGTGTAGGAACAATGATTTTATCGCTCGTCTGTTCAAATACGGCCAACGCCATTTGATACTGAAGTCGTACTTTCTTGCTCAAACCTTTGCTCTTTTTTCCTCGACCTTTACATTCGGGACAAACAACCCAGCTTGATTTTCCGTTTTTCACTTTTTTTGAATTCTTTTTGATTAAGCGGCAATTTGATTACTTAATAAAATAAGAAACTGATAGTAGACAATTAATAGAATAAATTTTTCTAGTGCTGTAGCTTATAGTATTGGTGCAAATTTAAATCAAAAGAATTTCAGTACAAAACCACTGTTGGATTTTCCTGAAGCAATAACATTAATAAATGGAATACTGATAGAATAAACTTTTTACTTCGATTTAGAATCTTATAACTTTTGCAAAAAATTCTATAACGAAAAATACGGCTGCTGTCTGTACTTTTATTAAAACTTTAAAATTTATAATTATGAGCACAAATAATCAAACTCCGCAAAACAATAAAAACAGTGGATCAGACAATAGAAGTGACATGAGAAAACATCAATATAAAGATCATGATCAAGTTTTAACGAATGATGAAAATTATGATGTCGATACGCAGAAATTTAAAGGAGAGAAACCTGATTTCGATGATAAACTGAATAACGAAGAAAAAAAATAATAATTAGCTAAACGTCTCAAATTAAATTTTGAGGCGTTTTTTTTTTTAACATTATTTTCCAATAAAAGTTGGTTGCTACTTTTTCTGCAAACTATATCTACACATAAAAGAAGAAGTCAAATAAATAAATAGCGATCTTACTTTCTGAAAATTTCGAAATAAAACTGCAACTTTACATCCTATAATTTCAAAACTTTTTAACCTTCCAAATTAAATGTCTTTCGATATTTAAAAAATACAGTAAGTTTGTGTAGACTTTTTCCACTTAATATAGCATTATTATGAGTTTAAAAAATTTATTAGACACCAGTACAGACAGTAGCCTTTCTGGACAAAAATGGCATATATTAAGACAATCTATTGTAAAACATTTATTATCTAGTGGCAATGCAACCATTGCAGAGTTAAGTGCAGAGCTACAATCTAGCATTCCTACTGTTACCAAAGCGGTAAACGAATTACTTTCGGAGGCGTATGTGGTAGATATGGGAAAAATTACCAACAGTAGCGGAAGACGCCCTTCCTTATATAGTGTAAATCCAACGTCTGCTTATTTCCTAGGAGTCAATGTCAATCGATCAAGTATGTCTATCGGATTGCAAAATATTAAAAATGAATTTGTAAGTATAGAACTTGACTCGTCTTTTAAACTTGAGAATACGCCAGAATCACTTCAAGAATTATGCAATTTAATTAATTCTTTTATAGAAGATACTTCAGTAGAAAAAAAGATGATCGTGGGTGTTTGCATCAACTTGTCTGGTCGTATCAATTCGATGGAAGGATTTAGTTATAATTATTTCTTCACGGAGAACAGACCATTAGCCGAAATTATTTCAGAACAATTGGGACTACCAGTACATCTAGAAAATGATACTAGAGCAATGACTTTTGGTGAGTATAGAGAAGGTGTGGTCGATGGAGAACAAAACATTATCTTTTTAAACTACAGTTGGGGTGTCGCTATTGGTATGATTACCGATGGGAAGTTGTATTACGGTAAGTCGGGGTACGCTGGAGAATTTGGACACAGTACAATTTTTAATAATGAAATTATGTGTCAATGCGGTAAATTAGGTTGTTTAGAAACTGAAATATCAGGCTGGGCGTTAATTGATCAATTTAAAAGTGCGATAAAAGAAGGAAAACAGTCTAAAGTAACATTGGATGAAAAAGGTGTCGCTACACAACACAACGCGATAATAAATGGGGCAGTAAATTTAGAAGATACACTTTGCATCGATCTTATTACAAAACAAAGTGAGCAAATGGGTCGATACTTGTCGATTATACTCAACATCTTTAATCCAGATCTTTTGGTAATTGGTGGTGATTTTGCTCAACTAGGTGATTACGCATTATTACCAATTCAAGCCGCCTTAAAAAAATATTCTTTAGGACTGGTAAACAGAGATATGAAACTTAAAAAATCTGTTTTAGGTCGTCGTGCCGGAGTCATCGGGGCTTGCTGCGTGATTAAAGAAAAAATGCTGTCCCCTTTAATGAACGTCTAGTTTCTTTTTTTTGCTTAATTAATAAAATATTTTAATAAATAGATATTGTATATTAAATTAATTTATATATTTACAACGTAATAGTAAAACAATTGAGCTAGAATGCGTTTTTCATCAGTAAAAATACTGCTAAAAAATTTATAAAAAATAGATTGAATTCCAGAGAAATTAAAAATTTGTCTGTAGAGCATCGCAACTAAAATATATATTACTGTTGTTTAGAGTACAGATCTTTAGGTAAGAATAATAACCACATCACTAGAGGTTTTAATAATAAAATTTTATATGCCTACTATATAGTACGCAGCTTAAATAAAAAGATTGATTTGTTAAATAAAAAAAACCAGCAGTTTTTGAAGAAGTAGCTGGTTTAATTTTCTTCTTAGAAGAAAAATTTAGTTAGCAAATAAATAACCATGAATGAAGTATTAATAACTAACCATTACAAAAGTATGAATTTATTAACAAAATCCAAACCAACAAATCTTTGGTTAACAGCGAAGGTATTAGATGTTATGAAATTAACATCGGTATGTTTATTGGCATTGGCAACGCACGAAGCTTCTGCTGCGACAACTGAAAATCCCTCAAAAAGGTCAGAGAAAAATGTTACTTCAAAAAACTATTTTCAAAGAACTATTACAGGAGTAGTAAAAAATGAGCAAGGCGAAGTTTTACCAGGAGTAAATATTCTTGCAAAAGGATCTAAAATTACAGCACAAACCGATTTTGATGGTAATTTTAGTATTGACGTTCCCGACAATGTTACAACATTGGTTGTATCTTATATCGGTCTTGAGGAGCAAGAAGTGCTTATCGGTAAATCACCGCTTACTATTGTTTTAAAAGAGGTAGGTCAACAAATGAACGAAGTTATTGTTGTGGGTTACGGACAACAAAACAGAAGAACTTTAAGTACATCAGTATCTAAACTAGATAAAAAAGTTTTAGAAAATGTACCGTATTCTAACGTAACGCAGGCATTGCAAGGAAACGTAACTGGTTTAGTGGTACGCACTGCATCAGGACAACCAGGTAAAGCATCTAATATCTTAGTTCGTGGAGGAACATCTATCGACAATCCTTCGGGAGCAACTCCTATGTATATAGTTGATGGCGTAATTCGTACTCAAATTGACGATATTAACTCGGCGGATATTGCATCGCTTCAGGTTTTAAAAGATGCTGCAGCTACCTCTATATACGGAGCGCGTGCTTCTAACGGAGTTATTATCATTACAACTTCTACTGGAAAAGCAGGAAAAACAAAAATTACGTACAATGTTTCTACGCAAAACAGTCAAGTAGGTAAAAAATACGATTTCTTAGAAGGTGGAGATTACATTAGACTACAGCGTTTAGGTCTGTATAATGCTGCAGAAATTGCAGGTCTTTCTACTACTACAGGTATCGCTAGACTAGGACAATTAACCGGCGCGAGTCCAGCAGGAACAGGAAATAACTTACTATCAAACACCCCTTTTGCTACTTTATTAAAATCAAACTTATCACCAACAACGATTGGAGAGTTGCAAGCTAAAGGATGGCAAGAAATGGCAGATCCGTTAAATGCTGCTAATACTATTATGTACAAAAGTACAGACTGGAATGACGTTTTGTTTCAATCGGCAATTACTCAAAACCATACTTTAGGATTTAGTGGTGGTAGTGATAAAGGTGTTTTCGATTTAAGTCTTGGATATTTAAAAGGAGATGGTATTACTATATTTACTGGTTACGAGCGTTTTACAAGTAAATTTAATGCTTCATTAAAAGTGGCTGATAATTTTACCTTAAACGGTCGCGTGTTATACAGTAAAGCTAGCAACAATCAGGTTGTGGCCAATAGCGTGGTTTTTAACCGTTATTTAGGAAATTCACCTACTACAAAATTGTACTTAGAAGATGGTACACTAGCTCCAGGACAAAACAACATTAATGGAAATCCTTTATACCAAATGGGTAAAGTGAAAGGAATTAATGAAAATAATAAATTGCAAATGAGTGTTGACGGTGATTTAAAACTTACTGATGCATTTACATTTACACCTTCGCTTTCTCTTTATAATGAAAATGAAAATGGCAACACTTTTCAACAAGCTTTTTTAAGCGGAAGTAATGGTTTGGTAGATAATACAAGAACTGCTACTCGTTTAAGCAATCAAATTACGCAGTACCAATATGAAGGAGTTTTCACGTATGTGAAAAACTTAGAAAGCATTGGTGATTTTGAAGCAAAATTAGGAGCTTCAAAATTTGATAAAACAATCAATACATTCAATGCATCTGGAAAAGGAAGTCCGTCCGATCTTGCACAAACGTTAGATTCATCTCCAATACCAGTTTCAGTATTTAGTAATAACACCAAATTAGTTCTAAATAGTGTTTTTGGACGTGTAAATTACGATTACAAAAGCAAGTATTTTGCAACAGCATCTTTTAGATATGATGGAGCTTCTAGCTTAGGACCAGATAATAAATATGGTTTTTTTCCAGGTGTATCTGTAGGGTGGAATATCCAAGAAGAAAACTTTTGGACGGTAATGCCAGAAATGGTTTCTTCATTAAAACTTCGTGGAAGCTTTGGTGTTAACGGGAACTTAGGTACTTTGGGAGATTTTCAAGCTGGAGGTTTATATGCAGGTTCTTCAAACGGATTTGCTAATAGCTACAACGGACAGTCTGCCATTATCAATTCGCAAATTGCTAATCCAGGTTTAAAATGGGAGCAATCACAAACGTATAATGCTGGTTTCGACTTAGGATTTAATGGGGATAGAATTAGATTAATCGGAGATTTCTACAATAAATTAACTTCAGATTTATTAACAAACTTGACACTTCCTTCCAATAGTGGTTTCTCTACTGTACTGACCAACTTAGGTGGATTGAGAAGCAAAGGTTTCGAATTAGAACTGAATGCCAATGTGTACAATCAAAATGACTTTAAACTTAATATTGGTGCCAATGTTTCTCATAACAGTAATGTGATCGAAAAACTTCCATTTAACGGAAATGTAAACAACAGAATTGGTGGAACTGAAATTTGGGATGCTGCATCTGGCGCGTACAAATTTGTTGGAGGATTGCAAGAAGGTCAAAAAATTGGTGATTTTTATGCACACAAACAATTATACATTCTTTCTACTCAAGCAGAAGCAGATGCGTATAATTTGACTACAAAAGATAATTATGTTTCAAAAACAGCTGCAGATGGTGGAAACCCAACAGGAAAGAAATTTGCGGGAGATGCAGTATTTGAAGATACCGATAACAATGGTGTAATTGACAGTAGAGATAGAACTTTTATGGGAAATATGTTTCCTAAATTTACAGGAGGTTTTAGTTTAAATGCTGATTATAAAGGATTTGCATTGGCTGTTAGAACTGATTATTCTCTTGGTGCAACAGTTTACAACGAAGCAAGAGCTCGTTTTGTAGGTCAATTTCAAGGAAACTATGGCTTATTGGCTGAAAGTTTACAATCTTGGCAAAAAGAAGGAGACATTACTGATGTACCTCGCTACCGTTGGGCAGATCAAACCAATCAAAATAATTTATTTAGATCTGAAGCAGGTGGTGCAGCGTATAATACAAATATGTTTCAAGGAAATAGCCGTTATTACGAAAGTGGAGATTACTTGTGTTTAAGAGAAATTACAGTTAGCTATACTATTCCAAAATCAATGATCGAAAGAGTACGATTGACTAATGTACGTGTGTACGTTACTGGAAGCAATTTATATTACTTTACTAATTACAAAGGTTTAAGTCCAGAAGTACAAGGTATAGATGGTGGTTCAAGTCTAGGATTAAATGATGCTGGTGCAAAAGGAACGTATCCTGTGCCTAGAAACATTACCCTTGGTTTAAATATTGGTTTGTAAATTTTAATAAAAAACATCATGAAAAAGAAAATTCTCTTATATACAATACTTTTTGCAAGTTTCTCAGTACTGAACTCGTGTCAGGATGAACTAAATGTAACATCAGACAGTGTAATCACATCGGCCAGCTTTTGGAAAACGGAAGATGACGCGAAAGCAGGTGTAAACGGTATGTACTTTAATTTTAGAACCCAAACCCAACAAAATTATTATTTGTTGGGCGGAGCAAGAAGTGCAGAAATTAGAAGTGGCGTTCAGTCACCACTTAATTTAGCCAACTATTACAACAATAACTTAACGGTACAAAATATAGACGTAGATTGGGCTGGTTTATTTACAGTAGTACATCAAGCTAATTTAATTTTAAAATATGTTCCTACTATTCAGTTCAGTCCAACAACTGTAAATGAGCAAAAGAGATATTTGGCTCAAGCCTATTCGATGCGTGCTTTATCGTATTTTATTATGGCGCGTTCTTGGGGCGGCGTACCAATTGTTACTACACCTACAGAAAACACGAATCAATCAGAATACATTGTTCCTAGAAATACAATCGAAGAAGTTTTTACGTTTATCAAATCAGATATTGAGTTAGCTCTGGCTAATTTTCCTGATGCAAATAATAATAAAACGCAACTATCAGTGGCCTCTGTAAATGCATTAAAAGCAGATGTAAATTTGTGGACTGCAAAACAATTGGGTGGAGGAGCAACAGACTTAAATGCGGCTTTGGCTGCGATTAACGCCATTCCTGCTGGACCAGCTTTGTTGCCTAATTTTAAAGATGCATTTAGCTATGCAAATAAAGGAAATAACGAAGTTCTTTTTGCAGTTCGATATTCTCTAGCAGATGTTCCTTCTTCTTTGTCAGACAACTGGAACTCGTTTATGTTTGTAGGACCAAGTGATTTTGCACCCTTAACTGCTGCTACCGCTACGGCGACATTTGGTACTATTGGAGTTGGTACAGGAAATGCGGGAATTTCTAGAGCGCAACCAGACATTACACGATTTAATTACGCGGCTACAGATACTAGAAAAGAGGCAACCTATTTAACATTAATGAATGGTTCTACGCCTGTAGTTACAGGATTAGTAAAATATAACGGAACAGTAGACGGAACGACGAGACGTTTTGTAAGCGACATAATTATTTACCGTTGGGCAGATATTTTATTAATGAAAGCTGAAATTAAAAATGCGTTAATGCAAGATCCAACTACAGAAATGAACTTGGTGATGCAAAGAGCAGATGCAACGGCTTCGTTTATAAATGGTTCTCAAGCCGCAAACGATGACGCAATTTTAAGAGAGCGTTTGCATGAGTTGGCATTTGAAGGAAAAGCATGGTGGGATTTAGTTCGTTTTGGAAAAACGGCAAATGTACCGTCAATGGCTGGTAAAAAGATTTTGTTTCCAATATCTCAAAACACCATTAACTTCAATCCTAAAATTACTCAGAATCCATAAATTAAAGGTTTAAAAGTACTAAGCCGGAATCACTATAAATTTCCGGCTTATTTAATAATATAAAAAAGATCGTATGAAAATTGAACATTTACAAGGACTTATTGCAGCTCCATTTACACCATTTGATAGCAATGGCAAATTAGATGTGAGTTTGATTCCCCCTTATTATACTTTTCTAAAGCAAAACGGAATAACGGGTGCTTTTATTAATGGATCTACAGGTGAAGGTGTTTCGACAACCGTAGCAGAAAAGAAAGCAGTTGCTCAAGCTTGGGCTGATTGTAGTAATCATGATGCCGATTTTAAAGTGATGGCATTTTTGGCAGGAACTTGTTTGGCTGATTGTATTGAATTAGCAAAACATGCACAGGAAATAGGATTGTATGCGGTTTCTTTAACCGGACCTTTTTATTTTAAACCAGCGAATGTTGAGGTTTTAGCTCAAATATGTATTGAGGTAGGAAAAGAAGTGCCGACCATGCCTTTTTATTATTACCATATTCCCGTATTGACCGGTGTAAACTTACCGATGTTTGATTTAGTTAAAGCATTGGATGGAAAATTATCCAATTTTGCTGGAGTAAAATATACGCATGAAGATTTTATGGACTTTCAAAGTTGCATGAGTTATGAAAATGGAAAATACGATATGCTTTGGGGACGTGACGAGAATATGTTGTCTGCTTTAGTTTTAGGTGCTAAAGGTGCTGTAGGAAGTACATTTAATTATGCCGCTCCTTTATATTATGATTTGATTGATGCATTCAACAACAATGATTTAGTAAAAGCACGAGTTTTACAACAAAAATCAATAAACATGATTCGCCTTTTAGGTAAATATGGCGGGATTTCAGTAGGTAAAGCCTATATGAAAGTAGTTGGTCATGATTTAGGACAATTTAGATTGCCTGTCAAAAACATGAGTGACGAACAATTTGAATTATTCAAAAAAGATGTAGCGAGTTTAAATTTTGACGAATTTAAATCAAAATAATGCAATCGGCCGTTTTATTATAAAATAATAACGATGAACAAATCTATTTTTCCTTTTCTTTTTATATCTCTAATTATGGCAACAACTGAAACATTTTCTCAAAAAAATGAGGTAAGTCAAGTAAATTGGTCGACAGCTGCACAAGTACAAAATAACGACGGTAGTCTTTCGTTAGGCTTTGCAGGAGTCATTAATGGCATCAGCAATGACGTTCTAATTGTAACTGGTGGAGCCAATTTTCCGGATAAAATGCCTTGGGAAGGAGGGAAAAAAGAGTATTCAAAAACCATTCATGTGTTGCAAAAATGCAAAGATCAATTTAATTGGATTGCAGCAGTAAAAAGTGAATTGCCAGAAGCAATTGCGTACTCAGGGTCTACCTCTACAAAACTTGGTGTAGTATATGTGGGAGGAGAAAATGAAAATGGACTTTCTAATAAATCGTACCTATTAAAATGGAATGCTGATACAAAAGAAGTAGAGACAAAATCCTTACCCGATTTTCCTATAGCTATTGCAAACATTGCTTTAACTCACATTGATACTGTCGTTTATGCAGTTGGTGGCGATGAAGCAGGACAATCTTCTGACTTTTTTGCAAGTCTTGATTTAAACGACGCGAATGCAAAGTGGATACTTTTACCAAAATTACCAATTGCCTTAGCGAACTCGGTAGTAATCGCTCAAAAAGGAAAAGATGGCACTAATATATATGTCGTTGGTGGAAGAACCAAAACAGCTTCTGGTATAAGCGATTTACACAACACCACTTTGGTCTTTAACCTGCAAAAGCAGAAGTGGGAAACTGCCGCTACCATATCTGATGGAAAAAATACCACAAATTTTTCAGCAGGTACAGGAGTTGCTTTCGGATCACATTCTATTTTAATTCTTGGAGGAGATAATGGTGTTATTTTTCATCAAATTGAAACCTTTTTGTCCCAAATTGCTCAAGCAGAATCTCCAGAAAAGAAAACTGATCTCATCACCCAAAAAAATAAATTGGTAACCAATCATCCCGGATTTTATAATGGAATTTTACTGTATAATACGCTAACTGATCAGTGGTCAAAAATAGGAGAGTTGCCCTTTTTACCTCATGTTACTACGCCAGCCGTAGTATGGAATAAAAAAATAATACTATCCAACGGAGAAATTAAACCAGGTATTCGCACGCCTAATGTAATGTTGGGAACAATCAAAAAATAAATAGTTTTAATCGAGGCCGCACTTAAATAGCAGATTTAAAACTAAAAAAAATAGACCATAATATGAAAGAATCAAAATATTATCCGTGGATAGTAGTAGCATTGCTATGGATTGTCGCTTTGTTGAACTACATGGATAGACAAATGTTGGCGACAATGCGTCCATCGATGGAAACCGATATTCCAGAATTATTATCGGGAGAAAATTTTGGTCGATTAATGGCTATATTCCTGTGGATTTATGCTTTAATGAGTCCGGTGTCGGGCATTATTGCCGACAAAATGAATAGAAAATGGTTAATTGTTGGTAGCCTTTTTGTTTGGTCTGCAGTGACTTATGCCATGGGATTAGCTACAACATACAATCAGTTGTATTGGTTAAGAGCACTTATGGGAGTTAGTGAGGCATTATACATTCCGGCAGGATTGTCACTAATTGCTGATTACCATCAAAAAAAGACACGATCATTGGCCATTGGTATTCACATGACTGGATTGTATATGGGTTCGGCCATCGGGGGTTTTGGAGCTACAATAGCTGCTTCATTTTCATGGCATACTACTTTTCATTATTTTGGTTTAATCGGAATTGTATATTCTATAGTTTTAGTTTTTCTGTTAAAAGAATTTAAACATCAAAACGTAGAACCGCAAATTACAGCTGCTGCTCCAAAAAAGGAAAAAGAAAGTGTACTAAAGGGACTGAGTATATTGTTTACAAATATGTCATTTTGGATTATTTTATTTTATTTTGCGATTCCTAGTTTACCGGGTTGGGCCACCAAAAACTGGCTGCCAACTTTGTTTTCTCAAAATCTAAATATCCCTATGGAACAAGCGGGACCGTTAGCCACAATTACCATTTCGGTATCTGCTTTTATAGGTGTTATTTTTGGCGGAATTTTATCAGATAAATGGGTTCAAAAAAATATAAAAGGTCGCGTCTACACTAGTGCCATTGGTATTGCCTTAACTATTCCTGCCTTATTACTTATTGGTTTTGGACATTCTTTATTCAATGTAGTAGGAGCGGCGCTTTGTTTTGGTGTTGGTTACGGTATGTTTGATGCAAATAATATGCCTATACTGTGCCAATTTGTATCTTCAAAATACAGAGCAACTGCTTATGGCGTGTTAAATATGACTGGAGTGGGTTGTGGCGCATTAGTAACTTCTTTATTAGGTAAATATTCAGACAGCGGAACTCTGGGTAATGGATTTGCTTTTATGGCAGGCATTGTCTTGATTGCTTTAATAGTTCAAATTACTTTTCTACGTCCAAAAGTAAATGATTTTGTAGACGATTAATATTTGAATGTGCAATCAAATGTTCGCTACAGATTCAATAATTGATTTTTCATTAATTTTTTTTTTGTTTTTATTTATTTGTTGAGGTGAATTTAACTTTCACCTCAGCATTTATTTATGATGGTTTAAGAAAAATGTTTTAATTATAAATTTTGTACGTCTTTTAAAAAATAAAACGCAGCTGTAAAGCAATTTTTGATAATCAATGCATTCTAACAATAGATTAGTGGATGATTTCGAAAACATAAAAAAATTAAATCAAGCAGATGGGTTTCAAAAATCCAACTAAAAATACTTTTAAAAGATGAATTACTCAACGACAGATCTACGAGATTTAAAAGATTTTTATCAGAATCAGTTACTAAATGACACCGTTCCATTTTGGTTTCCACGCTCTTTAGACACTGAATTTGGTGGCTATTTGCTAATGCGAGATCAAGACGGCAGTTTATTAGATGATGATAAAGCAGTATGGATTCAAGGTCGCGCTGCTTGGCTTTTGGCTACCTTGTATAATACAATTGAGCCCAAGCAAGAATGGCTTGATGGAGCTAAGTCTGGAATTGATTTTTTAAACAAGCATTGTTTCGACACGGATGGACAAATGTTTTTTCACGTAACTCGTGAAGGGCAACCCATTCGCAAGCGACGTTATTATTTTTCAGAAACTTTTGCAGTTATTGCAATGGCTTCGTACGCAAAAGCAAGCGGAGATGAAGCTGTGGCCGAAAAAGCACGTCATTTATTTGGGAAATGTATTGAATATTCAAGCACACCCGGTTTATTAGAACCTAAATTCACATCCACTCGTCCCAGTAAAGGTATCGGAGTGCCGATGATTATGATGAATACCGCACAGCAATTGAGAGAAACTATTGGCGATCCTCGGTGTGACGCATACATTGATAAATGGATCAATGAAATAGAGATTGATTTTGTAAAAGACGACATTAAATGTGTCATGGAACAAGTCGCGCCAGACGGATCAATTATCGATCATATTGACGGACGTACTTTAAATCCTGGCCATGCGATTGAAGGCGCTTGGTTTATTTTGCACGAAGCAAAGTATAGAAATAATGATGCGAGGTTAATTGCTCTAGGCTGCAAAATGCTAGATTACATGTGGGAACGCGGCTGGGACAAAGAACATGGCGGAATTTTATATTACCGTGATGTTTATGATAAACCTGTACAAGAATATTGGCAAGACATGAAGTTTTGGTGGCCTCATAATGAGGTAATCATAGCCACTCTTTTGGCTTATACCATGACCGGTGACGAAAAATATGCTAAATGGCACAAAATGGTCCACGAGTATGCGTATAGTAAATTTCACGATGCAGCAAACGGAGAATGGTTCGGCTATTTGCATAAAGATGGTACGATTGCACAAACTGCCAAAGGAAATATGTTTAAAGGTCCCTTTCATTTACCAAGACAAGAATGGTATTGCATGCAAATATTAAAGGATCACTTAGCAAAAATATAGCCGGTAAAGAATGAGATTATAAAGCTACAGTACTAAGCATAACACAAGAAAATAAATCAAACAACAAGCGTCTCCAATTAATTTTTGAGACGTTTTTTTATAGCTTATTGCAAAATTCAAGAGCCACTTAAAAAAGTGGCTCTTGAGGGAAATATAGTTAGTTTGTAGTTTTATTTCTGAGGTAGTTCGCGGGTTAACCAACCACTACGTCCTGCAGTTGCAATCGCATAAGGCGGAATCCAGAACAATCCAAAAGTGTATAGAACACTATAAGCGTATGCCCATAAAGATTCGGAAGCACTGTATCTTTTGGCATAAAACAATACTGGAAAACTAGATACAATTAAAATTCCTAATAGGGTAGAACTTAAAAATAGCAATGGATGCACGACAATAAAGTACAACATAAAAAGTAAGAAAGGATACGTCATTAAAATGCTTAAAAACTGATTTGTAAACAATAGTCTCGTGCCAACTTTAGACTCTTTCTTGAAATCTGTGAATACATATTTGGCCATAACCAAATTTTCACGAACGTTACTTCTTCCCCAACGGATGAACATTTTGTACAATCCCTTATATTTTTCTGGCACGTCAGTTAAAACTAAAGCATTTCTTTGAAAAAGCACTTTTTTACCTTGTTTTAAAATCATATTGGTCATTGCTCGATCTTCACCAATGTCTGAAGCTTCTCCCATAAAGGTTTGATTAATCCAATCTGGAAGACATTTAAATACAGAAGAACTTCTGTATGCTGCCAAAGCACCAGGCGTGCACAATACACTTCCTAATTGGCTTTCAACTGATCTTACAAATTCAAAACTCATTACAAAACTTACGTTTAACATTTTAGGTAAAATAGCAGTCTTGTTGTTTAATACACGAACATTTCCTGCTACAGCACCACAATTTTTATCAGTCACAAACGGACTTACTAAGTTTCTTAATGTGTCTGGTTTAATAATAGAATCACTGTCGATGGTTACAAAAACTTCACCAGTTCCTAAATTAAAACCACGGTAAAGTGCATGTCTTTTTCCTTTGTTTTCAGGTTGTTGAAAAACCACTATTTGGTCACCTAATTCTTGTTTGGCTTTATTCATCCAATACCAAGTGTCATCTTTACTTCCATCATCAATTGCTAAAATTTGTAATTTATGTTTTGGAAAATCACTATTGGCAATACTCAATAAGGTGTCATATACTAAATTTCCTTCGTTGTACGCGGGAACGATTATCGTACAAGTTGGCAACAATTCATCGGTTACAGATGCAATTGGTTTGTATTGAAAGTATAAATAAACATTGTACAATAAAAACGAAACTTTAAATAGTAGCAACGCTGATGTTACTGCAAGAAAAGTTAAGCCAATTGGCGAATTGATCCTGCTTTCGTTAAAATTGTAAAAATGAGGTTGCAAAAAATATACTAGTGCAGCACCACCAAATAACAATAACATCGTTGCTGTTAAAACGATTCGGTTAGCAATAACGCTTTTAGAATGATCTGTTGCGTTTATAGGACCTGTTTGTTCAGTATCCAATAAAATGTCTGTAGGAGTGAGGGTTTGTGTTTTCATATAAAGAACTAAAAATGATGTGTAATTGTTTTCAAACAACTAAGCAAGTTTTGTTCCGAAGTTAGTTCTAGCTGTAAATCAGATCTTTGTGTTTGGTGCCAGATTTTTAAAGTGTGTAAAAATTACCCACTTTGTACCAATTACCCACTTTTAGAGTATTTTTATTGCCCTAAAAATTTTAAATTTTGGCCGTAGAATTTTCTGAGTTTTAAGTTCTGCCAAATTAATTATTATTTGAATTTTAAAAATTATTTTTTATGCCACCGCTTCAAGTCGATCTGCGTCAACGAAATAAAAAGATTTGTTACGCTTTTGCTGAAAATAGTGTTGACCAGCATTTGTTTTATCAAAAACATTAAGACAAATTTTTAAATGTATTTCGACAAAGAATTATATTTTTATAATAATAGAATAAAAAAACAATGAAGGAAGCGGGAAAATTAAGGGGTTGGAAGAAGTGGCTAAAAATAGCTGTATGTACCGTTTTTAGTATATTTCTAATAGTAATTTTGGCTATTGGAGCGCTTGTTAACTTTGTCTTTACTCCAGAAAAACTGACTCCAGAGTTAGTTAAAATTGTCAACGAAAATATCGAAGGGAAGTTTTACTGTGAAAGTGCCGAATTTACTTTTTTCTCTTCTTTTCCTAATTTTGGAGTCGAAATAAAAAAGGGAAAACTAACTAATAAGCAGGATACTTTACTGCTTTTAAATTCTTGTAATGCCGAGTTTAACGTTAGAAAGCTGTTGCTAAATAAAATTATAGACATCAAAAACATAGCACTTCGCCAAGCATCTGTCAACGTGTTAATTGATAAAAACGGCAAACTCAACTGGGATATACTGAAAACAAAAAATATAGAGGACAAAAAAGTAGAGAACCCGGAGTCAGATTTTAAAATTAACGAGCTCTATATTAAAAAATTAAATCTCAATCGAATACAAGTTAAATATGCCAATCAAGTAACCAACGATTTACTTAGTATTGATAGCCTTTCTACCAATTTTAAAATGAGTTATGAGAAAGAAAAGATAGCTTGCACGTTAAATGCAGATATAAAGAAAATTAAATTTGTAAAAGAAGGTTTCAAGCTCTTACAAAATTCTAAAGGCGGAATTAATACCGAATTGACGTTTTTGCGAAAAGAACACAAGCTTTTATTTACCAAGGGAGGAATCAATATTAATGGTGTCGATTTATTGGTAAATGGCTTTATTAAGAGGGACATGGTGGGTAAAAAATTCGCCACAGATTTAACTTTGCGACTAAAAGTTCCCGATTTGAAATCGGTATTAGATTTGATTCCTGAAAAAATTGTTCAGAAAGAAAAAATAAACGTGAAAGGCGAAGTAACTTTTCTTGCTACAATAAAGGGGTTTTATGGCAAAAATGTTTATCCGCTTACCCAACTTCATGCGAGTATTAAAAACGGAGAATTTCAGTATGTCGATTATCCAGGATCCATCAATCATATTGCCACCGATGTAAAGTTGAGGCTTGACTTTAAAGACAAAAAAAGTTCTCATCTTACTATTAGCAACCTAGACTTAAAAGGTTTTGGGATTAATTTGCAAGGAAATTTAGCAGTCGAAAATTTAATGGTAAATCCGTTTCTAAAAACTATCTTAAAAGGAAACGTAGACATTACAAAACTCAATAAAGTAATCCCGTTTAGTCCTGATGTGACCGCTCAAGGAAACATAAATATTGATATGCAAACCTCTTTTAATATCAATGATATTAAGGAACAAGACATCAGTTCACTGCAAATAAAAGGGAAAGCTTTAGTAAATAATCTTACTATAACCATTCGCAAAGATTCGCTTTCGCTGAAAGTAAAACAACTCGATTTTAACAGTGCATTAAAAAGCGAGCAAGTACTTTCTGGCTTTATTGGTATCAAAGCAATGGAGTTGAAAAAATCAGCAAATCACTATGTAAAGGCCGATCAACTTAAAATGAATTTTAGTATAGATCGTACGCTCGCTGACAAATCAGTACTTAAAGCAGATGTACAAACAGGAACAATTACATTTCAGGCAGGTTTGAATAAAAAAGCAGAACTAAAAGGCGGAAAAATAGCAGTAAACGTACAAGGGAATCGCACCGATAAATCCAAAGCCTCTATAAGTTCTAATTTTAAATTAGACAGTTTGGGTATTTACGTCGATAAACATTTTGCAGGTATCAAAGGCGGAAAGTACACCGTAAAATTACAACGCAACAGTCAGAAAAAATGGATTCCATACGGAATTGTTCAGTTTGAACAAATGATGGCTTACGCACCAGGTTTGGGAATGCCCATAAAAATAGAAAACACCACGCTTACGCTGAAAGAAAAATTGCTGGAATTAAGAAATGCCAAGTTAACTTTTGGTAAATCAGATGTAACTCTTACAGGGTCTATTGACAATGTAAAAGGGCTACTGTCAGACAAATATAAAGACGAAAAAGTAACGGCTCGATTGTCTCTCTATTCAAAATTTATTGATACCAATCAATTGATGACCGCTTTCAATCAAGCATCACAAAAAGTAGTAAAAGACGAAAAAGAACCAATAGCATCTTCGCCAGCTGAAATTTTAAATGCGCCAGTGCCGCAAACTTCAGAAGAGAAAAAGATTATTCAAATTCCTAAAAATATTGATTTTGTTTTTGACAGCCACATTAACAAGTTGAAGTTTGGAACAATGGACATTGACGATATTCGGGGAAATATAATAGTAAAAGAAGGAAAGGTAAAACTCTCTAATGCCAAAATGAAAACGCTCGCTGCTGAATTGTCCACTAATGTAAGCTACACTTATCTCAACGAAAAAGAGGCAAATGTAAACCTTGATTTTAATTTGAATAAAGTAGAAATGTCACGTTTGGCCGAAATGCTTCCGGTGTTGGACTCGCTATTTCCAGTGATCAAATCTTTTGAAGGTTTGGTCGATTTTAGAATTAAAGGACTCGCAAAAGTAGACAAGAATATGGAAATGAAAAGCGAGACTATAAAAGGTGTCGCTGGATTACAAGCCACTAATATAATGGCTTTTGACAGTGAGACGTTTAGGGAATTGGCGAAGACATTTATGTTTAAGTCAAAAGAGAAAAACCCAATAGAATCGCTACATGCCGAAATGATTATTAGTGACAGCAAGTTAGAATTATTGCCTTCGCTTATTGCAATCGATCGATACGAATTTGCAATTGGCGGAATTCAGAACTTAGATTTGAGTTATAATTATCATATTTCTGTACTCAAATCACCGATTCCGTTTAAAACAGGAGTAGATGTAAAAGGGAGTAATTTTGATGATTTTAAGATCAAACTATCAAAAGCGAAATATAAATTCTATTTTACAGACTACGAACGCCTACAGAAAAAATCGGATAGTACTGTGATCAAAAAGAAAGCCGCAATATTAAAATTACTTGATTTTAAAGAGTAGCAAAATATAAATTATAAAATTTTAAAACCTTCAAAAGTATCCGATTTTGCTGTTTTTTTTAATGTTACAAATCAACTAAGCAAATTACAAAAGTAGTTTTGTTGTTCTCATTTCGATAAGCCAAATATCCGCCGTGTGACTCGATTATGTTTTTGGATAAAGTCAAGCCAATTCCAGCTCCCTCTTTACGAGTAGTAAAAAAAGGTAAGAATATTTTATTTTCAATTTCTTTTTCGATACCGTTTCCATTATCTGAAATGTATATAAAAACTCTATTTTCTTTAGCTTCAGCCGAAATATAGATTTGCTTGTGTGCTACTTCTTTTAACGCGTACCTACAATTGGTAAATAAATTAATTAAAACTTGTTCTATCTGCTGGAGATCAACATTCAAGTTCTGGTTTAAAGAAATGGTGTTGATTACTTCAATTTGTTCTTGTTTAAAAAGTGGTGCCATCAACTGCAGACTATTGTCCATCAGTTGCTGAAGCTTAATTTTTTCTTTCTTAGGCGACGGCAACATCGCTAATTTGCGATAACTTTCTACAAACTGCTGCAAATGATCACTTCGTCTAAGCATCGCCGCGACGCTATTTTTCATGTCGTCTAAATCTTCTGTAGAAATAGTTTCTTGCTGTACTACATCTTGTAAATTTTGCGAAAGCGATCGAATTGGCGTAATGGAATTTAAAAGTTCATGCGAAATCACTTTCATCAAATTAATCCACGCTTCTTTTTCTTTTTTCTCAATTACATTCTGTATGGAGTCCAATAAAACAATGAAATAATCTTGATTGTAAATTTCATTTCTTGCCGTTTGCAACGCAAAAGTTTGGTTCTCTTGCTGATTGACACGAATTTCTAATGAAGTTTTAAGTTCCTGAAAATGATGATCTTCGATGATCTGGCATAAAGACGGCAATTGATTTTTAAGGTATTTCCATTTGGATACTTTAGGAACTTGAAAATGTTTAGAAAAGTAATCATTCATCAAAAATATTTTCCAATCGGTTTCTTCTTTTTGCAGAATAATTATACCACTTTCTATATTATTTAAAATCGAGCGATACACGATGTCTTTGGAAGTTTCTTCCTTTTCCTTGCTTTTTAAACGTTCATATAATTGAAACAATTCTACATAGTTTTTATAGCCGCTATAGGTTGAATAGTCAGCAGTAAAATCATTTTTTAAGATGGAAGTAATAGTTCTGTCGTAAATAGAAAATACATTTTTAACATGAAAATAAAGTTCTACAATAAGCAGAAACACTACAAAAGCTATAAAAATAGAAGTAAAAATAAGCTCTTTCTCAATTAAAAAAATAGACATTGAACTGATTAAAAGAATCAGAATCAATCTAGCAAAAAGCAAATTGTAAATTTTGAAAGATGTTAACATATTAAGTGTTACTAATATTATGTTTCTCTAAACGGCGGTACAATGCACCTCTTGATAATCCTAAGTCTTCTGCCGTTTTACTGATATTATTATTGTTTTTTAGGAGCGCTTTTTCAACGGTGTTTTTTTCAATTGACCAAAGTTGATGATCCGTTGCATTTATTTCGTAAGTGATTAGTTGTTCTAAATCTAAGTCAGAAACAGTAATTGTATTGTTCTCACATAAAATTACTGCACGTTCTATTCTGTTTTCCATTTCTCGAATATTACCATTCCAGGCGTGTTTTTCGATTGCTGCGAATACTTTTTCGTCAAAAGTAATGGCTTCTCGCTGGTATTTAATACTCATTTTTTGCAGAAGATAGTCAGCTAATGGTATTTTGTCAGCCTCTCTTTCTCGCAAAGGCGGTAAGATAATTTCCATCGTGTTAATGCGGTAATACAAATCTTCTCTGAAATTTTTTTGGGCTACTTCTTCCTTCAAATTCAAATTTGTCGCAGTAATAATCCTTACATTCAAAGGTCTAGGTTTCGCTTCGCCCAATCGAGTGACTGTTTTGGTTTGAATAACTTGCAGCAATTTTGATTGTAAATGAAGCGGCACATTTCCGATTTCGTCTAAAAAAATCGTTCCATTTTGCGCCATTTCAAAACGTCCGGGTGTATCTACTTTAGCATCCGTAAAAGCGCCTTTGGCATAACCAAATAGTTCACTTTCAAAAATAGAACTGTTTAAAGAACCTAAATCAACATGAATGAATGGACTTTCCTTTCGTTCGGATTGACTGAAAATATAATGAGATAAAACAAACTTTCCTGTTCCGTTTTCGCCTAAAATTAAAACGTTTGCATCGGTTTTGGCTACTTTATCTGCCACAGCATAAACTTTTTTTATTTCGTCTGAAGTTCCTGTAAAAAAATCAAGAGCGGGGTTATTAGTATCGCATTTTTTTTGCTCTTTGCGGGATTTGTGTACGGCTTGCTTGACCACTTCGAGCAATTTTTCATTTTCCCACGGTTTCAAAATATAATCAAATGCGCCCGATTTTAAGCCTTCGACAGCGGTTTCTACTTTACCAAAAGCCGTCATTAAAATAACTACTGTTCGTGGCGAAAGTGTTTTTATCTCTTTCAATAAATACAAACCTTCTTTACCATCTTCAAAACCTATGCGATAATTCATGTCTAATAAAACCACATCAATCGTATTTTGAGCTAATAAATCGACTACATTTTTTGGATTGCTGAGTGTAAAAATAGTTTCAAAATATTTTTTCAAGAACATTTTTGAAGCAAAAAGTATGTCTTCTTGGTCGTCGATTATTAAAATGGAGGCATTTGTTTTTTTCATTTTAGGCTGATATTTTATTTTCTGAAGCGTTAATTAAAACACATGCTAATGTATAGTGTTCGGTTCCGATCAAAAGGTGTTCATTAATGAACAGTTAAAAAAATTAATTTATTTTAATTTACTCATAATCAGTTAGTTGTTGTTTTTAAATCAGTGGCACGAAAATCCCTTTATACACAACAAATAAGTAGCAATGGACACCGTCATTAAAAGTAAAAGTAACAAAAATAAGTACGTATTAATCGCATTAGCAATTATCTTGATTTTAGGATATGTCGTTTTTACATCGGCAACAAAAAAGAGAAGTCTTACCATAAAAAGAAATGAAATTTCGATAAAATCAGTCGAAGGTAATTATTTTGAAGATTTTATGTCTTTTCAAGCAAAGGCAGTTCCGCTAAACTCGATGTTGATTAATATTATTGAAGGCGGATCTGTTCAGGAAATTTTTGTCGAAAATGGTGATGAAGTAAGCAAAGGACAACCGTTAGCAAAATTGTACAATCCTAATTCAGAATTGGCCTACATGCAACAAGAAACCGCTATTATTGAGCAAATTAATAATTTGAATAAAGCGAAACTCGATTTGAGAAACCAAGAATTAAATCTTAGTAAAGATTTGATTGCAATAGAACACGATTATCTAGACGCCAAAAATTTATTTGATTTGAATAAAAATTTATTTGAACAAGAAATTTTAGCTAAAAGTGAGTGGAACAAAACCAAAGAAAATTTTCGTTTTCAACAAGAGCGAATGGGAATTATAAAACAGAGTGTAAGTAAAGAAAAGCAAGCCAATTTAGTACAAATTGCACAATTCAATCAAGCAATTGGAGTAATGAATAAAAGTCTTGAAATTTTAAGAACTAACAAAAAAAACTTTCTGGTTACGGCGCCACTTACCGGAAGATTGTCTTCATTTGAACCTATTCTTGGAAAAAATTATTCTCAAAATTCTACGATCGGAATTATAGATGACCGTAAAGGGTACAAATTGGTAGCAGATGTGGATGAGTTTTATTTGGATCGTATTTCCGAGCAGCAAAAAGGAACGGTTATTTTTGACAATAAAAACATAGCAGTTCAAATAACTAAAGTAATTCCAGAAATAAAAAACGGAAGATTTTTAGTCGAACTGGATTTCATATCAAAAGAAAAATTGGATTTAAAGCAAGGATTGAGTTTTGGTGTAAAACTAAATTTATCTGAAAAATCGAAAACAATTGTCGTTTCAAAGGGAAGTTTTAATGAAGAAACGGGAGGAAAATGGATTTTTGTGCTTAAAGGAAACAAAGCAGAAAGAAGAGCCATTAAATTAGGAAGAGAAAATCCGTTGTATTATGAAGTTTTGGAAGGGTTAAAACCGGGAGAAAAAGTCATTACATCCTCTTATAAAGATTACAAGCAAGTTGAAGTTTTAAATTTAGAATAAGCAGAAGTAAGTAGTACTTAGTTCTTAGTGAATATTAAAAAAATAACAGCAATCAAAAAACGAATAGTATGATCAAAATCAAAAACCTTTCAAAAGTATTTAGAACCGAAGAAATTGAAACCAAAGCTTTAAGCGACGTATCATTAACCATTAATCAAGGTGATTTTATTTCGATTATGGGCGCTTCAGGAAGTGGAAAGTCGACTTTGCTGAATATTGTGGGATTATTAGATAGCGCCTCTAGCGGAAGTTACCAATTACTCGATCAGGAAATGGTGGGTTTGAAAGAAAAGCAAAAATCGAAGGTGAGAAAAGAAAATATCGGATTTATTTTTCAAAACTTCAATTTAATCGATGAATTATCAGTGTATGATAATATTGAATTACCGTTGATTTATAGCAAAATTCCTTCAGCAGAAAGAAAACAAAAAGTAGCAGCAATTGCCGAAAAACTAAATATTTCGCACCGGTTGAAACATTATCCGCAACAACTTTCTGGAGGACAACAGCAGCGCGTTGCAGTAGCAAGAGCATTAATTAATGATCCGAAAATTATTCTTGCCGATGAACCTACAGGAAATCTTGATAGTAAAAACGGAAATGAAGTAATGGAATTATTGACCGATTTGCATGCCAATGGCGCTACCATTTTGATGGTTACACACTCTGATTATGATGCTTCTTTTTCGCAAAAAACAATTTTGATGAAAGACGGAATTGTACTTTCTGAAAAAACGAATAGTCGTAATGTTGATGTACTAATCACTCCATAAATTTGAGAATCATGCTAAAAAATTGGACAAATATATTTTTCTATCACATCAAAAACAATAAGCTTTTTACAGTCTTAAATGTTTTGGGTTTAGCAATAGGAATAGCAGGATTAATTTTTGCCACGCTCTATTGGAACGACGAGCAAAGTTATAACGAATGGAACCCGAATAAAGATACTGTTTTTCAAGTCTTAGTAGATATGGAAGACGGCAAAGTATGGAACAATATTCCAGTTACAATGGCACCATTTGTAAAAGATGATTCCAACATCGAAGAAATGATGTACTCTGAAAACTGGTACCAATCACTACTTTACAAATACAATGGCAAGAAAATATTTGTTGACAAAGTCTTTAATGCCGAAAATAATTTTTTTAATTTTTTCCCTTTTGAGTTTATTAAAGGAAATCAAAAAACGGCTTTACAAAATGAGAACAGCATCGCACTAACACAAAAAACGGCAGCACTTTTTTTTGGCACAGAAAACCCAATTGGCAAACTAATTCAGTACGAAGATCAAATTCTTACGGTAACAGCAGTTTACAAAGTTAATGGCAATTCCGCAGTTGCTCCAGATGCGGTGGTCAATAGAATGAAAGCTAAAATAAATGCTGATAAAGACGAATGGGGAAATTTTAATAATGGTTGGTATATCAAATTAAAAGATCCATCAAAAAAGGGGGATCTTGAAGCAAAAATTAAAACGATTTTTTATAAAAATAAAATAGCAAAAGAAGCCAAAGAAGAAGGGATTACCATAAAGCAATATGAAGCACAATACGGAGCTTTTAATTTTTCTTTAGAATCTCTAGCTATGTCTCGAATGGATACCAAAGGACCAGGGTCTCCAGAGGGAAAAGGCAACAATCAATTTTTATTGATCATGATAGGTTTGTCTGTTTTAATTTTGATTTTATCCATTGTTAATTACGTAAATCTAGCCACAGCAAATGCATTACGTAGAGCAAAAGAAGTGGGTGTTAGAAAAATTGTGGGCGCATCAAAATCTAATATTGTAAAGCAATTTTTGTTTGAAACTATAATGACAGTGATCGTTGCAATTTCGCTAGCATTAGTTATAGTCGAACTTTCATTGCCCTATTATAATGAATTTTTAGACAAGCAATTAATTATTTATGGAAGTCAATTTTTCCTGGAAATCATAGTGATTTTTGTGGTGACCGTAATTTTTGCAGGTATTTTTCCCGCTTTTTATGTATCTAATTTTGAGACTTTAAAAGTGTTAAAAGGAAATTTTGGAAGAAACAAAAGCGGCGTTTGGCTGCGAAATACGATGCTAATTTTGCAGTTTGCAATTGCTTCTTTCTTTATTATTGGTTCTTATATCGTTTTTCAACAGGTACAGTATTTAGGAAATAAAGATCTAGGATTTTCCGGTGAGCAAGTTTTAGAAATTTTTTACTTTAAACCAGATGCGATTCGGAATGATAAAAATTCAGTACAACTCATATTTGATCGGTACACAACGACTAAAAATGAAGTTTCAAAAATAAAAGGAGTAGAGCAAGTAGCTACAGCAGCCTTACGATTTGGTGGCGGTAACGACTCTTCTTCGAGTTTTAATTATAAAGGCTCCAACATTCAAGGGCAGAATATTGCTGTTGATTTTGGTTTTCTAGAGATGATGAAAATAGAGATGATTCAAGGGCGTTATTTGGATCCTAAAATTGCATCAGACACCATAAATTCTATGATGGTTAATGAAACTGCTTTAAAAATGATGAAGGAGAAAGATCCCATTGGTAAAACTGTAGATTGGAACGGTAATAAACTTAAAATTGTAGGAGTAGTAAAGGATTTTAGTCTTTTTAGCCCACAAGGAAAAGTGCCTCCAATGGTTTTCTTTCACTTTAAAACCATCGACTGGACGATTGGTAATTTAAATTATCTCTATGTAAAAGTAAATACCGAAAATACAGCGCAAACCATTGCAGATATTGAAAAATTTTGGATGAAAAATGTCGATTCCGATTATCCATTTCAGTATGATTTTATAGATAAAAGTTACAAGAGAACCTATCAAACGTATGTGAAACAAAAAAATCTCTTCTCTTTATTAAACGTAGTTGTTATTGTCATTGCGCTGTTTGGTTTATTCGCTCTGGCATCCTACTCGATAGAAAGGCGCATGAAAGAGATTGCCATTAGAAAAACGCTTGGTGCCGAAACCAATGTTTTACTATTAGAACTCTCGAAACAATACATTCTTTTTTGCATTATTGGGTTTTTAATCGCCTTATTTCCCGTGTATTATTTATTGAATAAATGGCTGGAAAATTTTGCTAACCGAATCGAAATTTCAGTGTATCCATTTATAATAGGATTTGTTGCTTTGCTATTTCTAACGCTAATAGTAGTGCTATCAAGAGCGTATCAAGCCACTAGAGTTGATGTGTTAAAATATTTAAAATACGAATAACAATGCTTAAAAACTATATAAAAATATTCATTTATCATTTAAATCAAAACAAACTGTTTTCATTTCTGAATGTTTTCGGATTGGCCATTGGAATTGCGGGCTTAATTTTTTCGTTATTGTATTGGAATGACGAACAAAGTTATAATGACTGGAATCCTGAAAAAGACAAGGTGTATCAGGTTTTAGTGCAGTTAACAGGAATGCCTGTTTTTTCTGATTGTTCTTTATTTCTAAGACCTGTTCTAGCTAAGGATCCCAATGTAGAAAATGTAGTTTATGCTGACAGCTGGTATCAAAAGGATAAAATTGTCTATAAAGACAAGAAAATACTAGTCGATAAAATTATAAATGTTGAAACTGATTTCTTTGCTCTTTTTCCATTCAAAATTATCAAAGGCGATGCTATTTCGGCACTAAAAGATGATGCAAGTATTGCTATATCCGATGCTATTGCTAAACGCGTTTTTGGTGAAGAAAATCCAATTGGTAAACAAATAACATGCTTTGATCAAATGTTTGTAGTGCGCGCTGTGTATCAAACTCCAACAAACTCTTCGATTGCTCCAGATGTTGTAATGAATAAAATGAAAGAATTGATAAGAGATAATGCGACAGGGCTTTTTGTTTTTAAATTACTTCTGAAAGTTAAAGACCCTTCAAAAATTGAGACCACACGTGCGAGCTTAGAACAAGTATATAATATTGATTTCATTAAAAGAGAGGCCCAGCAAGAAGGTTTTACTTTCGAAGATATGGCTAATAAAATAGGTCATTTTGAGGTTTTTATTGAGCCACTTTCAAAAGCAAGATTGCACTCTGTTGCAGATGGATATCCAGAGGGGAGAGGTAATTATCAGTTTTTGTTGATTATGGTAGGGTTATCCGTTTTAATACTCATTCTTTCGATTGTAAACTATATCAATTTGGCTACAGCTAATGCGGTTAAACGCGCTAAAGAAGTGGGTGTTCGTAAAGTTGTGGGTGCTTCAAAAAGTACTATTGTTATTCAATTTATTTTAGAAACGGTTCTAATAAGTTTATTATCTATTTTGCTGGCATTAGTAATTGTCGAAATAACATTACCGTATTACAATGATTTTTTAAACAAGAGTTTGCGGATAATGGGTAGTCAGTTTTACCTTCAATTAATTCTGATTGTAGTTTTAATTGTTTTGTTTGCAGGAATACTTCCAGCCATTTATGTGGCTAATTTTGAAACACTAAAAGTGTTGAAAGGAAATTTTTCTAGAAGTAAAAGTGGAATTTGGCTGCGCAACGGAATGCTGATTTTTCAGTTTACAATAGCTACTTTTTTTATTGTTGGTTCTTATATTGTCTACCAGCAAATTGATTATCTATCAAATAAAGATTTAGGTTTTAAAGGAGATCAAGTGATTGCAATTAATTTAAATTTTCCTAAATCAGATTATGAGGTTGCAAACGTTGGACAAAATATCTACAAGAAATACAGTACAATTAAACAAGAACTCTCTAAAATAAAAGGTGTTGATCAGGTTTCTACAGGCTTGCTTTCATTTGACGGTTTTGATAACTCATTAGGCGGCGTATTGTATAATGGTGAACTTTTTAAAGAACGAACAATTGCAGTTGATTTTGGTCTGTTCGAAATGATGAAAATAGAAGTAGTTCAAGGAAGGTCTCTTAACCAAAAATATGCCTCGGATACTATTAATTCTGTGGTGATTAATGAAAAAGCACAAAAATTGATGAACATGAAAGAACCGATAGGAAAAGAATTAATCATCAAACAACGAAAATTAAAAATTATAGGAGTTGTTAAAGATTTTAACCTGTTGAGTCCCGAAGTTGATGTCTCTGGCATGTATTTTTATCATTTTAAAACTGTTGATATTGCACAGAATATAGGTACCGTTTTTGTGAAATTAAAATCCGATAATATTGAAAATACTGTTGCAGATATTGAAAAATTATGGGCGAAACTGGATACTGAGTATCCTTTTAAATATGATTTTATTAATAAACAATATGCCAGGAGCTATGAGTCGTATGTCAAGCAAAAAAATCTATTTTCACTGTTAAATGTCGTGGTAATTCTAATTGCTCTTTTCGGATTGTTCGCGTTGGCCTCGTATTCCATTCAAAGACGAATGAAAGAAATTGCAATCAGAAAAACCCTTGGAGCCGGAACAAATTTTTTATTGATCGAACTGTCTAAACAATATATTTTGTACTGCATAATAGGTTTTTTAATCGCCTTGTTTCCAATATATTATTTACTTAATAGATGGCTAGAAAATTTTGCTTACAGAATTGAAATTTCTATTTTTCCATTTATAATTGGATTTGCTGCATTACTGTCTTTAACGCTATTAGTAGTGCTTTCAAGAGCGTATCAAGCGACCAAAGTTGACGTTTTAAAATACCTTAAATATGAATAATAAACTCTTTTTAACGGTCCTTTTTGTTGCTTTTACAGCAGTAGTAAATGGTCAAGAAAATTCTTGGTCGGTTACCAAATGTATTTCGGTAGGTTTACAAAATAACATCGAAATTAAAATAAGACAATTAGAAATAAAGCGCACTGAAAAATTACAAAACTCCGTTTTAAACCGAATGTTGCCCGCTGTTACTTTGTATGGAGATCAAAGTTATAATTTTGGTTCTACGATCGATCCTTCTACCAACGGGAGAGTGAGTTCTAACATTCAAAATGATAATTTTTATTTGAATGCAAAAATGAATCTAATTGATTTTAGTGCTTTTGCAAATGCTCAAAAAGATAAAATAAATATTGAGTTGGCGAAAGCAGATGCAGCAGTGATCGAAAATGAGTATAAACTTCAGATTTTAGAAAGTTATTACCAATCGCTTTACACCCAAGAATTAGTAAAAATTCAGAAAGCGCAATTCAAACAAAGTGAATTCAACTTAGAGCGAATAACCAAAGAAGTAAATATTGGTAGCAAACCGCAAAGCGACTTATACGACATGCAATTAAGTTTTTCTGAAGATGAAATTCGGAACATGCAAACCGAACAATTGTACGGAATTCAAAAAATACAGTTATTTCAGTTGTTAAATTTCAATGACGTTGCAATAGATCAAATTGAATTGGAACCTGAGGTTTTATCAGGAAAAGATCAAACTACGCTTTACAATCCAAAAGTAAAAAGAGCAGAACTTCAATTTGCAAATAGTTTAAAAACGATAAATCTAGAACGAGCTGCAAATTTACCGATAGTATCTGCCTTTTATGGGTATGCTACTTTTTACTATAAAAATTTAAAATTGGAAGATCCGAATGCTCCTGTTTTTTTTAGTCAGTTGCAAGACAATAAAAGTCAGCAAGCAGGATTACAGTTGGCTGTTCCTGTTTTTAATGGATTTCGCACTACTAAAAAGATTAGCGCAGCTAAAATAGAGCGTGAAAAAACGAAGCAATTTATTCAGCAAGAGGAAGAAGACTTAGAAAAACAAATTGTTCTAGAAGAACAAAATACTCAAAATTATCTAAAACTTCAGCAGAAATTAGTCGAAAAGCAGCGCTACGCAAGAGCTTCGTTAGCCACGACACAGGCCAAATTTGATAACGGAAAAATAGAAGCTATTTTATATTCTACAATAAAAAACCAATTGCTTATGGCCGAATATGAAGTATTGAAAAATAAACTTCAAATACAATTTACAGGTTTAAAGATTGATTTGCTAAAATTTAACAGCTTCTAGAATACTACAGGATTATATTTTTAAAGCCTTCAAAAGTATTCTATTTTGAAGGCTTTTTTGTTTCATAAAAAACTATCGGAGCAAACGGTAATAAACCTAAATTTGCATTTATATAAACAGCACTATTTTGAGAAAAGTTTTAATTATAGACGACGAAGAAAAATTAAGAAGCCTTATGGCTCGAATTATAACTTTAGAAGGATTCGAAGTTTTTCAGGAGGCAGACTGCAAGTCGGCTTTAAAAAAATTAGAACAAACTGAAATTGATGTAGTTTTTTGTGATGTAAAATTACCAGATGGCAATGGCGTTGCACTTTCTAAAAAAATAAAAGAACACAGTCCTTACACTGAAATAATTTTGCTAACGGCTTACGGAAATATTCCAGACGGCGTTCAAGCCATCAAAAACGGTGCTTTTGATTATATTACTAAGGGCGACGACAACAATAAGATTATTCCGCTATTGTATCGCGCCATCGAAAAAGTAGACTTGACTCAAAAAGTGTCTTCTCTCGAGAAACGAATTAAAGACAAGTATTCTTTTGAAGCTATTATCGGAAAATCAAAAGCGTTATTGCAAGTCATTGATTTGGCAAAAAAAGTAGCCAAAACCGATTCAACCGTTTTATTAACTGGAGAAACGGGTACAGGAAAAGAAGTTTTTGCGCAAGCAATTCACGAAAATAGCAATCGTACAGGAAAATCTTTTGTAGCGCTAAACTGCAGTACTTTTAGTGCCGCAATTCTTGAAAGCGAACTTTTTGGACACAAGCAAGGTGCGTTTACAGGAGCTGTAAAGGATAAAAAAGGTTTTATAGAAGAGGCCAATGGCGGTACTTTATTTTTGGATGAAATTGGAGAAATGCCAATTGAATTGCAAGCTAAATTGTTACGCGTTTTAGAAACCAGCGAGTACATTCCTATTGGTGATACTTGTCCTAAAAAATCAAATTTCCGATTAATTGCCGCCACCAATCGTAATTTGAAAATTGAAAGTGAAGAACATCGTTTTCGTTCTGACTTGTATTTTCGATTGAATATTTTCGAAATTAACATCCCACCGCTGAGAGAAAGACTGAAAGATATTGCGCCATTAACAATTTCATTTGTAAATCAGTTTTCTGAAAAAATGAATAAAAAAAGCTTAGTAATTTCAGATGAATTTCTTCAAAAATTAGAAAATTATTCCTGGCCGGGAAACATTCGAGAATTAAAGAATATTATTGAGCGTTCGATTATCTTAAGCAATGATGCTGTTTTGACTGCCGATGTCCTGCCTTATGAAATGCAACATCAGAGCGAGAAATCCACCAAAACGATGTCTGCCTTTTCAATGCAAAGTATAGAGAAGCTTCATATTCAAAAAGTTTTAAATTACACGAAAGGAAATAAAGCAGAAACCGCACGTTTGCTAGAAATTGGAATTGCAACTTTATATCGAAAATTAGAAGAATACAGCATTCAGTAAAAACCTATCATTTCAATAAAAGCCTATCATTATGATAGGCTTTTTTTATGCCTTTTTTTTATAGATAACATTTAAAGTAAACAGCAGCAGCACTTTACGAAGATCGATACTTATTGGAACATATTTTGGCATAAGGCAAACAAACAAAATAGAATTCTAATGAAAAATAAAGTCAATAGCCTATACAATCGCGCTGAACGTTTTGCTGAAATTACTAAAAAAGCGCTAATTGCTGGAAATGTAGTACGCGCCAAAAATTGCTTAAACCTAGCCGAACGTTTATTTATTAACGGCAGCACAGAAACAAAGGGAATGATCGCCAATGTTTATCTCTATTCGCTCTGTTCCTTTATGAAATTAAAAAACTGTACTATTTCCAATCTTTTTCCTCAAAATTTAAAATTGGAGTACAACAGACAGCTCATTCTTTAAACGTATGATAACCTTTTTGCCTCCGTTTAAATCTAAAATCTAAATTTTATTAACCTTTAAATCAATTTGTTATGCTAACAATTATGCTCTTCGTACTCGGTTTATTATGTTTTTGGTTGCTCTACAGCGCTATTAATTTTTTTGACAACATCTAAAAATGAAAACAAAAATCTACGAGGCCATCCAGCAATGGATTCCCGATTCAAAAAACTGGTTTGATTTTCCATCTACAAACGATGAGACCATTAATCAATATGCACTTTTAAAAAGCGTCGCTAGATTTTGTAACGAGAAAATGGATTCGACGGATGAAGAAGAAGCTGAATCAGCGAAAGAAGTTATCAGAGTAATTAATATGCTATATGAAAGTGGCAATCAATATACTCGAAATGCAATCGAGAATGAATTTTTTACTGAATTGAGTACTCAAGAAAATCCTGCAAGTTTAAAGAAGCATTTGAGTCTTCTTTCGAAAGAATCAAAACAAGGATATTTAAAAACCTTATTAGAAAACTAACAAATTATGACCGCACTTTTTATAATAGCAATTGCAGTATTTATCTACATCTGCTACGTACTGCTAAAACCTGAAAAATTCTAAAACAAAAAGAATTAATAAACCCTTAATACAAAAAAATGAATACAGAAATATTAGGAATTGTAGCAATGTTCTTGCTGACTTTAGCCCTCGCTATTCCGTTAGGAAAATATATTTCCAAGGTTTACGGAATGGAGAAAACGTGGCTGGATTTTATATTTAATCCGCTTGAAAAGTTATTTTTCAAATTGAGTGGTGTCAATCCAGCTGTAGAAATGAACTGGAAGCAACACATGAAAGCTTTACTAACCATAAACATTATATGGTTTGTGTTGGGAATGATTATCATGATGACTATGGGAAGTTTACCGTTGAATCCGGATGGAAATCCAAGTATGTCCGCAGATTTAGCTTTTAATACAGTGATTTCTTTTGTTGTAAACTGCAATTTGCAGCATTATTCGGGCGAGACAGGAATTAGTTATTTAGGTCAGTTTTATTTGATGTTCTTACAATTCGTAAGTGCAGCAACAGGAATGGCCGCGGCAGTGGTTGTATTTAGAGCTTTTCGAGATAAAACAACTACTGAGTTAGGTAACTTTTACACGTACTTCATGAAATCTTGCACGCGCATCTTGTTACCACTTTCTCTAGTTGTAGCGGCTCTTTTGGCATTCCAAGGTACACCAATGACATTTGAAGGAAAAGACAGCATTACTACACTACAAGGAGATGTACAAGAGGTTTCTCGCGGACCTGCAGCTGGATTTGTTGCCATAAAACATATTGGTACAAACGGTGGAGGATTTTTTGGTACAAACGGTGCGCATCCTCTAGAGAATCCGACTTACTTCACTAATATGTTAGAGATGTGGGCTCAAATGATTATTCCTTTTGCAATGATATTTGCGTTTGGATATTTTATTAAAAGAAAAAAATTCTCTTGGATGATCTTCGGGGTAATGACCATTGGATTCTTGGCATTAGCCATTCCTAATATTATAGGAGAAATGCACGGAAACCCAATGATCGAGAAAATGGGAATTGATACTTCGCTTGGCGCGATGGAAGGCAAAGAAACAAGAATTGGTGCAGCAGCAACGGGTTATTGGAGTATTGCTACTACGGTAATTTCAACTGGATCTGTAAACTCCATGCACGATAGTACGATGCCACTTTCGGGTATGAACGAATTGCTTGCCATGATGATTAACAGTTTCTATGGAGGTGTTGGCGTTGGAATTCTGAACTTTTTCATCTTTATCATTTTGGCTGTTTTCATTAGTGGACTAATGGTAGGAAGAACACCCGAATTTTTTGGTAAGAAGGTCGAAGCTCGAGAAATGAAAATAGCGATGATTATCGCCTTGCTGCACCCTTTTTTAATATTAGTTGGTACTGCATTAACAGCTGCAATGCCAGAATATGGAACAGCAACCTTAAATAATCCTGGATATCATGGTCTTAGCGAAATGTTATATGAATTTACGTCGGCATCAGCAAATAATGGAAGTGGATTTGAAGGTTTAGGAGACAATACGGTTTGGTGGAATATTTCGACAGGAATAGTATTGATTCTTGCACGTTTCCTTCCAATCATAGGACCTGTAGCTATTGCTGGATTATTAGCAGCAAAGAAATTTATACCAGAAGGCGATGGAACGTTAAAAACGGATACAGCAACCTTTGGTTTAGTAACCTTGACTGTGATTATAATTATAGCTGCATTAGCTTTCTTCCCAGTACTAGCTTTAGGACCGATAGCTGAATATTTTACCATTTACTAAAAAGAATCTAAAATGAATAAAGATCAATCATTATTTCAAAAAGACATTATGAAGCCAGCTTTGCTGCAGTCTTTTGTGAAATTGAATCCGAAATTAATGTTTAAAAATCCCGTAATGTTTACGGTAGAGATCGGAACAATCGTGATGCTGTTTGTCTCTATTTGGACATTGACAGGCGAAACGTCACAAGGTAGTTTTGGGTATAATTTTGTTGTATTCATCGTATTATTATTTACGCTGCTGTTTGCTAATTTTGCCGAAGCCATTGCCGAAGCAAGAGGAAAAGCACAAGCGGACAGTTTGAGAAAAACGAGAGAAGAAACACCTGCAACTTTAAAAAGTGGAGCGCAAGTTTCTTCATCTCAACTCAAAAAAGGAGATTTATTTGTTTGCGAAGCTGGTGACACGATTCCAACTGATGGAGAAATTGTAGAAGGTTTAGCAACTATAGATGAAAGCGCAATTACAGGGGAATCAGCACCAGTAATCAGAGAATCAGGTGGAGACAAAAGTTCGGTTACCGGTGGTACAAAAGTATTGTCAGACCGAATTGTAGTTGAAGTTACAAATGAACCAGGCGAAAGTTTTTTAGATAAAATGATTGCTTTGGTAGAAGGTGCTTCACGCCAAAAAACACCAAACGAAATTGCCTTAACCATATTACTTGCTGGATTTACTTTAGTATTTATAATTGTTTGTGTGACCTTAAAACCATTTGCTGATTATTCGAATGTTAACATTACAATAGCTTCTTTTATTGCCTTATTTGTTTGTTTGATTCCAACGACCATTGGAGGATTATTATCCGCCATTGGAATTGCAGGAATGGACAGGGCTTTGAGAGCCAATGTAATTACGAAAAGTGGTAGAGCAGTTGAAACAGCTGGAGACATTGATGTATTGTTATTGGATAAAACGGGAACCATTACTATTGGTAATAGAAAAGCAACTCATTTTTATCCAGCTCCTGGAATTTCAGAAGCACAACTAATTAAAGCTGCGGTTTTAAGCTCTATGTCTGATGAAACACCAGAAGGGAAGTCTATCGTTGAATTAGCAAAAATAGATCCTCTTAGCTTTCAAGTAAATAATGCACAATTTATAAAGTTTACAGCCGAAACGAGAAGTTCGGGAATCAATTTTGACAACACGCGAATTAGAAAAGGAGCTACAGATGCTATAAAAAACATCGTTATAAATGCAGGAAATCCTTTTCCAGCAGAATTATTAAAGCAAGTGACGACTATTGCTGAAAATGGTGGAACTCCTTTAGTAGTTTCTGAAAACGAAGTGGCATTGGGAGTCATCGAACTGCAAGATATTATTAAAGCGGGAATGTTTGAACGTTTTGAACGCCTTCGCAAAATGGGTATCAAAACCGTAATGGTGACTGGTGACAACCCATTGACTGCCAAATTTATAGCTGAAAAAGCAGGCGTTGATGACTTTATTGCCGAAGCCAAACCTGAGGATAAAATGAACTACATCAAGCAAGAACAAATGGCAGGTCGTTTGGTTGCCATGATGGGAGATGGTACGAATGACGCACCGGCCTTGGCGCAAGCAGATGTTGGTGTAGCAATGAACAGCGGAACGCAAGCTGCAAAAGAAGCTGGAAACATGGTCGATTTAGACAATGATCCAACCAAGTTAATAGAGATTGTTGAAATTGGAAAACAATTATTAATGACTCGCGGAACGCTTACCACGTTTAGTATCGCGAACGATGTTGCTAAATATTTTGCCATCATTCCTGCCTTGTTCATCACAGCCATTCCTGCGCTTCAAGGTTTAAATATTATGAATTTACACAGTCCAGAAAGCGCGATTCTTTCAGCAGTAATCTTCAACGCGATTATTATTCCGTTCTTGATTCCACTCGCTTTAAAAGGAGTGAGTTACAAACCAATTGGTGCAAGTGCTTTATTGAGAAGAAACCTGTTACTTTTTGGTGTAGGTGGAATTATAGTTCCTTTTATTGGTATCAAAGTGATTGATATTGTAGTTGCGTTGTTTATGTAATCCCCACCCCAACCCTCCCCAAAGGGGAGGGAGATGATTGCAGGAAAATAAGGCACACATTAAAATAGGAGAACGACGAAAGAGAAAAGAATAGGCAATTTAAATTTTACGATTAAGATTTTAATGCAAATATAAAAACAAACAAATTCCAAGCTCTGCTTGCCCTCTCCTTTGGAGAGGGGTCAGAGGTAAGGATAAAATAAATAGAAATTATGAAAAATAATTTAATAAAAGGTATTAGAATGACCATCGTGTTACTAGTGCTTTTCATGGTGATTTATCCACTATCAGTTTGGGCAATTGCTCAGTTAGCACCAAACAATGGTAAAGGTGACGTGGTATCTTACAATCAGAATAAAGGATATGCGAACATTGGTCAAAGCTTTACGGATGACAAGTTTTTTTGGGGAAGACCGTCTGCTGTTGATTACAACGCTGCTGGATCGGGAGCAAGTAACAAAGGAGCTTCTAATGACGAATATTTGGCGGTAGTTCAAGGCCGAATTGATACGTTCCTCCTTAAAAATCCAACAGTACAAAAATCACAAATACCAGTTGATTTAGTGACGGCAAGCGGAAGTGGTTTGGATCCGAATATATCTGTTACCAGCGCAAAAGTACAAATTGCAAGAGTTCAAAAAGCGAGAAATGTAAGCGAAGAAAAATTGAATTCGTTAATCGATTCGAATACAGAACAGCCTTTCCTAGGTGTATTTGGACCTACAAAAGTGAATGTTTTAAAATTAAATATTGCCCTAGATCAACTTAAATAACTTGTAGAAAAATTTGGGAGGTTGACCACTACCTCCCTTTTTGAATAAACATTAACTACTATCAAAATGAATACAAAAATAATAACAGCTGCATTATCACTCGCTTTTTCAGGTGCAGCATTTGCACAGGAAGTAGAAAAAAAGCCATTAACGTTTTCTGGTTATGCAGAAACTTATATTCAATATGATGCTAATAATCCAGACAATAATATGCGTCCAGGATTTATTTACAGTCACAGCCGCAACAATGAGGTTAGTTTAAACTTAGGATTTGTAAAAGCAAGCTATGAAACTGAAAATGTACGTGCCAATTTAGCTTTGGCAGCAGGATCGTACATGAACGCAAATTATGCAGCTGAACCAGGTGTTTTTAAAAATATTTATGAAGCAAACGTAGGATTTAAAGTGACTAAGAATCAAAATCTTTGGATATCAGCTGGAATCTTACCTTCGCATATTGGTTATGAAAGTGCTGTTGGAGCAGATTGCTTCACCTTGACAAGAAGTATCATGGCCGAAAATTCTCCCTATTTTGAAGCTGGAGCCAAAATAACGTACATTTCTCCAAGCGGACAATGGGAATTAACAGGGTTGTATTTAAACGGATGGCAACGCATACAGCGTGTTGATGGCAATACAACACCAGGTTTTGGTCATCAAATTGTTTACAGACCATCAGCACAATTCTCATTGAACAGCAGTTCCTTTATAGGAAATGACAAGCCAGACAATGTCCGTCAAAAACGTTATTTCCATGACCTTTATGCTGCTTTTGAAGTGACAACAAAAGTGAAATTTTTAGCAGGTTTTGATATGGGTTGGGAACAAGAAGCACCGGAAAGCGATAAGTACAATAAGTGGTATGGCGTATCCGTAATGGCACAATTGATGGCAACTGAAAAATTGAATTTTGCAATAAGAGGTGAATATTATCAAGATAAAAGTGGAGTAATAATAGCCTCAGGAACGCCAAATGGATTTGAAACTTATGGTGTTTCGGTGAATGCTGATTATAAAATTACACCCAACTTAGTTTGGAGAACGGAAATTAAAAATTACAGTAGCAGAGATGCAGTATTCGCAAAAAATACAGCTGAAACGTCTGACAATAGTTTATCAGTAGTTACTTCGTTGGCTATAAAATTTTAAGATTTTAACTATTTAAGGACACAAAGTTTTCTATTTAAATTGATAGATGATTTTGTGTCTTTAATAGTTTTGATTAGTTGCTACTTAAATTTTTGTATTCTTCTAAAAAACTAAAATGAAACTGAAATGAAAAAAATAATTCTCATAGTAGTTTGTACGTTTTTTATCGGAATTTTATTTGGAATTCGATATCCATTTATACTTTCGGTATTTGATGCATTTAATTCAGATCAAAAACTAGACACAGTAGTTTTACAAGAAGGAAAATCAGCTAAGCAAATTGCCGATAATTCAAACTTTAATCAAGACATATATTTTTGGAAACATCCATCTTTAAGTGATTGTAGATCAGTTAACTTAGAAAATAATACTATTTACTTAGTTAAGACAGACTCATTAGAAGAAGTAGATTCTAGAATAAAGGCTGCTTTACTAAACAGAACGACACAAAAGATACAACATAATGCACTTACAAAATCTCAAAATAAATTAGATTGTGACATTTCAATTGAAGATGCAATGATACAAGTCCCAAGAATTGCAAAAACTAGAAATATAAATGTAAATCGAATTGATTCGTTAGTTCTTGAATATTCCAGAACCAGAATAATAGGGATTTTGGGACCAAAACAAATAAATATGATGTTTTTAAATACAGAATTGGATAAATTGAAATGATGCAGCAAAGGTACTTTTTAGAGTCAAAAAATTTATTAAAAAGCCTGAATTATTAAATACAAATTAATTTCGCAAAACAATAATTGCTATAGTAGTACATAAATTGGCTCTGAAACAAATTCAGCATAAATGGATCAAGAAAAACAAAACAACGCGCAACATTTTCTAGACTTAATTCAGAAATCTCGCAGAGGTAAATTTAAAATTTACATCGGTATGAGCGCTGGTGTCGGTAAAACGTATCGCATGCTGCAAGAAACACAGACCTTATTAAAAAAAGGAATTGATGTTAAGATTGGTTATATTGAAACGCACAACCGCAAAGAAACACATGAACTAGTAAACGGTTTACCCGTTATTCCGCGTCGTTCTATTTTTTATAAAGGCAAAAATCTCGAGGAGATGGATGTTCAAGCCATTATTAATTTGCGTCCTGAAGTGGTTATTGTAGATGAACTGGCACACACCAATATTGAAGGAAGTAAGAATGAAAAACGATGGCAAGATGTTTTAGAGATTTTAGATGCGGGAATTAATGTGATTTCGGCAGTAAATATTCAACATATTGAGAGTTTAAATGAAGATGTAAAACGCATTACAGGTATTGATGTTAAAGAGCGAATTCCTGATAATGTATTGCGTTTGGCAGATGAGGTTGTAAATATTGACTTAACTTCCGAAGAACTGATCAATCGATTAAAGGAAGGTAAAATTTATACTGAAGATAAAATTCAGCGCGCGCTCAATAATTTTTTTAAGGCAGATCAAATATTACAATTAAGAGAGCTAGCTTTAAAAGAAGTGGCTAGTCAAGTTTTTCGAAAAGTAGAAAATGAAGTACCTAAGAACCCCAATGCGCGACATGAAAAACTGTTGGCCTGCATTAGCAGTAACGATAAAACCGCAAAAATAGTTATCAGAAAAACGGCAAGACTGGCGAGTTATTATAACAGTGTTTGGTTCGTTTTGTATGTGGAAACGCCAAAGGAAAGTAATACCAAAATTCCGTTGGACAAACAGCGCCATTTAATTAATAATTTTAAATTGGCTACACAGTTGGGTGCCGAAGTCATCAAGAAAAAAGAAAGTAAAATTACAGAGGCCATTTTAGAGTTAGTGGAGCAAAAACAAATTACCACGGTTTGCATCGGAAAACCACATTTAAATTTATTTAAGGTAATTTTGTCAACCACTATTTTCAATAAATTATTAAACAAATTGTCATCTTCAAAAGTTGACCTTATCATTTTATCCTAATGAGAATTAAAACCAAATTAAATCTGGGTGTAGGTTTGCTATTTGTGCTGATAATTGTCCTTTCAATTGTGAGCGTTTATTGTATCAATTCAATTAAAAAAGACACTCAAAACATTCTAAACGCTAATTACGATTCTTTAGAATATACGCGAAATATGCTGTTGGCTTTGGACATTTATGAAGATGATGAAATTAAATCTATTACTCTTTTCGAAAAAAATTTAAACAAACAATTAAAAAACATTACTGAAGTTGGCGAAAACAAAGCGACTTACACACTGCTATCTAATTTTAAGTTATTAAAAGAAAATAAAGTTACCGATAGTTTGCAGTCTCATATTCATCAGAACATTTTTGAGATTATGAAACACAACATGAACGCGATTAAGTTAAAAAGTGATGTGGCCAAGCAGACTGCAGAAAATACTAGCTTTTCGATTATGATTTTAGGAAGCTTGTGTTTTTTAATAGCATTTAACTTGTTGGTTAATTTACCAAACAACATCGCCAATCCGATTAAGGAATTGACGGCAAGTATTCAAGAAATTGCAAATAAAAACTATTCAGAACGTGTTCATTTTTTAAGTCATAATGAGTATGGCGATTTGGCGCGCTCTTTTAATACGATGGCCGAAAAGCTACAAGAATACCACAGCAGCAATTTGTACAAATTATCATTTGAGAAAAAGCGACTGGAAACGTTAATCAATAAAATGCACGATCCAATAATTGGTCTGGACAGCGAAAATATTATATTATTTGCCAACGATGAAACCTTAAAAATTGTTGGTTTAAAGAAGGAAGAAGTAATTGGTAAATTGGCTAATTCTTTAGCAGAAAAAAACGATTTGATCAAGTGCTTGATTGATGTAAATCAAACTACAAAGTCGGAACCGATGAAGATCTTCGCAGATGGCAAAGAAAGTTATTTTGAAAAAGAAGTAGTAGAAATTACCATAATACCTACTGGAGAAGATAAAGTTATTGCTATTGGCGATGTAATTATTCTTAGAAATATAACTGTATTTAAAGAATTGGATTTTGCGAAAACGAATTTTATAGCGACAGTTTCGCATGAGCTAAAAACACCAATTGCTTCTATTAAATTTAGTTTGCAATTGCTAGAACGAGCAGAAACTGGAAGCATTAATGACGATCAAAAACAACTGATGGAAAGTATAAAAGAAGACAGCCAGCGCCTTTTGAAAATAACAGGCGAATTGCTGGATCTTTCTCAACTGGAAACGGGAAAAATTCAATTGCAAATAGAAAAAACAAGTCCGTACAAAATTGTGTATCAAGCAGTAGAAGCTGTAAAAATGCAATCCGAAAACAAAAATATTGAAATTTCTGTCGACGCTGAAGAAGATTTACCAGAGATCATAGCTGACAGCGAAAAAACAGCTTGGGTTTTAATAAATTTTTTAACCAATGCAATCGCTTATTCTTCAGAGCAGAGCAAAATTATAATTCGTGTCAAAAGAGATGTAGAGCAAATTGTGTTTGAAGTAATTGATAACGGCAAAGGAATCGACTCAAGATATAAGAATAAAGTTTTTGATAAATATTTTCAAATTCCTGGTAGCAGCAAATCAGGTACTGGTTTGGGACTGGCAATTAGTAAAGAGTTTATCGAAGCACAAAATGGAAAAATTGCTTTAGAAAGTGAGCTCGGTTTTGGAAGTACGTTTAGTATAAGAATGAATGTTTTTGATAGTACCAAGAACTTTAGCTCGTAACGCAAAAGTTGAATTGTTTTTTTAAGCGCCGTAATTTCGCCAATATAATTGAAGAGAATAACTTTAAAACCTCATCACTTACCGTTTTGTAGTTGTATCAGCTAAAACTCAAGAAAGTGGTTACAATAATGGGGCTTGTAACATTTACTTTGATTTACTAGCTGTGCTAGACGAGCTGCCTGTATTTACAACTCCAAATTTTTTTACAGGTAAAACGCAGTTGCTGAATATAAGCTTTTACAGCTCATCTGTTTCCGTAATTAGTTCTTCTTTTAAATTTAATTTTTTAGCTTTTTTGTTTGCTTTTTTCTCTCATTTTTTATTCAAAGTTGGACTGCGGTAAGTTCATTTCATTAATGTTGAGGTCTACTTTTTGCCATTTTGTTTGATCAAGGTTTGAAGTGTCAATATCAGTTGTCCAATCAATAAGAGGCATTACTTTTAAGCGTTCGATGATGCGTTTTCTATATCCGAAAGCGAACCTACTAGCTTTAAGTTGCTGCTCAATAGTATTGTTTCCATTTTGCATATTCTTATAAACAACAGTTTGTGTTTTCCAGTCGCCTTCCCAAGTAAAAAAAGCTTTTCCAAAACAAAGAATTCCGATGATTAAAAAAGTAAGTAGAATTGATTTGTTGCTTTTAAGTTTTCCTAACAAGTGGCCCACAATTATGACAAAAGAACTTGCGGCAATAAATAATACGATAAAATGGAGCACCGAATTATTAATGTAAAGAGGCGTGTAGCGATTTAGTAACACTAATGTAGCGGTTAAGACAAATAGAATGTAGATTATGCTGTTTTTCATGGTAGTAGTTTCGTACGAAAGTAGGTTTTTTTTATTTAAAATTTATTTAGATGAAACTATATCTGTATCGACAGTTAATTGATTGTCTACTTTTAAAACTCCTGGAGTGCTCCATGCAATTCGAGTTGGTTCTTCTTTTTGGTGCAAAGAATCGAACATATCAATTAACGTGATCTTATTGGCAGGAGCAACCGTTATCGTAATATCATTATGATCAATGGTCACGTTCCGCCAGAGTGCCCGTTCTATATTTTTAATGGTACAGGCAGCTTTCTTTAGCTTTTGTAAAATAGTAATGTTGTTTGCAATTTCTTTTACACCTAAAAAATTACTAACAGTTAATTTTGCAGCTTGTTTTTGTTTGTTCCATTCAATTTCGCTCGTTACTATTAAGCAGCCATTTTTAGCGTGTAGTTTTATATTTTCATCGGGAATGTCCCAGTGCCATTTGAATGCGTGCCGAATTTCCGCAGCAATTTCAGTATCGTTTTTTTTATCAATACTCTCAAAACAGCCTTCAATATTTGGTACCACTGCTTTTACACGACGTTACAAATTTTACCGCTTCTTCTGCTTTTTCCTTCCTGATCTAACTATCCAACTGTTCCCAAAAGAGTAATCATTCCTTCTAGATCCGTTACAGCAATGTTTGCATTAAAAAGAATAGGCTCCCATTTTAAGACACTTTTACATCTTTATGCAATTCTTTATTACTTTTCATTTCGGTTGTGCTTTGCAATACATTAAAAATACCTACTGAAACACTTCAGTCAAAATCGTTTTTTACTTTGTTCATGCTTTTACGACCCGGTAAATAAATTTGAAAACCAAAAGAAAGATTTAAGTTATTTTGATAGGGAGTGCTTCCAAAACCCACCAATCCATTGTATTTCAGCAAGGCTTCTAAGCCAATATTTGGTGTTATAAAATAGGAGAAACCTGGGCCGACACTTAAATTTAGTCCGTTAGTATTATCAGCATCACTCACATTTACACCACCTAGACCTACGGTCGCTTCTGCAAAAAACCGACTGTGTTTTACCAGTTCTCCTTCAGCTCCTGCATAATAGCGGCCCAATGCGCCAATTCCGTAATTGGTAGTGGTATTCGAATGTTTTGCCGTTTCAATACCAAAGTTTAAATAACCTCCCAATGCAATATTGTCTTTAATAAACCAGGCCACTTTTGGGCTGATGTCGATACTTATGACATTCGGATCATTTAGTCCTAAACTAATATTGGCAAGATTACCTCCAATAAGCACATTACCTTTTTCGATTTGTGCATTTGCAATAAAACCAAGGGTAAGTAGTGCTACCAGTGTTAATTTTTTTTTTGTTTTCATTGTATTGGTTTTAAGTTATTTTATGTTTTAAACAAAGTTGCTGTATAAGCTAAAGTCACGAAATGATTCAGGTCACTTATAAAAATGTTCCGCATCAGTTTATTTACACTTTGCTGATAGTTTAATATTGATACCTCAAATTTAAATGGATTGAATAAGTAGTAAAAATTGTAAAATGCTGTATAAAAATTAGAGTTTTATGATACTTTTAAGTAAGAAAAGTATTTATTTTTTGTTTCTATTGTATTGTTTTTAAATGAGTTAAATTATTATTTGAAATTTAATTTGGTATATTTGTTATGGTGATTGCTATACGATCATTGCAACGCGCATGGAGAATAGTGCCTTACTTAAAGCCGTAATACAAAATGCTATTGATGGTATTTTAACGATTGATGAGTATGGTACCATTGAATCGATCAATCCATCAGCTTGTGCCTTATTTGGTTATTTAGAGCAGCAATTGATCGGTAAAAATATCTCGATATTAATTCCTTCCTCTTGTAAAAAAGAGTCCCATATGTATATTAACAGTTATAACAAAAGCTTTAAATCTAGTATAGGTACTGGACGGCAATCGATTGGTGTTCGTAAAAACGGCAATTTGTTTCCGTTGCATTTGGAAGTGAGTGAAGTACAGTTTTTAGACAGAAGCATATACTGCGGATTTATACACGATTTAAGTCAGCAAAAAGAAGCGGAAGACCGCCTGCAGCAATATGCGTCTCATCTGGAAGAATTGGTTGAGGATCGAACGGAATCGCTAAACAGTACAATTGCCGATTTGCAGCTGGCAAAAGAAAAAATTAGTCAATCGCTAGTAAAAGAGAAACAACTTAATAAGTTAAAAAGCCAATTTTTATCGATGGCTTCGCATGAATTTAGAACGCCATTAAGTAACATACAGTTGTCGGCATCTTTGATCAGTAAGTATGCGCAAGAGTACAGCAATCCTAATATAGAAAAACATGTAAAAAAAATTAAATGCGCGGTAAGCAATCTCACCTCCATTTTAAATGATTTTTTATATACCGAAAAGAAGGGCATCAATAATGTAAAACCAGTTTATACTATTTTCAATCTTGTAGAATTGGGAACAGAGATTGCGGAAGAACTGCAACTTCTTGTAAAACAAGGACAATTTATAAAGTACAGTCATTACGGAGCTAGTGTAACAGTTAGTCTAGATAAAAATCTCATTAAAAACAGTATTATAAATTTGATTGTAAATGCCATAAAATATTCAGAAGAATGTACTGTAATTGAATTTAAAACAAGCATTGATGAAAGCCAATGCATCATTAGTATAAAAGACGATGGCATCGGAATTCCCGAGCAAGATCAGAAGCATTTATTTGAACCTTTCTTTAGAGCACAAAATGCAGGGAATGTATCTGGTACGGGTTTAGGACTTACTATTGTAGCCCGTTATACCAGCTTAATGAATGGAACAATTTCCTTTAAGAGTACGCCACATCAGGGTACAGTATTCACTCTTTTATTTCCCATGCAATGAGCAAAGTTTTAGTAATTGAAGATAATAATACTGTTCGTGACAACATTGTTGAAATTTTAGAATTAGCAAAGTACACTGTGTCTGAGGCAGCTAATGGAAAGGCTGGAATTGAATTAGCTTTAAAAATCATACCCGACATTATTCTATGTGACATTATGATGGCAGAACTGGATGGTTATGGTGTTCTATATGTGCTTAAAAAACATTTAGAAACCAGTACCATTCCATTTATATTTATAACAGCGAAAGCCGATAGAATGGATGTAAGGAGAGGAATGGATATGGGAGCAGATGATTACCTCACCAAGCCTTTTGATGACTTAGAGCTTCTAAATGCTATCGAAAGCCGCCTAAAAAAGAAAGATGTGCAAAATGCGTTTTATGGTAGCGCTCTAGATAAATTAGATCAACAGCTTTCTAATATCGAAAGTTTGACTGAATTTAAGAAAATTATAGAGCAGCAAAAATGCCGACACTACAAAAAAAAGCAAGTCATTCATCATGAAGGCGACAAAGCTTTAGGCATATACATGGTCATTAGCGGAAAGATTAAAACGATTAGATTAGCAGAAGATGGTCGTGAATTAATGACAGGAATATTTGAAGCCGATGATTTTCTGGACATTAATGTGATGTTGTCTACCGAAACGTACACGAATACAGCAACTGCAATCGACGATAGCACGTTGTGCTTTATGCCAAAAGAACAGTTAGACGAACTGTTATACCAATATCCTGATCTTGCAGCAAAATTTATCAGTATACTGTGTCAAGACATCAGAGAAAAAGAAGAGCATTTATTACAACTGGCCTATCAAAGTGTACGAAAGCGTATTGCCAAAGCTATTATTAGATTGTTTAAAATACATCATGCAGACGGTGATTGTCTTAAAATTACCCGAAATGATCTTGCTGCGATGTCGGGAACTGCATCAGAAACGGTGAGTCGTACTTTAACTGATTTTAAAAATGAAGGTTTAATTGAAAAAACAGAAAAAGGCATCAAGATGCTCGATATAAGTCGATTGATTAATCTTAAAAATTAATCGAATGAAGATTAAGAAGTTTCTAAATTGCACTCAAATTCTGTGTACTTAAAATATTGATAGCGTTTGTCTATTGTTTTCAAATTCCTTAGATTAGTTAGAAATCACATTTTCTTTGTAGCGTTTATTTTAAAGCTAAAAGATGAGAAATAGTATGCTCGAACAAAATATGAATATAGTAACACAATGTTTTAGCTCTTTATTTTAGCAATGCTACTAGATTTTAGTAACTGCACAGTAACGCATAAACAGGTATGTAAGGAACCACGCGATCATTGCAGCAATTTGCATTGATCGAAATACTAACGGACGTAGTATTTTTGAAAATAAATATTGTCTTTTTACCTGCGAAAATTGCTTCAGCCATTATGTGACTTTATATTACTTCCTACTTATCAGTTGTTGCTTACCGATTCGAGAGGCATTATAATACCTGAGTTTGCTGTTATGTTTTTTTTGTATTGATGCGTCAAGCCATTTAGAAATAAAAAATAAATATCTGATAAAAGAAGCAGATTAATTTATTTCTCAAGATAATCAAATTACTGATGAACTTAAAAATCGAAAAAATGCGGTTTTTTATCTGCTACGCATTGCGCAGCGTACAAGTACATTGCAGCCGACCACGTTTGCCAATCCTGTCCCATAGGCATTGCATCTTGTGCCTTGTACCACTCGTTAAAACCATATTCTAACTCTTTATTGTGCGAAATTTTTACCAGATTGGTTAGTGTATCCAATTTCTCTCTAGCCAACTTATGCTTTCCTGCGGCCGTCAGTGCAGCAATTTGAAAACCAGAAACAAAAGGCCAAATACCGCCGTTATGATAATCTCCCGGTTTATTGAAGGTTTCGTATCTTGGCAACCAATCCGAATCTTCAGGTAATATAAACGGAAATAGATTGGGAGCAATAGGTAATGCTAGGTCTCCATTCTCCATCATTTTATGGCATTGGTCTTCAATCCAAGCGATCATATGTTCGGCTCGATCGGGAGCAGCTAGTCCAGATAGTATTGCAATACTATTTCCCAAAAGATCAAAGCGTTCGCTGCTGTATATTTTATACGACCATAAAGCATAATACGGTTTTTTTTTCACCACCATTCCTTCATGTAAATGGGTGTCGTTAGAGTTGCTTGTAATTGTAAAATGCTGCATTGCGCTTTGTAGTTTTTGCGCACGCTCATCATAACCAAGCATTTTTAAATAACTGTAAGTTAGTGTGTTTACAAAAAGTCCGAATCCGAGAACCCATTGCTCGTCTCGCCAATCACTGGTAGGCAACTGGGCGATTAGGTATTCATCAGAAGGACTTTGGTATTCCATCCACTTAAGCGCTTTTTGAACTGCTTCTTCTAGAAAATCGGCTCTGCCAGTATACTTTCTAAAAATACCAACGGCGAGTAGAAAAAGTGGTGTGGTGTCGCTCGCGCCTCGGTTGCCACTATCATGAACAAACGAAGGTATGTGTCCTCTTTCAGATTGATTTTTAGAAAGGATTTGCAATGTTTTTTCCATAGCGACAGTCAACTTTTCATTTCCAGAAACAGCTATACCTAATATCGAAATCATTAAATCTCGAGTGTAGGGTTCGGGATAGCCCCATGCGGCCGTTCTTGGCAGACCGTGAAACGGACCTTTTGCATTGTGCAAGAGTACTTCTAAAGCGGCATTTTTTGCTTTGTCAATTTCTTGCCAGTTTCTATTATCCATAATTTCTTGACTTTAATATATTCCTAAGCGTTCATTAATGATGCGTACAAATTGTGCTGCCACAACTCTATAATCAAAATGCTCTATCACTCTCTTTCTTGCTGCTTTTCCCATTTTATTTCGTAATTCTTCGCTACTCATCAGTTGTACTAAAGCCTCTTTTATATCGGTCACATCGGCACGATAATCTACGGTTCTCGGTTTTTCAAATACAATTCTTCTATTCTCTTCGTATCCAGATTCGGTACCAAGCGTCACTTCATTAACCACTATTTTTTGTCCTATTCCTGCCAAAAGAGACGTTTCTCCTTGCACTAAGGTGTCTAACATTCCCATCGCGTTGATACCAATAACGGGCTTTTCGCAAGCGCCAGCTTCTACCTGTGGCATTCCAAAACCTTCAAGCCTGGATGGGGCAGCATAAATGTCACAAGCATTAATTAAATACGGTACAAAATCTCTTGAGATTATACTAGTTTGAAAAGCAACTTTCCGACTGATCCCTAATTGCTCAGCGAGCTTTAAGTCGAGATTATTTTGCAATGATGTTCTAGGCTGTGGCCAAACTTTGCAAATGTATTTCCAGGGCGGTAACTCCTTGCCCGCCAAAGCAAGTGCTTCCATTACTTCTCTTGCTCCTTTACTAGCGGCGTCTCCACCAATAGTCAAAATCATTAGTTCCTCTGCGCTAATTCCCAATGCCTTTCGTACCGCTAGTATTTTTTCATCGTTTTTTGCAAAAGGTTTAAAACTATCGGTATCACAACCTACAGGCAATACTTCAATATTGTCTGCGCTAATACCATCTCGAACATACATTTCTTTTACCCAATGCGAGGTAACCAAGATAAGAGGGAGGTCGTTTAGTACTTTTTGGTAGTTGGCAATATATCCATCGGCTACAAGCCAAGGGATACCGCGCATGCCAAACTTTTGCGGATGCAATACCAGTTGAGGTGTGTTTCCCCAATAACCCGTACCCACAACAACGTCTGGTTTAAACCAGTTGTAGTACCATTCTTTTTCCATGGCCGATTCAATGTGTGCTGCATGCGCATCTACGCCGTTGGCTAATAAACCTTTGTAGAGCAGATCACCTTGAGTAGCTAGTCCACCTGGAGTTGGCGGATAATCGTATAGCACTAAAACCTTCATATGTTTAATTTTTCGTCAAGCCATGTAACGGCCTGCTGTTTGTTCGTTAATCTCCAAAAAGCTTCAATTTTAGGGGTTACTCGTGCTTCCCAGCTGTCTGTAGCAAATTCGTAGATTGTAGTAATGAGCTGATATTTTCTCAGCCATAGATTCTCCGGAAGTATAAAATAGAGATCTGCGGAAGTAATGGCTTTTGGATAACATTTTTTGTTATCGTCTTCGTAAGCAAATAGCAAAAGTTCCGTAGCTGTTATTTTATTTTGTATCCAAAGATCTAGCACGGCTTTGCTCACCTCTTCGTGACGTAAATGTCTGGTATATTCGCCTGCAGGACTGTGAGTTATTATTAAGTCGAAGTGGAGGAGAGGCAATAAATTTAGCAATAATTGCTGTACGTTTTCTTTTTTTTGCGGTTTTTGATCAGGACCATCGTCCAAATTTCCCATAAGCCCGTTGGCATTTAAAGCCTCTACTGTTTTGTAAAACTTAGGTGCTCTATCGAGATCATGCTTACGGCATAAGGATACAATTATACATTTCCACTGGGGATTGTCCAATACAATTCCTGCAGCCCATAAAGTTTCATCGTCGGGGTGTGCTACTATAATAGCGACAATTTTCTTATTCATACTTTTTAGTAGAAAGGTTATTGCCAATTTACTATTTAGTTTACTGAATTATAATGATGTAGGTTATTTAAAAATGTGATGAGAATCACGTTTCAGAAAACATGTATAGCAAAATTATTAGTGTAAAGACACAAATTTCAACTTTACTGTTCACTTTCAGATTTGCGACGTTTGGCTATTTTAACAAATTCGTACCAAAGAACGCTGACGCAGCCTACACTAATTGGAAGTAACAATTGTTTAAGATCTAATTGTTCGAATCTAAAAAAAGCAGTAATTGGTGGTACATATAATAGTAAAGCGGTCAAGAATACAGTGACCATTATAATGACTAAGACCAAATTATTTTTATACCTCAAAGTAGTTAATATTGAATAATAGAACGAACGATTAATTAATGTTAGCAGAATATTTGCGGTTACCAAAACCAAAAAAACCATCGTTCTCGTGAGGGATTCATTATAGTCTTGTGCAATGGCATACTGATAAACGGCTAAAGTCCCGGCAGTTATTACCACTCCTTGCACTATGCTTGTAGACAATTCTTTCCAACTAAAAAACGAAGTAGTGTACGATCTTGGTTTTAAATTCATTGTGTTTTTTTCCAACGGTTCATTTTCATAAACAATAGAACAAGTAGGAGCCATAATGAGTTCGAGAAAAATAATATGAATAGGAGAGAAGATGTTGGGATACGTCCAGCCCAGAGCAAGTGGTAAAAAAACCGTAAGTATTATTGGAATATGAATTGAAATGATAAATTGAATTGCTTTTTTAAGGTTGGCATAAATTTTTCTTCCCATGGCAATGGCATGGACCATTTTTGAAAGATCATCATCTATTAAGATTAATGAAGCTGCTTGTTTAGCAATTTCAGTTCCTTTTTTGCCCATCGCTATACCAATGTGAGCAGCCTTTAAAGCTGGACCGTCGTTTACGCCGTCGCCCGTCATGGCAACAATTTCATTATTTGATTTTAGTGCATTGATAATTCTGAGTTTCGCTTCGGGAAACATGCGCGTAAATAAATTAATTTCTGAAACTACTTTTTTCAATTCCTCTTCCGACAAGAGCACTAATTCTTTTCCAGACATACTTTTATCATATCCACTAAAACCAATTTGTTTTGCTATAGATGAAGTAGTTTCGGCATTGTCTCCCGTAATAATTTTCACTTCAATTCCTGCCGTGTAAAAATGTTCTAATACGGTACGGATATTTTCTTTGGGAGGGTCGTAGAAAGCCAATAATCCTATAAATTGAAAAAGGAACTCTTGCTGTGTTTTGGGATAAGTGGTTGCTTCAAAATGACTCTCACCAACCGCAAGCACGCGATAACCTTGAGAAGATAAAGTCTTAATGGTATTTTCGATTTCTACCTTTTCATCTGTCGTTACATTAGAAACTGCTATAATGGCTTCGGCCGCACCTTTTGCAGCTATGATTCTGGTACCCAAATTATTTTCGAAAATGTGCGTCATCATCGGCGGAGTACCAGACAGCGGATATTCATGTACCATTTTAAAATTAGAACGTTCGTCTTTTCCTGAAATAGTCATATATTCTTGATGGAGCGCAATTTCCATGGGGTCAAATGGTATTGGTTCGCTCGCCCACATCGATAGTTTAATCAGTTCTTTTTCGTCTGACGTTAGCTTCTCATCTAAAGCCGTTAAATTGGTAATCTGTCTTGATTTTAAAGAGTAAATTTTGGCTAAACTCATTTCGTTCTTGGTAATTGTACCAGTTTTGTCAATACAAATTACCGTCGCACTGCCCAGTGTTTCGACCGTCTTCATCTGCTTTACAATTATCCCTTCTTTCATCATGCGCCAAGCCCCAAGTGCCATAAACGTCGTAAAAGCAATCGGAATTTCTTCCGGTAAAATACTCATTGCCAAAGTAAGTGCTTGTAACAAACTGTCTAAAAGGTTATAGGACATAAAATAATTGATCATCCAGACGATCAAGAATATTATGAAACCTGCAATGGCCATTTTTTTGACAAAATTGCCAATCTGAATTTCTAATGGCGTTTTCTCTTCTTTGATGGCCTCCAAACTTTTACCAATTTTTCCTAATTGGGTTTTTGCTCCAATCTGGGTAACGGTTGCAATTGCCAATCCGCCAACTACATTTGTGCCTTGATAAATCATTTTATCTACGGCTGTTTTGTCTTTACTTACGGCCATAGATTCTCCGGTCAATATCGATTCATTTACCGAAAAATCATTGGAGTGAATTATAATTCCGTCTGCCGAGATAAAAGCACCTTCTTCTACTAATAAACAGTCGCCTAATACAATATCTTCGGTCTTAATTTCAACCACAACACCATTTCTAATGACTTTACAATGTGGTTTTGTAAAGTTTTTTAGTTTTTTTAATGCGTTCCGACTTCTGTTATTTTGAAAAGTTGAAATCAAAGAAATCAGAAGTATCGCTGATGCTAGAAAAATTCCGTCGGCAGTTTTTCCGCTAATAAAGTAAATGGTAGAAGCCACCAACAATAAAATTGTCATGGGTTCCTTAATAATACCGACTATTAGATCAAGGTAGCTATCCTTTTTATAGTCCATTCTATTTGAACCATTTTTTGCCCTAGACGCAATTACTTGGGCATCATTCAATCCGTTAGTTTCCGCATCAAATCCGGTTAGTTGCATTCCTCTAAGTTATCTAAAAGGATTGTAAAAACTCTTTTTTATTTTGTAAGTTTTTAAGTAAAGATGTTTTATTGTAAAAGCGTCAAAAATGACTGCAAACATCTGATTTTGTGATCACGGTCATTTTTTATAATAGTTTTTATTCTTACCTTTTCTACTATTCGTTAATTTAAAAAATTATGTCAATTTTAATCGTGGTTCGCCACGGACAATCTGTTTACAATTTAGAAAATCGTTTTACAGGAAATCTCGATATCGAATTGACTTCGTTGGGTAGAGAAGAAGCACGAAAAAGCGGCGTGAAATTAAAAGGCTATCATTTTGATATGGCCTTCACTTCTAAACTAAAAAGAGCTTGTGAAAGTTTGACTATTATTCTAAAAGTAATAAACCAAAGTGAAATTCCGATTCATGAAAGTAGTGCTTTAAATGAGCGCATGTACGGAAGTTTACAAGGTCTAAACAAGGCAGAAACCGCAGTAAAATACGGAGCTGATCAAGTTGAGGTTTGGAGAAGAAGCTACGACATTTGTCCGCCAGAAGGCGAAAGTTTAGCAGCAACTTTTAAAAGAGCGGTTCACTATTATAAAACAGAAATCGAGCCTTTGCTGCGAGCGGATAAAAATGTTTTAATTGTAGCGCACGGTAATAGTCTAAGAGCGCTAATGATGTATTTAGAACATATAAGTCCTGCAGATATTGCCCAGGTTACTATTCCGACAGGAATCACTAAAATTTATGTTTTAGATAAGCACGTAAAGATTCTTGAAACTAAATACTTATAGTACAGAATACTCTTAATTTTATTCAAATTAGTGTGCTCCATAAATTTAAAGCTATGAATAGAAAAGCATTAATTTGCTATTCATAGCTTCACATAACCTTAAAAAGAATTAACGGGTAAGATGACATGAAATTCGGCACCACTATTTTCTTGCGATTTAGAAAAAATAAGACCTTTATGGTTTTCTACAATTTTTTTACCAATAGTTAAACCAATTCCAGTTCCAGAATACACGTCGTTGTTATGTAGTCGTTGAAAAATGGTAAAAATTTTACTTTCATAAATTTGGTTAAAACCAATTCCATTGTCTTTTATTATAATTTCATAATACGTTAAATTTATATTTAATGTAGCATGTTTTTTTACTTGATTGAGAGTCATTTTGCGCGAACTGATCTGTAGTTTTGGCATTGATCCGTCATTTTTATGAAACTTTAGCGCATTGCTTATTAAATTATAAAATAGCTGATTCATTTGTAAGGGAACCGCCTGAATAATGGGCAATTTTCCTAATTTAATTTCAGGTTTATTTTCGTCGATAAGCAATTCAAAATCAACCAAAATGTTATTAATAATTACATTTAAATCAGTGCTTTCTACTTTTCTCTCAGTGTTATTCAGATAAGAGTACGCAAGCAAATCTCTAATTAACGTATTCATTCGGGTAGATGATTTACTAATTTTTTCAAGTAAAACCAAGGCTTCGGCAGAAATATTTTCTTGCATACCTAAAAGTCTGCTAATGAACATTAATATTTTTCGCAACGGCTCTTGCAAGTCATGACTGGCAACATAAGCGTATTCTTGCAGCTGAAGATTTGCAGTGTATAAATTTTTCACTGTACTTTCTAATTCGGTATTCGAGGTTAGTAAATCTTTGGTGCGTTCTTGGACTTTACTTTCAAAACCATCAGATAAAACTTGAAGTCTTTTTTCGATAATGCGACGTTCGGTAATGTCTTCGATAGCAAGCAAAATGAGCTGTTCTTTACTAGTTTCATTCGTAACCTGTCGGGCATTTAGCAGCATAATACTTTCGCCGTAAGGCATCAGATTAACTGAAATTTGATAGTCGTCGAGCTGCGTTTTCTCTGGCAGTACTTTTTCAAGCATGGCGCGCATCGAATTATTGTCAAAAAGATGATTTTGAATTTCATAAATCAATTTTCCAGCTGCTTCGTCTTTAGCAATATTATATTTTTTAGCAAAAGCTCTGTTTACATTCTTTATTCTTAAATTAGTATCTAGTACCACAATTGGCTCTCTAAGAGTCGCCACGATTGCTTCGGTATAATTTTTAGAAATATTAATTTCTTGCTGTTTTGTTAAAAGTTCCTGATTGATTTGCAAAAGCTCTTCGTTGGTCGATTGCAGCTCTTCTTTTGAAGTTTCTAATTCTTCGTTTAGACTTTGAAGTTCTTCGCTACCACTTAGTAATTCCTCATTTGCACTTTGCAACTCTTCGTTGGATGCATCTTGTTCTTCGTTTATGGCATTGACGTCAACATGAATTTTTGCTAATTCTCTTTCTAGCTGGGTAACTCGCTTTAAATTGATATTGTCTCGAACTTCTTCAGCCGAAAGATCGCTTTCAGAAACATCTATTTTTTTTAAGATCGTTTGATAAAATACTATTAAAAAATGGGGTTGGACGGTGTTTAATAAAGGTTGTATTTCGATGGTTACTTCACTTACAATTCCTTTTTTTACAATCTGAATTCCGTCTTTTACAATGAGTAATCCCGTTTCCTTGGCCTTATGGTACGCGTTACGCAGTTCAAAAGCCAACCCATTGCGAGCCATTTTTAGCAAATTAAAGGTAGGTTTACCAGTTGCGAGTTCGATAAATTCGGCAATCGTTCCGTTAATATGCACAATATCCATTTGCTCGTTTACGATTACACTTGCTGGCGTATATCTCGAAAGAAGAACTGCTTCGGCACTTATTCTAAAATCGTCTTTGCTGCTTTCTTGTCGTGCTATAGCATCTTTTGGAGTGGTAGATGTGGCGTTATTGGTCATTGCGGAATGTACAAATCTGCCAGAAATTTGTTTGCGCGTATACACTTTGCCTGCTTTGTCAAACGGTTGAAAAAGATCGCCTGCAGGCACATTTGTTTCTGATTTTCCTAATAGTAAAAAGCCGTTTTCTTTTAATGCATAATGAAAAGTGGTAAGCGATTTTTTTTGCAGAAACGAATCCATATATATAAATACATTTCTACAAGAAATTAAATCCATTTTGGCAAAAGGTGGATCGATTAAAAAATTATGAACTGCAAAAACGCACATATTCCTAATTCTAGTTTTAATTTTATAACCATTAGTGTTGGAGGTAAAATATTTGGCCAATAAAGCTTTTGGAACATTCTTAAGTTGCGATTTTCGGTAAAAACCAATTCTTGCTTTCGCAATAGCTAGTTCAGAAATATCAGAGGCAAAAATTTGAATTTCTTTCCCATCCAAATTTTCTCCCAAATAATCATGAAGCAAAATAGCTAAGGTATACGCTTCCTCTCCAGTAGAACATCCCGCTATCCAAAAACGTATTGTATTTTCTTCGCTCGCTTTTGTGCAAATTAGGGGCAATACTTTTTCTCGAATAGTTTGAAATATTTTTACATCTCTAAAAAATTCCGTTACTGGAATGAGCATGTCGTTGAACAAATCTTCAGTTGCCAGTTTATCTCCTTGCAGAATTCGTAGATAATCTTTTAACGTTATAATTTTATTTAAGGCCATCCTTCTGGCAATACGGCGGCGTATCGTAGTTTGTTTATAAGAGGTAAAATCTACTCCGCTATGGTGACGTAAAACCTTAATTATTTCCTGAAATAAGATTTCTTCACTGGCATTGTTCTGGGTATTAATTGCTTCTTTAACTTTAAAAAGCTCAATAAGTTTTGCTACAATTTTTTCAGGTGGAAATACATAATCAACAACTCCCGCATTAATTGCATTTTGTGGCATTTCAGTAAAAGACGCATTGGAATCTTGTGCAAAAGTAGTTCCGCCATGTTTTTTAATAACTTCTAGACCAATTGTTCCATCAGATCCAGTGCCCGATAGTAAAACGCCATACGCAAGGTCAAGATGAACTTCGGCAAGCGAGCTAAAGAATATATCTATAGCTTGATTTCTGGTGTTTTTTAATCGCGGGTCTAATTTTAAAACACCGTCAAAAGAGGTAAGAATTTTATTTTCGGGAATTACATAAATGTTATTGGGTGCCAGATGAATGTCATCGGTAATTTCATTAATTGGAATTTTGGCAACGCGCGACAGCAGTTCTGTAAGCATACTGTCGTGCTGCGGATGCAGGTGCTGCACAAAAACATAAGCCATGCCAGAATCAGCGGGAATTGCATCAATAAATTGTGTAAAAGCTTCTAGACCTCCTGCCGAAGCACCAATACCAATTATTGGAAAGTCTTGGCGCGATGCCAGAGGTAACTTGTTTTGCGTTGTCTGCATGATTTCTATTGTTAATTCAATTTAGGTAATAAGAAGTATAAATCAGTGCCACAAATACAATTCTCTTAATTTAAAGCTTGATGATAAAAGATTTGATTTCTGAAGATTTTACTTGTTCTTCCCAATCCATACTGATTACTTTTTTTAATAATTTTTTTAAATCATCAAATCCGTCTGGTTTTACAATGTAAGCGTTCGCTCCTAATCCAAATGTAAGCTTGATACAGTCTTCGGATGTCGATGTGGAATAAATAGCTATCACTGGAATATCTTTGAAGTTAGAGTTGTCTCTAATTTTTTCTAACGTTTCAAAACCCGAAAGAATAGGCATATTTAGATCTAAAAAAATAATGTCTGGAGTTTCACAATTTTCGTCGTTCAAGCGACTAATTAACTCAACACCATTTTTACAATATTCAATAGGATAATTAAGATCGAAATCTTCTGTTGCTTCAGCAAAAAAGTAACGGTCATCTTCATCATCATCAGTAAGTATAATTCTTAAATTTTTTTTAGTAGGCATGGGCTGAATTAATTTAATCAAATGTAGTGTTTAAATATATTGTAAGAATTTATTTGGAGGCATTTGATTCGTATTTTATCCATAAATCGTGATCAATATTAGATAAGTACTATGGAAAAGCCACTTTCAGTAGTTTGTATGAACTTACTTTTTTTATAGATATTAAGATTTAGTAATCGTTTAACTACTTTTTAATGAAGCAAATTATATAATCTTAAATTATAATTGTGTAACCAGAAAATAAGAAAAAAATTTAAACTTTAGAGCTTTAACAAATCTTAGGCAACGTTATGATGAAGGTGCTTTCATTAACAAGACCTATTTACTTTTTGATAAAGAATTAAAGGTACAAACGCTACAGAAAAGTAATTGCTGTAAAAACATCAAAATGCTAAACGAACTAGGCTACTCAGAGTCTATCTAAAAAATGCCATACGTGGCAGTACATTTTCAAAAAATCTATTATATTATTCATATTATCAATGGAATATGGTTTGAATTGCTGGAAAAAGTCCAATACTGTTTTTTAGAAGCCACTAAAATAGGACTTTCCAAAAAGCCAGAAGTTTTAGAACGAATTAAATACAACAATAATGGAAACACACAAAAATTTAGGAATATGGATGGATCATGTTGCAGCCGATCTTATTGATATAAGCAGCGGAACAAACGACCACATTATAGTATCCGATTTTACTTTTGAGCACAAGGATGAAGCTTTAAATAAGAGCGAAAAAATCATGCACAATAAGCAAAGACAAATGCAAGAGCAGTATTATAAAAAAATTGCAGATGTAGTGTTAAAGTATCAACACATACTTTTATTCGGACCCACAGATGCAAAAATAGAATTACATAATTATTTGAAGTCTGATGTGCATTTTAAGGATATTAAAATGGATGTAAAAGAAACGGATAAAATGACTGATCCTGAAAAAGAAGCTTACGTAAAAAATCATTTTAAATAATTTGTCGCGCACTGCTCGCAGATTTATTAACACTCGTTAGCACTAAAAAAACCTCCAGACTCATTTGCCTTTGGAGGTTTTTTTATGCGTACTTATCAACGAATATAACCGTTCTTAAATTTGAAAATAATTCGATCTAAATAAGGATGAATTTTATCAACTTAATACTGTTAAATTTAGAACGAGTGTAAGAACAACAGTTAAGCAATTTACAGTTAATTTAAAAATACAGTTTAGCCTACTTTTTACTTTATTCTTTTAAAGCAACGTACTAAATTGATATTCAGTATGTAATGATTTGTTCTGTATTTTATTATAGATCTATAAATTTTAAATTCCTTTTACCAACGATAAAAAGGATTTAAAATTATTTGAATAATAGTGCAAAATTTAGCAGAATAAAAGTACTCTCTCTATTTTTATGTGCTCGAAAACAAATTAAATATGTGTTCGTGCACATTTTCATTGCATTTTCTTTGTTTTTTAAAATTAAATTTATAGTTTAGTAAAGAATTAAGAAATTACATCTGTAAGTTATGTTAAATGGATTTTGTTTCTAGTCTATTTTTATAGAAGAAAATACTTTCAAAAACTACAATTGCCTCAATTATCAATGAGCAATTAATTTAAGAATAATACAAACTAAATAACACTTTTTATTAACTACTAACCAAACGAACTTATGAAACAAAGTTTATACTCGCTAGAGTTTAAAATGTTTAATGATAAGAACAGATTGCTTCCGCGAATTTTAAAAAGTTCAACGATGCTAGGCGTTGTATTCTGTTCTTTATCTGCTTTTGCAAACACAGACGGCTTTGACCCTGCTTCTTTAAGAGGTGCAACTAACAAAATCTATTACAATTTTAATCTGCAACAAAATCAAGTAAAAGGTACGGTTACCGATAGCAATGGTGCGCCAATACCAGGAGCGAATATTTTAGAAAAAGGTACTACAAATGGCGTGCAAACTGATTTTGATGGAAACTTTGTTCTTTCGGTAAGCAACAATAATGCTGTTTTGGTAGTCTCTTATGTTGGCTTTACGAGCAAAGAAATTTCTGTTAACGGACAAACATCCATAAACGTGCAGCTGCAAGAAGATGCTGCTCGATTAGAGGAAGTAGTTGTTGTAGGATTTGGGGTTCAGAAAAAAGTAAACCTTACAGGATCTGTTGCTACAGTTAGTGGTGAAATGCTCGAAAGCAGACCAATAACGAGTGTATCTGCGGGACTTTCGGGTTTGTTGCCAGGTGTAGCGGTAAATCAATCTTCGGGTCAACCTGGATCTGATGGCGGATCCATTAGAATTCGTGGTACAGGCACCTTAAATCAAGCTTCGCCAATGGTATTGATCGATGGGGTAGAAGGATCATTAAACGATGTACAAGCAAACGATATTGCTAGTATTTCTGTTCTTAAAGATGCTGCATCGGCTGCAATTTACGGTTCGAAAGCGGCTAATGGAGTCATTTTAATTACAACCAAATCAGGTAAGTCTGGCGAACCTGTGGTTAGCATTACCAGCGATGTAGGCTGGCAATCGCCGACAACGTTGCCTGAATATCTAGGGTCTTATGACTATGCAACTTTGTATAATGAAGCATTAGGGAACATGGGTAAAGCACCAAAGTTTACCGCCAATGATTTAGAGCTGTTTCGTAACGGTTCTGATCCTTATGGACATCCGGATACAGATTGGCAAGATTTGCTTTATCAAGGTTCGGGATTTGTAATGACAAATAATGTTGGTATTTCTGGAGGATCAGAGACTACTAAATATAGAGGTTCTGTGAATCATCAAAAACAGGATGGAATTATTAAGCATACGGGGAAAAATGAGTACAACGGCCGATTGAATCTTACGGTTACTCCTCGTAAATGGTTAACTACCAACATGAACTTATCGTATACGCAAATGGATCGCATTGCTCCAAACAATGCGTACACAGGAGGGGGAGACGAGCACGACGGTTTGGATCAAATTATCAGACAAACTAACAGAATTGCGCCATGGATTCCATACAAAAATGAAGACGGCACATATGGAACAATCTCAGATGGTAACCCAATCGCATGGTTGGATATGGGACCTCAAATTAATTACCAACGTAAAACATTTGTAGGAATTGGTTCGGTACAAGTTGATTTGTTTAAAGGATTTAATGTAAAAGCCTTGGTTTCGCACAGAAATATCCAAGAAGGCTTTTCAGAAATGAATAAAGAAATTCAATACAATGCGTCAAAATACCAAGGTCCTACAAAATTAACCGAAGATTTAAGATCAAGTACACGTAATACATTTGATTTAACGGCAAATTACTTCAATACCTTCAATGAGGTTCACAATGTATCTGCTTTAGCAGGCTATCATACTGAAGCTTATGACTATAAAAAAACGACAGCGTATCGCGAAAATTTCCCAAGTACAGAACTTCCTAATTTAGATGCGGGATCTACGAACGGAATGAAAAACACTGGATTTACAAGAGAACTAAATATGGTTTCTTGGTTCGGACGTATTAATTACGATTACATGGGCCGTTATTTGTTTGAAGCTAATTTAAGATCAGATGCTTCGTCTCGTTTTGCAAAAGAAAACAGAGTAGGTACGTTCCCGTCGTTTTCAGCAGGATGGCGTATCTCTGAAGAGGCGTTCTTTGAAGGTGCTAAAAATTCGGTAAATGATTTGAAAGTTAGAGTTTCATGGGGACAATTGGGTAACCAAGATGCATTATCAAATGATGGTCAAGATTCTTATTATCCTACTATTCCAACTTTAGGACTCGGTCAAGATTATCCGTTTAATAGCATCATAAATTCTGGAGCAGCGATTGTAAATGCTAAAAATGGAGCATTAATTTGGGAAAAAACAACAAGTTATGGTGTCGGTTTAGATGCTAGATTTTTCCGCAAGTTAGATTTAACTGTTGACTGGTATAAAAAAAGTACCGAAGGTATTATCATGCAAGTACCAGCGCCCAATGAGTTTGCTTTAGAGAAATTCTACGACAACGTTGGTAAACTAGATAATCAAGGTATTGAAGTGAGTCTTAATTATTCAGATAAATTTGGCGAAGTAGATTTTGGCTTTGGTGGAAATATCGCATATAATAAAAATGAATTAGTAGAACTTGCAGGAACAGACATGATTATTGCTGGGCGTAAAATTCGTCAATTAGGACAATCTGTTGACTCTTGGTACGGTTATAAAACAGATGGTTTGCATCAAAGTCAAGCTGATATTGATGCGTATCCGACCAACACATTATATGGCAATCAAATTAAACCAGGAGATTTACGTTATGTAGATTCAAACGGTGACGGTAAAGTTGATGCTGATGATCGAGTTTTATTAGGCAATTCAATACCTTCTTTAAATTTCGGTTTTAATTTAACGGCTGGCTATAAAAACTTTGACTTCATGGCTCTTTTTCAAGGTGCAACGGGAGGTTATGGATATATGGATTTTGATGCAGTGGGTGCGGTAAATGGAGACGGTCAGAAACCATCAGCATTATGGATGAATCGTTGGACTCCAGAAAATCCAAATACAAGTGTGCCAAGGCTTATTGACAACAATTATGGTCCAAGTATGCCACAGAATTCAACAACAAGCTACTGGTTAAGAAGTACCGATTATTTGAGAATGAAAAATCTGCAAATTGGATACAATGTTCCATCAGAAATATTAAGTAACTGGAAAATTGCGCGCCTTAGAGTGTACTATAGTGCCGATAATTTATTTACCGTTACAGATTATTTAAAAGGATGGGATCCAGAAGCTCCTTCGGGACGTGGTAGCGGTTATCCAGTTGTAATGACAAATTCAATCGGACTTAATTTAACTTTTTAATTTACATAAAAGATGAAAAAATTAATATACTTATTAGCAATAGTTTTTATATTCAGCGCTTGCAGTGAGTCTTTTTTAGAAACAGCACCAGACGATGCTCTTTCTCCTTCTACTTTCTGGAAAAGCAAGAAAGATTTAGATTTAGCACTAACAGGATGCTACAGCGGCTTTGAAGATGGAGGTACATTGATGTACCGTGATTGTGGTTCAGACAATGGTTATAATAATTTTCCGTGGGAAGGATGGACTGCTGTAGGAAATGGTAATTTGTCACCAGCAGATCCCGGAGCTTCTTATTACGGTTTTGGCACAATTAACAGATGTAACGAATTTCTTTTAAATGCTGATAATGCTACTACAGTTCCAGAAGGAGATAGAGCAATTTACAAAGCTCAAGCTCGTTTTATTCGCGCTTATAAGTATTATTCGTTAACTACAAATTATGGTGATGTGCCGTTAATTACAGAAAATTTTTCAACGCCAGAAGATGCGAAAGTTCCAAGAGATTCGCAAGAGGTGATTCGCAAATTTATTGAAGATGAATTGACAGCTGTGATTGCTATTTTACCAGCATCTTATTCGGGAGCAGAATATGGCAAAGCAACAAAAGGAGCGGCTCAAGCACTTTTGATGCGATACTATTTGTATTTTAAAGATTATCCAAAGGCATTAGCGACTGCAAACAGTATTAGCGGGTATTCTTTAAATCCAACATTTACAGGACTTTTTGATCCAGCCAATGAACAAAACAGTGAGATTATCTTATCAGTGCAACAAACAGCCGATTTGTCTGCAATTGATTTTACTCCATTTTTACCAAACGGTATCGGTGGATGGTCCTCTGTTGTGCCAACACAATCTTTAGTTGATGCTTTTGAAATGGCAAACGGAAAGACAATTCAAGAAGCAGAAAGTGCAGGCGAATATGATCCTGCAAATCCATTTGTAAACAGAGATCCACGTTTAAGAGCAACTGTAGTTTATCCAGGCCAAGTTTTTGGAGATAAAATATACCGCTCAGTAGAAGTGGGTAGTAATGATTATTACAACAAAGCGGACAATGCGTCTAAAACAGGTTATAATTTTAAAAAGTACACTTCATTTATGGAGTTAGATTCTGGAGCTCCGTATTGGAATATGGGTAGCGACATCTTTATTTTCCGTTATGCAGAAGTACTGTTAACAATTGCTGAAGCTAAAATCGAATTGGCTCAAATAGATGCAGCACTTTATACTGCTTTAAATACCGTACGTCTTAGAGCAGGAATGCCTGCTGTAGATCAAACAAAGTATGCAGACCAATCCAGTTTAAGAAAACTACTAAGAAACGAGCGCAGAGTAGAATTTGCTATGGAAGGTTTACGTCGAGATGATATTATTCGTTGGAATATCGCGACTGATGTGCTTAATGGTAATTTAATGGGAGCAAAGAGAGGAACTGTTTTGGCGACAACGCAACCAAACGGAGACTACAATGTGTCAATGACCTTGCCAGCCAACTTAATTGAAAGCAGATCATTTGTAGCGCCTAAAAACAATCTTTTGCCTATTCCACAAAATGCGATCGATAAAAATCCAAAACTTTCGCCAAACAATCAAGGCTATTAGGTAGAGGATAAAATAATGGAATTATTAAAGTTAGTTTGGTTTTTATATTGAAACTAAAAGTCCCGTCAAGTCATTTAAAGACTGACGGGATTTTTTTATGGTAATATTTACGATATTCCAACGCCTAATAATTTTAAATTTATCAGTAAAATATATTATTAAATGTAAATTTCAAAAATAGAAGAAAACCGTAAATTTGTTTCTTTCAAAAGCAACTTGAAACGCAATTGATCTCACGAAATCTGAAATCGAAGTTCTATGTATAACTATCAATCTAAAACGAGCATGCAAAAAGATAAAAAAGAAAGAGTACTTATAGTATCTGATTTGTGGGGCAAAGAAAAATCAAATTGGATTAACTTTTACCTTTCAGTTTTAGAAGATCAATTTGACGTTCAGTATTATGACAGTTGTGTTTTAGGCGAAATCGATACCAGTGAGTACGCTAAAGATAAATTGCACGCTCAATTTATTAATGGAGGTATTGACAAAGCAGTCGAAAATCTTTTGCTTCAAGAGAATGAAAACTGCATGGTGCTAGGTTTCAGTATCGGTGGCTGTATTGCTTGGAAAGCGGCTAATTTGGGATTAAAAGTTGAAAGTTTAATAGCTGTATCTTCGACAAGATTGCGATACGAAATTAAAAAGCCAGCGGTAAAAATTAAATTAATTTACGGGCAGGAAGACGCAAATAAGCCAGATGGAAATTGGTTTTCAAACATGCAAATTAGCGCAAATTTTTATCAAAACGAAGATCACGAATTATACAGGAAAAAAGAATGTGCAGATAAAATTTGTAAAACCATTATAGATCACAAATTTTAATTGGACTTATTTATAGGCGCACTTAAATTATCTTTTAGAAAGAAACATTTTAGTAGTTAAAAAGCATTTAGAGCAATGGATAGGTAAAAGTTATCCCTATTAAACGTCAATTGTTAATTCTTTTTTAAAAAAAGCTGCTACAGCAGCTTCTATAGTTAGAATTTGTTAAAAGCTTTTGAAGGTTGTTATATTTTTGTATCTTGTCACTTTATGTAGAAAAACAATGACAATCCATTTATTTTTTCTTGTGAATACCGTTGCGCTAGGTCTTTTATTCTTACTGACCTACTTGCACGACGACTCGTTTTTAAACTGCTCGAAAGACTTTATAAATTAATCCCTGTCAAACCCATGACAGGGAAATCTTCTGATTCCTTTATATACAATTTAAACCGTCAATCGTTTATTGATGCCGATTTTTCATTAAACCTCATTTGCACAAAGGTAATGAGTTTTAATGTGTGGGTATTTTATAAAAAAAGCATCAAAGCAATTGGTACAAAACACAGAAAAAATGGAGCAAGAAATCACATTAACAACAGGAATTTACGACTTAATTAAAGATCATATTAGAAGAAAGAAATCAACTCCAGAGGAGGAAGAAATCTTAAAATTACAGTTAAAAAGAGCCAAACAAGTTAACCGTAAATTACTACCGTTAGATGTTGTAACGGTTGATGCAAAAGTGACAATTAAAGATTTGACAAGTCAAGAAGAGCATGTTCATACATTTGTTGCGCCAGACAAAGCAAAGCAAAGAAACAAAACCGAATCGATTTTAAGTACTATGGGTCTTGCTTTGGTAGGATGTAAAATAGGAGACATCATCAATTGGAGTTTTGACGAAGAGCCAAAGCAGTTCGAAATTATGAACGTAGAAAGACTAGCATAATAAATGCGATAAAAACACAGTATTTCGTTAGCAGAATGCTGATTTTTAATTATCTATTAGGCGTTTGACTCAAAATTTAGTAGATACAAGTAATAGATCAAACCATAATATAAAACCTTCAAAGTCATTGATTTTGAAGGTTTTTTTTGTATCTAGGAGTCATGCAAGCTTGCATTTATTTAGTGTGAATTGTTTACTATTTCAGTATTCAATGCCCTTATGTTAAAAAGTTTTAATGGCTTTCTTTCAAAACAGTTTCAAAAACAAGTAAAACATCCCTGTATGCTTCTTTCAAGTTAACTGCAACATATTGAGCTAATCAAAATTTCGATTGAGTTAAGTTTTTCGTCTTTAGAGGAGTAACTTTATAAATAAATTGATTGATATGGATTCTCTTGTTAAACATGGCGTTATTTTAAAACCAACAGACTTAGAATTTGAAAATTTAGGCGTGTTAAATCCCGCAGTTTATCAAGAAGGAAATACAGTCCATATGTTTTATCGTGCCGCACACGTTGGTAATTTTTCGAGCATCGGGTACTGTCAATTTAATGGTCCGTTAGATCTGGTTCAGAGAGATAAAAAACCCATTATTTTTCCTGAATTTATTTATGAGTGTCACGGAGTCGAAGATCCAAGATTGACTAAAATAGAAGATACCTATTATTTGTCGTATGTGGCGTACGATGGAGTTAACGCATTTGGCGCTTTAGCGGTATCTAAAGATTTAAAAAAGTGGAAGAAAAAAGGGATTATTACACCAAGGTTTTCGGCTTTGGCTTATAATAATTTATTACATGAAAAAAAGATAAAAGAATCCGATCCAAACGCGCTATATGTGAAGCACAATAATGAGAGTAAGCATCACTTTAATCCTATTACCAAAGACGACGCTTATGTTTGGGATAAAAATGTAGTTTTTTTTCCGAGAAAAATAAATGGTAAGTATGCGTTTTTGCATCGTTTATTACCCGCAATTCAATTTGCCAGTTATGAAAACTTATCCGATTTGAATGCGGAATTCTGGTCAAATTACATACGAAGCCTAGACCAGCACACAGTTTTGTGTCCAAAATATAAACATGAATCGAGTCATATTGGTTCTGGTTGTCCACCGATAGAAACAGCCGATGGTTGGCTACTTATTTACCATGCTACCGAAAAGAGCGAAAAAGGGTTAATATATCATGCTTGTGCGGCTTTATTAGATTTAGAAAATCCTTTGAAAGTGATTGCACGTTTAAAGGAACCAATAGTTTCTCCAAGTGAGACTTACGAAAAGCAAGGCTATGTTAATTTTGTAGTATTCCCAACCGGAACTGCGATTTTTGACGGTCGATTATATATTTATTATGGCGCTGCCGATGACGAGATTGCAGTAGCTTCTGTGGATTTTAATGAATTAATGAACAATTTAAAAAATCAGAGTGATGAAAACGATATCTCCTAAATCGAAAATAATTTTTATGTCAACGTATCCGCCGACACAGTGCGGAATAGCTACGTTTACAGAAGACACTGTTAATGCAATTCAAAAAATATATGGTAAAAGTATCAGCTGTGAAATTTGCGAAATTACTTTTAAAGGAGAGACAGATAAAAGCTCAACTTATCATTTACCATCTAAAAATAGAGAAGCTTATGCTGCAGTAGCCAATGCTATTAATAAGGACGATGCTGTTAAACTAGTTCATATTCAGCACGAATTCGGTTTATTTGGTGGTGAGTTTGGCAATTATTTGTTGGATTTTTTAGAGGTAATAAAAAAGCCAATTGCTTATACTTTTCATAGCGTAATTCCGAATCCAGATAAAAAATTAAAAGCTATTGTACGTTTGCTGTGCAGTTATAGTGAAGCCATTTTTGTAATGACCAATCAGTCCAAAAAAATCTTGATGGAAGAGTACGGTATCAATGAAAAGGATATTGCATTGGTGGAACACGGAACACATTTGGTTCGTTACGAAAGTACTGATCAAGCAAAGAAGAAATTAGCATTAGAGGACCGATTGATACTTTCTACTTTTGGATTATTAGGAGAAGGAAAAAGTATTGAAACAGGTTTGAAAGCGCTTCCTCAAATTGTAGCACAATTTCCGAATGTTCTGTATTTAATTCTAGGTAAAACACATCCAAACACTATCGTCGATAATGTAGATCACTACCGCAATTCGTTGGAAGCAATTGTTAAAGAATTACATCTCGAAAAAAATGTTCGCTTTGTCAATGAGTATTTGGAAGTACATGAATTATTGGATTATCTTAAAGCAACGGATGTGTATTTGTTTACGTCCAAAGATCCAAATCAAGCAGTAAGTGGAACTTTTTCATATGCAATGAGCTGTTCTTGTCCAATTGTGGCAAGTAAGATTCCGCACACTTTAGAAAGCTTGACTTCTGATATTGGTATTTTAGCTGATATTCAGGATTCAGATCAGTTTGCAAAAGCGACTTTGAAACTTTTAAGCGATTCTGAATTAAGAACGCATATGGCACTGAATGCTTACGCAAAAACGACTAAAACATCTTGGGAAAATACCGCTCTTAAACACATTAAGACGTACCAGAAAATTGCAACGGATTTATCGAAAATAAAAATAAATTATCCTGAGATCAACATGGACCATCAAAAAGCGATGACTTCGGATCTTGGAATCTTTCAGTTCTGTAAAATTTCAGAGCCCGATTTAGATGCTGGATATACCATAGATGACAACGCAAGAGCATTAATTGCGATGTGCAAGCACTATAAGTTAAAAGGAGAAGAAACGGACATTCCGTACATTAAAATTTATCTTGATTTTATTGTAAGATGTCAGTTGAAAAAAGGAAACTTTATAAACTACGTCGATCAATTTAATGTAGTAGAGCCAAAAAATAGCAACGAAAACTTAGAAGATTCTAACGGTCGTGCAATTTGGGCGTTGGGTTATTTGCTAAGTTTAGAAAATGGAACATTGCCAGCATCAATTGTTTATAAAGCTACTTTAAGCATTAATAAAACGCTGACTTTTGCCAAAGCGTTGCATTCGCCTAGAGCGATTGCGTTTGCTGTAAAGGGATTGTATCAGCTTTATTTAGTAACACCAACCGAGCGAGTATTAAATCTACTCAATCATTTGTCAAAGAAATTAGAAAAAACGTACCTTAATACAGCATCAAAAAACTGGAATTGGTTTGAAGAAAAACTGACTTACGCAAATAGTGTTTTACCCGAAGCGTTGCTAATTTCTTTTGTTGTAACTGGAAATGAAGCTCATAAAAAAATAGCATTGGAGTCGATGGATTTTCTAATATCCAAAATGTTTTTTAATGACAAATTTAAAATCATTAGCAACCAAGGGTGGCATGAAAAAGGAGCAATTCCTCATGAATACGGAGAGCAACCAATTGAAGCATGCTACATGATGTACGGTTTGGACTTATTTTATCAAACATTTGGTGACCCGATGTATAAAAAGAATTTGAAGTTAGCATTTGATTGGTTTTTAGGAAAGAACCACTTAAATCACATCATTTACAATCCCATTACAGGAGGTTGCTATGATGGTTTAGAGAAAGGAAATGTAAATTTAAACCAAGGAGCAGAGTCTACTGTTTGTTATTTATCTGCACGACTTTTAGTTGAAAGCTATACATCAAAAGGAAAAATTATAGAGTTGCCAACGGGTAAAAAAATCAATGCAAAAAACGCTGCTTTTCTACGTTTTAATGAAGCTAAGTCGGCTACAGGAACCGATAATTCAGTAAACGAATCATTAGGTTTTAATTTCAAAAAGAAAGATATTACTTTGACGACTCTCGGAAAAAAGAGAGAAGTTACATTAAAATAGATATAAAGGTTTTTTGAGTGTATTTTAGGCTATAAAAAAAGAGAGTTTGTACGTGCAAGCTCTCTTTTTGCATTTCATAAATTTACTGTAGAGGACGAAAAACACATAAAGATACTTTCTGATTTCCTTCGACACTATTTGAATTACAGAGTATTTTTCCACATACTAAAGAAATTAAGGATTTAACTTTTTAGGAGTAAGAGAACTTAAAATTTTTGAGTACTTTACAGTATCATTAAATTTCATGCCCAACTTTATTATAATTTTATTATGAATAATGCCAAACTGCAAGCTTTTACACCGCTTTTTTACTTAGTATGGTCTGATGACCTTTTAACACAGAAAGAGTTTCAAACATTACAAGATTTTATAACTGCTCAAACTTGGCTTTTGCCAGAAGAACAGCAATTTTTACTTTCAAAAATAACAATATCAAATCCACCATCACGTCAAAATTTGTACGAATGGAAATCGGAATTAGAAAAAATTGTACAAGCTAATCCCTCCATTAATTCTATTTTTGATATTGTAAAAGCGCTTTCAAATAACGATGCGAATATTAACGGCTTGGAACCATATTTTACTAAATTAGAAAATGATTTAGGCTATTTAGGAGAAGAGGTCATTAGTACTTTCAAAACAACTGTAAATTCAATTACTTCAAGAACGCATACCGATAGTAGCTTTGATATTTCAAAATTAACTGCGCTATTGGATGGCGACCAAGCAGATATAATCAATAAGGTAAAAGCGGTTATTTCTAAACCAGAATTTGCTTACGAAACATCCACAGACACTACAGTTTATAGAACTAAAGTGTATGAATGGTGTCGCATTTTAGCCAAAGAAAATTTTGGAAATATGGCCTATCCAAAAGAATATGGCGGCGGCGAGAATATTGCGGATTATTTTGCCATTATGGAAACATTAAGTTACCACGATCTAAGTTTGGTAATTAAATTTGGGGTGCAATTTGGTTTGTGGGGAATGAGTGTGCAGTTGTTAGGGACAGCCAAACACCACGAGAAATACTTGCAAGCAATTGGCTCTTTGCAGCTGCCAGGCTGTTTTGCCATGACAGAGACCAATCACGGCTCGAATGTAAAAGGACTGGAAACGACAGCGACTTATAATCATGAAAACAAGACTTTTACGATTCAAACACCAAACAAAAATGCACAAAAAGAATACATTGGTAATGCTGCAATGCACGGACAAATGGCGACCGTTTTTGCCAAATTAATTATAGACGATCACGATTACGGAGTCAACGCCTTTATTGTTCCTTTAAGAGATGCTGATGCTACTGTTTTAAACGGAATTACAATTGGTGATTGCGGATTAAAGATGGGACTAAATGGTGTAGATAACGGAACAATTAGTTTTAATAATGTGGTTATTCCGAAAGAAAATATGTTAGATCGATTTGCTTCGGTAAATGAAAATGGAGAATTTGAAAGTCCAATTCCGAGCGACAACAGACGTTTTTTTACGATGTTAGGAACCTTGGTAGGTGGACGAATCGGAATTCCTCGTTCTGCCTTGGCTGCAGCTAAATCAGGTTTAACTATTGCAATTAAATATGGAGATCAACGCCGTCAATTTGGTCCAGACGGAGGATCTGAAGTTCCCGTTTTAAACTATAGAATCCATCAACGACGCTTACTTCCTCACGTGGCTAAAACCTATGCAATGCATTTTGGTTTACAATATCTTACCAATCGATTTTTAGCACGAACCGACGAAGAAATGCAAGAAATTGAAGCCTTGGCTGCAGGAATGAAATCGTATTCAACTTGGAGTACCAGAGATATTTTGCAAGAATGTAGAGAAGCGTGTGGCGGTAAAGGATATATGTCAGAAAACAGAATTGATGCATTGAAAAATGACACCGAAGTCTATACTACTTTTGAAGGAGACAATACCGTTTTGATGCAATTGGTCGCCAAGAACAGACTATCTGAATTTAGAAAGTCGTTTGGTGAAATGGGATCGATGGGAATCATTAATTACGTTTATGAGAATGCAAGAACAGCAATAGCAGAAAAAAATCCGATTGTAACCAGAAAAACTGATGCCGATCATTTACTAGACCGTCAGTTTCATTTACAAGCTTTTGAGCATAGAGAAAAAAGTATTCTAGCTTCTGCTGCTAAGCGAATCAAAAAATTAATTGACAGTGGTTTAGAGCCTTATGATGCTTTTAATGTCGTGCAGCATCAAATGATAGATGTGGCACAAGCCTATTTGGAACGTGTGACCTTAGAACAATTTCAGATTGCCGTAGCAACAGTAAAAGACGAATCGGTAAAAGCAATTCTAAATAAATTAGAGCAATTGTATGCGCTTTCACTAATTGAAAAAAATAAAGGATGGTTTTTAGAAGATGGCTACATGGAAGCAGTGAAGACGAAAGCAATTCGGAAAATGGTCAATCAATTGTGTTGGGATATTCGTCCAGATGCAGTTCCTTTGATGGATGCATTTAACATTCCAGACAGCTGTTTGGCAGCCCCAATTATATTTCAATAAACTTTAATTTGACTTCTAATCTAATTTTATTTCAATGAAACTTGTAAAAAATATTTGCTCTATTGCCATTACAGTTATTTTTAGCGCGTCTGTTTTTGGACAAATACAAGCTGAAAATCAAATGGTTGCAGATACTACATTTGTGAATTTAAAAGACTACAGTTCTGATTTTATTTATGATATGAAATATGCTACTGACGACAATTTCTTAAAAGCTAAAGTGTACGATTGCGATGAATGTTATTTGCGACTACAAACCGTAAGAGCTCTGGTAGAAGCAAACAGAGAATTTGTAAAAAAGGGATATAAAATAAAATTATTCGATTGTTATAGACCACTTTCTATTCAGAAAAAAATGTGGAAAATAGTTTCTAATCCAAAATATGTAGCTGATCCTAAAAAAGGCTCCATCCACAATAGAGGAGGAGCCGTTGATATTACTTTGGTAGATGAAAATTGTATTGAATTGCTAATGGGAACTCAGTTCGACCATTTTGGAATTGAAGCGAGTCACAAATATACTAAGTTGTCCAAAGAGATTTTAAACAACAGAAAATTGCTAAAAACAGTGATGCAAAAGCACGGTTTCAATGCTTTTGATTCGGAATGGTGGCACTACAATTTAAAAGCAGGTTTAAATGAAAAAGTGTCTAACACTAATTGGAATTGCAATTTGTTACTCGATGCATTTTAGCGTATTAATAAAAAATGTATCTGGTTCGTATTTTTGACCATCCATTTCAGAAATTAATTCGTTTCCTACCACAAAATCTTCAGAACCATTTAGGTACTTAATACGCATCATTGTAACAGGAGATTTTTTCAGCTCTTCGATGCTTCCTTTTATGAACATAAAAATGCCAGTATTGATGCGATTGTTTGAACTGTTTTCGCCGCGAATTAACGTTCCGCAACTTTCTTGATCGATGTGATACATAGTCACTATTTTTCCATTAGCCAGTTGCAAAATCAAACGAGAATTCTTGTCAAAACAGTTGGCACTAATAAAATTTTTACTCTTTTTAATCAATTGTAAGTTTAAGGTAGGCATATCATCGGTAGAAATCAACGAAAAGAAAACGTAACTGGAACTGCTGTCCATACTCTTTTCGCTCATAATATAGCCTTTGGTTGCTTTATAAGTTCCAATAGAATCGGTAACGTTCGCACTATATTCGCAAGGTTTTTGTGAAAATGAATTAAAAGTAAAAAGTAAAAAAGTAAGTAGAAATAGATTTTTCATCGCAATTATAATTTTGTGCAAATTAATACAATTTTGTTATCATTTACATCCGTTGTAAAAAAACAATAACTAGTTCCTCCGTCTTTTATTTTCCATTTTTTTCGAATGATTTCGACCGTATCCGGAAAATTTCTAGTAGTAATGTTGGCTTTTTTATTAGACAAATGAAGTTTCATTTCCGTTTTATTGTAAGGAATTGCGTTTTGTATTTCAAAACGTCTCCCGGGAAATTCAATTGCTTCTTCTGAAGTATATAAATGAGAATGTTTATGTAATTTATTGATTTTAAATTGTGAACTAACGGATTCGAAACCTCCAGATTTCATTATCGCACTATTAGCTTCATATAAATATTTTTGTGGCAAATGGTACGTTGCAAATTCGTTGTTGGTGTTTAAAACATATTCAAAAGTTTGATTTTTCTCCTTCGAAATATTTACTGTTTTAATAGTAATTACATCCGTATAGTCATGGTGAATTTCCCAGAGTACTTCTTTTACTTCATTTTCTAGCGCAACGATATGGACGTTTTTTACATTTTTAAGTTCGTCCAATCCTGCAGCAATATCTAGCAATGGCGCTGTTTTTAATAGTATGCAGTTAGAATACTTAAAATAAGAGTCTAAATTTTCAGGTACATTTGGCAAGCAATCGGTCAGCATGAATACTTTTCCTTTAGCATCATTTCTGCGAGACGGATCAATATATATCCAATCAAAATGTTGCTTTAATTCTTTTAAAATAAGTGTACTATCACCTGCATAACATTTGATGTTTGAAGCATTCATTTGCTCAAAATTATGCGCTACAATTTCAGAAAGAGAAGCATCAAGTTCGCAATGAACTACCGTCTTAAAAATGGTTGAAAAAAAATAATCATCTATACCAAAACCGCCAGTTAAATCTATTATTGAATTTCCAGAAAGTAAGGAAGTTTTGTAGGCTGCCGTTTTTTCTGAAGAAGTTTGTTCAACAGAAATCTTGCTCGGATAAATGATGCTATTGGTCTTAAACCAAGTGGGTAATTTGTCTTTTGCTTTACTTTTTGCTTCAATTTGATTCAAAATAGAAATCCATTCTACATTTGGAAACGGATTTTTTTGCAAAGCCAATCGTGCTATTGGTTTACCTATTTGTTTATTGATAAAGTCTTGAATTTCAGCTTGTAAAATGGGGATTTTCAATATTATATTCTTTCGGTTAAAACCATTACAATTTTATTATTCGGAAAAAATTCTTTTAAAATTACTTTGATCATTGTAAAGACTGGAATTGCAACAATCATTCCGACAATACCAAAAGAAATTCCACTAATAAGAATGACTAAAAATATTTCTAAAGGATGAGAGTTCACACTTTTAGACGATATAATTGGCTGACTGATGTTGTTGTCTATGGCTTGAACCAAGAAAAAACCAATAACAATGTAAATCGTAGTGGGTAAGATTTCACTTTGAAAATCTTGGCCAATTAAACTTAACATCGTTAATAGTGCTGCTAAAACGGTTCCAATAATTGGTCCGATGTACGGAATAATATTGAGGAGCGCGCACAAAAACGCAATTATAAAAGCATTCTGACTTCCAAAAATTAATAAAACAATTAAGTAGAGAATAAAAACTACGGTTAGTTGCATGAGCAGACCCACAAAATAACGAGTCAATAAATAATTTATTTTTGAAACGGAATTTATAATTTTATCTTCATTATTATCTGGTAAAAGGCGTCTCGCATTTTCTTTAAATAATAATTGATCTTTAACAAAGAAAAAAGTGATAAAGAAGACCGACGCTACTCCCATTCCAAAATTTGCGAGGAAATTTAGAACTGCGTTAATAAAGTTAGTAAAAAAGCCAAAATTTATTTTAGAAGTTAGATCGGCATTTTGTGCTAAAGTACTAAAATCCAAATGCTCGAGGTTAAAATATTTTTCGACGGACTTTTCGATGGTCATAAATTGAGTTTGCAAACTATCTGTATCTAAAAGTGCCAAATTGTTTGCTTGTGAGATGATTAATGGAACAAACAGTAATATAAATCCCGCAACAGCCAACGAAAATAAAATTAGTGTCACTATAGCAGCAAACGTCGGACTGAATTTAAGTTTATTTTCTAAAAATTGTACCATCGGATTCGCAATAAGCGTCAAAATTAAAGCAACTATTAGGTATACAATTACAGTTTGAATCACGTACAAAAAGTACAAAACCAGACCTATAATTAGGATAGTTGCAAGTGCTCGCAAAAGGCCGTTAGAAATTATTTTAGATGTTATCATTGTAGTTTTATTTAAAGGATAAATATAGAAAAATACTGCTTAAATAATTAAAGTAAATTAATTTTACTTTAACTGCAGCAATTGATTAGTTATTTCATACAAACATATACTTGCGGCTTGTGCTACGTTCATGCTACTATTGGCTCCGAACATATCGATGTGCACGACTTGATTTGCAATTTCTAACAAAGATTCAGAAACGCCATTAATTTCGCTACCGATAAGCAAAGCTATTTTTTTATTTCTTTCGATACTCACTTTTTGAAGAGCCTGACTATTATGCGCAATTTCTAAAGCAATTATTTCATACTTATTTGCTAGTAAATATTCTTTAATTTCTAATTCGGTTTCTACAATCGTATAAGGAACGTGCAAATGCGTGCTTCTAGACGTTTTATTAATTTTTCGTGGTGTTAAAGGGATGTCTTTGCCTAAAAAAATTATAGCTTCGACACCAAAAGCTTCCGATATACGGAATATCGAGCCAATGTTTTGCTGAAAATAGATATGATCGCAAATTATAGTAATTGGAAAAGTTTTGCGTTCAAACTGCGTTTCTTCGTGTGAAAGTTGCATTTTTTAATTCGTAAATATGTAATTAATAATATTTGCGCCCATTTTTAACGCTTTTTCACGTACAGCAAGAGGATCATTGTGCACTTCGGCATCTTCCCAACCGTTTCCTAGATCACATTGATAAGTGTATAACAAAACCAATTTGTTGTCAATAAAAATTCCAAAAGCTTGCGGTCTTTTATTATCGTGTTCGTGAATTTTGGGCAAACCCGCAGGAAAAGAAAATGGCTTTTGAAAAATAGCGTGACTTGCGGGTAATTCTACTAACTCGCTAGCAGGAAATATTTTTTTAATTTGAGGACGAATGTAGGGGTCCATTCCGTAATTGTCATCAATATGTAAAAAACCACCGCCGTTCATATAATTACGCAGATTTGCAATATCAGCTTCACTAAAAACAACATTTCCATGTCCAGTCATGTGCGCAAATGGATACGATAGTAAATAGGGATCACTTGGCGTTACAGTAACTGGTTTTGCTATAATTTTTGTATTTATATTGGCGTTGCAAAATAAAATAAGATTGGGTAAAGAGGTTGGATTTGCATACCAATCGCCACCGCCACTGTATTTTAAAAGTGCGAATTCTTGCGAAAAAACAAAACTAGAAAACAAAAGAAATAGAAAAGTTATTTTTTTCATATTGTTATTTTCAAAAGAGTGTACTAACTTTCATTAAAAAACGCAACACTATGGCACGCTACAACAGCGGCTGTTTCTGTTCTCAAACGCGTGTTACCTAAAGATACCGGTTGAAACTTATTATCAAAAGCCAGATCAATTTCTTTTTCAGAAAAATCACCTTCAGGACCAATTAAAATAGTGACATCGGTACTCGGTTCTAAAACAGATTTCAAGGTCTTTTTATCGGTTTCCTCGCAATGTGCGATCAGTTGTAAACCGCTGTTTTTATTTTGTTTAACAAATTCTTTAAAAGAAATCGCAGGATTTAATTTGGGTAAATAAACTTCATTGGATTGTTTTAAAGCCGATAAAATTATTTTTTCGTACCGATCAACATTAATAACTTTTCGTTCGGAACGATCACAAATGATAGGCGTAATTTCATAAACTCCAATTTCAGTAGCTTTCTCTAAAAACCATTCGTAACGATCGTTCATTTTGGTAGGAGAAACTGCCAAATGCAATTTGAAATTTGGTAGTGGTTTTTTCTCGAACGAAAGAATTTTAACCGTACATTTTGTATCTGAAGCCAAAACAACTTGCGTTTCAAATAATAAACCTTGACCGTTGGTCACATGTAAAATATCTCCGTCGTTTTTGCGTAGCACTTTTATAATGTGACGACTTTCTTCTTTGTCAAAAGAAAATTCTTGTACATTTTCGTCAATAGATGGATTGTAAAATAATTGCATAATTAAAATTGGATTCTTGCTTTTGAAACAACAGCTGAAGTTTCAAATTGTTCTGATAAATATTTTTGATAACCCACAATGCCAATCATAGCAGCATTATCGGTAGTGTATTCAAATTTTGGAATGTAGGTTTTCCAACCGTATTTTTCTTCCGTCTCTTTTAGTCGAGCTCTAATTCCTGAATTGGCAGAAACTCCGCCACCAATAGCAATTCTATTAATTTTGGTTTCTTTAACGGCTAATTTTAATTTGTCCATTAAAATTTCTATAATCGTATGCTGTATCGAAGCACAAATATCATCTATATTTTCACCTACGAAATTCGGATTTTCTACTTTTTTCTTTTGAATGAAATATAAAATAGCTGTTTTTAATCCTGAAAAGCTAAAGTTTAATCCAGGTACTCTAGGTTTAGTAAATGCAAATGCTTTTGGGTTTCCCAGTTGCGCATGTTTGTCGACCAAAGGTCCGCCAGGATAGGGAAGTCCCAAAATTTTGGCACTTTTATCAAAAGCTTCACCAACGGCATCATCGGTCGTTTCGCCAATTATTTCCATTTCAAAAAAACTACTCACTTTTACAATTTGCGTATGTCCGCCACTAATTGTTAATGCCAAGAACGGAAAAATGGGTTTGTCGTATCCCTCTTCATCTATAAAATGAGCCAAAATATGAGCGTGCATGTGGTTTACAGCAATTAAAGGAATGTCTAACGCCAAGGCCAACGATTTACTAAAAGAGCTGCCAACCAAAAGTGAACCCATAAGTCCGGGTCCTTGGGTAAAAGCAATTGCAGTTAGTTGTTCTTTTTGTACATTTGCCTTACGAAGCGCGGCATCAATCACTGGAACAATATTTTGTTGGTGCGCTCTCGAAGCTAATTCAGGAACAACGCCGCCGTATTGGTTGTGAATAAGCTGATTGGCTACAACATTTGAGAGTACTTTGTCGTTATGTAAGACAGCAGCTGCTGTATCGTCACAAGAACTTTCAATGGCAAGTATAAAAACCTCAGATTTTTGCATATAAAAGCACGAATTTTGAATTATATTTGACCAAAATTATGGTTCAATTAAGTGTTTAGAACGAGTTGCCAAAATTAAAGAATTTTTATCAAAAGAACTTTGATTTGAACCATCAATATTAAAATTAAAAAGTAAAGTAAACCTATCAAAAAGTTTAGCAAAATATTTCTTCGATCGATACTCGGATTAATCCTTCTTTTGTTGGTGTTGGCAACTCTATTGGCGGTACCTACGGTGCAAACCAAAATAGCTAATTATTACACCGAAAAAATTAACAAAAATTTTAAAATAGACATTCACGTAAGTAAAGTCGCTGTGAGTGTTTTTGGTGGTGTAAAATTAAAAGACGTTCTTATTAGAGACCATCATAAAGACACTTTAATTTATTCGGCTATTTTACAAACGAATATCTTAGGCGGAAAAAGAATTTTAGATGGTGATTTAATGTTTGGCGACATTAGATTGACCAAATTACTTTTTAATCTAAAAACATATAAAAACGAGAAAGAAAACAACTTAGACGTTTTTATTCGTGCTTTCGACTCTGACAAACCGCCTACAAAACAAAGCAGACCTTTTTTAATGACTACAAAGAATGCCTATATCAATAAAGGTCATTTTATTTTAACAGATGAAAACCGAGCTGTCCCAAAAGATGTAGACTTTACGAATTTAAATGCTTTTATAAGCGATTTTAAAATCTCAGGTCCAAATGTAAATACCAAAATTCATCGTTTGTCTTTTAAGGACCATCGTGGTTTGTATGTCACTAATTTTACTTCTGTTTTTAGCTACAGCAAAGAGCAAATTAAATTGGATAAATTGGGAATTACAACCCGTGAATCGCAGTTAAATGGTGCCGCTTCATTAAATTATAAAATTGAAGATTTTGCTTCATTTACTGATAAAGTTCGTTTTGATGTAACAATTGATTCCGCTTCTTTAGCTTCCAATGACGTTCGTTATTTTTATACTGAAATGGGTAAAAACATAAAGTTTAAACTACGTTCGACGATTAAAGGAACATTAAATAATTTGACTTTATCTAAATTAAAATTAATCGATAGTAATCAATCAGAAATTGTCGGTAAAATAAATTTTAAAAATTTATTTGGTAAAGACGATCAAGAATTTGCAATGATCGGAGACTTTAAATTGCTGTCGACATCGCACGCAAATTTGGTTAAAGTATTGCCCAACGTCTTAGGAAAAAGTTTGCCCAAAGAAATTGAACGTCTAGGACGTGTAAATTTAATTGGAAATGCACGGGTTTCTAAAAAGGAACTGCAAACTAACTTTACGATAGTCACCGATATTGGAAATGGAAATGCTGATTTGCAAATTTCTGATTTGGATTTTATCGATCGTGCCTCTTATAGTGGAGCTGTAGTTTTACAAGATTTTAATATTGGAACGTTGTTAGACTTAAAAAGTCTCGGAAAAACTACTGCAAACTTAACGATAGATGGTAAGGGTTTTACGCAAAAATACTTGAATACTGCCGTAAAAGGAACGATTAGTAATTTATTTTACAATAATTACAATTACCAAAATATTACAGTGGACGGAAATTTTAAACTTCCCAATTATAAAGGAGAGATTAAAATAAAAGATCCAAACTTGATTTTAAATTTTGATGGATTAGTCGATTTAAGTAAAAGAGAAAACAAATACGATTTTCACATTAATGTCGAAAAAGCCGATTTGCACAAATTGAAGATTGTACATGATACGCTGTCAACTTTCCAGGGCGACGCAATTGTTGCTGTTACGGGTAATAATATTGAAAATTTATACGGGACTATTTATTTGAGCAATGCCGTTTATGTCAATTCAAAATCAATCTATCCATTTGATGAAGTAACTATTAATTCTGAATTTGATGCCAATCGCGTGCGAACCATTACTATAAATTCGAGTGATGTGGTCGAAGGTCAAATTGTTGGAAAATTTAGATTTGATCAGTTGTATGATTTAGCAGCCAACTCTGTACTAAGTTTATATGCAAATTACAAACCAACAAAAGTCACCAAAGGACAATTTTTAAAGTTCAATTTTAATATATATAATAAAGTAGTGGAGCTCTTTTATCCAGAAATTAATATTGGCACGAATACGATGATGCGTGGCCAGATTGATTCTGATAAAAAAGAATTCAAGTTCCGTTTAAATTCAGAAAAAATAACACTTGGAACGAATACATTAGACAATATAAATTTTCGTCTAGATAATAAAAATCCGCTATACAATGCTTATGTAGAAGTAGATAGTATTAAAACGAAGTACTATAAAGTGAGTGATTTCAGTTTGATTAATGTGACGATGAAAGACACTCTTTTTGTTCGTTCAGAATTTAAAGGAGGTAAAAAAGCCGAAGATTATTTTAATTTAAATTTATATCACACGATAAATAAAGACAAAAAGAATGTTATTGGATTTCATAAATCAGAAATGAGATTTAAGGAAAACATGTGGTATTTGAATGAAAAAGGAGAAAGCAACAACCAAGTTGTTTTTGACAAAGAATTAAAAAATTTCACCATTGATAATTTTATTTTATCGCACGAAGATCAAAAAATCGATCTATTTGGAGAAATAAAAGGAGATTCTTATAAAGATATTAATCTGAAGTTTAACAATGTTGATATTAATAAAGTCACGCCCGAAAACGATAAATTCACCTTTAAAGGAAATTTAGTGGGAGGTGTTCATTTTAAACAGAATAAGAATGTTTATCAACCAACTGCATCGATAAAAATTAACGACTTAAATATTAATGACACTGAACTTGGCGTCTTAAATTTTGATATTGCTGGAGATGAAAATTTTAAAAAATTTACTATAGATTCTTCGGTAAAAAATAATTTTGCAGAATCCTTTAGTGCCACAGGAGATTTTGAAATTGTAAATAAAGAAACCGTTTTAGACATGAATCTAAAAATGGAAGATTTTAACTTGGGAATTTTAAGAAACTTAGGAGGCGATGTGTTGTCAAACATTAGAGGTTTTGTTTCGGGAAATGCTTCTATAGCTGGAAATTTAAAAACGCCAGATGTAAATGGCCGATTGTATGTAAGCAAGGCTGGACTGACAATTCCGTACTTAAATGTCGATTACGCTTTAAGCGAACGTACGATTATTGATGTCACCGATGAGAAATTTTTGTTAAGAAATAACAGTTTAACAGACACGAAATACGATACAAAAGGTTCTTTAAACGGAACGATAGAACATCAGAATTTTGGAGATTGGAAATTAAATTTAGATATAAATACAAAGAAATTATTGGTTCTTGATACAAAAGATAGCGATGATGCGGGTTATTTTGGAACCGCATTTATCAATGGTTCAGCATCAATTAAAGGTCCAGTTGAATCACTTTTTATTAAAGTAGCCGCAAAATCTGAGAAAGGAACAGCTATTAAAATTCCGATTAATTATGCTGAAAGTGTGGGTGAAAGCAGCTTTATCCATTTTGTAACTCCGAAAGAAAAATACAATTTAGCTAACGGAATTGTTGAGAATACCCGAAATTATAATGGTTTAGAATTGGAATTCGATTTTGATATAACACCAGATGCAGAAGTAGAGGTGATTTTAGATCGTAGTTCCGGTCACGGAATTAAAGGAAAAGGATATGGTTCGTTATTATTTAAGATTAATACTTTAGGTAAATTTAATATGTGGGGCGATTTTCAGGCCTACGAAGGAACCTATAATTTTAAATATGGTGGTTTAATTGACAAAAAATTTGCAGTAAAAAAAGGAGGACAAATTATTTGGGAAGGAAACCCAATGAAAGCACAATTAAATATCGAAGCAGTATATCGAACTACTGCTAATCCATCGGTATTGTTAGAAAGTTCCTCATTTAATAAAAAAGTACCTGTGGACGTGGTTATCGGTTTACGCGGTGATTTGGCAAGTCCAGAACCTGTTTTTAATATCGAATTCCCTACGGTCAGCAGTGTCATGAAATCTGAAATTCAGTATAAATTAGATGACAAAGATGTACGACAAACCCAAGCTTTGTATCTACTTTCTTCAGGCGCATTTTTAAGTCCAGAAGGAGTAAATCAGTCTGATTTCTCGGGTAGTTTGTTTGAAACAGCGACTAATTTATTGGGTAATATTATTAAGACAGACAATGATAAATTTGCTGTAAACTTAAATTATATTGCAGCCGATCGAAGAGTGGGACAAGAGGCAGACGGTCAGTTTGTAGCAAATATTTCGTCTCAAGTAAATGAGAGGATAACTATAAACGGTAAGGTTGGTGTGCCAGTTGGCGGGATCAACGAATCTGCGATTGTAGGCGACGTAGAAGTACAATATAGAGTTAGCGAAGACGGTTCGCTTAATTTGCGCTTGTTTAATCGTGAAAATGACATTAATTATGTAGGTCAAGGGATTGGTTATACACAAGGAGTCGGTGTGAGTTACGAGGTCGATTTTGATACCTTTAAAGAATTGGTCAATAAAATTTTTAAAGATCAGAAACTAGAACGTGCTATAAAATCTAATGATGATTTTCAAGATTCTTCTTTGAATCCAGATTACATTCGTTTTAACGAAGCCAAAAAGAAAGAGGACAAAAAGAAGGAAGAAGAAAAGAAAAATGCAGAGCGTCCCCCTTCAGAAAAGCAAAATAATCAAGGGAGAATTCCAGAGGAAGATTAAAGCTATGTCAATTTATAATCAAAAATAAAATTATATACTTCATTTATTTTTGGTTTGATCCTTCAATTTTATGTATCATTTTATAACTTTTGCTTCTATTATTGTTGCGATTTACGCGATTTAATGAAAATAGATCGCATTAATTTTCTTTTATTTTCAGGGCTTTCCGAAAACTTATTAACGAAAACGTTTGAATTTAACACAATTCTTTATTTAATAATAATATTGGTCGCTTAAGTGGTTCGCGTTTGCTAATTTTACGCTTTAATACTTAAATAATGCCAAAAACAATAAAAAAAGTGGGTGTTCTTACCTCTGGAGGAGATTCACCTGGAATGAATGCAGCCATTCGATCTGTAGTTCGAACGTGTGCTTATCATAATATTGAATGTATCGGAATTTATAGAGGATATCAAGGAATGATTGAAGGTGACTTCAAGGAAATGGGACCTCGTTCTGTAAATAATATTGTAAACAAGGGAGGAACAATTTTAAAATCAGCGCGTTCTGCAGACTTTAAAACTCCTGAAGGAAGAAAAAAAGCACACGAAAACCTTATAAAATCAGGTATTGATGCTTTGGTTGTTATTGGTGGTGATGGAAGTTTTACAGGAGGATTGCTTTTTAATTCTGAATATAATTTCCCAATTATGGGAATTCCAGGAACAATCGATAATGATATTTTTGGTACAAGCTATACTTTAGGCTACGATACCGCTTTAAATACAGTTGTAGATTGTATTGATAAAATTCGCGATACAGCAAGTTCACACAACCGCCTGTTTTTTGTAGAGGTTATGGGTAGAGATGCTGGTCATATCGCTTTGAATGCAGGTATTGGAGCTGGAGCGGAAGAAATTCTTATTCCAGAAGAAGATTTGGGTTTAGAACGCTTATTAGAATCATTGCAAAAAAGTAAAGCTTCAGGAAAATCATCTAGTATAGTTGTAATTGCTGAAGGAGATAAAATTGGTAAAAACGTTTTTGAATTGAAAGATTACGTGGAAACTAATTTACCAGAATATGATGTGCGTGTATCGGTTTTAGGACACATGCAAAGAGGAGGATCACCGTCTTGTTTTGATCGCGTATTAGCAAGTAGATTAGGAGTGAAAGCCGTTGAATCTTTATTAGAAGGTAAATCTAACTATATGGTTGGCTTATTGGCAGATAAGGTAACATTAACGCCATTAGAGCAAGCGATCAAAGGTAAATCGGTGATTGATAGAGATTTATTACGTGTTTCTGAAATAATGTCGACGTAAAGGAATAAAATTTTGAAGTTTATTGTGAGGAAATTAAACTTTATAGAAGTTAAATAAAAAACAAAAACAAAAATCAAGTAAAATGTCAAAAGTTAAATTAGGAATAAACGGATTTGGAAGAATTGGAAGAATAGTTTTTAGAGAATCATTTAACCGCGATAATGTTGAAGTTGTAGCAATTAATGATTTGTTAGATGTAGACCATTTAGCTTACTTATTAAAATATGATTCTGTACACGGACGTTTCAACGGTACTGTTGAAGTGAAAGAAGGAAAACTATATGTAAACGGAAAAAACATTCGTATTACTGCCGAAAGAAACCCAGCCGATTTAAAATGGAATGAAGTTGACGTTGATGTTGTTGCTGAATGTACTGGTTTCTTCACTACTCTTGAAACTGCAAACGAACACATTAAAGGTGGCGCAAAAAAAGTAATTATTTCTGCACCATCTGCTGATGCACCAATGTTTGTAATGGGAGTAAACCATGAAACTGCAAAAGCTTCAGATTTGATCGTATCTAATGCATCTTGTACGACAAACTGTTTAGCACCATTAGCTAAAGTTATCAATGATAATTTTGGAATTGTTGAAGCGTTAATGACTACTGTTCATGCAACGACTTCTACTCAAATGACGACTGATGGACCTTCAAGAAAAGACTGGAGAGGTGGACGTGCTGCATCATGTAACATTATTCCTTCTTCTACGGGAGCTGCTAAAGCTGTTGGTAAAGTAATTCCTGAATTGAATGGAAAATTAACTGGTATGGCTTTCCGTGTTCCTACAACAGATGTATCTGCAGTAGATTTAACGGTAAAAGTAGCTAAAGAGACTTCTTACGAAGAAATAATGGCTGTCTTGAAAAAAGCGTCTGAAACTACAATGAAAGGTGTCTTAGGATTTACAGAAGATTTAGTAGTATCTCAAGATTTCGTTTCTGATTCAAGAACTTCAATCATTGATGCTAATGCAGGAATTGGATTAAACTCTACATTCTTCAAAATCATCTCTTGGTATGATAATGAATATGGATATTCTAGTAAATTAATCGATTTATCGGTTCACATTTCTAGTTTAAAATAATAAAATACTTTGTAAAATCCCGTTATTGCATAATAGCGGGATTTTATTTTTTAGAATTCAATAGGACTTAGGTTTTTAAAACTACTTTTGAATCTTAAAACGATATTTAACTAACACACCAAAAAAATGAAATTAATAGTTGATAGTGGATCTACAAAAGCAGATTGGATTGCGATTGATGATAATGGTAAAGTATTATTTACAACTCAAACTTTAGGTTTAAATCCAGAAATTTTGAATGGTAACGAAATTCTGGCCCGTTTAAATGATCGTTTTGATATCTTACAAAATAAAACTAATGCTACTCATTTGTTCTTTTATGGAGCAGGTTGTGGAACAGATCGAATGAGATTATCGTTATCTCAGATATTTCAAGATTACTTTACAAATGCAATTGTAGAAGTACACGAAGACACGTATGCAGCAGTTTATGCAACAACGCCTCCAGGGCAACAAGCAATTGTAAGTATTCTAGGAACAGGCTCAAATTGCAGTTACTTTGATGGAAAGGTATTGCATCAAAAAGTACAATCTTTGGGTTATATTGTAATGGATGACTGTAGTGGAAATGTGTTTGGAAAAGAGTTAATTCGCAAATATTATTTCAATAAAATGCCTCAAGAATTGGCAATTGAGTTCGAAAAGGAATACAATGTAGATCCTGATTTTATTAAAAGTAAATTATACAAAGAGCCCAATCCAAATGCTTATTTGGCAACTTTTGCAAAGTTTTTAATCAAGCATAAAGATTCTGAATTTTGTAGAAAAATAATTTTTAAAGGAATGAAATCTTTTGTGAAAAATTATATTAAGCAATTTGATAATTGTAAAGAAGTACCTAATCATTTTGTAGGTTCTATCGCTTTTTATCTAAAAGACGAATTGCAAGAAACTTTTGACAAGTACGATTTACAGTTAGGTAATGTTTTAAGAAGACCAATTGATGGCTTAATTGCTTATCACGTTGCTAACAAATAAAATGCTATAGAAATAGTTGTTTTAGCGCAATGATCAAAAAGTGTTTGTTAAAGCATACGATGTGCCAATAACTACAAATGAAGTATTGGCACTATTGCTACTGAATGCTATTGTACGGCAATTATAGAAATTTCTACATTAACGTTTTTTGGCAAACAAGCCACTTGAACCGTTTCACGAGCTGGAGCGGTTTTTTCGTTAAAATAAGAACCGTAAACAGTATTGATGGCACCAAAATCATTCATGTCCATAATGAAAATCGAAGTTTTTACTACATTTTCAAAGGTCATATTTGCTGATTCTAAAACTGCCTGAATGTTTTGCATTACTTGTTTGGTTTCGTCAGAGATGTTGGCTGTAACGAGCTCTCCGCTTGCCGGATTAATAGCAATTTGTCCAGAAGCATATAGCGTGTTTCCAGAAAGAACGGCTTGGTTATAAGGTCCGATCGGAGCAGGCGCTTTCTCGGTAAAGATTATTTTTTTCATAGTGAAAACAATTTATATAAGGTTATTTTTAGAAATTGGTATTGCTTCTTTTATTGTACTTAATGTCGCTTAAAATTCCAGATTTTATTCCAATAAAGAAATTCCAGTTTGAATATTCTCCAAGTGGCGTCCAATTAAAATCCATTCTCCAACTCAATAAATCTCTTTCAAAACGCAATTGCGTAAAGGTAATTCCCTTCTGAACAAAATCATAGCCGCTCGAGATTCCACCTTTCCATTTAGGAGTAATATCTGTGTTTATAGATATCATAACTGAATTTCCAATAATCTCATTTTCACGACGTGCATTTCCATAGGTTAATGAATAAGCTAGCGTCATGTCCCAAGGAAGTTTGGCTCTAAAAAACTCCGAAATCACATCAGTAGAGTCATCTTCTTCATCAAACTGACTTCTACGAGAATCAGTTAAGTCTACATTACTTCCAAACAAATCATCTTCACGACCACCATTTCGTTCGCTTTGTTTATTGTCTTTTTCGCCAAATTCTTTACTAGAAATAGAATAATTCATCGTTAAATTTGCGCTTGTCAATCGAAATAAGCTTCCTCCGTTATTAATATTAAAGACATCAATAACATTCCCAGAATTGTCAATTGCATACGGATTTAAAGTTGCTCCGAAATTGACACTCATTTTATTATCTAAAATTTGCGTTCCACCACTAACTCGAACTGGTTGCCAAGCTAGTGTGTTTTTCCCGTCTGCATCAAAGTTATAACTGGTCGAAAAGTTAAGATTATTCAAAAGCATCATCTTTTTCGGATCTGTTTTTGTACTGTCTTTATCGGTCACTTTCGCTTCAAAAGTGTTACTCAAATCAAAACCTACGATGTTGGAATTTGTTTTTCCTGGTGAACCGTAAATTCCGTTTTCAAAACGGGTGTAGTCTCCTAATTTTCCAGTAGCATCAATGGCGTAGGTATCGTAATATTTTTCGAAACTAGGCGTATAGCTGTAGCTTACAGATGGACGCATAACGTGGCGAATGGCTTGAATTTTTTTAGTTTCACCAAAGTTAAAAGTTCCGTAAACTGTTGTACCCAAACTAGATGATAACGAATAGGTTCTGTAGGCATCAAAGCCATTAACCACTTCATCAATTACTGCACTTTCTTCTGGATCGTAGTATTTTTTTCTAGTTTTATTATACCAAATTTCATCGTAATTCGCACTTGCACTCGCACTAAAATATTTAAAAACTTTAAAGTTAGTACTAATCGGAATGCTGTGTTTGAAGCCTAACTGCGCATCGTCGAACATCGCTGATTTAAAAAACAATGAATCTGTTGTTTTAATACTGTTTTTACCGCTTAAATTATACTGTAGATTGATATTTTTAATCAATCCGCGCTTCACACCATCTTTACCAACAAAAGGATAAATTCGGTCCACACTGGCTTCTAGTGACGGCAAAGTCATGTTTATTTCTTCTGTTTGTGTATTTTGCGAATGTGTAGCAGTCAATGCTGTGCGTATTTGCGGAACTGTATTGAATGTTTTACTATACGAAACCGAAGAACTCAATGTGTTGTTCAAATTTGATCCAACATTCACTTGGTTGATCGATTGTTGAAAGTACTTACTGCTTCCCATATTTACCGAAGCAGAGAAATTAGAATTCGGACTTGATTTGGTATCTCTAGAATGCGACCATTGAATATTATAAATGGATTGTTTAGAGTAATCTGGGTACCCTCTTTCACTTTGAATTAAATTCTCGTAACGCAAATTTAAGTTTCCGCGGTAGCGATATCTCTTGGCATACGATGACTCAAAACGCATTGCATAACTACCATTAGTATAATAATCGGCTAAGGCAGTTAAGTCGTAATTGTCACTTAAGGCAAAATAGTAACCTAAATTTTGTAATGAAAAGCCACGAGTATTGGAGTCATTATAACTCGGAATAATAATTCCAGAATGGCTTTCTTCGGTCATCGGAAAGTAAGCAAAAGGAAGTGCTAAAGGAGTAGGTACGTCAGCAATTACCATATTGGTAAAGCCAACGATTACTTTTTTTCCTGGAATAAATTTTACCTTATTGGTCTGAAAATAATATTCAGGATTGTCAATGTCTTTCGATGTTGTAAATCGTGCTCCCTTTAAAAAGTACACCGAATCATTTTCTTTTTTTGTAATGGCCGCTTTAATTCTAAAATCGCTTTGCTCAGTTCTAGAATTCCAGATTAGAGCCTTTTTTGTTTTAAAATTAAATCGAATAGAGTCTGGTTGTACTACGTTTGCACCTTGTTTAAAATTTGGATATTGAATAAAGGCTCCAGTAGAATCTTTAATACGTCCGGCATACACTTCATCTTTACCATAATCTAGCACTATTAAGCCAGATTTTAATTCGATATCATTATAATACAATTCGGCTTCATTATATAAAGTGATTTGTTTTTTTTTCTGATCGATTCGCGCGTAATCTTTGGCAACATAGCGCACTTTTCCATCTAAAAATGTTTTCTTAGTTTTTACAGTATCTAGCTTTATAGTGTCTGTAACAGATTTACTTAAGCTATCTTCCTGTACAACAGCAGGAATGCTAACTTTTTTTTTCTTTATATCCTGCGAATAAATAGAACCACCTCCTAAAGTAAGGAAAAATGATGCTAAAACGATATTAAATAAGTTTGTATGCAAAGGTTTTAATGCTATTTTTGTAAAAATGTGGCTTATTTTTTGAAGTGTCAGACTTACAAATTATTTTTTGTCAAAAATAGGCAAATAAAAATTATAGCTACAGTGTTTAATTAAATTAACTTTTAAAAATGAAATTCAATTCTAAGAAATTTATTTTAATTGCGATAGTATTATTGTTTTCAAATAGTTATCTCTTTTCTCAAAACAAGCATACATTTACTATTGTACTTGATGCGGGACATGGCGGTAAAGACCCAGGAAATTCCTATCATGGTTTTGTAGAAAAAGAAATTGCACTTAAAACTACTTTAAAAGTAGGGCAATTATTAGAAAAAGATAAAGATGTCAAAATAATTTACACACGTACTTCGGATGTATTTATTGAATTAGCAAATAGACCAAAGGTTGCTAATAAGGAGAATGCAAATCTATTTGTTTCTATTCACTGCAATTCAGTTAAAAATTTAGCTCCTTTTGGTACCGAAACTTTTGTAATGGGATTGTCGCGACATGATATGAATCTGGAAGTGGCTAAAAGTGAGAACTCTGTGATTTTATTAGAAGACAATTACAAGCAAAAATACCAAGGTTTTGATCCCAACAAACCAGAGTCATTAATTGGACTTACGATGATGCAAGAGGAAAATTTAAACAGCAGTATTAATTTAGCAACTAATATTCAGGATAATTTTACCAATAATCTAAAAAGAAATTCGAGAGGTGTAAAACAACAGCCTTTATGGGTATTAGATGCTGCTTACATGCCAAGTGTTTTAATTGAGTTAGGCTTTTTATCAAATAAAGAAGAAGGTAAGTTTTTAAATTCCGATGATGGACAAAATAAAATGGCAAAACAAATTGCCGATGCTATTTTAAATTATAAAAGTAAATATTACGGTGAAAAGTTTATTGCTGCTTTAGAGCCTTCATCAAGAGAAGAGGTAACCAAAAGTAAAAAAGTAGACGAGTATTCAACCGTGAAACAAGTTAGTTCTCCGGGTGGTGTTATTTATAAAGTGCAACTTGCTGCAAGTTCTCAGAAATTAGCCTTGAAACCAGAAAATTTTAAAGGATTAAAAAACATATCTTGTTTGGTTTCTAATAAATTGTATAAATACATGTACGGTGAGACTTCAAATATCGATGAAGCACGAAAAATGCAACAAGAAGCTAGAAAAGCTGGATTTGCCCAAGCGTATGTAGTTGAATTTAACTAATACAAACTAACGTATTAAAGAGGTAGTTGGTTACTACGTGAAAAATAAAAAGGAACTATAAAATTTTAATATTGATGAATAAAATTAAAAAGTATTTTTTTAACTCATTATTGTTTGTACTGTTGCTAGCTTACAGTTCTGCTTATAGTCAAAACAATAGTTTCAAAGTAACTTTAGACGCAGGTCACGGCGCTCACGATTTTGGAGCTGTCTATAGTGGTCGAATCGAGAAAAATATAGCTTTGGCCATCGTTTTAAAAGTAGGAGTACTATTAGAATCGTATGCTAATGTAGACGTTTCGTACACACGTAAAACAGATGTATTTATAGATTTGGTTGAGCGAGCAAACATAGCCAATCGGGCCAATGCTAATATTTTTGTATCCATACATTGCAATGCGAGCAAAAATACCACTGCCTTTGGTACAGAAACCTATGTAATGGGATTAAGTAAAACGGCATCAAACTTAGAAGCAGCAAAAAAGGAAAACTCTGTTATTACTTTAGAGCAAGATTACAAACGTAAATATGAAGGTTTTGATCCTAATTCGCCAGAATCAATGATCGGAATGACTTTAATGCAAGAGGAATATTTAGAGTATAGTATTTCTTTGGCTAGTAAAGTAGAGAATGAATTTGATAAATTAGGAAAAAAATTGCGCGGTGGTGGAGTAAAACAAGCGCCATTTATGGTTTTGCATAAAGCTTACATGCCTAGAGTATTAATAGAAACAGGCTTTATTTCTAATCCTGAGGAAGGAGATTTATTAAACTCTGAACATGGACAAAATGAAGTAGCAAAGGCGATTGCAGACGCAATTATTAGTTATAAAAAAGAATATTTTGGCAGTGGAACTGCTGAAAATATTGAAATTAAACCAGTTGTAAGAGAAAATGCTCCAGCACCTCTTCCAGCGGTGACGGTTGTTGATGGCGTCTTTTTTAAAGTTCAGTTGATGGCGAGCACAAAAAAGTCGGCCTTGAATCCTAAGAATTTCAATGGATTAAGTCCAGTTTCTGTAGTATACGAATCTAATGTTTACAAGTATACGTACCAGCAAACTGCTGATTATGAAAAAGCAAAGTCATTTTTGAATGAGGCAAAAAGCAAAGGATACCCTTCAGCGTTCTTGGTTGCGTTTAAGAATGGTCAGCGAATCAACATCCAAGATGCGATTAAATAATCGCATAAATTCGATTAATTTATATTAAATTTGTACAAAATTCAGATATTTTGAAAGTAACAAGAGAGATCAAAACGGCAGTTTTAGTAATTGCATCAATATTATTATTTATTTGGGGTTATAGTTTTTTAAAAGGAAAAGAATTATTTACTAGCTACACTACTTTGTACGTTGTTTACGATAATGTAGAAGGCCTTTCTGCGTCAGCACCAGTAACATTAAATGGGTTAACGATTGGTAAAATAAGTGGAATAACAATCGACGAAACTACAGGCAAGCTGAAAGTAAGCATGCAAATTAAAACAGACTTTCCAATTTCGAGAACAAGTACTGCTACTATGTACTCACCAAGTCTGATCAGCGGCAAGCAAATCGCAATTCATCCTAATTTTGAAGATAAAGAATTAATAGAAGACAATCAGTTTTTAGCTAGTTCTGTAGAGTTAGGTTTGACAGATTCATTAGGAGAAAAGATCGAACCGATACAAAAAAAGCTGCAAAAATTAATGTCTAATATCGATTCACTTGTCACAGGTTTAAATAATGTTCTAGATAAAGATGGACAAGACCATTTAAAGAGAAGCTTAGCAGAATTGAGTCATACTGTACAGCAATTTCACAGAGCATCGACTAGTATTAATTCGTTGTTGGACCAAAACAAGTCTCAGATTAATGGAATGGTAACGAACTTCAATAAAGTGTCAAGTAACTTTTCTAAGATTTCAGATTCTATAAATAAAGCAGATTTAGGAAAAACAGTCAGAAACTTAAACTATACTTTAGGAAAAGTTGACGTTTTAATGGGTAATTTACAATCTGGTAAAGGAACTGCTGGCAAATTATTAAATGATGAAGCTTTGTATAATAATCTCAATTCGACTTCGCAAGAATTAGAGTTACTTTTACAAGACCTTAGGTTAAACCCAACCCGTTATGTAAATGTTTCTTTATTCGGAAAGAAAAATAAACCGTATGTTGCTCCAGTTACAGATTCAATTTCTACAAACAATTAATTTTATTTAAATATGAATTACCTAGATAATATTTTGTTTGCTATTTTATTAATTATTGGTTTTGGTTATTTTGCTTTTAACGTAAAAAAACTAATCAGAAATATTAATTTGGGAGCAGCTGTCGATCGAAAAGATAATCCCAAAGCAAGATGGGCCAACATGGCTCTGATTGCATTAGGCCAATCGAAAATGGTCAAAAAGCCAATTGCAGGCGCATTGCATATTATAGTTTACGTTGGTTTTGTAATTATTAATATCGAATTATTAGAAATTATTATTGACGGACTGTTTGACACACATCGTGTTTTTGCTCCGTTAGGAGTTGTTTACGATGTTTTAATTGCCTCGTTCGAAATACTAGCATTTTTAGTGTTAGTGGCTGTAATAGTTTTTTGGATTAGAAGAAATATCATTAAAATCAAAAGATTATTCAATAAAGATTTAGAAGGATTTCCAAAAAATGATGCCAATTATATTTTATACTTTGAAATTGTTTTGATGTCATTGTTTTTATTAATGAATGCATCCGATTATCACTTGCAAAATCTTCCCGAACAATTTTCTCATTTTATCAAAGCAGGAAGTTTTCCAATAAGTCAGTTTATTACTCCAATTTTTAACGGAATGAGTAACGAATCTGTGCTGATGTTAACTGAATTATTTTGGTGGATGCACATTATTGGTATTTTAATTTTTCTGAACTACTTGTATTTTTCTAAACACTTACACATTTTATTAGCTTTTCCCAATACATATTTTGCAAATTTAAAACCGATGGGACAGTTTGATAATTTAGAATCTGTAACCAAGGAAGTAAAGTTAATGATGGACCCAAATGCAGATCCTTTTGCTGCGGCAGCGCCGGTTGAAGGTGAAGCGCCAGCTAAATTTGGTGCAAGCGATGTTCAAGATTTAAATTGGGTACAGTTAATGAATGCATACACATGTACCGAATGTGGACGTTGTACATCAGCTTGTCCTGCTAATCAAACGGGTAAAAAATTGTCTCCTCGAAAAATTATGATGGATACTAGAGATCGATTAGAAGAGGTAGGTAAAAATATAGATACTAATAAAGGTGTTTTTGTGCCAGATAATAAAGCGTTATTAAACGATTATATTACTCCAGAGGAACTATGGGCGTGTACGTCTTGTAACGCTTGTGTTGAAGAATGTCCAGTAAATATCAATCCACTTTCTATTATTATAGATATGCGTAGATATTTAGTAATGGAGCAAAGTGCTGCTCCAATGCCATTAAACACAATGATGAGCAATATTGAAAATAACGGTGCACCTTGGCAGTACAATCAGCAGGACCGATTGAACTGGAAAGACGAAAATTAGATAGCGTAATCTCAATCAAAGTTAATTTTCAAATTGAAATGAATTTCTAAAAGAGAATTATTTTTTTATTTTAAACAAATAGCCCTAACCTATAAATATCACACCATGTCAGAAAATTTAGTAGTACCCACAATGGCAGAAATGCTGGCTCAAGGCAAACAACCAGACGTATTGTTTTGGGTAGGATGTGCGGGAAGTTTTGATGATAGAGCAAAAAAAATAACGAAAGCATTTGTAAAGATTTTAAATCATGCTAATGTATCATTCGCCGTTTTAGGAACAGAGGAAAGCTGTACAGGTGATCCTGCAAAAAGAGCCGGTAATGAATTTTTGTTTCAAATGCAAGCCATGATGAACATTGAAGTTCTGAACGGCTACGAAGCTAAGAAAATTGTTACTGCTTGTCCGCATTGCTTTAATACGATAAAAAATGAATATCCAGAATTAGGCGGAACTTACGAAGTGGTTCACCATACGGAGTTTCTTAAATCGCTTTTAGATGAGGGAAAATTAACAATCGAAGGTGGACAATTTAAAGGTAAAAAGATAACTTTTCATGATCCTTGTTATTTGGGTAGAGCAAATAATATTTATGAAGCACCGAGAGATTTAATTCAGAAATTGGACGCCGAGTTATTAGAAATGAAACGTTCTAAAGCTAATGGTCTTTGTTGTGGAGCAGGAGGAGCGCAAATGTTTAAGGATGCAGAACCTGGTACGAAAGAAATAAATATTGAAAGAACTGAAGATGCTTTAGAAGTTCAACCAGATATTATTGCTGCTGGCTGTCCGTTTTGCAACACCATGTTGACCGATGGTATAAAAAATAAAGAAAGAGAAAGTGATGTAAAAGTGATGGACATCGCTGAATTAATTGCTACAGCAAACGATTTGTAATTGTATTATAAACCGTGGAATTTCAATTTTAAAACAATAAGTTATGTACGTACCTTTTGACGATTTACCCGAGGATTCTAGAATTTGGATTTACCAATCGAATAGAAAATTTTCTGATGAAGAATTTTCAGCTATTGAACTAGATTTACAAGATTTTTTGAAGGACTGGGCCGCACACGGAACAAGTTTAGAATCGTCCTATTTATTAAAGTACAATCGATTTATAATTATTGCTGTAAATCAAGAGGTTCAAGCTGCTACAGGTTGTTCAATTGACAGTTCGGTAGAATTTATACAAAGTTTAGAGCGAAAGTATGAAGTTGATTTGTTGGATAAAATGAATGTAACTTTTAAACAAGGCGAACACATCGCACACAAACCTTTAATTGATTTCAAGAAAATGGTCAAAGATAAGTCGGTTACTGCAAACACAATTGTCTTTAACAATTTAGTTAATTCTATACAGGAATTTAATGAATCATGGGAAGTTCTTGCCGAAGATAGTTGGCACAGTCGCTTTTTTTAGGATTAATAAACACCTATATGCAAACCGTCTTCATTATAAAGACGGTTTTTTTTGTATTTATAAATTTATTCAACAAATTCTAAAGTGGCAAATTCTTTTGGTTGATGAAAACCGTAGGTTTTACTGTCATAACTTTTTAGCGATTGGTATTCTGTTTTCATCCCGAAGTCAATTCTAAACAAATTTGCTTTCCATTTCGTTCCAATTTTAGGGGTTCTAAAATTAGTAGAGACAATGGATTTTAAACTTTCGAACGGAATTTCAATTTCAACGGTATAATCATCTTTTACAATTTTTGAAATAGTTTTACTATTTTTTAAGTTCATCGATATATCAGTTTTCCATCCGCCACAATCTTTAGAAATACAGTGAACTATCAAATCATATTGACTAGAATAGGCATTAACTCCTAATTCTAGGTACTGCCTTCCATCACCATCTGGATCAATAAAAACTTCAACTAAATCATCAGTACTAAAAATGTAGGCATCGTTAGTGCGCTCTTTTCCAATTATTTTTGTGTCCATGCATTTAAATGCAATAAATAAACTGATTTTATTCCACGAAAGTGCAGCATAAGTTAATTGCGTTGATTTTTGCCCTGAGTTATGAATGGCAAACGGACCTAAAAAAGGAGTTTCCCAATCAGACAAATCACCATCAATCTTTATGTTCTTTTTTAATTGTGGCACCAGGACATTTTGTGCAGAAGCTTCCATTGAAGTAAAAATAAGAACTAGGTAATAAAATAACTTTAGTTTCATAATAGGTTGGTCACTTTGGGATTTCAAATATAAGATTAAACTGTTAAACATTACCAGTTGGTAATTCAAATAGATTTATCTTTTACTTTGATTGGTTACATTTGTCTCAAATTTTAGCAGCATTCACTGCTAGCCATTTAATAATATAAAATTTTATGAAACAATACATAGCTTCTTTAATTGTCGCATTTTGCGCTGTCGACGTTGCCAATGCGCAGGGTCTTTTGGATAAAGCTCCAACTCAATTTACACATCAAGATACTTTACGTGGCAGTATTACACCCGAAAGAGTTTGGTGGGATTTAAAATACTATCATTTAAATGTAAAAGTAAATCCAAAAGACAGTACAATTGTAGGTTCAAATAAGATACGATATACTGTTTTGAAGGAATATAAAACAATCCAAATCGATTTACAGGAGCCAATGCATATTGATAAAGTAGTTCAGGATGGAAAAGAATTAACTTTTAAAAGAGATGGAAATGCTTTTTTTATCGATTTAAAAGCAAGTCAAATTATAGGACAGTCCAAAGAACTTATTGTGTTTTTTGGTGGAAAGCCGAAGGTAGCCGTTCGCCCGCCTTGGGATGGTGGAATTACATGGAGAAAAGATGCTAATGGTCTTGATTTTATTGCATCCTCCTGTCAAGGTTTGGGGGCTAGCGTTTGGTGGCCCAACAAAGACCATATGTACGATGAAGTAGAGAAGATGTTGATTAGCGTGAACGTACCTGGTAATTTAACGAATGTTTCAAACGGTCGACTACAAAGTGTAAAAAAAGAAAAAGATGGTACAAGAACCTTCAACTGGTATGTTTCTAATCCTATTAATAATTACGGTGTAAATATAAACGTCGGTGATTATGTGAATTTTTCGGAAAAGTACAAAGGAGAAAAAGGCAATTTGGACTGCAGTTACTATGTTTTAAGAGATAATTTAGGAAAAGCGAAAGAGCAATTTAAGGACGTACCGAGAATGATTGAAGCTTTTGAGCATTGGTTTGGTCCTTATCCATTTTATGAAGACAGCTATAAATTGGTTGAAGCTCCTTACTTGGGCATGGAACACCAAAGCTCTGTTACTTATGGTAATGGTTTTAAAAACGGTTATTTAGGTCGTGACTTAAGCCATTCTGGCTGGGGATTAAAGTTTGACTTTATTATAATTCACGAATCAGGACACGAATGGTTTGCTAATAATATTACATACAAAGATATCGCTGACATGTGGATTCATGAAAGCTTTACCAATTATGGCGAGAGTCTTTTTGTAGAGTACTTTTATGGAAAAAAAGCAGGATATGAATATGTACGTGGAGTTAGAAAGAATATTGCCAACGACATTCCAATTATTGGAAAGTACAATGTCAACAGTGAAGGTTCAGGCGATATGTATTATAAAGGAGCGAATATGTTGCACACTTTGCGACAGTTGGTTAACGACGACGAAAAATGGCGTTCTATTTTACGGGGTTTAAACAATACTTTTTATCATCAGACGGTTACGACTGAGCAAATTGAAAAATATCTTAGTATTCAAAGCGGTATAGAATTGCAAAATTTTTTCGATCAGTACTTGCGAACTACGATGGTGCCAACTTTAGAATATTATTTTACCGAAAATCACTTGAGTTACCGCTGGATTAATTGTGTTACAGGTTTTAATATGTCTGTAAAGATTAACTTGAATGGAGTAGAAGCGCTGTTACATCCGACCACAGAAATACAAGATTTAAAAACTACAACTTATCAAAATAATTTAGTTATCGATGAGAATTTTTATGTAGCTGCAATGGATCTTTCAAAATAACATAAAGACTACCTATTTAAAAACCAGTCTAGAGACTGGTTTTTTTTTTATTAAAAAATAATTACAATTTTTTCATAGAATAGAACGCCATAGAAAGCTGTTTATTTTACTGCTGCAATAATTACATTACTTTGCAGATTGTAATAAAAGTTTAATAACTATGCTACTATTTTTATTCCTGACTATGTACAAAAAAAATGGGTTCGACTTTAATTAAAAAGTCAAACCCAAATTTTTTAAAGTGACACTATGTTTAAGACAGTATCAGTATTTCGATTGTATTATTTTACTTTAAAAGTAACTCTTCTTACAATTTGTCTAGCTTCTGCTGAGTTTTTGTTTACTGAAGAATCTTCACCGTTAGCAATAACGTTTAATCTTGAAGCATCAATTCCTGCACTTGTAACTACATTTTTAACCGCTTCTGCTCTTCTTAGAGACAATTGTTGGTTATAATCAGAGTTTCCAATTTCGTCAGAGTATCCAATGATGTCTGCAGATTTAGAAGGATTGTTTTTCATATATTTTACTAAGAAATCAACACCTGATAATGAAGCATTTGTTGGTTTTGACGAATTAAAGTCAAAATATACATTTACATAACCATCATTAATTAATTGCTCTACAGTTCCATTTGTAGCAACACTACCTTTTTGACCGTAAGTTGCTTCTAAATAGCTTTCTAATTCGTCTGGAACACCGTTTTGATTAGTATCAATAGCTTGTCCTTTAGTATTAACAGCAACTCCAGCAATAGTGTTTGGCTCTAAATCATATAGATCAGCAACACCATCTTTATCAGAATCAACAAGACCTGTTTCGATCAAACCTACTCTATATTCTAATTCACTAGTTTTATCTTCTATGAACCAATCTGCATGTTTCTCGTTTTTACCTAAGTAAAATGTTAAACCAACAGAACCGTTCAATAAAACTCCGTCAAAAGAACTAGAAGTTGTTTGGCCCATTCCGTCAAAATTGTTTTGTTGTTGACCGTGAACGATTCCAGTAATGTCTCCTGTTAAAACAACACTGTTGCTTAATTTGATTTGACCTGTCATTCCCATTATTCCATGGCTCATGTAGTCTTTTCCATTAAAACCATTTTCTGATTGTAATTGAGATACTCCAAATCCACCGTGAGCTAATAAACCTAATGTATTAGTCCATGTTTCAAAATCTAAAACTCTACCTAAGTTTACAACCCCTTGTAAACTTGTTCTCATGTATTTTGAGTCGAAAGAAGCAGTATTGTCTCTTTCTTGAAATTCATCATATCCAAAGTCTAATTTTAAACCTACTTTTGGATTAAACATATATCTAACACCTAAATCTGCATGAAAAGGGCTAAGTGTTGAAGTTGAGTAACCAGGAGTCATTGCTCTAGTTGGTTTGTTTAAACCACCATTAAGTTCGATAGACCATCTGTCGTACGATTTTTCTGGAGCCATGTTAATTGCAACCGGTGTAGCTTCTTGCGCATTAGCCGCAAAAGACATAAGTATAATTGATAATGATGCTAACTGTTTTTTCATGATATTAATTTTAATTTGATTTTTGTAAGTGTTTCTGTTTTTAAAATGTTTGACAAATATAGGCAATGAGTTCAATTGATAGTTGTATATCTGATTACATAATTCCCATGTTTACGGGACTTCAGTGTTAATCTTATCGTAATTTTAACAATATTTTACTTTGTTTTTTACTCTTTTAATTTATGTAATTGGTTTTATATTAGTAGGGTACGAGCTAATTAGACTAATAATAAACAAGATTTGTTGTTAATCGAAATTGTTAAAAACTGATTTTTACTTTAACAAAAAATAATACAATTTTTTTGAATTTGTAGGTTTAAACTTATTATAAAATAAAGGTTTTTAAACGCAAAATCAGAGATTTTATTGTTGCGATTTTGCTTTTTTTCAAATGTAGTCTTGAAATCGACCATAGAGTACAGTATAAAACGCAATTACAACAGTCCTTTCCAATTTTATTGTAATTTTTCTAAATTAGATTTTTTTTACAGCTATTCCTTTTGCTTTTATTAACTTAACATAAGTATCAAAGATGACCTATCGTTATCGCTTTTAAATCTCATACGAATGCATATCTTTGTACACTTTATAATTTTATCACCTATATATGACATCAAATACAAGAAGGTTTCCGGCAGAGTGGGAAAAACAACAAGGAATCGTTTTATGTTTTCCTTATAATGGTACCGATTGGCCAGGAAAATACGAGACGGTACAGTGGGCTTTTGTAGAGTTTATAAAAAAGGTTGCGAGTTATGAAACGGTATTTTTGGTTGTTGTCGATCAAAAGCAACAAGATAAAGTAACTGATATGTTAGAAAGAGCACATGTAGCTTTATCAAATGTTGAGTTTGTAATTCATAAAACCAATAGAAGTTGGATGCGTGATTCGGGGCCAATTGTGGTTTACAACGGAAAAGAAAGAGAAGCACTCAATTTTAATTTTAATGGTTGGGCAAAATATAAAAATTATCAGTTGGATAGGGGAGTGCCTTTAAAAATTGCTACACATCTTGATATCCCATTAACGCAAGTTATTTATAAGGGAAAACCAGTTATTGTAGAAGGTGGAGCTATTGATGTAAATGGTAGAGGAACATTATTAACATCGGAAGAATGTTTGATGGATCCAGCAATTCAGGTTCGTAATCCTAATTTTACCAAAGAAGACTACGAAGCAGTTTTTAAAGAATATTTAGGTATAACCAATGTGATATGGTTAGGAGACGGAGTAAAAGGCGACGACACCCACGGGCATATTGACGACTTATGCCGTTTTATAAATGAAGATACCATTGTTACCATTATAGAAACCGACAAAAATGATCCGAATTATGCACCATTGCAAGATAATTTAAAGCGTTTGCAAAATGCAAAGTTAGAAAACGGAAAATCACCTGTAATTGTGGCGCTGCCAATGCCAAAACCTATTGAATTTGAGGAATTAATATTACCAGCGAGTTATGCTAACTTTTTAATTTTGAATAAATGCGTTTTGGTTCCCACTTTCAATGATGCTAATGATAGAGTGGCTCTAAATATTTTAGCAGAATGTTTTCCAGATAGAGAAGTAATCGGGATTAGTGCAATAGATTTAATATGGGGATTTGGTACCTTACATTGCTTGAGCCAGCAAATTCCAGAATAATAAAATTTTTGAAAACTCATAAAAAAAAACTCTTACTTATTTAAAAGTAAGAGTTTTTTTGTTTTAATTTTTAGCTCTTACTCTAATTCGGGAACCGGTTCATCTTCAATAAAATCCAATTCTAATGCCCGAACGGTTTGCACTGCATTTCCTGCAATACCTCGAATAGAGCCGTACATTCCTAATGTATTACTCACCACTTTTTCAATTTGTTTTTCTCTTTGTTTCCAAATGCGTTGCATTGCTCTTTTTTCAGAATCTAGATCCGATTGCATCTGAGTAAATCCTTCGACAATTCCTTCAATTTGCAAACGAAATTCGTTACTGGTTAAGAAGTCATATAGCATTGCCATTTTATCTCCTTTATTTTCTTGCGCTTGCACTGCTTGACTGACCTGAATTAATGATTGTCGCAAGACATTACTCAAACCTTTAAATTCGTCGTAAGTACAAATCCAAATACCATCGCGCATTCCCATTCGATCCATTCCGCTTGGCATAACTTCGGTGACTAAAACGCCAATGTTTGCTTTTTTATCGCGAATATCATTTTTGAATTTTTCAATCCAAGCTGGTTGAAAGGCTTTGGTTCGTTTACTCTCATAATAAATAGAACCACAATTTTGAAGTTCACGAGTATTTACAATCTGCAAGCAATCGGCGCCATTAGCTCCTTTTTTTATCTCGTCAATACTATCCAAAGGGAAGTTATTCGCCAACCATTCTTCAATTGCAAGCTCCATTATTTCGCCTTGCAGTTGCATTGAACCTTGCTCTTGCTTGCGTTTCATTTCTTCGGTTAACTTTTTCTGTTCTTCAAGCTGCTTTTGTAGTTCCTTAAATTTTAGTTCGTTTTTATCGTCTTCTTGTTTTCTAATTTTTTCGCGTTCTAAAACTAAAGTCAAATTCAGTTGTTTTTCTGCTTCTGCCTGGATTGCATCTTTCATTTCCAACTTTTCACGTTGCAGCTTAGCAATTTCGCCTTCCATTTTATTAAGCTCTCTGATTTTTGCTGATTTTTCCGAAAGTTCTTTTTCCATCAATGACAAAAGGTCTTTATTTTCGTCATTGAGTTTTGTTTTTATTTTTTCGGTAATCTCTTTTTCTGCCAATTTTTTTTCACGCTCTAAGCGTTCTGCAAAAAGTTCGTTTTCGTGCTTCTTTTTGGCTTCAAATTCCAATTTAGCTTTTTCAAATTGCTCGTTTTTATGTGCTAATTCTTTGGCTTGAATAGTTGCTTTTTGCTGGTACTCTTTTCGGATACTATCTTCAAGCTGGTGCTTTAAAATATCATTAACATCGATTGTTGTTCCGCAATTAGGACATTGAATTGAAGACTGCTCTGCCATTTTGAAAAAGATTATTTAGTAAAAGAAGGTTTTTGCGCTAAGGTATTTAAAAGATAGTTTAAAATTGCTAAATTTTTAAAATTGATAAGTTTTGAAGTAGTAGAAATTACTACTTTTAGCACTACTTATTTTTTATTCGACGACGGTCGTATTGATAGGAATAAAAAAACAACATAATCAAGTAGTTAAAAAGTAAAATAGATTCTGATAGTATAAATTGTTAGAATTTCACTTTAAGTCAGAATTAAATTATTTTTTTAATTACTCTTAATTTGTGCGTGTGCTTATTAATTTCCGGATTGTAAATACCTAAATGATCCAAGCGGTCAATACGAACTTTACCACTGGCATGAATGATGTAATTATTATCCATTATAATACCCACATGGACAATATTTCCTTCATCATTATCAAAAAAAGCTAAATCACCTGCTTCACTTTCTTCAATAAAACTCAAAGGTTCTCCTTCACGTGCTTGTTGCGAGGCATCGCGCTGTAATTTGTATCCATTTAGCTTGTAAACCATTTGTGTAAAACCAGAACAGTCAATACCAAAAGGTGTTTTTCCGCCCCAAAGATAAGGCGCGTTTAAATACATAAACGCAGTATTAATTAAGTTGCTTTTTGCTTTTATTCCGCTTGTTCGTGTTCCTTCAAATTCAAAATTAGCGGTATTAATTTCACTATTATTTAAAAAAGATAGAGAAGCTCCTAACGGAATGGGTAATAATAAATTATCTGGAGCAGTAATATAGTCAATTAAATCAGCATTTAAAATAATTGATTCTTCACTTAATTGCTTAAAGTTTTCTTCGGAAATAATTTGAAATTGCTTCGAATCTACCCAACCCTCGTAACCATCAAACTGAATTTTTATTCGCGCCCATTGCTTGTCTCGCTCTAAAATTTCTATATGTTCACCAAATAAAAGCTGTGTAATTATTTCGCTTCTATCACTAGGTTCAAATCGTACGGGCACTATGGCAAGGTTGCAAATTCCGAACATTTATGTAATTTATTAGTTAAAAAATTTAGCGCTATGTACATTGTCTACATAACGCTAAAAAGTAATTTAAGCTCTTTCTATGACAATTGCCGAAGCACCACCACCACCATTGCAAATGGCCGCTGCTCCAATTTTTGCGTTATTTTGTTCTAAAACATTTATTAAGGTAACAATAATTCTCGCTCCTGAACATCCAAGTGGATGACCTAAAGAAACTGCTCCACCGTTAACATTAACTTTGTTGTTCTCTAATTCAAGTATTTTTGAATTTGCTAAACCAACTACTGCAAAAGCTTCGTTAAATTCGAAATAATCTACGTCACTAATTGAAATTCCTGCTTTATCCAATGCTTTTGGAAGCGCTTTTGCTGGACTTGTTGTAAACCATTTTGGTTCTTGAGCAGCATCTGCATAGCCATTAATATAGGCTAGTGGTCTTAGGCCTAAAGATTTTGCTTTTTCTTCACTCATTAAAACCAAAGCAGCAGCACCATCATTTATGGTAGACGCATTTGCAGCAGTTACTGTTCCGTCTTTAGTGAATACAGCATTTAATGAAGGTATTTTGTCTAATTTAACATTGGTATATTCTTCGTCTTTTGAAATAATAATTGGTTCTCCACGTCTTTGAGGTACTTCAACAGGTGTAATTTCGTTATCAAATTTACCATCTTCCCAAGCTTTAGCACTTCTCTCGTAAGACTGAATAGCGTAATTATCTTGGTCTTCTCTAGATATTTGATATTCGCTAGCACACATATCAGCGCAAACTCCCATTGCGTTGTTGTCGTAAGCATCTGTTAAGCCATCTTTTTGCATTCCGTCAACCATAGTTGCAGGACCAAACTTTGTTCCGTGACGAAGGTGTAGATAATGCGGAATTTGGCTCATGTTCTCCATTCCCCCAGCAATCACAATTTCGGCATCACCGCAAGCAATCGCTTGAGCGCCTAACATCACTGACTTCATTCCAGAGGCACAAACTTTATTAATAGTAGTACAAGCAACGTTTTCAGGCAAACCGGCGTAAATGGCAGCTTGGCGCGCTGGTGCTTGACCAACTCCAGCTTGTACCACATTACCCATGTATACTTCGTCGACTAATTTTGGATCTAATTTTATTTTGTCTAATGCGCCTTTAATGGCAGCAGCTCCTAATTTTGGTGCTGAAACTGTAGATAAACTTCCCATGAAACTTCCGATAGGTGTTCTAACGGCAGAAACGATAACAACTCTTTTGTTCATTTTCTGTGTATTTGATTAGTATAGCAAATTTACTGTTTATTTGTAGATATTCAAATTTTGGAGGTTTCTATTCGATTTTAAAATTTTATTTTAAAATAATATAAATTCTATTCATTTGATAGTGAAGTCTTTTAGATCTAAACTCAAAATAATATAAAAAAAAGCATCAAAATACTTGTCAGTTCTCTAATGATGTCATACCTTTGCCACCGCAAAACAGGACAAGTTTCCTTGAGCTTGGAGAGTTGCCTGAGTGGCCGAAAGGACTTGTTTGCTAAACAAGCGTATGGGAAACTGTACCAAGGGTTCGAATCCCTTACTCTCCGCTTCAAGTTTTTTGCCTTACGGGGTGTAGCGTAGCCCGGTTATCGCGCCTGCTTTGGGAGCAGGAGGCCGCAGGTTCGAATCCTGCCACCCCGACTACAATAATTAGTTGATACTAATTAATATTTGAAATATTGGACGCATAGCTCAGTTGGATAGAGCACCTGCCTTCTAAGCAGGCGGTCGAAGGTTCGAATCCTTCTGCGTTCACTATAATAATTAAGCCTTTACAGAAATGTAAGGGCTTTTTTTATGACTTTTTACGAAAGTTTAAAAAATAATTTTGATCTTTTTTAGATTTTTTCTTCAAAATTTTGGAAAAAAAGATAAAAAGTCGCTCTATTTGCTGAAGTTACATCCGTTTTACTGTCTAAGTAATTGTTTTGAGTAAATGATCAGTAGACTGATTACTGGCAATTTTCTTAGTATAAACGGAAAATTCATAATAATTATCCGTACTAGAGGTGGTACTCTAATTTACGGCGTAGATTAACTGAAACGTAAAATCAGTGGCCAGCTTTAGTTGTTCTGATTAGTAAAACTGAAGGTGCTAAATTTAAATAGTGAATTGATCCAAAAAAAAATGATTGTCTAAATTTAATAGACAATCATTTATTTAAAATTGAGTCCTTTAGACTGAAAAATTAGCGGCTATTTAATTTACCTTTTTCTCTAATTATGTCAGCAATTTTACGATTATCTATTTTGCTTTCTAACCACGAAATAATATCTAAGTATAAAAACGCCCGCTTTTCGTAAGTGTTTTTCTCGAGTTCAATAAATCGCTCTCTCATTTTAATGAATTCTTTTTTAATATCACTTGGATAAAAGTTATTCAAGTTCTTTAAAAACTTTATAATTTCTTTTTGAACTTCATGTAAGTCGTTCATCTTTAGTAGAAATTTATACGTATTTTTTAACTGATTTTCTAAGTAGTAATCTTTTCCTAACTCATAATGGACAATTAGACACAATATTCGAGAGAAACACATTAAATCTTCTCTCATCGAAAGATTCTTGTTGTTTATGATTTTCTCCAAATAAAAAATAGACTCATTGTATTTTTCATTTCCAAAATAGATGCAAGCAATTTTATAGTAGAACATCATTTCGTGATGCTCGTCTAAGTGCTCGTTGTGAATTTTAATTTTTTCTAAAATTTCAGGAATCAAATATTCACTTTCTTCGAAAGATGCTTCTAAAATATGAAGATTCAATTTGTTGTTGTATAAATACAGAAAGGACAAAGAAGCGACATTATCATTGACTGGAAATTTTGGATCGTTAATGGTTTCCTCCAGTAAATTCAAGTATTTTTTAAAGTTCGACTTGTATTTTAACATATATAATGATTCCAAAAAGTAATGATTTCCCTTTAAGAAAAACACTGGGTTTTGATAAATCATATTCGGATTGTCATAAAATAAATTTACCCATTTGTAGGCATATTTATAACTAGCCAAAAAATCTTGAACTAAAAAGCTGCGCCACAAATTGGCATTATAAAACCAATATTTCTCTCTAAATCCGAATTTATTCTCGTCAAATTTAGAAATGTGTTTTTGAAAATAATCATCTATATAACGGTATTCTTCGTCATTTTTTACGTAACCTGTTTTCAGCATTATGCCGTACAATTGCAAAGACAAATTCGACAATTTACTAGAAATGGTATTGCGATAATTCAATTCTTTGGCTTGAACTACCAATTCATCAGCTCGTCCTTGAATACTTCGAGTAATATATTGTGATTCAATCAGCTTTTCAAATTCAACAATTTCATAAGCCATGTATTTCTCATCGTGCTCCATAGCTTGTATTTTAGTCTTATCTAAAATTTTCAAACTCTGTTTGTAAAGTCCTTTATTGTATAAGATTCCTGCAAAATCCATCTGCTCGCGCAATTGATATCGAACATTTTGACTTGGTATATTCAATCGGATACTTACTAAAACTTGTTTGTATAAGTATGATTTTAAGTTAGATAGCTGTACTTTTTTTATACTTCCACTTTTTAAAATCAACTTTTCATCATAGTTTTCTGACTTGTCTAAAATATTAAACAATTCAATAAATTTTGTATTCGAACTTGTTTCTAATCGGCTTGCAAAAATTTTGAATTGTCTTTTTTCAGATTTCGAGAGGGATTTTATCAATACAAATAAAAAATCTTTTTGATGGTTAGCCATTGTAAAATATAATAATGTAAATAACTGATTTTCATTTAGTTATATGATTATAACTAGTCGTATCAACAGTATATTTTGGATTAAATGAATTTCTTACTTGAGTATAAGATTATATGTTTGTTATCAAGATGTGAAATTACATTAAATAAATGAAAATGAATAGAGAGAAAGTTCAAATTTTTGATACCACTTTGAGAGATGGTGAACAGGTCCCTGGATGTAAATTAGATACAAAACAAAAATTAGTAATTGCAGAACGCCTCGACCAAATGGGTGTTGATGTCATTGAAGCTGGTTTTCCTGTTTCTAGTCCTGGTGATTTTTTGTCTGTTTCTGAGATTTGTAAAATTGTAGAAAATGCTACGGTTTGCGGACTAACACGAGCGGTTAAAAATGATATTGATGTTGCAGCAGCAGCTCTTAAACATGCCAAGAGACCGAGAATACATACCGGAATTGGGACTTCAGATTCTCACATCATTCACAAGTTAAACACGACAAGAGAAGATATTATTGCAAGAGCAAAATTTGCTGTTGCTCATGCGAAAACTTATGTGGAAGATGTAGAGTTTTATGCTGAAGATGCTGGACGAACAGATAATGCTTTCTTAGCGCAAGTTTGCGAAGAAGTTATTAAAGCTGGAGCGACAGTTCTTAATATTCCTGATACTACCGGCTACTGTTTACCAGAAGAATACGGTGCAAAAATTAAATACTTAAAAGAAAACGTAAAAGGTATAGAAAATGTAATTATTTCATGTCACTGTCATAATGATTTAGGAATGGCAACTGCTAATTCTATTGCAGGAGCGGTTAATGGTGCAAGACAAATTGAATGTACTATTAATGGTATTGGAGAAAGAGCAGGAAATACGGCTTTGGAAGAAGTGGTGATGATTTTTAAACAACATCCCTATCTTAATTTAGATACCAATATTAATACTCGACAATTGAACGAAATGAGTCGTTTAGTATCAGAAAGTATGGGAATGATGGTGCAGCCTAATAAAGCGATTGTTGGTGCGAATGCTTTTGCGCACAGTTCGGGTATTCACCAAGACGGTGTTATTAAAAACAGAGCGACCTACGAAATTATGGATCCATTAGATGTTGGAGTAAATGAATCGTCCATAATTCTTACCGCTCGTAGTGGTAGAGCAGCTTTGGCTTATCGTGCTAAGAAAGTAGGTTATGAACTTACAAAAGTGCAATTGGACTTAGTTTATATTGAGTTTTTAAAATTTGCAGATATTAAAAAAGAAGTAATCGATGAAGACATTCATCAAATCGTTGAAGCTTGTCGATTGGAAGTTTGCTTGTAAAAGAACTAAAAAAGTAGCACAAAATGGAATTAAAAATTGCAGTTTTAGCAGGAGATGGAGTGGGACCAGAAGTTGTTTTGCAGGCTAAAAAAGCTTTGCATGCAATTGCAGACGTTTTTGAGCATACTTTTATTTTTGAAGATGCGCTCATGGGAGCTGTCGCAATCGAGCGAACAGGAAGCCCATTGCCAGAGCAGACTCTAAATTTATGTTTAAATACCGATGCTGTTTTGCTTGGTGCAATTGGCGATCCTAAATTTGATAACAATCCGTTAGCAAAAGTACGTCCAGAACAAGGATTGTTAAAACTACGGAAATCACTAGGGTTGTTCACAAATATTCGTCCGATCAAACCCTATCGACCATTGCTAAATGCATCTCCTTTAAAAAGAGTTATTATAGAAGGAGTTGATTTTGTAATTTTTAGAGAATTAACGGGTGGTGCTTATTTTGGAGAAAAAAAAATAAACGAGGCGGGAACTTATGCGTCTGATTTATGCGAATATTCAAAAGAAGAAATTACGAGAATAACACATTTGGCCTTTCAGGCGGCTCAGAAAAGACGCAATAAAGTAACATTGGTTGATAAGGCAAATGTTTTAGAAACGTCTAGACTTTGGCGAAGAGTAGTAAAGGAGATTGCTGCACAGTATCCTTCTGTAGACTTAAACTTTCTCTTTATCGATAATGCTGCAATGCAAATTATAGTAAATCCAAAACAGTTCGATGTTATTTTGACAGAAAATTTGTTTGGAGATATTTTGTCGGATGAAGCAAGTGTAATTACAGGTTCAATTGGATTGCTAGCATCGGCATCTTTAGGCGAAAAAAATGCATTGTTTGAACCGGTTCACGGATCGTATTCTAAAGGAAAAGGAAAAAACATTGCGAATCCAATTGCCTCGATTTTATCTGCAGCGATGCTTTTAGAACATTTTGGTTTACAAGACGAAGCAGGCAAAGTATATGAAGCAGTTGAAAAAGCTATAGAATATCAGGTAGTTACTAAAGATTTAAAGCCTGATTCTAACTTTGGAACACATGATGTAGGAGATTTTGTAGCAAATTATATTTTAAGCAAAGATGATTTGCTTTATTTCAATAATGATAACGTTCATATCGGTCAATCAACAATAGTCTAGTTGATTATGTTAAATATTTAAAAATAATAACAAGAAGAATGTGAAATGTTGATTTTTTATTTTTTTAGGTCTAATGCTTTTTATACATTTGTCCTATCCAAAAGTAAAAATGAAAAATTCAATTATTATTTCTTCTATTATTAATGTCATTGTGATAATCACAACGGATTAGGGAAGCGTATAAATATAATTGAAAAATAATATTATAAACCTTCCAGTAAATTGGAAGGTTTTTTTTATATAAAAAAATTAAAATTACACAAACAAACTATAATGGAATTAAATAAGTACAGCAAAACCATAACGCAAGACGAGACGCAACCCGCTTCTCAAGCCATGTTCTATGGCATTGGATTAACGGAGGAAGATCTTAAAAAAGCGCAGGTAGGAATTGTCAGTATGGGTTACGACGGAAATCCGTGTAACATGCACTTAAACGATTTAGCAAAAGATATAAAGACAGGTGTTTGGAAAGAAGATTTAGTAGGACTAATTTTTAACACGATCGGAGTAAGTGACGGTATTTCAAATGGAAATGATGGAATGCGTTTTTCTTTGGTTTCTCGTGATGTCATTGCAGACTCAATTGAGACGGTAATGGGAGCACAGTGGTACGATGGTTTAATTGCTGTTCCTGGTTGTGATAAAAACATGCCTGGGGCGTTAATAGCTATGGGAAGAGTAAATCGTCCCTCTATCATGGTTTATGGAGGATCGATCCATCCAGGAAAATGGAAAGGAGAGGACTTAAATATTGTTTCTGCTTTTGAAGCTTTAGGAAAAAAATTCAGTAATTCTATTTCTCCAGAAGATTTTAAAGGTGTGATTCAAAATGCTTGTCCGGGTGCAGGTGCATGTGGCGGAATGTATACGGCAAATACAATGTCTTCAGCAATTGAAGCATTAGGAATGAGTTTACCTTACAGTTCTTCAAATCCAGCTTTAAGTCCAGAAAAAAAACAAGAATGTATTGATGCCGGTAAAGCAATTAAAATATTATTAGAAAAAGATATCAAACCGAGAGACATCATGACTCGTAAAGCATTTGAAAATGCAATTACAATGGTAGCTGTTTTGGGAGGATCCACTAATGCAGTGATGCATTTGATTGCAATGGCCCATTCTGTTGGTATCGAATTGACGTTGAAAGATTTTCAGGACATTAGTGATAAAACGCCATTACTAGCAGACTTAAAGCCTAGTGGTAAATATTTAATGGAAGATTTACATAATGTAGGTGGTGTTCCTGCAGTAATGAAATATTTATTGAAAGAAGGTTTCTTGCACGGGGAATGTATGACTGTCACAGGTAAGACTATCGCTGAGAATTTAGAGTCAATTCCTGCTTTACATGATGGTCAAGAAGTAATCTTTGAAATTCAGAAAGCATTAAAAGCTACTGGGAATATTCAAATTTTATACGGTAATATAGCTTCAGAAGGTTGTGTAGCTAAAATTAGCGGTAAAGAAGGGGAGTTTTTTGAAGGAACAGCAGTTGTTTATGAAAATGAGAAAGATGTAATTCGAGGAATACAAGCTGGTGAAGTTAAACCAGGAAATGTCGTCATTATTCGATATTGTGGTCCAAAAGGTGGTCCAGGAATGTCTGAAATGTTAAAGCCAACCTCTGCGATTATGGGTGCTGGTTTAGGCAGTAGTGTTGCACTAATTACAGACGGGCGTTTCTCTGGAGGTTCTCATGGTTTTGTAGTAGGGCATGTTACACCAGAAGCGTATGAAGGTGGCGGAATTGCATTGATTGAGAGTGGAGATTTGATCACAATTGATGCTGTCAAAAACACAATTAATATGAATATTTCTGACGAAGAATTTGCGAACCGTAGAGCCAATTGGAAACAACCAGAATCACCTATTAAACAAGGTGTTTTACTCAAGTACATGCGTTCGGTCTCTAGCGCTTCTGAGGGATGTGTAACTGATAAATAATGTACAGATAACTGAAAAGTAAAAGAATTTTAAAATATTTTTTTTCAGTTTTTTAATAATATTCAAAAGGATGGAAACAACAAGAATATCTGGCGCAGAAGCCGTTATTAAATGTTTATTAGCAGAAGGTGTAGATTTGATATACGGCTACCCAGGTGGAGCTATTATGCCAGTTTACGATGAATTATATAAATTTAGAGATCAACTGCATCACGTTTTAGTGCGTCACGAACAAGGCGCTACGCACGCCGCTCAAGGATATGCAAGAGCTACAGGAAAAGTGGGTGTAGCAATTGCAACGTCGGGACCTGGAGCTACAAATTTAGTGACGGGAATTGCAGATGCACAAATTGACTCGACTCCTTTAGTATGCATAACAGGGCAAGTGGGTAAACACTTACTAGGATCAGATGCATTTCAAGAAACCGATATTATTGGAATTTCTACTCCAGTTACGAAATGGAATTACCAAGTTACAGAAGCTAGTGAAATACCAGAAATTATTGCAAAAGCTTTTTACATTGCACGTTCGGGTAGACCAGGTCCAGTCTTGATTGATATTACAAAAAATGCGCAGTTCGATTTACTTGACTTTAAGTATGAAAAATGCACTAGTATAAGAAGTTACAATCCTGTACCTAAACTTAAAATTGAATCAGTACAGAAAGCAGCAGATATAATCAATTCGGCAAAAAAACCTTTTATTGTTTTCGGACAAGGTGTTATATTGAGCAGAGCAGAAGAAGAGTTGAAAACGTTAATTGAAAAAACAGGAATTCCAGCAGGATGGACTATTTTAGGATTATCTGCCTTACCAACCGAACATCCTTTGAATGTTGGAATGTTAGGAATGCATGGTAATTATGGACCAAATGTATTGACTAATGAATGCGATGTTCTTATTGCTTTAGGAATGCGTTTTGATGATCGTGTGACAGGAGATTTGAAAACTTATGCTAAACAAGCAAAAGTAATTCATTTTGAAATTGATCCTGCAGAAGTTGATAAAAACGTAAAAACAGAAGTAGCTGTTTTAGCTGATTTAAAAGAGGCATTGACTGCTTTGCTTCCTTTATTGAATGATAATAAACACGAAGATTGGCACAATGAATTTAAAGAGAAAGCTAAAATTGAATTTGAGGCTGTCATCGATGAAGAATTAAAGCCAACTAATGGAAAAGGAATTTCAATGGGTGAAGCTGTTGAAATGATTAACAAACATTCAAAAGGTGATGCCATTATCGTTTCCGATGTAGGTCAACATCAAATGTTTGCTTGTCGTTATGCAAAATTTAATTCAACTAAAAGTAACATTACTTCGGGAGGTTTAGGAACAATGGGATTTGCACTTCCAGCTGCAATTGGAGCGAAGATGGGAATGCCAGAGAGAGAAGTTGTTGCTATTATTGGCGATGGTGGATTTCAAATGAATATTCAAGAATTAGGAACTATTTTTCAATCTAAAGTACCTGTTAAAATAGTTGTTTTAAACAATGAGTTTTTAGGAATGGTGCGTCAATGGCAAGAATTATTCTTCGATTACCGTTATGCTTCAACTGAAATGGTAAATCCAAATTTTGTGGCTATAGCCGAAGGATATTACATTAAAGCAAAGAAAGTTACAAAACGAGAAGAACTAGATGCTGCAGTTGCCGAAATGCTCGCTTCCAAAGATTCGTACTTTTTAGAAGTAATGGTAGAAAAAGAAAATAATGTATTTCCAATGATTCCAACAGGAGCCTCAGTTTCTGACATCAGATTAAGATAATAGTTATGGAAGATAATAAAACATTCACCATCTCGGTGTATTCAGAAAATAATGTGGGTTTATTAAATAGAATATCTGGAATATTCTTAAAAAGACACATCAATATATTGAGCTTAAACGTTTCAGAATCGGAAATTGAAAATGTTTCGCGCTTTATTATTGTAGTGGATACTACAGAAAAATGGGTTCGAAATATTGTAGGTCAAATCGAAAAACAAATCGAAGTGATAAAAGCATTTTACCACGTTGATGACGAAACTATTTTCTTAGAAAATGCATTGTTCAAAATAAATTCTAGGTTGGCAGAAAATCAGGACATTAAGGATATTATAGCTAACAGTAATTCGGTAGTTATGACTACAGAGCATGATTTTTTTGTAATTTCAAAAGCTGGAAAGCGTGCGGATATAAATGAGTTACATGCACAATTAAAACCGCATGGTATCATGCAATTTGTTCGTTCGGGTCGAATTTCTGTATCAAAAGAAAAAATGGAAATTTCGCAACTGTTGCAAGAATTCAAACAAAATTAAAAACAAAATAAATTTAAGACTAATAATTAAGAGTAGAAAATGGCAAATTATTTCAACACATTACCGTTACGATTACAATTAGAGCAACTAGGAGTTTGCGAATTCATGGAGCAGTCAGAATTTGCTGATGGAATTACAGCTTTAAAAGGTAAAAAAGTAGTTATCGTAGGTTGTGGTGCTCAAGGTTTAAACCAAGGTTTGAACATGAGAGATTCTGGATTAGACATATCATATGCTTTGCGTCCTGATGCAATTGCAGAAAAAAGAGCTTCATTTAAAAATGCTAGTGAAAACGGATTTAAAGTAGGAACTTACGAAGAGTTAATACCAACTGCCGATTTAGTTTGTAACTTAACGCCAGATAAGCAACATACTGCAGTAGTTACTGCAATTATGCCTTTAATGAAAAAAGGGTCTACATTAGCTTACTCTCACGGTTTTAATATTGTGGAAGAAGGAATGCAAATTCGTAAAGATATTACGGTTATTATGTGTGCACCAAAATGTCCAGGATCTGAGGTTCGTGAAGAATACAAAAGAGGATTTGGAGTTCCAACACTAATCGCTGTTCATCCAGAAAATGATCCAAATAATATTGGTTTAGATCAAGCAAAAGCATACGCCGTAGCAACTGGAGGTCATAAAGCAGGAGTTTTAAGATCATCTTTCGTTGCTGAAGTAAAATCAGATTTAATGGGAGAGCAGACTATTCTTTGTGGTTTGTTACAAACAGGATCTATTTTATGTTTTGATAAAATGGTAGAAAAGGGAATTGATTCAGCATATGCTTCAAAATTAATTCAGTACGGATGGGAAACCATTACTGAAGCTCTTAAACATGGAGGCATTACAAACATGATGGACCGTTTGTCTAATCCTGCAAAAATTAAGGCATTTGAAATTGCTGAAGAATTGAAAGACATTATGCGTCCGTTGTTTCAAAAACACCAGGACGATATTATATCTGGAGAATTTTCTAAAAATATGATGATCGACTGGGCAAATGACGATAAAAATTTATTGACTTGGAGAGCTGCTACAGAAGAAACTAATTTTGAAAAAACGGCTCCACAAGAAGCTGCAATTTCAGAACAAGAGTATTTTGATAACGGCCTTTTAATGGTTGCAATGGTTAAAGCAGGAGTTGAATTGGCTTTTGAAACAATGACTGAAGCAGGTATCATTGAAGAATCAGCATATTATGAATCATTACATGAATTACCTTTAATTGCAAATACAATTGCAAGAAAAAAATTATTCGAAATGAATCGTGTCATTTCTGACACTGCAGAATATGGTTGTTATTTATTTGATCATGCTTGTAAACCATTATTAGTTGATTTTATGAAAACAGTTGATACAAATGTAATTGGAAAATCTTTTTCAGTATCAAATAGCGCAGATAATGCAGTTTTAATTGCAGTAAACAAGCAAATTCGTCAGCATCCTATTGAAGAAGTAGGAGAGTGGTTGAGAGAGTCAATGACTGCAATGAAAAAAATTGGTTAATTAAAATTTTGGAATTACCGCACCAAGAGTGTGTCGGAATTTGCAATGTATTCTTTTATATAATATTTTGAATTAGTAAGCACTTATTAAAAATTAAGGATATACTTGTAAATTGCTTTCACTTAACTTCAAAGGGAGTTAAGTGAAGTAATTCCTATTACTATTTAGGTTGTAAAATATAGCTCTAGATTTTGATAAAGTTGCTTCTAATTCTGATGTTTTAAGAATGGAATTTATAAACAGAATTTGGGTTAAACAAAAGAGAAAGAAGGCATGATATAATTATATTATGCCTTTTTTATTTGACATAAATAAGAGGAAAATATTTAATAATTAAATTTTTACCTTAAAAAAGTAATTTAAATTACACAAAATATAATTTTTAGTTAAAATTTATAAATTAAATAATTATTAGAATCGAAGTAGTTTTAATACATTTATAAAAAAAAAATTGAGCAAACATGAGTTATTTTAAAATTGAAAATTTAGAACAATATTTTAAACATTATAATAAGTCAGTTCGTGAACCAAGGAAGTTTTGGGGAAAAATTGCCGAAGAAAATTTCACTTGGTATCAACATTGGGATAAAGTAGTTGACTTTAACATGGTTGATGCTGAAATCAGTTGGTTTTCGGGAGCTAAAGTTAATATTACAAAAAACTGTATTGACAGACATTTAAATAAAAGAGGCGAGAAAACGGCTATCATTTTTGAACCTAATGATCCTTCAGAAGAAGCATTGCATATTACATATAATGATTTATACGAGCGAGTTTGTAAAATGGCTAACGTTTTACTGGAGCAAGGAATCAAAAAAGGAGATCGTGTGTGTATTTATTTACCGATGATTCCAGAATTGGCTGTATCTGTCTTGGCTTGCGCTAGAATTGGAGCGATTCATTCTGTTGTTTTTGCAGGATTTTCTTCTTCTGCAGTAGCAGCAAGAATTAACGACAGCGAATGTAAAATGGTTATTACATCGGATGGTGGTTTTAGAGGAAATAAATCGATTGAATTAAAATCGATTATCGATGAAGCATTAGAAGCTTGCACTTGCGTTGAAAAAGTATTAGTTGTAAAACGTACCAATACACAAGTAAAAATGAAAGAAGGACGCGACCAGTGGTTGCAACCGTTATTAGATACTGCTTCTGCAAGTAATGTTGCAGAAATTATGGACGCTGAAGATCCTTTATTTATCTTATATACTTCAGGATCTACTGGTAAGCCAAAAGGAATGGTGCATACCACTGCAGGTTACATGGTTTATACTTCTTATACTTTTAAAAACGTATTCAATCACGAAGAGAATGATATTTTTTGGTGTACGGCAGATATCGGTTGGATCACAGGACACTCTTATATTGTATATGGTCCATTATTAAATGGTGGAACTACAGTTATTTTTGAAGGCGTACCTTCTTACCCAGATTTTAGTCGTTTCTGGGAAACAATTGAAAAACATAAAGTTACTCAGTTTTACACGGCACCAACTGCCATCCGTTCTTTAGCAAAAGAAAGTTTAGATTACGTTTTAGGTTTTCCTTTAAAATCATTAAAAGTAATTGGATCTGTCGGTGAACCTATAAACGAAGAAGCATGGCACTGGTACAACGATCACGTGGGAGCTAAAAGATGCCCAGTTGTTGATACGTGGTGGCAAACAGAAACTGGAGGTATCATGCTTTCGCCAATTGCATTTGTTACTCCAACAAAACCAACTTACGCTACCTTACCTTTACCAGGAATTCAACCTGTGCTAATGGATGATAAAAGAAACGAAATTGAGTCCAATCAAGTAGACGGAAGTTTATGTATTAAATTTCCGTGGCCCGGAATTGCAAGAACAATTTGGGGCGATCACCAAAGATATAAAGACACTTATTTTTCTGCTTTTCCAGGTAAATATTTTACGGGAGATTCAGCATTAAGAGACGAAGTTGGTTACTACAGAATTACCGGTCGTGTTGATGATGTAGTAATTGTATCTGGACATAATCTAGGAACTGCGCCAATTGAAGATGCAATTAATGAGCACCCTGCTGTCGCAGAATCTGCTATTGTCGGTTTCCCACATGATATTAAAGGAAATGCTTTATACGGTTTTGTAATCTTGAAAGAAGCAGGTGAGTACCGAGATAGAGAGAATTTAACTAAAGAAATCAATCAATATATTGCGGACCATATCGGACCAATAGCAAAATTAGATAAGATTCAGTTTGTTTCTGGTTTGCCAAAAACACGTTCTGGAAAAATTATGCGTAGAATTCTTCGAAAAATTGCAGAAGGAGATTTTTCTAATTTCGGTGATATTTCTACCTTATTGAATCCAGAAATTGTAGATGAAATAAAAGACGGAAAAAAATAATACTTACAAAAGCTGCTTTTCATCTAAAAGCAGCTTTTTTTTTATTTGAAAAATTAAAAATGTGGATAAAATTATACTGAACATACAATCTGAAGGTGTTGAATATAGGGTAACAACTTATCAAAATGAATACAGAAGCTTAATGCAATTGATTCGAGATAATTCGTTCTTAGAAGATTTTGGTGACTGTGGAGGAGTGGGACGTTGCTGCACCTGTGTAGTAGAAATTATCTCAAAAGAAATACCATTAACACCGTTTGACGGAAATGAAAGAGCGACTATTCAAAAGCACGATTTAGATGCAGAAAAGTTTCGTTTGGCATGCCAGATTATGATTGATAAAAGTATCGACGGATTAGTCGTAAAAGTATTTCAAGAGTAAATTAATACTTAAAACTATTAGAAAGCGATAAATCTTGCATTGTGTTTTATTACAAGAATTTTGATTTTAACTCAGGAGTTGGAATTAGACAAGATTCCTTTTTGCCATACAAACGATATCTGTTTTTTGCAACATAATCATAAAAAGCATCTCCGATGAAAATAGGAACAATTCGCATAAAGGCTGACATATTCCAAATACCACCAAATTCTTTTGCAATGGCTAGTATGGCCGATGACTTGTAGTAATAAGCAACGCCTGGCTCATATAAAATGATACTATCCATCTTAGCATAACTAATTCCTATTGTCTTGCAAATTTCAATGCCAAGATCCGATTGTAAAGCTACAAATCGGAAACAATCTTTTTCATCGTGTTTGATAATATATTGAACCGCAGAATTGCAAAGATTACAAACGCCATCAAATAATATTATTTTTTTATTTTGAGGTAGATTTAGCATGAATTTTCTTGATTTTGGGAATCAACTAATAAATTTATAACAAACGTACTAATAGAAACTCGAACTTGCGACTATTAGTATGCGTTTAACAAAAACAAATTACTTTTTAACAGCTTCAACTAATTCTAATTCGTCTAAACTCACTTTTGAAGTGAATATTCCGTAATTAACTGTTGCTTTATTTCTTTCTATATTGTCGATGCTGCCAACCGATCGACCATCGATCATGCGAACGCGATCGCCTACTTTTAAAATTGGCTTGGCTTTTTCCACGACAGGTTTCAGTTTTTTAGCCTTCTTTTCTTCTCTAATTTCTTCAACTTGTACTTCTACTTCTTTAGCAATTTCTTTTTTCTTCTCCGCAATCACTTTAATTTCTTTTGGAGTGGCTTTTATACGTTTAGAATTTTCGATTTCAACAATTTTCAAAAGATCTCCAATTAATTCCTTCTTATTGCTATTGTTAAAATACTTCTGTGAAATATCATCTACTTTTTGACCAATGTAAATTAATTTTTGGTTGCTGTCATACAGTTCTTGATAGCTTTCTAACTTTTGTTTGATTTTTACGTTGATGTTTTCCATCTTTTTACCTTCTTCGCGTGCTCTAGTTTCTTCTTCTTTTAAATTTATCGAAGTTTTCTCAAGCTTCGAACGCTCTTTCTGTAAAGTGGCAATAGTTTTATCAAAACGCACTTTTCCGACCTCTATTTTCTTTTTAGCACGGTTGATCAATCCAAAAGGGATTCCGTTTTTAAGTGCAACTTCAAACGTAAAGGAGCTTCCTGCTTGTCCTAAAACCAATTGGTACAAGGGTTCTAAAGATTTTTCGTCAAACAGCATATTGGCATTGGTTGCAAAAGGCAATTCGTTGGCCAATATTTTTAAGTTAGAATAATGCGTAGTTATAATTCCGAATGCTTCACGATGGTAAAATTCTTCTAAGAAGATTTCTGCCAAAGCACCTCCTAATTCTGGATCAGAACCGGTACCGAATTCATCAATTAAAAACAGGGTCTTCTTGTTACACTTTTTCAAAAAGTAGTTCATGTTTTTTAAACGGTAACTGTAGGTGCTTAAATGATTTTCAATAGATTGATTGTCTCCGATATCAGTCAATATTCGATCAAAAAGAAACGTTTCACTTCGTTCATGTACCGGAATTAACATTCCAGACTGCAACATCAATTGCAATAAACCTACTGTTTTTAGGGAGATCGTTTTACCTCCTGCATTCGGTCCAGATATTACGATAATTCGATTTTCCTGTTTTAATTCAATCGTTTGTGGATGCGTAATTTCGTTTTTAGACTTATTGTTTAAGTATAAAATAGGGTGAAAAGCATCTCTAAAATACAAACGACGTTCTTCTGTAATAGCAGGCAAGATTCCGTTAATTTTATTAGCATATTTCGCTTTTGCGGCAATGACATCGATCTCACTTAGAAACTCTTGATATTCTTTCAATAAGGGTAAAAAAGGACGAACAGCATTGGACAATTGCTTTAGTATTCGGGTAATTTCTTCCTTCTCTTCATATTCTAAATTACTTAATTCTCGGGAATATTTCAAAGTTTGTTCAGGCTCAATGTAAGCGATACTTCCAGTTTTACTAGTACCTAAAATAGTCCCTTTAATTTTGCGTCGGTACATCGCCAAAACGGCTAATACGCGGCGGTTTTGAACAAAGCTTTCCTTGATGTCATCTAAATATCCAAGAGTGTTGTATTGCGTTAATGCCGATCCAAAACTTTGGTTAACCTTTCCCCGCACGACGTTCATGTCGCGACGAATATTTAATAGTTCGGGCGATGCATTGTCTTTTATCTCACCATATTTGTCTACCACAACATCAACCAGTGCGATTATATCTTTAGTCAATTCTACTTGCGAAGAACGCGCGTTTAAATTGGGATAGTAATCTTCAAATTTCCTTAAAAAAGTTAATAAAACATTGACAGTTGCCGAAAGCGTAGCAATTTTTCTGAAACTACCTACTTCTAGAAAACTATCTTCAATCGCTAGAAATTTAATTTCATGAGTGATCGCATCAAAGCCATGATTAGGAATCGCGTTATTGTTATCAAAAGAAGAAACATACTCAGAAGTTTGTTTTAGCGCTTGCAGCAAGCTTTCTTTATCACTGAAAGGTTTAATTGTAAGTGCCTTTTCTTTACCTATCTCTGTATTACAGATAGCTGAAATGGTTTCTAGTATAGTTGGAAATTGTAAATCTTGTTGTGTCTTATCGGTAATGGATATCATATTGGTCCTAAAGTTGTCAAGAAGCAAAGTTACAAAGTTACGCACTGTAAATAAGCAACAGCTCGGGGAGTTTTTAGTAAAAGTTGTCTAAGTTTGTAAAAAATTTGACGCTTATGATTGCCGATCTCAATTCAAACTGGAAAAAAGTCTTAAAGGATGAATTACAAAAGCCCTATTTTGTAGCATTAAATACTGTTTTGGAAGAAGAATACCAAACGCATACCTGTTATCCGCCAGCTGAATTAATTTTTTCTGCGTTTAACAGCTGTGATTTCGCTGATTTAAAAGTAGTTATTATTGGTCAAGATCCCTATCATGGAGAGGGCGAGGCTAATGGTTTATGTTTTTCGGTAAATGATTGCGTTAAAATTCCACCGTCATTGCGTAATATTTATAAGGAAATTCATAGCGATTTGGAGGCTGTTTTTATCCCAGAATCTGGTAATTTAAAACATTGGGCACAACAAGGCGTTTTATTATTGAACGCGTCGCTAACAGTGCAAAAAGATAGCGCAAATAGCCACAAACACCTAAAGTGGAATCTATTCACAGACGCTGTCATTAAAACAATTTCTGAACAGAAAGAAGGTGTTGTGTTTTTATTGTGGGGTGCTTTTGCACATAAAAAAGGTGCGAAAATTAATCGAAATAAGCATTTAGTTTTAGAATCGGGACATCCTTCGCCAATGAGCGCCAATCAAGGAAAATGGTTTGGAAATAAGCATTTTAGCCAAACCAATGCTTTTCTTTTATCAAAAAATAAATCTGAAATTAATTGGTTTTAGTTAATTTTTGTAATCGATTCTAAAACAGCTTTCTTTTCATAATTGACCACTTTTAAAATAATTTCTTGATTTTTAACGGTCTTACCTTCAATTATATAAATCTTACCATTTTTATATTTGATATTACTTTGATCAAAATCAACATCACCATGTTTTAGCGTATTTTTCACGTCTACGGTATCGATCCATCCTTCAGCTAGAACTTGAGAAGCTGCATCAGAATAATGAAAAGGTTTAGTTCGTAAATCACTTAAAACTCGCGAATTAGGGAAATAATTACAGCTGGTATCTTTTCCGCCTAAAATAAAAGCTACAAAAAAAGCTCCAATCATTAAACCGAATAAATAATATGCTAAGCGTTGCGGAAATTTCATAAAATATTTTTCGAGCAAAGATAGTCCAAAAATGTACTAAAAAACAAGTAAATTAATATCGTTATGAGGCAAGTCAAACCAATCACTAATAGCTCTGTTGGTTACAATTCCGTGGTACAAATAGATTCCGTTTAAAAGACCTTTATTGCAACGAATCGCACTTTCAATTCCGCCATCTTCGGCAATTTGCAACAAATAAGGCGTAATAATATTACTGATAGAAAGAGAGGCGGTCTTAGAATAACGCGATGGAATATTAGGAACACAATAATGCAAAACATTGCTTTTTAAGAAAGTCGGTTTTTCATGCGTCGTAACTTCTGAAGTTTCAAAACAACCGCCAGTGTCGATACTAACATCTACAATTACAGCTCCTTTTTTCATGTGTTCCACCATAGTTTCGGTAACCACAATCGGACATCGTTCTTTGCCGCGCATAGCTCCAATAGCAACATCGCAACGACGCAAAGCCTTAAGTAAAGTTTTAGGCTGAATGGTCGAGGTAAAAACACGCTGATTTAAATTATTTTGTAGGCGACGTAATTTAGTAATTGAATTGTCAAAAACCTTGATACTTGCACCTAAACCCAAAGCAGTTTTAGCTGCAAATTCACCAACTGTTCCTGCTCCTAAAATAACAACTTCGGTCGGTGGAACACCCGTAATATTGCCAAATAAAAGTCCTTTTCCTAAATCATCGGTAATCATTAATTCGGCAGCAATTAATATCGACGCCGTTCCTGCAATCTCACTCAACGATTTTACTGCAGGATAGGAGCCGTCTTCGTCTTTAATATATTCAAAAGCCAGTGCGGTAATTTTCTTTTGAGTCAACGCTTCAAAATAAGCTTTCTTTTTAGTCTTTAGCTGAATGGCAGAAATTAAGATCGTTTCGGGATTCATTAATTTGATTTCAGCAATTGTTGGAGGTTCGACTTTAAGTAGCATTGGGCAGCCAAATACCTTTTTGGTGTCTTTAGTAACTTCTGCACCCGCATCACTGTATTCTTTGTCTGTGTAACTTGAACTTTCTCCTGCGCCAGCTTCTATCATCACGCGGTGTCCTTGATACACTAGTGAAGTGACGGCATCTGGAGTTAGACAAATACGACGTTCTTGATAACTTGTTTCTTTAGGAATACCAATAAAAAGTTCTCTTTTATGTCTACCTATTTCAAGCATTTCTTCCTGAGGTAACAATTGTTGTTTCGTAAATGGAGTTATTGTAATTGGCATTGGTTCGGCAAAATTAAGGATTCAAATTACGTAAAAATTTTGGAATAAAATAATGCTTAACATATTAAAGCATATTATGTTAACGGCTGTGACTTAAAGTTAGTAATCGCCGCCCATCGGGTTGCAAATCAATAGTAATAACAGAATGATTCTCTGGAATAAGATTCGGTATTTTCTCAGACCACTCAATAAAACACCAATTATTAGAATACAAATAATCTTCGACACCCATATCGAGCGCTTCGGTTTCCTGTTTTAAACGGTAAAAGTCAAAATGGTATACGGTCTTTTTATCATCGGTTTGATATTCATTTACTAGAGAAAATGTCGGACTACTAGTTGCTTCACTAACGCCTAATGTTTTGCAAAATTGTTTTATAAATGTTGTTTTTCCAGCGCCCATTTCGCCATTAAAAAGAATTATTTTTTCAGGATATTGGTCTAAAACTTGTTGAACAACCGATGCTATTTGGTCTAACGAAAACTTAATTTCCATATGTTTGATAAATGATTGGTAATTGCAAAGTACTGAATTGTAAAATTACTCGGCACTACTTATTAATCGCTTGAGACTATTTTGGGTTAAAAACTAAAAACGGAATAATCATCTCTTCTAATGAAATTCCCCCGTGTTGGTACGTATTTCTATAATAACTTACATAGTGATTGTAATTGTTTACGTAAGCCAAAAATAAATCGTTTTTCGCAAAAATAAACGAACTACTCATATTTATTGCAGGTAAACCAATTTTTTTAGGATCTTTAATGTCGTAAACGTCTTTGCTCTCGTACGTTAAGCTTCTTCCTGTTTTATATCTCAAATTTAAACTTGTGTTTTTGTCGCCCACAACTTTAGAAGGATGTTTGACATTAATGGTTCCGTGGTCGGTGGTTAAAATTAGCTTGAAGCCCATCGTTTGTGCTTGTTGAATAATTTCTAAAAGCGGAGAATTTTTGAACCAACTAAGGGTTAACGAACGGTAGGCCTTGTCGTCTGAAGCTAATTCTTTTACTACATCTAATTCTGTTTTCGCATGCGAAAGCATATCAACAAAATTATAAACTACAGTAACCAAATCGTTGTTTTTTAAACCTTTAAAGTTTTCTGATAATTTTTTACCACTTGCTAAATTCGTGATTTTAAAATAATCTTGAACAATATTTAATCCCAATCGCTTTAGTTGCGCGGTTAAAAATTCGGCTTCGTATAAGTTTTTACCACCATCTTCAACATCATTTTTCCAATATTCAGGATGCTTTTTCTCCATTTCCAAAGGCATCATTCCAGAAAAAATTGCATTTCTAGCATATTGAGTTGCTGTGGGAAGTATAGAAAAATAAGGAACTTCTTTCTCGAGTTTGTAATAATTTTGAACAACAGATTCAAAAGCTTTCCATTGATCGTATCTTAAATTATCAATGACAACAAACAAAATTGGCTTGTCTTTCTTTTTAATTTCCGGAACGACCAATTCTTTGAATAAATTATCTGATTGAATCGGACGATCTGCTTTTGGTGCAAACCAATCTTCGTAATTGCGTTCGATAAATTTACCGAATTGCGAATTCGCTTCTACTTTTTGGGATTCGAGAATTTCAATCATTCCTTGATCATTAATATTCTCTAATTCTAATTCCCAGAAAATTAATTTTTTGTATAACTCAACCCAGTCTTCATAAGTGTTGACCATGGCTAATTCCATCGATATTTTACGAAATTCTTTCTGATAATCCATACTAGTTTTTTCAGAAATCAATCGTGAATGGTCTAAATTCTTCTTTAAACTTAGTAATATTTGATTCGGATTAACGGGCTTAATCAAGTAATCGGCAATTTTAGAACCAATTGCCTCTTCCATAATATACTCTTCTTCGCTTTTGGTAATCATAATCATCGGAATAGACGATTTTTTTTCCTTCATTTCCGCAAGCGTTTCTAAGCCGCTCATTCCGGGCATATTTTCGTCTAAAAAAACAATATCAAAATTGTTCTCATCAAAAATAGTGAGGGCATCTAAACCGTTATTGCAAGTAGTAACCTCGTAGTTTTTCTTTTCTAAAAATAGTATGTGTGGCTTTAATAGGTCGATCTCATCATCTACCCAAAGTATTTTTATCTTGCTCATTATATCCCTTTTTTACGCAATTTAAACCTTTATAGCACGAATAAGTACTAAAATTATTATAAATTTATTGAGTAAAATTAGCTTTAAATGGTACTACTTTGATTGTTTATTTCAAAAAATCAAAAAAATTTTTAAATAACTGAATTTTAAAGTACGCACTTAGTATTAAAGAAGATAAAAAAACTGAATTCTAGCTTCGCTGGTTCGAACTATTAAAAAAAAAAATGTATATTTTAGGGCATTATGTTTCTATTAAACGCATTACAGCCTTAGTCTACCAAAGACAAAATAAAAATGAGATACTTATTCAAATTAACAGTTTTAATGATTTTAATGAGTTTTAGAGGGAATTCTCAAATAAAGATTCATAAAATTAAAGAAGTTGTAAAATTAGATTTTGGAGTTGCTTTAGATAGTTTAGGAGTAAAAGGTTCTGTCTTAATTTATGATGTTAAAAATAAAACGAATTATTCTAACAATTTCGCTTGGACAAAAATAGGCGTAATTCCTGCTTCGACATTTAAAATTCCCAATTCTATTATTGCTTTAGAAAGTGGTGTAGTTGACAATGATTCAGCAATTTTTAAATGGGATGGACAAAAGCGCAGATTTAAAAAATGGGAAGAAGATTTATCTTTTAAAAAAGCATTTCAAGTTTCTTGCGTGCCTTGTTATCAAGAAATTGCTAGGAAAGTTGGTGTGCAACGCATGAAACTGTATTTGAAAAACTTACAATATCCAGGAATGGTGTTTGATAGTTTAACAGTAGATGAATTTTGGCTTAAAGGTGAATCTAAAATTTCACAATTACAGCAAATAGAATTTTTAGAGCGATTTTATTTTTCAAAATTACCAATTTCTACAAAGACGGAAACTATCATGAAAGATATCATGATAATAGAAAAGACTGAAAATTATATTTTAAGTGGGAAAAGCGGATGGGGAATGAGGGGAGACTTGGATAACGGTTGGTTAATAGGATATTTAGAAAAGAATAATTTGGTTTATTTTTTTGCTACAAATATCGAAATGAAAGATGCTAAGATGGAATCTTTTCCAGCAATTAGAATGCATGTAACGAAAGAAGCTTTTAAAAAATTAGAATTGATTAAAAATTGATAGCAGTTATAAATTGAAAGATTTATAGTTGGTGCATTATATAAAAGACAAAATTATAAATTAAGTTTTAATGTTCATCTTTTAATACGGGACGAGCATCAAATGTAAATATTAATTCTATCACTTTATTCAATCATTAAGATTCCCTGAAACAATGGGTAATTAGATAATATAAATTAATTCAGGAATTTGACTTTCTTAGATTTAAAATTGTTAAACAAATAATAATGTTTTACAATTACATTGTGCGCAATTTAATTGTGTGATATATTTGCAGTTGAAATGAGTAGTATGAAAGATCAATTACAAATTAGCCAGCAAGTTTGTTTTCCTGTTTATGTTTTCGCCAAGGAAATTATTAGTCACTATAGACCTTTACTGGAAGAACTCAAACTCACTTATCCTCAATATTTGGTGATGATGATATTATGGGAATACGAGACGCAAACTGTCAATCAATTGGGAGAAAAATTGAAACTTGATAGCGGTACATTAACTCCGCTGCTTAAGCGCATGGAACAAAAAGATTTTGTTTCTCGCGTAAGAAGTAAGGTGGATGAACGTTCAGTTAATATTTCGCTGACTGAAAAAGGAGAAGCCTTAAAAAATAAAGCAGCTTGTATTCCAAATCAATTAATGGAATCAATGGAAGTTTCAACTGAAGATTTACTTGTTTTAAAAAACATTATTACAAAAATATTAAATAAATAAATACAGAAAATGGCATTATTAGAAGATTTGAATTGGAGGCATGCTGTAAAAGCATACGATTCTACAAAAAAAGTAAGTACAGAAAATATTGATAAAATTATAGAAGCAGCTCGTTTAGCACCAACTTCTTCGGGCTTGCAACCTTTTAACCTAATTGTTGTTGAAAATCAAGAATTAAAAGAAAAGTTAGTGAAAGGAGCTTTGAATCCAGAATGTATGAGAGACTGTTCTCATGTGGTAATTTTTGCTGCATGGGATCGCTACACAGCCGAACGAATTGACAAAGTATACGATCATACTACAGACGAACGCGGTTTAGAAAGAGGGCGATTTGGTAGCTATACCGATATGCTAAAGAAAATTTATCTTGAACAACCTGGCGAAGAAAATTTTGCTCACATTGCAAGACAAACTTATATTGCATTAGGACTTGCGTTAGCGCAAGCGGCAGAATTAAAAATTGACAGCACACCTGTAGAAGGTTTTGACACTAATGTGGTTGATGAAATATTAGAATTAAAAAAGCTTGGTTTAAAAAGTGTTTCGTTAATGTATGTTGGTTACGCTGATACACCAAACGACTGGATTGCGCCGATGAAAAAAGTGAGAACACCGAGAGAAGAATTTTTAATTGAATTTAAATAAGCCGCAAATTGCAGTAGCTTTTATAAAGCGTAAACACTCATAAGTTTAAAAAAGCCTAGCGCAATATTATTTTGCGCTAGGCTTTTTTGATTTCTCTTTTAAGTATTGTTTTTAAGAACTGTATTTCTTTAGTTGTAGTTTATAAATGTGAAAGAGATACCTTTTCATAAAAAGTAAAAGCCATTAAACATTGCTATTTAATGGCTTTTTGAATTAAAATTACCTAATACATTTTGGTTAAAGATAACCTATTGCCATCCGCCTCCAAGTGCTTTATACAATTGGATAATAGCATTATACTGTTGAAATTTATTGTCTATTAAGCTTAACTCAGCATTTAGCGCATCATTTTTAGAAGTTAAAACCTCTAAATAATTTACCATTCCGTAAGTAAGTAATTCATCAGAATAACTGCTAGCCAAAAGCAAAGCATCTACTTGTTGTGTTCGCACTGCAATTTTATGAGTTTCATTGTTGTATTGTGCCAACGCATTTGAAACTTCATTTCCAGCATTTAATAAGGACTGTTGAAATTGTAATAAAGCTGCTTCTTGGTTGGCTTGTGCCACTTCGTACTGCGTTCTTATTTGTCTTTTGTTAAAAATAGGTTGTGTTAAACCGGTGATTACATTAGCAAACAAAGAATTAGCACTAAACCATTCTTTTAAATCGATACTTTGCAAGCCACCCGAAGCGGTTACGGTTAGGCTAGGGTAGAAGCTGCTTTTTGCCACATTAGTTTGCTCAAAATTAACGATCAAGTTGTATTCTGCAGCAATAACGTCAGGTCTGTTTCTTAATAATACAGCAGGAACACCCAAAGCAATTTGCGGATTAACATTTTGATTTTCTAATGTACCACGCGCTATGCTTTTAGGATTTTCACCTAATAATAAATTAAGCTTGTTTTCTAGAAATTTTACATTGTTTCTCAAATCGGCTAGAATCAATTCTGTAGCATATTTTTGAGCTTCCGTCTGTTTTACTCCAACCTCATTAACATTTCCTGCGTTTTTAAGTGCTTGAATTGTCTCTATGCTTTGCTCTCTGTTGAGCAATGTTTTTTCGGTAACCTTAATTTGAGCATCTACCGAAAGCAATTCGAAATAAGTCGAAGAAATTAGTGCAATAAGCTCTGATTTTACAGCTTGATTAGCCGCATGAGTTTGCAAATAGGCAGCATTCGCAGCACGTTGATTACTACGAATTTTTCCCCAAATGTCTGCTTCCCAAGATAAATTTCCTGCCAATTGGTATTGGTCAGAACTTCTATTTTGAAGTACCGATCCAAACTGACTATTTTTAGAAAGCTCAGAATGCGTCCAATCTGCTCCAATAGCAAATGTTGGTAAATATCCCGCTTTTCCTTGCTTCATCATTGCTTCAGAGGCAGCTAATGTTTGCATTGCAATTCTAATATCAAGGTTGTTATCTAACCCTTTTTGAATGTATTGCTGTAAGATAGGATCTGTAAAAATATTTTCCCACTTCATATTTGCAAACGAAATACTATCTGTACTTGTTTCTTCAGTTCTAAAAAGATTGTCCGTTATCACTTCGGGTCTTTTATAATCTTTTGCCACAAAACAGGATTGCAGAAGCAATGCAGTGGCAAGAAGAAGTGTTATTTTGATTTTTCTATTTTTCATTTTCTTCATTTAATAGTGGTGTTTCTTCTTCTGTCGCTGCTACTGGTTTTCCAGAAATGCGCTCTTGTAATCCTTGAAAAATTACAAACAAAATCGGAATAAAAAATACTCCAATAATAGTACCGACCAACATTCCTCCAACAGCACCCATTCCGATAGAACGGTTACCTACAGCTCCAACTCCAGATGCTAATGCTAATGGCATCAAACCAAAGATAAAAGCTAACGAAGTCATTAAAATTGGTCTCAAACGTGCTTGAGCACCTTCAACAGCAGCTTGAACTAAAGGCATACCTTGTCGTCTTCTTTGAATCGCAAACTCAACGATCAAAATCGCATTCTTGGCGAGTAATCCGATAAGCATAATCAGGGCAACTTGAAAATAAATATTGTTTTCCAGTCCTGCTAGTTTTACGAAACCAATCGCTCCAGCTAAACCAACTGGTAATGAAAGAAGTACAGCCAAAGGCACTAAATAACTTTCATATTGTGCACTAAGTAAAAAGAAAACAAATATCAAACTCAATAAGAATACGCCTGCAGCTTGACTTCCGGCAAGGATCTCTTCACGAGTCATTCCAGAGAATTCATAAGAGTACGTTTTTGGTAAATGCTCTTCCGCTACTTCTTGAATTGCTTTAATAGCATCTCCCGAGCTGTAACCTGGCTTTGCTTTACCGTTTACGTTAACCGCTTTAAGCATGTTGAAACGTGCTACAGCTTCTGGACCGTAAATGCGTTTAAAGTCGATAAATTGACTGATAGCAACTTGTTGTCCGCTCGCATTTTTAACGTAAATATTATTGATAGATTCAAGATTTTCTCTATCTGATGGCTTAGCCTGAATCATTACACGGTATTGTTTACCGAATTTGTTGAAATCTGTAGTATATAATCCACCGTAATATCCTTGCATTGTATTGAAGATATCAGTGATAGAAACGCCAGCATTTTTGGCTCTTTCTACTTTAATATCCATTTCATACTGCGGGAAGTTTGGATTAAAGTTAGTAATCGCGTACTGAATTTCAGGTCTTTTCATTAATTCACCTAAAAATTCATTCGACACTTTACTTACCGTTTGCCAGTCATCGTCACCTTTATCTTGAATTTTTAATTCAAAACCATCTGCACTACCAAATCCAGAAACACTTGGAGGCGTAAAGAATAACGCTTTCGCATCTTTAAAGTGTGCTGTTTTCGCAAATAATTGTCCAACAACTGCTTCAACTGATTGATCGTCGCCTTTACGGTCTTTCCAATCTTTTAATCTAATAATGGTAAAGGCATATGAACCACCATTTACACTGTTTAATAAACTAAAACCAACCACACTCATACGTGCTTCTACAATATCCATCGAAGCAATGATTGAATCTAATTCCATTACTGCTTGTTGGGTTTTCTCTAATGTTGTTCCTGGAGGAAGCGTTAAATCTCCCATAATTATTCCTCTATCTTCATTCGGAATAAATCCAGAAGGAGTAGTTTGGAATAATAAAAATGTAATACCAGAGAACACAATTAACGCTACTACTGTTATCCATTTTCTAGCGGCTAAAAAACGCAACGATTGAACGTATTTGTTATTCATGCGGTCAAAACCTGCGTTGAATGCTACGAAGAAGCGATCTTTAAAATTTTTATTGTGATGCTCTGAATCTACATGTGGTTTTAAAAACAACGCACACAATGCTGGACTCAAAGTCAATGCATTTACTGCTGAAATTAGAATAGCAATTGCTAATGTGATCGCAAACTGTTGGTAGAAAACTCCTGATGGTCCACTTAAAAATGAAACCGGAATAAATACTGCCGACATAACCAAGGTAATCGAAATAATAGCACCTGTAATTTCGCTCATCGCAGAAACCGTTGCTTCTTTTCCAGATTTTGCTCCTTGATCTAGTTTGGCGTGCACCGCCTCGACGACGACAATTGCATCATCGACGACAATACCAATGGCCAAAATCATTGCAAATAATGTTAACATATTAATGGAGAAACCAAGAATCTGCAAGAAGAAAAACGTACCGATAATTGCTACTGGAACTGCAATAGCAGGAATTAATGTCGATCTAAAATCTTGCAAGAAGATATAAACCACAATAAATACTAATATAAAAGCTTCTATTAAGGTATGAATCACATTATCAATAGAGGCATCCAAAAACGTTTTTGTATTAAAAGGAATTACATAATCAACTCCTTTTGGAAAATCAGGTTTAGCATCGTCCAAAATTTGAACAATTTCGGTAATAATATCCTGAGCGTTGGAACCTGAAGTTTGAAAAACTCCAACTGCAACACCTTGTTTACCCATCGCAATATTTTTAGTTCCGTAATTGAAACCTCCTAATTCGACAGTAGCAACATCTTTTAAGTGAAGAAAATTACCGTTACCCGTTGATTTGATTACAATATTTTCGTAATCCTTAATTTCAGATAAACGACCTTTATATTTAATTACATATTCATAAACACCTTCGGCATTTTCACCAAATTTACCAGGAGCTGCTTCTACGTTTTGCTCTTGTAACGCGGCTTGAATCTCTTTTGGACTCACATTGTAAGCAGCCATTTTTTCTGGATCAATCCAGATTCTCATGGAGTAATCTTTTGCTCCAAATACGTTTACTTGTCCAACACCTTTTACACGTTGCAGCTTTGGAACCAAGTTAATTTTTGCATAATTCTGAACATATGTTTCATCAAAATTATCGTTATCAGAGTACAAAGCAAAAAACATCAAAGCACTGGTTTGACTTTTTAAAGTTGTAACTCCCGTTTGCACTACTGCTTGCGGTAATTTACTGGTCGCACGAGCCACACGGTTTTGAACGTTTACGGCGGCGATATCTGGATCTACACCCAATTCAAAATAAACAGATATTTTGGCAGAACCATCATTAGCAGCAGAAGAGGTCATGTAAGTCATTCCTTCTACTCCATTAATTTCTTCTTCCAAAGGAATTACGACACTATTTAGTACAGTTTCGGCATTTGCTCCAGTATAGGTAGCAGTTACCTGGACAGTTGGTGGAGCAATCTCGGGGTATTGCTCGACAGGCAATGACATTAATCCTAATACCCCTAAAATGGTAATTAAGATTGAAATAACGGTCGACAGAACCGGTCTTTCTATAAAAGTTTTTAACATCTTACTATAATTAATTTTGTCCAAAGCAGGACTGTTATTTTATTTTGTTGGAGTTGTAGTAGCAGCTTGACCTTTTGGCTGAGGAACGATTTCTGTGTTCTCTTTCAATTTCGAAGCACCTTCAACAACAATTACTTCGCCAGTTTCTAATCCGTCGGTAACAATAAAATTCAATTCCGATGTACCACTAGTTTGAATAATTCTAGATTCTACTTTATTGTCTTTTTTAACTACGTAGATGGTTTGTTTTCCTTGTACTTCAAAAACAGCATTTTGCGGAACTAAAATCACTTCTTTCTGTTCAATTGGCAAGCGAACAATTGCAGTCCCACCACTTCTTAAAATAGCATTTGGATTTGCAAATTCAGCTCTAAATTGAGTGGTACCGGTTGTTGGATTTACTAATCCGTTCATGGTAGCCAATTTTCCTTTTTCGCTGTATTCTGAGTCGTCAATTAAAACTAGTGAAACCAGTGGAGCGTTTTTAAGTTTTTCGGCAGTAGTTTGTCCTTTAAATGTTTTATTAAAAAACAACAACTGCTTTTCATTCATAGAAAAATAAGCACGCACTATTTTTGTATCAGAAACAGTTGTTAATGGTGTTTCACTTGTAGAGTTTACTAAACTTCCTTCTCGGTAAGGCAAACTTCCAATTACACCATTTACAGGAGATACAATTGTTCCAAAACCAATACTAGCCGCAATACTTCCATAATTACTTTTTGCTTGTGCTAATTTTGCTTTAGCGGTTTCTAGTTGAACCACACTAATTATATTACGCTCTACTAACGGAACCAAACGATCAGTTTCAACTTGAGCTGCATGCACTGCTGCTTTTGCTGCCGATGCATCTTGATTTAAAGTTTGTGTTTCTAGTTTAAAAAGTAATTGTCCTTTTTTAACTATTTGTCCTTCATCAACGTATATTTTTTGAATGAAACCATTAACTTTCGGTCTGATTTCTACATTTTGCTGCCCTTCAAGATTAGCACTGTAATCTTGATAAGTAACCGCATCTTGTTTTTCTACGGTTTGCACAGGAAAAGGAGCAGGCCCTTGAGCTGGTGCTTGTTGTTCTTTTTTTCCGCAAGAAGCGAAAATAAGGAAAGCAGCGACTATCGATAATTTGATGTTCTTCATTTTTTTTAAGGTTGATTATCTATTATTGTTTTCTAATTCTTTAAATTCTTGTATTGATTCTAAAAGTAACTTTTCCACTTTTTGAACGTAAGCTTGATATGATCTTGAATGTTTTAAACTGTTGCTTTCCTGCTCACACAAAACCGTTTTTTCTCGGTAAGCATGCAGTTTATCGATGATCTTTTTTTCATACTCAATAACTTTTACATAATGTATCAAGCGATCGCTAAAAGGAGCAGCTTTAAAGTGCTTTTTTCGATCTCCCGAAATCGTGTAGTATTGAATTTTATCCATTTTTAAGAGTAAATTCAAATTGGTCGAAACCGAACTCTTACTAGCGTGCATCGTTTCTACAATTGATTCAAACGTCAAACCTTCTTTGCAACCATCCAGAATCAATAAGGCAAGTATTCTTGCGCCTAACGGAGATAAATGATAGATGGATTCGAAGTGAATACCAAACATTTCAATCAGCTCTTCTTTTTCAGACTGTAAATCCATTTTAGTTTATTTTTATGCAAAATTAATGTTAGTTCGCTAATTACCGAACCAAACGAACTATAATCTTTTGTTAAAAAATTAAACACCCACTTCTACAACTTAAAAACATCGAACTTTTACCTAAAACAAATCCCACTTCTAGCATTGACGATTACTAGTGATAAATATTTAAAAATATTATCCAAAATAAGTAGTAGTTAATTATATATATTTGTCGGGCAAAAAATTGAGTAAATGGTGAACCAAATTAATAAATTAAAAATTTTCAATGATCCAATTTATGGTTTCATTACCATTCCGAGTGCACTCATTTACGATTTAGTTCAGCATCCGTATTTTCAGCGTTTGCGTCGAATTTCACAAATGGGTTTGTCATATTTAGTTTATCCTGGCGCCAATCATACTCGTTTTCATCATGCTTTAGGATGCATGCATTTGATGCAAAAAGCAATAGAAACCTTGCGTTTTAAAGAAGTTGAAATTTCTGCTGAAGAAGAAAGTGCGCTTTTAGTTGCTATTTTATTGCATGACATTGGTCACGGTCCGTTTTCGCATGCCATGGAAAAAAGCATTGTGGAAGATGTGAATCATGAAGCTATTTCGCTATTATTCATGAATCAGTTAAATGACGAATTTGACGGAAAGTTAAGTTTAGCCATTCAGGTTTTTAAAGGAGAGTACCACAGAAAGTTTATGTTGCAATTGATTTCAAGTCAGTTGGATATGGATCGAATGGATTATTTAAAACGAGATAGCTTTTACACTGGTGTTGCCGAAGGAAATGTCAATTCTGAGCGTTTAATTCAGATGATGACTGTAGTTGACGACGTTTTAGTTATTGAGGAAAAAGGAATTTACTCGGTCGAAAAATTTTTACTTTCTAGAAGATTGATGTATTGGCAAGCCTACTTGCATAAAACCAGTTTAGTAGCCGAATTAATTTTAATGAAAGTACTAAAAAGAGCTAAGGAATTGACGTTAAAAGGAGAAATATTACCGTGCAGCGTTCCTTTTCAGTTTTTTTTACAAAATAAGGTTACTTTTGAATCATTTGATTCTAAAACATTAGATTTATTTTCTCAAATGGATGATTTTGATATCATTAGCGCATTAAAAGCGTGGCAGACTTACGATGATTTCATCTTGTCTACCTTGAGTAAAATGATAATTAATAGAGATTTATTAAAAATAAAATTAAGCGCCGAAAAAATTTCTGCCGAAGAGGTACAAGCTTTAAAAGAAGAATACGCTGCTTTAAATAACATATCAGTACACGATGCTAGTTACTTTATTTATAGAGGTAAGATAAAAAATCAAGCATACAGTAAAGAAGCAGAACCCATTCGAATATTAAAAAAAGATAGAACAATTGAAGATGTCGTAGAAGCATCTGATCAATTGAATTTGAAATCATTATCTAAATTAGTAACTAAATATTATTGTTGCTTTCCAAAACAACTGATTTAAAATTAACATTTAAAACCTATTTTTTATATTTTTGCCGGAATACAAATGCGCCATGACATTATTTTTGAATAGAAGTAGAGCACTAATACAAGAGTTCCATCTTATTCCTAAATTAAAAATGTAATCAGATTAAGATGAAATTTACAGCAGAACAAATAGCAGGAATTTTAGAAGGTCAAGTTGTCGGCAACCCAAATGTCGAAGTCAGCCGCCTGTCTAAAATTGAAGAAGGAACAGATGGTTCTCTCACTTTTTTAGCAAATCCTAAATACAACAACTTTATATACACAACAAAAGCATCGGTTACCATTGTAAATGAGTCCTTTAATCCAGAATCGGAAGTTAGCACTACTTTAATAAAGGTCGAAGATGCCTACGCGTCTTTTTCTAAATTATTAGAATTTTACAATCAAGTAAAATTAAATAAAAACGGGATAGAAGCAAGCACTCACATTTCAGACAGTACAAAATATGGAGAAAACTTGTATTTAGGAAGCTTTAGTTACATTGGAGATAATGTCGTTTTAGGGAGTAATGTGAAAATTTATCCAAACAGTTTTATCGGCGATAATGTCGTTATTGGTGATAATGTTTATATTTTTGCGGGGTCCAAAATTTATTCGGAAACCGTAATTGGAAACAATTGTACTATTCATTCCGGAACAATAATAGGAGCAGATGGTTTTGGTTTTGCCCCAACCGAAGAAGGCACTTATAATAAAGTACCGCAAATTGGAAATGTTATAATCGAAGATAATGTCGATATTGGCGCCAATACAACGATAGACAGAGCGACTTTAGGATCTACCATTATTAGAAAAGGAGTAAAATTAGACAATCAAATTCAGATTGCGCATAATGTCGAGATTGGTGAAAATACCGTAATTGCAGCGCAAACAGGAGTAGCAGGATCTACCAAAATTGGTAAAAATTGCATGATTGGCGGACAAGTGGGTATTGCAGGTCATTTGGTTATTGGGAACAACGTACGAGTACAAGCCCAATCTGGAATTGGAAGAAATATAAAAGACGATGAAGTTTTACAAGGTAGTCCTACATTTGGATATACTGATTTTAGTAAATCGTATGTTCATTTTAAAAATTTACCCAAAATTGTTGCCGAGTTAGAAGATTTAAAGAAACAAATATTAAACCAAAAAAATGGAAATAATGGTTAAACAGAAGACCATCAAAAATGAAATTTCACTAACTGGTGTAGGATTACATACTGGAAAAGAAGTTACAATGACTTTTAAACCAGCTCCAATTAATAATGGATTTACTTTTGTAAGAGTTGATCTTGAAGGGCAACCTATTATTGAGGCAGATGCTAACTATGTAGTAAATACCCAAAGAGGAACTAATTTAGAAAAATTAGGAGTTAAAATTCAAACTTCAGAGCACGTTTTAGCTGCCTTTGTTGGCTGTGATGTTGATAATGTTATTATCGAACTAAACGCTCCTGAACCGCCAATAATGGACGGGTCTTCAAAATTTTTCGTAGAGGCAATTGAAAAAGCAGGTGTTGAAGAACAAAATGCCGAACGAAAAGTATATGTTGTAAAAGAAGTTATTTCGTTTACAGATGAAGCTTCGGGTAGTGAGATTTTAGTAATGCCGTCAGATGATTACCAAGTTACGGCTATGGTCGATTTTGGCACAAAAGTTTTAGGAACTCAAAACGCAACTTTAAAGAATATTTCTGATTTTAAAAAGGAAATTTCAAATTCTAGAACGTTTAGTTTTCTTCACGAATTAGAGTCATTACTAGAAAATGGATTAATTAAAGGAGGCGATTTAAATAATGCTATTGTGTATGTCGACAAAGAAATTTCGGAGACAACAATGGCGAATTTAAAGAAAGCCTTTGGTAAAGAAGAGATTTCAGTTAAACCAAATGGTATTTTAGACAACCTAACGTTACATTATCCTAACGAAGCGGCACGTCATAAATTATTAGATGTAATAGGAGATTTAGCTCTAATTGGTATTCGTATTCAAGGAAAAGTTATTGCTAACAAACCCGGACATTTTGTAAATACACAATTTGCAAAGAAAATGGCAAAAATCATTAAAATTGAACAGAGAAATCAAGTTCCAGTTTATGATTTGAATCAAGAGCCATTGATGGATATTCATCAAATTATGGCAATGCTGCCACACAGACCTCCATTTTTATTTATCGATAGAATTATAGAAATGTCTGATAGTCATGTAGTTGGTTTGAAAAATGTAACGATGAACGAGAATTTCTTCGTAGGACATTTTCCTGAAGCACCCGTAATGCCTGGAGTTATAATTGTGGAAGCAATGGCGCAAACAGGAGGAATCTTGGTTCTAAGCACCGTTCCAGATCCAGAAAATTACCTAACCTATTTCATGAAAATCGACAATGTAAAATTTAAACAAAAAGTTTTACCTGGAGATACGTTAATTTTCAAATGTGATTTAATCACGCCGATACGCAGAGGTATTTGCCACATGCAAGCCAATGCTTATGCTAACGGTCGATTAGTTGCCCAAGCAGAATTGATGGCGCAAATTGCTAGAAAACCGTAAATAAAAAATCAAGTTTTTAAGAGGTAATTCTTTTAGAAACTTTTTTAAAATATAAATATAAAAAAACACAGATGAATCAACCGTTAGCTTATGTTCATCCTGGCGCTAAAATCGCTAAAAATGTTGTTATTGAACCTTTTACTACCATTCATAATAATGTTATAATTGGTGAAGGAACGTGGATTGGTTCCAACGTGACAATTATGGAAGGAGCTCGTATTGGTAAAAATTGTAATATTTTTCCAGGAGCGGTGATTTCAGCAGTTCCTCAAGATTTAAAATTTGGAGGTGAAGATTCACTGGCAATAATTGGGGACAATTGTACTATTAGAGAATGTGTTACCATTAACAGAGGAACTATTGCTTCTGGTCAGACATTATTAGGTAATAACTGTTTGGTTATGGCTTACGCACACATTGCGCACGATTGTGAAATTGGAAACAATGCGATTATAGTAAATGGAGTTGCTTTGGCAGGTCACGTAATTATTGGTAATTACGCCGTAATTGGTGGTTTGGCTGCAATTCATCAGTTTATTCATGTTGGAGATCATGCCATGGTTTCTGGAGGTTCTTTGGTTCGTAAAGACGTTCCGCCTTACACTAAGGCCGCAAAAGAGCCGTTATCTTATGTAGGAATTAATTCCGTTGGTTTAAGAAGAAGAGGTTTTAGCACCGATAAAATAAGAGAAATTCAAGATATTTATAGAATCTTATATCAAAAAAATTACAATACAACTCAAGCTTTAAGTATTATTGAAGCAGAGATGGAAGCAACTCCAGAGCGCGATGAAATTTTAGATTTTATTCGAAAATCATCAAGAGGAATCATGAAAGGATACTCAGGAAATTATTAAAGGAAAAAACGCTATTGGCTTTTGGCAAGTTGCCTTTAGCCTAAAAAAATAATCAAACATCAATCGCTATCAGCCACAAGTTGCTAGCCAAAAGTAAATTATATATGGCATCTACATCAGATATTAGAAACGGACTTTGTATTAAATACAATCACGACATTTATAAAATCATTGAATTTTTACACGTAAAACCAGGAAAAGGACCTGCCTTTGTAAGAACTAAATTAAAAAGTTTAACATCAGGTAAGGTTTTAGATAACACTTTTTCAGCAGGACATAAAATTGAAGATGTTCGTGTAGAAACGCATACTTATCAGTTTTTATATGCAGAAGGAGATGATTTTCATTTTATGAATACCGAATCATTTGAACAAATTACGTTGCAAAAAAACATTTTGGATAACCCAGATTTGTTAAAAGAAGGAACAAACGTAATGGTTCAAGTAAATACTGAAACTGATTTACCGTTATCGGTTGATATGCCAGCTTCTATTATTTTAGAAGTAATGTATGCAGAACCAGGTATTAAAGGAAACACAGCTACAAACGCAACTAAATCAGCTACGGTTGAAACAGGTGCAACTGTAAATGTTCCGTTGTTTATAAATGAAGGTGATAAAATTAAGATTGACACTGCTTCAGGAAATTACATGGAGCGCGTAAAAGAATAAATAAACTATAAAATGAGAATTTGTCTGAATAGAAACTAGTTTGTTTTTTTACTAGATTACACTCTCATTTTTTTGATTATCTCATGGTCCGAATTATAAAATATGAAATTTCAAAGAGAATATTCTTTACAAGAAATTGCAGACTTGTTAAATTGTGAGTTTGTTGGTAGTGCAAATTTTAAAGTTTTAGGAATGAACGAAATACATGTAGTCGAAAGTGGCGATATTGTATTTGTAGATCATCCAAAGTACTATGATAAAGCATTGCAATCTGCCGCTACAATTGTTTTAATAAATAAAAAAGTAGACTGTCCTGATGGAAAAGCACTTTTAATTTCAGACGATCCTTTTCGAGATTTTAACATACTGACGCGTCATTTTCGACCCTTTCAATTTGCCAATGTAGCAATTGCCACATCTGCAAAAATTGGAGAAGGAACGGTTATTCAACCAAATTCTTTTATCGGAAATAATGTTGTTATTGGTACAAATTGCTTGATTCATTCCAATGTTTCTATTTATGACAACACTGTAATTGGTAATAATGTCATCATACATGCCGGAAGTGTTTTAGGAGCTGACGCTTTTTATTATAAGAAAAGAGAGGCAGGTTTTGATCAGTTGTTTTCGGGTGGAAGGGTAGTAATTGAAGATAATGTTGGTATTGGTGCGCTTTGTACAATTGACAAAGGAGTCACTGGAGATACTACAATAAAAGAAGGAACAAAATTAGACAATCAAGTGCATGTTGGTCATGATTCGGTCATTGGAAGAAAATGTCTGATCGCTTCTCAAACAGGTATTGCAGGTTGTGTAATTATTGAAGATGAAGTAACTATTTGGGGACAAGTAGGTACGACAAGCGGAATTACAATAGGAACCAAAGCGGTGATTATGGGGCAAACGGGTGTAACCAAATCAGTGGAAGGCGGAAAATCTTATTTTGGAACTCCAATAGAAGAATCAAGAGAAAAATTGAAGCAGTTGGCTTATATCAAAAAGATTCCCGAAATTTTAAATAAATTGAAGTAACTATGTCTACTAAAGAACTTGTTGAGAAATTTTATAAATCGGATGCCCTAATTGATAGCGAAGTTTTAAAAGACTTTTTGCATCCAGAAATTGCTTTTGAATGGCAAAGCAGTAATGGTTTGATTCAGATGAATTACGATTCTATGTTGGAGTATGCAAAAGGTCTAAGTAAAGCTTATGTGAGGTCTAAAGTTCGCGTAAGTCACATTATTTCTGATGGCGATACCGTAGCAATACGTCATGCGCACTATGTAAAAACGATTGAAAACCCGAGAGAAGAAATATTATTGGCGCATTTTATGGTAATGTGGCAAATCAAAGACAATAAATTGTATCGTGGATATCAAATGAGTCAATTATCTTAGCAATTTTATCAAGAAAAAGAGCTTAAAATTTACATAAAAAGCGTTACTTTTGCATCAGAATTTATAAAATCACATAAAAAATATATCATGAGTGTTTTAGTTAATAAAGATTCCAAAATAATTGTTCAAGGATTTACAGGTAGCGAAGGTACTTTCCACGCTTCACAAATGATTGAATACGGTACAAATGTTGTAGGTGGTGTAACTCCAGGAAAAGGTGGAACAACTCATTTAGAGCGTCCGGTATTTAACACTGTTAAAGACGCTGTAGAACAAGTAGGTGCTGATACTTCAATTATTTTTGTACCGCCAGCTTTTGCTGCTGATGCAATTATGGAAGCTGCAGATGCTGGAATTAAAGTTATCATTGCAATTACAGAAGGAATTCCAGTTGCAGATATGATTCACGCTAATAAATATGTTAAAGAACGAAATGCAAGATTAATTGGGCCTAACTGTCCAGGTGTTATTACTCCAGGAGAAGCTAAAGTTGGTATTATGCCAGGTTTTGTTTTCAAAAAAGGAACAGTTGGTATCGTTTCTAAATCAGGAACTTTAACGTACGAGGCTGCTGACCAAGTAGTAAAGCAAGGTTTAGGAATTACAACTGCAATCGGTATTGGTGGAGATCCAATTATTGGAACAACTACAAAAGAAGCAGTTGAATTATTAATGAACGATCCAGAAACGGAATGTATCGTTATGATCGGTGAAATTGGTGGTCAATTAGAAGCTGATGCTGCTAAATGGATTAAAGCTGATGGTAACCGCAAGCCAGTTGTTGGTTTTATTGCAGGAGTTACTGCTCCAGCTGGTAGAACAATGGGTCATGCAGGTGCAATTGTTGGAGGTTCTGACGATACAGCTGAAGCTAAAAAAGAAATCATGAGACAATGTGGAATACACGTTGTTGATTCTCCTGCTGAGATTGGTAAAAAAGTAAAAGAAGTTTTAGGTTAATCTAAAATTTAAAAATAAATTCCAAAATGCCTCACGAATTTGTGAGGCATTTTTTTAATTAAAGGATGATGTATAAAGAGTTAGAAAAATTTGATCAAACTAATAGTTTTAGTTTTTCAATAGAAGATAGTTTAGAAGCGGTGTGTAATGCACCAGAATCTGGTTCAGGTGTTTTTGTTGTTTATGAAATAGATGGCGAAAACAAAGAGTTAATCATGGTGGGTTCTACTGGAACTGTTCAGAATGACGGAACTTTAAAAATTAAAAATGGTGGTTTGCATGATAAAATCGTAAACGGACATCAATTTGCAAAAACAGGACGTAAATATTCTTGGCCAGCACAAATGAAAATTGAAAACATTTCGCTTCTAGAAGTAGTTTGGTATGAAACATTTAATGAAACTGTAAAAGCAATTCCAACAGCAGTGGAAGGGCAAATTTTGCAAGATTTCTTAGATGAAAAAGGAACTTTACCAAGATGGAATGTAGCTTTTTAATACATTTTATCAAATAATAAATGAAAGCTTTACTTCGGTAAGGCTTTTTCTGCAAATAGTAGTAGTGAATGGACAATCGTTGACTGTTCTTCAAAATATATAGTATATTTGCAGCCGTTATCACGAATCTCGCAATGAGATAGCAACCTGCAGCAACAAGCAAGGTGCTAAAACGATAAGCCAAATCCTTTGGAAAAAATGTTGTTATCACAGCCCTTTTCAGATTTATTTGTCGTTTAAATCGTTTTATATTTAAAATTAAACTTATGACAAATCAATTACGAACAAAAGGGAATCCTTGGGCTTTACTACCTTTATTATTATTTATTTTTACATTTCTTGGAGCTGGAATTTTTTTGGAAGATTTTTATGCTTTGCCTTCACCAGTGGCAGTTTTAGTCGGAATTGTTGCTGCTTTTTTATTATTGCAACAAAATACTGAGCAAAAAATAACGACTTTAATTGCGGGTTGTGGCGAAAGTAAAATCATAACGATGTGCATTATATATTTACTTGCTGGTGCTTTTGCGGTAGTGAGTAAAGCTACGGGTGGAGTCGATGCGGTGGTAAATTTGGGAATCAGTACTATTGATGTAGCGTATTTTCCTTTAGGCATTTTTTTAATCGCAGCCTTTTTATCTACGGCAACTGGAACTTCGGTAGGCGCTATTGTAGCTATTGGCCCAATTGCAGTTACTTTGGCAGAAACAAGTGGTGCTTCGTTGCCGCTTATTGCGGGTGCGTTATTAGGTGGTTCTATGTTGGGCGATAATTTGTCTATGATTTCAGATACAACTATTGCAGCGACACAATCGCTAGGTTGTAAATTAAAAGATAAGTTTAAAATCAACTTATTTATTGCGTTTCCAGCAGCTATAATCACCTTACTTGTTTTTTTTTATTTGGGGTTGAATTCGGAAATTAAAGCAGTTAATATTGCACAACAATCATTTGAATTGTGGGTGATTCTACCTTATCTAGTTGTGATTGCTTTAGCTCTTTTGGGAGTAAATGTGTTTTCAACTTTACTTTTGGGAACAGTGTTAGCCGGAATAATAGGATTTTTAGGAAGTCATTTTACAGTATTAGAATTTGCACAAAAAATATACGAGGGTTTTACTAGCATGACAGACATCTTTTTATTGTCGATGTTAACGGGTGGCCTAGCTGCCATGGTTGATAAAGCAGGTGGAATTGATTACGTATTGTACCATATAAAAAAAGCAATCAAAAGCAAAAAATCTGCTCAAATGGGAGTTGGTACTTTGGTGGGTTTTGCTAATTTGGCGATTGCAAACAATACAGTATCTATTGTAATCACAGGCGGAATTGCAAAAGAAATCAATGATGAATATGGATTGGATGCTAGAAAAACTGCTACGATTTTGGATATTTTCTCTTGTATAATTCAGGGAATTTTGCCGTATGGTGCACAAGTATTATTGATTTTGAGTTTCGCGAACGGCAAATTAAATTTCTTTGATTTACTAGAAAATGCGTGGTATCATTTATTTCTTTTTATTTTCACCATTATCGCAATTTATAGCTCATTTTGGGATAGATGGATTCAAAAATGGATTTAATTTTTTTGGCGTTATAAATTATTTCACGTTTTTCATTTCTAGGAATGAGAGATTTATGCACTTAACTCAAAAGAGATTGAAACAGGTAACAACTACTGTTCAATCAAATCACAATACCAAAATCCATAATCAAAGACGGTATCGTCTTTTGTGTCGCAGACTTCTTCTGAAGAATCTGTTTTTGGTTTTTCATATTTTCGGTATACAATCTCTCCAATTTCAAAAGAAACTGGTTTTGCGAAAATTGGACCATCAAAAGTAAACGTATGAAACTCGCCATTTTCGCCACAAACATCTACGTTTTCAGGTAAATCATCTATAAATTGTTGATCAATTACTCGACCGACAAAACTTTTATTTAGAAATTTTTCGTTGACGCAAACGACAATGGTTTTAAATCCGAGTTGAATAAAATCTTGAATTAATTGCTCGGTCGGAATCTTCCACAAAGGAAAAACGGCTTCAAAACCAACTAAGTGCAATTGATCTTCACGATATTTTCGCAAATCTTCTAAAAAAATATCACCAAAAATAGAATGTGTAACTCCCTTGTCTTTTAGTTTTAAGAGGGTTTTTGTTAATACCTCTTCGTAAACTTCCATAGACGGCATTTCTGGAATACTCATTATTTCAAGAGGTAAACCAATACTTTCTGCTTGTTTTTGTACTAATTCTACACGAATCCCGTGCATAGATACGCGTTGAAACTGTTCACTAATACTTGTAAGCAGGCATTGTACTTCAAATTTATCGTCTTGCATTATTTTGTACAAAGCAAACGCCGAATCTTTTCCGCTACTCCAATTAAAAAGGGCTTTTTTCTTCAATTTTATTGATTTTTAAAATGTAAACTTACAAATTAACTTCGGTTCTTGTCCTAATTCATGTAACTTTGGAACTCTAGTTTTTATTTTTTTGAAATGAAATATATCCTGCTATTTTTTACTTTTTTTAGCTTTGCGCAACAAACTCAATTTGTAGATTTTAAGACTGTAGATGCGAGATTGACGATTAATTCTGATCAAAAAATGATTTCAGGAACAGTAGAATATATTTTTGATGTTCTAAAACCGGTGGATACTGTTAAAATTGATGCGCAGCAAATGATTTTTTCTCAGGTTAAACTAAATGGAAACTTAGTCCGATTTGATGTTAATGAGAAGCAGCTGCTGCTAATAGCTCCCTTTCAGAAAGGTAAAAATAGTATTGAGTTTTATTACCAAGCACATCCTAAAAAAGCATTGTATTTTGTCGGAAGTAAAGCAGCAAATAACTTGCAAATTTGGACGCAGGGACAAGGAAAATATACTAGCAATTGGTTTCCAAGTTTTGATGATGTAAACGAAAAATTGACCTTTAATTTGGCTATTTCTTTCGATAACAAGTACGACGTTATTTCGAATGGAGTTTTAAAAAGTAAAAGGACTTCAAAAGATCAAATAGTTTGGGAATACCAAATGAAAGAACCAATGAGCTCTTATTTATTGATGGTAGCTATTGGAAATTTTGAAAAAAAGCAATTAGTTTCTAAAAATAAGATTTCTTTAGAATATTATATTGAACCAAAAGATGCCTCTAAGATTGAACCAACCTATCGGAACTCTAAACTAATTTTTGATTTTTTAGAAAAAGAGATTGGAGTAAAGTATCCATGGGAAATCTACAGGCAAGTTCCCGTCCGTGAGTTTTTATATGCCGGTATGGAAAACACTACCGCTACTTTATTTTCGACGAGCTATGTGGTTGATAGCATTGGAGTCGTAGATAGACCCTATTCTAACGTGAATGCACATGAATTAGCGCATCAATGGTTTGGTAATATGATTACCGCTACCGAAAGCAAACAGCATTGGTTACAAGAAGGTTTTGCAACCTATTTTGCTTTGTTGGCCGAAAAAGAGATATACGGTGCAGATTACTTTTACTTTAAACTATACGAAACGGCGCAGCAATTAAAATTTGCTTCGCGAACAGATTCTATTCCGGTATTGAATGCTAAAGCAAGTTCCCTTACTTTTTACGAAAAAGGAGCGTGGGCTTTGTTTGTAATACATCAAGAATTAGGAGATAAGAAATTTAAAAAAGTAATAAAAAATTATCTCAAAAAACATGCATTTCAGAGCGTAACAACAACTGATTTTTTTAATGAAATCAAGAAAGTTTCTACTTTTGATACGACAAAATTTAGTAAAGTATGGCTTGAATCAGTAGCTTTTGATACTCACAAAGCCAATGAGTTACTTATAAAAAATATAAATATTAAAAAGTTGCTTGAAGTTGAAAAAATGAGGAGTAAACAACTTTTAGAAAAAGAAGTTCTATTTTCGAAACTGCTACAATCAGACGTGTTCTTTAAGCTAAAAGAGTATATCGTGAATCAATTAAAAAATGAAAAATACGAAGCTAAAAAGCAACTATTAAAGGAAGCTTTGCGTACCAATAATGTTTATGTCAGACAAGTAGTTGCAGCCAGTTTACCGATAATTTCTGAAGATTTTCGACTGGAATATGAGACGCTGTTGAATGACAAATCCTATCAAACACAAGAAATTGCATTATTGTATTTATGGCTAAATTTTCCTAATGAAAGACATCGTTATTTAGATCAATCAAAAACCTGGATTGGTTTTAATGATTTTAATTTGAGAACAATGTGGTTGTCTCTCGCTTTATCAACCGAAGATTTTAGTGAAGATTCTTCTGCATTGATTACGGAATTAATTGAATACTCATCCACCAATTATGAAGCTACTACACGACAAAATGCTTTAGAAAAACTTATTGCTTTCGAAATAATTACTGACGAAGTTTTAATAAACTTAGTGAATGCAACCACTCATCACATGTGGCAATTTTCGAAATTCGGTAGAGAGTCTATTCGAAAATTACTAAAAAATAAAGACAAGCGTGTTTCATTTGAACGAATTTTAACTAATTTGAACCCCGAAGAACAGTTTCAATTGGAGCGCCTATTAAAGGAATGATTAGTAAGGTTCGAGCATTCAGTCATAGTTAATGAATTCGTAATTTTTTAGTATTAATTATAAGTAGAACTCAATCTTGATTCAAAAAAAATAAAATTTATATATGAAGGCATTGGTTATATCTGGCGGTGGTAGTAAAGGTGCTTTTGCAGGCGGTGTTGCACAATATTTAATTCAAGAAAAAAAACACCAATACGATTTGTTTCTAGGTACATCAACGGGAAGTTTATTATTGCCGCATTTGGCTTTGGGTGAAATTTCTAAAATTCAATCTATTTATACCAATGTCAATGCTAAAACCATTTTTAATATTAGTCCATTTATAGTAAAAATTAAAAATAACATTCCCATTGTAACCATCAACCACTTTAATGTATTACGCCAGTTTATCAAAGGGAAACGGACTTTTGGCGAAAGTCATCGTCTTTTTTCATACATACAATCCAATTTTACTATTTCTGAATTTAACACTTTAAAAGCGGCGAAAACGGATGTTGTAATTACTGTGACAAACCTCACAAAGAACGAACCCGAATACAAATCGATCAAGAATTGCAATTATCAAGAATTTTGTGAATGGATATGGATTTCGAGTAACTATATTCCGTTCATGAGTTTGGTGACCAAAGACAAGTGTGAATATGGTGACGGTGGTTTTTCGAGTTTGGTTCCTATTCGGGAAGCCATTAATCGCGGTGCAACTGAAATTGATGTTGTGATTTTAGAAACAGAGGTGAATACAAGCAAAGCCGTTATTGGTAAGAACCCGTTTTCGCTAATGATTGATATGTTTAGAATAGCTTTAGATCAAGTAGAACGTCATGACATTACCATTGGTAAATTAATGGCGAATAACAGAAATGTAAAACTAAATCTATATTACACGCCTACAAAATTGACAGATAATGCACTTATTTTTAATAAAATTGAAATGAAAAAGTGGTGGGACGATGGATTTGAATACGCTCAAAATAAAAGCGAGTTGATGAGTGATCACAGACAAGTTTAGTAAGTAATCAAAGATTTCCAATGTAATTATTTGAAATTATATTGGAAATCTTATTGAAATTATAAAATCTCTGCAACTTCATTTTTAATATATGCTAATGCAGCGTTACTGGGAGACTGTTTTTCTAGTAAATCATTCAAAATAACTTCTCTTAATTTAGCAGCAGAATCAACTTGGCTACTCATAGCAGTTTTACGAATTATTTGAATTGTTGCATTCTTTGCTGTTGCGATAATGGTCCAACACTCGTCGGTCATATAAATTTGCTGAGTCAGATTGTGTTCAAATTCTTGCTCAATATGATCAATAATGTAATTTTCGTAATCATTTTTATTGGGAGAAATTGGCCCAACTCGAATTAATAGTTTATTTAAATTAATGCGCTCCAAAAATAAAGTCATGCGTTCGTACGCTTGCAAACGAATAGGTAATCCTTGATCTTTGGTCTTATCCAATAGCAACATTCGACTTTTTTTATTTTCATTTTTAACTTGCAATTGAAAAAACGAATAGGCCACAACGCCAGTAACAATAGCAGGGATGGTATAACTTAGAAGCTCAATAATTTTTGGAATGTCCATTGAATGTAAATTTTCAACAAAAATATACTTTTTAATGCGAATGAAGCAAAGATTATTGCATTGTACTCCATGATAAATTACTTTTGTGAGGTAATCGACTTGTGATTTCTTAAATTATTTGCAATGGAAACCTACGTTATTGTTTTACTTTGTTTAGTTGCGTTTGCCGCTGGTTTTATCGATGCAATTGTAGGCGGCGGCGGATTAATTCAAACCCCAATGGGATTAATATTATTGCCAACTCTAGCAGTTTCTACAGTTGTTGGAACGCTTAAAATACCTGCGTTTTCTGGAACTTCCTTTGCTGCTTATCAATATCTCAAAAAAGTAGATATGAATTGGCGTTTACTTTTTATAATGATGGCTTTGGCAATACCATCTGCTTTTTTAGGGTCTACCTTATTGACTTATGTAAGCAATTCATTTATGAAACCTTTACTTTTGGTTGTTTTGTCCATTTTGGCGGTCTATACGTATGCCAAAAAAAATTTTGGTCAGCACATAGCGAAAACACATTCGGCAAAAGAACAAATGGTATATGCAATTGTAATTAGTGTAGTAGTTGGCTTTTACGATGGTTTTATAGGTCCAGGAACAGGCAGTTTTTTTGTCGTAGCTTTTATTGCGTTATTGGGATTTGATTTTTTACATGCTTCGGCAAATGCAAAAATGGTCAATTTAGCCACTAATTTTGGATCGATTGTTTTGTTTACGCTCAAAGGAAAAATTATCTGGAGTATTGCTTTACCAATGGCTGCTTGCAATGCTTTAGGCGGTTGGCTAGGTGCAAAGTTGGCAATTAATAAAGGAAATAGTTTTATTAGAGTGTTCTTTTTGGTAGTAGTTATAGGCACACTTTTACGATTTGCCTATGATGTTTTTTACGCCTAGACACTACTATTCTTTTAAAAAGCAGCCTCTTTTTTAGTTTCATTTAAAATCAAGTTTTTAATTCTTATTTTTGCATAAATAGAAATTTTTCATGCAAAAATATATAGATCAACTTAACGAAGCACAACGCGAACCTGTTTTACAAAAAGACGGACCAATGATTATTATTGCGGGTGCCGGTTCAGGGAAAACAAGGGTTTTAACCATTCGTATTGCGTATTTAATGAGTTTGGGAGTAGATGCTTTTAGTATCTTATCGCTCACATTTACCAATAAAGCAGCTCGCGAAATGAAGCAGCGTATTTCGAGTATTGTGGGTGCAGCCGAAGCTAAAAACCTTTGGATGGGTACTTTTCACTCTGTTTTTGCTAGAATTTTGCGTTCTGAAGCCGATTTGTTAGGTTATCCTTCCAATTTTACTATTTACGATTCACAAGATTCTGCGCGCTTACTTTCTTCTATAATTAAAGAAATGCAGTTGGATCGAGATGTGTATAAGCCCAAACAAGTTTTGAGCAAAATTTCGAGTTATAAAAACAGTTTAATTACCGTTAAAGCTTATTTTAATAATCCAGAGTTGCAGGAAGCTGATGCCATGGCGAAAAAGCCACGAATGGGTGAAATTTACCAGGAATACGTAAATCGTTGTTTTAAAGCAGGTGCAATGGATTTTGACGATTTACTTTTAAAAACAAATGAATTACTGAATTTGTTTCCTGAAGTTCTGGCCAAATATCAAAATCGTTTTCGCTATATTTTGGTCGATGAGTACCAAGATACCAATCACTCTCAATATTTAATTGTTAGAGCCTTATCGGACAAATTTCAAAACATTTGCGTGGTAGGAGACGATGCGCAAAGTATTTATGCATTTCGTGGGGCAAACATTAATAATATTTTAAACTTTCAGAAAGATTATGAAGGTGTAAAAATGTTTCGATTAGAGCAAAATTATCGTTCAACAAAAAATATCGTTGAAGCAGCTAATACAATCATAGAAAAGAATAAAACCAAACTGGATAAAATTGTTTGGACGGCCAATGATTTTGGACCCAAAATTAAAGTGCACCGCAGTTTGACCGATGCCGAAGAAGGTCGTTTTGTGGCAAGTACCATTTTCGAACAAAAAATGCAAAATCAACTGCCTAATGGTGCTTTTGCGATTTTATACCGAACCAATGCACAATCTCGCGCGATGGAAGATGCGCTGCGCAAACGCGATATTCCGTACCGAATTTATGGTGGTTTGTCTTTTTATCAAAGAAAAGAAATCAAAGATGTTTTGTGCTATTTGCGTTTGGTGATTAACCCAAAAGATGAAGAAGCATTAATTCGTGTTATTAATTATCCCGCTCGTGGAATTGGAGATACAACTGTCGAAAAGTTAACAATTGCCGCCAATCATTACAAAAGATCGATTTGGGAAGTAATGCAGAATATTGATAAAATCGATTTAAAATTAAATTCTGGTACCAAAAATAAATTGAATGATTTTGTAACGATGATTCAGAGTTTTCAGGTAATTAACGAAAATCAAGATGCTTTTTATATCACGGATCATGTTGCTAAAAAAACAGGATTAGTTCAAGAATTAAAAAAAGATGCCACGCCTGAAGGAATGGCAAAAGTCCAAAATATAGAAGAATTACTAAACGGTATTAAAGATTTTACCGAAGGTCAAAAGGAAATTGATGGTGCGCGTGGTGCGTTGGCCGAATTTATGGAAGATGTAGCCTTAGCAACCGATTTAGACAAAGATACTTCAGATGAAGATCGAGTGGCGCTGATGACCATTCACTTGGCAAAAGGATTAGAATTTCCGCAGGTTTTTGTGGTGGGAATGGAAGAAGATTTGTTCCCGAGTGCAATGAGCATGAGCACCCGAAGCGAATTAGAAGAAGAGCGTCGCTTGTTTTACGTTGCTTTGACCAGAGCCGAACATCAGGCCTATTTAACGTATGCGCAATCGCGTTACCGCTGGGGAAAATTGACAGACAGTGAACCTTCGCGTTTTATTGAAGAGATTGACGGACAATATTTAGAATATTTAACCCCTTCTGAAAGTAATTATCGCTTTAAACCAATGATCGATAAAGATATTTTTGGTGATGTTGACAAGTCAAAATTTAGATTGATGAAACCTGTTGGAGGCACTCCACCAAAAACGTTTTCCGATAGTGATCCTAAATCAGAAATTAATATTCGCAAATTGAAACCAGTTTCAAGTGGTGCAGCTTCGGCGAACCCCAATTTATTTGACAGTAAATTACTTTCTGGAAATATAGTGATGCACGAACGATTTGGAAAAGGTGAAATTATAAATATTGAAGGAGTGGGAGCAGACAAGAAAGCAGAAATTAAATTTGAAGTAGGAGGAATTAAAAAGCTTCTGCTGCGTTTTGCAAAATTAGATGTAATTGGCTAACAAATAGCTATGTAAAATCATATAAAGTTTCCAATCTTCCAATTATTTTAACAATTGTTGCAATATTCTCTTAAACATGTAAACAGTTTGGATTGAAAAGAGTAACTTTAGTTTAATATTTAATACGTTATATAAAAATACAATGGCAGAATTTATAAAAATATACCCAGACAAACCCAGTGAAGCTGCAATTGAAAAAGTAGTGAAGGTTTTAAAAAACGGAGGTTTGGTAATTTACCCTACAGATACCGTTTACGGTTTGGGTTGTGATATTACAAACTCACGAGCTTTAGAAAAAATTGCTAGAATAAAGGGAGTAAAACTTGATAAGGCTAAGTTTTCATTTATTTGTCACGATTTAAGTAATCTCTCAGATTATGTAAGACAAATTGATACGTCTACTTTTAAAATTCTTAAAAGAGCGTTGCCTGGGCCTTACACGTTTATTTTGCCAGGAAATAATAATTTGCCGAAAGAGTTTAAAAAGAAGACAACCGTTGGTATTCGTGTGCCCGATAACGCAATTGTGTTACAAATCGTAAAATTGTTAGGTAATCCAATTGTTTCCACTTCTATTCGTGATGAAGACGATGTAATCGAATATACCACTGATCCAGAATTAATATTTGAAAAATGGCAAAGTATAGTAGATTTGGTAATCGATGGTGGGTATGGAGATAACGTGGCTTCGACAATTATCGATTTATCAGAAAATGAGCCTGTTATTATAAGGGAAGGTAAAGGGAGTATCGATATCTTATAAAAAAATTAAATCTAATTGATTTGAGTCAACAATTAAAATAATAAGCATAAAAAAAGCAGGTCAATTGACCTGCTTTTTTTCTATAATCCTATAAAAAATAATCTTTTATTTTGATTGGTTTTTCATTTCTTTTTCAATCATTTCGTAGAATTGATCAATTTTAGGCATCACAACAATACGAGTTCTTCTGTTACGCGCTTTATTTTCTGCAGAATCGTTAGCTACTAAAGGAACGTATGAACTTCTTCCTGCAGCAATTAATTTCGCTGGATTAACTCCCAATTCATTCGTTAAAACTCTAACAATAGAGGTAGAACGTTTAACACTTAAATCCCAGTTGTCTAACAAAATTCCATTACTTCTAAAAGGTACGTCATCAGTATGACCTTCAACCATACATTCAAAATCAGGTTTGTCGTTAACTACTTTTGCTACTTTTGCTAAAACAGATTTTGCTTTATCAGTAACTTCATATTTACCACTTTTAAATAATAATTTATCAGCGATTGAGATGAAAACTACTCCTTTTTCAACATTAATTTCAATATCTGGATCATTGATACCTACTACACTTTTCAAACTAGTTACTAAAGCCAATGTAACACTGTCTTTTTTAGTTAACGCGTCTTGAAGTCTAGTGATTCTTAAATCTTTTTCTTTTAAACTTTCTAAAGATTTTTCAAGATTTTGAGCTCCTTTCGAGGTTAACATTGTTAAATCTTTTGAGCTGCTGATTAAATCTTTATTTTGATCTTTCAAACTAGCTGCTGTTGCAGCATACGCTGCTCTCTCTTCTAGACAAGTATTTAATTTTACAGTAGCACTGTTTAATAAATCTTGAGTTTCTTTGTTTTTAGATTCTAAATCCGTGTACTTCTTTTTAGAAACACATGAACTCAAAACCATAAGTACCGATAGAGCTGTTATTACTTTTTTCATAAATTTTTCAAATTTTTAATTAAACATAGATTACAAAGTTAGTTTTTAAAATAGGTATTACTGTTAAAGATATCTTTAAATGTGACCATTTTTTTAAAATAATAGAGAAAAACAATGCTCTTTACGGCAAAATAGTCTCTGTTTTGAGGTTGTTCGCGTTTTGTATAATACAAGCCAAAATTACCAAACAACGAGTAATGCGCTCTTACAATTGCCCAAATGTGTTTGAATTTTCCTTGAGTTAAAAAGCGAATTCCTGCTATTCCATCTAAAACCAAACGAGCAAAAAGAATGCCATAAAAGTGTTTCTTTGGCAAGTTTTTAACTAACATGTATAAAGAATTCCTAAAGTTTAAAAACGTTTTATGTGGATTGCCTTGTTGCAACGTTGCGCCACCAACATGGTAAACTATTGACTTTGAATTGTATTTTATGGTATATCCACGATTCTTAATTCTCCAGCACAAATCAATTTCTTCTTGATGGGCAAAAAAAGTGGCATCAAAACCGCCTAATTCACGGTACACATTTTTTCTTATAAAAAAACATGCACCCGATGCCCAAAAAATTTCAGTAGAATCATTGTACTGGCTCTCATCTTTTTCTATAGTTTCAAAAATGCGACCACGACAAAATGGATAACCGTATTTATCAATGAAACCTCCCGCAGCCCCTGCATATTCAAAATAACCCCTATTCTTAAAATCTAAAATCTTAGGCTGAATGGCAGCTGTGTTTGGCGCTCTTTCAAATGTTTTTAAAATAGGTATTAACCAATTTTCGGTTACTTCAATGTCAGAGTTTACCAAAGCGTAAAACTCTTCTTCAACACTTTGTAGTGCGTCGTTATAGCCTTTAGCATAGCCATAATTTCCTGTATTTCGAATAATTTTGACCGACGGAAAACTATCTTTCACGAACGTGATTGAATCATCTGTCGATGCATTATCTGCCACATAAATAGTCGCTTCTGGCGAAAACTGAATTATCGAAGGCAAAAATTGCTCTAATAATTTTTTACCATTCCAATTTAAAATGACAACTGCTATTGCTTTCAATTTTGATTTTTTTAAAATTACTGTGGACTGTAAGTTGGAATCTCTTTTAAAAAATGATACTTCTCATTTTCAAAATCCATTTGACAAAAATAGTGACTCAAACCGTTTGTCACGGTCAAAAATCGAGAATTTAACGTCATATTATATTGTGCAATTTGGTCAAAAGTGGCTTGAGAAATCGTGATTTCAGGTGCTTTACATTCAACCAAAATACAAATCGAACCGTCTGAGTTGTAGACAACAATATCATATCTTTTACGCAAACCGTTGACAAATAACACTTTTTCGACATTGATTAATGACTTTGGGTATTTTTTTTCAAGAATCAAAAACTGAATCATGTGCTGTCGAACCCATTCTTCAGGAGTTAAAATGATAAACTTTTTCCTGATTTCATCAAAAATCGCCAATTTATTTTCGCTATTTTTGAATCGAAATGGATACGAAGGAAAATTAAGTGGTTGCATGCCGCAAAATTAATTAAATTGTTTAAAGTTTAAGGTTAAATCAAGTGTATTATACTTTCGTTTTAATTTTAGAATTTAAGCTTGAATAAATAAGATGGACGAAGTTTTAAAAATTGTTAACGATATAAAGGCAGGAAATATAAAGCCTATTTATTTTTTAATGGGCGAGGAGTCCTATTATATAGATAAATTGGCAGAATATATTGAAAAAAATATTTTATCTGAAGAAGAAAAAGGCTTTAATCAAACTGTTTTATACGGAAGAGATGTTTCGATTGAAGATATAATTTCAACTGCAAAACGATATCCAATGATGGCAGAACGCCAAGTGGTCATTGTAAAAGAAGCACAAGAATTATCACGAACTATTGACAAGTTAGAATCCTACGCCGCTAAACCAATGGAAACTACTGTTTTAGTGATTTGTTACAAATATAAAACCTTAGACAAACGTAAAAAAGTAACCAAAGAGCTTTCTAAAAATGGACTAGTTTATGAAAGTAAAAAACTCTATGAAAATCAAGTCGGAGAGTGGATCAAAAGAGTTTTAGCAGGTAAAAAATATAATATAGAACCTAAGGCGAATGCGATGTTAGTCGAATTTTTAGGTACTAATTTAAGTAAGATAAATAATGAGTTAGAAAAACTCCAGATTATTTTGCCGCAAGGAACCATGATCACTCCACATCATATCGAAGAAAATATTGGTTTTAGTAAAGATTACAATGTTTTTGAACTTCGAAAAGCAATTGGAGAACGCAATCAACTTAAAGCGTATAAAATTGCAGATAACTTTGCTCAAAATCCAAAGGAATATCCTCTGGTCATGACTACAGCATTAATTTTTGGTTTCTTTATTCAATTGCTAAAATACCACGGACTGAAAGATAAAAATCCAAAAACCGTGGCAGCTGCAATTGGAGTAAATCCTTATTTTTTGAAAGAATATGATGTGGCGCTCAAAAATTATCCTATGAAAAAAGTGAGCCAAGTCATTGCTGCACTTCGAGACATTGACGTAAAAAGCAAAGGGGTCGGTGCGAATGCTTTGCCGCAATCTGATTTACTAAAAGAAATGCTCTGGAAAATATTTAATTAAGCGGTTAAAATTACCGACCTTTGCAGTTAAATAATTTTTGAATATATGGGAATGAATAAAAACACCATTTTAGGATGGGCAACTTTTATAATGATCTGTATGGGTTTTCTGTTAATTGGACTTGGAGTTTTTAAATACCGTGAAGTCTCAGGCTGGGGATTCGCAGCGGTGGGTGTTGGTTTTTTAGCTAATGCTTGGGTTTTTAATGCCTTAAAAGGTAGAGTTTAAAGTAAAATAGTAAGTAAATAATTTAATTTATAACGAATGTCAGACGATAAAAAAGTAATTTTCTCAATGCAAAAATTGAGTAAAACCTATCAAGGTGCAGATAAACCTGTTCTTAAAAATATTTATTTGAGTTTCTTTTACGGAGCGAAAATTGGTATTCTTGGTTTAAATGGTTCTGGTAAATCTTCTCTTTTAAAGATTATTGCAGGAGTTGATAAAAATTATCAGGGAGATGTAGTTTTTCAACCTGGATATACTGTTGGTTATTTAGAGCAAGAACCGCAATTGGATGAAACCAAAACGGTTCTTGAAATCGTGCAAGAAGGTGTGGCAGAAACCATGGCAGTTCTAGACGAATACAATAAAATAAACGACTTATTTGGTCTTCCAGAAAATTACGAAGACGCAGATAAAATGGATAAATTGATGGATCGTCAAGCGGCATTGCAAGATAAGATTGATGCATTGGGCGCTTGGGAAATCGATACGAAACTAGAAATTGCGATGGATGCTTTGCGTACTCCAGAAGGCGATACACCGATCAAAAATCTTTCGGGTGGTGAGCGCCGTCGTGTAGCTTTATGTCGTTTGTTGTTGCAACAACCTGATGTTTTGCTTTTAGATGAGCCTACCAACCACTTGGATGCAGAAAGCGTACTTTGGTTGGAGCAGCACTTGGCACAATATGCAGGAACTGTAATTGCGGTAACACACGACAGGTATTTCTTGGACAACGTAGCAGGTTGGATTTTAGAGCTGGATAGAGGAGAAGGGATTCCTTGGAAAGGAAATTACTCTTCTTGGTTGGATCAAAAATCGAGTCGCATGGCTTTGGAAGAAAAAGTAGCTTCTAAACGTCGTAAAAACTTAGAAAGAGAGTTGGACTGGGTGCGTCAAGGAGCCAAAGGACGCCAAACCAAACAAAAAGCACGTTTACAGAATTACGATAAATTGCTAAACGAAGATCAAAAACAATTGGATGAGAAATTAGAAATCTACATTCCAAATGGACCGCGTTTAGGAACAAATGTTATTGAAGCAAAAAATGTAGCCAAAGCTTTTGGAGACAAATTATTATACGACAACTTAAATTTCACACTTCCTCAAGCCGGAATTGTTGGTATTATTGGACCTAATGGTGCTGGTAAATCAACTATTTTCAGAATGATTATGGGCGAGCAAGAAACCGATAGCGGAGAATTCTCTGTGGGTGAAACGGTAAAAATCGCTTATGTCGATCAGTCGCACTCGAATATTGATCCTGAAAAATCAATTTGGGAAAATTTTGCCGACGGACAAGAATTAATAATGATGGGCGGACGTCAAGTCAATTCTCGTGCTTATTTGAGTCGTTTTAACTTTGGTGGTGGCGAGCAAAATAAAAAAGTATCGACTCTATCTGGTGGAGAACGCAACCGTTTGCACTTGGCTATGACGTTGAAAGAGGAAGGAAACGTACTGTTATTAGATGAGCCGACCAACGACTTGGACGTCAATACCTTGCGTGCTTTAGAAGAAGGTTTGGATAGTTTTGCCGGTTGTGCGGTTGTAATTTCGCATGACAGATGGTTCTTAGACCGTATTTGTACGCACATTTTAGCATTCGAAGGCGATTCAGAAGTATATTTCTTCGAAGGAAGTTTCTCTGAATATGAAGAAAGCAAAAAGAAACGTTTGGGCGGTGATTTAACACCAAAACGTTTGAAATATAGAAAATTAATTAGAGGATAATCTTCTAATAAATAGTAAAACAAAAGCCTCAAGTTAATTTTTAACTTGAGGCTTTTGTTTTTTTAGGAGCTATTCCTGCCATCCGCTGTATCTTTTATGCCGAACCCCTGCAAAAAACGATGGCGCTGCTGTCAGGGCTAGAATTTATATTTTTAAAATCAAATAATTTTGGAAACTAGTTGAATTTATTTCGTCTTTTATTTCGTATAAATTAGCCAAATTAGTGTATGAATTTTAATAAAAAAACAATTTTTATTTATTTAATTTACTTTCAAAAGAATTATCCCAATCTAAAGACTTAATCCCCGAAACTAAATTATTTTCATTTACAGTTACGCGCAATTCTTTATTAGCAACTTTTTTAGTGTATAAAGCACGAAAACGATATACGGTTTCTCCGTTAATTTTGTAAACACCATCAAGTTTTAAATCGATAAAAGTACCGTACCATTGTCTAAATTTACTACAGGTTTTAGAGATGCGCTCAATAGTGGTGTTGTCCATTACTTCTTTTGTAACTTCAGTCGCGTCAAAAGCTTTAAATTTTGAAGTATTACAAGTCAACAAAACGCGACTTCCTAAATCATAGGCTTTATTTTGTTGATTTCTATTGATCTCTGCTGCTGGAATAGCAACAATTTTAGCTACTTCTGGAGCTGCGGGTTCGTTTACTTTTTTTGACTTACAACCTACAAATAATGTAACTGCTAAAAGTATAAATACAATTTTCTTCATGTTTTTAAATGTTTAAAATTAAATTGGGATTTGGACAGTTTTCCATGTAGAAATCTAAATCTTGTTTGCTACAAACGCCAGGATAATCTCCCCAATAGTTTTCGATAGTGTTAATAATTTGAAAATGTAAATGGGGTGCGTAATTCCCATTTACGTCCTTGTTTCCTAATGTTGCCAAGGGTTCGCCCTTTTTAAAAAGCTTGCCAACTTTAAGATCTGCTATGCTTTCTAGCGATAAATGACCGTACAAAGTATAAAATTGAAGATTTTCTATTTGATGTTCTAAAATAATTGTCGGTCCGTAATCACCCAAACCAATATTGTTTTTAAAACTGTGTACTGTTCCTTCAATCGGAGCATTAATCACACTTCCTGCTTTAATCCATAAATCTAAGCCAATGTGCATGTTGCGCTCTGAACTGTTTGAATCATTAAAAATTGAGCTGCGCTTGTATAATTTTCGTTCTTCCAAATAGCCGCCATACGCAACTTTAGCATTGTTGCTTTCCAAAAAATCTTCAACATACGCTTCGAATTCTTCCGCAGCTTCTAATTTATTTTCGGTCAATTCAGTATTAGAGACCGATAAATTAATCTTAGCATATTTGTTATAATCAATAGCGTTTATTATCGGGGCAGGCTCGAAGGAATTGAAAAGCATTTCAAAATTTTTCATATTAGCATTAATTATTTTTCTGAATCAAAATAAGTTCGTTGTGTACTTCGACTCGCTTTAAAGCTTGTACCGAAAATAGAACTTTATCTATTTCTCTAATAAATTTTTTATTTCGATCGGAATGAATTGGTTCAAGCAACATCGTGTTAAATAAAATAAATCCATTGTTTTTTAACATGGTAACAACTCTTTTGCTAAAATAATTTTCGAATAAAAAATTAGGCATCTTCGTATCCTCAAAAATATCAATAATAATCAAATCAAACAAAGTATTCGTTTTTAAAACGTATTCAAAAGCATCATCAATTACTATTTCCAGATTGGGTACTGCTTTCAAATTAAAATAAGTGTTCGCAATGGCAATGATTTCAGGATCGATTTCAACCCCAGTTATTTTTCCTTTGAACTGAATTTCATCGGCTAAAGTTTTAATGACACTTCCGCCAGCAACGCCAAGGACTAATATGCGATCCATTTCACGTATTTTGCTAAAACCAATTTTTAGTAGGCCATAACGCAAAATACGCTGCAAACTTCCGTACGAATAATTGGTGTTTTTGGTATCCAATACCATTTCGCCATTCGCCCAAGTAATCTCAATTGTTTTACTTCTTTGCGATTTCGTCTTATAGATGTTGATCGGTATTAAATAACTCAAAAATTTCACAATCATTTACGGTCGTTTTACTCAAATTTACCAATTTTATTATTTATTTTGCCAGTTAAATCAAAATAATGAAGAAACAATTATACAAGTGGATCTTTTTCAGACTGATGGGATGGAAGATAGTGGGAAGTATAAATGCTGACCTGAAAAAATGCGTCATGATGGTATTGCCGCACACAAGTAATCATGATTTTTACTTGGGAGTCTTTACTCGAGGTATTACTGAATTAGAAATGAACTGGGTTGGTAAAAAAGAGCTGTTTCGCTTTCCAATTAATTATTATTTTAAATGGCTTGGCGGAGCTCCTTTAGATCGATCTGGTGGTTTGAACAAAGTAGAGGCTATTGCTAAAATATTTGAAGAGAAAAAAGTGTTTCGATTGGCAGTTGCTCCCGAAGGAACTCGTAAAAAAGTTAAAGAGATAAAAAGCGGTTTTTATTATATAGCACTAAAAGCCGATGTACCCATAGTTCCTGTTGCATTTGATTGGGGTAAAAAAGAAGTTAATTTAGGAAAGTCACTAAAGCCTACAGGAAATTACGAACAAGACTTAGCAATTTTAAAAATGCATTTTAAGGGAGTTTTAGGTAAGATTCCCGAAAATGGACTTCAACTCTAAAAATTCAGTCTCACTTTTAAATTGACGATGAGCACGTAAAACAGAAAATAAGTTTAAATTTTTGAAATACGCAATAAAATAACTTTTATGAATTATAAATCTTGAAAGTTCCATTCTTATAAAAGAATACAATTTTATCAACTTCACCATTATTATTAAAATTTTGAAGTTGCTTGCTAGTATCTGAAGTCTCGATTTTTTTATTTTCAACTGGAGAAGATTCCATTTTTGAAAATAAATCTTCGGGACTATTTTTTTTTTCAAAAACAGTTTCTGTTACTATTTTACTTTCAAGAGGAGCAACTGTTTTTTGTTCCATTTTTCTATCACCTTTAGGAAAAGTACCTTCACCATTTAATATCCAATATAAATCTACTTCGGGGAAAACCTCTGAAATTTTGAGGACAAAATCTAAACTAGGTTTATTTCGACCCGAGAGCAGATGAGATAAACTGGATCGCTGTACACCAATTTTATCAGCAAATGAGGAGGCATTTAGATTGTAATAATCTAGTATTTTTTCGAGCCTTTTAATGAATTCTTCGATGTTTACCATTGTAAATTTATTTTCAAATACACTTGTTTACAAATGTAATAAAACATATTGATTTATCCTATTTTACAGTTGTAAATTGTAAAGAAAGCGCAATTAACTATGAACTTAAGCTTGATATAAAATGCATTAAATAACTGATAAACAATAATATAACTATATTTTAAATAAATGATTACATTTGTATCAACTAAAACTAATAATATCCTGCCACCAACTAAAATTCGCGTTTACAATTCTAAATTTCCTATTAGTTTACTTGTTTACAAATGTAAATATAAAGATGTTTACTTTTGTAAATTAAAATTTAAGCAATGAATTTACAGATACTTTTTAAAGAAAATAAAGAAGAATTACTGTTTGGTAGGTATATTACTTTAGAGCAAGTCGAGCCTCTATTATTAAAATTAAACACCAATAATCAGCTAAAAAAAGTTGGTAAATCTGTTCTTGGTAAACCACTATACAGTTATACTATAGGAACGGGTTCCGTTAAAATCTATTTGTGGTCGCAAATGCACGGCAACGAAGGAACCACAACCAAAGCATTATTTGACTTTTTTAATGTACTGCACAGCGGTTCGTCTTATGCAACACAAATGCTTGAGAAATTTACATTTTGTGCTTTACCATTATTAAACCCTGACGGTGCTGCGGCTTATACGCGTGTAAATGCTAATGAAGTGGACTTGAATAGAGATTCCCAAAATCTTACGCAGCCAGAAAGTAAAATCTTAAGAGCAATTTTTGAAGAATTTCAGCCAGATTACTGTTTCAATTTACACGATCAACGTACCATATTTGGTGCAGGCACCGACGGAAAGCCGGCTACTGCTTCGTTTTTAGCTCCTGCTTATAATGAAGATCGAGAGATTAATGAATCTCGCTTAAAAGCTATTAATGTGATTGCTGCAATTAATGAAACACTTCAGCATTATATTCCTGGACAAGTGGGGCGTTTTGATGATTCTTTTAATATTAATTGTATCGGCGATATGTTTCAAAATCTTGGAGTACCAACAATTTTATTTGAAGCAGGACATTTTCAAAATGATTATCTGAGAGAAGAAACTAGAAAATTTATATTTTTCGCATTAATTTCAAGTTTTTCGTACTTAAACGAAAACGATATAGTTATCGACAAAACTGATAATTATTTGAATATTTCACAAAATAACACGATTTTTTATGATTTTATATATAAAAATATTAAAATAAATTATGATGGTATAGAAATAATCACGAATTTTGCTGCTCAATACAAAGAGGAATTAATCGACAATCAGATCGTTTTTAAGGCTTATTTTTCAGAAATCAGCAATTTAGAATCAAAATTTGGACATGTCGAGTTTGATGGAAAAGGAGCAGCGTACAGTGATGATTTTGGAAAAACTCCAAGACTAAATGAAATTGCGAATTTTAAATTAGACAATTCTATAGAATTTGTTAATGGTTTGATAAAAATTTAATATAATTATCATTTTATTGCTTTTTTTATATATTTTTATCCTTTGTTGTGACAAATAATAATATTAATAAAGAATTTATGAGTAAGTTTCGTTTAGATGAAGTAGATCACCAGATTTTAGATATGTTGATCGATAATACTAGAGTTCCTTTTACGGACATCGCAAAAAAATTATTGATTTCTGCAGGAACTGTACATGTTCGTGTAAAAAAAATGGAAGATGCTGGAATCATAATGGGTTCTTCATTAGCATTGGACTATGACAAATTAGGCTATTCATTTATTGCTTACGTTGGTGTATTTTTAAACAATACGTCACAAACAAAATTTGTTTTAGAACGTATTAACCAAATTCCTTTTGTAACTGTTGCGTCAGTAACGACAGGAAAATTTAATATTTTTTGCAAAATACGTGCAAAAGACACTAAACATGCCAAGGAGGTTATCTTTATGATTGATGACATCGAGGGTGTTTACAGAACTGAAACTATGATTTCATTAGAAGAAAGCATTAATGATAAGAAACGTTTGATGCATACTATTTTTAAAAATATGTAAGCAATTCATCTTGAACGGAAAATATTAATTACCTCAAGGATCGCTTCTTGAGGTTTTTTTTCAACTATTAATTACCAACACAACCAACTATAATTTATGTATACTTTACCAAAAATCGAACGTTTTAATCAAGATGTTCTTTCAAAATATCATATTTACAACAGTGTTTTTATAACACTCCCTTTTGATTCTATTGACAATACAGGCGTTCTATTGCCTTTGTTTACAGATGTTTGCGAATCAGGTTTTAAAAAACAAGAGAATCCGAAAGAAATTGTTAACTCGTTTACTGAAAAGTATTTAACTTCAGCTACTGAAGAAGAGAAAATTGATATCATGTTCCGTTTCATTCAGTACATAGAAAGACAAATTGTTCTTTTTGATGCAATTGAGGACGCTGCTTTTCCTGCAATTAACAACATGGAAGGTCGCGGTACACTTCGTGATATAAAAGAGAAGGCGAACGCTAAAGAAAAAGACGAAGAATTAGTTGAATTTTTCGAAAATTTTAATGTCCGTACGGTTCTAACGGCGCATCCAACACAATTTTATCCAGGTGCAGTGCTCGGAATTATTAATGATTTGATCGATGCAATTCGTACAAATGATTTATTAGAAATCAAACGTTTATTGGCGCAACTGGGTAAAACACCTTTCATTCAGGCAGAAAAACCAAATCCTTATGATGAAGCGGTAAGCTTAATATGGTTTTTAGAGAACGTATTTTATGAAACTTCTGGCGAAATTGTTCAGTATTTGCAAAAAAATATCTTCCATAACAATCCAATTCAGAATCAAATTATTAAACTTGGATTTTGGCCAGGCGGGGATCGCGATGGAAATCCGTTTGTAACAACAGAAATCACGTTGAAGGTGGCAGAACGTTTACGAACTTCTATTTTAAAATGTTATTACGTTGAGATTAGAAAATTAAAACGAAAACTGACTTTTTCTGGAGTAGATGGTTTAGTTGCTGAGTTAGAACATAAATTATACCGTTCTGTTTTTTATTCAAGAGGCGAAATGTACATCACTTTGGATGAGTTTAAAGAACGCTTAAATGCAATTAGAACAATTATTATAGACAAACATCAGTCTCTTTATCTAGACGAATTGGAATCGTTGCAAGTAAAAGTTAATTTGTTTGGATTTCATTTTGCAACTCTTGATATCAGGCAAAATAGTAGAGTGCATAACGCTGTTTTTAAAGACATTGTTACGTATTACTTAAAGTCAGAGAGCGATATGTTTCCTTCTAATTATTATGATTTATCAGAAGACGAAAAGATTGAAATTGTAGCGAAAGTTACGGGCAATTTAGATTCAGCTGATTTTGAAAATGAAATTACCAAATCAACAATAGAGTCGATACAAATTATCAAAACAATTCAAGAAAATAATGGAGAGCAAGGTGCCAATCGTTATATTATCAGTAATAACGAAAGCGCGTTGAATGTAATGGAAACTTTTGCAATGATTCGTTTAAATAATTGGGAAGCACCAACTGTAGATATTATTCCGTTATTTGAATCGATCGAGGATTTACAAAAAGCACATTTGGTTATGGAGCAATTGTACACTAATCCAGAATACGCTATTCATCTGGCTTCACGAGGAAACAAACAAACTATTATGCTTGGTTTTTCTGACGGAACTAAAGATGGTGGTTACTTAATGGCAAATTGGAGTATTTATAAAGCCAAACAAACTTTGACAGAGATGTCAAGAAAGTATGAGGTTGATGTGGTATTTTTTGATGGACGTGGCGGACCACCAGCACGTGGGGGTGGTAAAACACATAAATTCTACGCTTCGTTGGGACCAACAATCGAGAATAATGAAATTCAGATCACCGTGCAAGGACAAACTATTAGTTCTAATTTTGGAACATTAGATTCTTGTCGTTTCAACCTAGAGAATTTATTGAGTGCAGGAGTGACGAATCAGGTATTTAATAAGTCAAAAAATGAATTATCTCCTGATGAAAAAGATATTCTGGAAGAATTAGCAGAACTTGGTTATTCAAAATATTTAAGTTTTAAAAACCATCCGAAGTTTATACCTTACTTAGAGAAAATGAGTACTTTAAAATACTACTCAAAAACAAATATTGGAAGTCGTCCGACAAAGAGAAGTAAATCAGATCAATTGGATTTTGCTGATTTAAGAGCAATTCCGTTTGTGGGATCATGGAGTCAATTGAAGCAAAACGTACCTGGATTTTTCGGAGTAGGATCTGCTTTGAAGCATTTCGAAACGACAGGACAATGGGATAAAGTAACCGAATTATATCACAATTCATTGTTTTTTAAAACGCTTTTGGAAAACAGTGCAATGTCCTTGGCTAAATCATTTTTGCCACTAACTGCTTACATGAAGGAAGATCCTGAGTTTGGTGAATTTTGGCAAATTATCTCAGATGAATTTTCAGAAACAGAACGCTTACTATTGAAAATTGCAGGGCATACCACTTTGATGGAAAACTATCCTGACGGTAAAGCTTCTATTGATATTAGAGAACGTATCGTGTTGCCACTGTTGACGATACAACAATATGCATTGCTTAGAATTAATGAATTAAATAAAGCTGAAGTTGTCGATAGCGAATTGGTGAAAGTATATGAGAAAATTGTAACGCGTTCTCTTTTTGGCAATACTAATGCTAGTAGAAATTCGGCATAAAAGATAAAAAATGAAGGCAGATCAATTATTAGAGAATGAGTACGGTAGTGCATTTCATACTTATATTGAACAAGCTGGTGAAGGCAATTTGATTGAAGAACTGGAAATTTCGTTGCATGATTTTATAAAATTCGTTCAAAATATTCCGATGGATAAATTTGATTTTCGTTATGCGGAAGCAAAATGGACGATTAAGGAAATTATACAGCATGTAATTGATACCGAAAGAATTTTTGCTTATCGTGCGTTGCGAATTTCTAGAAACGACAAAACACCATTATCAGGTTTCGATGAGAATGAGTATGTAGTTAATACAGATGCCAATCAGAGAAATATTCAAAGTTTGCTTACCGAATTATCAGCAGTGCGGCATTCTAACTTATTTCTGTACAAAAGTTTTTCAGTAGAGCAATTGAAAAGAATTGGAACGGCTTCCAACAATGAAATTTCGGTTCGTGCTTTGGGTTTTGTGACAATTGGTCATCAAAAGCACCACCAACGCATTTTTGAAGAACGTTATTTATAAAATTTTAAAACCATATAAGTTATTCTACCTTGAATACTTATATGGTTTTTTTACTTTAGTTCTAATTTCTTCAATCTAGAAACTATAGCACCGCTGTTTCTACCCAATATACTGGCAATTTCTGCATTAGCTTTGCCTTCTTTAAAGAAATTAGTAAGCTGTAAATCTTCTTCAGAATTCCACTTTTTATATGCTTCTGCATGAGAAATTCGAATTTCATCAACAGAATATGCTTTTTTATTTAGCGTCTGAGATAATTCTTTCGATTTTTCAATAACCGCTAAGCCTAAGCGAATTTTATCATATGCCATTCTTTCTTCCAAATAATCAAAATATGGTTTTAAAACTGTCGTACTTTTTATTTCCTTGTGTGCTTTCTTTAATTGCTCGACTTCTTCTTGCGTTACAAAATCGCTTAAATCAGTGATGTGATCATCAATATATAATTTCGCAATGTGTGAAATTACAGTAGAAATTCCGAGTTTTCTTTGTTTCGAAATTTCATCAGTAGACATATCTTTTTGATAAAGCTCTAACGTTGTTTTGTACGTGCTACTTTCTTTTTTAGCAGTTGTTTTTTTGTTTTTTTGAAATTCTACAATTGCCGAGATAAACTCCGCACCGTACTTTTCGAGCTTTGCTTTTCCGACACCATCTATAGCGATTAATTCTTCTGCGGTCATTGGTCTAACGCTTTCAAATTGACGAAGAGTAGCGTCGTTAAAGATTACGTAAGCAGGAACTTCTTCTTCCTTTGAAATGTCATAACGCAATTTTCGTAAAATTTCAAAAAGTGAGTTCTTGGTTGTTTTTGTTTTGACTTCTTTGGCCTCTTTAGTTTCAGCTACTTTTTTAACAACAGTATTTAATTGGACTTTCTCTCCATAGAATAAAACTTTTCGAGCGAGTGATGTTAATAAGATTCTATTGTTTTGATGAAAAGCAATTTCAAGGTACCCTAGATTAATTAATTGAATTAAATATTGATTCCAATCGTACCAAGAAACATCTGCACCAATTCCGTACGTTTTTAGGTTTTGATATTCTTTTTCGTAAATATGTGCATTTTTAGAACCTCTTAAAAAATCAACTATTACCGCCAAAGTTTCTTTTTCTTGTAAGCGAGTCACGGCCGAAAGTGCTTTTTGTGCTAAAATAGTTCCGTTAAAAAAAACCGGAGGATTTTTACAGATGTCACAATTACCACAATTTTCAGTGACTAATTCCCCAAAATAAGAAAGTAAAATTTTTCTGCGGCAGCTTAAAGCGTCCGCATATTGTTTCATTCGTTCTAATTTAGCCAATTGCAAATCCGCATTCAAACCTTCTGATGCAAATTTTTGTAGCTGAATAACATCTGCATAACTTTCAAATAGAACTGTTTCTGAAGGCAATCCGTCACGACCAGCACGACCAATTTCTTGGTAATAACCTTCGATATTTTTAGGTAAATTATAATGAATTACCCAGCGCACATTTGATTTGTCAATTCCCATTCCAAAGGCAATAGTTGCACAGACAATTTGACAATCGTCATTTATAAAATCATCTTGTGTTTTTGCTCTTAATTTTGCTTCTAAACCCGCATGATATGCTTTGGCATTAATTCCTTTTTGCTGCAATTTTTTCGCTAATTCTTCGGTAGTTTTTCGGCTTAAGCAATAAACAATTCCAGATTCATTGGGTTTGGTCGCAATAAAATCTATTATTTGTTTCACACGGTCTAAAGCGGGTCGCACTTCTAAACTTAAATTTTTGCGATCAAAAGAAGAAACAAATATGGCAGGATTTGTAAGGTTTAATTGTTGTGCAATATCGGTTCGCGTAGCTTTATCGGCAGTTGCTGTTAAGGCCAAAATTGGAGTAGAAGGGAAGCGGTTTTTAAGGTAACCTAAATTAGTGTAGGCAGGTCTAAAATCATGTCCCCAGGCAGAAATACAATGTGCTTCGTCGATGGCAATCAAGCTGACTTCTAGAGAATTAAAAACATTTTCTAAATAAGACAAACTTTCGGGAGCGACGTATACTAATTTGATGGTATTGTTGCGCAATGAATCCAAATAAAATTGCTGCTCTTGGTCAGATTGTGTACTATTGATAAAGCAAGCCGCAATTCCGTTAGCTTTTAAACTGTCTACTTGATCTTTCATCAAAGCAATAAGCGGAGAAACTACTACTGTAATTCCAGAAAAAAGTAGCGCTGGTAATTGAAAACAGATTGATTTTCCCCCACCTGTTGGCATGATAGCTAAGGCATCTTTTTTAGAAAGAATAGTTTCAATAATTATTTCTTGATTGGGTCTGAATTTTTCAAAACCAAAATGTTCTTTTAATTTGGCGTGTAATATCTCGGAATTCATTTGGCGTATATTTTTTTTACAGTGAAAGTGTTGTTTGTTAAGCGAAAAAATAAAAAACGATTTCGCGCAGAATGAAGTATTACTAGCATAGGAATTTAGTTTAGAGTAAGCGCTCCTAAAATTTCTTCAGACATAAAAGGTCCTCCTGGATATTTAGCAGTATAGTCTAAGTTCAACCATATTTGATCTCTTTCATCAATGTGATAATGCAAAGATTTTCCATAGCTTTCTTTCTCAAAAAGAATGTTTTTTATTAAATAATTGACCGCTTCTAAGTCACTTCTGTTCCCAATTAAGATTTCAGGGTAAATATGTCCTTTGGTGTGAATTAATCGTGGTGTTCCCCCAATAGAACGGACAGCCGCAGCCATCAGTATCGAGTGATCGTCGCAGTCACCAGAAAAGTACTCCAAAGATTCGCTTGCTGTTGCAATATAATCGCCATCCTTCGGATCATTAACGTAATTCCAGCGGGCATTAATTTCTTTGAAAGCAGCAAAACATTGAATTAAAGTGCGGTACTCTGAATAACCTTTTACATTTCTAAAATGTTTGGTCGTGGCCATCACCGCAAAATTTCTAACCTTTGGATTCTGATATTCTATAGCCTTTAAAATCAATGATTTATTTGGAAAAGGAAGAAGTTTGGATACAATTAAATCTTGAGGATACGGATTGTATGTCATGGTATAGATCATGGAATCGTAATCTTCGTAGATTTGATTGAAACCATAATTCCCAATTACGGTTCCGTAAAACAAAACCAATAGATAGAGCGCGACGCAAATAATTATTATGGTCCGTAGTTGAAATAAAATTAAATAAACACCCCCTAATACGCCGATAAACAGCAAAATACGGTCCAGATTAAAACTCCAATTAAGCTCAATAAGGTTTTGATGTAAAATAATGAAGAGCGGAATTGTGATAAAAATACTCAAAAACAAAATAATGACCCTGTCCCAAGGTTTTTTAACCCGCAACTTGGCTTTTATTTTTTGTATGTCAATTTTTGTTATTTCGATCATAGGAGTTATAAAGCAAATTTACAGTGCTTTAATAATTTCAGCAAAAGTACTTTTTTTATTAATAATACGTAGTTCTAGAAGTTGGTTTTGAAGTGTGTTAAATTTGGTTTCACTAAAATTTTCTTGCGACCATTCTGTTAGTTTCAGCCAAGCTTGAATATCTTCTAATTTTTGACCAAATGTTTCAGCTAAGGTTCTGTCGATACTCGGAATCGATTTAAAATCTTCTGTAGTTGTGTTAATGATTTCTAATATTGTAGCGACTGCTTCTGCATTTTTTTCTAAAAATTCCTCTCTAACAGCAATGACAAAACTAGGCCATGGCGTAGGACAATCTCCAATTCGTCTAAAAATTCCTTGGTCAACTAGTGGTTTTGTCATAAAATGCTCCCACATAAAATAGTCTGCAGTTTCATTGGTCAATGCTTCGACGGCACCGTCGATAGTATTTATAATTTCGAATTTCAAACTGTCACTGTTCCAATTTTGATTGGCAGCATTTACATAGGCCATTAATTGTGAACCAGATCCAATTCTAGAAATAGCAATCGTACTATCTTTTACATCTTCAATGGTTTGATATTTTGATTTTGATGCAACATGAATTCCCCAAATTAAAGGTGACTTTACATAAATCTGAACAATTTTGCTCGGATTACCAGCTGCAATATCTTTTATAATCCCTTCGGTTAATATTACGGCAATATCAGTGGAACCGTCTCGCAGCATTTGGCATAATTTCCCCGTTCCTTCAGGAACATCAGTCCATTCTAAATCAATATTTTCGGCTTCAAATTCGCCATTATCAATACATAATTGCCAAGGTAAATTAAAATGTTCTGGAACTCCTGCTATTTTTATAGTTGTCATAATTGTTTTAAATTTTAATTTTTCAATAAATCAGTTCTGTGCTTTTCTGAAAGACAAGGTTCTGCAAATTGCAGTATAGAAAGTGTTTCAAATTCTGTTAATATAGTTTTCACGATAGAATAATCTACTTCTTTAGTGATTTCTACAGCAAAAAAGATTTCATTTAAAACTTCTGAAACACATTGAACTACTTGAAGTTTTTCTCTAATAACTTCTGTATCAAAATCTTTTTCTAAAATTATGACTTGCACAATTGAATTTCCAGAATTTTGGATCGTCTTTTTGTACACAAAGCGATCGTCATCTGCTTCTTTCTCTGCATAAAATAAATCTCCTGTCGCAATGAGCGGGCCAAAAAACGGAATATTATCTAATTTAAAATGTCCTTTTTCTAAATCTATTATTTCTGCCCACATGGTTTCTGTAATAGTATCTTGTAAGTAATCGCTGTAATATTTAAATATAATTTTTTTATGTGTAGCTGTCATTTTTTAACTATTTGCCAGTTTATCTAATGTATATGCTATTAGCTCATCGACTGCCTTATACGGATCTTCGCTAAAATCGCCTGTAGCTCGGTTGGCAATTATTGCATTTAGCGATAAAGCGTGATGCCCTAATAAAGCCGAAAGCCCATAAATTGCAGCAGTTTCCATTTCTAAATTGGTAATTCTATTTTCATTAAAGTCAAAACTATCCATTTTACTATTCAACTTCTCATCTTGGATATTTAGTCGTAAAATTCTTCCTTGTGGACCGTAAAATCCGCCAGCGGTAGCTGTAATTCCTTTAAAGATTTGATCACTTTCTATTATTTTTTCCAATTTATTAGAACAAGCAATTACATATGGTTTTCCTTTTCGGATGTCCCAATTAGTATGAATAAAAAAAGCTTCTTCGAGTGCCGCATTTGAAACTTCATCGATTAAATAGGAGCGAAGCATATTGTCTAACCCTAGTCCGAAAGTAGACATTACAAAACTATCTACTGGGATATCTGCATGTAGTGAGCCCGAAGTTCCTACTCGAATAATATTTAAAGAAGTAATTTCTTTTTTTATTTTTCTCGTTTTTAAATCAATATTTACTAAAGCATCCAGTTCGTTGATTACGATGTCAATATTATCAGGACCGATTCCGGTTGAAATGACCGTCATTCGTTTGCCTTTGTACATTCCGGTTTGAGTCTTAAATTCTCTTTTTTGAGTTGAGAATTCAATGGAATCAAAATGTTGAGTAATTTTTTCTACGCGATTTTGATCGCCTACAAAAATAATATCGTGTGCTATATTTTCAGGAAGTAAATTTAAGTGATAGACACTTCCGTCTGGATTTAAAATCAATTCTGAAGATTTAATCATGTTTTAGTTTTTAAGGTACTACGTTGCTGCGAAGCAAAATTCAAATTTTTTCAAAGAAAAGAAGGTTTATTACTTAAAAGGTCTTTTTTCTATTAAAAACATTTACTTATTAATTTGTATTCTAACGCATTTTATCCGCCAACACGTTTAACTTTAAATCCTTTCTCTTTTAAAATTGCCATAATTTTATCACGGTAATCACCTTGAATGATAATGGATTCGTCTTTGTAACTTCCACCAACACTTAACTTAGTTTTAATTTCTTTAGCTAATATTTTAAAGTCTTCTTGATCGCCGGTGTAGCCTTCAATTATAGTTGTCGGTTTTCCTTTTCTCTTTTCAAATTTGCAAATCATTGGCTCGTCCTGAATCCACAATTCTTTTACTTCAGCAATAATTTCTTCTTCTGGAGCTGCTTGGTGATCGGGAAATAAATTTTTTAATTGGTCTTGTAAATCCATTGTATCTGAAATTTTGAAAAATTAAATTCCAAATTCCAAAGTAATACAACCTTGGAATTTGGAATTTATAACTTGATTGTAATTTATTATTTTTTTATCAATCCTAAATCAACCAAACGTTCGTGCAAATAGTCTCCTGCAGTAATATCATCGAATTTTTTCGGATTTTCACTATTTATACAATTCGCTAAACAATCTAGTTTCATATCACTAACAGGGTGCATAAAAAACGGAATAGAATAACGAGAAGTTCCCCATAATTCTCTCGGCGGATTTACTACTTGATGAATGGTGGATTTTAGTTTATTATTGGTGTGTCGTGACAACATATCACCCACATTAATAACTAATTCATCCTCTGCAGCAATTGCATCAAGCCATTCTCCGTTGTGGTTTTGCACTTGCAATCCTTTTCCTTGAGCCCCCATCAATAATGTAATTAGATTGATATCACCATGAGCTGCTGCTCGAATCGCATTTTCTGGCTCAGATGTAATAGGAGGATAGTGAATTGGTCTCAAAATTGAATTTCCTTCGTGCGCATATTGGTCGAAATAAAATTCATCTAAACCTAAATGCAACGCTAAAGCGCGCAACACATAAACGCCCGTTTTTTCGAGCATTTGATACGCTTGTTTACCCACTACATTAAAACGAGGCAACTCACTTACTTGTACATTATCTGGGTATTCTGCAGCATACTTTGAACTTGAATCTACATATTGTCCAAAATGCCAAAACTCTTTTAAATCCCCTTCTTTTCTGCCTTTAGCATGTTCTTTTCCAAAAGACACGTACCCCCTTTGACCGCCAATTTCGGGAATTTCGTAGCCGTGCTTAGTCGCTAGTGGCAAGGCAAAAAACTTTCTAATTTCACCATACAGCTCGTTTACCAATTGGTCTTCTAAAAAATGACCTTTTAAGGCAACGAAGCCTATGTTTTCAAATGCATTTCCGATTTCATTTACAAATTTTTGTTTACGTTCCGGGTCGTCCGAAAGGAAATCACGTAAGTCTACACTAGGAATGTTTTGCATACTTTACATATTAATTTTAAAAAGTTGAAAAGCATAAGAAATGCTGATCACAAACAAAGATAAATATAATTTGGTAGTCGTTTGGGTCTTTAAGAAAACTTTTTAATTCGGTTGAATTTCTAGCAATTGTACTTGACTTCGCAATCTCTCAATAATTAATGTCATCATTCGTTTATTTAAACTAGACGAATTTTGAATGTAGTTTTGGTATTCTTCTAATGAAAAAAGTCCGATTACTATTCCTTTTAATGTGTTTCGAAATTTAATATCCTTCTGAATGGAATTTTCAATCGCATGTAACTTTTTATCTACCGAAAAAGTAAAGAAATCAACTTTGTTTTTTTGTACATAATATACAAAAACTGAAATAAGTAAATCGTTCTGAAGTTTTAGAATCGGCCGAAGTACTTGGTTTTGAAAAACTTCATCTGGAGATGACTGTGAACTAGTGGTTCCTAAAACTTCTCCTCTAAATTCTTTTAAAAATGAATCTCTATTGGCCATTGTTTTTCTTTAAAATTAAAAAAAATTAATGACAGTAGCAGTCTATTATAAAAAATAAACTCTCAGTTTTACAGAAACATTCAACGTGCTTTACTTGTAAAATTAGTATTCATAAAAAAATCCACAAACTAACACGTTGCAATTGCTATTAATTTGTGGAAATTTTATTTATTTAAAAGTTTATTACCTGTTATTATCGGTAATTTGTAATTTAGATGGCATTTCGAAAATCTCTAAATCAAATAACGGAACTGCCGCAAATATATGATCAAAAAGATCAGACATAATATACTCGTAGTTTGCCCAACGTTTGTCTTTAGAAAAAGCGTAAATCTCCAACGGAACACCAAATTCTGTCGATTGCAACTGACGGCACATCATAACCATATTCTCGTTTAAACCGCTTTGGTTGGCCATATACACAGAGATGTACTTGCGAAACAATCCTAAATTGGTCATGTTACGGCCATTAACATGCAGTTCTTTATTTATGTTGTGATTGGTATTGTATTTTTCAATCTCCACTTGTCTCGAATCGATATAAGCGGTAATCAACTCGACAGAACGCAGACGAGCTAAATCGTCATTGTTTAAAAACCGAATCGTACTGCTTTTTATCAACACATGACGCTTAATTCGTCTTCCATCACCCTTTAACATCCCACGCCAGTTCTGAAAAGACTCAGAACTTAATGCGTAAGTTGGAATAGTAGTAATGGTTTTGTCAAAATTCTGCACTTTTACAGTAGTTAGGTTAATCTCGATCACATCACCATCGGCGCCAAACTTGTCCATAGTAATCCAGTCGCCAATACGAACCATATCATTTATAGAAACTTGCACACTGGAAACAAATCCTAAAATCGTATCTCTAAAAATCAAGATAATAATTGCCGACAAGGTTCCTAGAATAGTAAGCAGTTCAGTTTGTTTGATTCCGAACAACTTGGAAATCATTACTGTAACTCCAAATATCCAAAGCACAATCATAATGACTTGAATAAAGCTATCGATTGGTTTGTCGCTGTATTCTGGTTTGTTTTTTAGGTAATCTTTAAGCGAATTAAAAACGGTACGAATTATCCACAACATTAAGAAAATGATGTAAATACCAAATATTTTCTCAAAGGTTAATTGCCAATAATCATATTTGTCTAAAATTATAGGAACTGCCGCATAAATAAAAAATGCAGGAATAAGATACGCCGTGTATTTTGCTGTTTTGTTTGAAATCAAAAAATCATCGAACTTGGTTTTGGTGCGTTGTGCAAAAACGGCCATTAAAGTCACCAAAAAAAGTCGTGCGATGTAGTAAATACCGAACGCCATTATTATTAAAACCACGATATTTACGACTAAGCTTAAGTACGACGCAGAAATCCTGCTCATGCCTAAATCACGTAAAATAGGGTATAATATATTAAATAATTTTTCTAACAAACTAAGCGTTTTTTAAGTATTTCTGTTCAATATAAAAAGTAGCGAAAGGAAGTAAAGAAGCTAATAAGATAAATCCAAAAACCGGAATACTCCATTTTTGACTTCTTTTAAGTAAAACAGCTAATAATACGTAGGCAATAAATAAAACACCGTGACTCATTCCAATTGGATATAGTAAAGTTTTATACAATTCTAAATTTGTTGGTTTTATAAAAAGCATGTTTGCGAACAAAACTAAATAGGAAATCCCCTCTAAAATCGCGGTAATCTTAAAAATCTTAAGCATTTGAATGTTGTTTAAAAATAAAGCGTAAAATTAGGTATTCTCTTTGGTTTTCTAGGTATCTAAACTCAAACAAATTACTTTTGTACTTTTACCTATTGATTATGAGTAAACGCGATTTAAAAAAATATTTAACCGAGCTTTCGCAAGAGCAATTACAAGATCAAATAATTGAATTGTATGAAAAATTTGCGCCCGTAAAAGTATTCTACGACTTTGTTTTTAATCCAAAAGAAGAAACACTTTTGCACGAAGCAAAAATTAAAATTTCGAACGAATATTTTCCTGTAAAAGTAACTCGAAGAGGCAAAGCGAAGATGCGCCGATCTGTGGCTCAAAAAATCGTAAAACATTTTATTGTTTTGGGAGTTGATCCGTTCGTAATTGCAGATGTTATGCTTTATAATATTGAAATCGCACAAACGTATGCCGCTGGAAACTTGATAAAGCAGGAACTTTTTTACAAGAGCATGTTCAATTCTTTCGAACAGGCAGTCACTTTTAGTATTTCAAACGGAATTTTTGAAGAGTTTAATGAGCGAATTACCGCCATTGCTGAGGAAGCAAAAAGAAGAAAATGGAAGAACAGGTCTGATTTTGAAGCTATTTTAGAGAAAATCACTTTATAAAAACGGTAAGATAATTCAATCTTTAGGATTTATTTGATTTAATTTAAGCAAAATCACAAGGAATAACTGTTTTTTAGGTGTATTTTTGCAAAAACCAATAAAAAGCATGTCTCAAAATATTTTAGAAGTAGAAAAGGAAGAACGGAAAGAACTTTATGCCTATCAGCAAAAAGATATTGATGCCATTTTTGAACGATTAGACGGTACTCCAGAGAAATATCACTTGCTGTATCAGTTGCCCACAGGAGGTGGAAAAACAGTAGTTTTTTCTGAAATCGTTCGTCGTTATTTATCGCATAATGACAAAAAAGTAGTAGTGTTAACACACCGTATCGAGCTTTGTAAACAGACTTCAAAAATGCTGAAGGGCTTTGGTGTCAAAAACAAAATTATTAATAGTAAGGTAAAAGAATTGCCAGACCAAAACGATTATTCATGTTTTGTGGCAATGGTCGAAACGCTTAAAAATCGTATCAACGACGAAAAATTACACTTAGACAATATTGGATTAGTAATTATTGATGAGGCGCATTACAATTCCTTCCGAAAATTATTAAATTCTTTTAAAAATGCTTTCATATTAGGCGTTACAGCGACACCACTAAGTTCTAATATCAAGTTACCCATGCACCAAAGTTATGATGAACTAATCGTAGGAGACACGATTGCATCGCTTATTGGTAAAGGATTCTTAGCAAAAGCAACGACCTACAGTTACGATGTTGGTTTGACCTCCTTGAAGGTCGGAATCAACGGTGATTATACGGTAAAATCTTCAGACGATTTATATACCAATTCGGTGATGCAGGAAAAATTATTGCATGCCTATACCGAGAAATCTTTGGGCAAAAAGACTTTGATTTTTAATAATGGTATTCATACTTCCTTATACGTCTACGAAACTTTTCGCGAAGCAGGCTACGAGATTCGTCACTTAGACAACACTTGCGGTACCGAAGAGCGTAAGGATATATTGCAATGGTTCAAAAAAACACCAGATGCCATTTTAACCTCAGTCGGAATTTTAACTACTGGTTTTGATGAACCAACTGTAGATACAATTATCCTTAATCGTGCTACCAAGTCCTTGACTTTATATTTTCAGATGATTGGTCGTGGTTCTCGAAAATTACCAGGTAAAAGCGATTTTAATGTAATCGATTTAGGTAACAATGCAGCTCGTTTTGGACTGTGGAGTGATGCGGTCAATTGGCAGCATATTTTTAAATCACCAGAGTTTTACTTAGAGAATTTGCGCGATGACACCGAAATTGAATTGTTTTTCAAATATACGATGCCACCAGAATTAAGGGCTAAATTTAGTAAAACAGCCGAAGTTAATTTTGATGTAGATGAAGAGCATAAATTAGCGATAGCGCAAAATGAACGCTCGAAGGTCGTATTAGAAAAATCGCTGGAACAACACGCAGCGATGTGCGTTGATAATACCGAAACATTGCAAGAAGCAAAATCATTAGGTCGCGAATTAGATGACGATATCGACTGCCGCATCAAGCGCTACTCTAAGTGTTTAAGCCAATGCAGTAAAAATTACCGCGAATGGTTGGTCGACGATTATAAACTAAAAATGGTCTTATTAATAGGTAAAAAATACCGTGAAAAAATAATGAATGAGCCTGACGAAGATTAATTTTTGTTAGGAGCTATTCCCGCTGTACACTGTATCTTTTTCGGGCGAACCCCGCCCAAAAAAGGATGCCGCTTTCATCGGGGCTAAAAAATTCAGCATTCATAACACATTTATCTTATGCAAAATCCCACAAGTGCGCAGCAAACTTGTGGGATTTTAAGTTTTACAGCGTACCTTTACACTCGAATAAATTCAAAAAAACAAACAATGTCAGAAGATTTTAAAAAATTAGGAATTACAGCACCGATTCTCAAAGCCTTAACCGAATTGGACATTGTTTCTCCAACCGAAATTCAGCAGCAGATAATTCCGTTACTTCTTAAAAATGAAACCGATGTTGTTGGTTTAGCTAAAACAGGAACAGGAAAAACAGCCGCTTTCGCACTGCCCTTGTTGCAACTTGTAAGCACAGAGCAAGAACAGGTTCAGGCTGTTATATTAGTGCCAACGAGAGAATTAGGACAACAGATTTTTGCTAATTTAGAATCTTTTTCGAAATACCAAACTAAAATTTCTATTGCAGCAATCTGTGGTGGAACACCTATAAAACCTCAAATCGAATTGCTCAAAGCACCTACACATATTGTAGTGGCTACTCCAGGCCGTTTAATTGATTTATTGCAGCGCAAAGCAATTGATTTATCACAAACACAATTTTTAGTTTTAGATGAAGCCGACGAAATGGTTTCGATCCTAAAAGAAAGCTTAGACGAGATTATCGCCGAATTGCCTAAAACGCATCGCACTTATTTGTTTTCGGCAACACTGCCAGGAACAATCAAACAATTAATTCAGAACTACTTGCATAAAAACGTGATTCAGATCGCTTCTAATATGGAAACGGTTGGTAATCAAGAAATTGAACACCAATATATTGTAGTTGATCCAATTGAGAAGCTCGATGTTTTGATGCATTTTTTAAATTCGAGAGAAGGCGAGAGGGGAATCATCTTTTGTAAAACAAAAGCAGCCGTTAATAAGTTAGCTAAAAATTTAGCAATAAACCGTTTTTCTTCTGGTGCCTTGCACGGTAGTTTGTCGCAAGGAATTAGAGATCGAATTATGGATCAATTTAGAGAAAGTCACATCAATTTGTTAGTTGCAACTGACCTTGCTGCTCGTGGTATTGATGTTTCTGGACTTTCTTTCGTAGTCAATTACCATCTTCCCGACACATACGAAAACTATGTACATAGAAGTGGTAGAACGGCTAGAGCAGGAGCAAGCGGATTAGCCTTGACTGTTTTACAGCCAGAAGAAGTACCCGAGATTGCTGAGTTTGAGAAAGAGTTGGGCATTAGTTTTTCTGAATTCAAAAAACCTTCAGCGATTAGCTTAGAAGAAAACAACACACTTTTGTGGGCAAAACAAATCTTCAAAACAAAACCAAATCACGAAATTGCTGCAGATCTTAAAAATAAAGTAAAAACTGTTTTTCATCATTTAACCAAAGAAGAATTGATAGAAAAAGTGCTGGCTAATTATGTTCTTCAAAACAAAACAGAGGTGGCAGAAAAGCCAATTAAAAAACTTAAAAAGAAATAGTAAATTTCTATATTGACAATATAATTTGTAAATTTATAATTCATACGAATCAAACATCCAACTTAGAACTAATTCTTATTATGTGCTAAGTTGGATGTTTATATAGGCGCATTACGTTTGATTCGCATAACATAAATTAATATAAAACTTATATGAAAATAGTTATCATAGGAGGAGGATTTGCTGGAATAAATCTAGCGAAAGAACTGCTCAATCAAAAAGATATAGAAGTTATACTGGTAGATAAAAACAATTATAACTTCTTTCCGCCGCTAATTTATCAGGTAGGAACTGCGTTTCTAGAACCTTCAAGTATTAGTTATCCTTTTAGAAAATTTTTTGCAGGAAAGAAAAACTTACAATTTCGATTAGGCGAATTAGTAGAAGTTGTTCCTGCCGAAAATAAAATTATTCTCAACAATGGTGAGTTAAATTATGATAAATTGGTTTTTGCAACTGGAGCAGAAACAAATTATTTCGGAATGGAAAACGTAAAAAAGAACGCTATCCCAATGAAAACGTTGAGCGATGCAATTGTGATGCGTAATACCTTGCTGAAAAATCTGGAAAAAGCTGCTATTTGCAAAGACATTCGTAAAAGAAGAGAATATTTGACAATTGTTGTGGCCGGTGGTGGACCAACAGGAGTTGAAGTTTCTGGAATGTTTGCCGAAATGCGTAAAAGTATTCTAATTAAAGAATATCCAGAATTAGCCACTAGTGCTAGTAATATATATTTGGTAGATGGTGGCGATGCCTTATTATCGCCAATGAGCAAAGCCTCACAAGAAGATACTCTAGAAGCCTTGCAGAAAATGGGAGTTATTGTGAAATTGAATGCACGAGTAACTGATTATATTGACAATACCGTCCATTTTGCTGATGGCGAAACAATTGTAACCAAAAATTTAATATGGGCAGCGGGAGTTTCTGCTAAAGTTTTTGCTGGAATTCCAACCGAAAGTTATGGTCGTGGCCGACGATTAGCAACCGATGCCTATAGTAAGGTTAACGGAATGGAAAATGTTTATGCGATTGGAGATACCGCTATTTTAGAAGGTGATCCAAAATTTCCTGGGGGACATCCGCAAGTTGCTCAAGTCGCGATTCAGCAAGCTTTAAATTTAGCAAAAAACTTTAAAGCAGCTAAACAAAACAAAGAATTACGTCCTTTTGAATATAAAGACAAAGGATCGATGGCTATTATTGGTAAAAACAAAGCTGTAGTTGATTTACCTAAACCAGAATGGCACTTTAAAGGCTTTTTTGCTTGGTTCATCTGGCTATTTGTGCATTTATTCTCTTTGATTACCTATAGAAATCGGTTCCAGACTTTTTACAATTGGACCGTCGCTTATTTTGCTAAAGATCAATCACTTCGAATGATTATTCGTCCAGACAAAAAAAATAATATAACCTAACTTGGTTTAGCATAGCTCAAAACAAAAAAAGCTGATTCTGTTAGGAATCAGCTTTTTTGTTTAAAGTTAAAATCTAATTAGTGAATCTCTATTATATTTTTTCTGCCAATATTTAAAATAAGAAAAGCTAGTAACGTGCTAACAACCATGATTGCAACCATTGGAACAATTGAATTGATCACAAATAGGCCAACAAAAAAAGAGGCTAAAGCTCCTAAGCCTAACTGAATTGCTCCCATTAAAGCTGAGGCACTTCCTGCATTTTTGGTAAATGGAGCCATAGTTAAACCTGCAGTATTGGGATTTGAAATTCCCAAACATGCCAAAAATAGAAATAACATACCTATTGTCTCATACATTCCTAACCAACCATTTAAGGCCACTATCAAAAACACAATACTTACAATTGATTGACAGAATAATGCACCAAAAATCAATTGTTGACTCGAATATTTTCGTAATAATAATGAGTTTAGTTGACTAGAGCCAATGAAACTTAAAGACATGAAGGCAAAGATCCATCCGTACACTTTTGGACCAACTTCAAAAATTTTCATAAAAACAATAGGAGAGGCGGCAACATATGTAAACAGTCCAGAAAAAGCCATAGCACCCGTCAAAGCATAGGTGTAAAATTGAGGTTCTTGAAGTACTTCTTTGAAATTACGAAGAATTGGTTTTGGTTTTAGCGACATTGTAGTGTCTGGAACCGAAGTATTGGGTAAACCAAATTGAGCGGCAAGTAAAATTACAATTCCCATGCACATCAAAATGAAGAATACAGTATGCCAGCCGTAATCAGCAGTGATATATCCACCTATAGTTGGCGCCAGCATTGGCGATAAACCAACTACCAACATCAACATAGAAAATACTTTTGGTATGTCCTTCACAGGAAATAAATCGCGAACCATAGCTACAGATGCAACTGTAGCAGCACAACTACCAATGGCTTGTATAAATCGTAATCCTATAAAAGTATCAATGTTGGTAACGTAAACACAGCCTAACGAAGCTAAAATATAAACCATTAAGCCAATGAACAGTGGCTTTTTTCGCCCGAAGCGATCTAGTAAAGGGCCATATAATAATTGCCCTGCAGAGATACCGATAAAATAACTAGATAAACTCATGGCCACTTTGGCAACAGTTGTATTCAGATCAGTCGCTATTCCTTCGAAACCGGGTAAATACATGTCGATAGAAAACGGACCCAAAGCCGTTAATGAACCCAAAATAAGAATAAGCTTATAATATTTGCTTTTTGTCATTGTAAAATAATGTAATTAATGCGACGCAAAGGTAAATATTTACTACCTTAGAGTATTAGCATTTGATTTTTAAAATAATACAATAACTGTATTTAACACAATCAACATTAATAAAATTAGAAATTATGAAAAAAATTATAGTATTACTCTTAATTACGTCATTTACGTATGCCCAGAAAATTCAGAACAAGATAGAAAATGTGAGTCCACAGCAAGCGGATTTTATACAAAAAGTAAATTCATTTTATCCAGACATCACAGTAAGCAATTCAGTAACTAATTATTATGCAGATGGCAGTGTTATTGATTCAAAGCAAGAGTTTGATTTGAGAGGTACGAAATTTTCAAGCTATAAACTCGGTATTGAACCTGGAAGTAAAAAAATGCTTTATGAATATGAGACTGCTGATGCAGGTAAAGTTTGGGGAGATATCAGAATCTTTAATGGTAAATATGTTCGAACTCAATTTTCTGAAAAAACAGATAAAGTAGAACTACTTATAGACGGGAAAGCTGTTTATATGAACTAACAATATAAGCTTTTACTTAAAAACACCTTTTAAAAAGGTGTTTTTTCGTTTATATAAGATTGAAGTGCTAGAATTTATTAACATATAATTTGAACTATAATTTATATTATGTAAAATAGGATTTATTGTAATTGTCTTATTCTATTAAAAATAGTAATTATCTTTATTGAGATACACTAACAAAACTTATTCTAATTCTGCTGTTATGTCATGGATAATGATTGCTTTTATACAACAGAGTAAGACCAGATATTTTAAAAATTACTTTATGTTCTACAGCTATCTTAAAAAAAAAAGTTATTCTACTTATCCACCTAGTTTCTAAGCCTTTTATTTGTTATTTTTACATTCAAAATTTTTATATTCCCGCGACTACAGATGAATACAATTGCAGAGCACATTGCTGACTTTTTAAAGGAACACGCACCATTCGATAATTTGACTTTTCAAGAATTGTCACAGATTGCTTTAAGCATTCGCGTGATGAATTTAGAAAAGAATGCTATGTTATTTAAAAACAATGATGAACTGCATGATTGTTTTTATGTGGTAGCTAGTGGTACCATTAATTTATCGGTCATTGCAGATGCTGAAGAGACATTATTAAATAAGTGTCATGTGGGAGATATTTTTGGTTTACGTCCGTTTTTTGCCAAAAACAATTACACAATGACTGCAAAAGCTCGTGAAGAATCTATTCTGTACGCGATTCCAATTGCGGTTTTTAGGCCGTTTGTTGCTAATAATTCTGACGTATTAAACTTTCTTTTAGAAAATTTCGCAGCCAATACCCGCCATACTAGAGACAATAACTACAAAAATAAAACGACACCAGATAATGCATTCTATACTGATCCTCAGTCAGAAATGCAGTACATACAAAATTTAACGTACAACACAGCGCCAATAACGGCAGCAAGTACGATCTCGGTAAAAGATGCTGCTTTCTTAATGGTTGAATCTATTGTGAATAATGTGTTGTTGTGCGATGATGCTGGTTTTCCGATCGGTATTGTTACGGAAGCCGATATGGCTACCAAAATAGCAACGGGTCGCATTCCTATAACTGCAGCTGTTACAAACATTATGTCTTCGCCGGTTGTAACAGTTATTGAAAATGTTTCGTTAGCAGAAGCACAATTGCTAATGATAAAACATGATGTAACGCATTTGTGTGTAACTAAAGATGGTACAAATAAATCGGTTGTGAAAGGTGTTATTTCAGAACATGATTTAATTGCGGCTCAAGCGAGTAATCCTGGAGTTTTAATTAAAGAAATAAAACGTTCTCAAGTTGCTAAAGATTTAAAACAAATAAGAGATCGATTATCTGATTTAATTCAGAATTCGATTCAAAAGAATATTCCACTTTCGCACATAACTAATATTGCAAACGAAATTAATTTAGCAATAATCAGACGTGCGGTCGAATTGTCAATTTTAGATTTAGGCTCCCCTCCTGCCCGTTTTGCGTGGCTGAGTATTGGAAGTCAAGGACGAAAAGAACAATTATTATTGACCGATCAAGATAGCATACTTATATTTGAAGATGTTGCTGCAGATAAGTACAGAGATGTTAAAGATTACTTTTTAAACCTTGCTAAAAAAACCACAGGGATTTTAGAAAAAGTGGGGTACGAATATTGTCCTAATGGTCATATGGGGAGTAATATGCTATGGTGTAAGTCATTGACAGACTGGACAAAACAATACAACAGTTGGATGAATACTCCAGGTGAAAGTAGTAATGATTTAAGTAGTATTTTCTTTGATTATCAAATTGTTTTTGGAGAACCTAAAATACAAGAAGCACTAGAAAATATTATATATAAAAATGCTTTAAACAATACTTTGTTTTTTGATTTCTTAGGGAATGATGCGTTGAAGAAAAACTCTCCATTGAGCTTTTTTAAGAAATTTATTTTAGAAGAAGAAGGAGAAAATAAAGAGAAATTTGATATTAAAACTAGAGCGCTAATGCCGTTAATCGATGGTGCCCGTCTCTTAATTTTGAGTAATGAAATTAAAGGAATAAACAATACGTATTTGAGATTTAAACAATTGGCAATAACAGATATAAAAAATGCCGATATTTATTTAAATTGTGCAGAAGCTTTCCTAACCCTTTCGAAATATCGAACTTTGGAAGGCATTAAAAATGATGATTCTGGTCAGTTCATTAATATCCAAGAATTATCAAAAATAGACCGAGAAAAACTAAAAAATGCACTCGCTCCCATGCGCGAATTAGAAGAATTAATTAAAAGTAAATTTCAATTGACTCAATTTTCATAATATGTTTGATTGGCTTAAAAATATCAATAAAGAACATCCTGAATTCTGGAAAGAGTACATGTCTAAATTCGAAAATAAATCGGATCGATTTGTTGTGATTTCTACCGAAACTTCTGGCTTAAGTCCGACAAGAGACGTAATTCTCTCTTTAGGCTCTTTTGCCATAGTTAACAATGCTATTATGATTAATGACAGTTTTGAAGCTGTTATTTTACAATATAAATATTTGCATGATAATGGGCTTTCGAATGAGTTTATTGTAGAAAGCAAAATGAAAAAACTGGCAGAGGCCGAAGCGATTCAATTATTGATCGATTATATTGGTAATGGAGTTTTAGTGGGCCATCATGTTAATTTTGATGTGGAAATGATCAATGCTGCATTAGAAAGACAGGAATGCGGTAAACTTAAGAATGAAGCTTTAGATATTGATGTAATGTATCGAAAGTTGAATGACATCAATGACAAACAGTTTTCTTTAAATGAACTGTGCGAAATTTATAAAATTCCTAAAAGCGATCGAAACTCTTCCTCTGAAGATGCTTATAAAATAGCTTTACTTTTCTTAAAGTTAAAATCAAGACTGAATATTCAATAGATAGGGAATTTATAGTAAAAAAAAAAATGAGGCCTTGAAGCCTCATTTTTTAATAGTAATTAGTTTAAAACTAATTCTGAATTATCTCAATGTAAAACTGGTTTTAGAAACTAACTGATCGTTATCAAAAATATTGATAAAGTACGATCCTTTTGCAAAGTCTTTTCCAGGTAGATCTTCAGATACATTTACTGTTTTGTTCTCATATTTTACTTTTGTAGTAAAGCTATAAGTCAAGGTATTTTCTCCAAAAGTTTCTGTTTTTTTGTCTCCTAAAACATTATTTTTGCTGTCGATTACTTGTACGTAATATGTCTTGTCTCCTGATTTTGCTACTTGATTTTCGGCAATTGTAAAGCTTACTTTTAATACGTTTGCTCTACTTGCTTTGTCAGTTTCGATTTGTTTACCAGAACTTCTCATTTTATAAGCAGAAGTTTTAGTGTTTAAAATTGTAAGTTTTGAAGCTTTTTCAACTGTTTTTGATAACTCTTCATTTTGACCAACTAATACTTCATTGTATTTTTTTGATTCGCCTAAAACAGTTACGGTACTATCACGCTGCACAGTTAAGACTCCGTTTTGTTTTTTTAACTCGTCATTTTCTGCAATTAAAGTATTCATTTTAGATTGAAGAGAACTTGCTTGTTTACGGTATTTTGACACATCTCCTTTTGATCTATTCAATTCGTCCATCAAATTTACAACTTTGTCTCTCTCTTGAATTAATTCATCAGACATTGAAGTATTTTCTGCAATTGCTGCATCGTACGTTGTTTTTAATTCTTGCAAATCCTTCATAACAGATTCTTTCTCTGTCATACTTGAAGTTAGTTCTGTTTTAACAACTTCTGTATCAGAGGTCATTTTAAAAATGTAAACTAAAGCGCCTACTAATAATACGGCTAAAACAGCAATAATCGCTTTTAGACTTGAATTTTTTTGTTGATTTTCCATACTGAAATATAATTTTTTAACAAATTTAATAATTAATATGAGGTAATAACGTAAGTTAACACATTTATAGTATTTTTGACTAATACTTTTTTACATGGAAAAACTTATACCTTTTACAATCAGTGATTTAGCTAAAATAACCGACCACAGAAGCGGTGAGATAAAGTTTGGCGAAAAGATGTTAACCGTTCCTAGAGGTGCTGATTTGCTTGATTTTCTTACAAATTGTGAGGCGCAATATATACTTTTTGGTATTCCCGAAGATATTGGTGTTCGCGCAAATTTCGGTCGACCAGGAGCGGCATCAGCTTGGGAAAGTGCCGTAAAAAGTATTGCTAATATTCAGCACAATCGTTTTTGCAAAGGAAATCAAATTGCTGTTTTGGGGCAACTGAACGTCAAAGAAGAAATGCTGGAAGTTCAAAATCTAGATTTCAAAGACATTGATGACCGTTTGAAATTAAGTCAATTGGTCGCAAAAATCGATAAAGACGTTTCTAATATTGTTTTTAATATTGTTAAAGCAGGTAAAACACCAATTGTAATTGGCGGTGGACACAACAATTCGTACGGAAACATAAAGGGATGTGCTTTAGCAAAAGGAAAACCTATTAATGCAATTAATTTTGATGCTCACTCTGATTTCAGAATACTGGAGGGACGTCACAGTGGCAATGGTTTCTCTTATGCATATGAAGAAGGCTTTCTTAAAAAATACTTTATTTTCGGTCTGCACGAAAACTATACTTCTAAAAGCGTGCTTGATATTATAAAAAAGAAAGAAGATCGGGTTCGATTTAATACCTACGACGCTATAAAAATTAGAAAAGAAAAAGAATTTGAAAGTGAGATGCAACACGCACTTGACTTTGTTAAAACAGATGCTTTTGGAATTGAAGTTGATTTAGATGCGCTTCCTAACATCGCCAGTAGTGCCATGACTTTGAGCGGATTTTCTATCGAAGAATTGCGTCAATTTATTTCGTACTTTGGAAAACATAAAAATGCTACCTATTTGCATATTTGCGAAGGAGCACCAGATTTAGGGGAAGAAAAAAACAACCATTTGATAGGAAAGCTTATTGGTTATCTCGTTACTGATTTTATTAAAACAACACACCTATAAACATATAATTGATTGCAACTGCATAAAAAATAATAACACTATCTTTGCAGCCGTACTTCTCGATTTGAATTAGAAGTATTTTAATTAGAAATATATGTTATTCGAAGATTTATCATTATCAAAAAGTATACAGAAGGCCGTTTTTGAAGAAGGCTATTTAAACCCTACTCCTATTCAAGAACAATCAATTCCGATTGTTTTGTCGGGCCGAGATTTAATTGGTTGCGCACAAACAGGAACAGGAAAAACTGCTGCATTTGCTATTCCTATTATTCACCAATTGCATAGAATTGTTGGTTCTACTAAAAAACCAAAAGTAATTCGTGCGCTAATTGTAACTCCAACACGTGAGCTGGCCGTTCAAATTGGACAAAATTTTGACACCTACGGCAAGTATACCAATTTAACCCAATTAACCATTTTTGGAGGTGTATCTCAAAATCCGCAAGTAGATACTTTAAAGAAAGGTGTTGATGTTTTAGTGGCCACACCTGGTCGGTTATTAGATTTACACAAACAAGGTTTTATTGATTTGGATCATCTACATACGTTAGTTTTAGATGAAGCTGATCAAATGCTGGACATGGGTTTTATTAATGACGTTAAAAAAATCGTCAAATTAACGCCTAAAAATAGACAAACCTTATTGTTCTCTGCAACTATGCCTGTTGCTATTCGCGAATTAGCCGAGATGTTCTTACAAGATCCTGCAACAGTTACAGTTTCTCCCGTTTCCTCTACAGCAGAGAATGTAGAGCAACGCGTTTATTTTGTTGAAAAAGGTGAAAAAAGAAACTTACTATATCATTTAATAAAAAATGAAAATTTATCGAATATTTTAGTTTTTTCAAGAACTAAACATGGTGCAGATAATGTCGTCAAAGCGCTTCGCAAAAAAGATATCGCTGCTGAAGCGATTCACGGAGATAAATCTCAAAATGCAAGACAACGTGTTCTAGAAGCGTTTAAAAATAAAGAAGTGGGTGTTTTGGTTGCAACTGATATTGCGGCACGTGGTATTGACATTGATCAATTACCATTTGTGATCAATTTTGACTTGCCTAATATTCCAGAAACGTATGTACACCGAATTGGTCGTACTGGTCGTGCTGGAAATGGTGGAATTGCGATTTCATTTTGTGGCAAAGACGAGCACCAATATTGGAAAGACATTCAAAAGTTAATAAAAGTGGATGTTCAGACCATAAACGATCATCCTTTTCCGTGGCATTCTGGTAGTCCAGAGGAAGCACCAAAAGCGGCCAACTCAAATAGAAGCGATGGCGCTCACAAATCTAGAAAGTCAAGTGCTAGTAAACAAAATAAAAAACGTTGGTATTAACCAACGTTTTTTTTACGCTATAATTAAAAGAGTTGCGCTGCAAGTAAACTTTCTTGTTGTCATCATATCCTACAATTAAATCAAAAGCTTTTGGTGTCTCTATTATGGTTGAACCTAGCATTTTTAATTATTTGTTGTTTGTAGCCTAAGAATATGATTTTACAGACTTCACTCATTGTTTTACACTAAAGAATTCTTCTAAAAATATAGTCCATAGCCCAGATTCATCCTTCGATTTTCTTTTGCATCAAGTTTATTAAAAAAAGCACATAAAAAAAGCCTCGCAATTTGCGAGGCTTTATTATTTAGATAAACTGGAGAATTATTTTTTCTCAGTTTTTTCCATTTTAGCTTTCAATGCAGCTAATACATCATTGCTATCTCCTAAAGTCGCAGCTGGTGCGTTTGAAGATGAGTTAGATGAATTATTGTCAGATGCACTTTTCACATTTTTTTCTTCTTCTTCACGGAAGATAGCAGTGTGAGATGCAACTACTCTTTTGAATTCTTTATTGAATTCGATTACTTTGAAATCAGCAGCTTCACCTTTTTTCAATTTCTTTCCGTCTTCTTTTTCAAGGTGACGAGTAGGAATGAATGCAACGATATCATCACCGAATTCTACAGTAGCTCCTTTGTCAACAATTTCAGAAATTTCACCGTTGTGGATAGTTCCTACAGCGAAAGAATCTTCGTATTGATCCCAAGGATTAGGAGTAGTTTGTTTATGACCCAAAGATAATTTACGTCCGTCAACATCTAATTCTAATACAACTACATCTAATTTTTCACCAACATTTACAAATTCAGATGGGTGTTTGATTTTCTTAGTCCAAGAAAGGTCAGAAATGTAGATTAATCCATCAATTCCTTCTTCTAATTCTACGAAAATACCAAAGTTTGTAAAGTTTCTAACGATACCAGAATGTTTAGAACCTACTGGATATTTAGTTGTAATATCTGTCCATGGATCTTGAGATAATTGTTTGATACCTAATGACATCTTACGATCGTCTCTGTCTAATGTTAAAATTTGAGCTTCAACAATATCACCTACTTTTACGAAATCTTGAGCAGAACGTAAATGAGTTGACCATGACATTTCTGAAACGTGAATTAAACCTTCAACACCTTCAGCAACTTCGATAAATGCACCGTAATCAGCGATTACAACTACTTTACCTTTAACTTTATCTCCAACAGCTAAGTTAGCATCTAAAGCATCCCATGGGTGAGCGTTTAATTGTTTCAATCCTAATTGAATTCTTGTTTTTTCGTCATCGAAATCAAGAATTACAACGTTTAATTTTTGGTCTAATTCAAGAACTTCAGATGGGTGGTTAATTCTTGACCAAGAAAGGTCAGTAATGTGAATCAATCCATCAACACCACCTAAATCAATAAAGACACCATAAGAAGTAATGTTTTTAACAACACCTTCTAATACTTGTCCTTTTTGTAATTGACCAATGATTTCTTTTTTCTGTACTTCAATATCAGCTTCGATAAGCGCTTTGTGAGATACAACAACGTTTTTGAATTCGTGGTTAATTTTTACCACTTTAAATTCCATCATTTTGTTCACATAAACATCGTAGTCTCTAATTGGCTTAACGTCAATTTGAGAACCTGGTAAGAAAGCTTCAATACCGAAAACGTCAACGATCATACCACCTTTAGTTCTGCATTTTACAAAACCATTAACGATTTCTCCTGTTTCGTTTGCAGCAATAACTCTATCCCAAGACTTAATAGTACGTGCTTTTCTGTGAGATAATACTAATTGACCTGTTTTATCCTCACGGATGTCAATTAATACTTCAACAGTATCACCAACTTTTAAATTTGGGTTGTAACGGAATTCGTTTAGAGAAATAACACCTTCAGATTTAGCATTGATATCAACGATAACGTCTCTATCAGTAATTCTAATAACAGTACCATCTACTACTTCTTCTTGATCAGTAGCGATGAATGTTTTTGATACTAATTCTTCAAACTCTTTTAAGTTTTGTGCATCTACAGCATCAATTCCTTCTTCGAAATTGTGCCAGTTAAAATTTGCTAAAAACTCTTCTTGTGATTTTACTTGTTCAGACATGCTGATAAAAAATTTGTATTCTGTTTTCTCTCGTGTTTCTTAATGCGGCAGAAAAATACAGAAGTTGTTTACATAAATTGTTGATTCCTAATAGAAACGCTATCCGCTAAAAGGACTGCAAAAGTAATTCATTTTCATGAAACTACAAAACATTTACACAATGTTAATAGTCTGTAAATCAACAATTAATTACATTTTTATGTTTTATTGGTATAAGAAAGCTAATTAGGAGCAGTAGATCAGCGTTTTATCTTTTAATACCAGTTCGCTTTAAACTTTTTCTTTGAGCTACGTTTCAAGGATATTGGCTCTAACGGGACTAAAGACTAGTAATAATTTGTATTTACAAGCAAAAAAAAACCGACACATAAAGGATCGGTTTATAATTTATAGGTAGCAATCAGTGACTTAAATTTTCAATCTCTTTAGGGTCGTGTTCATGTTTAAATAAAATTGCAAACGCTATAGCAATAACCAAAGCGTAAGCTGCAAAAGACAACCAGATAGTATGCCAATCTTTCATTAAGATTTCTTTACTAAAAATACCGTCGGCAGAAATAGTATTTCCTTGACTTTTTATAAATGCTACCATTTTAGAATTGGTAGATTCCGTTTCTAAAAATCTTGCTAATTCAGTGGTATTCGAAAATGATTTTGTAAAAAAACGATCGATCGCCCAACCAGAAGTAAAACTTCCTAAAATTGCACCTACTCCATTGGTCATCATCATAAATAATCCTTGTGCAGACGAGCGAATTTTAGAGTCCGTGTTGGTTTCTACAAATAAAGAACCCGAAATATTAAAGAAATCAAATGCCATACCGTACACAATACACGATAAAACGATCATCCAAAGCCCACCAACGGGATCTCCGTATGCAAATAATCCAAAGCGCAAAACCCAAGCCAACATACTAATTAGCATAACATGTTTTATTCCGAATCGTTTTAAGAAAAATGGAATTGCCAATATAAACAAGGTTTCAGAAACTTGAGAAATTGACATTATGATAGTCGAATACTCAATTACAAAAGAATCAGCATATTTAGGAAAGTGCTTGAATTCATCTAAAAATACGTCACCATATGCATTTGTCAATTGTAAAGCACCTCCTAAAAACATTGAAAAAACAAAAAACAAAGCCATTTTGTAATTTCCAAACAATTTAAATGCTTCTAAACCTAAGGTTTCAGTTAGTGTTGCATTTTCTTTGGTTAATCGTTGTGGTTTACATTTGGGTAATGTAAAAGAGTAGATTCCTAAAATTAAAGCACCGATTCCAGCGATATAAAACTGAAATTCAGTTGACTTGCTTCCTGATAAATTGGTAATCCACATGGCTACAATAAACCCTATTGTTCCCCAAACTCGAATAGGTGGAAAATCTTTTACGACATCTTTATTACTTAATTTTAAAGAAGTGTAGGAAATTGAATTACTTAATGCAATAGTTGGCATGTAAAAACACATGGCCAATAACATAATATAAATGAAGTTTTCGGGCGTGGTTACCGTCGGAATGTAAAATAAAACCCCTGCGTACAAGATGTGCAATACACCATATAATTTTTCGGCATTAACCCATCGGTCTGCTAAAATTCCTGTTAGCGTCGGCATGAATAAGGAAGCAATTCCCATGGTACTAAAAACCAATCCGAATTGTGTCCCATCCCAATTTTTTGTTCCAAACCAATAATTTGCAATTGTTATAAGCCAAGCTCCCCAAACAAAAAATTGCAGAAAACTCATTATGGTTAATCTATTTTTAATCCCCATCTGTTGAATTATTGATTTTGAAAAATAAGGTTGTAAAACTACTCTTTTATAAAATAGTTATAAAAATTTTAATCTGTTTTAACAGTATCTTTTATTATTTCTAAGACAGTTTGAAATTGTTCTTCTCTAGTAAGATACGAATTGTCAATTTCAATAGCATCATCTGCAATAATCAATGGCGAATCTTCGCGGTGTGTATCAATATGATCCCGTTCTACTACATTTTGTAACACTTCTTCATAAGAGACTTCATCTCCTTTTTGCATTAATTCATCGTAACGACGCTGTGCACGAGTATCAGCACTTGCGGTCATGAATATTTTCACTTCGGCATCCGGAAAAACGACTGTACCTATATCACGTCCGTCCATTACTATCGCTTTGCTTTTTCCCATTTCCTGCTGTTGCTCCACTAATTTTGCTCTAACTTCAGAAACTTCAGCGACTTTACTTACATAACTTGAAACTTCAATAGTACGAATTGCTGTTTCAACATTGATTCCGTTTAAATACATTTCGGCATAGCCTAAATCAGAATTAAACTGAAATTCTAATTTAATTTCTGGCAAACTATCAATTAGTAATTCTTTATCAAAATGAGTAGCGTTTATAAACTCCTTTTGCATAGCAAATAAAGCTACAGCGCGGTACATCGCGCCTGTATCAACATATACATAAGACAATTCTTTAGCGAGTTGTTTGGCTAAAGTACTTTTACCGGTAGACGAAAAACCGTCTATTGCAATGGTTATTTTTTTCAAAATGAAATGATTTATTTTTTATTTATTTATTGAAAATTCATAGTTAAACCAAACAAACTTGTGTTAGCTGCTAATGTATAGCGAGAATAAGAATAATTGAATTTTAGTTTGTTTAATTTTAGTCCAAAACCCAAAGAAACGCCAGAAAAATTACGTTGATCGACTATTTTTAACTCTTCTGACCTCCTAAAGTTATAGCCAACCCTTAAATTTATGGCTTTCTTAGGAAACAATTCTACACCTATAATGGTATGACGAATGACATTGCTTAAAAAGCCGACTTTTTCATCGGTTGAAGTTCCGTCCAAATTATTTACGGATCGATTGGGATTCGAAAAAGCAATGTTCCATTGTTGTAAGTTCTCGAAGGTTAAATGCCAACGAATAGGAACGTGTTCTAATTCTTGTGAAACTCCAGCAACAATTTCTAGTGGTAATTTTTCGTGAATTCCAGAATAGGTTTTAAATTGAGTTCCTAAATTACGTATGACTACTCCCCAATTGATATCGTTTTTTGTATCAATATAAATTAGTCCTAAATCTACCGCACCACCAATTGAGTTATAACTTTCTAATGTAGATGTAATTATTTTTGCACTTGCACCGAGGTATAAGTCTGTGTAAGGTAGGTTGTAAGCGTAACCTACCGAAAGCGCGGCTTCACTTCCTGTAAAATTTGCTGTGGCTTGGCCAGTTTCATCATAGCCTTCAAAATTACCATAATTAACGTAAGTCACACCAGCCTGAAAAGTTTGTAAATGACGGTCGTATGTGTACGCATAAGACGCAGTTCCGTACGTTACTTCTCCGTAATAATTACTATAATTAATCGCAAAATTATTATCCATTTCTGCGTTTAAAGTAGCGGGATTAAAGAGAACCTCATTGACATCATCATCATAAAGCGTAATGACTTTACCGCCCATTGCCGCTTGTCGCGGAGAAGTCATTAGGTTTAAAAACTGATAGGTATATTTCCCTCCTATTTGTCCGTAAGAAATCGAACAAAAAAGCAGTGTAAGAAACAATACCGTTTTTTTAACCATATTTTTTATGACTTTAAAAGCATTAAAATGCAGTTGCGAAGATAAAATTATTAAATGAAAAATGACTACAACCAAAACACAAATAAAAAACCAAATTCCGAACTAAATGAATCTTGAGCTCGGAATTTGGATTACAGAAAAGCAATTAATTTTACTTTAATTCTTTTGCATTTTTTACTTTTTGGTTGGTCAATGCCAAAGTCAGCACTTCACTCATTTCCTTCACATAATGAAATGTAAGGCCTTCTAAATATTCGGGTTTAATTTCATCAATATCACTTTTATTTTCATGACATAAAATTAACTCTTTGATGTTAGCACGTTTCGCAGCTAAGATTTTCTCCTTAATTCCGCCAACTGGTAAAACTTTCCCGCGTAGGGTAATTTCTCCTGTCATGGCAATGTGTTTCTTAACTTTAGTTTGCGTTAGCAGCGATACTAAGCATGTTAACATTGCAATACCTGCGCTTGGTCCATCTTTTGGCGTTGCTCCTTCTGGAACGTGAATATGAATGTTGTATTTTTGAAATAATTCAATATTCAAACCTAACGATTTCGCATTAGCTTTAATATATTCTAGTGCAATAGTAGCCGACTCTTTCATTACATTTCCAAGGTTTCCGGTCACGCTCAGTGTTCCTTTTCCTTCAGAAATTAAAGATTCAATAAACAAAATATCACCACCTACGCTTGTCCAAGCCAAACCGGTAACTACTCCCGCAACGTCATTGCTTTCGTATTTATCACGCTCTAATCTTGGTACGCCAAGGACTTTGATAATATCTTCGTCTGTAACTTTTTTATTGTATTCCTCCTCCATCGCTACCGACTTTGCAGCATTACGAATAACTTGAGCCAACTTATTTTCTAAATTACGAACTCCAGATTCACGTGTATATCCTTCGACAATTTTCTCCAATTGTTTTTTACCAATTGTCAAATCTTTATTTGTCAAACCATGAGCCGCTAAAACTTTAGGAAATAAATGTCTTTTAGCGATCTCAATCTTTTCTTCAATCGTGTAGCCCGACATTTTAATCACTTCCATTCTATCTTTCAATGCAGGCTGAATATTGGCCATATTGTTAGAAGTAGCAATAAACATCACCTTAGATAAATCGTATCCCATTTCAAGGAAATTATCATAAAAAGCATTGTTTTGTTCTGGATCCAAGACCTCCAGTAAAGCAGATGATGGATCACCATTATGACTGCTTGACAACTTATCAATTTCATCTAAAACAAAAACAGGATTCGATGTTCCTGCTTTTTTCAAGCTCTGAATAATTCTTCCTGGCATCGCTCCGATATAGGTTTTTCTATGTCCACGAATTTCGGCTTCATCACGCAAACCACCCAGTGAAATACGAACATATTCACGACCTAATGCTTCGGCAACTGAACGTCCTATTGACGTTTTACCAACTCCAGGAGGTCCTGTTAAACAAATAATTGGCGATTTCATGTCATTTCGCAATTTTAAAACTGCTAAATGCTCAATCATTCTTTTTTTAACTTCTTCTAATCCAAAATGATCTTTATCTAAAACCTTTTGGGCGTATTTCAAGTCAAATTTATCTTTAGAATATTCTCCCCACGGCAGTTCTAAAAATAATTCTAAATAATTGCGTTGAATTCCATAATCCGGAGATTGTGGGTTCATACGACGAATTTTAGACAATTCTTTTTCGAAGTGTTTTTCCGTTTTTTCGTCCCATTTTTTAGATTTAGCCTTGATTCCCATTTCATCAATTTCCTCTTCTTGCGAAACGCCACCCAATTCTTCTTGAATGGTTTTCATTTGCTGATGTAAGAAGTACTCTCTTTGCTGTTGGTCTAAATCAAAACGGACTTTAGATTGAATATCATTTTTAAGTTCCAGTTTCTGCAACTCAATATTCATGTAACGCAAAGTTTCAAAAGCTCTTTCTTTCAAGTCATTTATAGACAATAAACCTTGCTTGTCTTTTACAGACAGATTCATGTTAGAAGAAATGAAATTGATTAAAAACGATTTGCTTTCAATATTTTTTATAGCAAAAGTTGCCTCAGAAGGAATACTCGGACTTTCTTTTATAATTTGAATGGCCAGCTCTTTAACTGATTCTAAAACAGCAGTAAATTCAGTATCTGTTTCTTCCGGACGTGTTTCAACCACATTTTTCACATTTGCAGTGATGTACGGTTCTTCCGTAAGAACTTCCGAAATTTCAAAACGTTTTTTTCCTTGCAGAATCACTGTGATGTTTCCGTCAGGCATTTTTAGAACGCGTAAAATACGAGCTACAGTTCCAACTTTATGGATATCATTTTTGGTTGGATCCTCGACATCTTCATCAATTTGTGAAACCACACCGATAATTTTATCACCGGCATTAGCATCATTAATTAATTGAATTGATTTGTCTCTTCCAGCAGAAATCGGAATTACAACACCAGGAAAAAGAACCGTATTGCGCAAAGGCAAAATAGGCAAAGTAACCGGTAATTCTTCGTTGTTCATTTCCTCCTCGTCTTCTGGAGTTAATAACGGTATTAATTCGGCTTCAGAATCAAATTCCTGAAGTGACAGATTGTCAATGGTAAGTATTTTATGATTTGACATAGTATAATAAAGGTCGTTTTGTCATTAAAAGTTATAAAAGCAAGTGATAAAAGATAAGATTTAATCGTGCTTTACTGAAAACACGAACTTAAGCTAATTTTTTTATACAGCCTTTAAAAGAGACAATCATTATGCCAAAAGAGTCGATTTAATTTTATAGTTAGGAATGAAAATAGTACCAAATGAGTATTTAAATTTTATACTTTGCAGTTAAAAAAGAACTACTGAATTTTAAATTGATAATTAAAAAAATATTTTCAGTAATACTGTAACATTAAAAAAAAATAACGGTCTATATAATAAACCAATCATCGTTTGAGCATAAACAGTCAAAATATTGAAGATTTAATCATTCTTTGTAAACAGAAAAATCAAAAGGCACAATTTGAAGTGTATAATCGATATTCTAAAGCAATGTATAATGTTGCATATCGCATTGTAAAAGATGAACATTTTGCACAGGATGTAATGCAAGAAGCTTTTTTAAAGGCATTTACCAAAATTGATACATTTAAAGAGGAGGTAACTTTTGGAGCTTGGTTAAAGAAAATTGTAATTAATTATAGTATCGATTTTTACAAGAAAAACAATCGTTTTCAATTAGCAGATTTAGGCACCACAGTTCAAAAGGTTGAAGATGACGCATCATTCTTCATTGACAACTTAGATCTAGACAGCTTGAAAATAAGTAATGTTTTTGATAGTATTTTAAATTTAAAGGACAATTATAGAATGGTTTTGACTTTGTTTTATATAGAAGGTTATGATCATGAAGAAATTAGCGAGATTCTTAAAATTACCAATGCAAACTGTCGAACGACCTTAAATAGAGCTAAAAATACTTTGCGGAAAAAATTAGAGGAATTAGATAGAATAACTAAACCTTGTTTTTAAAGAAGAAAATAATCCATTATAATACCGAAATTAAAAATGAATTCTAAAAATAAATTTTAGATATATGAAAAAGGAAAAAATAAATTTAGAACAGGTTTTTGAGAAATTTGAATCGCAGTGGGATTTTAAGGAACTGAATAAGGAACATGATTTAGATTTTATGAATCGATTGAGTTCTAAGTCCAAGAAGAAAAGCTATACGTTTTCTTTTGCCATTGCCGCGTCTATCGCGATTTTAATTGGCTTTTCATTGTTTTACCAACCTGTCGAAAAACAAAATGACTTGCAATTTGCTTCTAATGAAACCAAACGAACCGATTCTATTTTTACAGTTTTAATAGAAAATCAATTGATTGTATTGAAAGAAAAAAAATCAAATGAAAATCAGAAAATTGTTGCAGATGCACTGAAGCAGATGAAAGTTTTGGATGCAGATTATGAGAAAATAGTTGTTGAATTACAAAAAAATGGTGAGAGCAAACAAATAATTTATGCACTAATTAGCAATTTTCAAATTCGAATTTCTTTTTTACAGGAAGTTTTGAAACGAATTGATGAAAATGAAAAACTTAATGAAGAACTCCATGAGAAGACAATTTAACCTAGTTTTTATAACCATACTTCTTCCCTTTTTTGCCATAGCCAACACTGGTAATTGGGCGATTACCAAGCAAAAAATTATAAAAAAAACCTATTTAGTTAATTCCGATGCAGGAATCACAATTGATAATAAATACGGTAATATTTCGGTAACCACTTGGAATGAAGATAAGATTGATTTGGATATAATTATTAAAGTAAGCGGAAACAAAGAAAGTTGGGTAAACGAACGCATTAATACTATTGATGTTACGATTAACGCTTTAAAGTCGATGGTTTCTGCTCAAACCGAATTCGGAAATTTAAACAATAATAGTAGTCGTACTAATAGTTTTGAGATCAATTATGTGATCAAAATTCCAAAAAACGGATCGATTAAGCTCAATAATAAATATGGCAACATTACGATCTCAAATGCTGAATCGAGCACAGACATTTTCTGTAAATATGGAAAAATTAATTTAGGAAAATTGAATGGAACTAAAAATACAATTCAAATTGAATACTGTAACGATTCTAAAATTGACTATATAAAATCAGGGGCGATAATTGCTAAATATTCGGACTTTCAAATTACGACAAGTGATAAGTTAGAACTACTTTCTGATTATACCGATGTGAACATTCAAAATGTAGATAATTTAAGATACACAAGTAAATACGGTACAATCAAAATCAATTCGGTACGAAATCTGGATGCAATTAGCAATTACCTTACTTTAAGAGTTGACGAGTTAAGAGATCAATTTAAAATTACTGCAAAGTATAGTGAAATCAAAGTTGGAATCATAAATGCCATTGCATCAAATGTTACTATTAATGCTGCTTACACTGATATTTCTTTAGGTTTTCAATCTAATTATCCATTTGATTTTGCTGTAAATACAAAGTACAGCAACTTTAAGTATGGATCTGAATTAAAATTTAATTCGAAAGATGAAACTAATAATTCTAAGTCTTATCAAGGTTTTTATAAAAAAAAGGGGATCAATAAACTTAGCATTGCATCCAGTTACGGAAATGTATCATTAATCAAAAAACAATAATTTAAATAAATCAACATGAAAAAGTTAACACTATTAATTGCAGTTTGCACGTTATTTTTAGCAATGAATGCTCAGGCACAATGGTCTTCAAAAAATAAAATTAAGGGAAATGGAAATTTGATTACTGAAACGCGAAAGACTGCAACCTATGATCAAGTAAAAGTAGCAGGATTTTTTGATGTCGATTTAGTTTCTGGAAAAGAAGGAGTTATACTTTTAGAAGGGGAAGATAATTTATTGCCACATGTTAAAATTGAAGTTGAGGGAAATGTGTTGAAAATTTTTACCGATAAGAATAGCAATATTAGTACAAGTAACGGAAAAACAATTCGCATCACAGTACCTTTTGAGGTTATTTCAGCAGTAGAATTGGTAGGTTCGGGAGATGTGGTATCACAACACACAATTAAAGCAGAGTCTTTTACAGCGAAATTAACGGGTTCCGGTGATTTAAAACTAGCTGTAGATGCACAAAGTACAGCCATTATCTTGGCAGGTTCCGGCGATATAGCTATTACAGGAACAACTGAATCTTTAATGAGCAAATTATCTGGATCTGGAGACCTAACTACCACTAATTTAAAGGCAAAAATTGCACAAGTCACTGTTGCTGGCTCAGGAGATTTAACGCTTTTTTGTTCTGAAAATTTAACTGCAAGAGTCACAGGTTCTGGTTCAATAAAATACAAAGGTAATCCCGAAAAAAGAGATACGAGTGTCTCTGGATCTGGAAGTATTTCAAAAATTTAATAAGCAAACTATTTATTCGTGAAGGTGTTTTATTAATTTAAAACGCCTTTTTTTGGCACTCGTCTCAATAAAATAATCGCTATCAGAAAAAACACTCCTAAGAAAACAATAGCTAATCGTGGACTTCCTGTAATTTGATCGATGATACCGTAGACTGACATTCCAATCACGATTCCTATTTTTTCTGCGACATCATAAAAGCTAAAAAACGAAGTTGTATCTTTTGTTTCGGGTAATAGCTTTGAATACGTGGAACGTGATAAAGACTGAATTCCGCCCATTACAAAACCAGCGACGGAGGCCATGATGTAAAAATGAATTGGCAAACTAATAAAAAAAGCGAAACCACAAAACACCAGCCAAATGCAGTTGATAACAATTAAAGTTGGAATATTTCCAAACTTCTCTGAAGCTCTAGAAGTCAGTAGCGCACCTAGAACTGCTACAAATTGAATCAACAAAATACAAATTATTAAACCGGTGGTTCCTTCTTCTTTAGATGACCATTCAATTTCTTGTGCGCCAAAATAAGTAGCAACAAGCATTACGGTTTGTACCGCCATACTGGATACAAAAAAACCGCCCAAGTATCGTTTTAAAGCAATATTTTCTTTTAGTAGAGCCCAAACTTTTTTAAGCTCTTTAAATCCATTAAAGATAAATGCTTTGGATAATTTTTCATCACTTTTTCTATTTCCGTTAGGCAGATAATAATATGTGTATTGACTAAATAAAATCCACCAAATTCCGACCATAATAAAAGAGTAACGCATTGCTTTCATTGCTGCTTCTCCTTTAGTACCTGTAATTCCAAAAGTGTCGGGCATCATAATCATCGCTAAATTGACAATTAGTAATAAAACACTTCCTATATAGCCTAGAGAATATCCTTTGGCACTAATGCGATCTTGTTGCTCTGGAAACGCAATATCGGGTAAATACGAGTTGTAAAAAACTAAACTTCCCCAGTAGCCAATTAAACCTAAAAAATAAAATAGTAGGCCGATGTAAATATTGTCTAGACTAAACCAAAATAAACCGATACAGGAAAAAGCTCCTAAGTAGCAGAAAAATTTTAAAAAAGACTTCTTATTACCGACATAATCTGCAATTCCAGACAGTAGAGGCGAAATAAAAGCGACCATCAAAAAGGCGAATGCGGTTACAAAACTTATTAAAGCGGAGTTTTTTAAGCTCAACCCAAAGACGGATATGTAGTGCGATCGATCTGAAAATAAAGCCTCGTAAAAAATTGGAAAAACTGCTGAAGCAATTGTCAAAGTGTAAACCGAATTTGCCCAATCATAAAAAGCCCATGCGTTTAGTAATTTTTTATCTCCTTTAGGTAACTCAGCCATAATAGTTTTAGGTTTGTGAAATTAGATGTCATATCGAATTTAAAAATAAATAAAAAAGGTTAAGAAATGCGAACATAACTTAACCTTTTTAATATTTTTTAAAATAATTCTTATTCTAGTTTTGCTTTCAAAGCAGTAGCTTCTGCTTTCATTTCTAAAGCTCTATAAACGCTTAATAAAGTTTCAGATGCTCCAGCATTTTTAGGATCTAAATCAACTGCTTTTTTAAGGAAAGGAATGGTACTTTTAAAGATTGCTTCTCTTTTCTTCTTTAGCACATCGTAACGAGCCATATCTTTAGATGAAGTTCCCAATTTATTCATTTCATCAATAATTGGTTTTTCGTCTTCCAATTTAAGTGCTGCCAAATTTACATATGCATTGGCATAATTTGGATCAATTTCCATTGCTTTCAAATAGTATTTTTCAGCATCCGGAAAATTTTTCGCATTATAACTAATTACTCCTAAGTTATAAACCAAATCAGCATTGTTAGGATCAGCTACTAAAGCCTCACCAACTAATTTTTTGTATGTTTCGAAGTCCTTAGTTTCTAAGTATAGATTTGCTTCTGTTAAAATTAAAGAGCTGTCTTCTGGGTTTGCTTTTCTAGCATCAACAATTTCTTTTTTAGCTTCTTCAATCTTTCCTTTTTGAACTAAAATAAGAGCAATATTTTTATAAATTTCTCCTCTTTTTGAAGGTACTTTTTCAGTGGTAGGTTTTTCGTGCGTACCCAATTTAATTGCCATATCGCGTTGGTTTGCAGTAGTAAAACCATCCTCAGTTCCAGATACTTTATTTACTGCTAAGTAAGAAGTTCCTTTACCCGAATAATTCAACCTTTTTAACTCCTCATACATCGTCAAAGCAGTATCATAATCGCCTGCATTAATAAAAGTAGATGCAGCATAATACAAATTGATAGTATCTTTTTTATCTAATAAATAAGCATCATTTAATTTTTTTGCTCCCTCTTTGCTTTTGTTTGACTGTGTATCAGCAATTGCACTATTGATCAATTTACCTTTAATTTCGGTAATTGAAGCCGCTGCTTGATTACTATACTTCAACTTACCAGATGTTTTTTCAACTTCTAATAGTTTTTTATACGCATCTGCAGATAACGAAAGATACTTCCCTTCTTCTACACCTTTATTAGCTACATCCAAGTATGCATTTCCTTTTACAAAATAATACTGTGCCTGCTCTGTGTCTTTAGCGTTTACTATCATGTTTTCAGCATCATTTAAAATAGAAATAGCTCCTTGAGCATCTCCATTTTTCAATGATTTTTCAGCGCTTTTAATTTGATCTTTTTGAGCAAAACTAGCTACTGAAATTAGTAAGGCTGACGCCATTATTGCAACTTTATTTTTCATACTTTTTAATTTATGTTCAACGTTTATTTAAAAATTTTATTCTTCAGATGACTCCGCTTCAGGAGTTTCATTAGATTCATCTCCTAATTCTTCTGATTCTGATGCTTCATTTATTTCTTGACCTTCAGTTAGTTCGGCAATAAGTTCTTCTTCATCATCTTTCATTACTTTTGCTACAGCTGCAATCGAATCGTTTCCTTTAATGTTAATTAAACGAACTCCTTGAGTTGCACGCCCCATAACTCGTAAGTCATCTACTGCCATACGAATGGTTAATCCTGATTTATTGATAATCATTAGGTCATCAACATCAGTAACCGCATTAATTGAAATTAAGGCGCCAGTTTTATCAGTGATGTTAAGTGTTTTAACTCCTTTACCACCGCGGTTAGTAATTCTGTACACATCTACGCCATCTTCATCTACAATCTTGCTACGTTTTCCGTACCCTTTTTCTGTAACTACTAAAAGTTGTGTGTTATTGATATCGTCTTTATTAACAGAAACCATACCAATCACTTCATCTTTATCGTCCTGCAACGTAATTCCGCGAACTCCAGAGGCTGTTCTTCCCATCGGACGTGTTTTACTTTCTTCAAAACGAACCAATTTACCAGATTTAACGGCAATTAAAATTTGACTTTCTCCGTTGGTTAATTTTGCTCCTAATAATTCATCGTCTTCTTTAATTGTAATTGCAGCAACTCCATTGACTCTTGGACGAGAATACTGTTCTAATGACGTCTTTTTTACTTGACCTTTTTTGGTCACCATAATTACGTTATGAGAATTGATGTATTCTTGATCTTTAAGATCTTGTGTACAAATAAATGCTTTCACTTTATCATCACTTTCAATGTTGATTAAGTTTTGAATGGCTCTTCCTTTTGCAGTTTTACTTCCTTCTGGAATTTCATAAACACGCATCCAGAAACATTTTCCTTTTTGAGTAAAGAACATCATGTATTGGTGGTTGGTAGCCACAAACATATGTTCTAAGAAGTCTTGATCACGAGTACCAGCACTTTTTTGACCAACTCCTCCTCTGTTTTGGGTTTTGTATTCGCTTAAGTTGGTACGTTTGATGTATCCCGCGTGTGAAATCGTAATCACTACATTTTCATCAGCAATTAAATCTTCAATACTAACATCGCCTCCGGCGTACTCTATAGTCGAGCGGCGTTCATCTCCGTATTTATCACGAATTTCAATTAATTCTTCCTTAATTAAAGCCGTTCTTAAATTTACATCTGCTAGCAAAGCTTTCAAATGCTCGATCAACTTCATTAACTCTTCGTATTCTGTTCTTAACTTGTCTTGTTCTAGACCTGTTAATTGACGCAAACGCATTTCTACAATTGCTCTAGCTTGAATGTCAGAAAGTTTAAATCTTTCGATTAATTTCTCACGTGCTTCTTCTGTGTTTTTAGAACTACGAATTAACGCAATTACTTCGTCTATATTGTCTGAAGCAATAATTAAACCTTCTAAAATATGCGCTCTTTCCTCGGCTTTACGTAATTCAAATTGTGTTCTACGAACTACAACATCATGACGGTGCTCGATAAAATAGTGAATCATGTCTTTTAGATTCAACATCTGTGGACGCCCTTTAACCAGCGCAATGTTGTTGACACTAAAAGAAGATTGTAATTGTGTGTATTTATATAAAGTATTTAAAACAACATTTGGCGTTGCGTCACGTTTTAAGATGTAAACAATACGCATTCCATTTCTATCCGATTCGTCACGGATGTTGGCAATACCCTCTATTTTTTTCTCATTTACCAAGTCTGCAGTACGCTTAATCATGTCTGCTTTATTCACTTGATACGGAATTTCGGTTGCAATGATGCATTCTCTTCCGTCTACTTCTTCAAAACCAACTTTCGCACGCATTACAATACGTCCTCTACCCGTTTTAAAAGCTTCACGAACACCATCATAACCATATATTACACCTCCAGTAGGAAAATCAGGTGCTTTGATAAAGTTCATTAACTCATCAATTTCGATGTCATTATTATCTAAAAACGCTAACGTTCCATCAATCACTTCCGTGAGGTTGTGTGGTGGCATATTGGTCGCCATTCCAACAGCAATACCTGTTGCTCCATTTATCAATAAGGTAGGGACACGCGTTGGCATTACCTTTGGCTCATATAAAGTATCATCAAAGTTCAATTGAAAATCAACTGTTTCTTTTTCTATATCTGCCATTATTTCTTCCGAAATTTTACGCATTCTAGCTTCAGTATAACGCATTGCTGCAGGACTATCGCCATCGACAGAACCAAAGTTACCTTGGCCATCCACTAACAAATAACGTAAACTCCATTCTTGTGCCATACGAACCATGGCATCATAAACAGAAGTATCTCCGTGTGGGTGATACTTACCTAATACTTCTCCAACAATTCTAGCAGATTTTTTATGGGCTTTATTTGAAAAAACTCCTAAATCGTACATCCCGTATAAAACTCTACGATGCACCGGTTTTAAGCCATCTCTAACATCAGGAAGTGCTCGTGATACAATTACAGACATCGAATAATCGATGTACGCTGATTTCATTTCATCTTCTATGTTAATAGGAATTAACTTTTCTCCTTCAGACATAAGTTGTTATATTAAATAATTATTTTAGTTTCAAAACGTGCCAATATACGGATTTTTAAAATTTTTAGGCCTATTTTACTACACTTATTTAAATGTTTTATCAACAACTTTTCTTTGGCTACTCGTTAATAAATTAAGTACTGTTTAACGTAGATTTTGCCTTTTTTTTCGTCTATTAGCTGACAGCGTTTCCTGACGGGTACGGTTTTTGTTTTTGAAACAGTAATTCACTAAATTTACAATACCAACAATATATTATGGACGACAATTTTTCACCAAGAGTAAAAGACGTTATTACGTATAGTAAAGAAGAAGCTTTGCGTTTGGGTCACGACTTTATAGGTACCGAACACTTAATGCTAGGCATTTTACGAGACGGTAACGGAAAAGCAATTAGTATCCTAAATAACCTTGATGTTGATTTGGACCATTTGCGTAGAAAAGTCGAAATACTAAGTCCTGCCAACGTAACCGCCGAACCTAGCGTCGAGAAGAAAAACTTACACTTAACACGCCAAGCTGAAAGAGCGCTAAAAACAACTTTTCTAGAAGCAAAAGTATTTCAAAGCACCTCTATAAGCACTGCGCATTTGTTGTTGTGTATTTTAAGAAATGAAAACGATCCCACAACCAAGTTGCTTCATAAACTAAAAATAGATTATGATGTAGCTAAAGAACAATACTTAAATATGACTCCAAACGAAGAAGAATTTTTAGAAAACTTGCCTCGAAATGAATCGTATAACGATGATGCAGGACAAGATGACAGTCTTAAAGAAGGTAATTTTAATAATCCAGCCAATAAGTCTAACAAGAAATCTAAAACACCGGTTTTAGATAACTTTGGGAGAGATTTAACAGAAATGGCCGAAGAAGGAAAATTAGATCCTGTGGTAGGACGTGAGAAAGAAATTGAACGTGTTTCTCAAATTTTAAGTCGTAGAAAGAAAAACAATCCTTTGCTTATTGGTGAACCGGGTGTTGGAAAATCTGCTATTGCTGAAGGTTTGGCTTTGCGTATCATTCAGAAAAAAGTTTCACGTATTTTATTTAACAAACGCGTGGTAACTTTAGATTTAGCAAGTTTAGTAGCTGGAACTAAATACAGAGGACAGTTTGAAGAGCGAATGAAAGCGGTAATGAATGAATTGGAAAAGAATGATGATATTATCCTTTTTATTGACGAAATTCATACCATTGTTGGCGCTGGTGGCGCAACAGGTTCTTTAGATGCATCCAACATGTTTAAACCGGCACTATCTAGGGGAGAGATTCAATGTATTGGAGCGACTACCTTAGACGAATACCGTCAGTATATTGAAAAAGACGGTGCTTTAGAAAGACGTTTCCAAAAAGTAATTGTTGAACCTACTTCGGTAGAAGAAACTATTACTATTTTGAATAATATTAAAGAGAAATATGAAGATCACCATAATGTGATTTATACGCCAGAAGCTATTGAGGCTTGTGTAAAATTGACTAATCGTTACATGTCGGAACGTTTCTTGCCAGACAAAGCTATTGATGCATTAGACGAAGCTGGATCACGTGTACACATTACAAATATTGATGTTCCAAAGCAAATTGTAGATTTAGAGCGTCAGTTAGAAGATGTTCGCGAATTGAAAAATGTAGTAGTCAAAAAGCAAAAATATGAGGAAGCAGCCAAACTTAGAGATGATGAAAAACGCATCGAAAAAGAATTAGCAATTGCTCAAGAACAATGGGAAGAAGATTCTAAAAATAATAGAATTGAAGTTACCGAAGATAATGTTGCCGATGTAGTTTCTATGATGACCGGTATTCCGGTAAATCGTATTGCACAAACAGAAAGTAACAAGTTGGCAAAATTACCAGAACTAATACAAGCTAAGGTTATTGGGCAAAATGAAGCGGTGTTAAAAATTGCCCGATCTATTCAAAGAAATAGAGCGGGTCTTAAAGATCCTAATAAACCAATTGGTTCGTTTATTTTCTTGGGTCAAACGGGTGTTGGTAAAACACAATTGGCAAAAGTTCTAGCTAGAGAATTATTTGATTCTGAAGATGCATTAGTTCGTATTGACATGAGCGAATACATGGAGAAATTTGCAATTTCTCGCTTAGTTGGAGCACCTCCAGGATATGTTGGTTATGAAGAAGGTGGTCAGTTAACCGAAAAAGTTCGAAGAAAACCGTACAGTGTAGTGCTTTTGGATGAGATTGAAAAAGCACATCCAGACGTATTTAATATGATGTTACAAGTTTTAGATGACGGTTATTTGACTGATAGTTTAGGAAGAAAAATTGATTTTAAGAATACTATTATCATTATGACATCTAATGTTGGAGCGCGTCAGCTGAAAGATTTTGGACAAGGAGTTGGTTTTGGAACTTCTGCAAGGGCAGCCCAAGCGGATGAGAATTCAAAAAGTATTATCGAAAATGCTTTGAAAAAAACGTTTGCTCCTGAGTTCTTGAATAGAATTGACGATGTTATTGTATTTAATGCTTTAGAGAAACATGATATTGATTTGATTATTGAAATCGAATTGAAAAAATTATATTCTCGTGTTGCAGAATTGGGGTACAAATTAAATTTAACCGATACCGCAAAAGCTTTTATTGCAGACAAAGGATTTGATAAACAATTTGGAGCAAGACCCTTAAAAAGAGCGATTCAGAAATATGTTGAAGATATTTTGGCCGAAGAAATTATCACTTCAAAAATTGGAGTTGGTGATGAAATCTTAATCGATTTGAATGAAGAGGACAAAGAACTTACTGTAAACGTAAAAAAAGCTGAAGAGCCTTCTAATCAATAAATATAAATTGTTTTATAACAGAGCCTAGGCCCCCGTTGTGTTTTTATAACATAACGGGGGTTTTCTTTCATCAAAAACTGTTATTTATTAAAAAGTAATAGCTACTTTTGATATAAAAACTAAGTAAAATATATAGCTTATGCTACAAAATAAAGTTATCGTTGGTAGTGAAGAATGGTGTTCGTTTCCTGATTTAGGAATTCCTACGATAAAAGCTCGTGTAGATTCGGGAGCTAAAACATCGGCTTTACACGCAGTTAACATTGCGCCTTTTATAAAAAATGATGCTAATTGGGTGAAATTTGACATCAATCCAATTCAAAATAATAGTAAAACAATCATTCATTGCGAAGCTCCATTGGTAGACAAAAGGATCGTTAAAAGTTCTAGTGGTTACCGTGAGCAAAGATATGTAATACAAACTATTGTAGAAATTGGCAGCACCAAATGGCCTATTGAAATGACGCTTACCAATCGAGATTCTATGGGATTTCGAATGCTTTTAGGTAGAGAAGCCATGAGCGGAAGAATTTTGGTTGATCCTGAACAAAAATATCTTTTGGGACAACCGACGACCGAAAGTCTAAAAGAATTATATAAAAATTCTGAAAAAGCAAAATCTGGTTTACGAATCGGTTTGTTAGCGAGTAATCCGGAGTTATACAGCAATAAACGCATCATGGAAGCGGGCGAAATGCGCGGACACGAAATGCATTTTTTGAATATCAAAGAATGTTACATGAAGTTAGATGCTAAAAAACCGGAGATACATTATCGTGGCGGAATTATCTTGAATCAATTTGATGCTATTATCCCACGCATTCGACCAAGTATGACCTTTTACGGCTGCGCTTTAACAAGACAGTTTGAAGCATTAAAGGTATTTTGTTTGAACTCCGCTTCAGCAATCACACAGTCTAGAGATAAATTATACTCTTTACAATTATTACTAAATCACGGTGTTGAAATTCCAACTACAGGATTTGCTAATTCTCCTTTGGATACTGATAATTTAATAAAAATGGTTGGCGGCTCTCCACTGATTGTAAAATTATTAGAGGGAACACAAGGCAAAGGTGTGGTTTTGGCAGAGACAAAAAAAGCAGCAGAAAGCGTTATTAACGCATTTAAAAGTTTAAATGCGAATATATTAGTGCAAGAATTCATTAAAGAAGCCAACGGAAAAGATATTCGTTGTTTTGTAATTGATGGAAAAGTTGTTGCTGCTATTCAGCGAGAAGCGATGCCTGGCGAATTTAGAGCAAATATTCACCTCGGTGGAACAGCTTCTATTATTAAAGTAACGGCTGAAGAAAAGCGTATTGCGATAAAAGCTACCAAAGCAATGGATTTAAAAGTAGCAGGTGTTGATATTATTCGTTCGGCAAAAGGTCCATTGTTATTAGAGGTAAACTCCTCTCCTGGTCTAGAAGGAATTGAGGGAGCCACTAATAAGGATGTGGCGGGAGAAATGATAAAAGCGATAGAAAAGAATTTTAAGCTGATATAATTAAATACTACAAAAGCCAGTTAAACCTAAAAATTTAACTGGCTTTCTTATTTTCAAAAAACACTATCAACCTATAAATATTTATATCATGATCTCAAAAAATCATACAGTTCTTCTCCTGTTTTTTATTGTACTTTTTTGCAATGCACAAGAATCTATTAAATATAAAAGCAATAGTTACAGCGCAACTCCAAATTGGGAATTCATTTGTAACAGTTATGTATTAAGTGGTGCAATAAATATTCAAATTGCAAGTACAGAAACTGGTGGTATTTTAAAATTAGCTGTAAAAACTACTGACGAAAACTTTATTATTTCTGGAAATGTTTATGTGGACTTAAAAGACGTGTCGTTTATTCTTTGTACAGACAAAAATTATCGAGAATATACGAATGGACAAGCAATCACTTACTATAATTTTACTGTTGCAGAGATGAAACGTCTGAAAACTACTAATATTCAGGACATTCGTTTTAATATTAGCGGCAAGAAAAACACGTTCAGTAATCAAGTTGGAAATTTTACAGCAATTAATAAATCGACGTATTTTTCGACGATATATGACAATACTAATAAAATTTTTGAAACCGCTGCCGCAATCAGTTTATTGTAAAAAATAGATAAAGAAAATTCAACGAAATAAATTAAGCTTAGATATGAATGCTAACGAAAATACAATTAGCGATTTTTACCATGCTTTTAAAAATGGAGATGCTGCAAAGATGGCTTCATTTTACCATCCAGAAATTCAATTTAGAGATCCCGTTTTTGGACTGTTAAAAGCAGAAGAAGTTTTAAAGATGTGGCAAATGCTTTTCTCAAAAAATGGAGGAACAGTAAAGATTGAGGTATCAAAAATTAAAGCCGATGACTTTTTAGGTACGGCTCGTTGGGTAACTACTTATAATTTTAAGAAAAGCAATCGAAAAGTTGTGAACATAGTATCTGCAGAATTTCTTTTTAAAGATGGCCTTATCATCAAGCATACCGATTCATTTGATATGTGGCATTGGGCTCAACAAGCTTTTGGCTTTAAAGGTTTTATGTTAGGATGGACTGGTTTTTTTCAAAAAAAGGTTCAAGAAGAAGCTTTGCGATTACTGCATAATTACAAGCAAAATTGCTGAGATAAAAAACATAATAGTAAATAGTCTTAAATTCACGGTTAGAAACTGATTGTTTACGAATTCTTCTTCCCCATTATTAGATCTAACTCTACAGCTGTATTTGCTATAAATTATTTTTAAATAGTGCTTTAAAGTTTTTTACGATTTTTTGTTAAAGCCAATAAATAAAAGTAAATTTATAATACAGCTAAAAAAAAGAACTTCAATAAGAGCTATTTTTTTTTACAATTAATCTCGACATCAACAAAATCTCAACTGTCTTTCTAAATGAAAAAAGTTTTACACAAAAAATTAAACGAACTGCAATCTACTGCAATTTCTGGAAATGACATTAGTTCTTCTTGTTTATACGTCTCATCATTAACAATATTATATGCTGGGCAGTATGCTTGGATTTCATTGTTGGTAGTTGGTATTGTTTTATTTATGTTCAGAAAAATCTATGGAGAAGTTGTTGGTGCTATTCCGCTAAACGGTGGAGCTTACAATGTACTTTTAAATACATCTACAAAAAGATTAGCTTCTATGGCGGCTACTCTTACAGTACTTTCCTATATGGCGACAGCAGTAATTTCGGCTTCAGAAGGAATGCATTATTTACACGGAATATTTGAAGGACTGAACGTCACGGTAGCCACAATTATAGTATTGATTGTTTTTACATTGTTAACTATTTTAGGAATTGGAGAGTCGGCGATAGTGGCGGTAGTTATCTTTATCACACATTTAGCGTCCTTAACGCTGTTAGTATTAGCATCTGTTTGGTTTATTTTTAATTCTGGTTTAGATACTTTTCACATCAATTGGGCCATGCCAGTTAGTTCTGGTTCCATTATGTCTGCGTTATTTTTAGGTTTTTCTGCAGCAATGTTAGGAATATCTGGTTTTGAAAGTTCTGCCAATTTTGTAGAAGAGCAAGAACAAGGTGTTTTCCCGAAGACCTTGCGTAATATGTGGGCCATTGTAAGTTTCTTTAATCCCGTTATAGCATTATTATTAATCTGTATTATTCCGCTTGCTGAAGTTGGCGAACATAAAGAATCGTTATTGGCTTACTTAGGACATATGACAGGTGGTTCGTGGTTAGCAGGTCTAATTGCTGTCGATGCTGCTCTTGTTTTATGTGGCGCTGTTTTAACCTCTTTTGTTGGAGTTTCAGGTTTGCTAAATCGCATGACTTTGGACCGTATTCTGCCCAATTATTTTTTAAAGCAAAATAAACGTGGCTCCAATTACCGTATTATTATAAGTTTTTTAGTGTTGTGTTTATCCGTTTTATTCGCAACAAACGGACATATTGAGTCGTTAGCAGGTGTTTATACATTTTCCTTTTTAGCCGTAATGATCTTGTTTGGTCTCGGAAATTTGTTGTTGAAATTTAAACGTAAAAGGTTGCCAAGACCAGAAAGAGCAAGAGGCATTGTGGTCGTAATTGCTGTAAGTTTCATTGCTGCAGCATTTCTTGGTAATATGGAACTGAATATTGATTCCTTCTATATCTTTATAAAATACCTTATCCCAGCCTTAGTATTTGTATCTATTATGCTTAACCGTACCATTCTTATTCAGTTTTTAATTGATGCGTTACAATATTTTTATCAGCCTTTGCGAAAAATGGTGGTTTTAAGCAATCGATACTTATCAAAAATGCATCTTAAAATTAACTCTCAAGAATTTGTTTTCTTTACCAAAGGAGACGATATCGCAGTGTTGAATAAAGTAATGCAATATGTTCAAGGAAATGAAACTACTAAAAAATTAAAAGTTGTTAATGTAAATACAGATGGTGTTTCAAATACTTTATTAATAGCTGATATAAAGGTCTTAGACAGAGCTTATCCTGAAATTGATATTGAGTTCATCGAAATGCAAGGTGTTTTTGGACCAGAAATTATCACTGAACTATCGGAGAAATGGGGAATTCCTAAAAACTTTATGTTTATTGGTTCACCTGGAGACAAGTTCTCTTACCGTGTATCAGAATTAGGTGGAGTTCGTTTAATTATGTAAGTAGATACAACTAACTACGAACTATTAATTTATATTAATCAACTATTATGGAAAAGGAAATTAATGATTTTTTATACGATCCAACAGTTGGTAAAATAGTAACCTTTTGTATTGGAGTCGGTTTGATCTGGATTTTGATAAAGTGGTTGCAAAACCGTTTGTTCACAAAAATTAAAGACAACGATAATAAGTATCGTGCAAATAAACTTAGTAGTTTTATTGGTTACTTTTTAACTATTGTTTTACTGACGGTTATTTTTAGTGATAGACTTGGAGGTCTAACTGTCGCTTTTGGAGTTGCTGGAGCTGGAATAGCTTTCGCGCTGCAAGAAGTAATTGCTTCTTTTGCCGGTTGGTTAGCCATTCTTTTTGGCAACTTTTACAAATCGGGTGATCGCGTGCAACTAGGCGGAATAAAAGGAGACGTAATGGATATCGGTGTGTTACGAACAACATTAATGGAAACTGGCGAATGGGTTGACGGCGATTTATATAACGGTCGTATCGTTTTGATCGCTAATAGTTACGTTTTTAAAGAGCCTGTTTTTAACTACTCTGGTGATTTTCCTTTTTTATGGGATGAAATTAAAATCCCAGTTCAGTTTGGAAGCAATTATGATAGAGCTGAAAGTATTATTCTTAATTCAGGTAAAACCGTTGCTGGTGACTTGTCTCAAGCGTCAAAAGACAACTGGAAAAAGCTTCAGAATATTTATAGATTAGAAGATGCACAGACAGAATCCATGGTTTCTTTAATTTTTAATGACAATTGGGTAGAATATACCTTACGCTATGTTGTAGAATATAAAAAACGTCGAGTGACCAAGACGCAATTATTCAAAAAAATATTGATTGATATTGAAGCTACGAATGGTGAAATAAAATTAGCGTCAGCTACTTTCCAATTAGTAGAAGGTTCAGAGCTTAAAGTGAAAAACACCTAAGCGCCATGGATTTATTTCACTTATTTTCAGTGCTCATTGTCCTATCTGCATTATTCTCTTTCATCAATTTCAGATATTTAAAGTTGCCCAACGCTATAGGTTTAATGTTGGTCTCTTTACTTTTTTCTTTTGTTATTTTAATCGCTGGAAATTATTTTCCTGTCTTTAAAAATGATATTGTGGAAAGGATGAACAGCATTAATTTTAGCGAATTAGTATTAGAAGGAATGTTGAGTTTTTTACTATTTGCAGGTGCTATTCACATCAAAATTGAAGATCTTAGAAACGAAAAACTAACTGTTTTATTATTTTCGACCATTAGTGTTTTAATAAGTACGATGGTTATTGGAATAAGTGCGTATTATGTACTCAACTTAATGGGAATTGAAGTGACATTAGTACATTCAATGCTATTTGGTTCTCTAATTTCACCTACAGATCCTATTGCAGTTTTAAGCATATTAAAAAGTGCTGGAGTTTCTAAATCATTAGAAACAAAAATTGCAGGAGAGTCATTATTTAATGATGGTGTTGCTGTAGTTATTTTTCTAACAATTTTAAATATTGCTAAACCAGGAGCAACTGTTACTTTTGAAAGTGTTGCCCAACTGTTTGTTCACGAAGCAATTGGTGGTCTGATTTTAGGAGCAATTATTGGTTATGCCGGTTACAAATTAATTGCCAGTATTGATAATTATCAAGTCGAAGTTTTATTGACTCTAGCTATAGTAATGGGTGGCTATACTTTGGCTAATTTTACACATGTGTCTGGCCCTTTGGCCATGGTTGTTGCGGGCTTAATTACAGGAAATAAAAGTAAAAAGAAAGGAATGTCAGATACCACTGCTGAATATGTGGATAAATTTTGGGAACTTATCGACGCCATTTTAAACGCAGTTTTATTTGTTTTAATTGGCTTGGAATTATTGGTAATTCAAATTAATAAGTTGGTATTAATTGCGGCTTTATTTATATTGGTAATTACGCTAATCACAAGATATATTTCGGTTTATATTCCTTCAATTGCCGTTCGCTTTAAAGAAAAAATGGACAACAATACTTTAATGATTTTAACTTGGGGCGGACTGCGAGGCGGCATATCAATTGCCTTAGCGCTTTCCATCGCACCAGAGTATGATAAAGATGTTTGGGTAACCATTACATACGTAATCGTGTGTTTCTCCATACTAATACAAGGAACAACTATTGGCTCTTTCGCGAAGAAAATTCAAAATTGATGAAGTATAAAAAAAGAGCATTTTTAAGGTGCTCTTTTTTATATCAATACTTTAAAATTCTTAAGAATTAAACCATCCTGCAACTAAATTTTCTTCAAAATCAGTCGCTCTTTTATGAATAAATTCATTAGTATTTTTGTTATATAAATAATCTAGTGTCCATTCTTTGTGGTTAGCAGCCATAGATTGGATACTTTCACAAACATAAGCGATCTCTGCATTTGTAGTAGTTGGATGAATAGACATACGAATCCACCCTGGCTTTTTAAGCAAATCGCCTATCCCAATTTCATCAACTAATTTATTCGAAGTTTCTTGATCCACATGCAATAAAAAGTGGCCATAAGTACCTGCGCAACTGCATCCGCCTCTGGTTTGAATTCCGAACTTATCGTTTAATAATTTTACGCCTAAATTAAAATGTAAATCATCTACAAAGAAAGAAATTACTCCCAAGCGCTCTTGATGTTGTGCCGCTAAAATCTTAATATTCTCTACCGATTTTAATTCATCAAAAACATAATTAACAATTTCATGTTCTCTTTCTAAAATGTTCTCGATTCCCATTTCTTCTTTCAGCTCAATAGCCAAAGCTGTTTTGATCACTTGTAAGAATCCAGGAGTTCCGCCATCTTCACGTTCTTCGATATTATCAATATACTTGTGTGCGCCCCACGGATTGGTCCAACTTACGGTTCCTCCACCTGGACAATCGGGAATCATATTTTTATATAATTTTTTATTAAATATTAATACGCCAGAAGTACCAGGACCACCTAAAAATTTATGCGGAGAAAAGAAAATAGCATCCAAATAAGCTTCCGGATCTTCAGGGTGCATATTCATTTCAACATAAGGTCCAGAACAGGCAAAATCTACAAAACAAATGCCGTTGTGCTGGTGCATTAATTTGGCAACTTCATGAAAGGGAGTTTGTAAGCCCGTTACATTTGAACATGCGGTAACAGACGCGATTTTGAAAGGGCGCTCTTTATGCTTTTCTAATAATATTTTGAGATTCTCTAAGTTAAATAAACCTTGGGCACACGAAGGAATAATTTCGACATCGGCGATCGTCTCTAACCACGTAGTTTGATTGGAGTGATGTTCCATGTGAGAAATAAAAACAATTGGTCTAATTTCTTCGGGAACAGTAGTATATTTCTTTAAATTTTCTGGAACTTTTAATCCTAAAATTCGTTGAAATTTATTAACCACGCCCGTCATACCAGATCCATCTGTAATTAAAACATCATCTTGGTTAGCGTTAGCATGTCTTTTAATGATAGTTCTTGCATGATTATATGCCTTGGTCATCGCGGTTCCAGAGACCGTTGTTTCAGTATGTGTATTTGCAACAAAAGGACCAAATTGATTCAATAATTTTTCTTCAATGGGTCTGTACAATCGTCCACTAGCTGTCCAGTCGGTATAAATTATTTGCTTTTTTCCGTACGGAGAAACAAATTCTTGATCAATACCTATTATATTGGTACGAAATTTTTTGAAATAGGTTTCTAAATTGGTATCTATAGCTGTATTGTTCATGTTGTAGTGCTCTTAGAGTACAAATATATCTCTTTTTTACAAAATTGTGAATTTATCAATTATAAACTTTAAATACTTTGATTCATTTTTAATTTATTAAAGAAAATCATGTTTTATGAATAATATAATAATTTACCCTATAAAATTTATAGGGTGATTCTAATTAAAGCTAGTTTCTTCTAATTCTCATCTTAGTCGACTTTAAAGCTTTTGCAATCTAAATAGTAAACTTACATTTTTGGTTATTTCCCTACAGGATATTAGTATTTGATTATTCAGTTTAGTATATAAACAACTTGCCTTTAATAAATTAACTTTTATAATTCAATTAACGTAATTTATGGCTAATTCCGATCAAATAGTTTTAAATTTGAAGTAGCAGTAGTTTAAAATACTTAAAAAATATCTTATGAAAAATCAAGAAGTTGCTACTTTTGGCGGCGGTTGTTTTTGGTGTATCGAAGCAATTATCCAACGTCTAAAAGGCATAATATCAATACAATCAGGTTACGCAGGAGGATTTATTAAGAATCCTCCTTATCGAGAAGTGTGTAGTGGTCGAACGGGACACGCAGAAGTAATTCAAGTTACATTTGATCCAGAAATTATTTCTTACAAAGAAATAATTTTTGTCTTTTTAACCTCGCACGATCCAACAACATTGAACCAACAAGGCGCCGATCGAGGAACGCAGTACCGTTCTATAATTTTGTATCATGATAAAGAACAACAGCAAATTGTAAACGAATTGTTTGACACACTTAAACCTATTTTTGAACAACCAATTGTGACTGAATTAACGCCACTAGAGGTTTTTTATGAAGCCGAAGAAGAACATCAAAACTACTACAATAACAATAGAGAAGCTGGTTATTGTACTATGGTTATCGACCCTAAGATTCAGAAATTAAAGAAAATGTACATTGATAAACTAGCATAATAATCATGATACATTTAAAAACTCATAATCGTTTTACAGCTGAATTACCTGCAGATCCCGAAGACACAAATGAAACGAGACGAGTAAAAAACACTTGCTTCTCGTACGTTTTACCTAGAATTCCGTCAAATCCAACTTTAGTTCATGCTTCTGAAGAAGTAAGCAGTTTAATTGGGTTAGATTTAGCGGACTTACAATCGCAGGAATTTTTAAATATTTTTTCTGGTAAAGAGGTTTTATCTCACGCTAAGTCGTATGCGATGTGTTACGCTGGTCATCAATTTGGAAACTGGGCCGGACAATTGGGTGACGGAAGAGCAATAAACTTGACTGAAGTTGAGCATGACAACAAATCCTTTACGCTGCAACTTAAGGGTGCAGGTAAAACACCCTATTCACGAACTGCAGATGGATTGGCAGTTTTACGCTCTTCTGTTAGAGAATATCTATGTGCCGAGGCAATGTTTCATTTGGGTGTTCCAACAACTCGTTCGCTTTCGCTAATGCTTTCTGGTGATTCTGTTTTGAGAGATATGTTGTACGATGGAAATGCAGAATATGAAAAAGGTGCTATTGTTTCTCGTGTTGCACCGTCGTTTATTAGATTTGGAAATTTTGAAATGTTAGCAGCTCGAAATGAGTTGACAAATTTAAAGCAGTTAACCGATTTCACTATTAAATATTATTTTCCTGAAATAAAAGGAGATTCAAAGCAAAGTTACATTCAGTTCTTTCAATTCGTTGCAGATAGCACTCGAAAAATGATTTTAGAATGGCAGCGTGTCGGCTTTGTTCATGGAGTTATGAATACCGATAACATGTCCATTCATGGAATAACAATTGATTATGGACCATATGGATGGTTGGAAGATTACGATCCAAATTGGACTCCAAACACTACCGATCGTCAAAATAAACGGTATCGTTTTGGAAATCAACCTAGCGTAGCACAATGGAATTTATACCAGTTGGCAAATTCTTTATTTCCGTTAATTAATGATGCGGCTACTCTAGAAAAAATATTAGAGTCGTTCTTAGAAGATTATCAGTCCGAATACAAAGTAATGATGTTTAGTAAATTAGGTTTATTTACATCAAGTGAGGATTCTTCTAAATTTATAAAAAATTTAGAGGATAATTTACAGTTATCAGAAACGGATATGACGATTTTTTTCAGAAATTTAAATCGGATTAGCAAAACGGATTCGGTTAATGAATGTTTTGAAGTCATAAGAGATTCTTTTTACAAACCAGAAGAAATAAAAGAAAGGATTCTCGAATCTTGGTTGAGCTGGTTTGCTGAATATTTAACTTTCCTACAATCTGAAACCCTTTCTGATGCGGAAAGGATTTTAAAAATGAATCTAATCAATCCGAAATATGTGTTACGCAATTACATGTCGCAATTGAGTATTGATGCTGCAGATCAAGGCGATTACTCATTAATTGCTGAATTATTTAACGTATTGAGAAAACCGTATGAAGAACAACCCGAATTTGAAAAATGGTTTGCCAAACGTCCCGATTGGGCACGATCTAAAGTAGGATGCTCGATGTTGTCTTGCAGCTCTTAAAAATAACATAAAAAAAAGCGAGGAATTTGACTCCCTCGCTTTTTTTATAAATTCTAAAGTATTACAATTTACTAATGTAACTTCCGTACATGTCTTTGAACTCGTATCCCTGCGCAAAACGATCTTTGCTCAATTTTTTATATTCTACTAATGCCCATAGTACAAATTCCTTCATAAAATATAATTCTTTTTCATCCAATTTTGATTGATATTTTTTAAGTAGAGCAGATAAAGGCGAAACGTCGTCCAATACTTTTTGATACTCTTCATCTGTAGCATCATCTAAAAGCTCAAATCCACTTTCTGTAAAAAACCATTCTACAATATCAGTATACGGTGTTTTTGCATCTGGTCGTTCTAGTTTTTCAATTTTTGGAAAGTACACTGGAAAAAGTGTTTGAATAGCAGAACCAATTAAGTGCTGTGCTACCGTGGCTGCTCCCTCCTGCTCTCCTTCATAAACTAATTCTACTTTTCCTGTTATTGCTGGAATTATTCCCATAAAATCAGACAATCGCAATGTAGTATGATCTGCACCTGCTTTTAACGCTCGACGTTCAGCAGTACTTAATAAATTTTCAAAAGCAGTAATACTCAAACGGGCACTTACGCCGCTTTTATTATCAATGTATTCGCTATCTCTAGCTTCAAAACTAATTTGCTCTAATAAATCTTTAGCTAGATTTGGAACATATACTAATTCGCTTTGGTGTTTGTCTAATTTAGCCTCTTGTTCTGTAATGGTCCGTGCAATTGCAATACTTTCAGGATAATGGGTCAAAATTTGAGACCCAATTCTATCTTTCAACGGTGTTACTATACTTCCTCTATTGGTGTAATCTTCTGGGTTAGCTGTAAACACAAACTGCATGTCCAGAGGCATGCGCAATTTAAAACCACGAATTTGAATATCTCCTTCTTGTAAAATATTAAACAAAGCCACTTGAATTCGCGCTTGTAAATCGGGTAGCTCATTAATTACAAAGATGCAACGATTGGCACGCGGAATCATTCCGAAGTGAATCACGCGGTCATCTGCATATGATAGTTTAAGATTGGCTGCTTTAATAGGATCGACATCCCCAATTAAATCAGCAACAGTTACATCTGGAGTAGCTAATTTTTCAGAAAAACGTTCTGAGCGATGCAGCCACTTAATAGGAGTCTCATCCCCTTTTTCTTCAATTAAATTTTTAGCAAATCTCGAAATTGGATGAAACGGATCGTCGTTTATTTCTGAACCCTCAACATAAGGTATGTATTCATCTAACAAGTCAATCATTTTTCGAGCTAACCGTGTCTTTGCTTGGCCGCGAAGTCCTAATAAGTTAATGTTATGCCTTGATAAAATAGCGCGTTCCAGTTCTGGAATAACAGTATTTTCAAAGCCATGAACTCCTTCAAAAGCTGATTTACCAGTTTTGATTTTTTCACGCAAGTTGTAACGCAATTCATCTTTAATAGATTGGCTTTTATATCCTGATTGTTTTAGTTCGCCGAATGTATTTATGTTTTCTATTTTCATGTTTTACTTTATATTAAAGATTGAAAAATTTGATAAATTTAAGATTTCAATATTTATTTTTATTTACAATTATTTTATCCTAACTTTTGTATTTAAGTAAGTTAAGTAACATTACTTAATCTTTTTCTTTCTATTGGTTTCGTAATCTTCAAATATCATTTCTCCCAAACCTTTTAATCCGGTGTAAAATGCTTTTCCTTGGTTTGCTTCTGTAAAATGATTCACAAAACGTTGCAAGTATGGATCTTGAGCGATCATAAAAGTGGTAATCGGTATATGTAATTTTCGAGCTTGTTGCGCCTGATTGTAGCATTTGTCAACAATGTATTCATCTAAACCATTACTGTTCATATAATACGAACCATCGCGTTCTCTTACGCAACTTGGTTTACCATCAGTAATCATAAAAATTTGTTTATTTGTATTTCTTTTACGACGCAAAATATCCATTGCCAACTGCAAACCTGCAACAGTATTGGTGTGATACGGTCCCACTTTTAAATACGGTAAATCTTTAATAGCAATAGTCCACGCATCGTTACCGAAAACGAGAATATCTAAGGTGTCTTTGGGATAACGAGTCGTAATTAATTCGGCCAGTGCCATCGCTACCTTTTTGGCAGGGGTAATTCGATCTTCACCATATAAAATCATGCTGTGCGAAATATCAATCATGAGTACGGTACTCATTTGCGATTTATACTGCGCATCTTCAACCACGAGATCATTTTCAGTTAGTTTAAAACCGTCCATACCATTATTGATCTGGGCATTTTTCAAACTTTCAGTTAAAGAAATTCGCTCTAAACCATCACCAAAATGAAATTCTCTAAATTCGCCCGTATGTTCGTCTCCACTTCCCGAATATTTCGTTTTGTGGTTTCCAGATCCAGAACGTTTTAGATTACCAAAAATTTGATCTAAAGCTTGTTGTCTAATAGCGCGTTCCGTTTTAGCGGTGATTCCAATTCCGCTTGTTCCGTCCTCTTTCAGTTCGTCTTTGATGTAGCCTTTTTTCTTCAAATCTTCAATAAAATCATTGATAGTATAATTCTCATCGGTCAATTTATATTCGACATCCAGTTCGCGAAGCCAACTAATTGCTTCGTCAAAATCACCCGAAGTATGGGTAATTAACTCCTTGAAAATACCAAAAAGCTTTTCAAACGGAGACTGGAAAGGTGCCTCATATGTTTTAAAATAAAAACCTTTTTTGTGTTCGTTTTTCATACTTCTAAAATTACTTCATTTAGATTGAGTTAAAAAAGAACGTTTACTAATTTTTAGTTAAAAGAAAAGCAATTTTGAATTACAATAAAATCGTTTATTCGCCTTTTAAAAAGTACCATTGTGCGTTTTCCATTATAAAAGTAGAAAATTCATGGTGGATTTGCTTTACCTGATTTTCATCAGTGTAGAAGGCTTTAAATTCTACTGTATTTTCGGTGAATTTTATGATCTCCAACAAAATCCATTCATTGGCAGTTGACCATTCTAAAATAGCTTCCTTTGAATAATTTTTTCTTTCAGAGCCATATGTAGTTTCCATAAGATAATCTGCATTATGAGAGGCAAATGCAGAATACCTCGAACGCATTAATGCTAAAGCAGTAGGAGCTTTTTTATTAGTATGGTACAAGCCGCAACATTGTTCATATAATAAACCGGTGTCGCAGTAACATATTTTCTGTCGCGTAAATAGATTATTCGGCTGCATTTATTTTTTGGTGCAATTGATTGAGTAAAACTTGATATTTACTAATTTCTCTTAGATCTTCATCTTCTTCAGCAAAATCAAGTAATTCGTCTAACTCTTCACTTACTTCGACCAATTTATTATTCGCCGTCTTTAAATCTTTGGTAGCAATTAAGTCAATAATTTCTTGTACTGTTTCTTTTAAGGCTGAGAATTTATCGCTTTCCATATATTTATAATTAATTTTCTGTTGTGTTAGTGTCTTCGTTGTGCTTTTTAACAATCTGTTTCAGCATTTCTTTACGATCTGCTGCTGCTTTTTTGACTTTATCTTGCGCTTTGTGCAGTTTGTCGTTGTGTTTTTTAATATTTCTTTCGTTATTTCTACCCATTATATTTCTCGTTTTATATCTTCTAAAGTTTTTTGTGTAAAAATAAGCTCGTTTATTATTTGGGTACGCAATTCTTGAATGTCATCATAGTCAAAATATTTTGCCCAAGAAGTCAATTGCTGTAAGTTCCGAATTTGTTTGATTCGCTTAGTGGTTTCAAAAGTGGTTCGTAAAATTGCTTTATTATCATAAGCTGGGTTATTTTTATGCTGATACGTGACCGTATTATTTAGCAGATCAGCTTCGATATAATAGAGTCTATCTTCGTTGTTATCAGGAAAAAAAGAAGTCCATTTGGCAAAACCAATTTTATATTTAAAATCTGTTTCTGGATCTAAAGCGATTAACCTCCATTTACTATTGGCTAATCGTCCCCAATGATTTGATTGCCGATACATTCCTTCTTCGGTGTAATAATAAGCACTTCCTGCTTTACTTTCAAACTGAATTTTTAGACCGTTTATTTCGTCAATTAAAACTTCATTAAAAATACAAAAGGTATTTTTGAAGGAGTTTGGACTGGGTCTGAAATTTTTTTGCATGTGCAAATATAATTAGAATGCTTTAAAACAAACGTGCAATCTCAAAATGATTACCTTTGCTCCTTCATATTAAAATACAAAAACAATGTCGAAAGAGATAGATCCAAAAATGCTAAAAAAAGGAATTTACACTGGAATTCTAGAGCAAGATGAAAATAATAATTTTTTTTGTGGCGAATTCTTATTGGATTATAAAGTGGCAGCATCAAATTTTAAATTAGGTGATGTAATTACAATTAAGACCGTTATAGAGAACCCAAGCGACATTAGCTATAATAAATACCCAAAAAAATCTAGAAATTTTGATAAGGCTAATATGAAGCCAGAGCAATAAAACGTAGTACTTAAAGTTTTAAGTGATAGAAATAACCGAATATATTTTGGCTCTATTCTGAAAAGTTAAAAAAAAGTGTACCTTTGCAAAAAATTTGTCGATTTGAACTAAATCAGTTCATTTTTAAATACAGACAAGTAGTTATCTTTATTTATGAAAAAAATTGTTGAATACCGCAAGTTACTAAACGTAGAAAAAACGGCTGAATTAAAAGATTTAAAAAAGATCTATCGTGATGCGATGAAAGAATCTCATCCTGATAAATTTCAAGGAGACGCTGCAGGTTTAAAAGATGCAGAAGATAAAAGTAAAGCTATTATCGAAGCATACCACTTTTTGGTAAGTATTAATCCTGAAACGATTAAAGCAAATTTACCAGAATATACAGAGACGATTGCAACGGCAACAATTAAAGATTATAAATTTGTTGAAGGTCGTTTAATTATTGATTTTTCTAACGGAAGTGTTTACGAATACATCAGTGTTCCAAAAGCAACGTACGTAAAAATGGTCAATGCAGATTCGCCAGGTCGTTTTGCTAAAAGACACATTTTGAATAGCTTTACTTGGAGAAAAAAGATCAACCAAGACTAAAGTTTAGTTCGTATAATCATACAAGAAACACTCATTTTATGGGTGTTTTTTTTTGAATGACAATTTAAATTATACATTTTCGCTTGCCGTATAAGCAAAAAATGACTTTAAACCTTTGTTAAGTTATTCAAAAACAAATACTTAAAAAGTACTGAAACTATAACAAAAATTTAGGTTTCAAAAATTTTTCTACTTTGTATTTTTAGATACATTTGCTCTATAAAATCAATTAACTAATTTATTATAATGAAAAAAACTATTTTATTCTTATCGCTTGTCCTAGCCGTTGTTTCTTGCAGCAAAGTTGGTAAAGGCGAATACATAATTTCAGGTACTGCTACAGGAGTAGAAAACGGAAAAACAGTTATTTTACAAACACAAGATCCGGTTACGAAAGCAATTTTAAACTTAGATACTGTAAAAGTTGAAAATGGTAAATTTGAGATTAAAGGTAAAGTTACAGAACCAGCTTTTCACGTTTTAAATTTTGAAAGTTTAAACGGACAAGTACCTTTTATCCTTGAAAGTGGTGAAATTAACATCGTAGTTAATAAAGACAGCATTCATAAATCTAAAATTTCTGGTACTTACAACAATGATGAGTATGTAAAATTTAATGATGAGATGATGGTGCTTCAAAAGAAAGCCAATGATTTTCAAAAGAAAAACATGGAAGTAATGCAAAAAGCACAACAATCTCAAGATACTGCGACTATCAACGGATTGATGAAAGACTTCATGAAAATACAAGAAGAATCAGCTACACAATCTAAAGCAAAATATGCTGGATATGCTGAGTCTCATCCAAAATCATTTATCAGTGTATTAATTATTCAAAGTATGTTAAACGATCCATCAGCTGACGTTGCTACTATTGAGAAATTATACAATGGATTGGATGAATCTATTAAAAACACTAAACCAGGTACTGCTGTTAAAACAAGTATCGGTCAAATGAAAATGCCTGCTGTTGGTGCTTCTGCTCCAGCTGTTGGTAGCCCTCAATGAAGAGCAGATTTTTCTGCTCCTAATCCGGAGGGAAAAACAGTATCTCTTAAAGAAAGTTTAGGTAAAGTAACAATTGTTGATTTTTGGGCATCATGGTGTGGACCATGCAGACAAGAAAATCCTAATGTTGTTGCAATATATAACGATTTGCATAAAAAGGGTCTTAACATTATCGGTGTTTCTTTAGATAAAGATGCTGCAAAATGGAAAGAAGCTATTGCAAAAGACAAACTTACTTGGACACACGTTTCAAATTTAAAGTTTTGGGATGAACCAATTGCTGCTCAATATGGTGTACAATCTATTCCTGCAACTTTTATATTAGATGCATCAGGAAAGGTAGTTGCAACAGATTTACGAGGCGATGCTCTTAGAGCTAAAATTGAAGAATTGTTAGCAAAGTAATTTTTTAAGATTTTATATAAAAATGTTGGAGCGAAAGTTCCAACATTTTTTTTATGCAAATTTCAGTATACAAAAACAAAAGCCATGTCTGAATATATTGTTGACCAAAACTATAGCGATATTACTTATAACGAGGAAGATTTAAATTTTAAAGAATTTGAAGGCTGTACATTCCATAATTGTAATTTTTCTTCTTGTAGTTTTAAAGCTTTAAGCTTTATTGATTGTGTCTTTGATCGGTGCGTTTTTAATGAAGCCAGAGTGAATCACGTTTCATTTAGAACGGTTACTTTTAAAAATTGTCATATTGTAGATGTTAATTTTGCTATGTGTGATCGCATTATTTTTGAAGTACATTTTGAAAATTCTACTCTAGATTTTTCGAAATTTTATAGTTTAAACCTAAGTAATGCCACTTTTTTTAAGTGTAGCTTAGTTGCAGTCGATTTTATGGATACTAATTTATCCAGTTTAGCATTTAACCACTGTGATTTGTATCGCGCCGAATTTAGAAAAGCAAATGCCTCGAAAGCAGATTTTAGCACGAGTTACAACTTTACAATTGATCCAGGAAAGACAAAGCTTAAGAAAGCATTATTTGCGAGAAGTGAAGTAAAAGGATTGCTTTTTAAGCACGATATTATTGTTAGTTAAAGATTTGAATTTAAAAAATTAATAATCTCATCTTCGTCGAAGACAAAGTCGGGATCAGAATTTTTCATTGCAAAATCTGGCATATAAGGTATTTCGGCAGTTTCTGGTTTTTGCACGATAGTGATACCTCCTTGTTTTTGGATAATTTGTAAACCAATAGTACCATCTGCGTTCGCTCCAGAAAGTAAAATGCCTACTAATTCTTGTTTGAACATATAAGCCGCCGATTCAAAAGAAACATCAATACTTGGACGACTGTAATTTACTTTTTCTGAAGCGTCTAATGCAATTGTATTTTTATCTTCAAACAACAAGTGATAATCAGAAGGTGCTACATAAATGACGCCAGGTTCAATTAGTAATTTATCTTCAACATACTGTAATGGAATAAACGTTTTAAAAGCGATTAAGTCTTCTAAAATTGTATCAGCTGTATTTTTACGATGTACAACAATTACGATAGCAAATGGAATAGGAAGCTGTATCTGCGGAAGTATTTTAATCAATACTTGCAAACTACCTGCAGAACCTCCCATTATTAACAATTTACATCGTGATCTCATTGTGTTTTTTTCCAAATTTTCTCTTTCCGGAGCTGTTGAAATTTACTATCTCCTAAAGTATATTTAATAGTTTCTTTAGAACCTAAAGCCAAATAACCTAAAACTGCTAGGCTATCATCAAACAATTTTATAGCTCTTGATTGCAAATTGTTATCAAAATAAATCAACACGTTTCTACATAAAATCAAATCAAATTCGTTGAACGAGTTGTCTGAAACCAAACTGTGTTGCGAGAAAACCATTTTTTCTGACAAATCAGAATCAAATTTTGCAATATTAAAATTAGCACTGTAGTACGAAGAAAAATCTTCTTGACCTCCAGAGGCTAAATAATTCTCCGAATATTGTTTCATCATTCGCAAAGGAAAAACACCTTTCTTTGCGGTTTCTAAGACACTTGCGTTGATGTCTGTTGCGTATAAAAGTGATTTATGCAACAAGCCTGCTTCTTTAAGCAGTATAGCCATCGAAAAAACTTCTTCTCCCGTCGAACAGCCCGCATGCCAAACTCTAATAAACGGTTTGGTTGCCAGCAACGGAATTACTTCTTTTCTTAAAACAGAAAAAAAAGAAGGATCGCGAAACATTTCAGTAACATTTACCGTAATTTCTTCGACCATTCGTTTATAATAATTCTCATCTGAGCGAATTCTGTATAAAAATTCATGAAAGTGACTGAAGCCATCCATTTGATAAAGCCTGTCCACACGTCTTTTTAAGGAAGCTTTTGAGTAGCTTCCAAAGTCAAATCCGTAATGTTCATACACGTCATTAATGAGTGCTTCTAACTCTATATCTTCTATCATTTTAAATCGTATCTAAGGCAGCGAGCATTTTATCTACATCAATTGGTTTCGAAATATAGTCGTCTGCTCCTGCTGCTAAACATTTTTCTTTGTCACCAACCATTGCTTGAGCCGTTACTGCTATAAGCAAAACATCTTTTCTAGCCGGTATTTTTTTGATTAATGGAATTGCTTCATAACCGTCCATTTCGGGCATCATCATGTCAATTAATATCGCATCAAATACATCTTCTGATTCTAATATTTTCAATGCTTCTTCTGCACTTAAACAAGAAATACATTCGAATGATTTCGCACGTAATGTAGCCGTCAATGCGAATATGTTTCTTGGGTCGTCATCAATAATTAAAATTCTCTTTTTAGTCATTTTGTAACAAATAGTTAGTTAATTTTATCGTATAACCATACTCTCAATAACGAAAGCAATTGATCGATGTCTACAGGTTTTGTTATGTAATCTGAAGCGCCCGATTTAATGCATTTTTCTCGATCTCCTTGCATTGCCTTTGCTGTCACAGCAATTACAGGCAGTTTTTTGAAGTGCGATTTCTTACGAATTTGTTCTGCTGTTTCGTAGCCATCCATATTTGGCATCATCATATCAAGTAATACAATATCAACGTCTGGATGTTCTTCTAACATTTGTAAAGCTTCTTTGCCGTCGATTGCGCTAATACAATTCATTTTAAAAACCTCCAGCGATTTAGTTAATGAATAAATATTTCGCACATCGTCATCAACGATTAATACTTTTTTACCATTCAGAATATTATTCAATAAATTTAATTTTTTAGCAACTTTCGAGCTGTCTTTATTTTCTTCTACCAAATGCAAGAATAAAGACACTTCATCTAGCATTCTTTGGTACGAATGGGCTGTTTTTACAATAATAGAATCCGCATATTTTTTAATTTTCACTTCTTCCTTCATCGACAAACTCTTTCCTGTAAAAACAATAACAGGTAAATTTTCTAATCCAGGTGTTTTCTTCAAACCTTCTAAAATATCGTAGGCCTGCTTATCCGGTATTCCCATGTCTAGAATTACACATTCTACTTCTGGATCTTTTAAAGCGTTCACTCCATCTCCTATTTCACTTTTAATCTCGGAGTTGATGTTGTATGTTTCTAAGAAATAAGCCAATGCTTGCGCATGCTGCGGATTATCTTCAATAATTAAAACTTTTTGAAATTCTTTATTGATAATTTGCTCTATTTTTTCAAAAACCGAAGGAATACTTTCAAATGCAACCGGTTTGTGCAAGAAATTAACAGCGCCTTTTAGTAAACTTTCCTGCTTCAATTTATGTGAAGACATAATATGAACTGGAATCGGACGGGTTTGCACATTTCCTTTTAATTCTTCCATCACTTCCCAACCGCTTTTCATAGGTAATTCTACGTCTAACAAAATTCCGATTGGTCGATAAATTAATGCATAATTAAGAGCGTAATCACCTCGAACAGCTACAACTCCTTTATAACCTTGATCGCGTGTAAATTTTAATAACGATTTAGCAAAATTAATATCGTCTTCGACAATTAATATTACCTTGTCTGTTGGAATTAAGTTTTCTCTGTCATCTGCTATTTCACTTGGAATTACGGTACTTAAGTACTTTCTTTCAAAGGGCTTATCAGCTGTTGAAATAACTATCTCTTTTTCAGTTAGTTTAACTTTTTTCTTCTTTTTTGGTCCTTTATCTCCATAAACTGGTAAACACAAAGTAAATTCACTTCCTTGATTAACAGTACTTTTTAGTTTAATTTCTCCTTTTAATAGTTTAGTCAATTCACGGCTAATCGATAATCCTAAACCAGTTCCTCCGTATTTACGTTTGGTAGAGCCATCTGCTTGTTGAAAAGCCTCAAAAATCAAAGGTTGTTTGGCAAGCGGAATTCCAATTCCACTATCGGTAACAACAAAGCAAATTGTTTTTTTATTAGTTGGATCTACTTTAATTTCAAATGTAACCAGACCTTTTGCGGTAAACTTGATAGCATTTGAAATTAAGTTTTTAAGAATTTGCTCTAAACGCATTTTGTCAGTTCTAATAACAGCAGGCGCTTCGTCAACATTAATCTCAAAACCTATACTTTTTTCTTTGGCTACTTCAGAAAATAAGTTCTTCATGGTGTTCGCAATTTCTTGAGTAGAAACTTCTAAGAACTCCAGTTCCATTTTACCAGCTTCAATTTTAGAAAGATCTAAAATCTCGTCAATCAAGCCCAGCAATCCATCTCCTGAGCTTTGAATCACTTTTGCAAATTCAATTTGTTCCTCATTCATATTGTCATCATTATTTTCAGACAACAAACGACTCAGTAATAATATTGAATTTAAAGGAGTACGCAACTCATGAGACATATTTGCTAGAAACTCCGACTTGTAACGTGTGGTAATCTCTAAATCCTCTGATTTTTTTTGAATTTCACTGTTTTTCTCTTCTAATAAAACACTTCTTTCTGCCAACTCTTCATTGGTTTGTTGCAGCTCTTCTTGTTGCACGCGCAATTCTTCTTCAGACGCTTGTAACTTTTCAGTTTGTGCTTCTAATTCTGCATTTATAGCTTCCATTTCGCTATGCTGAATGCGCAATTCTTCCGATTGTGCTTGAGTTTCCTCTAATAGATCACTTAAGCGCTTACGATTCATTGTAGATCGCAACCCAATACCAATATTGTTGGCTACTTCATTTAAAAATTCGATTTCTATATCAGTATATCCATTAATACTTGCTAATTCAATAACTCCTTCAATTTTGTTATCTCTAACAGGAAAAGCAACAATATGTTTTGGTTTAATTTTACCCAACGCATATGAAATTTGAATGGCACTATCGTCAATCACTTTAAGTTCAAGCAATTTATTTGATACGGCAGCTTGACCAATCAATCCTTCGCCTACTTTAAATTTTTGACGCTCTGGAGTTGCGATATGACTGTAACCTGAAGTTGCATGCAAAACATTTCCTTCTAATAAATATAATACGCCAGCGCTGCTATTGGTATAAACGGCAAGAAATTTAATAATATCATCAGACAACGGATCAATTAATTTTTCTCCCAGCATCACCATATTTAATTCGGCCATACCAGCTTGCAACCATTCTTTATCACCTAATAACTTAAAGGAGGTAGCTAAAGATTTACCCATATTATTAAGAGAAGTGCTTACGCTACCTAACGTATCGCTTTTACTCTCTTCTACTTCAATTTCATAATCTCCTTCGGCAATTTGTGTCGCTACTTTGCTAATTGTTTCAATTCGCAACGCAGTTTCTTCTTCTTTTTTCTGAAGTTCTTTTTGCAATTCAAGTCTTTGCTCGTAATCTTTTAAAATACGAATTAAAAATATAACACTAATAAAAAGTGCAATAGCAAACGCGATAATAATTAATAATGAACTGTATTTCCCATATTCTTCAGAATTTTCGATTCGATCAATTAAAAGACCTTGTTCTTCGCTCTCGATGCGCTTTACGAATCCTTTAATTTTAGCCATTAATTCTTGACCAGCATCCAGATCGTAAGCTAAAAACTCTGCTCCATTTTTTTTCTCTATAATCTTTCGATTTAAAAAGCGGAAATACTGGTCTCTTAATGGTTTCAACTGCAGTAAACGTTTCTGTTGTGCAGGATTGTCTAGCGTTAATTCTTCAACAACGTTAAAAAACGAGTCTACCTTACTCTCATTTAACTCGTAGTTCTTTAAAAAAGAAGTTTTACCTGAAACCAAGTAACCTCGCATGCTGGTTTGTGATTCGAGCATTAGCGAATTTCCCTCATTCAAGTTGTAAATTATATCTTGAGTGCGATTGACTAGATTATTACTATTTAATAGGCTTCGAATACTAATAAACGAAGCAGTTGAACTAATCAATAATATAAGTACTGATACTGCCGAGCTTATTAAAACGTTTCTTCTAAAATTTCCGTTCATGAATTTTGGGGATAAGTGGTATTATAAAACTATTTCGTCATTCAAAGGTAAAATAATTACAAAAGTTGCTCCTTCGTCTAACGCACTTTTTGCAGTTATGAGACCGTTGTGTTTTTCAATTATTTTTTTTGCAATCGCTAATCCAATTCCAGTTCCTTCGTAGGCGCTACGATCGTTTAAACTCTGAAAAATCATAAAAATACGATCAATATAACTTTCGTCAAAACCAATGCCGTTGTCTTTTACTTCTAATCTGCAATACCTTCCATTTTCAGAAACGGCACTTTCAAAAGATTTTTCCGCAATGATTTCAGCAGTTATTGTAATTAAAGGAGCTTGATCTTTCTTTGCGAATTTTAGAGAGTTACCGATAAGGTTTTGAAAAACTTGTCGCATTTGACTCGGAATTACCGTAAGTGTTGGCAAGTCGTCAATTTGAAGCACCGCTTGTTTAGAATCAATTAAATAGTCAAAGTCTGTAACCACTTCATCTACAATTGAGTTAAGATCGGTTTCTTCTGGAGGAACGTTGGAGGATAAGCGCGAATATTCTAGTAAATCAGTAATTAAGTTTTGCATTCTTTCAGCAGATCGAATGGTTCTGTCAATGTAATCAAGTGATTTTTCCTCCTTAACTAAAAATTTTTCTTTTATTATTTTAATGAAAATCTGAATTTTTCGAACGGGCTCTTTTAAATCATGCGAAACAACCCAAGAAAATTGCTGCAATTCATGATTACGCATCTCTAATTCTTCATTTTTTAAAACTAGTTCTTTGGTTCTCGCACTCACCATTTTCTCTAGATTTGCTTGGTCTTTTTTACGAATTTCAATTTCTTTTGACAGCAAATCACGGACTATTTTTAGTTCATTTTGTTGGTTGTAAATTTTCAAAAAAGTTTTGACTTTCAAGATCAATAAGTCCGGATCAACGGGTTTAGTTATATATTCTACTCCACCGGTTTCATATCCTTTTGATATGAATTTTTTTTGCTTGTTGACTGCAGATAAAAATATGACGGGAATATCTTTGGTTTTTTGATTTCCCGCCAAAATTTCTGCTACTTCAAAACCGTCCATAGTTGGCATTTGCACATCCATAATTATTACAGAATACTCGGTTTTTAAAATTTTTCTCAACGCTTCCTCTCCTGATGTAGCCGTTTCGACTTCAAGATTGTTCAGTTCAAGAATTTTTTTTAGGGCGATTATGTTTGCCTCTATATCGTCAACAATTAAAATCATAATTAGATGGGAGCTGTTTTCAGATGAATGATGTAACTCAGTAATTACCTACTTCGTAAAAAATGAAAAAATTTTTGACTGAAATAGGGTGTTTTTTAACTTTTTATAAGAAACTCTTCAAAAATAAAAAAAAGAACTTATAAACGACTCTTTATAAAATCTATTTTTAAATTTTTATTTAAAAATTTTCTACCATTTTTAATTTTTTTCTTTTGAGTTAAAATATAAATTTTTCAGGTTATTTAGTAGGCTTTACGATTGCTATTAAATTTTACTTTTTTTATATGAAACCAAATGATACTAAAAAAACAGCTTTCCAATAAAAGCTGTTTTTGATCGAAAATTCAGAGGTATGTTAGGCTGTGATAGCTAGCGAATTTTGACTGTATCTGTAGTCTTTTGGACTACAGTTGTATTTTTCCTTAAATATTTTAGAAAAATAACTTCTGCTACTAAAACCAATGCTATAAACGATCTCAGAAATATTTAAATCTGAATTGCGCATTAAGCTTTCGGCTTTCTCAATACGGGTATTTGTGATAAAATCATTTACTGTTCGATTGTGAACCAATTTAAAACCTTCTTGCAATTTATTAGCTGATAAGCCCGATTTCTGACATAAAAATTTAATTGAAAATGATTCGTCCGGTTGTTGCTTAATCAGTTGAGACAACTCTTTAATTGCATCAATATCTCTTAAACTCAAACAAGTAGACTCGCTAAAAATATTTTTGTTGCCCAATTGAGAGTGTTGTTCAATTTCTAACGCTAATATGATTTTAAAAATACCTTCTTTCAACAAATTACGAACTAATCCTGTTTGTTTCACCGCGTTCAATTGCTCAATTTTTTCGGCTATTCTAAAATTAGGTGCGCCCAAATGAATAAAATTTCCATTATCAGATAGTGGCTCAGCAAAAGTTTGTGTTAATATTTCATGCAATGCATTTGTTGAAACTGCTTTTTCATCTTTAGTATCCACTAAAATTAATAACACTTTTGTTTTTTTATCTTTGGCAAAATACAATTCATTTTCCTCTACATTGTTAGTAGTTAAAATTGCTGTTTCGTATTTTGATACGGTATTTATTTGTTCTTGCTTGTCAAAACGATGATTTAAAGCGCCTTCAGAGCAATAGGTAAAAATAATTGGAGAAGTTTTAGACGAATTAATATGAAATGAAATTGCTTCGTTAAACCTTATATCAAACTGCACGTATGAAATTCCTTCTTCATAAGTCATCCCTTCTATTTTTCCTTCGCATAAAGGAGAAGAAAGATCTAATGAATATTCTTTTTCATCGGAAGACAAAACGCCTCCAAAACTTGTTTGTAGCCCATTAAACAAGGCTTCCATTTTTGCTGTTTTAAGATTGATATTTTTCATTTTATCCGATTTAAAATTATATTTATAAAGCAGTTTGCAATACTTCGATTTTGATAATTCAAAGTTCTTCTTTTTGTCCATTGACTTAGTTATACAATTTTTTGTATATGTTTCATAATTACATTTTTAGATGTTTTTTAAATAAAAAAAAGCTGTAACATGTACTGTTACAGCTTTTTGGAATTAAAAATAGTTTTGGAATTATTTTGTATTCAAACTCAAATTAACTTTTAGGTAACAAAACCGCATCAATTACATGAATGACACCATTTGACTGATTGACATCTGCAATTGTTACTTTAGCTTTGTTTCCGCTTTCGTCACTAATATATAATTCTTTTCCATCCATCCAGGCAGTTAAAGTACCGCCACTTACTGTTGACAACATAGCTTTACCTTTACCCATTTTGATTGCTTTAGCAATATCCAGCGCATTCATTTTTCCAGATACTACATGATAAGTCAAAATTCCTTGTAGCATTTTTTTATTTTCTGGCTGTAGTAAAGTAGATACTGTTCCGTCAGGTAATTTTTCGAAAGCTGCGTTTGTTGGAGCAAAAACCGTAAAAGGCCCTTTTCCTTGTAATGTCTCTACTAAATCAGCTGCTTGTACTGCTGCAACTAGCGTAGTATGATCTTTAGAATTTACTGCATTTTCGATAATGTTTTTAGTTGGGTACATTGCTGCTCCTCCAACCATTACTGTTTTTTGAGCAAATGAACTTACTCCGAATACCAATGTAAATACTGCTGCTGTTAAAATGTTTCTAGTTTTCATAATTAAATTTTTAAGTTATACAGACATTTACGGCATTAAGTGTATTTTGGTTTTATTAAAAGAGAATTTTTTTTAAAATAAATCTTAAAACACTATTAGTCAGTTTTTTAAATTTTTTTATTATATAAATATTACACATAATGTGTGTGTGAACTTTTCTATTTCATTAAAATGAAAAACGGTAATAACTTTAAAATCCTATATCATTTAATAGGTAAAAGCCGAAAAAATCGGGTAATCCTTTATCTTTTCTCTTCCATTCAAAAAAGAAAGTTCCATTAAAAAATTAAACTGAACAATTTCGCCTCCCAATTTTTCAATTAATTCACACATTGCTTTTGCAGTTCCGCCTGTGGCTAAAACATCATCGTGAATCAGTACTTTATCACCCTTTTGAATTGCATCGGTATGAATTTCCAGATGATCCGAACCATATTCTAGTTCGTACGATGCAGATAATGTTTGATACGGTAATTTATTGGGTTTCCTAATGGGAACAAAACCTGCATTAAGTTCTTGCGCCAATAGTATTCCGAATAAAAAACCACGACTTTCTGCTCCTACTACTTTGTCAATACGTTGTCCTTTTAAAGAATTTGCTAGAATATGCAAACATTCTCTTCTGGCTTTGGCATTACTTAATAGTGGCGTAATGTCTTTAAACAAGATTCCTTTTTTGGGAAAATCTGGAACGTCACGAATATAATCTTTAAGTTGTATCATAAGAATAGAATTTCACTAAAGGTCATAAAAAAAGCCGAGTTATTGCTAACTCGGCTTTCTATTTATAAATCTAAGAAATTATTTAACTTCTTCGAATTCAACGTCTTCAACATTATCACCTTGTGGTGCATCTCCTTGTGGTTGAGCAGCTCCTTGACCTTGGTCACCTTGCGCATACATTGCTTCTGTAGCTGTTTTCCAAGCTGCATTAACATTGTCTAAACCTTTTTGGATCGCTTCAAGATCTTGAGATTGGTGCGCCATTCTCAATTCAGTTAAAGCAAATTCGATAGCTGTTTTGTGGTCAGCAGTAATTTTATCTCCTAACTCTTTCAATTGAGTTTCAGTTTGGAAAATAGTACTATCTGCTTCGTTTAATTTCTCAGCTCTTTCTCTTAAGATTTTGTCTGAATCAGCATTAGCTTCAGCATCTTTTTTCATTTTTTCGATTTCTTCAGAAGTTAATCCAGAAGAAGCTTCGATACGAATGTCATGAGATTTTCCTGTTCCTTTGTCAGTTGCAGAAACTTTAATGATACCATTAGCATCAATATCAAAAGTTACTTCAATTTGTGGAACACCTCTTGGAGCTGGTGGAATACCATCTAAATGGAAACGACCGATCGTTTTGTTATCAGCAGCCATTGCTCTATCTCCTTGCAATACGTGAATTTCAACTGTTGGTTGAGAATCTGCTGCAGTAGAGAAAACTTGAGATTTTTTAGTTGGAATAGTAGTATTAGACTCAATTAATTTAGTCAATACACCACCCATTGTTTCGATACCTAAAGATAAAGGTGTAACGTCTAATAACAATACATCTTTTACATCTCCAGAAAGAACTCCACCTTGAATAGCTGCTCCAATTGCAACAACTTCATCAGGGTTAACTCCTTTTGATGCTTTTTTACCAAAGAATTTCTCCACTTCTTCTACAATTCTTGGCATACGAGTAGAACCTCCTACAAGGATCACTTCGTCAATATCAGATGTAGATAAACCTGCATCTTTTAATGCTTTAGCAACTGGTTCCATAGAACGTTTAACTAAAGTAGCTGCTAATTGCTCAAATTTAGAACGAGATAGTTTTTTAACTAAGTGTTTTGGTCCTGAAGCGGTAGCCGTAACGTATGGCAAGTTGATTTCAGTTTCTGTAGAAGAAGACAATTCAATTTTTGCTTTCTCTGCAGCTTCTTTCAAACGTTGCAATGACATTGGGTCCAAACGCAAGTCAATTCCTTCTTCCGATTTGAATTCGTCAGCTAACCAGTCAATAATAACTTGGTCAAAATCATCTCCACCTAAGTGTGTATCACCATTTGTAGACAATACTTCAAAAACTCCATCTCCTAATTCAAGAACAGAGATGTCAAAAGTACCTCCACCTAAATCGTAAACAGCAATTTTTTGATCAGTTCCTTTTTTATCCAATCCGTAAGCTAATGCCGCAGCAGTTGGCTCGTTAATGATACGCATAACTTTAAGACCTGCAATTTCTCCAGCTTCTTTCGTAGCTTGACGTTGTGCATCATTAAAGTAAGCAGGAACAGTAATAACTGCTTCAGTAACTGTTTGACCTAAATAGTCTTCAGCAGTTTTTTTCATTTTTTGAAGTGTCATTGCTGACAATTCTTGTGCAGTGTATAAACGACCATCAATATCCACACGTGGCGTATTGTTGTCTCCTTTTACAACACTGTAAGGAACTTTACCTAATTCTGATTGAACTTCAGAAAAACTATGTCCCATAAAACGTTTAATAGAAGCAATTGTTTTAGTAGGATTTGTTACCGCTTGTCTTTTTGCAGGATCTCCTACTTTAATTTCTCCACCTTCAACAAAAGCGATGATAGATGGTGTAGTTCTTTTTCCTTCAGCATTAGGAATAACCACTGCCTCATTTCCTTCCATTACAGAAACACAAGAGTTTGTCGTACCTAAATCAATTCCGATTATTTTACCCATTTTTTATATATTTAATTTTGATAATAATTTTTGATCTCTTCTTGCCTAAGTCAATCTTTGTGCCAATATAAAAAACATTAATAAATTGTCAGTTTTGAATGGTAGCAAAGCTTCCCAAATACTGACAGACTGACATTTTTGCATTTTGTCAGTAATTTTTAGAGCTGTCAGAAGTGAACGATCCTATTTCTAACTACTTTATGAAATTGAATCTTTCATTCCGATCGATACATTTTTATTAATTAAAGTACATACTAATTTTATATTAAAATCGGGATTGCATAAAGTATCTTCGGTACAATTTCTTAGTTTTGCGGCGATATTTACTTTTAAAAATATCGCGACTTAACTAATTTAAATACGACAAATGACATCTTTCAGCAAACAATTATCTTTTCGTTGGTCCGATTTAGACCCTAATTTTCATTTACGCCATAGTGCTTATTATGACTTTGGAGCACAACATCGTGTAGAAATATTAGAACAATTAGGACTGACATTACGCGTCATGCAAACGCAACATTTTGGACCAATTTTGTTTCGTGAAGAATGTGTTTTTAGAAAAGAAATTAACCTTTCGGATGTTATTGTCATGAAAACCAAAATGTCTAAAATGAAAGCAGACGCTTCTCGTTGGTCTATTGTACATGAATTTTACAATGATGAAAAATTATGTGCCGTAATTACGGTTGATGGTGCTTGGATGGATACTAAATTGAGAAAAATAGCGACACCAACTCCTGAAATTATAATTGAAGCCTTGAGCGTTTTTCCTAAAACAGACGATTTTATCGCGCTTTAAAGTAATTAAGTAACTGCAAAATAGTCAATTCTCTTTTTGAGTTATTGGTACGATTTTGATCCTAAAGATTATAGCAAAAATAAAGTCTAATACATGTAAATTTTAATCTTTGCTTAAAGAGTATTTCACGTCTTGAAGTAGTATACTTAATATTGATATCTAATTAAGATTTTCTTACCAATCTAAAATATCGAAAAATGAAAAATTTACTTACTTTTATAGGTCAACAAAAAAGAAATTTATGTTTACAATAGATCAAATCAAAGAGTCGCATGCTAAAGTAAAGACAGGCGCAGATTTTCCAAATTACATTCAAGATTTAATAATTTTAGGAGTTAAAGGCTATGACACTTTCGTTAAAGATGGTTGTACCGAATATTATGGCGTAAATAACTTTACCGCTTCTACCGAAGAGAAATATAATGAAATAGCCATTAGTTCGACAGTAAATAAGGAACGCTTTATTCAGTTTTTAGTTATGCATCAGGATGGTGAGACCGATTACTTCTCTTTTTGCAATCAAGCAGCACAATGTGGAATAAATAAATGGCGTATCGATATTGTCGAAATGACTTGTACATATTTTGATCTTGAAGACAATGCCGTTGTAATCGAAAAAATTCCGAATTAAAAAATCAAACACAAATGCTTTATAATTCTCATTGGGAATTGCTACTCTCCAATCAAGTCGACAAGAAGAGTTTTATTGATGAAATTGTAAAAGGAGAATCTATTGCAGAACTTTACTTTTTAAAAAATTTAAAAGGTTTGTTATTTTCTGACTTAGCAATCGAAAAGTTTATTAAAAGAGAATATCAGTATGATAGTATCGCCTCGACAACTTCTGCACGAAAATTGCGCACCTTTTCATCTGGAGAACGCAAAAAAGAATTTTTAAAACACTGCATCGCGCAGAAACCAGATTTTATAATATTTGATAATCCTTTAGATCACTTAGATCAACTATCTAGAAAAAATTTAGAAGAAGCGATAACCAAATTAGCGCAGCATACTATCATTATTCAAATTGTAAATCGCAAAAGTGATTTGTTTTCTTTTACATCGAACAAAGCGCAAATAATCGATAATTCATTCACGTTCCATCCTATTGATTCTTCCGAGATAAAAGAATCTTCTATTTCCAAGACGCTTCTTCCTGAGTCCTTGGACGTTGGTGAACCCATGTCAAATCCATTAGTAAAACTAAACCATGTTTCGGTCAGTTACGAAGATCGAAAAATTATAAATAGTATTTCGTGGGAAATTAATAAAGGTGATTTTTGGCAGTTAATTGGTCCAAATGGTTCCGGAAAGAGCACTATTTTGTCACTTATAAATGGTGACAATGCCAAGGGTTACGGTCAAGATTTACATTTGTTCGGAACAAAAAAAGGAAGCGGTGAAAGTGTTTGGGATATCAAAAAAAACATTGGTTTTTTCTCTACAGCGATGATGGATTTATTTCAAAAAAATCATACTTTGGAACAAATGATTCTCTCTGGATTCTTTGATTCAATTGGTTTATACATCGAACCAACAACGCACCAAAAAATTGTGGTTTCGCAATGGCTTGAGGTTATTAAAATGAGTCATTTGAAAAATAAAATATTTACTCGGCTTTCCATCGGGCAACAACGTGTGGCTCTTATCGTACGAGCCGTTTTAAAACACCCACCACTGGTAATTTTAGACGAGCCCGTTGAAGGTTTAGATGATTCAAATACAGCGCTTGTTACGCAATTAATTAACTTATTAGTTAAAGAAAGCAGTATGGCGATAATTTACGTTTCTCATAGAATCGAGCCCAATTTAATTCCAAAATTTATTTTTGAATTAATTCCCAACGAAAATGGGTCCATTGGTCAAATTAAAAACTAAAAAAAGAGCTTGAAATTTCAAGCTCTTTTTTTAAAACTAATCTATTGCTACTTTATAGGTTGGATCTTCTACTATATTGACCTCAATAATGCTTCCTGCATTGCGTAATAGCAAACGGCAGTCTTCGCTTAAATGTCGCAGATGTACTGTTTTATTCTCTTTTGCATAGCGTTCGGTAATTTTATGAACGGCATCTATAGCGCTCATGTCTGCGATTTTACTTTCTGCAAAATCTATGATAACTTCATTGGGATCTCCAACTACATCAAACTTTTCTGCGAAAGCAGTTGTAGATGCAAAAAACAATGGACCGTAAATTTCGTAATGCTTCACTCCTTTTTCATCAATATACTTTTTAGCTCTAATGCGTTTGGCACTTTCCCAAGCAAAAACTAAAGCCGAAATAATTACTCCTATTAAAACTGCTAAAGCTAAATTATGCAGAAATACAGTCACGATGGCAACCAAAACCCCAACAAAAATATCGTGTTTTGGCATTTTATTGATAACTCTAAAACTAATCCATTCAAAAGTTCCAATTGCTACCATAATCATCACACCCACTAATGCAGCCATGGGTAAAAGCTCGATTATAGGAGCTCCAAATAAAATAATAATTAAGATAGTGAGAGCAGCAATAATTCCCGACAAGCGAGCTCGTGAACCTGCTGAAAGATTAACTAGTGTTTGGGCAATCATTGGACAACCTCCCATTCCAAAAAAGAAACCATTTAAAATATTAGCACTTCCTTGAGCGATACATTCTTTGTTTCCATTTCCTTTAGTTTTTGTAATTTCATCAACCAAATTCAATGTTAACAATCCTTCGGTTAAACCAACAGAAGCCATAATTAAAGCGTACGGAAAAACAACTTGTAAAGTTTCTAACGTAAATGGAATATTAGGGATGTGGAAAGGTGGAAAACCGCCACTTATTGAAGCGATATCGGCAACAGTTTTAGTTTCGATGCCAAAACCTAATACGATGCCAAATACTACTAAAATCGCCACTAAAGACGCAGGAATTACTTTTGTTATCTTAGGTAAAAAGAAAACGATGCCGATTGTTAAAGCAACTAAGCCGACCATAATATAAAGCGGATTGCCACTTAACCATACACTTTGACCGTTAACAATAGTTTTAAATTGCTCTAATTGTGACATAAAAATAATTATTGCCAAACCATTTACGAAACCAAACATCACGGGTTGCGGTACTAATCTTATAAATTTACCCCACTTAAATAATCCGACTAAAATCTGGATAATTCCCGCCAATGCTACAGCGGCAAAAACAAACTCTAAACCGTGTGATTTCATTAATGCAATTAAAACAATAACCGTAGCTCCTGCTCCACCAGAAACCAAACCTGGACGACCACCAAAAATTGCAGTTACCAATCCCATTATAAAAGCAGCGTATAAACCAACAAGTGGAGGAAAACCAGCTAGAATAGCAAAAGACAACGATTCGGGAATCATAGTCATTGCAACCGTTAAACCTGCTAAAATCTCGATTTTATAGTCTACTTTCTGAGTAAAATCAAATAACTTAAAGTATTGCTTCATTCGTTTTAATTCTGGAAGATTTTATTATTATTAATTGCAATTTTCAGGCAATTGTAAGAAAGAGAGTTCTTTCAATTTTAGAAAGGCAAAAGTAAAATTTTTAAAAGAAATGACAAGTATAAAGTGATAACTATAAAATAAATACGAGTAAAATAGCGGTCAAACAATCATTTGCAAAGGGAATTACAAGCAAAATATTTAGTCCAAAATGATGAAAAAGTATTATATTAAGTTTCAAATGTATTATATTACATGCTTTTTTAAACTTTTTTTTGAATAAGAAAAGTGAACCACTCAAATTTTAAATTTCATTTATGACTATTATAATTACTTTTTGCGTTTTATTACTTGTCGCTTATCTCTTTGATTTGACGTCTTCTAAAACTAAAATTCCATCAGTTATATTATTGCTTTTATTAGGATGGGTTGTTCGTCAAGTAACTGATTTACTATTTATTGATCTTCCTGATTTTTCTATGGTATTACCCATTTTAGGAACTATCGGTCTGATTTTAATTGTTTTAGAAGGATCTTTGGAATTAGAGTTAAACGAATCAAAAATTAGTTTGATTAAAAAATCATCCTTGGGAGCATTTTTACCCGTAGTAACGATGGCTATTATTTTGGCGTACCTTTTTCACTATTATGGTGGCTATGATTTTAAAGCATCTCTATGTAGTGCTATTCCGTTTTGTGTGATTAGTAGTTCAATAGCAATCCCTAGTGTTCGAAATTTAAGCTCAGAAAAACGGGAATTTGTTACTTATGAGAGTAGTTTATCTGATATTTTTGGTGTGATTTTTTTTAACTTCGTTTTGTATAATACTGATTTTGGTGCAGCTACTTTCGGATTTTTCCTATTGCAGATGCTAATTATCATTGTAGTTTCGTTTTTAGCAACTCTACTGCTTTCGTTTTTATTGAATAAAATTGACCATCATATTAAGTTTGTTCCAATTATTTTGTTGATTATTTTAATTTACGAGATATCAAAAATGTATCACTTACCAGCTTTACTATTTATCCTTATTTTTGGACTCTCAATTAATAATTTTGATGAGTTGAAGCGTTTCAAGTGGAGCGAAAGATTCCGTCCTGATTCATTAACGAAAGAGGTCGAAAAATTTAAGGAATTAAATATAGAAGCTGCTTTTGTAGTACGCTCTTTATTCTTTTTACTATTTGGTTATTTGCTAGAAACCTCTGAAATATTAAATCCAGACACGGTTATTTGGGCATTGGTCATTGTATTAATTATTTACTCTCTTCGTGCCATACAGTTGTATTTATCAAAAATTCCATTGATGCCATTATTGTTTGTCGCACCTCGTGGATTAATTACGATATTATTGTTTTTAAGTTTAGATCCCATTCTAAAAATTCCTTTGGTGAATAAATCTTTAATAATTCAAGTCATTGTCTTAAGTACTGTTTTTATGATGTTAGGAAGTTTACTGACCACTAAAAAACAAGAACTTCAAAAGGAAAAAGAAGAAAAAAAAGCTAAAGAAGCCAATGAAATTGAAGTTTCTAAACTGTAGTCTTGATGTTGATTTTAGAACTATCTTGGTCTTTCTAGGAACGATAAATTTCTCCGATAATGGTAAAGCCTATCACCAAATTTCGATTAATTTGGTGAATTTTTGTTGGATACTTCTCAGCTGCAGCAAGAAGAAGATTGCATATTTTTGAATCTTAAATTTTATATTGAATGACAAGATTGATAAAATAAATAGCGATATTCTATCAAACTAAAACGCCAACAACCGAGCTTCTTTTAAAATTGCGCGAAATAAAGTACTTTTGCTAACTGTAAATATTTTTTATTTACTTTTAAACGTGCTATATGAAATTAATTGCTACTCTATTTTTTTCTATTTTTTTTCAATTTACATTCGCTCAATCGACTGCTGACTATTTAACTAAAATTAGGACTAAAGAAGTCGAATTAACTGCATTTTTTCAGCAAATGCCAAAGGGAGGTGACCTACACCATCATTTTTCGGGTTCTATTTATGCAGAGCCTTTATTAGCAAAAGCAATTAAAGAAGATTTTTATGTAAATTTAGAAACGATGGACGTTTCTAAATCAAAAGGAATTAGAGGTAATTGGTCTTTATTTTCTTCTTTAGAAAAAGAAGGAAAACTTAAAGCATATCAGCAAAAAATTCTAGAAACGTGGTCGGTAAAAGATTACAACGGATCAGTTCCATCCGATGATTTATTTTTTGATTCCTTTGATAAATTTTTTACAACTCTCGACGGTAGCTTTCCGAATGGTTTACTGGAATTAAAAAATAGAGCTATTGCAGAAAATTTGAGTTACATCGAAACACAATTGTCTACAATTCCGCACGATCTAGATTTAGCTGATCTCAAGCTCTACGATAAACAACTTCGAGAAGCTGCAGTTTCGAAGGACGAAAAGAAAGTTTTTAAACTTTTAGAAGAGATATTCAATTCTATTGAAAAAAAGAACGCTCAATCGTATGCAAAAGATTTTAATCAGAATTTCGTAGCCAAATTACACCATGACCTAAAAATTGACGACAAGCAATTTACCATGCGTTATCAAAATTTCGTGTTGCGTTTTATGGAACCTGTCGATTTATTTACCAACTTGGTGATCGCATTTATCTCAGCCGATTCTAGCGATCTTATTGCTGGAGTGAACATTGTTTCGCCAGAAGATGGCGCTACTTCGATGCAAGATTATTGGTTACACATGGTTTTCTTTAAATATTGTCACACAAAATTTCCAAACGTAAAATACACTTTGCATGCCGGCGAATTAACGCTTGGCTTAGTGCAGCCTGAAGATTTAACGTGGCACATTAATGCTGCGGTTCATATTGCGGGAGCAAATCGAATTGGGCATGGTGTTGCTATTGCGTATGAGAAGAATTCATACGAATTATTACGATATATGTCTAAAAATGACATTCCAATTGAAATAAATTTAGTCAGTAATGAATTCATATTAAAAGTAAAAGAAAACCGTCATCCGTTTTCGCTTTACAAACAATTTGATGTTCCAATTGTAATCAGTACCGACGATGCTGGAATTTTAAGAACAAACATAACAGAGCAATTTGTTTTACTCGCAAAACGCTATCCTGAAGTGAGTTATGAAGATATTAAAAAATACGTATACAACAGCATCAACTATAGTTTCATCAAAGAAAAATCAGTCAAAAAACAATTAATAAAAGATTTAGATCAACGCTTCAAAACTTTTGAAGATTCCATTTCAAAACTATAATTTATGATTTTAGAAGGCGTCGTACTTTTTGTAAAAAAAGGTAAAACAAAAGATTTTGAATTGGATTTTATAAAAGCAAGTCAATATATTAGTGCTGTCGAAGGATATTTAAGTCATACTTTACAAAAATGTTTAGAGATAGATAATAAGTATCTTTTACTAGTTGAATGGAATACTTTAGAATCTCATACCATAGGATTTAGAGAATCATCAGCTTATTTACAATGGAAAGAATTGTTGCATCATTATTACGAACCTTTTCCTACTGTAGAACATTTTAAAACTGTCTATTCCAATAAAAAATAAAATTTAATGAACATTAAGCTTCTTGCCATTGGTAAAACCGATAATAAAGCGTTGCAAACTTTAATCGATGATTACAGCAAACGATTGTCTTTTTATATCAAATTTGATCTTGATATTATTCCAGATATTAAAAATGTAAAAAACTTGTCTGAAAGCCAACAAAAAGAGAAAGAAGGCGAACTAATCTTGTCCAAATTAGCGGCAACTGATCAGTTGATTTTATTAGATGAAAACGGTAAAAATTTTTCGAGCGTTGGATTTTCTGACGAATTGCAAAAGAAAATGAATTCTGGAGTAAAAACTCTGGTTTTTGTAATTGGCGGTCCGTACGGATTTTCAGAAGCAGTTTACAATAAAGCCCAAGGAAAAATATCACTGTCTTTAATGACGTTCTCGCATCAAATGGTACGTTTGTTCTTTATAGAACAATTGTATCGTGGATTTACAATTTTAAAAAACGAACCGTACCACCATCAATAGATAAAACAATTCTTTAACAAAAAGCTACGATGAATTTATATAAAAAAAAGGTGCAAAAATTAAATTTTGCACCTTTTTTCAATTTACTACTGAGTACTTAAAATTAATTTCAAACTGTATGCGTTTGGTTTCTAAAAACCAATTGACCATCAAAAGCATCTAGCAAAATAATACTATCGGTGGTAATGGCGCCCGAAAGAATTTCTTTAGACAATTGATTTAAAACTTCACGTTGCACTACACGTTTTACAGGTCTGGCTCCAAATTGCGGATCGTATCCTTTGTCGGCCAAATAGGCAACTGCTTGTGGAGTTGAATCCATCGTTATGCCTTGCAACGCTAACATTTTGGTCACGCTTTTTAATTGTAAACCGACAATTTTTGTAATATTGGCGACGGTCAATGGTGTAAACAAAACAATTTCATCAATACGGTTGATAAACTCCGGACGAACCGTCTGTTTTAGTAAAGCTAAAACCTCCACTTTTGCCGCTTCAGATGCAGCTTCAACATTACCCTTACTATTATCAAATTTATCTTGTATAATTTGACTACCCATATTAGACGTCATGATGATAATGGTATTTTTAAAATCAGCCAAACGCCCTTTGTTATCCGTTAAACGACCTTCATCTAAAACTTGTAATAAAATATTAAAAGTATCTGGATGCGCTTTTTCAATCTCATCTAACAAGATTACAGAATACGGTTTTCTACGAACAGCTTCTGTCAATTGTCCGCCTTCATCATAACCAACATATCCTGGAGGCGCACCAACTAAACGGCTTACACTATGACGTTCTTGGTACTCGCTCATATCAATACGAGTCATCGCATTATCATCATCAAAAAGATATTCTGCCAAAGCTTTGGCAAGCTCGGTTTTACCCACTCCAGTAGTTCCTAAAAATAAAAACGTCCCAACTGGTTTTTTCATGTCTTGCAATCCCGCTCTACTTCTGCGTACAGCATCACTTACCGCTTCAATTGCTTCTTCTTGACCCACCACACGTTTGTGTAATTCATCTTCTAAATGCAATAATTTTTCGCGTTCGGTTTGTAGCATTTTCATAACTGGAATACCGGTCCATTTAGCCACAACTTCTGCTATATCTTCGCGAGTTACTTCTTCTTTTATTAAAGAACTACCTTGTTGAAATTCTTGTAATTGTTTTTGCAATGCTTCCAAACGTTCTTGTGTTTCCTTGATTTTTCCATAACGAATTTCAGCTACTTTTCCGTAGTCACCGTCACGTTCTGCACGTTCCGCTTCGTATTTAAAATCTTCGATCTCATGTTTTACCTGCTGAATACCATCCACGATGTCTTTTTCAGATTTCCATTTGGCATAAATCTCGTTTCGGTCTTCTTTTACATTGGCTAAATCCAATCGAAGTCCTTTTAGTTTTGACTCATCATTTTCGCGTTTAATGGCTTCAATTTCAATTTCCAATTGCATCACTTTACGATCCAAAACATCCAATTCTTCGGGTTTTGAATTAATTTCCATACGCAATTTCGAGGCAGCTTCATCCATCAAGTCAATCGCTTTATCTGGTAAAAATCGATTCGTTATGTACCGTTGCGATAATTCGACAGCAGCAATGATCGCTTCATCTTTAATCTGAACTTTGTGATGCGTTTCGTATTTTTCTTTAATTCCACGTAAAATTGAAATCGCACTTTCAGTATCTGGCTCATCGATCAATACTTTCTGAAACCGACGTTCTAACGCTTTGTCTTTCTCAAAATATTTTTGATATTCATCTAAAGTAGTCGCACCAATAGCTCTTAACTCTCCGCGAGCCAGAGCTGGTTTTAAGATGTTAGCTGCATCCATAGCGCCATCTCCACCGCCTGCTCCCACTAAAGTGTGAATTTCATCAATAAATAAAACAATGTCGCCTTCGGCAGCAGTAACTTCTTTTACTACTGATTTTAACCGTTCTTCAAATTCTCCCTTGTACTTTGCTCCTGCGATCAAAGCACCCATATCTAGTGAGAAAACAATTTTATCTTTTAAATTTTCAGGAACATCTCCATCAACAATTCTGTGCGCCAAACCTTCAGCGATCGCAGTTTTACCAACTCCTGGCTCTCCAATTAACATGGGGTTATTTTTAGTTCTACGAGTCAAAATTTGCAATACGCGTCGAATCTCTTCATCACGGCCGATCACAGGATCTAATTTTCCAGTACGAGCCAATTCGTTTAAGTTTTTTGCAAATTTATTTAATGAATTATAATTCTCTTCAGCCGAAGACGACGTTACTCGTTCACCTTTTCGCAATTCTTCGATTGCAGCTTTTAATCCTTTTCCTGTAACGCCTTGGTCTTTTAAAATTTGTGAAACTTTACTTTTAGAATCAAAAATAGCTAAAATTAAATGTTCGATCGAAACGTATTCATCGTTCATTTTTTGAGCAATAATTTCAGCTTCGTTCAAAGTGGTATTTGCAATTCTAGAAAACATTAGCTCTCCGCCAGAAACTTTAGGAAAACTCTTAATTTGACTGTCTAAAAGTTGCAGAAATAAAGGCACATTTACATTTAATTTTTTCAATAAAAAAGGTGCTACATTTTCATCAACTTCAAAAATTGCTTTGAGAATATGTTCATTTTCAATTTGTTGTTGCTCATTACGCTGCGCCAATTGTTGCGAAAGCTGAATGGCTTCCTGAGATTTTATGGTAAATTTATTTATATTCATCTTTATTAATTTTTTAGTTACTATTATTTATAAGAATAATTAACTTTGCTAGACAATGGTCAAATTACATTCCATTACATATAAACAGACAAAATGACGTTTATTTTGAAAAAAAATTAAAATATTATGTCAAAAGGTCATAAATCAAGACAAAATGAGTTTTTTATCTAATATTTTCGGAAGTTCTGATGCAGAAAAACAATCAGATTCAAAAGTGAACTGGATTCCTCTTACAAATTTAACACAGTTAGCTGATATTGAGTCTAATTCTAGTGTTAAGCCTATTGTAATTTTTAAACACAGCACTCGTTGTAGCATTAGCCGAATGGCACTGAAACAATTTGAAAGAGAATACGATTTAAATGAAGTAGTTGATGCTTATTTTTTAGACTTAATTTCATATCGAGATGTGTCAAATGAAATAGCGAATCGTTTTGGTGTTCAACATCAATCGCCTCAACTTATTTTAATTAAGAATAAAAAAGCCACTTACAATGCCTCTCATAGCGATATCAATGCAGAGACATTAAAAAGTAAAATTTAGTATACGTATTAAATTATAGGAAATCATATAATACCCAAACCTCATTTATGGTTTGGGTATTATTTTTTTAAAAGCTTCCTCCAGCTCCTCCTCCACTAAAATCTCCACCTCCAAATTCCATCGAAGATTCTGAAGATACTTCTGGGCTCATTCCAAAAGTCGAAGCTACAATTAATGCTTCTGCATTTAGGAATTGATTTGAATTAGTAATTCTATCTGGTTTAAAGGTAATTCCTATGTCATTATGTTTTAATTTTTTTATCGTAAAGAAAGCAATTCCAAACAATACTAATCCTGCGATCGTTAATTCAATCTCTCCTGATAGAGCAGAAAAATAAATCTCAAAAGAATACATAGAAAATGCAACTGCTAAAAAACTAATCCACAGCATAATTTTGTCTTTCGTTTTTAGTGCTTGAATAAAATATAAAATTGGGACGATTATCGTAAAGCAGTAAAAAAATAAAGCAAAGGATATATCCGTACCTGGAAGAATTTCATTTTCTAGCAGTACTACAGAAAGTTCTCTAACTACAAAATAATTACACGAAAGATAAAATAGAATTAAACAGAAAGTATTGGCAAGTAAAATCCCTTCGCGATAATATTGTTTTATTAAATTACCTTTTAATTTTTTTGTCCAGAAATAAAAGCCTGCTGAAAACAAAAGTGAAACAAAAGGTAAAATGCTCTTTCCTAAATTTCCGAACTCCAACATTGCTAAAAATAGAAAGACGGAAAGCGCCACGCAAAAAATAAGCATGGACAGTATGTGTAAGTATCTGGTATACATTAAAATAGCGACAGCTGCCACAACAATAGCAGTAAGTAAATCAGATTCAAATACTTCACTAATGGCCACGCCTAAAGCCAATTGAGATCCCAATAGAAAAGCTTCTTCTAAACCATGTTTAAAATAATTTTGAGCACAGAGAAATTCAGCACCTGCAACTCCGATAATAGCATATAAGTACAGAAAGACTTCCCAATTATTATCAATTCCGGAAATTCCAAAAAGTGAAAATGCACCGCATATTGATACATATAATAATAGACCCAACAAAACGAAACCCAAACGAACAAGAATATTAGTATTTGTCTTAGGCGTGTCCAACTCTTTTTTAATGTATTCTATTTGTTCCTTGCCAATAAAACCAGCATTTTGCAATGACTTTGCTTCCTCGACCAAAATAAGGTTTTCTAGTTTAGTACTGTTGATTGCTTGCATTAGTTTTTAAGTTTATTAAATTTTTTAATCAATTTGATAAAAATTACGATGGAGGTTACAAAATAAAAAGGCAAGAGTACAATTAGCAATTCCCAGATATCATCAAAATCAATTATAGTAAAGAGTTGTGCAATGACCAAATTTAAGCCTATGTAGGCATAAATTATTGTAAAAACATACAATGAAATTGATTTGATTTCGTAACTAATTTTATAAAAATAAAAGCAGGCTAAGCCGAGTATTATCAAGAAAAGCAACCAAATAGCAGAGTTAAAGTGCACCAAATTAGTAAGGGATACAAGACCAATAAGATGTAATGCGAAAGTAAAAAAGATCAATGAAAAATGCGTTTTTAAAATAGTTCGTTTGCTGTAGATTGTCCAAGCTATAAGAGCAATCCCAAGAGCAATTGCAGAAAAACTTAAACCCTCAGTCGCGTAAAATTCTTCGCTTAAGAGTGCACGGGGCGTGACCGTCAATCCAATGTAGGCTGCAAGACCAGTTATTGCTATGCTTAAGACGCTTTTATTATCAAAATAATAAGCAGAAAAAAAACAAATTATCGTGGGTATTAGCATTGCCAAACCATAATGTGTACCGAAAGCATTGTACTGAAATTGCAAATAACCAATAAAGGTGCAGGTTAAAATATTTGCGGCTAATACAACATAATCTAAAACTGGATTTTCGAATTGTGATTCTGTACGACTAAAACCATTGGAGTTTTTAAAACTATAATAAAAGCAAACTGCGATTGTAATCACTAATAGAGATAATATCGCAACGTGCCCGATAGTATCAATGTTGTTATAAATTAAAATTCCAACACCAGAGGTAAATAGTAAAACAGAAAGATAAAGCGCCAGTTTTAGTTCTGCATGCAAGGAGAAAATACCAAGACCACGGTAATCCTTTATTTGATCGAACTGGTTTTCTGTAATGAATTTTTTTTCAAAAAGTTTTAAAGTAGATTTTTCTTCAAATGATGACATACATTTTTTCTGCAAGGTAGTAATTTCAACTATATGTAATTAACATGATTTTTCTGTTTTTGCTATTAATATTAGGTCAAAAAAAATGCGCTATGATTAATAGCGCATTTTATATTTTAATAGGAAGCTTTCATCTTCTCTTTAATCTCTGTTAAACAAAGATTGTTGATACTTCCTTCGTGCGTATGCTTTGTTGCTTTTGGTGATTCGTATGTACCACTTTCCAGCTGCTCAGCAACGGCCTTGTATGCATCTCTAAAAGGCATTCCGGCAACTACCATTTCGTTTAACGTATCAACAGTAAAAAGATAATCGTACTTTTTATCGTTTAGTATTCCTTCTTTAACTGTAATGTCTTTGATTGAAAAAATTGCAATATCCAAGCAGGCTTTCAGGTTTTGAAGCGCTGGGAACAATCCTTCTTTTAATAACTGCAAGTCGCGGTGATAGCCACTTGGAAGGTTATTGGTGATTAATGTAATTTCATAAGGTAATGCCTGAATCTTGTTGCATTTTCCGCGAATTAACTCAAACACATCTGGATTCTTTTTGTGCGGCATGATGCTCGAACCGGTCGTTAGATGCGCGGGTAAGCCAATGAAACTGAAGTTCTGACTCATGTATAAACAAACGTCCATAGAAAATTTAGACAAAGTTGCTGCGACGCTACTCATTGCGAACGCCACTGTTTTCTCTGCCTTTCCACGACTCATTTGAGCCGCAACAGCATTGTACTTCATAGTTTCAAAACCCAATTCTTGCGTGGTAAAGGTTCTATTGATAGGAAATGAACTGCCATAACCTGCAGCAGAACCCAACGGATTTTGATCTACAATTTTTAACGCAGCATTCAACATCGTTACATCATCAATTAAACTTTCGGCGTAAGCTGAAAACCACATTCCGAAGGACGATGGCATGGCAATTTGCAAATGCGTATACCCTGGTAACAAAACATTTTGGTGCTTTTCGGCGGATTCCATCATCAGATCAAACAACGTTTTTACTTGCTCCTTAATGGCTTTTAATTCGTCTTTTAAATACAAATGCACATCGACTAAAACTTGGTCGTTGCGAGAACGCGCGGTATGAATTTTTTTCCCAGCATCGCCCAACTTAATAGTTAACAAATATTCGATTTTAGAATGAACGTCTTCGAAAGTATCTTCGATTTCAAAGTTTCCTTTTTCGACATCGGCAATAATTTCATCTAAAGCAGCTACTAACGAACTGGTTTCTTCGGAAGTTAACAGTCCGATTTGGCCTAACATTTTGGCATGCGCAATAGAACCCAAAGCATCATATTTGGCCAAAACCAAATCTAAATCTCTATCATTTCCAACCGTAAATTGCTCAATTTTTTTGTCGGTTGGTATTCCTTTTTCCCAAAGTTTCATAATTATTACTTTTTTGTTTCGCAAAGAGGCTCAGAGATTGCTCAGAGATTTGCGAAGTTTCTTATTTAAGAAAAAACTTGAATTAAAATTTAAGTCCCTAGCCCCGATAGCAGCGGCATCCTTTGCTTGCCTTCTTTAGGCAAGTAAAGATATAGCGAATAGCGGGAAATAGCTCCTAATCATTTTAAAGCTTAAAAAAATCGGTTAAGATCTTAATGTATAAATCTATTCCTTCTTCGATTTCATTCAAAAATATAAACTCATTTGCAGAGTGTGACCGCAAGGTCTCGCCTGGTCCCAATTTAAGCGATTGACAGCTCAAAACCGACTGATCTGAAAGCGTTGGTGAGCCATAAGTGGTTCTGCCAAGCGCAATGCCCGCTTGAACCAACCCATGATTTACGGGAATTGAAGACGCGTTTAGGTGCATGGAACGTGGCGTGACCTCAGCATTTATATTGTTCTTTACAACTTCTAGAATTTCGGTATTAGAATAGCAATCGTTTACACGAATATCGACCACCAAATCACATTCTGACGGTACCACATTGTGCTGTTTTCCAGCATTTATTTGAGTAACAGTCATTTTTACGGGACCCAATTGTTCTGAAATTTTATCGTATTTGAAAGTCTTGAACCAATCGATGATTTGCATGGTGCTGTAAATGCAATTGTCGTCATTTTGATGCGCTGCATGACTGGCAGTACCTTTTATTTTGACATCTAAAACCAGTAAACCTTTTTCGGCAACTGCCAATTGCATCAAAGTTGGCTCACCAACAATGGCACAATCTAGTGCTGGTAAATGTTGTAAAACGCTGTTTAAACCATTTTTGCCACTACTCTCCTCTTCTGCCGATGCTACCACAACCAAATTGTGTGATAAATTCTCATTTTCGTAGAAATATACGAAAGTCGCCAATAGCGAAACCAAGCAACCGCCGGCGTCATTGCTGCCTAAACCAAATAATTTTCCGTCTTGGACAATGGCTTTAAATGGGTCATTGGTGTAAGCTTGATTGGGTCTTACGGTATCGTGATGTGAATTTAATAATAAGGTTGGTTTGCTCTTGTCGAAAAATTTATTGAAAGCCCAAACGTTGTTTTTTTCTCTTTTAAACGGAATTTGATTTTGTATAAACCAACTTTCTATTAAAAGTGCCGTTTGGTCTTCTTCGCTTGAAAATGAAGGCGTTTCTATTAATTTTTTTAGTAAAGCGATGGCTTCCTGCGTCAATAGTTCTATGGTTTTCATATAACTGTTTTAAGATTTTTGTTTCAAATAATATAATTTAAAACGGTTAGAGGGTAATTAATGTATGCACGATTTGATCGTTTTTTAACATTTGATGGTGCCCTATTTTTATTTGTTGCACCCCTTTTGACAAACTATTGAAACAGTTGTCTAATTTAGGAATCATGCCCGAATGAATTACTTTTTCGGCCTTGAGTTGTGCGTATAATTTGGAATTAATTTGTGGAATTACCGAATCATCATCTTCAGAATCGGACAGAACACCTTGTTTTTCGAAGCAATAATTTAAAGTTACTTCGTAAACTTCAGAAAGTGCAATTGCGAGTTCACTTGCAATGGTATCGGCGTTTGTGTTTAGCAATTGTCCGTTTTTGTCGTGCGTAATGGCACAAAAAACGGGAACAATTTTATGAGATAGTAAAGTTTGTAATAAATTGGTATTTACCGCTTTTACGTCACCAACAAAACCGTAGTCGATAGTAGGATGATTTCTCTTGGTTGATTGAATCAAATTTCCATCTGCACCCGAAAAGCCAATTGCATTATTGTCTTTAAACTGCAGTTCCGCCACGATCGTTTTATTAATCTGACCTGCATAAATCATGACAACAACGTCTAACATTGGGGCATCAGTAACGCGACGGCCTTCAATCATATTTGGCACTAAACCAATACTTTCGGCCATTTTTGTAGCAGATTTTCCACCGCCGTGAACCAGCACTTTATTGCCTTCTATTTTTGAAAAATCAGTAAGGAATTGCTCTAATTCGGCTGCATTGTCAATAATATTGCCTCCTATTTTTATTACGGTAACTTTTTCCATTTATTTTTAGATTCAAAGGAACAAAGCAATAAAGCAGCAGCGGTTTTATATAAGACTTCTAAGCCTTTTTCTCTGAAACTTTATGGCTTTGTAACGCTAATTACATTTTCTTCAATATCTTTTGCAATACCAACTGCGCAGAATAGGTTCTGTTATTGGCTTGCTGAATTACTACCGAATTTTCGCTATCGATCACTTCATCAGCAACAATTACGTTACGACGCACCGGCAAACAGTGCATGAATTTTCCGTTGTTCGTCAACGCCATTTTTTCGGAAGTGACTGTCCAATTTGGATCCATGTTGGTTACAGAACCGTACTCGTTGTAATTACTCCAATTCTTAACATAGACAAAATCAGCATTTTCAAAGGCTTTGTTTTGGTCGTACTCGATTTTGGAATCTTTAGTTATCTCTGGGTTTAATTCGTAACCCTCGGGATGGGTAATTACAAAATCCATTTTTTCTTGCTTTTGCATCATTTCAACAAAAGAATTGGCGACAGCCTGAGGCAAAGCCCTTGGATGTGGCGCCCAAGACAAAACAACTTTCGGCCTGTGCGGGGTTTTAAATTCTTCCATAGTTATGGCATCTGCCAAAGATTGCAGTGGATGTCCCACAGCGCTTTCCATGTTTACAATTGGCACCGTGGCAAATTTTGCAAATCCGCTCAAAACCATTTCGGCATTGTCTTTCTCTTTGTCAATCAAACCCGCAAAAGACCTGATGGCGATAATGTCACAGAACTGAGAAACTACTTCTGCAGCTTCGCGAATGTGCTCCGACGCACCTTGATTCATGATCGTTCCATCTTCGAATTCTAATGTCCAACCTTCGTTGGTAAAATTCATTATCATGACGTTCATGCCTAAGTTCATCGCAGCCTTTTGCGTACTCAATCGCGTTCGCAAACTTGGATTAAAAAATAACATCCCTAAGGTTTTGTTTTTACCAAGCTTTTTGTTTTTAAGTGGATTGCTTTTTATCTTCAAGGCACTTTTTACCCATTTTTCTAATGAGTCGATGTTTTGAATAGAAATATAGTTCATCGTTATACTATTTTTGTAAAAGGGATTTTGTTTTCTAATGCTTGTAAAATAAAGTTGTCGTTTAAACCATTGACAACCCATGTTTCTATATGTGCCGCTTTGGCAATAGCTGCTGCTTCAATTTTTGATTGCATTCCTCCTGTTCCGTGAGATGATTTTGAATCACCTACTTCGTTGGCTAAGCTAGTTAAGTCTTCCACTATTAAAATAGTTTCTGGTACTTCATTGTGTATAGAAGCTTTAGTGTAAATTCCATTAGTATTCGTTGCAATTATTAAAATATCAACCTTTAATAAAACGGCAGCTAAAGCGGCTAATTTATCATTGTCACCAAACTGAATTTCATCGGTTGCCACCGTGTCATTCTCATTGATAATCGGAATATAATTGTTCTCAACCAAAACATTTATAGTATTGACAATATTTACCTTAGATTGTACTTTTTCGAAATCAGAATATGAAAGTAAACATTGTGAAGTAAGCAAACCCAAATCCGAGAAATTTTCGTGAAAAATTCGCATTAGGTGTGGTTGTCCAATGGAGGCAAGTGCTTGTTTTACAACAATTTCTTTGCCTTTACTTTCAAGTTTTACAAACTGTTTTGCTGCAGCAATCGCACCAGAACTTACAATTATAAATTCATACTCATCGCCTAAAGCAGCAATTTGCACACCAATATCTTCCACCTTTCCTCTGGATATATGATTGGTTTCCTTGGTTAAAGTATTACTTCCAATTTTTAATAGTATTCTTTTTTTAGCCATTTTTATAAAGTCTCTAAGACGCTAATTTAATACGGTTCTATGTTTTATTAAATCTATAACCAGTTTATTATCGACTGCACATTAAAATCTGCACACTATCTTATTTGTCCATCGCCATAAATGTACCATTTATTAGTCACCAAGTGTTGCAAACCAATTGGTCCACGCTGGTGCAATTTGTCGGTACTTATGGCTAACTCGCCACCCAAACCAAACTGTCCGCCATCGGTAAAACGAGTCGAAGCATTGTGATAAACCGACGATGCATCTACGTTTTCCATAAATTGCTGTGCTGAAGCATCACTTCTGGTTATTATTGATGCCGAATGTCCGCCGCAATATTTATTGATTTTTGAAATAGCTTCCGGATTTCCGTCTACAGTTCCAATTACAATTTTATAATCTAAAAACTCTTCATACCAAATCAAATCACTTTCAATCGCTTTAACGCCGGTTACTCTCGCAATGGATTCATCACCCAAAACTGTCACATCGAATAATTGTAATTCAGTAACTAATTGTTTAGCAAAAATTTCCCAATTCGGTACATTAGTGTCAATTAATACTTTGTCTAAAGCATTGCAAACAGATATATTTGATGTTTTACCATTAATTATAATGGCCAATGCTTTTTGTAAATCTGCATCTGCATTGACATACACAAAATTATTTCCTCGACCGCTAACGATTACTGGACAAGTTGCGTGTTTTTTGGTAAATTCAATTAATTTTTCACCACCGCGAGGTACAATTAAATCTACCTTTTGCGTTGGATTTTCTAAAAATTCTTGCGTTTGCGCTCTGTCGTAATTCAAATACTCTACCCATTCTGTAGATATAACAGTAGTCTTTAGCGCTTCATGCCAAAGGCTGACAATCTTTTGATTCGATAAAATAGATTCCTTTCCGCCTTTTAATAAAATTTTATTTCCTGACTTAAATGCAATTCCCCCAGCTTCAACAGTAACGTCTGGTCTAGATTCATATATAATTAGAATCGTCCCAAATGCAGCCGTTTTATTGCTGATCTTCATTCCGTTTTCATGGGTAAAATTAAAACGAACTTGACCAACAGGATCTTCTTGACTTGCCAATTGTTGCAATGAAAGTATCATACCATCAACTTTGGCGTCATCGACCAACAGCCGTTTTTCCATAGCCAAATCGGCACCAGAATAATTGGCTAAATCCTGCTGATTGATACTTTTCAAAACAGCCCTTTCTTGCTCTAATAAATCTGCCATTTTAAGTAAAACCGCATTTCTTTTTTCAATTGGAAGTATTGTATTCATTGTTTTTTAGTTAATTAATTTTGGGCGTGTCCCGCCGAAAAAGGCGGGCCGGGCTATTCGTTCCCGCTTTTTTATAATTAGCAAAAAATGCTAATTATAAAAAGAGCTCCACTGCTATCCCTCACGCAAACCAATCTTTGTCAAAACCATGACGTCGATTAATTTTTTAATAATTACAAAATCTTTTTATATTCGTGTACAAACAATAGCCGCTATGCTACAAATTTCAACACTATTTCAACTCAGCCAAGGACTCTTGCAACGCTACAATAAATGTATCAATAGCTTGAGTAGTTATCGTCAAAGGAGGAAGAATTCTCAATAAGTTTTTATTGTTCGCGCCACCTGTAAAAATATGTTTTTCGATAATCATTTTCTTTCTCAAAGCACTCACGTCAAAGTCAAATTCAACCCCAAGCATCAGTCCTCTTCCTTTTACTTTTATAATTTCAGGAACTACTTTGATCGCTTCCATAAAATAATCTGAAACTTTAATGGCATTCGCCATCAAATTTTGTTCTGCCATCACATCCAAAACTGCAATTCCAGCTGCGCAAGCCAAATGACTTCCGCCAAAAGTAGTTCCTAACAAACCATAACTTGCTTCAAATTTTGGAGAAATCAGAACGCCTCCGATCGGAAAACCATTCCCCATTCCTTTGGCAGTGGTTACAATATCAGGATTGATTCCATGGTGTTGAAATGCAAAAAACTTTCCGCTTCTTCCGTAACCCGATTGTACTTCATCTAAAATCAAGACCACAGCATTGGCTTTACAAACTTTTTCTAATGCCTGAAAAAACTCGGTTGTTCCTTGGTCTAATCCACCAACGCCTTGAATTGGCTCGATGATCACACAACAGACATCTCCTTTTTTTAGCTCTGCTTCTACCAAATCAATTTGATTCAATGGTAAAAAAGTAACTACTTGCTGTGCATTAATTGGCGCAACTATTTTCTTATTATCTGTTACTGCAACTGCTGCCGAAGTTCTTCCGTGGAAAGAATTTTGAAAAGCAATAACTCTTGATTTTCCAGTATGAAAAGAAGCGACTTTCAATGCATTTTCGTTCGCCTCTGCGCCAGAGCTACAAAGAAATAAGCTAAAATCAGTCAAGCCTGAAGCTTTTCCTAATTTTTCAGCCAGTTCTACTTGCAATGGATTTTGGATCGCATTAGAGTAAAAACTTAAATTATCCAGTTGTTCTTTTACTTTTGCAACATAGTAAGGTTGCGTATGTCCGATAGAAATTACACCATGTCCGGAGTACAAATCTAAATATTCAATTCCTTTGTCATCTGTAATCGTACAATCTAGCGCTTTTACAGGCGTAATAGGATATAATGGGTAAACGTCGAATAAGTTCATGTTTTCCTCCCCCTAACCCCCTCCAAAGGAGGGGGAAATAATTTGCAACGGGGGGTGTTGATTTTAAAATTAGATATAATTTTTATAAACTAGTTTTATTGATACTGTTTAATGTTCCCCCTTCGGGGGTTAGGGGGATTAAAACCCACTTGGTTTCAAATGCAATCCTGTTGTTTCATCTAGTCCAAACATTAAATTCATGTTTTGTACGGCTTGACCAGAAGCGCCTTTGCTTAAGTTATCAATAATTGATGTAATTAAGACCCGGTTCCCTTTTTTCATTAAACTTATAATACACTTGTTCGTTTGCACCACTTGCTTCATGTTGATGTTTGTAGTGGTAACGGTTACAAATGGTTGGTCTTTATAAAATGCTTCATATTTTTCAACTAAATCTTCTAAACTTTCTTCACTTTTTGTGTATAAAGTAGCAAAAATTCCTCTTGGAAAATCACCTCTATTTGGCACAAAAATTAATTCACTTGAATATGATTCTTGCAATTGATTGATACTTTGGTTGATTTCGCCCAAATGCTGGTGCTCAAAAGCTTTGTAATGTGAGAAATTATTGTTTCTCCAGCTGAAATGAGAGGTAGCCGATAGTCCAACTCCAGCTCCAGTGCTTCCTGTAGTTGCATTAATGTGTACATCTTCAGAAAGTAGATTGTCTTTTGCCAAAGGCAATAAAGCCAATTGAATTGCAGTTGCAAAACAACCGGGATTAGCGATATAATTTGCATTTTTAATGGCCTCTTTATTCAATTCAGGCAATCCGTAAACAAAAGATTTTCCATTAAACTCTTTGTCTTTTAGTAAACGAAAATCATTTCCTAAATCTATAATTCTAGTTGCATCAGAAAATTTATTATGCTCTAAGAAAGAAATCGATTTTCCATGACCTAAACACAAGAAAAGAACGTTTACATTTGGGTTTATTTTATCGGTAAAGTTCATTTCAATGTCGCCCATCAAATCTTGATGCGCTACAGAGAGTGGTTTTCCTGCATTTGTTGTGCTGTATACAAAATCTAATTTGGCATTTGGGTGAAACATCAGAATTCGAATTAACTCTCCTGCTGTGTAACCCGAACCACCAATTATTCCAATATTAATCATAATCTTAATTTTTAAAAATTTATAGCCACAGATTACATGGATTAAAAAGATTTACGCTTTATATGAACGTAATCTGTGGCTAATTTTTTCATTTAATATTATTCGTAAGTTTCATTGTTTACTGATGAAAATATATTTTGTGCGTTTCCAAGAATTTTAATAAATCCTTTTGCATCATCAGATGTCCAAGCATTGTTCATTTCTCCGTATTGACCAAAGCTATTTGTCATCAAATCGTTTTCAGATTCAATTCCGTCTAGCGAAAAGTGATACGGTTTCAAGGATACAATTACATTTCCGTTTACTGTCTTTTGGGTATCTTCTAAAAACGTCTCGATGTTTCTCATTACAGGATCCAAAAATTGACCTTCATGAAATAACATTCCGTACCAGTTTCCTAGTTGTTCTTTCCAATATTGTTGCCATTTCCCTAACGTATGTTTTTCTAGTAAATGGTGTGCTTTAATTATGATTAAAGGAGCAGCTGCTTCAAAGCCAACTCGACCTTTAATACCGATAATGGTATCTCCAACGTGAGTATCTCTACCAATTGCGTAAGCATTAGCCAATTTTTCTAAAGTTACAATGTTGTTTGAAGGTTTATCAGCCACACCGTTTACTGCTACTAATTGCCCTTTTTCAAATTGCAAAGTCACTTTTTCTTCACCTTCTTTTTGCAATTGTGATGGATAAGCTTCGCTTGGTAACGATTGGTTTGAGGTAAGTGTTTCTTTTCCACCAACGCTTGTTCCCCAAAGTCCTTTGTTTATAGAATATTGCGCTTTTTCCCAAGAATAGTGAACACCATTTTTAGATAGATAATCTACCTCTTCTTGTCTTGATAATTTTAAATCTCTAATTGGAGTGATGATTTCGATTTCGGGAGCAATGGTTTGAAAAATTAAATCAAAACGAATTTGATCATTTCCAGCACCAGTACTTCCGTGGGCAATCGCGCTTGCTCCAACAGATTTTGCATATTTAATGGCTTCAATTGCCTGAAAAACGCGCTCTGCACTTACAGATAAAGGGTAAGTATTATTTTTTAATACATTTCCAAAAATTAAATATTTAATCGCTTTATCGTAGTACTTATCTATGATGTTTAAACTTGCATGCTTGGCGCTTCCTAATTCGTAGGCTCTTTCTTCAATAGCTGTTAATTCTTCATCATCAAAACCACCGGTATTTACAAGTACAGTGTGTACTTCATATCCTTTTTCATTCTTCAGATATTTCAAGCAATATGAAGTGTCTAAACCTCCGCTATAAGCCAATACAACTTTTTTCATTTTTTATAATTTAAGGCTACGCTATCATGTGTAGCAAGTTTAAAATTTATTTTAATGTTTCTACTTAGGATAAAAAATTAAATGCTAGTATTTTATCTAAAAACAAAGCTTGTTTAATTTTTTTTAATCTACTCAAAACTGCTTCATTAAAAGGATGTCTTGGTGGATTTTTTGGTTTTTCATTTGGATCATAAAGCATACCGGTGCACAAACACATTTTGTAGTCTTTACTTTTTAATATTTCGAAATTAGTGCACGTTTGACAACCTGCCCAAAAAGTAGGATCGCTTGTAAGTTCTGAATACGGAACTGGCTTGTATCCTAAATCTGAATTGATTTTCATAACTGCCAAGCCAGTTGTGATGCCAAATACCTTTGCTCCAGGATATTTTTTTAACGAATATTCAAATACCTTCGTTTTAATTTTTTTCGCTAGTCCTAACTTTCTAAAATCTGGGTGCACAATTAAACCAGAATGTGCTACGAACTTGCCATGCTCCCAGCTTTCGATATAACAAAAACCAGCAAATTTTTCTCCATTTAAAGCAATTACGGCATCGCCATTAGCCATTTTCTTTTGTATGTATTCAGGAGTACGTTTAGCAATCCCTGTACCTCTCAACAAAGCAGACGATTCTATGGTATCGCATATTTCTTGTGCGTATGTATAATGTTCTTCTTGTGTAACAACAATAGAGATCTTCATTTCAATAGTTGAAGTTAAAGGTTAAAAAATTTAAAAAATATTTATGAGAAATTCCGAAGGCAAAATCAATAGAAACGAAAAATTTAAACACAAAGTATTCTAGATCAAAAAGTTGACTTTTTGATTTTAAAAAACAAATGATGCTTTTGGGATACATTAATCCAGAGAATAACTGAGGGAATTTCAAAATGAAAATGAATATAAGTAAATACAAAACGAAAACTCTAATGAATACTATACTAATAGCATCCGTACTTCGGGTGAAGTTGCAGAAAAGTTTGTCCGTGACGTAAAAGTTATATGTAAACTTATTTTATTCATTGATGCAAATGTACAATATTTATTTAAACCAACTATTTAATGAAGTGTTTGTAACAATTTTTTAATGCAATGTTATAAAAAAAGCCTCAAACAATGTTTGAGGCTTTTCGGTTTAATTTAATCGGTAAAAGAGTCTATTCTTTTGCAAAGGAAATGGATTGTCCGTCGCTTGTAATCATATTTAATGCTGTTTTAGTACTATTAAATTCAAACTTCAAACCTGCTCTTTTCGATTCAAAGGTATCTTTTTGATCGTTTACTGGGGCAGCTGTGAAACTAGGATAATCGGTTATGCTTACATTTAAAGTACTATTTTTATCTGAAAATGTAATTTTTATTGGTGCTTTTTTACTAGAATATACGCCCAAATAATCGTCTAAAATTAGATCTTTTTCTATTTTTCCTGTTCCTACTTTCCAAACGTTATTTGAATCATTGTAGTCTGGAAAAGCGTGATCTGGATCTACAGTAATACTTTCAATTTCTTCAGTAGATTCATGTTTAAATGACCATTCGTTGTTGCGTTGCCAAACTTCAATAGGTAATTTAATTCTTGACAGTTTTCCGCTTTTTGTTTTTACTTCTAAAACAAAAGGCATCACCATTTTATCATTATTTTCAATATCAATAATAACCCCTTGGCTTGGATCATTTTTTACATATTTAATACCAGTAATACCTTGATCTAAACGCCAATTATTAAGAAACCAACCCCTCCAAAACCATCCTAAATCTTCGCCTGCAACATTTTCCATAGTTCTGAAAAAATCATCAGGAGTTGGGTGTTTGTACGCCCAACGTTTGATGTATTCTCTAAAAGCAGTATCAAAACGCTCTTCGCCTAAAATTTGTTCTCTTAAAATAGAAAGGCCGGTGCTTGGCTTGTAGTACAATAACATTCCGATGTTCGCTTCCTTCATATTATCAGGGGAGCTAAAAACGGTTTCTAAGGTTGAACCTGTAAATGCTTCTGCCATTTTATGATTGTCTCTTGGCGTTTCTTTGTATTCTCCATTATTAAAGTCAGCTGAACTTATAGAGTTGATGAATGTATTAAAACCTTCATCCATCCAGCCAAATAAGCGTTCATTCGAACCGACAATCATCGGAAACCAAATGTGCCCAAATTCATGATCAGTTACTCCCCATAAATCTTCTCCTTTTGACTCCCAGCTGCAAAACACAATACCAGGATATTCCATTCCGCCCTCATTTCCAGCTACATTTATTGCAGTTGCATACGGATATTCGAACCAACGTTTAGAATAATTTTCAATTGACCCTTTGGTATATTCTGTAGAACGTCCCCATGCTTCTTGACCTTCACTTTCTATAGGATAAACAGATAAGGCTAACGATTTTTTACCGCTTGGTAAATTAATTCGTGCTCCATCAAATATAAAAGCAGCAGAAGACGCCCATGAAAAATCACGAGAATTTTTTATCTGAAACTTCCACGTTTTCTCGCCAGAAATTTTAGCGCTAGCATTAGCAGTAACTTCGGCAGCAGAGCGAATCAGTACCGTTTTATCACTTTGTTTTGCTTGATTGTATCGTTTTTGTTCTTCTGAAGAAAGTACTTCAGAGGCATTAAGCAGCTCGCCAGAACCTACTACAATATGGTTGGCTGGTGCTGTAATTTCTACATCAAAAGTTCCATATTCCAAGTAAAATTCAGACGCTCCCAAGTAAGGAATCGTGTTCCAACCTCTTACGTCATCGTATACACACATGCGTGGATACCACTGCGCCATGGTGAATATTTTTCCGTTCTTAGTTTCTAAAACTCCCATTCTATCTGAACCTTCGTTTGGAGAAATAAAAGAATACTCGATCTTAATTTTTACCACTCCACCTTTAGATGCCAATTCTTGTGGTAAAAAAACTTGCATTCTGGTGTCAGAAACAACAAATTTTGCTTCTTGTTCTGAAGATCGTTTTTTAGTGCCACTAATTACTTTTACTGACTTAATTTTAAATCCACCATCAAAAAGCTGACCCTGAGCGCCATTGCGACTACCCGTAAGTGGCACAATTGCATTTCCGCGAGAATCTTCTTTAAATAAGTTTTGTTCTAAATTCATCCAAACAAAAGACAATGCGTCTGGACTATTATTGGTATAAGTAATTTCATCTGTAGCAACCAATTCGTTTGTTGCTCCATTTAATCTTACTTTTATTTTATAATCGGCACTATTTTGCCAATATTCTGGCCCCGGTTTTCCGCTCGCAGAACGTGTTGAAGTACCATTTTTAGTATAAAAATCAGGAGCAAAAGCATCGTGATAATTGTATTTTGATTCGGATGCTTTTCCGTCTTTAGATTCCTGTTGCGCCCAAGTCATGGAAAATGCAAACAATAAGGCCATCGTTAAAAGACCTTTACAACTGTAATTTTTCATTTGATAAAGAGGTTTAACTAGCAAATTAATGAAAAAAAATAGTGTTTAAGAAATTTTATTCAAAAGAATCAGTCAATTTTAGGATAATTTTATAGATTAGATATTTTACTCTATGGCTTTAAAAACTACTAGATTATCAAATATCTTTACAGTATTAAAATTAAAAAACAATTATTGTGATAACCGTTTTATCTAATTCTACTATTTCCGCAACTATAAAACATTTGGGTGCCGAACTTATTTCACTTAAAAATTCTCTTAATAAAGAATACATATGGGAAGGAAATCCAGTTTTTTGGGGTAAACATTCGCCTGTTTTATTTCCGATAGTTGGTGCTTTACAAAATGATACCTATTCGTATAAAGACAAAGAGCATTCGTTATCGAGACACGGTTTTGCTCGTGAAATGGAATTTAAATTGGTCTCCTCATCCAGCGAAAGTGCAACTTTTTCTATCGAATCAAATTTAAAAACTTTGGAAGTTTTTCCTTTTCAATTCGAATTTCAAATTATCTATACTTTAACAGCGTCTACAATTAAAATTGCCTACAAAGTGATCAACAGAAATGACTCTGAACTGTTTTTTTCGGTGGGAGCACATCCTGCAATTGCCCTTTCAGAAAATTTTGAAAACTATGCAATTGCATTTGAAAAACCAGAAATTTTGAATCATTATTTATTAGAAAATAATTTAATTTCAAATAAGACAAAGCAAATCGACGTTACTACAAATCCTTTAGATCTAAATTACGAATTGTTTAAAAATGACGCTTTAATTTTTAAACAACTAGCGTCTAAATCGATTACGATTTTAGAAGATGAAAGACCGTATGTAAAAGTATGTTTTAACGATTTTCCAAGCCTAGGTATTTGGACTGTAGACAAAGCGCCCTTTCTTTGCATTGAGCCCTGGCTGGGATATGCTGACACCATCAATAATTCAGGACAATTGGATAAAAAAGAAGGAATTATTAAACTGAATTCAAGAGCTAAATTTCTTGCACAATTTTCAATCGAAATTTTATAAAATGCTACAACTTAATTTTGAACCTTTTCCAGAATTTGAATCCGAACGACTGATTTTTACGCGTACTGTTTCTAGTGATTTCCCAGAAGTTATTCGGTTGCGTTCCGATCCAGAAACGATGAAATTTATTCCAAGACCTTATATACTAACCGAGCAAGATGCTTTAGATCACATTGCAAATATTGATGAAAAAATTAATGCACTTGAAGGGATTAATTGGGCAATCAGAATTAAAAACTCTACCAAATTAATTGGTTTAGCTGGACATTATCGCATACAGCCAGAACATTTTCGGGCGGAAATTGGCTATATGTTGTTGCCTGAATATCATGGTAACGGATTCATGACAGAAGCGTTACAAAGGTTAGTTACTTATGGTTTTGAAGAAATGAAATTACATTCCATTGAAGCTGTGATTGACCCTAGAAACGATGCTTCTGAAAAAGTCCTTATAAAAAATGGATTTGTAAAGGAAGCACATTTTAAAGAAAATGAGTATTATAATGGAGAGTTTATTGATTCGGTAGTTTATTCGATATTAAATAAATAAAAAAGATTGCTATAGATTTAACTTGTTAAAATTTCATTATTGTAATTCTGTAAGTAACCTCACTTGACTTTTATGTTATATTTGCAGTCCAATCCTAAAAATTTGTTTTTATAAAAAACATCAAAATTCTTATGAAGAAAATCTTACTTCTTTTACTGCTACTTTTTGCAGTTAACTTACAAAGTCAAACTTACATAAAAGCAAATGCTTTTACTGCTGCAGTTTTAATCCCGAATGTTGCGATAGAAACTAGCATTGGCGAAAAAACAACTTTTCAGTTTGATGTTATGGCTTCTTTTTGGAAATCTTTCGACGGACACCATCCCATGAAATTTTATACATTTACACCTGAAATCCGCTACCATTTTAAGGAAAAATATGATGGTTTATATGTTGGAGTTCATACAGGATTTGACACCTACGAAATTCAAAAATGGAATTATTGGGGTACAAATTTATATGAAGATGGTTTTGGATATAGACTTGGCGCTACAGTGGGTTATAATGTTAAACTGAACGACAAATTTAATTTAGATTGCTTTTTTGGTGGCGGTTGGCATCAAGGTTTTTATCACGGGTATTATAATGATGGAACACCTGGCAGATATGAAAGAACTAAGAATTGGAATAAAAGTGGCGAATGGCTTCCGTACCGAGGAGGTATAATGATTTCTTATAAATTAAATTAAAACTTAGACAGCGCTTGAATATATAATTCTTCTACTTTTTTACGTGCCCAATCGGTTTTGCGCAAAAATGTCAAACTCGATTTTACAGAAGGATTTGTTGCAAAGCATTTAACTGGAATTATTTCAGCTAATGTATCAAAACCATAAAAGCCGACTAATTGTTCTACTATTTTTTGTAGCGTAATACCGTGCAACGGATCTTTAGACTGATTATTTTTCATTCGGCAAATTTATATCATTTCATCTAAAACAATTGCGGTTTCATTATTTTGTTATTAAATTTGTTGGACTATGCAAAAAACTGTTAACATATTAAATAAAAGAGCTCGATTTGATTATGAAATCATCGATACTTATACTGCTGGAATTGTTTTAGCTGGAACCGAAATTAAATCGATACGATTAGGTAAAGCAAACATAACCGAAAGTTTTTGCGAATTTAGCAATAGCGAACTATTTGCAATCAACACATATATAGAGGAATATGCTTTCGGAAATCAGTTCAATCATAAATCAAGAAGTGAGCGAAAATTGCTTTTAAAGAAAAAAGAATTAAAGTCTTTGGAAAAAAGTGTTCAAGCCAAAGGACTTACCATCGTGCCTTTAAAGCTTTTTACTAACGAAAAAGGTTTAGCCAAACTTCAAATTGGTCTTTGTCGAGGGAAGAAAACGTACGATAAAAGAGAATCTTTAAAAGAGCAAGATACTAAGAGAGACTTAGATCGAATTAAAAAAGCTTATAATTAAGACTTTTTTAATTGTTTTAAATCATATAAAATGCAGCTTCTTTAAAGAACTGCATTTTTTTTATTTAAATTTATGACAAAATAAGTCAAGACTAAACATTGCAGCATATGAATTTACTTTTAAAAAATGCACGCGAACAAAAAGGGTTAAAAACACGGGAAGTGGCACAGATTTCAAAAATTGATCAAGCACTGATAAGTAAATTTGAAAGTGGCACTAGAAAACCAACTAAAGACCAAATTATAAAGTTATCCAATCTACTCGAAATAAATACAGATGATCTATTGGTTTTATGGCTTAAGGATAAAATTTTAAACGAAATAAAAAGCGAACCACTAGGTTTAAAAGCTTTAAAATTAGCAGAAGCAGAACTCCTTACAATTAGTGTTATCCAGCCAAAATCAAATTTTGCATTGCAAATTATCTTTGATGAAATTGCTGTTTTACAAGATCAATTTAAAAAAATCACTCCATTTGATTTGCGACGAATTACTAAACAAACCGAGTTAGAATTTACGTTTGAATGCAATAGAATAAATGGAAACTCCTTAAATTTTGAAGAAACTAAATTAGTTATAAACGACGGAATAACGATTGGCGGAAAACCCATGCAAGAACATTTAGAGGTGATCAATTTCTACGAAGCAGTTCAGTTTTGCAAAGACATTGTTCAGAGGAAAATCGCTTTTACCGAGAAAGAGTTGCTGCAATTAAAGGGACTTGTTAGTCGCGGTCTTCAAACAGATCAAACTGAAAAATATGTGGATAAAGTAGCGTGTCAGGAAATGGAAGTATTTTTTAAATGGTTTGAAAGTAATAAAAACCTACTATCAATTATAGAACTTGCTGTAGAATCACATTTAAAGTTAATGACTATTCTACCTTTTCACAATGGAAACAATCAAATCGCATTGTTGGTAATGAATTTAATTTTACTTCAAAATCAACTTAACCTTGCAATTATTAAGGGAGATTCCTTAAACAAAGAAAAATACATTGCCATTTTAGAGCAAAGTTTACTTTCAAATAATAACGCTCAATTTACAGAATACTTCGCACAACAGCTAAAAGAAACGCTAACATACAGTTTGTCTTTGCAAAATAATTAAAAGCACGAACTGGATTAAAATTACTTTTAATACACAGAAAAAGAGACTTCTATAAGATTTAAAATAGGAGTTCCTTTTTTTAAAGGCGAATTACTATAGCAAAAAAAAAAAAATGTTTTTCAATTTCCTTTCTAAAATAAAATCGATCTTTATATGCGTTTACACAAAGTACCGTACCATCTTAGAAAATTAATTCGTTTAAGCCGAGAAAATTAGCAAAATTTCGATCTAATTTCGATCTTCTAATAAAGGGACAAAACGAAACTCTCCAAACTCATGTTTTTCGAACTGGGTTTCATTCTTACGAATTAAAAGCGTCATAATTTGCACATCTTCTCCTAAAGGAATAACAAGCCTTCCTCCTATTTTTAATTGTGCCATTAAAGGTTTTGGTACAAATGGAGCGCCAGCAGTAACAATAATACTATCAAAAGGTGCATGTAGCGGCAAACCTTTATAACCGTCTCCATAAGAAAGGTGTTTAGGACGAATTCCTAACTTAGGAAGCAATACCGAAGTAGTTTTAAAGAGCTCATTTTGGCGTTCTACACTATATACTTTTGCTCCCAATGTGTACAAAATAGCCGTTTGATAACCAGAACCAGTTCCTATTTCCAGGACCTTGTGGTCTTTTTTAACTTGCAGTAATTCCGATTGAAAAGCGACGGTGTAAGGCTGTGAAATAGTTTGACCTGCAGCAATCTGAAAAGCAATATCTTGATACGCATAATCATCGAAGCTAGAGTTCACAAAAAAAAGGTGTCTTGGTATTTTTCGAATCGCTTCTAACACCGCTTTATCTGTAATTCCTTTTAGTTGTAAAGTCTTTACTAATTGATTTCTTAATCCTTGGTGTTTGGCGGTATCTTTCAATGCTGGAGGTTTAAATTTTGGTAAAAATAGCGGTAATAAAATCAAAAAGCAAAAGCCAAAATCCAATTCAATTTTTCTATATTTTAATTTGAATTCCCTATTTTTGTTAAAAATATACTATCATGCTAAAAGTAGGAGTGTTAGGTGCGGGTCATCTTGGTAAAATACATTTGCGTTTGTTACAACAATCTGATCAATACGAATTAGTTGGTTTTTACGACGAAAATCAAGAGTATGCCGAAAAAATATCTAAAGAATTTGGTTACACTAATTTTACTACCATTGCCAAACTAATACACGCTGTTGATGTTATAGACATTGTAACTCCCACTCTTTCGCATTATAAATGTGCTAAAGTTGCGATAAAATCAGGAAAACATATTTTTATAGAAAAACCAATTTCAAACACGCTTGAAGAAGCTCAAGAAATTATAGCTCTATCCAAAGAATACAATGTAAAAGGTCAAGTTGGTCATGTAGAGCGCTTTAATCCTGCTTTTATGGCCACTAAAGAAATGATCGATAACCCGATGTTTATTGAAACCCACCGTTTGGCCGAATTTAATCCGCGCGGTACCGATGTTCCTGTCGTTTTAGATTTAATGATTCACGATATTGATGCTATTTTAAGTGTTATTCCGTCAAAAGTTAAAAATATTTATGCCAGTGGTGTTTCGGTTATCAGCGATACTCCAGATATTGCAAATGCTCGAATCGAGTTCGAAAATGGCTGTGTTGCTAACTTAACTGCTAGTAGAATATCGATGAAAAATATGCGTAAAACTCGCTTTTTTCAGAGAGACGCCTATATCTCAGTTGATTTCTTAGAAAAAAAATGTGAAGTGGTTCGAATGAAAGATGCACCCGAGAGTCCAGGCGATTTCGATATGATTTTGCAAAATGCTGAAGGAATCAAAAAACAAATTTACTTTACCAATCCAGATGTAATGCAAAACAATGCGATTTTGGATGAGTTAGAATCTTTTGCAAACGCAATTAATACAGATACAACGCCAGTAGTAACATTAGAGCAGGCGACAGAAGCTTTAAAAGTGGCGTATCAAATTATCGATTGCTTTAAAAAATAATTCCTAAAATAATTTAAAGTTTAAGGCTTGAAGTTCTTTTTGCGAGGCTTTAATCTTTAAACTTTTTAATTTTAAATAAAATATACAATGAAAACAATAGCAGTAATTGGAGCAGGAACAATGGGAAATGGAATTGCACATACTTTCGCGCAAAGCGGTTTTGTGGTCAAGTTAATTGATGTTTCCGAAAAATCATTAGATAAAGGAATGGATACGATAGCTGCTAATCTCGATCGAATGATTGCAAAAGGTACTATTACGCAACAAGATAAAATTAACACCATTACCAATATTATTACCTATACTGATATTAAAGATGGTGTTGTTGGCGTTGATTTAGTGGTAGAAGCTGCAACAGAAAACGTTGATTTAAAGTTGAAAATTTTTAAAGAATTAAACGAAAGTTGCTCACACAATACGATATTAGCAACTAATACTTCGTCAATTTCGATTACTCAAATAGGCGCAGTAGTCTCGCATCCTGAGCGCGTAATTGGAATGCATTTTATGAACCCAGTTCCTGTTATGAAATTGGTCGAAATTATTCGTGGTTACAATACTAGCGATGAAGTGACACAAATTGTCATGGAATTAGCTGAGAAACTAGGAAAAACGCCAGTAGAAGTAAATGATTATCCGGGTTTTGTTGCCAACAGAATTTTAATGCCGATGTTAAATGAAGCAATTGAAACTGTATATAACAAGGTGGCAGGAGTTTACGAAATTGACACGGTTATGAAACTCGGAATGGGACATCCGATGGGCCCTTTACAATTGGCCGATTTTATAGGTTTAGATGTATGCTTAGCCATTTTAAATGTGATGTACGACGGATTCAAAAACCCAAAATATGCACCTTGTCCCTTATTAGTAAATATGGTTCGTGCAGGTAAGCTTGGCGTTAAATCCGGAGAAGGATTCTACGATTATACGGAAGGAAAAAAAGCGGAAAAAATCGCCAGACAATTTCAAAATTTATAAAACACAGTGCTATGTCAATAGTTGAGAATTTAGATAAAATAAAGAATTCATTACCTGAAAATGTTACTTTGGTGGCTGTTTCTAAAACCAAACCTGTGACTGATTTAATGGAAGCTTACAATGCAGGTCAACGCATTTTTGGCGAGAACAAAATTCAGGAAATGGTCGACAAGTTCGAACAAATGCCAAAAGACATTCAATGGCATATGATTGGACACGTCCAAAGCAATAAGGTGAAATTTATGGCTCCTTTTGTAAGTTTAATTCACGGCGTTGATAGCTTAAAATTATTGCAGGAAATCAATAAGCAAGCGCTGAAAAATAATAAAATTATCGACTGCTTGCTCCAAATTTTTATCGCAAAAGAAGATACAAAATTTGGTTTGGATGAAGAAGAATTGAAATCTTTATTGGAATCTGAAGAATTTAAACAACTGAAAAATATTCGCATTACAGGCTTAATGGGAATGGCTACTTTTACCGAAAATCAAAGTCAAATCGAAAAAGAATTCAGGTATTTAAAAGAAATTTTTGATACTTACAAAATAGTCTCTGCTGATAATTGTCAAATTGTAACGCTTTCTATGGGAATGTCTGGCGATTATCAATTGGCCACAGAATGCGGCAGTACTATGGTTCGCATTGGTAGCAGTATTTTTGGAGGACGATCATAATTTTACTCTATTTTTAAAGACTGAACATTAATTATTATACAACTGAACACTTAATTTGTACGCAATACTCGACATAGAAACTACTGGAGGACAGTTTAATGAAGAAGGAATTACCGAAATTGCCATCTATAAATTTGATGGTTTTGAAGTAGTAGACCAATTCATTAGTTTGGTAAATCCCGAAATTCCGATTCAACCTTTTGTGGTTAAATTGACCGGAATCAATAATGCCATGCTGCGCTCTGCTCCCAAGTTTTTTGAGGTTGCCAAACGCATCATAGAGATCACTTCCGATTGTATAATCGTGGCACACAATGCGTCGTTTGATTACCGAATTCTACGAACAGAGTTTCGACGATTAGGTTATGATTTTGAAGCTAGAACACTTTGTACAGTAGAATTAGCCAAGCAATTAATTCCGGAGCAACCGTCTTATAGTTTAGGCAAATTAGTTCGAGCGCTCGGCATTCCGATGGCAGACAGACATCGTGCCAATGGCGATGCCATGGCGACGGTAAAGTTGTTTAAAATGTTGCTCGAGAAAGACGTCGAAAAAACGATAGTTAAAGAATTTGTCAAGATCGAAGTAGAAAAAGGAATGACTCCAAAATTGCTAGATATCTTACGTGATTTACCAAGTAAAACAGGTGTATATTATGTACACAATCAAAGTGGCAGCATCATTTATATTGGTAAAAGTAGCAATATCAAAAAAAGAGTCAACCAACATTTTACCGGAATCACCAATAAAAGCAAACGCATTCAAAAAGACGTTTTTACAGTTACTTTCGAAGAAACGGGCAGCGAATTAATAGCACTTTTAAAAGAAAGTCAAGAGATAAAAGTTAATGCACCGATTTTGAATCGAGCACAGCGCAAAAATATTTTTATTTATGCAATTTACTCCGAGAAAGACGCTAATGGATACCTTACTTTAAAATTGCAAAAAACAGACGGCCGTAAAAGAGAAATTATGTCCTTTGTATCTGCGCAAGAAGGTAAAAATTTTCTATTTAGAATTACCGAAAAGTACAAGTTGTGTCAAAAACTAAACGGACTATATGAATGTAAAGATGAATGCTTTCAGTACAAAATAAAAGAATGCGATGGCGCTTGTATTGCAAAAGTATCAGCTCAAGTTTATAACGCACGCGCTCAAGATTTTATCAGCACCTACTCCTTTGAGAATAAAAGTATGATCGTTATTGACAAAGGAAGAACGATAAGCGAAAGAAGCGCTGTTTTAATTGAAAATGGTATTTACAAAGGTTACGCTTTTTACGATTTAAATTATCAAATTACAAATCCAGAAATCCTTAAAAATATTCTGATCTCGATGGAGAATAATCGCGATGTTAGAAGTATTATTCAAAATTTTATTCGAAAAAGTAAATCATTAAAAGTAATAAATTTTTAAATTTTAGCTTTTAAAAAAAATAAAAATGGCAAGAAGTATCTCTAAATACGAACACTTAAAAAATAGAATTTACACCATCATTTACAAAAGTGATACGGTGACAGGACGGCTGTTCGATTTAATTTTGTTAGGTATTATAGTGATTAGTGTGATCATTATAATGCTCGAAACCGTCGAAGGTTTTAGTTTAAAATACCATTCTACACTTATTATTATAGAGTGGGTTATCACTATTCTTTTTACTTTTGAATACATATTGCGAATTTTATGCATCAGTAGACCGTGGCGTTACGTGTTTAGTTTTTATGGAATTATTGATTTAATGGCAATTTTGCCCATGTTTTTATCCATTATTTTTCCCGCAACGACCATCTTTGTTATCGTGCGTTCATTGCGATTGTTTAGATTATTCAAAATTTTACACATTCCACAAATCAATCATCAGTACCTACAATTGCAATCGGCGATGAAATCTAGTAAGGAGAAAATTTTAGTTTTTATTTACTTCGTTTTGGTTTCCACTATTATTATAGGTAGTATTATGTATTTAATTGAAGGAAAAGAAAGTGGATTTACTAGTATTCCCGTCGGAATTTATTGGACAATAGTAACGTTAACAACCGTTGGTTATGGTGACATTACGCCAATTACAGGTTTAGGACAATTCGTTTCCTCTCTAGTTATGATTTTGGGATACGGAATTATTGCGGTTCCAACTGGAATTGTAACTGCAGAATTTGCCAAAAACGCCTTAAAAAACACTTTGCATACCAATAAAAACCCATGTCAACAGTGCGGAATTATTGATCAACCAGATAATGCCAAGTTCTGCTATCATTGCGGAAACGAGATAAATATTGTATAATTCTTAACAGAAGCTAATCCAGCTGTACTTTACAATTCCTCCTCGTTAAAACCATTTTTATAGGTCGCAAAAAGAGCTTCTAAAGTCGCTTTTTCGCAACCAAAAAAATTAAGTTTAAACAGGTTCGGGATTTCCATTTCCATCTGGGCTAAAAACCTACACAACTCATAAATTTAGCTTTCAATGAAATATCTTATTACTATTGTCGGACCAACAGCTATTGGTAAAACAGCACTCAGTATTCAGCTAGCAAAACAATTTGGTTGCGAAATTATCTCGTGCGATAGTCGACAATTCTTTAAAGAAATGACCATCGGTACCGCTGTTCCGAATACTGAAGAATTAGCAGCAGTAAAACATCATTTTATTCAAAATAAATCAATCTTTGACTCGTATACCGTAGGTGATTTTGAGAAAGAAGCTTTACAAAAGATCGAACAATTATTTCAAAAAAATGATTATATAGTACTTGTTGGTGGCTCTGGATTATATGTAGATGCTGTATTAAAAGGATTTGATGAATTTCCGGAGATTCCTTCCGCTGTTCGCCAAAATGTTCAAGAAATATATACTTCACAAGGAATCGACGCTTTGCAGGATATTTTAAAAGAAAAAGACAATTCCTATTACAATCAGTTATTGTCCGACAATCCGCAAACCTTGCAAAACCCGCAGCGCATGATGCGTTTTACCGAAGTTTGTTTGGGTAGCCGAAAACCCTATTCGTCTTTTCTAAACAAAAAGAAAAACAACCGCAACTTCACTCCTATTTTAATCGGATTAGATGCTCAAAGAGCTATTATTTACGAACGAATAAATAAACGGGTTGATAGTATGATGAACGAAGGATTGCTGTCTGAAGCAGAAAATCTTTTTCCGAACAAAATATTAAACGCTTTACAAACCGTTGGCTACAGAGAATTGTTTTCTTACTTTGATAGAGAAATTACTTTAAACTTTGCGATCGAGGACATCAAAAAAAATACGCGCCGTTTTTCTAAAAGACAATTGACCTGGTTCAAAAGAAATGAAGAAACGAAATGGTTTGATTATTTAACTCCTAAAGAGATAATAATTAGCTACGTACACAGTTTCAAAAAAAAGTAATCTATTAAATTACTACAATTCATCCTTTAAAGCAAAGCTAAATTTAAACGATTGAGTCGCAAATCATTTTAATATTCATATAAATATTAAAAGCTAGTTTTACATTCTATATAAAATAATACAAATGCCAATAGCACCCAACTTCAGCTCAGAACTCAGTAAAGAATGGGAAATTAATTTTACCCAATGCACGCCAAGTGGTTACCTAAAGTATACGGATTTATGCAATTTATTACAATTAACCGCAGCCGCACATTCTGAAATTGGCGGAATCAGTTTTACAGACATGCAAGAATTCAATCAGGCTTGGGTTTTAAGTCGCATGCGTGTTGAAATAAACGCGCTTCCAAAATCAGGTGATACAGTTGTGGTAAAAACATGGATTAATAGTTTAGAGAATTCCCGTTCAGTTCGCGCCTTAGAAATGTACGTTAACGGGCAAAAAGTAGCCGGTTGTGAATCATTTTGGGCTGTTTTTAACACCAAAATTCGCCGTCCAGAAGCATTGGCTTTACCTTTTGATCATTTCATACTTTACCCTGAAAAAAAAGCGACTAAAGAGTCCTTTTCGAAAATAAATATTCAAAGTGATAGCAAAGTGCTTTCTAACAAAATAGTCTTTCTATCAGACTTAGACATTGTCAATCATGTAAATAATGTCAAGTATTTAGAATGGTGTTTGGATTATGTTGATCCAAGTTTGATACTGACGCAGAAAATAGAAAGCTTCGAAATGAATTTTATGAAAGAACTCTCTTTGCAAGATGAAATAAAAATTCAGGAAAATAATAATGAAAACCGAAGTGTTTTTACTATTTCAAAAGACGAAAAGAATTGTTTTGCACTAGAATTAAATTGGAAAAAGTAGTTTTACTGTCCATTTGATAAGAAGAAAAGAGCACTTGAAAAATATATTTTATTTTTATGTAATTCACTACCAATTAATTAAAAATAATATTAAAATAATGTGCTTTTTTTGTTTGTACAAATCAAAACAGTTCCTATATTTGCAACCGCTTAGCAACATTTAAGCGCCGCAATTAGAAGGGGAGATACTCAAGCGGCCAACGAGGGCAGACTGTAAATCTGCTGACTACGTCTTCGTAGGTTCGAATCCTACTCTCCCCACGATTTGGGCTAAAGATAGAGAAATCAAGGTTTCACAATCTTTTCAAAAACCCACAAAAAAATGTCTTAAGCCTGTAAATCCAACGATTTACAGGCTTTTTGCTTTATAGCCACTATTCATTCTTTTCAAAAGTACTCAAAGTTAAAGGTGCAGAATCGGTGCGCTTTTGAGGCGAAGCAAAAGCGCACCAGAATTAATCAAAAACCTATATTCTATAAGGGGTAAAGGAGGTTAACGACTTGATTTTAAAGTGATATTATTCTACATTTATTAATGTAAAAAGTAGAGCTATGTTAGAGAGCAGTTTTGGAATGGGATTCTTTTTAAAGAGAACCAGCAATGACAGTAAAATTAGAACAGTTTATTTTAAGATAATTTTGCTAAATGCCTAGAATCTTGGTTAATAATTAGGTATAACCATTTCTATATCTTTAATGATGTATAGTCCATAATATTTTTTTTCTTCCTCTGTCCAGTGACCATCGTTTTTGCGTAGTAATTCAACTATTATTTGTTGAGGCAATTCAACTGCTCAATCAATAATTAAAACAAGAGGATCCTTTTTTTCTTTGATTTTAACTTCCTTCTGTGGTTTGTTATAAAAATTTAATATTAAACTGTTCATAAAATGTAAATCCCTGCCAGATAATCCATAATAAGCTTTTACATCAATTTCTAAATCATTAATTAAAATGCTAAGAGGTTTACCTTTATAAAAATCTTTATTTGTTAATAAAAAATTGGTTTATAGGTATTTTAGCGTATCATCTTCAAATTTATGCAAAGCTTCGTAATTTGGATTATTGTATTTCGGACTCTTAGTTGTTTCTTGTTAAGTACTCAAAATTTCTTGTTTTGATTTAAAGAAAACCAAAACAATTAGTAGCATAAAAAATATTTTTTCATTTTTAATTTAGTTACAATCATTTATTATAATAGTAGTATTTCCGTTAGGGTTCTCACCAACTACTTCGATGTCGATTTTTTTAAAATCAATTGTTTGGGCATCTGTTTTTAATAATGATACCTCCGCATCCTTCAACATCAAGGTAGTTGCTCTAGTGCAGGCCTCTGGCTGTGTATAACCTTGTCTTTGTAGATCAAAATGTTTGTGATATTCGAACGGAAGTTCTACCGCCCAGTCATGAGAAACTTTTAATATACGCTACTTACTGTCATCAAATTTTGTTAATAGTGCACCTCCAGCAGCAATGGCAAAATTACGAACAATACTGTAATCGAAATCTTTTGTTGGATTAGTAGCACTTCCTAAATGAGATTTCCAATTTTTATTGAGTGACGTATTTTGCCTTAGTTGCGGAGTGTCATTATTTTGTGCATAAGGAACTTGAAGACAAAGTACTAAAATCCAAAACAAAAATTTAATATTATTTTATAAAGTAATGATCGAGATTAATTAAGAAATAGGTTTAATAAAATGATAAGCGTTCGATAACAGTATTCAATTATTATAAAATCGCAACTGTTTTCTTATTTTTTCTAAGTAGTTATTATTTAGGAATATCAGTTTTTATTTTAAAAACATGTTTTGCATAATTCAAATCCAGAACCTCATAACGGTCTTTCATTTTATTGAGACGAGATTTAAAATCGACCCAGTTTTTTTGCTCTTTTGGAGTCCATACAACTTCTGATAATGCTGTCATTCTTGGTAAAATCATATATTCTATTTGGCTAGTTGTTTTTATATACTCCGTCCAAACATTGCCTTGAGCACCAAGAATATATTTTTTTTCATCATCAGTTAAAACATTTGGTACAGGATCATAACTATACACTTTTTCAACAGAAATAAAGCCTCCTATAGCTATAGGTTCTTTTGACTGATCTTCTTTATCTACTTGGTATTTATCAAAATAACAATGAGTACCTGGTGTCATAATAACGTTATGCTGCTGTTTTGCAGCTTCAATTCCTCCTTTTTCTCCCCTCCATGACATGACAGTAGCGTTGGGAGCTAAACCACCTTCAAGAATTTCATCCCATCCTATAATTTTTTTCCCTTTGGTACTTAAATGTTTCTCTATACGTTGTATAAAATAGCTTTGTAATTCATGCTCGTTGGCTAGATTATTCTCTTTCATTCTCTTTTGACAATCGGGGCAACGTTTCCAATTGGATTTTGGACATTCGTCTCCACCAATATGAATATATTCAGAAGGGAATAATGGAATAATTTCGGCTAGAACATCTTCTAAGAAATCAAAAGTCTTTTCATTTCCTGCACAAAACACATCATCAAATACGCCCCAAGTTTCTTGAACTAATTTTGGATTGCCTTTTTCTTGTGCTTGTTTTCCAGCTTTAGATCCCATATTGTTCGTTATGACCGTAGCTTCTTTTGGAAAACAACTTAAATACGGATAGGAAGCAATAGCGGCACTTGCATGTCCTGGTAACTCTATTTCAGGAATAACAGTAATATGTCTTTGAGTTGCATATTTTACAATATCCTTTACTTCTTCTTGTGTATAAAAACCTCCGTATTCCTGTTCATCATTGCCAGTCTCTTTATGTAAATGTCCTGTTATGGTTCCAAATCTTTTAGAACCTACGTCTGTTAGTTTTGGATACTTCTTAATTTCTATTCTCCATCCTTGATCTTCGGTTAGATGCCAATGCATCACGTTCATTTTATGCATAGCAATTAAATCTATGTATTTTTTGACAAAATTGACAGGAAACAATTGTCTACCAACGTCTAAATGCATTCCTCTATAATAAAATCTTGGATAATCATTAATAATTACTGCAGGTAAAGTTATTTTATCAACTGTTTTTGTGTCTGATTTGACTGAGACGGGCAATAACTGTCTTAAAGTTTGAATACCATAGAAAACTCCTGTTGCTGTTTTTCCAGAAATCATAACTTTATTCGATGTTATCGAAAGTAAATACCCCTCCTTCTCCTTGATGCTATTGTCGATCTTCAATTCAATATTCCCCCCATTTTTAGTGTACAATGGAATGTTAGTTTTTGTTAGTTCACTAAGAAGGGACGATAGATATTGTCCTTCATTTTTTAAATCAGAGGAGGCTGAAATCTTAGTGTTAGAATTTATTAAAAACTTTCCTTTAGAAATTTCTAACGATACTGGCTTTGGAATGATCTGATAATCTGATTCTGAACTTTGAGTAACTTTATAAGGATTGGTGCAGGAAAAAGACACAATGCACGTTAACAATACTAAGTATTTTATCATTTTTTAATTTTTTTTAGTTTCTACCGTAACTTTTTTTGTTGCTGAAGTCATTAGTATACCTATCAATTCTATTTGGACTAGTAACGCAGTTGAAATTTGTATTAGAGCTAAACGTTTTTACTTTGTTTATAGCCAAAATATTTTGCGTAGGTGCACATCAAACCAAAATAAACCATATTATTATATTTTTTTTCTTAAGTAAATCACCATTGTTTGGTTCTAATTAGTCTTTTAAAACTATCAGGATAAACGTTGTAAATGATTTAGTTAATCACAAGTTTAGCAGACTTTCCATTTCCGTCTTGATTTACATATTTAACCAAATAAATACCCGTTTTAAAATTGTTTATATCTATTTTCAAGACTTTTTGGTTATTAAAAACCTGTTGCATTATTATATTTCCTGCCAAGTTAAAAATTTCTATAGTTCCATCTTCTTCCTTTGCTAATTCAATCGTAAAACTGCTTTTGGCAGGATTGGGATACACATTCAAGTTTGAATTTGATTGCAATGTATCCAATTGATTGAAGTGATTCTCAACACTTAGGTTACCCGTACTAAATAAATCAAGATTTGCATTCATTACTTTATTTAATTCCCGTAAAAGTGAAAGCTGATTAGTATAATCTACGTCCGTTCCCATATCCCAGTACATTACTCCAGCCAAATCTTTATCTTGTACATGTTTTGTTTTATTAAAAATAGTTCGCTGTCCATTAAAAGTAAAATTTTTGATACCATTGACATTTAAATCTATCACGTCTAGTGTTGGATCAAGTGTTGGATTGGCAGCAAGAATTGTTTTGTAAGAGGTCGTTACTTTTGTATTATCTGTTGTCACTGCGTAAAAAGGCAATCCCATAACTAGTTTTTGAGCTGGAAAACCATAGTTAAGCATTGCAGTAACATTATTAACAAACTCACCGTAAGGAAATCTATCTGGGCTAGGGCCATAGGATTGTATCGATATAAAATCTAGTGCCGCAATTGCTTGAGACGTTATTTTATAATATAAGGGATGAAGTGTAACGCTGAATTCTGAAGTGGCAGGTAGTGCAGCATCTAAGGCTAGAATGGTAGCACTGTAATCTGTCCAATTTTGAGTTGATGCCGCCCATTCAAAATCGAGATCTACTCCATCAAAACCATTAGTTTGCATAACTGCAGCAATTTTATTTGCAAAGTTAAGTCTATCGACATTTGAATTAATCATATTCAGCCAATCTCCATTAGTAACTCCGAGACGTATCTTAGCACCTTCATATCCGCTAATTGTTTGTTTCAAACTTTCCAATACGCTAACCCACGTTCTTGAATCTTTACCAGGATTGAAAGCATCATCATATTTCCAATAGGCATTTGTTTTGGTTGAATTCCAAGTACTAATCGCGATTGGATTATTCATAATGCTATTTATCTCAGTGCTGCTTAAGCTAAAAAGATTTAAGCTAGTTTCATCTAATTTTCCCGAAAATCCAACTCCTAATTCAAAATCTGACCTAATAAAAGGGCCAGTTGTAGCAAGTAATCCGTTAGCATTTTTAAATGTTAGCGGGACAGAAACTCCATTAATATAAATTTTCGCTTGTTGGTTCGCTCCACTATTGCCAGAATAGGTTACAGCAACATGATGCCATCCCCCAGTTGTAAGACCTGAATTAAGTGCACTTACATTATTATCAGAACCATTGGAAAGATGGAAAATTAGTTCCTTATTAGCTGCAGAACCCAACTGTAAATCGATAGTTTGAGTTGCCGAGTTGTACTTCCTAAAAATAAAACTATTTTCATTCCATTGATCGATATACACCCACGTAGCAAAACTAAAAGCTCCTACTCCGCCATTTGCTTTATTAAGAAGATCTTTTCCTGTATTCATGGAGGAACCAGTCCCCGCAAAACTAATGACTCCGTTTCTCGAACCAAAATTTGATAAGTGAACAGCGTTATTCAATACCCCTGTATTTATTGGGTACTCAAAAAATAGATCGCCATTTTCATAAGGACTAGCAGCCATGTAAACTATATCATTATTATTTCGAATGTACTCTTCGCTGATCTGCCCATTTTCATAAAAATTAGATCTAATGTAACTGCTTACAATTTTATATTTAAAGCTTGGATTATCAGCAACAGCAGTTAGCGATGCAGGTGCTAATATTCCATTATGCTGATTCTTAGCATCAATAACAGTACTACCGATTTGATCCATTTTCCAGTAAGAAATAAGATTTGAATACAAGGGATGATATACATTAATCGTATTTCTCATCTCTAGATCAGAGGCTGCAACGGCAAAATTCCATAATTTAACTTCATCAATGCGTCCATTAAAGTTTTTTCCTAATTCAAAAACAGCATTATTCGAAGGTGTTGTAGTAGGAAGTAATCCGTTACCTGATGAGTAAAAAATGCCTTTTGTAGCCTGCACTCCATTAATGTAAACTCGCATCATATTGTAAGCAGATTTAGTTCCATCGTATGCCATAGCAATATGATTCCACTGTCCAACTTGTATTGAAGAGTTATCTAGAGCTGCATAACTATTTGCGCCGTTTGAAACATGAAAATATAATCTTTTGGATGCAACAGATCCTAATTGAATATCAATTCGACTCTTTACAGACTCTATTTTACTAAATATATAACTGTTTTCATTCCATTGGTTGATGTAAATCCAGGCTTCGAATGAGAACTTGTTTACTCCATTTAACTCAGTAACAGTGCCCATAGCTGCAGCGCTATTTGAACTTCCTGAAAAAGCTGCAGCGCGATTGATAGTTTGGCTTTTTACCACTTGGTTTATAGTGACTAAAAAAACAAAAAGTAGTAATTTTTTCATAATCTTTTTTTTCTTTGGTTTTGGTTGATAGGTGTAACGTAATTTATCGTACGTAATAAAATAAATAAATGGTTGAAAAAAAGAATAAATGTTCTTTCTAATGAGCCTCTGCTTATTTTAGTATTCCATTACGATATAAATTACAGACATTGATAGTCCAAATTTATAGAGGAAAGCCAATTTAACGTTAATATAATGGTTACAATTGCGTTACTTAACACCTACATTTAAGTTACATTGTTGTTTTTTAAACTGTATATAAATTTGATTAGTAAGTAATTATAAAATTATAATGACAAAAACAGCTACTGCCATTAGACACCTATTGACATAAGGAAATAAATTAAAAATATCTTATTCTTTTATCGATACAAAATGTTCTCTTACTCTTTCAAAACTTAAATTTGAATAGTATAAATCGCTTTTAAAGTCAAAGCATAATTATATTTTCATACAAATTCTAAACGTCCGCTAATAAATAAGCGCTGTATTTTAATTTATATACTGAAGCGAATTAGATGTTGCCGAATATAAAATTGCTTTTTTAACAATGAGTAACTATTAGAAAAAAGTATAGTTGTTACTGGAGTATTTACATTGTTATACAATTCAAAAAACTTCAACTAACTGACTTTTAATAACTTTCGTTTTAATTGTACTACTATGTAACCCTTTTGTTACTCAACTGTAACTATAAAGTAGCCCATTGTAATAATAGTAAGAGAGTGTAGATTGGTAACTTTGTATCGTTTGCTATCAGAGCACAGAATTTTATAATCATTTAATCGGAAATTTTTAACTTCAATAACCAGATTGAAAATAAATAAAAGATATAGCTCCAGAACACTTATAAAAATTTAAAGTATTAAATTCAAACCATGAAAAAGACCCTCCTTTTTTTAACCATTTTTTTAAGTAGCATGTTGATAAATGCTCAGCTAATTCCTGCACTAGAAAGTATAACGCTGCAAAAAGGGCACTTTACATTAGATAATTCTGTAGGAATATTTGTTAAGGCTACAAATACAAAAGAACTAGTTAAGCTTGCTACATATCTTAGTGATAAAATTGAATTGGAAACGGGTGTAAAGTTGTCTGCCAAAAAAGAAAAATCCAAAAATATTAGCCTTGAAATATTTAATAAACCTAATGAAAATTTAAAGGAGGAAGGATACATCTTAAATATTAACTCAAACGAAATTCAAATAGCTGCCAATACAAGAGCAGGGATTTTTTACGGAATACAATCGCTATTGCAATACACCATAGCGAACAATAAACAAACACCCGTAAAACTGCCCAATCTTAGTATTTCTGACAAACCTAATGTCGCTTGGAGAGGTATGATTCTAGATGTTAGTAGGCATTTTTTTAATGTAAATACGATTAAAGAGACTTTAGACCTGATGGCCTTTTACAAATTAAACGTTTTCCATTGGCATTTAACTGATAATGAAGGCTGGCGTATTGAAATTAAAAAATATCCTAAACTTACCTCTGTTGGGGCATGGAGAACTGAAATTCCTGGAAGTATAATTTACAAAATAGATTCAACTTACACGCAAAAATTAGAGGGTGAACCTTATCAATATGGAGGCTTTTATACGCAAAACCAAATTAAGGAAATCGTTGCCTATGCAAAAGATAGAAACATTACGGTATTACCCGAAATTGATGTTCCAGGGCATTCGGGTGCAGCTTTAACAGCGTATCCTGAATTTTCTTGTGAAAAGCACCAACAAGAAACTCCAAATTCGACGCTATGGAATGGAGTGGTAAAAGCAGAAAATATAAATTTAAACTACTGTGCGGGACAAGAAGAAACTTTTAGCTTTATAGAGAATGTTTTAACGGAAGTTATGGAGTTGTTTCCTTCAAAATACATTCATATTGGTGGAGACGAGGTTGACATGTCCTATTGGAAGAAATGTGATAAATGCCAAAAAAGAATGAAAGATCTTAATTTAAAAGATGAACATGAATTGCAGAGCTATTTTATAAAGCGCGTCGCAAATATTTTAGAACAGAATGGCCGTAAGCTTATTGGTTGGGACGAAATTTTAGAAGGTGGATTAGCAGAGAATGCTACTGTCATGTCGTGGCGTGGCGAAAAAGGTGGTATTAAGGCTGCAAAAATGAAGAATAACGTTGTTATGTCACCTAGCGATCCTTTTTATTTCAACAGGTATCAGGATAATCCAGAAAACGAACCTTTTGCCGCAGGCTATAGTACGAATACCTTAGAAAGAGTATACCAATACGATATAATTCCTAGTCAGCTAACAAAGGACGAAGAAAAGTATATTTTAGGGGGAGAGTTTGGAGTATGGACAGAATTTATTTCCTCGGTTGAGCATCTTGAATATATTTTGCTTCCTCGATTGCCCGCTTTTTCAGAAAACTTATGGTCCGGTAAGAAACAAAAAAACTATTCTGATTTTACAGCACGTTTAAATAGTATGCATTTTGATTATTGGAAAGCAAATGGAAAAAGGTTTCATCCAAAACTGTATACCAAATCAATTTATTAGTTTTTAACAACTGTAGTATTAAGAATAAATTTAAAAAGTCAAGGCTTCGGTTTTATAATCGATACCTTGACTTTTTACAATTAAATATATTTTATGATAGAGTAACGGAATAGAAATCTATCTTTTAATCTGTGGATATATCCATCATAAACTGTTTTACCGATTTACTATTATCAATATTTATTTTTTTACGTAATCGATGTCTTGCTACTTTTACCGAGGTTAATGAAATTCCAAAAAGTGTAGCAATATGCTGAGAAGAAAAATCAATTAAAATTAAGGCTCCCAATCTAATTTCACGTTCACTTAAAGAAGGATATTGTTGCTTTAAACTTTTAATAAACCGCGGATGCACTTGATTGAAAAGAGTGTAGAAACTTTCCCAGTCTGCATCAAGTATAAAGCTGTCATTTATATGATCGACAATATTCTCCAAATTACTTTTATCAATAATTTTATTTTTTAATTCAACTTTGAGTTTTTCTTTGATATCAATTAATAAATTATTTTTATGCATAGCTCGCAAAGTATTATTAGTAAGCTCATCTATTTTAAAGTGCAACTCGTTTTCTAATTTTTTCTGTTTTAATACTTGATTTTGTTTCTCGATTTCTAATAAAGAAATTTTACTTTGAGATATACTTTGCTCCTGCTCTTGCACTTCAATGGTTTTTAAATCAAGAAGCCTTTGTAATCTTTCTCTATGTTTTTTTGTAGAAGCGGTTCTAAAGCGATATAACATAACAATGAGGAAAATGATACTAAGAAGAAAAAAGGCTTTCACCAATGGATTTTGCCAAAAGGACGGCTTGATAACGATGTTCAATTTTGTATATTCTTTTCCCCATAACTTTGTATTATTGGTAGCCCTAACTCTTAATTGATACTTACCGGGATCTAAATTGGTAAATGATATTTTGTTTTGACTTCCTAAATTCTGCCAAACCTCGCTCAAACCGACAATAAGATATTGGTAATTCACGCTATTTTTTAAATACAATTCTGAAGAAGAAAAATTTATATTCAATAATTTATTGTCTGGTTCAATTACTACGGTATCGTTTGCCAATTCAGCATACGAATAAATTTTTTCAGTTGTTCCATTAACTGCTTTTACTGCAGAAAAGTAAACATTGGGAAAATAATTTATATCCTTAAATGTCTCAAGATTAAAATACGACAATCCAAATACACCTGCCATTAAAATTTTTCCTGATGAATTTAAACTTGCAGCTCCACCGTTAAACGGAAATATACCTTCATTTAATCCATAATTAAATATATTATTTTTAAGATCTATTCTTGTCAGTCCCTCGTTTGTGCTGAGCCACGTATTATTTTGGTGATCTTGCAAAATTCCACGTATTATTCCTCCTTTAATTTTATCACTATTAATAATTTTTTGAAATTTCCCTGTTTTCCTGTCATATTTACTAATTCCATGTCCGTACGTGCCTATTAAAACTGAATAGTCAAAGGTTTCTCCTATTGATGATATATCGCTACTTATTACTGAATTACTGTCACTTTCATCATGCTTGTAACTGCTCATCACAAAGCTACTTCCTTTCTTCTCAAATTTAAAAAGACCGTTGTTTGTTCCTACCCACATGCAATTAGCAACGTCTTTATATAAACAAGCTACATAGTTGGAATTTGATGTAGCTTGTTTAGTAAGATTAATTTTATTTACTATTGCCAGATCTTTGTTATAGATCGTAATACCGTTTCTGTTCCCTACCCAAATATTTTTATCACCATCTTCTGTTATCGCAAAAACACCTTTAAATTCTTTACTTTCAGGCACATCTATAAAACTATTATTAGTTAGATCATAGACATTTAAACCTTCTCTAAGAGTACCAATCCAAAGTCTCTTATTATGATCTTCAAAGAGAGACAGTACGATATTACCTCTAAATTTTGAATTTGGATCCTTACTGGAAAACATAGTAACAGCCTTTGTCGTTGGATTATACCTACGCAAACCAGACCTTCCAGCAGACAACCATATATTCTTATTGCTATCTTCGAGCACTCTTGAGCCTTGCGGATCTTGAGCTAAAAATTTAAAGTTTATAGCAGGTATATTTTTTACCCCATAGCTGTTACGCAATATGGATACGCCTCCATGTACAGTTCCTAATAATATAACATTGTTTTGACCTTGTTGAATATCCGTAATTGAATTGTCAGAAATAGAAAACTCATTGCCGAAGTCGTACATGTAATGGTTGAAGTTGTTTTTATCTTGAACATATAAATTGAGTCCTCCTCCATCTGTACCAAGCCATACATTCTTCCCTTCTGCAAATACCTTTGTTACAACATTATTATTAAGTGATTGCTCTTTAGTATCTTTATAAAAATGCTCAATTGTATTGTTTCTAGTATCGTACCTAAAAAGTCCAGTACCATTTGTTGCTACCCATAAATTACCAAAATCATCAGTTGAAATATCATTTATTAATAGCCTACTCGCCAGTTTTATAAAGCCAGACTCTTTTACAACATCATTTTCAATAGATAATACTTCTCCTCTACTTGTTGCCAACCAAAATCTAGAATCAACCCCTTTTTCTATCTTTATAACATTTCCGTACTTATTGGGAATGTTCAAGATTTTAATTGAACTTTCTACAATTTGTCCTTTCGTATCTACCTTAACTTTAACGAGAAAATCTCCTTGGCCACTTATTAAAAGTTCATTTTTTTTGCTTTCTAATACCGAAGTAACATTAGAATTTAATAATTTATTAGTCTTTTTGTTACTAGAATCAATTTTAAGGAATTTATCCATCTTCTTATCATAAAAATAAAGTCCATACTGCGTAGCAATCCAGATATTTTTATTTGAATCTTCAAAAAATTGATTAATGTTATTATTTCTACCTAAATGATAAACTTTATTGATTTCTCCATCATATCTATTTATAGCAATTTTACTCCCAACCCAAAGTGTTCCACCAGAACCTTGAAATACTGCTGTAACCTTATTTTCTGATAATCCTTGTTGTGAAGTAATACGTTTAAATCTTAAAACATCTTTTTGACAATACAAAATGGTTCCATTTAAAAGGAAATAACAAAAGATAAAACTTAATAACCGTAACTGATTCAACATAATTATACTTTTTATTCTAGATACGAATAAACAAATAAAATCTTTAATTTATAAAGATGTAACCTTAAAGTTATACACATGTAACCTTTATGTATACCTTTAAAATTAACATTAATTTAATACATCTTATAAATTTGCTATAGAGATATCGCAACAACTTTAATTTTTTAAACTTTAATTAATATAAAAAGGAAATGAAGTTGGACTTTAAAATGAAATGCAATAATTACATAATACCAATTGTAACTTACGAATGGTAATAATAAAATCTAAATTATTTAAATGCATAAATCTAATCAACCGATTTCATCGATTATCAATGTCATTTTCTTTAGTTTCATTAAATTGTCAAAAATACACTTGTAGTTATATATAGTAAATAAAGTAGAAACCTATCTAAAAAATAGATCCTTTGGATAAGAAATAAAATATCTGAATTATCATTGAATCGTAAAAAAACCAAACACAAATATTTTTAACTAACTAAAAAACAAATTTTATGAGCAAAAGAAAGCTGATTTTATCATTTCTTTTAATTATTGGAACTAGCAGTACTTTGTTAGCCCAAATAAAAGTAGTAACCGGAAAGGTTACCGATGACAAAGGAATACCTATACCAGGAGTTAATATTGTAATTAAAAAAACTAACAAATCAACAACAGGAGACTTTGACGGAAACTATCGAATGGAGGCCCAAAAAGGTGATGTGTTGGTTTTTGCGTTTTTAGGTTTCAATAACCGAGAACTAACGGTTGGCACAGAAGCAATTATGAACGCCACTCTTACCGAAAATACCGAAAAATTAAATGAAGTTGTTGTAGTAGGTTATGGTTCAATGCGCAAAAAAGATCTGACCGGTGCAATTGTTTCAATAAAACCAAGTCAGGATGATGCTGCAATTGCCACTTCAATCTTTGACTTGTTACAAGGAAAAGCGGCTGGTGTTACGGTATCCTCTGGAGGATCGACGCCAGGGTCTGCAGGTTCGGTGACAATACGTGGAGCAAACTCCCTTCAAGGAGATAGCCAACCTTTATACGTAATTGACAATGTACCACAATCTTCCACTGGACAAACAATGGGTAATTCAAGTGGTGACTACCAATCTAATTTAGATCCGTTAGCTGGTATTAATCCAAATGACATTGAAGACATTCAAATATTAAAGGATGCATCTGCAACTGCCATTTATGGCTCTAGAGGAGCAAATGGAGTTATTTTAATTACTACTAAAAAAGGTAAAGAAGGTAAAGCAATTGTTCGAGCAAGTGCAATATATTCTATTGCCGAAGCATCAAAATTTTTAGATGTAATGAATCTTCAGGAATATGGAACATATTGGAATGCTAAATACCCGAACGACCAAAGATTTATTTTTGAAAATAATACAATAAAATATCAATACACCGGTAAAGACGCAAATGGTCAAGATATTTTAAGGGCTGACGCAATTACCGATAAAAACTGGCAAGACATAGTAACAAAACCAGGAGTATCTCAAGAATACAATTTGAATATTAGTGGTGGCTCAAAAGCTACTAAGTATAGTTTTTCTACTTCTTATAAAAATGTAGAAGGAATTGTTAAAAATACGGGTTTAAAACATGGAGATATACGATTGAATTTAAATACTGATGTGTCAGAAAAACTATCATTCGGTGTTCAGTTCAGTGGTTTCTTAAGAAAAAATAATATGATGTCAGGAGGAAATACCGTTGGTAGAGTTTCTGGAGCGCTTATTCCTACAGCAGTTAACACTGCGCCTTTTGAAAGACCTACTGATGATATAACTTTCGCAAACGATGTGGATTCGAGAACAACTGTTTTCAGTTGGCTAACAGATTATGATGATATTAGTAACGAATATCGATTCTCTACCTCTTTAAACTTAGACTATAAGATTACCAAAGGTCTTAAATATACATTTAGAACTGGAGGTAATTTAAACAATGTAGAAAGATCAAATTGGTATGACCTAGGAATATATAATGGTTACTTAAACAATGGCTACTTAAATCAGAATCGACTGCAGCGTAACAACTATAACGTTGAAAATCTTTTATTTTACAATACTACCATCGGAATTGCTAGAATAGACGCAACAGCAGGTATAACCTATGATGCTTACCAAACTCTAAATACTGGTGCAATTGGAAAAAACTTTCCTTACAAAAATTTACGCAGTGATGGAATACACACCGCAACGAGTGTACAAATTATAAATCCAGTACAAAATGACTACCAACTATTCTCTTACTTAGCAAGAGTAAATGCTTCACTTTATAATGGAAAATATGTATTAACTGGTAGTATACGTGCCGACGGGACCAGTAAATTTAGTGAAGAAAATAAATGGGGATACTTTCCATCAGTTGCTGTAGCATGGAATGTCAATCAAGAAAGTTTTTTAGCAGACAATGAATGGCTGTCTCAGTTCAAGGTACGCTCAGGATATGGAGCGACGGGAAGTCAAAACATTGCTCCCTATTCAACTCTTTTTGGATACGGCGCTGTAGGACTAGGATATGCAACAGGTTCTGGAGCTCAAATACCAGGCTTGGGGGTTAATGGAATAACAAACCCAAATTTGAAATGGGAAAGCACTGAATCTATAAATGCAGGGGTTGACTTTGGATTTTTAAATGATAGAATTTCTGGAGCAGTAGATTTATATCAAAAAACGACTAAAGATTTACTGGTTGATATTGCTTTGCCTGGTTCCACAGCTTACAGCGTTTTGACTGTTAACAGAGGTGAAATTGAGAATAAGGGAATTGAAGCAGCATTGAACATCGACCTTATTCGTCAAAAAGATTTAAAATGGTCAATTGGAGGAAATATTGCATTCAATCAATCTACGATTAATAAAATAGGTAGTGCTCCAGGTTCATTTGGATCTTTAGGTAAAGTGTCTGCATTTTTAGGTAATACTGCTGGAGATCACTTTGGTGCAGTTAATATTTTTATTGAAGGTGAAGCACCAGGGCTTTTCTACGGTTTTAAAACTGACGGAATTGTACAACAGGATGATACTTATAAAGTAGGAAATCCATTCGGAAATTCTGCCACACCAGGAAATATTAAAGTAGTAGACGTTAATGGAGATGGTACGGTAGACCTAGCAGATAAAACGATTATAGGTGATCCAAATCCAGATTATACTTTTGGATTTCAAACCAGTTTAAATTATAAACAATTTAGATTCAAAACTTCATTTGCTGGTGTAAAGGGAGGTGACATTTTAAATTCTAACAATCGCTATATTAATTTAGCCAATTATCAAAGTGGAGATAGAAACATGAATCCTAACGCTATAGCCAACGCTTGGACAGCAACAAATGCTTCAAATCAATATCCTTCGATTTCTAGTAATGTAGTATCTGGACATATATACGACCGTTATCTTGAAGACGGAAGCTATTTAAGATGTAACGATATTACTTTAGGCTATACTTTCAAAGAAGATATTGTTGGAAATTTTGGACTAAGCAGTTTTGATTTATTTTTATCTGCAACAAATCCTTTTACCATAAGCAACTATAGTGGTTACGACCCAACTAGCCGATCTTTCAACTTTGATCCGCTACGAAGAGGAATGGATCTTTATTCGTTCCCTGCTCAAAGACAAATTATTATAGGTGTAAATTTAACGTTTTAAAAAAAAGTTATGAAAATAAAATTCAGTATACTGAGCTTAATGACTGTTATAATAGCATTAATCAACACATCGTGTTCTTTACAAGAAGAACCTAAATATAGTTTTACTTCTGAAACTGTTTTTAATAATGAAAGTACAGCCGAGGCTGTAATAATGCAAAATTATGGTTGGCTAGGAAACGCTGCTGTCTATGGTCAAACTATTCATGAAGCAACAATTGCGAATGGAATGTATTGGTCAAAAACCGATGGAGACCGATTAGAAAGAACTATTAAATTTAATAATTTTGCAGAAAATCCCAATGTAAATACGTTGTGGACAGGATTATATAGAGTCATCTCAGAGAGTAATTACTTAATAAAAGGTTTAGGAACATCTACTCTTTCTGCAGGTTTTAAAACGAGAGGTCTTGCACATGCTAGATTCTTGAGAGGATTTGCTTATTTTAAATTAGCTAATTTGTATGGTAAAGCTGCTCTAATAACAGAACCGATTACCACAGCTAATCTGCATACCCCTTTAAGTGAAAGAAAAAACATCTATGATCAGGCACTTAGCGACTTACTATTTGCTGCTGAAAATTTACCATTGATAGAGAAAATGGATGGTATGGCGACAAAAGATGTGGCCGATGCATTCCTTGCAAAGTGCTACTGGATAATGGCAAACCATACACAATCAGATGGAAATGATGCTACTGCATTGTATACTTTAGCAAAATCGTATGGAGATAAAGTAATGGGAAAATTTTTATTGGAAGCAAAATTTGCTAATCTTTGGGTTGTTCATTCTAATAATTCGCAAGAATCAATTTTCCAAATTAATTTTACAGATGCTATAGGTAACAATCTACGTACTTCATTTAACTTTGGCCCATCAGGTAGTAGAATTTCTGCATTGCAGCCTTCTTTCGGAAATATCAAATTTGATAGAGCATTCTATGATTTACATAGAGGTACTTATCCAGATGACCCTCGTATGACATCTACCTACTTGTCAAGATGGGTTAATGCGTCAAATGCAGCTCAAACCTATTTTGCATATCCACTATATAATACCGGTACTGCAACTGCACCAGTTGTTTACGATATGTATGCGTCAGCTCCACGAGGAGATGGAAACTCAGCAACTAATCCTGTTTATAACTTAACAGATCCTGCAGTTCCGACAGTTGTCAAAAACACTTGGAATAGTAAAGGAACTGGAGACAATCAATTGCAACCATTGAATAATAAAATGCTCTCTACAACAATAGCTAACGCGCAGTATGATCCTAAAAACTTAATTGTTTTTCGCTATGCTGATTTACTACTTCTAATGGCTGATGTTGAAAATGAACTAGGAAATAGTGCTACGTCGCTTGCCTACTTAAACAGAGTATTAGATCGTGCCAGAACGTCAGGCGTAGCGGGAACTTTGTATCCAAAATCTCAAACGGCATTAAGTCAAGATGCTATGCGTGATAGAATCTTTTTTGAAAGAATGTTTGAATTAGCGGGTGAGCCAACTATGTTTGAAGATATTCGACGTAGAGGAACTACTTATCTTCAAAAGGTGTTAAATATACATAACAGTAGTAACGATATTCAATATAGAACGAATTTTGAGGTTGCTAACAACGTGGGAGGGTTATTTAGAGATCACATCATTAATAACGGTACTCTTACTGAAGATTTCTTAAAAAAGAATTTGCTACTTCCAATACCAGCAGATGAAATAAATAGAAATGAAAATATAAATCAAGCAGATCAAAACTTCGGATACTAATACAATCCTATTACCTTATTATAATCATATTATTACAACAAGAGACCGTTCTAAAAGGACGGTCTCTTGTTGTAATAATATGTTATAAATAAAAATTAGAAAGATTTTTAATTAATATAGGACTATTTGATTTTTTTTTTAATGTCAAATAAGTGAAAGTCCTTTTCTTAATTTGCAATTCAGCAGTACATAACATAAATCTATCCTGTATTATAAACCCACAAAATTTACTAAATGCTTTTAAAGTAAATGAAACGTAATGTGTAATCAGTGTTACTAGACTAAATTCTTTCTTACTGAGTTTCGAGTCTTTGAGATTAATGATCTCACAAATGCTTAAAGGACACATAAGGGCTTTTAAATTTGATTCTACTTCTCTTTTTAAATCTAAAAATCACGACTTAAAAATCATGCTCGTCATCAAAGAATTGACTTATTTTCTTTTTCCAGTAATCTCAATTTTTTACTAATTCGCTGAGCAGTCATACCAATTGCTTCGGTAAATGTTGGAAACGCCAGTTCCAATTCTGCAATTTCATGAATTTCCATCTTCGCAACAATGCAAGTGGCGGCGACTTGAATCACCTCTGCGGAATAGGATCCTAAGACGTGTGCTCCTAAAAGTAATTTACTCTTTCTATCAACAATCAGTTTGCAAAATCCATCCGTTCTTCCATCCATCACTGCTCTTGGTAGCCCTGTATAATCTACAGTTTCTATTATGCAATCGTGGTCTATTTTGGCTTGATCTTCGGTCATGCCTACCGATCCGTATTCTGGTTCTGTAAAACTACCCGTTGCAATGGCTTGCGGATTGTAAATTCTTTTCGCACCCATAACTGCATTTTCAGCAGCGACCCTGGCCTGATGTGCTGCACTTTGTACAAACATACTTACTCCATTTGCATCACCAGCAACCAATATTTCTGGCACATTCGTTTGTAAATATTCATCTACCTTAATGTATGGTCCGTTCATTTCCAACCCTGCAACCTCAAGCTTTAATCCTGAAACATTTGCCGGCCAACCTACCATAAGGAATACTGCATCTGTTTCCAGCGCGTCTCTCTGTCCGTTTTTAGTGAAAGAAACTTTCAGCTTGCCATTTTCTTTTTCGATAGAATCGCACCCAGTTTCTGTCAATACATTCATTCCTCTTTTTAAAAACGCGGCTTCCAGTCGTCTGGAAATATCTTTATCACTTGGTGGAGAAAGGCGGTCGGCAAATTCTACAATGTCAACTTCAGCACCAAAATCAATGAGTATTGAGGCCAATTGACAACCTGTAGCAGAGCCACCAACAACTGTTACTCGTTTAGGTAACTCTTTCATTTGCCACAAATCATGGAATGAAAGCGCCAATTCATTACCAGGAATAGATAATTTTCGTGGCTTACCACCAACGGCTAGAATAATTTTATCTCCGGTAAATTGTCTTCCATCTGAAATCTCTACCGTATTTCTATTGACAAAATAGGCGGGGCCTACTTCATCAATAACTGTTATTCCCTGTTCTTTAACGATTGAAGTCAGATGCCACACTTCATTAGCGTGCGCTGCGACACGATTTGCGCTTGCTATTGCCTCTCCAAAATTCACCGTGGGAAGATTGCCTTCCAATCCGAATTGTGAATATAATTTTGCGTCTGAACGTAAGCGTGCTGCTCTCGCCAGAGTTCTAACAGGAGCTGGACCTTCATTAAAGGCAGTTCCACCTAATTTATTACTTTCTATAATGGTTACCTCTGCCCCAAGTTCTTGAGCTCGTAAGGCAGCCTGTACTCCAGCTGGTCCTCCACCTACGACAATAATTTTCTGTCTGCGATCTGAATTATTTAAGTTTTCACCTTCTTCCATCATTATATTTTTATAAATTATTTCTAAATTGATTACAAAAGCACATAAAATTTTTAGTAAAAATCAAAGCAGTATAACTGTTATTAGACCGATAACTACATGCGTGCTTGCAATAAGCGCTTCATTTATTAAAAATGTATAATTAAGGACAAAATAAGCCTCTGCAGAATTTCTGGCAGAGGCTTAAAATTTGAAAAAATTACTTTAAAAAAAATAATATTTTTATCTATTTTAAAGATAAGATTTATCAAGTAAATTAAAATTATTACATTCTCATTTACATATCTAAAGTCTGTTCTCCACCTCCATTAATAAAGATAACTTGTCCGCTCGTCCAACTGGAAATAGGCGATGCGAAATATAAAACTGCTCCCGCAATGTCTTCCGCCTCGCCTAATCTGTGAATTGGCGTATGTTTCAGCATTGCTTTTTCTAATTCTGGCGTTAGTACCGTACTTAAAGCAGCAGTTCTTGTTGCTCCAGGACCAATTGCATTTACGCGAATATTATTTGGACCGTAATCATAAGCCAAATTTCTGGTCATATGATTAATTGCTGCTTTAGACGAAGCGTACGCACTAATTGCTGGACTCTTATTAATAGATGCCATTGATGACATGTTAATAATGCTTCCGTATCCTGCTTTTCCCATGTGTGGTGCAACCAATTGGCATAATCTCCACATGCTAAAAACGTTCATATCGAACACTTTTTTAAATTGTGCTACTTCGATATCGTAGGGACTTTCTTTTCCCGCTCCGCCTCCACCAACGTTGTTGACCAAGATTTCAATGCTTCCAAAATGTTCAATCGTTTGGTCTACTAAATTCACTAATGCTTCGTCTTCCAAAACGTTACAATCAATTGCGATTGATTTCCCTCCATTATCATTTATAGATTGAGACGTTTTTTTTGCAGCTTCCAAATTGTAATCCGAAACGACCACGTTGGCACCAAAAGCTGCTAGCATTTCGCAACATGCTTGTCCAATTCCTCCAGCTCCACCAGTAACGATGGCTGTTTTTCCTGTTAAGTCAAATAACTTTTTTGTGTCCATTTTATTGATTTTTGATTAATTAAATATTTTTATATTTTGTATAGTCAGCCACGGCTTTATATGATGGCAAAGAAATACGATCATTAGCTTCATTTCCAGCAATTCAACGAGAAGCCATTTTCACAATTATTATTTTTTAAGCGGAATCGATGTATATGGCTGGTCCATGACCAACTATTGCTCAATAAACATCGCAGCTATTTTTAAAACACGTTGGAAGATCCAAGAAAAATCAAAAACTTAATTTCATTTTTTTTATTTTTTTTCTTCAGAAATGATACTTTCTTTCAATGTCAAATAATTTACAAAACCAGAAACTAATCCAGCAATAACACCGATAATAATGATGCCGACCACCAAAGATACAGCTACGGTTCCCATATATTTTTGCCAGAGAACAGCCAATGAGGTTAAGATTCCGAAAGTTACAAAGCCATTTTTTAAAGCTAGAAGTACTGTATTTGGAAAAAAGGACATTTTCTTTTCTTTAATGCTGAAATAGGCGATAAAAGTTAAAATTACAGAAAGTGTAATTGCAAGCATCACGGCAGTTCCTAAAACTGTTTCTGTCGTATTGGTAATGGAATCGACCGAAATTGGAATAGTAGCTTTTCCTCTTAAAAGAAAATATTGTATTACAATATTAATGATAGCATTGATCACGCCCGTTTTTACAGCGCCTTTCCTTAATTTAGATTTCATTTCTGTATTCATAAATTATTTTTTAATGGTTGAAGAATAAAGCCGCTTAAACCGCTATGTAACTGATTAAATAGTATAAGAAGCACCTTTTAATCCCTTATCGCGAATTGTATAAGAGATAATTATCAAGTATTATAAAACAATCTTATTTTAAAAAATAAGGTAAGCCGTACTTCCCAACAAATAGAAATTATCGATATTTCTTCCAGTAAGAACAGAAGCTACTTATACGTAAGCATAAAGATTAAAGTTGTCTAATTTAGATATCGCACTCATTCCGGGCTTTACTAATCGCTACCTCGGTAATTCGAAAACAACTGTTGTTCCTGTTGTTATGGAAAACGTCTTATAACAATCTTCCAACTGCTTTTCATCTAGCAGTTTCTTTTGATTTTTTTAATTATTAGAGATTGCTACTTCTTCTATAAAACTGCCATTGTTACGTTGCAGATTGAACCGCTCTCGTTTTTTAAGTATACAAGAGTGCAAACATGAGAAGATGGAACGAAAAAAATTCATGCTACTACATTAAAATTCGTTTTTTTAGATTTATTATGAAGTTGGCATTTTCGATTTATATACACCGCCACCATTTACCGTCAATTCTATTCCAGTGATCCAACTTGCAGCTTCGCTCAGTAAAAAGGCCATCGCGTTGGCAATATCCTCTGGCAAACCACGTCTTCCCAAAACGATCTGTTTAACTACGTTATCAATCATCGCTGGTGTATATCCTGCTTCTAATGTAGAATCACCATTGTCTACCATTCCAATAATTAAAGAATTGAAACGCACTTCAGGTCCAGATGCCACAGCCATACTTCTCGACATATTCAGTAATCCCGCTTTTGCAGTGCTGTATTCTATAAACTCTGGTGAAGGTGTATTTCCAACCGCAGATCCACTAAAGAGAACTGCTGCATTTTTTTCTTTTACTAAATAAGGCATGGCAAGTCGGGTGAGGTTGTAAGCTCCCAAAGTATTAAGTTTGTAAGAATCGATCATTTTTTGAGAATCTGAACCCCATAAAGGTGTATTGGCCCCCCAACCTACATTGTTAATTACTGCGGAAATTTTACCAAATTTCTCTATGGTTTTAGTAATCATTAGTTCAATCTGCTTTTCGTCAGTTGCATCAATTTTTAATTCCAATGCTTCATTTCCTGTTTCTTTGGTAATTTCATCTGCAATTCTTTTTACACCTTCTTCATTCAAATCTCCAAGAACGACGTTAGCACCCAGCGATCCTAAAAAACGGGAAGCCTCACTACCAATGGCTCCAGCAGCACCAGAAATAAGAATTACTTTTCCTTTAAAATCATACATTTCATTAATTGTTCTCATCATAATTTATTTTAGTAAGGTGACTATATTTTTTAAAATAATTAAATTAAATGATCTCATTCATCTGCAAGTTCGTTGATCTGACTGTGGGGATTTTTCGTTTTACTAAAAATTTTAACCCTAAATGTTTTTTAGTTGTAAAGAACGCTAAGCTTTAAATTGCAAGCCAAAAACGGAATATAAAAGGACGACAGGAATAATGGATGAATTTTTTATTGAACTTAAAAATGGAGTTTTAACAACTAAATTTTGACGAAGAAAATTCATATATCGAGAATTAGATTTCAATTCGAATACAAAAAAAATAAAATATAATAATTAATTATGAAATTAATAAAATTTTGTTAATTATAATATAGATTTATCAAATTTAACACTAAAAAACGGCGTTGTAACTATTAGGCATAATAAGTGGTTTGCAGCCCATGAACGCTGCAGTAGAAATTGTTATTTTGTTACGCTCCATTTGTAAATAATTACACGTTTAAATTTCGATGCTGCACGTCTAAAAAAAAGTAATAAAATAAAAATTTAGAAGTGAGATTGGGGTGCGAACTTGGAGCTAATTTTAAATTTAAAAAATTGCGAAAGACAATAAACTTATGCTAAATTAAAAATAAACCATTATTAAAGCTGTTCGTAAGAATCACTGCTAATAAACATTCCATTATTTTCTTCCGACACTATGCCTAAAAATCGATCATAATGCTTCAGGATGTCTGATATTAATTCTTTTTTTGTAAAATACTGAATATCATAACTTTCACGTGTGTCTCCGAAATAGGCTTTCGGAAAAAATGTACCACTCAATTGAATGCCAGGAAGGTTATCTTCATCAATTAAATAAGTAGCAACCTTTTTTGAGGTCGTTTCTACGCCATAAATAAAGTTGTTAATCACATCATATTTAATTTCCATTTCAATTTTAGATGGATCTGTTTTATAATTTATAGCAGCATCGATACCGTTTTTTGCAAATTCTATCTGTAATTCAGCAAACGCTTCTTTAACCACTGTATTTATAAAAAAGTCTACTGCTGAGCGGTCTTTGGTTGCTACTATTTGTTTTAGTCTATCTTTCCACAATCTTCCTGACCACGGAACTGTAGCTTTAGAGAAATTTCGATCGTAATACGATTGGTCGATGCTAAGTCCTTTTAGTAAACTCACAATAAATAATATCATAATTATAGAAAAGGGCAAGGCTGTAATTAACGTCATACTTTGTAGTGCTTTTAAACCTCCTGCATTAAGAAGTACTAGTGCCAAAACTGCAAGTAATCCTCCCCATAAAATAGTCTGCCATTTTGGAGATTTTAAGGCATTTTTGGTCGCAATGCTATTCATAACAAAAATGCCCGAATCGGCTGATGTTACAAAAAATATAATTACAATAAATATTGTCATGTAGCTTGCGATTTCTGAATATGGTAGATACTCTAAAAACCGAAACATAAGTGCATCTGGATTTCCTGCTAATGCGCTCAAAGCACCCTTGCCAACATTCATGTCAAACCATATAGCACCATTTCCAAAAACAGTCATCCAAATAAAATTGAATAGCGATGGTATAAGTAATACAGCGACTATAAATTCTCTGATCGTTCTTCCTTTGGATATTTTGGCAATAAAAAGTCCAACATATGGAGACCAGGAAATCCACCAAGCCCAGTACAAAATGGTCCAGTCATAAAACCAAGGCAATGTTTCTTGATCATAGACGTGGGTAGCAAAAGTTAGATTAAAAAAGTTGTTAATATAATTACCTAATCCCTCTGTAAAACTTCCAATTAAAAAAACCGTAGGACCCACTGCGAGCACAAACAGTAATAAACAGACCACTAAGATTACATTAATATTACTTAAAAGTTTAATTCCTTTATCTACTCCTGTGAGCGCTGACAGCACTGCTAAAGATACCAGAATAGCCACAATCATGATTTGATAAATAAAATTAGTGTCCGGCACTATATTAAGTATCTGTAAGCCTGAATTTATTTGAACTACTCCAAAACCCAAGGTAGTAGTGATTCCGAAAAAGGTGCTGCACAATGCAAAGACATCAATAACATTTCCCCATTTTCCGTTAATTTTATTTTTTAATAACGGATAAAAACAACTTCTTAACGATAAGGGCAATTTAAAGCGATATGTAAAATAAGAAAGTGATAATCCTACAAGCCCGTATATCGCCCAAGCATGTATACCCCAATGAAAGAATGTGTAAAGCTGAGCATTTTTTGCCTTGTTTACATATTGAGTCAGACCAAAAACTTCAGAAGAGTAGTGTTGCATTGGCTCAGCAACTCCAAAATACATCAATCCAATTCCCATCCCTGCAGAAAATAACATGGCAACCCAAGAGAAAAAACTGTGTTCGGGCCTGCTGTCGTTGTCTCCTAATCTAATATTTCCGTATTTACTAAATAGTAAATAGACCAGAAAAATCACGAAAAGTGTTACTGACCACACATATACCCAATTTAAATTTACAAAGATGAAATTTTTAATCAAATTTAAAATTTGATCGGTAAGTTCTGGATATAGAACTGATGTAATAGAGACAAGAAAAATAAATACCATACTTGGTATAAAAATTCCTTTGCTTAAGGTAGTTTTAAACATAAATTTAGTTTTTTTGGTAATTATTTAAATTACTAAAGGGAAATAATATGCTGCTATTTTATTTGCTGAAAAAAATTTAAGGTATACTGGTAGACTGTAAGACAAATAAACGAAATGAGTATTTTTTTTTTTGCAAGCTACAAATAAATTATTTACAGAATTATAATAGATACCTAAAAATCAAATTTTCAATTTTAACATCTAAATTCTTTAGCGAAATAATCACAAACTGAGTTCATTATTCCAATAACGATACATTAGATCTTGAAAAAGAGATAATTAACTAGTCAACAAAACTTTTCCAAGATAATCTCCTTTTTCCATCAAACGATGGGCTTCTGCGGCCTGTTGTAGTGGAAATGTTTTATAAATAATAGGATGAATTTAGTTTTAATTAAATAAGGGCCAAATATTTTTCTCTACTTCTTTTGCAATCTGGGCTTTAACTTCTACAGATTGGGGCTTTAAAAAACTTCCTGTTACTATCAGATTTTTGCTCATTATTGTGCGCAGATTAATAGTAACGTCCATGCTCTTCATACCATTTATATAAATCAAGCGACCTTGTTCATTTAGAATTTCGAGATTCTTTTGAGTGTAATCTCCGCCAACCATATCTAAAATAACATCTATTTTTTCCCCTTTTAAAAACTGCTCAAAATCTTCTTTTTTATAATTGGAAATTACACTTATAAATTTCGTCCGCAAAAATGACTTGCTATTACTAATGTCAAACTTTACTCTGACATTTATTTGCAAAACCTAATAATCTAAAATTGTATTAATACCTTAAATAGCAATATGTATTTCTTAAAATAGAAATTTTTTAATAGTTTTATTTAGAACTATGCGCCAAATGCATCTTTTTTAGTTCAAAAAATCTACTATCTAATTTAAAGACTAATTTTCCTTTAAATCGTACAAAGATTAACAACCCTGTCATAAAAATTGATTGACAATTTTGCTACTAAAATGTAGCATTATATCTCTCGATTTTTTTTGATATTCCAATTTCTACAAACTTCTGTCCAAATGTGTGTACCCACCATCAACATAAATTAACTGTCCTGTAGTATGACTTGATTTTTTGGATAATAGGAAAACAACCATATTCGCTATTTCTTCCGCAGTTGTCATTCGATTTTCAAACGGAATTTTATCTGTAATTTGTTTTAATTTTTCTTTCGGATTGTCAAAAGTTTGGATCCACGTATTATACAAAGGCGTGTAACATTCTGCAACAATTACTGCATTGACACGTATGCCGTATTTCAACAATTCTACTGCCCATTCTCTAGTTAAAGCATTGCGTCCTCCATTAGAAGCCGCATAGGCAGAAGTCCCTCCCTGTCCTGTATCAGCAGTTTTAGAACCAATGTTTACAATACTTCCCTTCGACTTTTTCAATTCTGGCAACGCATGGTGCGCCATTAAGTAATAATGCACTAAATTTTTATGTAAAGAGCTAACGAATGAATTGTAATCGCCATTTTCTAATCCTACACTATCATTTACACCTGCATTGTTCACAAGTCCATCGATGTGACCAAACTCAGCTACAATTTGTTGTACTGCATTTTCACAATCTTCAGGTTTTGTCAATTCAGCCACAACAGCTCTTGCCTTTCCACCAGCAGCTTCAATTTCTTTTATGGCAAGCTGATTGTCACTTTCTTTTCGTCCTATGATAACCGGAATTGCGCCTTCTGCAGCAAGAACTTTACAAATTCCCAATCCTATTCCTTTGGCTCCACCTGTTACAATGATTATTTTATTTTCTAAATGTAAATTCATTTCTGTTTTATTTTATAAGTGATAGAATTTTATAGCGTTACCGCTCCAAATTTTGTCCTGCTCTTCTTTGGGAAATGTGGAAAAATAGCTTTCGACAATACCACAGGTTTGCTCATAAGTAGCTGCTAATAAAGTGACCGGCCAATCACTCCCAAAAAGCAAACGGTCTACTCCAAAATTTGCAACTAGTACATCCAAGCAGTAGCTAAAATCGTCTTGTTTCCAATTGTTCCAATCCGCTTCGGTAACCATTCCAGAAAGCTTGCACACTACATTTTTGTAGGTTGCTAATTCTGCAATTCCTTTTTCCCATTGTGTAAAATCACCTTCTTTAAAATTCGGCTTGGCCAAATGGTCAATAACAAAACTCTGTTTCGGAAAACGTTTTACAAAAGCAATGGCATATTTTAAATGTTGAGGTGCAATCAATAAATCGTATGTAAAATTATGTTGCTCCAATTGTGCTATACCGTTACAAAAGTCTTCTTGAAGTAAAAAATCATCTGCTGCTTCTCCTTGAATGATGTGTCGAAAACCTTTCAGTTTTTTGAATTGAGAAAAATACTTCAATCGCTGTTTTATATTTTCAGCTCTAAAATCGACCCAACCCACAACTCCTTTAATGAAATCATGTTCTTCAGCAAGCTGCAGTAAAAAATGAGTTTCCGCTTCACTTTGATCTGCTTGAACAGCTATGCAACCATCAATATTATTTTCTCGCAATAAAGGAAGTAGATCAGCAGGTAAAAAATCCTGCTGAATTACTTTCATGTCGTCGCTAATCCAGGCGTCTTTCACTAGATCATATCTCCAAAAATGTTGGTGACTGTCTATTCTCATTTTAATTCAAATATCTTTTCCATAACCATCCATTTCTCTCCAGACTTAGCCCAAGGTAACGCTTGTTGAAATTTCCACATTAAATCTTCCCACTCTTGCACTCTAGCATTATTAGCATCCATTTGTGATTTTTGGTCGAATGAAAATACTTCATTGGCTTCAATAATCATAAAGAGTCTATTGCCCACAAGATAAATATCCAAGACTTCAATACCAGAATCCTTGATACTTTTTGTAATCTCTGGCCAAATATTTTGATGAAAGGCTTTGTATTCTGCAACTAACTTCTCATCATCAATTAAATCTAACGCCAAACAGTATTTTTGCGCTGCCATAACTTACTTAGTATATGCTTTTGCAACTTGTTTGCTAGAGCCTAAACCGTCCATTCCTAATTCAATTACATCTCCGGCTTTGATATAAATTGGATCTGGTTTAATTCCTAATCCTACGCCTGGAGGCGTTCCTGTACTGATAATATCGCCTGGAAGCAAAGTCATAAATTGACTCAAATAATGTAGCAAAAATGGGATTTTGAAGACCAAGTTAGAGGTATTACTATTTTGGAATTTCTTACCATTTACAGTCAACCACATTGGAATATTATTAACATCAGCAATTTCGTCTTGCGTTGCTAAAAATGGCCCAAGTGGAGCAAATGTATCGCAACCTTTTCCTTTTGCCCATTGTCCTCCCATTTCAATTTGAAACGCTCTTTCGCTGTAATCATTTAACAACGCATAACCAGCGACATAGTCTAGTGCATCTGCCTCTTCGACATAACTTGCTTTTTTTCCAACAACAAAAGCCAATTCAACTTCCCAGTCTGTTTTAGTGCTGTTTTTTGGAATGATCAAATCATCGTCTGGGCCACATAAAGAGGTAGTCGATTTAAAAAATATGATGGGCTCTGCTGGAATTGGAGCTCCTGTTTCTTTGCAATGATCTACATAGTTTAACCCAATGCAAATTATTTTTGAAGGTCGCGCTACAGGAGATCCTAGTCTCACGTTTTGGTCAACCTCTGGCAAAACTGGATTGCTCTGCAAGGCTGCTTTTAAAGTTTCTAATCCGTCATTTTGAAAGAAAGATTCATTATAATCTGAAACAATCGAAGACACATCGTATCTTTTTTCGTCGATTATAACTCCTGGTTTTTCTTTTCCTTCTGCTCCAAATCGTATAAGTTTCATATTTTATATGTTTTATTCTTAAATTTAATTATTATCTCGTTAAACTATATTTATTTAGATAATCAATACCTTATTTTATGTTACTTTTTTTCAAAATACAATCCAATTTCTGCTAAAGCCGGTTGTAATCTGGCAGACAAAATACGCAGTCGTACTTTAGAAGCAGTTACGGTTGGAAACTCTAATAAACGTTTAAAACCAATGGTAGTTCCTTCGGTTGCTTTTTTCCATTGTCCATTTTCCCAATATTCGAAAACAAACTTTTCTACTCTTTGTCCTTTGCTAATATTTTCCTGCAGTAATAGTACATTGAATGTTTTTTCTTCTTTTAAATTCATTTCGACCGAATTACCATTTTTTTTCATAGAAAATACAACATCTGTCGCATCGTTCCCATCTAATAAAGTATTTATCTTTTTTACCGCACCGGTAGCTTTTGCATTTTTTAAAAGATTGACTTTAAATATTTCATCCAATTTTGCTTTCCAACCTTTTAATGCAGCAACATCATAATCGGTAATTAAGCCTCTTTTATCTGGTGGGATATTCAATAGTAAAACGCCATTTCTTCCTACCGAATGAAAGTAAATTTCTTTTAAATATTCTGGTGTTTTTACTTTTTCATCTTCTGATTCATGGTAAAACCATCCCGGACGAATAGATACATCTGTTTCGGCAGGGTACCATTTTAAAGCATCACCGTCCTTCAACTGACTGCGACTCCCCAAAACGCTACCTCGCATATCTCCCGTTGGAGGTGTATCTACTTTGGTTTGAGAACCATCATCTGTTTTTTTCTTTTTTCCAACTGGCACTACACTCCATTCTTCCTCACGTCCATGCCCAGTTTCGGTTCCTACCCAACGAACATCAGGACCCGAAACAGCAATTACGGCCTGAGGTTGTAATTTTCTGATCTGTGCATACCATCTTTCAAAATCATATACTTGCTTTTTTCCATTCGGACCTTCTCCATTAGCTCCATCAAACCATACCTCGTCTACTTGCCCATATTGAGTCAATAATTCCGTCAATTGAGCGATCATAACATCATTATATGCCTCGGTGCCATAACTAGCATGGTTCCTATCCCAAGGTGACACATAGACTCCAAATCCTACTCCAAGTTCTCGACAAGCATCAGCAACTTCTTTGACTACGTCACCTTTACCGTCTTTCCAAGGGCTATTTTTCAAAGAATATTCTGTTGTTTTTGTTGGCCATAAGCAAAAACCATCATGGTGTTTTGCGGTTATAATAACTTGTTTTATACCGGCATCTTTGCAAGCTTTAACCCATTGTCTAGCATCTAATTCTGTAGGATTAAACAACTTTGGATCATCCTTTCCTTCACCCCATTCCCGTCCGGTAAACGTGTTGATTCCGAAATGGAGAAAGCCCGTTAACTCTAAACGTTGCCAACGCAATTGCTGTGGTGAAGGGACAATGTTAGCAGCAATGTGTACTAACTCCTGCTCTGACATTGAAGCATTAATTGTTACAAAGTTTTTTTGCTGAGCATAGCTAGAAAATGCAATCGATGAAAAAGCCAATCCTAATAATGTATGCTTTAGACGATTCTTACCAACGTAATCTATTTTCATTTCTTACTGTTTTTTTAAAACTGATTCTTACTATTGAACTTAATTTTTTCTCTTGAAAATCGTATTGAAATTGTCAGTGCTTTTAACTTTTACCATTAAAATTACTTTTATATTATTCTATAACATATACTGTGGTACTTCTGGCTCCATGTGCTCCAATGACTAAAGATTGCTCAATATCTGCCGTTTTTGAAGGTCCAGCGATAAATACTCCAAAACCTTCAGTGCCTACTTTTATGGTATCATACGCATCGTGTAGGGTTGATACAATATCTTTTTTGTCCACTATCAAAACCAAATGCTGACAAATAAATGGCAGTAATCTATTTTTCATTTGACTTTCGTACACCCAGACTGCTCCATTTTCAGCGACTGCAACAGTTCCTCTGATATACGCTCTTTCTACTTTTTCTAATTCGAAAGCGGACAATGAAATCTGTTTTTCATTATTTGCTTCTCCTGTAATGGTATCTACTATAAAAGTATCAGTTGCTCTATCTAACCGAATTTTTTCATTGACAAGCTCTAAATTCGGAATCAATTCTGCCGTGCCTCCAATGCTTTCCAACACGGTTTTAAATTGGGCATAACGATCTTCATAATCAATTATAGCATTGCGTTCAATCTCAGGAAGCGCCACCAAACTCGGTTGATTGTTTGCTATGGCATTCAATATATTTTCTCTTGCACTCATGAAACTACTTTTTATTGCTTTTTCCGTTTTTCAAATACCAATCTCTAAAGGACTCTTTTGGTGGCTCTGGCATTTCTCTTTGCTTGTACCACGCATTCCATTTATTGTTCGTAATAAATGGAAAAGCTTTCATCGTTCCTCTTCCAATTTTTCCAACAAAGCGGTATACACTTGGTTTTGAAAATAAAAATGCCATTGCGTCCATTCCTATTTTTTTGCTTGTGTCAACATAACCTTCGGCCACGATTACCTGTCTCCATTTATACAATTGCTCATGAATATTGATTTTAACCGGACAGACATTGGTACAACTGCCACATAAAGTAGACGCAAATGGCAAATCAGCATTCGCCTTCATATCTAAATTTGGACTCAAAATAGACCCAATCGGCCCAGCCACAGCAGTGTGATAACTGTGCCCGCCACTGCGGCGGTAGACTGGACAAGTATTGAAACAGGCTGCACAACGAATGCATTTTAGTGAATTTCTAAAATCTTCGCGCCCCAATTGTTTGCTTCGGCCATTATCGACAATCACCAAGTGCATTTCTTGTCCTGGTCTTGGTTTTTGATAATGACTCGAATATGTGGTTATTGGCTGTCCTGTTGCACTTCTTGCCAATAATCGTAGAAATATAGCTAAATGTTCTGCTTTTGGAATAATTTTTTCAAAACCCATACACGCAATGTGCACGTTGGCAGTATGTGCGCCCATATCGGCATTTCCTTCATTGGTACAAACTACAAAACCACCCGTTTCTGCTACCGCAAAATTTACTCCTGTAATCGCTAACTCTGATTGAATAAACTTATTTCTTAGGTGTATTCTGGCAGCTTCTGTTAAATATTGTGGATCATTATTTCCTTTTTCTGTTTGCAAATGCTCATGAAAAGTCTCGCTAACGTCTTCTCTTTTTAAATGAATTGCTGGCAATACTATATGGCTTGGTGTTTCTTTTCTGAACTGAACAATACGCTCGCCTAAATCAGTATCAACCACTTCTATTCCGTTCTCTTGTAAATATTCATTTAAATGACATTCTTCAGTAAGCATACTTTTGCTCTTTACAATCTTTTCGATCTTGTGCTGCTGAATAATGGTATGAATTATTTTATTATGCTCTACTCCATCAGCAGCCCAATGCACAAAGATTCCATTGGCTTTTGCCTTTTCTTCAAATTCAGTTAAATAATTAGAAAGATTAGAAAGCGTATGATCTTTTATTTGCGAACCCCATTCTCTCAATTGTTCCCATTCGGGCAGACCATGAGCGGCTTTGTCTCGTTTCTCACGAACAAACCATAAGGTCTCGTCGTGCCAATCGGTTCTGGGCTCGTCGGCTATAAATTTTTCCGCTAATGCTGCATGTGTTATTTTCATCTTATTATAATGAGCTATTCAATATCTCAGCAATATGAATGGTTTTTACAGTACTTCCTTGTCTTTTTAAAATTCCTTCTAAATGCATCAAACAACTTGTGTCTCCGCCAGTAATATAATCGACATCATTTGCATCGTGTTCAGCAATTCTATCTTTTCCCATTTTTACACTTACAGCTTCTTCGAACACACAAAAAGTTCCGCCAAAACCGCAACATTCATCACTTCGTTTGGGTGTACTTAATTGAATATCTTGCACCATAGTGAGCAACTGTTCTGGTTTAGAAAAAGAAGGCAACATGATTTCTGTCATTGAAGAAAGATGCAAACCTCTTTGCCCGTGGCAGCTGTTGTGCAAGCCTACTTTAAAAGGAAAACGAGCTTGTAGCTTTTCAATCTTTAATACATCAGTCAAAAATTCGGTCAGTTCATAAACATTCTTTCTAATTTCGGCTGCTTCTTCTGGATGTGTTGCATCTTGTAAATGTTGTTTTACATGCAATACACAACTTCCTGAAGGAGCGACGATATAATCAAAACCTGAAAAATTTTCGACAAAATTGGTATCGCAACCTTTACTTAAACTAGCAAAACCACTATTGGCCATCGGCTGACCACAACAAGTTTGCTGCAAAGGGAATACAACATCACAACCTAGTTTTTCTAATAATTGCAACGTAGCAATACCCACTTGTGGATAAAACTGATCGATGTAACAGGGTATGAATAAGGCGACTTGCACTAGTTATTCAATTTTATAAATCCGCCATCAATAGGATAATCACAGCCTGAAATAAATGACGCTTCATCGCTACATAAATACAAGGCCAAAGCTGCTACTTCGTCTGGTTTCGCCATACGACCTATGGGCTGTGTCTTAGACAATTTTTCAAACATTTCTGCTTCTTGACCTGGATAGGTTTTAGTAATAAATCCGTCTACAAATGGTGTATGTACTCGTGCTGGAGAAATAGAATTGCAACGAATATTTTCGCTTATATAATCTTTGGCAACTGATAAAGTCATCGCCATTACCGCTCCTTTTGCTGTAGAGTATGCAAATCGATCTGGAATTCCTACCCACGAAGCAATCGATGCCATATTCACAATAATTCCACCATTACTTTGTCTTAATTGCGGTATTGCTGCATGCAAACAGTTGTACACTCCTTTGACGTTCACATTCATAATACGATCAAAATCAGCTTCAGAAGTTGTATCTACCTTACCAATATGAGCAATTCCAGCATTATTAACGAGAATATTAATTGCTCCAATTTTTTTGAAAGTCGCTGATACTTCTTTTTGAATCGCCACATTACATGCATGCGCAAATACTTTACCACCATCATTGGTTATTTCTTCGACGGCTACTTTAGAACTTTCTTCTGTTAGTTCAAGAATATGAACCGTTGCTCCTTGCTTGGCAAATAAAGCTGAAATCGCTTTTCCTATTCCGCTACCACCTCCAGTTACTACTGCAATTTTATTTTTTAATGAAAACATACTAGATATGTATTTGATTTTTAATATTTTAGTGAAATTAATTATTTATAAGGAGACGCCTCGCTTCCAGGGAATAAAATCGTCTTGATTCAATTGTACCGCTTTAGGAATAATTTCTCCACCGGCTGCTTTGATGCAATATTCTAAAATATCTTCTCCCATTTCTTCAATAGATTTCTCGCCACTAATAACAGGTCCACAATCGATATCAATAATATCGCTCATTCTTTTGGCTAAAACCGAATTCGTCGCCACCTTAATTACGGGACAAACCGGATTTCCTGTTGGCGTTCCTAAACCCGTTGTAAACAAAATTAATGTTGCTCCAGCCGCGGCCTTTCCAGTGGTTGCTTCGACATCATTTCCAGGTGTACATACTAAGCTTAAACCAGCTTTTGTCGCGGGTTCAGTGTAATCCAATACATCGACTACAGGCGCGGTTCCTCCTTTTTTAGCAGCACCTGCACTTTTGATCGCATCAGTAATTAATCCGTCTTTGATATTTCCTGGAGATGGATTCATGTGAAAACCTGAACCTACTTTGTGTGCTAAGGCATCATACGATTGCATTAAATCAATAAATTTCTCCGCCGATTCTTTAGTTACACATCGATCAATTAAATTTTGCTCTACACCACACAATTCTGGAAATTCTGCTAGTAGTACTTTACCTCCTAATGCTACCAATAAATCAGCAGTATAACCCACTGCAGGATTAGCAGAGACACCACTAAAACCGTCGCTTCCTCCACATTTTACTCCTACAACTAAATCACTTAATGGTGCTGGAGATCTTTCTAATTTATTGATCGTTATTAATCCCTCAAAAGTCTGCCTGATCGCATCAGCAATCAACTGTTCCTCACTGATGGTTTGTTGCTGTTCGAAAATAAGAAGGGGTTTATCAAACGAAGGATTTTGCTTTTTAACATCATTTACAAAATCTTGTACTTGCAAATGCTGGCAACCCAAACTTAAAAGCGTAACTCCTGCTACATTAGGATGATTGGCGTAAGCTGCCAACAATGCGCTCAAAGTAGCCGAATCTTGACGTGTTCCGCCGCATCCACCTTGATGGTTAAGGAATTTTATTCCATCTACATTTTTAAAAACACGATTAACGTGGCTCGTTGCTGCCAGTTCGATAGTAATCGAATCAATATTTTCGCCATTTTGGTATGCTTTCAGCAATTGATTGGTATACTGCGTGTACTTGTCAGTTACCGAATAACCCAATTCGTTTTGCAATGCTTCTTTTATGACATCTAAGTTTCTATTTTCACAGAATACCGTTGGTACAAAAAGCCAATAATTAGCAGTTCCTACACGACCATCTTTTCGTTTGTATCCATTAAAAGTTCTGTTCTTATATTTAGATACATCAGGAGCTTGCCATGCATTCTCGACCTTTCTGTAAGCATACGGTTCTGCAGCATGCTTTAGGTTTTCAATCGTCATTAAGCTCCCTTTTGCCAGATCGCACTGCACTTTTCCAACCAAAACACCATACATGGTGATCTCATCTCCTGTTTTTAAATTAGTTGTATAAAATTTATGCTTCGCCTTAATTGTATGCTGAAGTACAAACGTTTCTCCTTCAAAAGTCACTTCTTCTCCTTGCGGTAAATCTGCTAAAGCAACCAGAACATTGTCTTTTGGGTGCATTTTAATTACCAATCTTTTTACTCCGTTGTTTAACATAGTATATAAATAAAATTTTATGCTTTATTAGCTTTGTGTCCGTTGAAGGCAAATAATAATATAACTGCAAAACAAGCTAGCGGAACACTGTAACCCATTTGAATGCTTCCTGTGGCATCAGAAATCACTCCTAAAACTGGAGGTAGTAAAGCACCACCAACGATTGACATTACAATTAAAGAAGATCCAATTTTAGTGTTATTTCCTAAACCATCTATTCCCATAGAAAAAATAGTAGGAAACATGATACTCATAAAGAACGCAATCGCTATTAAGGTATAAACGACCATCATGCCTGTTCCTGTTATTGCTAAAACTGTCAATATGATATTGATGATTGTATATAATATTAATAGTTTTCGAGGTTGAATGTACTGCATCAAAAAAGTTCCGGCAAAACGTCCTAACATAAATGCTAAACCATAAAAACCTAAGTATTTTGCCGCTGTACCTTCTTCTAATCCGGCGGTTGTAGTTGCCATTTTAATAAAAAAACTACCTACACAAACTTGGGCGCCTACATAAAAAAACTGAGCTACAATGCCCCATCGCAGTTTCATTGATTTTAAAGCGGCACCGAAGCTAGATCCTTCAGCACCCTCACTATTCTCATCCTTGACGTCAGGCATATTCGTAAAATAAAAAACTACGGCCACAACAAAAATAATCAGACCTAAAATTAAATAAGGCATTTTTACGCTTGCCGCTTCTGAAGCCAAATAGGATTCTAAAGCTGCAGTTGACATATTTGCCATCTCCGATTCTGTCAAGTTTTTACCAGATAATATCATGGGCCCAACAACTGTAGGCGCAATGAAAGCAGCCAAACCATTAAACGACTGTGCAAAATTTAAACGCTTGGTAGCGGTTTCTGGCGGCCCTAATACAGTTACATACGGATTTGCGGCAGTTTCTAAAAATGTTAATCCGCAGGCAATTACAAACAAAGCACCCAAAAAATAAATGTATTGTAGCGAATTGGCGGCTGGTACAAATAAAATAGAACCAATACCAAACAAAATTAATCCGATTAGAATTCCAAACTTATACCCATATTTTCGCGTTACATACCCGGCTGGCAATGCCATGGCAAAATAGGCGATAAAAACAGAGGAGTCAATTAAAGACGATTCGAGATCTGTTAGACTAAATGCTTTTCTTAAATGCGGAATCAAAATAGGATCTAGATTGTGTACAAAGCCCCAAAAGAAAAATAAGCTTGTCACTAACATGAATGGAAAAAGCCATTTTTTGTTTGGATTAAAATCAGAAGAATTTCCATTCCCTTTTTTATCAGAAGAACAATCCTTTGTTTGCATTTCTATAGAAATAGCTTTATTTTGTACATCCGACTGAGATTTTAGGGCCATGCGCGATTTTAATTATATTTATACTTATTTAGAATTGGAAAGTTATAGTAATTAAGATCTTTTTATTAATCAGATATTATCTTTGTTTAATCACTAATTATCTTTGTTGCAACAATGAAAATAGAAAAAACTAAAATAAAGTCCTATGTAAACAGTTCAATTTCTGTTATTTGCAGAGAAGAGTCCTTTTTTCAGTCTCCATTTCACTCTCATCCTGAACTCGAATTGGTTTATATAAAGGAAAGTTATGGGAAAAGAATTATTGGAAACTCAGTAGCTCCTTTTGAATCAGGGGATATGGTATTTTTGGGTTCAGACATTCCGCATGTATGGTTGAACGACGAGCTGTATTACCAAGACAATTCTAAATTAAAAGCTAAAGCAATTGTTGTTTATTTTAATAAAGATCTTTTTGGTCCTGCTTTTTATGAATTGAAAGAAGCTCAAAAAATTAATACACTCTTCTCTAATGGTGTGCGTGGATTATTAATTCAAGGAAAAACGAATAAAACGATTGCAAAAAAATTAGAGAAACTGGTAAATAAAAAAGATTTCGAAATTATTATTGGTCTCTTTGAAATACTTTCGATACTCTCTGAAAGTGAAGATCTTACTTTTATAAATAATGAAGTGTATTCGCCCACAAAAGAGCAAACTAAAAATGATCGATTGTCTGATGTATACATTTATATTAAAGAAAATTACAAGCAAGACATCTCTCTTATTGAAATTGCCCAAATTGCTAACCTCACTCCTACTTCTTTTTGTAGAATGTTTAAGATGAAAGCAAAAAAGAACTTTGTAGAATATCTTAACGAAATTAGGGTTGCAAATGCCTGCCGATTTCTAGTTGAAACCGATAAAAGCATGTCTGATATTGCGTATGAATGCGGATATAAAACTTCATCCAATTTTAATAGACTATTTAAAAAAGTTACAGGAACTACACCTAAAGAGTATAGAAAAACCGCGCAAAATTAATTTTGATAAAGATTTTATATTGCCACTTCTACTTAATAAAATCGAGTTAAATAACATCAATCCATAAATTACGCTACTTTATAATCCCTTTCCCCAGTGATTTATTTTATAGTTCTCATAGAGCATGAACTACCATCAAACTCATAATTATAACTCATTATGTCAGTTTACGTGTTTCGTCTATTATTGCAACTTAGTACAGTTTATAACATTTATACGTACCTTTGCTGTTACAAATTATAACAATAAAGTTATTTGTTTAATTTTAGGTAGTAGCAAAATTAATGAAAAAGCAAGAATATGCGATAGTAGATATCGAAACCACTGGTGGAAATGCAACCCATAGCCGAATTACAGAAATTGCTATCGTCATACACGATGGCGAAAAAGTGATTGATCGCTGGGAAACTTTGGTTAATCCACAAAAAGATATTCCGCCAGCTATATTTGCCCTGACTGGCATTACTAACGAGATGGTGCAACATTCACCTGTTTTTGATTTAATATCAGATCAAGTTTTCGAACTGCTTTCGGATCGAATTTTCGTAGCACACAATGTCAACTTTGACTATTCGTTTGTACGACACGAGCTAGAAACGGCAGGTATTAAGTGGACCGCCAGAAAACTTTGTACGGTGCGTGCAGCAAGAAAAATAAAACCAGGACTAGCATCCTACAGTTTGGGTAGACTATGCAAATCGTTAAATATATCTTTAGAAAATGCACATCGCGCTGGTGGAGACGCTGATGCTACTGCCGAATTATTTTCTCGATTACTGGAATGGGATGCAGAAGGAGAAATAAGTAAAATGATCAAGAACACAGCTCAAGATCAACGATTACCACCGAATTTACCACCAGAAGATTTTGACAAACTACCAGAAAAACCAGGAGTATATTATTTTTATAACGATGTAAATAAAGTAATTTATATCGGAAAAGCTGTTAATCTTAAAAAACGAGTAGCATCACATTTTACTGGTCACAAGATTACTCCGCAACGTCAAAATTTTTTAAGAGAGATCTATGCGATTTCTTTTGAAGTTTGTGGAAATGAACTTATGGCTCTGCTTCTAGAGGGGTCAGAGATTAAAAAATTATGGCCAATTCATAACAAAGCACTAAAGCGATTTGAACCAAAATATGGATTGTTCGAATATGAAGCTCGAAATGGCTACCGTTATTTGGCAATTGGAAAAATTGGAAAAAACCAGCTATGCATCGAAGCATTTAATTCTTTAATTGATGGAATTAATAAACTAAGATCTTTAGTAGAACAATTTGAAATAGACCATCGATTTTGTAGCTATGGCAGTTTATCGCAACCAGAATTCTTTTTTGAAAATACTACAAATGCTTTACCAGAAATAGAAGACCACAATGAAAAAGTCGAAAATGCTCTTGACTTTTTTCTAAATAATAGACCAACTTTTGCCATTATTGATAAGGGAAGAACACCCGAAGAAAGAAGTTATATTTGGGTAGAAAACGGACACTTTTATGGAATGGGTTATCTAACGCCAGATAGTAGCATACATGATCTAACGGAAATAAAGGAGCTAGTTACGCGTTACCCATCCAATCAATACATCATGCAGGTTATAAATGCTTTTGCAGTAAAAACACCCTCTAAAATTCGTTTTCCTTACAAGGAATTAGAATGATTTGCCAATTTAAAATTACTAATAAAAATAAGTGACGAATGACTGTTAATACTGAATTATCTAAAAAATTAATTATGGTTTAGTATATTTTACAATTTAAAGTTGAGCAAGTTCGTAAAGTCATAAATTAAATAGTAATTCTAAAGATCTCATATTACTTACCGAATTGAAGTAGTTTAAAGAACGAAAGTTTTAAAAGATATACTATTCATTCTGTGATGTAATTTACTGAAGGTGATTCTAATTTAGAATTAACTATTTTAATAAAGCAAATTCCTGTATTTGCACAGCAGTATTTTTTCAAATATCATCAAACTCTTGAATGGATCTAAACTGTAATTGTTCAATTATTTTATACTCATAAAAAACCTTAAAACGAGCTTCCTTAAATACCCAAGTCTGTACTGAAATTTCCTTTTCCGTTTTATAAAATACCTGATTCATAATTCAATCTGGACTTTTAGATATTTCCATCTTTATTCCTTCATACTGCATTTTATTCATGCATATCAGTAGAGAAAAAGCATCACACCACTCCACAAATTTATACAATCGATCTGGATACTTTTGATCAAAATCTAAATTTTAAAGAGTCGCAATGCGGCTTTTTTTTTGATCTTTTAAAAAGGAAATTACCGTTTCATCTTCAATTTTATTTTTTTCTCCTAAAACAAAATCTAAATGCATGGAACTTAAAATACAATAGAATTGACTTTTTGAATTGACTATTTCCATTACATTACGATATTTTTTTAAATCTACCGTTCTAGACTCAGCAGTTAATACGAAATTTCGAGGAGCACCTGCATTAGTTAAATTTCTATTTTTTCTAGTCTCTGCAATACTATCATCATGCTCTGCAATTGCAATAGGCGTTGGAAAAATAATATCGTTAGTAGATCGATTAATACTGATATGCAATTATAGCATGGGGATGACCGTGCGAGCGTTGGTTCATAATTTTCCAACCTTTTTGACGAGTAATAAAAATTATAACTTACATATTAAATTACTATTGAAGTTGAAAGTTTATTCCAATGCCAAGTAAGCTAAAGCTATAAGAAGTTAGATGTATTGTAAATACAATTTTACGAGACAAACGAATTGCACAAGCTGCTTCTCAAGTATTTTTATGAGCTTTAAATTATTACTATAAAAAGGCAAATTAAAAAGATATTTAGATCTATATTTGAAAATATTATAAACAAAATTCATCTTGTGTACCAACTAAAGATAATTATTAACCGGATGTAGTTTACTTAAATTTATTTACAGTTAATTTATAATCACTTAACAATTCTAACTCAAGAAAATGCCGTATAAACTAAAAATAGAAAAAATAAGTTTTAGATTAAAAATTTCATGAAAAAACCTGCTTGTGCAGGTTTTTTCGAATATTCCAAGATTTAATTTCCACGTTTATTTTTGGAATCAATTCCTTCTACTTTTACAATTTTATTGTAAACCTCTAAAAGCAAAAATGAGGTTGCCCACTGCCCAAAAAATAGTGCTGTTTTTCCTTTTCCCATTACCTTTAATGTTGCAGAACCAGCCATTGAGGCGAAGGCATCCCATAAAAATAAATCTGATGATAATTTTGCTGTTTGCTCTTGAATTTTTTTAGCGACAGGACTTTCTGAATTATGGTTTTGAAGAATGCTCATAATATTTTTTTTTAGTTAATCATACAACTAAAATAACAAAAAATTGATTATCAACATTTTAAATAATTAATCTAACATTTACAAAGTTGAACTTAGTTAAATATAATCACTACAGAAAAAATCGATTTGACTTTAGCACGAATAATCAGCGTGCGCAGAAATGTAGCAATAGTTGCATTGCTAGAAATAA
>NZ_CP193656.1:3190000-3761726 GCF_050847115.1 Flavobacterium sp. TMP13
GAGCCCTGTGTTTTTGATAAACAGTCGCCTGGACCTCTTCACTGCGGCCAGCATTGCTGCTGGCGACCTTTCTCCCGAAGTTACAGGTCTATTTTGCCTAATTCCTTAGCCATGAATCTCTCGAGCACCTTAGGATTCTCTCCTCGACTACCTGTGTCGGTTTGCGGTACGGGTACTAATTACCTGAAGTTTAGAGGTTTTTCTTGGAAGCCCTTAGGCGCACTATCTATTTGTCCGAAGACTCCTAGTACTATCGTATTTCCCCAAGCCGCGTGGATTTGCCTGCGCAGCTTATAGGTAGGTACTTCAACGAACTATTCCGTCAGTTCGCGGCGCTTTCATCACTCCGTCACCCCATCACAGTAATCAGTAGTACGGGAATATTAACCCGTTGGCCATCGACTGTCCCTTTCGGGTTCGCCTTAGGTCCCGACTAACCCACAGCTGATTAGCATAGCTGTGGAAACCTTAGTCTTTCGGTGTGCGGGTTTCTCGCCCGCATTATCGTTACTTATGCCTACATTTTCTTTTCTAACCAGTCCAGCATGCCTAACGACACACCTTCAACCCTGTTAGAATGCTCCCCTACCACTTACAATAAATTGTAAATCCATAGCTTCGGTAATATACTTATGCCCGATTATTATCCATGCTCGTCCGCTCGACTAGTGAGCTGTTACGCACTCTTTAAATGAATGGCTGCTTCCAAGCCAACATCCTAGCTGTCTGGGCAGACGAACCTCGTTCTTTCAACTTAGTATATATTTGGGGACCTTAGCTGATGGTCTGGGTTCTTTCCCTCTCGGACTTGGACCTTAGCACCCAAGCCCTCACTGTTATGAAACATTATATAGCATTCGGAGTTTGTCAGGAATTGGTAGGCGGTGAAGCCCCCGCATCCAATCAGTAGCTCTACCTCTATATAACTTTACGCATAACGCTGCACCTAAATGCATTTCGGGGAGTACGAGCTATTTCCGAGTTTGATTGGCCTTTCACCCCTACCCACAGATCATCCCAAGACTTTTCAACGTCAACGGGTTCGGTCCTCCACTGTGTGTTACCACAGCTTCAACCTGTCCATGGGTAGATCACACGGTTTCGCGTCTAACACTACTGACTAAAGCGCCCTATTCAGACTCGCTTTCGCTACGGATCCGTGGCTTAACCACTTAACCTTGCCAGCAACGTTAACTCGTAGGCTCATTATGCAAAAGGCACGCCGTCACCCCACGAAAGGGCTCCGACCGCTTGTAAGCGTATGGTTTCAGGATCTATTTCACTCCGTTATTCACGGTTCTTTTCACCTTTCCCTCACGGTACTGGTTCACTATCGGTCTCTCAGGAGTATTTAGCCTTAGCGGATGGTCCCGCCAAATTCAGACAGGATTTCTCGTGTCCCGCCCTACTCAGGATACCACTATCCTTTACATTCATTACCTATACGGGACTATCACCCTCTATGGTTCTACTTTCCAGTAGATTCTAATTCTTCATGCAAGAAATATCGTGGTCCTACAACCCCAATATTGCCGTAACAACATTGGTTTGGGCTAATCCGCGTTCGCTCGCCACTACTTACGGAATCACTTTTGTTTTCTTCTCCTCCGCCTACTTAGATGTTTCAGTTCAGCGGGTTTGCCCACCTATCGGTGTACTATGTCTTCAACATAGTGGGTTGCCCCATTCAGGTATCTACGGATCAATTCGTGTGTGCCAATCCCCGTAGCTTTTCGCAGCTTATCACGCCTTTCATCGCCTCTGAGAGCCAAGGCATCCCCCATACGCCCTTATTTTGCTTATTGTACTACTCTTTAAGTCTAAAAAAATAAGTACTACGTATTAAGTTTACACCAAATACACAAAACTTACTCATTCATAACTAAAAAGTGTTCTTTCTACTTATTTTTTTACTATTTTCTTATCTCAATATGTCAATGAACTTTTTTCCTTTCGGAACTGTGGAGAATAACGGAGTCGAACCGTTGACCTCCTGCGTGCAAGGCAGGCGCTCTAGCCAGCTGAGCTAATCCCCCAATTTAATTATGAATTGTGAATTATGAATTATGAATACCATTCATAACTCCTCAACTCTAGAATTTCTTCTTCTTTTTAAGTAATTAGTTGTCTCGGACAGACTCGAACTGTCGACCCCTACATTATCAGTGTAGTACTCTAACCAGCTGAGCTACGAGACAATATGATCTTTTGATTTAAGTGATTTGATTCCCTTTGCTCTAGATCCTAAAATCCAGGGCTGAAAATCAGCATTAAACAATCATAAATCTGTACCTTTTACTTAATTGTATTATTTGAACTAACAGCAGAGTAATAAAATAAATCCTTCTTGAAACCAATAAAAATCTTCGTCTTTTTCCCAAGAGTGCAATAAATTGCTAACACTTAGGCTCTAGAAAGGAGGTGTTCCAGCCGCACCTTCCGGTACGGCTACCTTGTTACGACTTAGCCCTAGTTACCAGTTTTACCCTAGGCAGCTCCTTGCGGTCACCGACTTCAGGCACCCCCAGCTTCCATGGCTTGACGGGCGGTGTGTACAAGGCCCGGGAACGTATTCACCGGATCATGGCTGATATCCGATTACTAGCGATTCCAGCTTCACGGAGTCGAGTTGCAGACTCCGATCCGAACTGTGACCGGTTTTATAGATTCGCTCCTGGTCACCCAGTGGCTGCTCTCTGTACCGGCCATTGTAGCACGTGTGTAGCCCAAGGCGTAAGGGCCGTGATGATTTGACGTCATCCCCACCTTCCTCACAGTTTGCACTGGCAGTCTTGTTAGAGTTCCCGACATGACTCGCTGGCAACTAACAACAGGGGTTGCGCTCGTTATAGGACTTAACCTGACACCTCACGGCACGAGCTGACGACAACCATGCAGCACCTTGTAAATTGTCTTGCGAAAGATCTGTTTCCAAACCGGTCAATCTACATTTAAGCCTTGGTAAGGTTCCTCGCGTATCATCGAATTAAACCACATGCTCCACCGCTTGTGCGGGCCCCCGTCAATTCCTTTGAGTTTCAAACTTGCGTTCGTACTCCCCAGGTGGGATACTTATCACTTTCGCTTAGCCACTGAGATTGCTCCCAACAGCTAGTATCCATCGTTTACGGCGTGGACTACCAGGGTATCTAATCCTGTTCGCTACCCACGCTTTCGTCCATCAGCGTCAATATATTAGTAGTAACCTGCCTTCGCAATTGGTATTCCATGTAATCTCTAAGCATTTCACCGCTACACTACATATTCTAGTTACTTCCTAATAATTCAAGTCTAGCAGTATCAATGGCCGTTCCACCGTTGAGCGATGGGCTTTCACCACTGACTTACTAAACCGCCTACGGACCCTTTAAACCCAATGATTCCGGATAACGCTTGGATCCTCCGTATTACCGCGGCTGCTGGCACGGAGTTAGCCGATCCTTATTCTTACAGTACCGTCAAGACTCTACACGTAGAGTTGTTTCTTCCTGTATAAAAGCAGTTTACAATCCATAGGACCGTCATCCTGCACGCGGCATGGCTGGATCAGGCTTGCGCCCATTGTCCAATATTCCTCACTGCTGCCTCCCGTAGGAGTCTGGTCCGTGTCTCAGTACCAGTGTGGGGGATCTCCCTCTCAGGACCCCTACCCATCGTAGCCTTGGTATGCCGTTACCATACCAACTAGCTAATGGGACGCATGCTCATCTTTTACCGATAAATCTTTAATTACATCTTGATGCCAAGTCGTAATACTATAAGGTATTAATCCAAATTTCTCTGGGCTATCCCTTTGTAAAAGGTAGATTGCATACGCGTTACGCACCCGTGCGCCGGTCTCTAAGTAGCAAGCTACCTATACCCCTCGACTTGCATGTGTTAAGCCTGCCGCTAGCGTTCATCCTGAGCCAGGATCAAACTCTTCATCGTATATTGTGCGAGACAGATAAATCTATCTCTATTTATTTTTGACTCCGAATTATCTAGTGGTTATTCTCAAAATCTCTCGATTCTATTACTCTTATTCTTTGTTTTGAAATCTCTCTCAAAACGGCTGTCAATTCAATATGTCTAGGAACGTATTCTTCTGTATTTTAAAACCTCAATTCTCACTTGTTTAAGTGTCTCTCAAGGCGGCTGCAAAAGTACAAACTCTTTTCTAATCTCACAAGAAAAAAATGAAATTTATTTTGAGCCTTTTTACAAACTCTAAAACCATTCTTCCTTGTCAGTATCTCAAATGACTTGCGCCTTTAGCGGGGTGCAAATGTAAAACGTTTTTTCTTAGTACACAAACTTTATTTTGATATTATTTTTGAAGAAAATCTCCGCTGTAATATCTCAATTCGTAGTCAGTAAAAAGTAGAACGTGTCGCTGTTGCGGGTGCAAAAATAGTCACTTTATTTACATAAACAACCCTTTTTATTGCATTATTTCAATCTTTTTTTTAATAAATTCTTAACTATTTGGAAACCTTAATCTTGTGAATACTTTATACTATTCTCTTTTTAGCATTTTACATCGCTTTCGATCGGTTTCTTAGGATTAACGTGGCTTATTTGCTTTTACTCTACTCCTCTTTCTTGCTTCTGGTGGGGTTTTAAGAGAATAAGTTGGGTATTAACTTTTAACTCTATCAAAACTTCCCTGTTTTTATTGGGTTTTGAGAGGTTTAGATATCGCTTTCCAATAATACTAGGACTTCGAACTCGATTCAGTTAATCTTACTGCTGTATTTACTCCTTATATATAGGTAACAGAAACTTGCTTGATCTGAAACGCAAAATTTAAACAGAATAGCTAAATCCTAGCCCTGGTAGCAGCGGCATCCTTCTATTGCTTTCTTTAAGCAATAGAAGATACAGCGAATGACAGGAAATAGCTCCTAAATATAAAAAACCTTCGTATACCTATATATTACGATAGATGTTGAAAGATTTATGAAAAGATGATTACCATGGAAATAATTTTTACTTAGATCGTAAATTAATCTCAAAGACGAATTGGAAATGTAAATGTTAATTTATAAAGCCAGAATATGAGATTTTTGAAATTCAACTCAGAGCAAGCAAGAAATTCAAATTTATCCATGCGCTTAACAATACCATTGATCCTTTACTAAAGCTATCATGAACAACAAAACACGTTTAACAAACTCAATGATTTATTGAATAGTTAAAAATAAAAAAACCTCCAAAATCAAAAGATCTTGAAGGTTTATATTCTGTGGGCGATGAGGGGTTCGAACCCCCGACCCCCTCGGTGTAAACGAGGTGCTCTGAACCAGCTGAGCTAATCGCCCTTTCTTAAAGGTGTGCAAATATACAGCTAGAATCGGTAATTGCAAGCCTATTTTAAAAAAATTTTGAATATTTTTTGTGTATCCCTATTTTAGGTTTAGAAACCAGCAATTTAGCCCACTTAGTAAAAATGTAATTTTTTTTGTATTCAAGTGGTATAGTTATACATTTGTAGCAATAAATTAAAAATAAATGGCAAGATTTAAAGAAAACGATTTACCGAAAGCTAAATTAGACTCTAATTCCCTTCAAAAAGCACTACGAATTTTCAAATATGCTAAAAATCATAAATGGAAATTTTTCCTCGGTTTATTCTTCTTATTGCTAACCAGCGCTACAGCACTCGCTTTTCCGAAATTAATGGGAATGCTGGTAGACTGCGTAACCAATAAAGATTTGGGAAAAGCAAACCAAGTCGCACTAGGACTAATGGTAATCTTAGTTCTACAAGCCATTTTCTCTTTCTTCAGAATTTATCTTTTTGTGAATTTTACCGAAAACTCACTCTCTAATATTCGTTTTGCACTGTACGAAAATCTGATTAAATTACCCATGTCGTTTTTCTCACAAAAGCGTGTTGGTGAACTAAACAGCCGAATTAGTGCTGATATTTCGCAATTGCAAGATACCTTTACTACAACAATCGCCGAATTTTTGCGTCAGTTAATTTTGATTATAGGTGGTTTTATAATTTTAGGAAACATTAGTCCTAAGTTAACTTTTATGATGCTTGCAATTGTGCCTTTGGTTGCTGTTGCTGCCGTAATTTTTGGTCGTTTTATTCGTAAATACGGTAAAAAAACACAAGATAAAGTGGCAGAAAGTCAAGTCATTGTCGAAGAAACTTTGCAGGGAATTACCAATGTAAAAGCATTTGCAAATGAGTGGTACGAACTGCAACGTTATAAAAATAAGATCACAGAGATTGTAAAAATTGCAATTAAAGGTGGACAATATCGCGGCTACTTTGCTTCATTTATTATTTTATGTCTGTTTGGTTGTGTAGTTGCTGTGGTTTGGTATGGTATTACGTTGACTATAAAAGGTGAAGTTGAAGGTGTTGGAGATCTTATCTCTTTCATTTTGTACACTACTTTTATAGGTGCTTCTTTTGGAGGAATTGCCGAAATGTATGCTCAAATTCAAAAAGCAGTTGGAGCAACGGAGCGTGTTTTTGAACTTTTAGACGAAGTACCAGAAAAGATAAATTCTAGTCCAAATCCGATTGTCGAAAAAATCAAAGGTAATGTTTCCTTCAATACTGTTTCTTTTAGCTATCCTTCACGTAGCGAAATTGCCGTTTTAAAAGATGTTAGTTTTGAAGCTAATTTTGGTCAAAAAATTGCTATCGTTGGACCAAGTGGTGCAGGAAAATCTACAATTGCTTCACTCCTGCTTCGATTTTATGATATCGATAATGGCGAAATACTAATTGATGGAAAAAGTATCTATGACTTTGAATTAGAAAATTTGAGAGGCAATATGAGTATCGTTCCTCAAGACGTTATTTTATTTGGAGGTACAATTAAAGAAAATATTGCTTATGGTAAGCCAGATGCATCTGATGCAGAAATTATGGAAGCAGCCAGACAAGCCAATGCATTGAACTTTATCGAAGGATTTCCAGAAAAAATGGAAACATTGGTGGGAGAAAGAGGAATCAAACTTTCGGGAGGGCAACGCCAACGAATTGCAATTGCTAGAGCTTTGCTGAAAAACCCTAGTATTTTAATTTTAGATGAAGCTACCTCGTCACTAGATAGCGAAAGTGAAAAACTAGTTCAAGAAGCACTTGAAATTTTGATGGAAGGAAGAACTAGTTTTATAATTGCTCACCGTTTATCAACTATACGTAGAGCAGATCAGATTTTAGTTTTAGATGGTGGGAAAATTACCGAAAAAGGAACACACCAAGAACTTATCAACTTAGAAAATGGGACATACAAAAATTTAAGTAATTTGCAGTTTACCAACAACTAATGATATAGGCACACAAGATTACAGTTCATTATAAAATAAAAAAGATTTCACAATACGTGAAATCTTTTTTGTTATTACTTAAATATTTTTTGTAAGTATTATTCTTTTCTTCTTTTTCGTTCTGTCTTAATCAGAGTCAACTCGCGATTGGTTTGACCGGCCACAGAAGTATTTTCTTCGGCACGGCGAATCAAGTACGGCATAACATCTTTCACAGGTCCAAACGGTAAATACTTCGCTACATTATATGCGTTTTCGGCGAGGTTGTAGCTAATATTATCGCTCATGCCGTATAGCTGCCCAAACCAAATGCGTTCATCATCATTTTTAATGCCTCGCTCTTGCATCATTCTCATTAATTTATAAGAACTAATTTCGTTATGAGTACCTGCAAAAATGGACATTTTATCAATATGATCTAACATATACATAACTGCTGCATCATAATTTATATCGGTTGCTTCTTTTGATACACAAATGGGCGACACATAATTTTTTTCTACCGCTCTCGCATTTTCTTTTTCCATGTAGGCACCACGAACTAATTTCATACCAATAAAAAAGCCTTCCTTTTTTGCAATTTCATGCAATTTTTTTAAATAATCCAAACGATCCCAACGATACATTTGCAACGTATTAAAAATAATCGTTTTTTGGGTATTGTATTTTTGCATCATATTAAAGACCAACTCGTCCGCAGCATCTTGCATCCAGCTTTCTTCGGCATCAATTAATAAAGCAACGTCTTTGCTATGTGCGGCACTACAAACAGTATCAAAACGAGCCACAACTTTTTCCCACTCTGCTTGTTCTCTATCATTCAATTGCTTTTCTGCACCTACTCTTTCAAACAATTCAAACCGACCTAAACCAGTTGGTTTAAAAACTGCAAATGGAATTGCCATACGTTCTTTTGCAAACTCAATTGTTTTGAGCGTCATCATTAGTGCGGCCTCAAATTGCGCCTCTTCTTCTTTTCCCTCTACAGAATAATCTAAAACTGAAGAAACTCCTTTAGTATACATTTTATCAACAACCGACAAACAGTCGTCTTCATTTACTCCTCCACAAAAATGATCAAACACAGTAGCACGAATTAATTTTTCGACTGGCAAATTCGCTTTCAAAGCAAAATTAGTAACGGCAGTTCCTATTCGAACCAAAGGTTGATTGGCAATCATCTTAAAAAGAAAGTAAGCGCGCTCTAACTCTGTATCGCTTTTTAATGAAAACGCAACTTGTGTGTTATTGAAAATATTTTCCATTATTTGTTATATTTTTATGCAAATATAGAGAGAGTTTAAATAGAATTTAGTTAAAAATGACTTATTTTGTACTTTCAATAAACCTATAAAAACATGGAATCAATACAAGCCAATAATTACCCTATTCATTTTAACGAGAAGGCTTATGAAGCGTTAAACAACCACTTGCAAGAGCACAAATATTCTAAGATTTTTATCATTGTTGATACTCAAACTAATGAATTTTGTTTGCCTGAGTTTTTACCGTTACTAGCAACCGAAATTAGTTTAGAAATTATTGAATTTGACTCGGGAGAAATCAATAAAAATATTGATACATGCATCGAGATTTGGAAAGTATTAACCGAATTAGGTGCCGATAGAAAATCGTTGATTATTAATTTGGGAGGAGGCGTTGTTACTGATTTGGGAGGTTTTGTGGCATCAACTTTTAAACGAGGCCTTAATTTCATACATGTTCCAACAACATTGCTATCCATGGTTGATGCTTCTGTTGGAGGGAAAACTGGAGTTGATTTAGGGAATTTAAAAAACCAAATTGGTGTTATTAATGTTCCTACAATGGTCTTAATTGATACCAATTATTTACAAACACTTCCACAAAATGAAATGCGTTCAGGCCTTGCCGAAATGCTAAAACATGGTTTGATTTACGATAAAAAATATTGGGAGCAATTTTTGGATTTAAATGCAATTGATTTTGCCGATTTTGATGCGCTAATTTACCGATCTGTTGAAATTAAAAATGAAATTGTAAAACAAGATCCTACTGAGAAAAACATTCGCAAAGCTTTAAATTTTGGTCATACCTTAGGTCACGCGATCGAAGGATATTTTCTGGAAAATGAAAATAAGACAACTTTGTTACATGGAGAGGCAATTGCCATTGGAATGATTTTAGAAAGCTATATTTGCTTAGATAAAAAGTTAATTACTGAACAAGAATACCAACAAATAAAACAAACTATTCAGAATATATACACGGATGTTGATTTTGAAGAAGCCGATATTGACCCAATTCTTGATTTATTGATACATGACAAAAAAAATGAGTACGGATTAATTCAGTTTGCGCTTATAGATGGAATCGGTAAAATAATTATTAATCAATCAGTTGAAAATGCTTTAATACTCGAAGCTTTTAAAGATTATAAATCTTAGTCTTTTTTTAGTACAAAAGCTTTGGTTTGCGTTTATATTATTTTTTACATTTGCGCCAATGAAACGGAATCAAAATACCAAGCAGTTTAGTTCGCATAGAAACAAAAGCAATAGTTCTTTGATAAGAATATTGAACCGTTTTTATGGCGTAATACGAAATTTTTGTTTCGATGTATTTCAACTCTCTAAAGCAGAGCATGGAAATTTAGAAATTGTGTATGCAAATATTAGGGTTTGATTTTTAGACCGCATTAATAATCTAAAATTTAAAAATCTCAAATATTTAAAAATAAATGAACACAAAATATTCAGATCTAATCAATCAAACCTATTATTTTCCTCAAGAAGAATTCAAACTAAATAAAGATAATCTTCAGTTTCATAACATTGACTTGATGAAATTGGTAGAGCAATATGGTACGCCCTTAAAGTTTACGTATTTGCCTCAAATTACAAACAATATAAAAAAAGCTAAAGCTTGGTTTAGAAGTGCGATGGAAAAAAACAATTATGATGGTAAATATTACTATTGTTATTGTACTAAAAGCTCTCATTTTGAATACATTATGAATGAAGCTTTTAAAAATAAAATTCACATCGAAACTTCATCTGCGTTTGATGTTAACATCGTTGAGAACTTACTAGAAAATGGTAAGATAAATAAGAGCACTTACGTACTTTGCAACGGATTTAAAAGAGACGAATACGTTACAAATATTGCACGATTAATCAACAACGGCCATAAAAATGCGATTCCGATTATTGATAATTTTGAAGAATTAGAGTTGTTGCAAGCTCAAATTAAAGGGAAATTTAAAATTGGTGTTCGAATAGCAGCTGAAGAAGAGCCTAAATTTGAATTTTATACTTCACGTTTAGGTATTGGTTACAAAAACATTGTTCCTTTCTATAAAAGAGAAATTAAAGAAAATAAAAATTTGGAACTGAAAATGTTGCACTTTTTTATTAATACTGGTATCAACGACAATGCCTACTATTGGAATGAGCTGGTTAAATGTATCAAGGTATATGTTTCGCTTAAAAAAGAATGTCCAACTTTAGACAGCTTGAATATTGGTGGTGGTTTCCCTATCAAAAACTCGTTGGCTTTCGAATACGATTATCAGTACATGATTAATGAAATTATTAATCAGATAAAAATTGCTTGTGACGAAGCTGAAGTGGCTGTTCCAGACATTTTTACAGAATTTGGATCTTTTACCGTAGGTGAAAGTGGCGGTGCTATTTATCAGATATTGTATCAAAAGCAACAAAATGACAGAGAAAAATGGAACATGATCGACTCTTCATTTATTACTACTTTGCCGGATACCTGGGCGATAAACAAACGTTTTATCATGTTGGCTGTAAACCGTTGGAATGATACGTATGAACGAGTTCTATTGGGTGGATTAACTTGTGATAGCGATGATTACTACAATTCTGAGCAGAACATGAATGCTATTTATTTACCAAAGTACAATAAAGAAAAACCGCTGTATATTGGCTTCTTTAACACTGGAGCGTACCAGGAAACAATTGGTGGTTTTGGCGGATTGCATCACTGTTTGATTCCTCAGCCGAAACACATTTTAATAGACCGTGATGAAAACGGAATCTTAGCGACCGAAGTATTTTCGGAACAGCAAACATCTGATGAAGTTTTAAAAATCTTAGGTTACCAAAAGAAACAATAAAAATTAACACTTTAAAAAACTTCTGTATATAAAATTTAGTATTTTGCAGAAGTAATTTTGTGTAAAAAAACTTTAAATAAAAAGGATAATGAAAGGACCAATAAGTCAATTTCTAGAGAAGCATTATTTGCATTTTAACTCTGCTGCTTTAGTAGATGCGGCCAAAGGCTATGAACAACAACTAGCTAATGGTGCTAAAATGATGGTAACTCTTGCAGGAGCTATGAGTACTGCCGAAATCGGAAAGATTTTTGCAGAAATGATTCGTCAAGATAAAGTACAAATTATCTCTACAACTGGTGCAAATCTGGAAGAAGACATCATGAACCTAGTAGCGCATTCTCATTATGAAAGAGTGCCAAACTATCGTGATTTAACTCCAGAGCAAGAGTGGGATTTAATGGAAAGAGGTCTAAATCGTGTAACGGATACTTGTATTCCAGAACATGAAGCATTCCGTCGTTTGCAAAAGCATATTTTTAAAATTTGGAAAGATGCTGATGACAAAGGAGAACGTTATTTACCGCATGAATATATGTACAAAATGCTTTTGTCAGGCGTTTTAGAAGAATATTACGAAATTGATTTAAAAGACAGTTGGATGTATGCTGCGGCAGAAAAAAACTTGCCTATTATTTGTCCAGGTTGGGAAGATAGCACAATGGGAAATATTTTCGCATCCTACGTAATCAAAGGAGAATTGAAAGCTTCTACGATGAAATCTGGAATTGAATACATGACTTTTTTGGCTGATTGGTATCCAAAAAATTCAGCTAACGGAATTGGATTTTTCCAAATCGGTGGTGGAATTGCAGGAGATTTTCCAATTTGCGTGGTTCCGATGTTGTACCAAGATATGGAAATGCCAGAAACTCCTTTTTGGAGCTATTTCTGTCAGATTTCAGATTCTACAACAAGCTATGGATCGTATTCTGGAGCAGTACCAAACGAAAAAATTACTTGGGGTAAACTGGATATTAAAACTCCAAAATTCATTATTGAGTCGGATGCAACCATTGTTGCTCCTTTGATTTTCGCATATTTATTAGATTTATAGTAGAACTTTATGAAAAGAGTAATAGTTGATTACGCTAAACTTACGAACGAAATTTTAAACTTATTAGTTGAAAAATTTCCTGATGGTTACGATGATTCGGATGTAATCCGTTTTCGAAATGCGAAAAACGAGCTGATTGAAGCCGTTGAAGTTCGTACCGAGGACACTATTTATTTAGTAAAAATTAGTACTAAATTAGCCGATAGAATCGAAAATTATGACGAAGACGACGAAATTGATGTAGAAGTTGATATTATCGAGCCAATCAAAGGCCTAGATATCGACGAGGATATCGATGACGAAGATGAAGACGATTCAGATAAACCAGACAAAGATGGCGAAGACGATGATGATGAAGACAAAGATGTTGCAGAAGACGATGAAGAGGACGAAGACTAATCACTCATTCTATTACAGATAAAAAAAAGGGCTATAAATTTTATAATTATAGCCCTTTTTCTATTTGCTGAAAATCAATCTATTTCTGGCGTTCTTTTAATACTGCAACCACATCATTCAATTGAAAACCTTTAGCTTGCAACAGAATAAGGTAATGAAAAAGTAGGTCGGCGCTTTCGCTTAAAAACAAGTCGGCATTGTCATCTTTAGCTTCAATAACCACTTCAACGGCCTCTTCTCCAACTTTTTGCGCGATCTTATTGATGCCTTTCTCAAACAAAGAAGCCACATAACTTTTCTCCGAATCAGCATTTCCTCTTCGTACCTTAATGGTATTTTCTAACTGCGAAAGAAATCCGAAATTCTCGTTGTTCGGCTCTTGCCAACAAGTATCTGCTCCTGTGTGACATGTTGGTCCAGCAGGTTTTGCCTGAATTAACAGCGTGTCACCGTCGCAATCGTTCTTGATGTCGACAAGGCTTAAAAAGTTACCACTCTCCTCGCCTTTCGTCCAAAGTCTTTGTTTAGAGCGGCTGTAAAATGTTACTTTTTGAGTATCTATGGTTTGCTGCAGCGATTCTTCGTTCATGTAACCCAACATCAACACATTTTTAGTTACTGAATCCTGAATTATAGCCGGAATTAAACCGTGTGCGCTTTTTGTGAAATCTACGTTCATATTTTAAGTATTAAGTTTTAAGCTGTAAGTATTAAGTAAGTCTATCTAAAAAGTTTTATTTATTGATACGATTTTGCACTTAATCCGTACTACTTACTATTTCATCCTTACGACGATATTATTATTCTTCAATTCTTCTTTTAACGCTTTAATTTCAATTTCTTTAAAGTGAAAAACACTGGCGGCTAAAGCGGCATCTGAATTTCCTTCTATAAAAGTATCTACAAAATGTTGGATATTTCCCGCGCCACCAGAAGCGATGATGGGAATGTTAATTAAAGTCGATAATTTAGCTAACGCTTCGTTTGCAAAGCCATTTTTGGTGCCGTCGTGATCCATTGATGTAAATAAGATCTCTCCAGCACCACGCGTCGCAACTTCTACTGCCCAATCAAATAAATTCAGTTCTGTTGGTACTTTTCCACCGACCAAATGCACGATCCATTGTCCGTCAATTTGCTTGGCATCGATAGCAACCACGACACATTGTGATCCGAATTTTTGTGCCAAGTCGTTGATTAATTGCGGATTTTTGACAGCCGATGAATTAATTGACACTTTATCTGCACCGTTGTTTAGCAAAACGGCAACATCTTCGACAGACGAGATTCCGCCACCAACGGTAAAGGGAATATTGACTTGTGAAGCCACAGAACGAACCATATCGATTAACGTTTTTCTGCCTTCCTCAGTGGCCGAAATGTCTAAAAAAACCAACTCATCTGCTCCTTCATCTGAATACAGCTTTGCCAATTCTACAGGATCTCCGGCATCACGCAAATCAACAAAATTTACGCCTTTTACGGTTCTTCCGTTTTTGATATCTAGACAGGGGATTATTCTTTTTGCAAGCATGATTTTTGTTATTGTTACGCAGAGATTCGCAAAAGAGTCACAGAGTTGCCCAAAAATTTTGTGGATCTTTGCGATTTCTTTGTGCTGCTTTGCGAAATTATCTATTTATTTAAAATATAGTTTTCCAATTGTTTCAACGTGATTCTTCCTTCGTAAATTGCTTTTCCAATGATTGTTCCTTCGCAACCTAATTCGCCTAATTTAGGTAATTCGTCAAAGGTTGAAATTCCACCCGAGGCGATTAGTTTTATACCTTTTGCTTCTGCTAAAATCTTTTCGTACAAATCAAAACTTGGACCTTCTAACATCCCATCTTTGGCAATATCAGTGCAAATTACATACTGAATTCCCTTAGATTGGTATTCTTGAATAAAAGGAACTAATTCTTGATCAGAATCTTCTAACCAACCTGAAATAGCTACTTTTTCATCTTTTGCGTCAGCGCCTAAAATGATTTTATCCGAACCGTATTCTGCAATCCATTTCTCAAAAATTGCTCTATTTTTTACAGCAATACTTCCACCTGTAATTTGGTTGGCACCACTTTCAAAAGCAATTTTCAAATCAGCATCCGACTTTAAACCGCCACCAAAATCAATTTTTAATTTGGTTTGAGAAGCGATTTGCTCCAATATTTTGTAATTGACAATTTTGCTCGATTTTGCACCATCCAAATCTACTAAATGTAAATATTCGATTCCGTGCGCTTCGAATGATTTCGCTACTTCTAGCGGATTTTCGTTGTAAATTATTTTGGTACTGTAATCTCCTTTGGACAAACGAACGCATTTTCCGTCGATGATGTCTATAGCTGGTATTATTCTCATTTATTTAAGTCTTAAAGTTTCATAGTCTAAAGTTGTAAAGTCTCTAAAATTCAAATTATATTTTTAAAAAATTGCCTAAAATTTTCTCTCCCACATCACCACTTTTTTCTGGATGAAATTGGGTTCCGTAGAAATTATTATTTTCTAAAGCCGAAGAATATTCTAACTCGTAATCTGTAGTTGCAATGGTTTCATCGCAAATTGGCGCATAAAAACTATGTACCAAATACATGTATTCTTTGTCGGCAATTCCTTTGAAAAGATCTGATTTCAAATTGTAAATAGTGTTCCAACCCATTTGAGGCACCTTTACTTGAGACGTAAATTTAATTACATTCACATCAAAAATCCCAAGTCCCTTTGTATTTCCTTCTTCGGATGATTTACACATCAATTGCATGCCCAAACATATTCCTAAAACGGGTTGCTTTAAGGTCTGAATCAGCTTATCCAAACCACTTTCTTGCAGCATTTGCATCGCTGAACTCGCCTCACCAACTCCTGGGAAAATAACTTTATCTGCGCTTTTTATTTCGTCAGGATTGTTACTCAAAACTGCTTTGTAACCCAATCTTTCGATAGCAAACATAATACTTTGAATATTTCCTGCACCGTAATTTATAATAACTATATTCACTTGTATAAGTATTAATTATTAAGTCGTAAGCATTAATTATTTAAATACTTAACACTTACAACTTACTTCTTACATTTAAAGCATCCCCTTCGTTGAAGGCAAAATCATTTTCTCTGTATCTCTTTTTACAGCGACTTTTATCGCTTTTGCGAAAGCTTTAAAGATGGCTTCGATTTTGTGATGTTCATTATCGCCTTCCGCTTTGATATTGATGTTGGCTTTTGCACCATCAGAGAATGATTTAAAAAAGTGAAAAAACATTTCTGTTGGCATCTTACCCACCATTTCGCGTTTGAATTCGGTTTCCCAAATCAACCAATTTCTACCACCAAAATCGATAGCAACTTGCGCTAAACAATCGTCCATAGGCAAACAGAAACCATAACGTTCGATTCCTAATTTATTTCCTAATGCTTTAGCGAAAACTTCACCAAGAGCAATAGCTGTATCTTCAATAGTATGATGCTCGTCTACTTGTAAATCACCAACCACTTTAATCTCTAAGTCCATTTGTCCGTGACGCGAAATTTGGTCTAGCATGTGGTCAAAAAAGGCAATTCCGGTATCAATTTTACTTTGTCCCGTTCCGTCCAGATTCAAATTAATGTAAATATCGGTTTCATGTGTTTTTCTAGTTATAGAAGCCGTACGTTCTTCGAGTTTTAAAAATTCATATATTGTTTTCCAATCCATAGATTGCAAAACAATGGTATCGTTTAGCTCTTCTCTTTTAGCACTGATTTCTTCGCTTCCAGCTCCATCAGTAGTATTCATAAAAATAGCTTTGGCACCTAAGTTTTTAGCTAATTCTACATCAGTCAATCGATCTCCAAGAACAAATGAATTTGCCAAATCGTAATTTGGATTATCAATATACTTAGTTAACATTCCGGTGCGTGGTTTGCGTGTTGGCGCATTGTCTTCAGGAAAAGAACGGTCCACAAAAATATCATCAAAAAGTACCCCTTCGTTTTCAAAAGCTCTTAAAATGAAATTTTGAGTAGGCCAAAAGGTATCTTCAGGAAAACTAGCTGTTCCTAAACCATCTTGATTGGTTACCATTACCAACTCAAAGTCTAACTCATTGGCGATTTTAGCCAAATATTGAAAAGCTTTGGGATAAAATTCTAATTTATCTAAACTGTCTAATTGGTATCCTTCTGGTTCCAAAACAATCGTTCCGTCACGATCTATAAAAAGTACTTTTTTCATTATTTATTTTTTTAAACGCAAATTTCACAAATTTTAATCTTTGAAAGTCTATTTGTTTTAAGTCTTATTTTAATATTCTATTCCAAAGCTATTGCTTTTTTTAAGTAAGGATCTCAAATTAATACACAAAAATAACATGCGCTAATTTGTCAAATCTCTGTTTAAATAGCCAATAGTGCTTCTATCAATTTTTTATTTTCTTCTGCTGTTCCGATAGTCAGTCGCAAAGTATTTTCGCAAAGCGGTTGTGTTGTTCTATTTCTGATCACAATTCCCTTTTCAATTAATGCTGCATAACGTTTGTTAGCATCGTCCACTTTTATCAAAATGAAATTCGCTTCCGTTGGATAAATCTTCTCTACAAATTTTACGTCTTTTAGAACGTTCAACAAAGATGCGCGCTCCTTTATAATAGCAACTATTTCAGCGTCAATTTTTCCTTGGTCGTTCAATCGCTTTATGGCTCTTTGCTGCGTTAGTTCGTTTACATTGTATGGCGGCTTAATTTTATTTAAAACTGCTATAATAGCTTCCGACCCATAGCAGATTCCCAAACGAATTCCCGCTAAACCATATGCTTTCGATAATGTTTGTGTAATTGCTAAATTTGGATAGTGCTCTAATTTAGCTAGCCAACTTGCTTTTTCTGAAAAATCGATATAAGCTTCGTCAATTACAATTAGACCACTAAATTTCTTCAATAAAGTCAAGACACTCGCTTCTGAAAACGAGTTTCCTGTTGGGTTATTTGGTGAACACAAAAAGATAATTTTAGTATTGGCATCAACATTTTCTAAAATTTGTGCTACTTGTGGTTGAAAGTCTGTAGAAAGTAATACTTCTCTATTCTCAACCGCATTGATATTTGCCAAAACGCTATACATTCCGTAAGTTGGTGGCAATGAAATAACGTTGTCTACTTTAGGTTCACAAAAAGCTCTGAAGAGCAAATCTAAAACCTCATCGCTTCCATTTCCTAATAGAATTTGTTTTGGATTTATATTTTTCATTTGTCCCAAAACTACTTTTACAGAAGCTTGTTGCGGATCTGGGTACCGATTTACTCCGTTTTGGTATGGATTTTCATTAGCATCCAAAAAAATCATATCTGCAGTATCAAAATCCTCAAACTCATCACGGGCAGACGAATATGGTTTTAATTTTTTTACGTTTTCACGTATTAGATTATTTATATCGAAACTCATTTTTAAATCTTTAAATTTTTAAATCTTTCAACCTCAACGTAACTGCATTTTTGTGCGCTTGTAATCCTTCTGCTTCTGCCATTAACTCAATAGCTGGTCCAATATTTTGAATACCACTTTCTGAAATTTTCTGAAAAGTCATTGCTTTCAAGAAACTATCTAAATTTACGCCGCTATAATTCTTCGCGTATCCGTTAGTTGGCAAGGTATGATTAGTTCCCGAAGCATAATCTCCTGCACTTTCTGGTGTATAATTTCCAATAAAAACTGAACCTGCGTTTCCAATATTATTTACATAAAAATCTTCGTCTTTCGTACAAATAATAAAGTGCTCAGGACCGTATTCATCAATTAACTCTAAAGCAACAGTATCATTTTCTACATAAATCAATTTAGAATTTGCAATTGCTTTTTCTGCAATTTCTTTTCTTGGTAGGAGTTCGATTTGTGACTGAATTTCATTTTCTACTTCGTCGATCAACGCTTTTGATGTAGATACCAAAATTACTTGACTATCTGTTCCGTGTTCCGCTTGTGACAGTAAGTCTGAAGCTATAAAAGCAGGAACTGCAGTATCATCAGCAACTATTAGCAATTCTGAAGGTCCAGCAGGCATATCAATGGCTACTCCAAATTGCGTTGCTAATTGTTTGGCTACTGTTACAAACTGATTTCCTGGTCCAAATATTTTGTATACTTTTGGAATTAATTCGGTACCAAAAGTCATTCCTGCTATCGCTTGAATGCCTCCTACTTTTAAAATTTTGGTAACGCCACATAAATTCGCAGCATATAAAATTGCTGGATGAATATTTCCTTTTTTATCTGGTGGTGAACACAATACAATTTCCTTACAGCCAGCAATATTTGCTGGAACAGCCAGCATTAATACCGTTGAAAACAAAGGTGCTGTTCCGCCGGGAATGTATAAACCTATTTTTTGAATTGGTCTTTTTTCTTGCCAGCACTGTACTCCATCAGTAGTTTCTATACTAATTGGAGCTGTTTTTTGAGCAGTGTGAAATTTTTCTATATTCGATTTTGCTAATTGAATGGCTTCTTTTAGTTCTTTTGAAACCGTTTCAATAGCAGTAGCTATTTCTGCTTGCGAAACTTCTAAAACAGGAACTGAAACACCATCAAAAAGCGAAGTATATTTTGCAACAGCAATGTCTCCTTTTGATTGTACTTCCTTAAAAATTCCTTTTACTGTAGATTCAATATCATCTACTGTTTTAGTTGGCCTTTCTAATATAGTGGACCAAGTTTCGGGTTTGGGATTGTATATTTTATTCATTTTTTTCAGTTGCTAAGTTTCTAAGATGCTGCGTCACTACGTTTTTTACAAAACCATTTTTTCAATAGGACACACTAAGATACCTTCTGCTCCTAATTCTTTAAGTTGGTCTATTACTTCCCAAAAAGTGTCTTTTTCAATAACCGAGTGTACACTACTCCAACCTTCTTGCGCCAATGGCAATACGGTTAAACTTCTTAAAACTTGAAGAATTTTTGCAACCTCATCGATTTTATCATTAGGCACATTCATCAAAATATATTTTGATTTTCTCGCTCTTAAAACAGATTCGATTCTGAATTTTAAAGTGTCTATTATTTTTTGAGATTCTGGACTTATTTTTGGAGAAACCGCCAAAACTGCTTCACTTTTAAAGATAACCTCAACCTCTTTTAAGTTATTCTTGAATAAAGTACTTCCGCTAGAAACGATATCTACAATCGCATCCGCCAACCCTATATTTGGAGCTATTTCAACAGATCCTGATATTTGGTGAATATCAACATTTATGCCTTGTGGGTTTAAAAAATCAAGTACTGTATTTGGGTATGAAGTCGCAATACGCAACCCTTCTAAATCTTTAACAGAGTTGTATTCAAATGTTTTTGGCACCGCTATAGATACTTTACATTTTGAAAAACCTAATTTCTGAATCACTTCAATATCTTTTCCTTTTTCAACTAATAAATTATCACCAACAATAGCAATATCAACTACTCCGTCAAGTAAATATTGAGGAATATCTGAATTTCGCAAATACAAAACTTCCAAAGGAAAGTTTGAAGCTTCTGCTTTTAATTGATCGATCCCGTTATCAATTGATATTCCCGCATCTTTTAAAAGCTGAATACTTTCTTCGTTTAAACGTCCTGATTTTTGAATTGCAATTTTTAAAGTACTCATTTTTCTTTTTTTTTATAATTAATAGTTTGAGTACAAAGAATAGGTAATAAAAAACCCGTTTGATGTACTCAAACGGGTTTTAAAATATGATGATTTACATGCATACCATTAACACATCGCTTGAGAGCAATTATGAAAATGATGATGATGTACTTGATTTGAAAACATTGTTGGTTGATTTTTTATTCTTTGATTCGATTGCAAATATACAGGTAATTTTCTTAAAAAGACTATTTTTAATTTAACTTAACAACTGTTTATTGTTAAAAACTTATTGTCCTGAATTACTTCCCCTTTATTTATAGTAGCTGGGCTCAATTTATTTATTTAAAAATTATAGTTTGAAATTCTAATTTTATTGTTCAGAATTATTCCGAGCCAAATAGCAACTAGCTGCGCTATTACAGTTCCAATCGCTAAAACTGCCACAATAAAAGAAAAATGATTTACTACTAAGGGCAAATATCCATCCTTGATATTTATTGTTTTTAAGGTTGATATTGACTACCGTTTTCTAAAAGATTTTTGTACTTATCATCCCGCTAAAGAAACTCCAATTAAAGATCCAATTCCGTAGGTAATTGCTGCGGCAGCCAATCCAAAACCAACTTGCCTTAAGCCTGAAAACAAAACATTTTTACCAGTCAATAGCGTAATAGCAGCACCAATGCCAAAAAGGCCAACTACACTGCTCCCAACACTTAATAAAATAGCATTTTTTCCTTCTAAAATCATGAATGGATATAATGGAATAATTGCTCCAATAGAAAAAAGAACAAAAGAAGCAATGGCCGCCTCCCAGGCTGAACCTCCTAACTCTTCTTTATCAATACCTAGCTCTTCTTTGATAATTGCGTCGATAGCGGTTTCGTGGGTTTCAAAAGCTTTATTGGCCAGTTTTTGTGCTTCAACAAAATCCATTCCCTTGGCTTGATACAACAAAACCAATTCTTTTTTCTCTTCCTCAGGTGACGCTTGCAATTCTTCTGTTTCTAAGTCAATTTGTCGCTGGTTCAATTCTCTCGAACTTTGTACCGAAAGCCATTCGCCTAAAGCCATAGAAATTGCTCCGGCCAAAAGTCCTGCAATACCAGTTAATAAAATAGTATTGTTAGAAACCGCAGCTCCCGCCACTCCCATCACCAAACTCATATTAGAAACCAAACCATCGTTAGAACCTAAAACTGCGGCGCGCAAAGCGTTTCCTCCTACTGATTTATGTCTGCTTTCGAATTTTGATAAAAAACCTCCTGAGATATTCAATGCCGCATTATTATTTACCGCTTCTATAATTTTGAGGTGATTGTGTTCGAAACCTGTCGGTTTTTCTCCACTTTGAAGCTTAGTTTTGACTCCATTTACTGCAAACTGTTTTTCTATACTAGAAAGGCTGCTGATGATTGAATTGTATCCGAAAATTTTACCTAATTTCAATTGCAATTTGGCTCTTGAAGATGGCAATGGCATTGTATATTTAGGATCAAATTTTGAAATTTTATGAAGTATATTTTCGGCATGTCCATTTTCAATTTCTGATAAACTTTGCAATACTCTTATCAAATTATCATCATTTTGAATAGCAGCAATGCGATCATATAAAAACGAAGTATCGACTTCCGTTTGCAACTGGTCTCTTAATTTATTTAGGTCCATTTATCTCCTATTTAATTAGTTGGCTACATCAAAAACGCCTTTTGTTAAAATTTTTGATACCGTATTAATTTGAGCATTTGGAATTATCTCCACAAACTTTTCAGATCTTTCTCCAATGGTAACACTTACTTTTTTAAATGAATATCCATCTTTTTCATTCTCTACTAAAAGTACAAAGTTTTTGTCATCCGATGTCAATAGTGCTTCAGTCGGAATTGCCAAACCTTTTTTAGTGTTTACAATAATATTTGCTTCAACAAACATTCCTGTCAATAATTTTTGCTTTATAGCATCGTCTAAATGCGCATGGACATTGATGGTTCTTTCGTTTCCTTCGATTGATTTGCCAACCAAATGTACTTCTGCATTAAAAATAGCTGCTGACGCTTCTGGAACTTTAAAATGAACTTTTTGTCCAATTGCAAGTTTTAAAATGTCTTTTTCAAATACAGCTAATTCTAAATGCAGGTGATCTGTGTCTACAATTTCTAAAATTACAGCTGATGGTGAAACATACATTCCTACGTTGGCATTCAGTATCACAATGTCGCCAGCTATAGGAGAAAAAACAGTAATCGTTGAAGTCAAGTTTCCATTCTCAACATTTTTAGGATTAATATTCAAAAGCGCTAATTTAGCACGCAAACTTTGATGCAGCGCTTTGGCTCTTCTGTATTCACTTTCTGCTTTTAAGTAGTTTTTTTGGGAAGTAATTTTTTCATCATACAAAATTTTTTGTCGGTCGTATTCTGATTTCAGGAAAGTAAGTTGCTCCGCCACTTCCATATAATCTTTTTGAATATCTAAAAATTCTGCATTCTCTAGTATCAACAAAGCTTGTCCTTTTTTTACTTTATCGCCAACCAAAAGCTTGGTTGACTTTACATATCCTCCCATAAATGTGGTTACTTTTGCCCGATTTTGCGGTGGTACATCAATTTTACCAGACGCCTTAACCGTTACATCAAAATTTTGTTCCGCCGGACTTGAAATTTCCATTCCTGAAGATTCAAATTGAGCAGCAGTTACCGAAATTAAATCACTTTCTTTTAAAGGTACTTCTTCTGTTTTTGTTTCTTTGCAAGAGAATAAAAGCAGAGATAAAGCGGTTATATAGAGTAGCTTTTTCATTGTAATAGTATTAAAAATTTAAGTATTGTAAATCCAGTTGGGTTTGGTTGAATTGTAAAATAGTGTCCAAGTAATCAACTTGAATTGTCGTTGCATTTTCTAAACTTTGTATGTATTGAAAAAAGTCAATCTCACCATGTTTAAAACTACTATTTCCGACCTTTATAATCTCATCGGATAATTTCTTGCCATAGATAGTATAGTAATTTATTGCCTCCTGATATTTGTCTAATTCATTAGTTTTTTGATTACTGTACTGTTCTATTTTTAATTCTTCGTTTTGTTTTTGCTGTTCCCAACTGAGCAATTGCAGTTGTGCTACTTTCGATTTAGAAACATTACCCGAAAAAAACAAAGGTACCGCTACCCCAACAGTAAACCCGTATAGCGATTGTGATATACCATTATTTTTACCCTGAAAATAATCTAAGCCAATATCCGGTAACCAAGACTGTTTTTCCAAATCAATTTGGCTTTGATAAGTTTTGGTAACACTCTCCAGATAAACCTTGTAAGACAATTCGATTGCTTTATCATTAAATGAATTTAAGGGTTCGATTGTGTTCTTTTGTATCTCTATCTTTTCATCACTTTGTAACAACGATTGCAGCAGTTCATACTGCGCTTTTTTATCTTTATCTATTTGAGAAAGCTTCGTTGCTATTTGTCTAAATTTTGCTTGAGCAGTAATTTTTTCTAGATAATTTGTTTCTCCTAGTTCAAAACGTCTGTCACTTGCTAGAGAGAAATTTTGATATAAACTATCAAGATACTGATACAATTTTTCTTGATGTTGCAGATAAACAATATGCTGATACGATTTAGAAACCGCTAATGATAGTTTGTTTTTCTGTATTTCGAAAAAGGCTTTTTCTTTTTCATATTCCGAAGTATACACTTTTTTCTGCGCAGCGTAAACCGTCGGAAAGGAAAAGCGCTGTTGCACTCCAAAAACCTTTAAAGGCTGATCATTCATTGCTAAATTATTCTGATCATAACTGTAATAAATAGTGGTTTTATCAAAAGTATAAGCCGTTTTTATCGAAGCATTTGTTTTATCTACCTGTAATTGAGCTGCTTTAATTCCTTTATTATTTTGCATCGCTTTTGACAATAGATCGTCTAATTCTGGATTAGAAGTTTGTGCAAATGCAAAAGAAGAACTCAGTAATAATAAAATAATAAAAGTGGTGTTTTGGTGTTTTTTAAACGTAGCTGTCTTGAATTCTCTACTTTCGAAAACCTTATACAAAATAGGTAGTACAATCATTGTTAAGATTGTTGCTGTAAATAAACCACCAATTACTACTGTTGCCAAAGGACGTTGCACCTCTGCGCCAGCCGATGATGAAATTGCCATTGGTAAAAAACCTAAAGCAGCAGCAGCAGCAGTTAACAGAACAGGGCGCAGTCGATCTGTAGTTCCTTTTAAAATTAACGCATCGATATCATTCATACCTTGGTGTCTAAGTTCTTTAAAATGCTCTATTAATACAATTCCGTTTAGTACAGCGATTCCAAAAAGTGCTATAAATCCCACTCCCGCCGAAATACTGAAAGGTAAGTCACGAATCCATAAGAATAAAACGCCACCCACTGCCGAAAGTGGAATAGCAGAATATACCATCAACGCTTCTTTTACCGACCCAAAGGCAAAATACAACAGGATAAAGATCAGAAATAAGGCGATTGGAACCGCAATCAACAAGCGAGCTTTGGCACTTTGTAAATTTTCAAATTGTCCGCCGTACTTCACATAATAACCATCTGGTAGCTTAATTTGACTCTCCACTATTTTTTGAATATCGGTTACAACACTTTGCAAATCACGATTTCTTACATTTATACCAACTGCAATAAGTCTGTTGGTATTTTCCCTTGAAATTTTCGCTGGACCTTCGGTATATTCAATTGAAGCCAATTCTTGCAACGGAATTTGTTCGCCATTTGGAGTGGCTACGTATAGATTGCGTAAATCCTCAATATCATGCCGATTATCTTGATTCAGTCGAATTACCATATCAAAACGCTTCTCTCCTTCAAACACATTTCCAACTGTTTTTCCGGCAAAACCAAGCGCAATCATTTCGTTTAAATCAGATATATTAAGACCGTAACGCCCAATTTTAGAACGATCGTAAACCACTGACATTTGTGGCAATCCTTCCGTTTTTTCAATAATAACATCCGACGCGCCTTCTACGTTGGCAATTGCTTTTTTAATTTCATGTGCTTTTTTAGCTAAAATATCTAAATCGTCTCCAAAAATTTTGACCGCAACATCAGATCGTGATCCTGAAATTAATTCGTTGAAACGCATTTCAATTGGCTGCGTAAATTCTATTTCCATGTTTGGAATTTCTTGTTCCAGTGCTGCTTTTATTTTATCTGCCAATTCATCTTTGCTCGCTGCTGATGTCCATTCTGATTTTGGTTTCAATTTTACGATAACATCACTCTCTTCCATTGACATCGGATCCGTTGGCACTTCCGCTGCCCCAATTCGGCTAACCACTTGCGTCACTTCTGGGAAATTTTTAAGAATTATTTGCTCAATTTTGGTTGTAATAGCAATTGTTTTGGTCAAAGAAGTTCCTGTTTTCAAGACGGGCTGAATTACAAAATCGCCTTCATCTAAGGTTGGAATAAACTCTCCGCCCATCGTTGTAAATAATCCCACAGCTAACAATAGCAATCCTAGTGCTCCGTATAATACTTTTTTAGTATTACCAATTGCCCAACTAATTACAGGCAAATACCAAGAATTGAGTTTACGTATTAATTTACTGGAAAGTGATTTCGGATTCTCCGCTTTTGGTTTTAAAAATAAAGAAGAAACAACTGGAACATAAGTGAAACAAAAGAGCATAGCACCAAGTAAAGCAAAACTAAAGGTCATTGCCATTGGTCTAAACATTTTGCCTTCGATTCCGGAAAGTGAAAGAATTGGAATAAATACTATCAAAATAATCAACTGACCAAAAATAGCTGAATTCATCATTTTGGAAGCACTTTTATACGTGATTTGGTCTATTTCTAATTGCCGTTCTTCTTTTTCTAAACCTACCAAATGAGCAGTTTTACTAGCAATCTGAAAAGCGATAAACTCTACTATAATTACCGCTCCGTCTATAATAATTCCAAAATCAATGGCACCGAGACTCATTAAATTAGCATCTATTCCAAAAATATTCATAAACGATATGGCAAACAACAAGCACAACGGAATCACCGATGCGACAACTAAGCCAGAACGCCAGTTGCCGAGCAATACAATTACCACAAAAATTACAATTAAGCAACCTAGAATTAAGTTTTCAGCAACAGTAAAAGTAGTTTTACCTACTAATTCACTTCTTTCAAGAAATCCATTGATATATACGCCATCGGGTAATGTTTTCTGAATTTCCACCACTCTGTCTTTCACATCATCAATAACCTGCTTGGAGTTCGCGCCTTTAAGCATCATTACTTGACCGAGTACTTTTTCGCCTTCGCCATTTCCTGTAATTGCTCCAAAACGGTTGGCATGACCAAAACGAACATCTGCTACATTTTTGATGTAAATAGGCAATCCATTTATGTTTTTCACAACAATATTACCAATATCTTCAAGAGACTTTACTTTTCCTTCTCCTCGAATAAAATAACTTTGATTTACTTTTTCGATATAAGCTCCTCCAGCAATACTGTTATTTTTCTCCAATGCGGTAAAAACATCACTGGTGTTTATATTCATCGCCTTTAAACTGGAAGGTTTAATTGCAATTTCGTACTGTTTTAAAAAGCCTCCCCACGTATTTATTTCAACCACTCCTTTGATTCCTGATAACTGACGTTTTACCACCCAATCTTGAATAGTTCGTAAGTCTGAAACGGAATAATTGTCCTTGAATTCAGGTTTTACTTCTAAAGTATATTGATAAATTTCGCCGAGACCTGTAGTTATCGGTCCCATTTCTGGTGTCCCAAAACCCTGTGGAATTTTCTCTGACGCCGCTTTAATTTTTTCTGCGATGAGCTGTCTTGGTAAATAAGTTCCCAAATCCTCTTCAAAAACAATGGTAACGACAGACAAACCAAATTTAGAAATAGATCGAATTTCGGTTACACCAGGTAAATTAGCCATTTCAATTTCGACAGGATACGTAATGTATTGTTCCATATCTTGAGTAGAAAGATTTTCTGAAGTAGTGATGACTTGAACTTGATTGTTTGTCACATCAGGAACAGCTCCAATTGAAATTTGAAATAAAGATAACATTCCATATCCAAAAATTCCCAGAGTGAAAAGTAAAACAATAAGTTTGTTTTTTAAACTGAAAGCAATAATTTTTTCAAGCATTTTTATCTTATTTAACATTTCAAAAGTAATGCTTAAAGATAAGGATTGTCTTAAGATTCGGTTAAGCTCGTCTTAGGAAAACTTAAGACAACACGAGTTCCGCTATTTTCTTTGCTTGAAATTGTAATGTTAACCTTCAATAAAAAACACAGTTTACGAACGATCGACAGTCCGAGACCAGTTCCTTTAATTTCAGGATGCTCGCCCACATTCGATCTGTAAAATTGATGAAATATCTTTTCCAAATCACTTTCTGCAATTCCAATTCCACTATCGATAATTGCACATTCTACCTGTTCAGTAGAGCTGAATAATTGAATTTGCAACGTTCCGTTTTCCTTCGAATATTTTAAGGCATTCGAGATTAGATTATTTAAAACAATCGCTAGTAAATAATGATCAGACTTAACAGTAAAATCTTCAGAAAAATTACTACTGATTTTACACTTTTTAGTCTCGATTACTGTTGAATAGCGAGATAAAACTTCTGAAATAATTGAATTTAAACTCAACTCTTCAATCTTTAGCGACTGGTTTTGATTTTCAAATCGTGCTAATAAGAGAAGTTGATCTACCAAATGATTGAGTCGATTGACTTCGGAAATACAATATTTAATTTTGTTTTGATACTCTTCATTATCTCTTGGTTTTCGTATCAAAACTTCCAAAGTTCCTTTGATAACGGTTAGCGGCGTGCGCAATTCGTGCGAAGCATCTGACGTGAATTGTTTTTCTCGATCAATGGTAGTTTCTATGCGATCCAGTAAACTATTTATGGTTTGTGATAAAACGAACAATTCATCTTTTTTTTGCGGCAAAACGATTCGAGATTTCAGGTTATCTTTTGTAATAATATTAGCTGTTTTAATAATAGCACTAATTGGTTTAATACTTCGACCAGCAATAAAACGCGCAATAAAAAAAAGTAGTACTAATATTAGAGGATAGGCAATAAGTAGAATTTCAGATAAGTTTGTTAATACCATCGCGGCGCCTTCTAGAGACATCGCAACAAGTAAGTAACCAATTAACTTCGACTCACTATAGATGGGAACTTGAATTTGCCGAATCTTATTGTTCAATAATTTAGTGTCATACAATTCATAGTTCTCGGTCGAAAAATTAAACTTTAAGTTTTCGCTTTTAAGATTTGGAGATTTTTCGATGGATTCTTTATTTTCATTTAAAAACTGAATAAAAACAGGATTTACATCTAAGGTATTGTGTTCGCGTTCGTTCCATTCTTCGAGATGAACGAGTCGAAAATTATCATCTTTTACTTCAATTTCGCTCAAATGATTTTGAACCTCTCTAGAAATGTCAGTATTTAGATGGTTGTAAACACTATATTTTACAATAGAATATATAGCCGAAAAGACCACAAAAATCAATAAAGCGGTTGTGATAATATAATGGAACGCAATTCTATTTTTAAAAGAAAGTTTTTGCATAGCTACTTAATCATTTGCGATATAACCGACACCTCTGATTGTTTTAATGCAATCTTCCTCGATCTTTATATTTAATTTTTTTCGAATCGCATTTATAAAGACGTCAATAACACCCGTATCATATTCAAAATAGATCTTCCAAACATCTTCGATAATTTGATTGCGCGTACACACTTTTCCTTTGTTTTTAATCAAGTAAGACAACAGCTCAAATTCGCGTTGTGTCAGAGAAACTAGCACATTATCACTAAAGACCAGATGTTGAACTGTATCTATTTTAATTTTACCTAAGTGCAAAAATTCGTCTGACGCTTGCGTTCTAAAATGTATTTTTATTCGTTCTACCAATTCTTCGAAGCTAAATGGTTTTTTAATATAATCGTTGGCACCCGATTGCAAACCTTCTACAGTTTCCTGAATGGTATCCTTTGCTGTTAAAAACAAGATTGGTATTTTTTTATCTCTAGTTCGAATGGCTTTACAAAGCTCTAATCCACTCATTTTAGGCAACATCCAATCTAGTAAAATTAAATCAAAGTTGTTTTTTTTGAACAATTCTAAACCCATCAATCCATCAGAAGCGGTAGTTATTGCATAGCCCTCTTCCTCTAATCCTTGTTGAAGAAATTGTATAATTCCGATTTCGTCTTCTACTATTAAAATATTCATTTTTATTACTCTACTATAAATTTAAATTCCAACGTACCAATATTCGCAGACAAGGCAGCACTTCTTTTATAAAGATTTAGAATGTAAATCTAAAAAAATTTAATCCAAAAGATAAATTCTAACCGAAGTCATCTTACCATAGAAAAGTTTTCAACTATTAAAAAACTTTTATTTAAAGAAACCAATAGTCCTATGATGAAAAATATACTTTACCACGACATTGAGTTAATCATTTAATTTTAAAGCTTTATATCACAAAAATAGAAACAGTTACGCTTTTAATTCGCTTTCTTTTACCATCTTAAGCTAATCTTAATACTATTCCTAAATCAAGATTATACTTTTGCTGTACATTTTATAAAAAATAATTAGCAATGAATCTATTAAAAAAAACAGCACCATATTATTATCTTGCTCTTTTCTACTTTATAATTAATTGTATCATTAGGATCATCCTGATATTTCATCCCATAACCCAATCAAAATTTGGTTTAATTGAGCTTTTAAAAATATTTGGATTCGGTCTAGTATCTGACTTATTTGTTTTTATAATCGCCAGCGTATTTCTATTCGTTTATCTCCTATTCATTTCCAATTCTAAATATAACAAGCCTACAGGTTTTATTATTTTAGGTCTATTCGTGCTTCTTTTTGCCTATGTAGCTTCTGGAAAAAGTATCTTAACCGAATATGGCGGCGGACTCGCTCGAGTTGGAATGATTTTTATTGGACTTAAAACTGCCTTGTTTGCTTTGCTTCTTTTTTTACCAAAATATAGAAATGCCATACGTTATTGGTTGTTTTCTTTTACCCTCTTTTTATATGTGTTACTGATTATTCAAAACGGAATTAGCGAATACTTTTTTTGGAACGAATTTGGAGTTAGATATAATTTTATAGCTGTTAATTATCTGGTATATACTAATGAAGTTATCGGAAATATAATGGAATCGTATCCTGTAGTTCCGATCTTTGCTGCACTGTTTGTAATTGCTGGAATCTTTACTTACTTAATTGTAAAAAGATCAAGAATTTACATTGATTCTATTCCGAGTTTTATTGAAAAAATAAAACTTTCGGTTGTCTATTTACTACTATTGGGAATTTCATTAGTTACAATTCCAGCTCTGGCAAAACTAGAGAACTCCACTAATCTATTTGCCAATGAACTACAATCGAATGGATTGTATAAATTTTATAAAGCTTTTAAAGACAGTGAATTGGATTATTTTAAGTTTTACAAAACGCTTCCTAATTCTGAAGCTTATCAAATTTTGGATGAGCAATTACCTGGTCTTAAAACAGAAAGCACGCTACGAACAATAAAAAGTGACAGTGCTGAAATTCATAAAAACGTAGTTTTAATCACTATCGAAAGCTTCAGTGCAGAGTTTATGAAAGCCTATGGAAATGAAGGTGCGCTAACTCCTTTTTTAGACAGTCTTGCCACTCAAAGTTTACAATTCACTAATTTGTATGCAACAGGAAACAGAACCGTTCGTGGATTAGAAGCAGTTACTTTATGTTTACCACCAACGGCTGGCGAAAGTGTACTAAAAAGAGTAGATAATAAAACTAAATTTTCTACAGGAGCTTTATTAAAGGAACGAGATTATACCGTAAAATTCATGTATGGTGGAAATGCATTTTTTGATAATATGCAGGATTTTTTTGGTGGAAACGGTTATGACATTGTAGATAAAAATAGTTTTTTGCCAAGCGAAATTACCTTCTCTAATGTTTGGGGTGTTTGCGATGAAGATATGTACAAGAAGGCATTGCAAGTAATGAATCAGGAAAGCCTTTCTGGTAAACCATTCTTTAATCATATTATGACGGTCAGTAACCATAGGCCTTTTACCTATCCAAACCATAAAATTGATATTCCTGGAGACATCAAATCACGTGATGGTGGTGTAAAATACACCGATTTTGCAATGAAGGAATTTTTTGAAATGGCTAAAAAACAAGCTTGGTTTAAAAATACGGTGTTTGTCATTGTTGCAGATCATTGTGCTTCTAGCGCTGGGAAAACATCTCTTCCTATAGACAAATACCGTATTCCGGCAATGATTTATAGTCCAGGTTTTGTGGCTCCTAACAAATACAATCAATTGATGTCACAAATAGACTTGATGCCCACTTTATTCGGAATTTTAAACTTTACTTACCAAAGCAAATTTTTTGGTCAAGATGTCTTAAAAGCAGACTATAAACCACGTGCTTTGATTGCGACTTACCAAGATTTAGGCCTAATTAAAGATGGAGTTTTGACTGTTTTATCACCTAAGCAGGACGTCAAACAATTTGAATTAAAATTGAATCCAAAGGAAGGAGTTGCGCCAGAATTTCAAATTTATTACGATCAAACTCCACTTGCAAAACCACGAACTGATTTAATTAATGAAACGCTTTCATTTTATCAAACCGCTTCGGATGTATTGAAAAAGAAGAAATATAATGCTTTGTAAGTAAAAAAGGTCTTGAACTTCAGAGGAGCAAAGATGTAAACGTTTTAAGCTGAGAATAACTTATGATGAAGCGAGAGTACTAGCCCTGATGGAAGCGGCATCCTTTTGGGGCGGGGTTCGCCCAAAAGATATAGTGCACAGCAGGAAGTAGCTCCAAAAAGAAAGCCTCAAACTGTACTACAATTTGAGGCTTTTATTGTACTCTAAATATTATTTTCAAGCTTTAACTTTGATCCTTTATAACTCTGAATCTATCAAACTCTAATCATTTTGATTTTTGAAACCGAATAATTGTCCTTTTGCGAATAACTTGACATCTTGTTTTAATGCTTTACTGTTTCTTTTGGTCAATTCGGGTGCGTCCAGATCACTTAAGTCCGGTTTTCCTGCATTTACCCAAGCAGTATACCAAAAACTGGCTGTTGCAGTAATGGCTTTTTTCATCTGACTTTCTACCATTCCGTTTAACTCAGTATGAAGTTTTAGCGCGTAAGCATCAGAAAATCGAGCTGAGTTGTATTTACTTTTTACAATTTTTCCTTCAGCGTCCACCAAAAATACTTGATTTTCTGGCGTAGCATCTCTCAGTTTTTTATCGACAGCTAAAAGTGGGTCAACCAAACTGTGTGTATCCTTCATTAAGTCCCAAGTGGCTTTGTGAACGTCTTCATAATACTCCGCTGGCGCAACATTAAATTTATAATCTTTCACAAACAATTCTGGCAGTCTGCTCTCCCAAAGAGAATGAATTCCTTTTTGGTTGGTCAATTGGCCATCGTGGTTTGCAGAAGTGTGCAACGGCATGTGCGCATCGCCAATATAATGTCCTAAATCGGCGGCCAAAAATAAAATTTCAGCTCTATTCTTATCTTTAAAAGCTTGCGTTAATTTGATCATCATTTCTTCAATGAACCAAGGTAAGGTACCATTGGTGTATAAAAACTTAGCGTCGTATTTTGCAGTGGATTCAGCCATTGTTTTCGGAATGCTATCTAAGTTACCGAAATTTTCCATGTCGAAATAATGTCTCGGATTTTCATCTTTGTATTTCAATGCATACTTTCGAATGTCAGGAACAGAAGATTCTTGCGTGATAAAATCGATATGATTGTAAAAAAAGGGCAACATCGATTCTGGTAGCGCCATAACTGCCGCTTTATTGATGCGCTCATGTCCTACGATTCCCCAAGATAGGGTGATAAAACCTATTACAAGTGCCACTATTGCACTTGTTTTTCGATTCATTTTTAAGTTTTTCATGTGTGATTAAATTTGAACGGCAAAGGTATTTCTTTTAAAGATAATTTAATCAAAGTTGGATTAAGAATCTGTTATTTTAACTTTTCTTAAAAAAAACCAACTCTAATTATAAATAGTGGATACCGTCAGATTTTTTAAACTAAATAAAGAATAGCTAAAAGTGCTGCAGTTGCAATAAAAAGCCACAGTAAAACACCTTGCAATAAAGGCATCACTCCTACCGCTTTTAAAACAGAAAAATTTAAACCTGAACCAATTAAAAAAAGTGTGATTGTTAAACCTATTTGTGCCAAATTTACAATTGTTGGCGCTACATATTTTATTTCAGGAACATAGCTGTTTAGCAACATTGCCACGATAAATAGACCAATAAAATAAGGAATTTGAATTTTAGTTTTTTTGTTTTTAAAGATAACTGAAGTTAGCAGCGCTACGGGAATGATCCATAAAGCACGCGCCAGTTTTACCGTTGTTGCAATTTGCAATGCCTCGGCACCGTAACGACTTGCTGCTCCTACTACAGAACTGGTATCGTGAATGGCGACCGCACACCACAAACCGAAATCTCTTTGCGACAAATTAAATTCGTGTCCTAAATACGGAAATAAAAATAATGCAATGGAATTTAGAATAAAAATAACTCCTAATGCGACTGAAGTCTGCTTTTCTTCAGATTTAATGACTGGAGCAATGGCTGCAATGGCACTTCCACCACAAATTGCAGTTCCGCAAGAGATGAGATGCGCTGTTTTTTTATCGATCGCAAACCATTTTCCTAGAAATGTTCCTAAAAGTAATGTAGAAAATATAGAAGCAACTGTTAAAGTAAAACCCTCTTTTCCAGCTGAAATCGCGCTCGCCACGTTCATTCCGAATCCCAAACCTACTACTGAAAATTGAAGTAAAAAAGGTATTGATTTACTGCTAAAACTTTGAAAAGGATTGCCTGTTAAATTCGCTACTAACAGGCCTAAAAGTAAAGCGATTGGTGCGGAAATTATTGAAAAAAGACATAAAGCGACAACTACAATATATATAAATTGTTGCATTCGTGGATTAATTTCTATTAACTGTTCTTGTGGTATTGAATTGACTTTCATGAGAATGATATGTTGGTTATTGTGTTGACAAAGGTCAGCAGAATAACTACAATTCGCCAATTGTAAATAACAATACGCTATAACTTTAAATTATAATGAGTAGCAAGATTATGAATAAAGAGTTCTGTTAGTGCATCCGATTTACCTTGCAGGGTAATGATGTAAAAATACCGCTCAATGTCGAGTGATTGCACATCTAAAACCATTAATTCATTATTTTTAAGTTCTTTACTAACCGCGTGAATGGACATGAAAGCCACACAGTCGGAGTTTAATAAATACGATTTAATACTTTCGGTACTTCCTAAGCGCATTTCTATTTGCAGTTGATTGGGTTTTAAACCTGCTTTTTTAAGCTCATGTTCTATTACCTCTAAAGTACCAGAACCTCGTTCACGTGTAACAAACTTGAGGTTTTTTAAGTCATGTATTGTAAGTTCTTTTTGAGTAATTAACGAATGACTGTTGTTGCAGACCAAAACCAATTCATCTTTTAAAAAGGGACTGTACTTAATAGATTGATTTTTAGACTGACCTTCAACAATACCAATTTCAATTTCTTTATTAAGCAAAGCCACTTCTATTTGCTCCGTATTTCCATTTAGCAAATTGACTTTTATATCTTGCATTTTCTGATGGAAACTAGCCAATAACGGCGGAATAACATACTGCGAAATAGTGGTGCTCGCACCCAAACGCAGCAAACCTTGACGCTCAGTAAGCAAGGTGCTCATGTCAAAGTCGATTGTGCGGTAAATTTCAAAGATGGTTTTCGTGTGTCTTAGAAGAACTTTTCCGGCCTCGGTCAGTTCAATTTTAGATCCGTTTCTTTCAAAAAGTTTAATTTTGTAGAGTTCCTCCAATTCTTGAATGTGCTTAGAAACCGCAGGTTGCGAAATGTACAATTCGGTCGAAGCTTTAGTAAAACTCAATCGGTTGGCAACTGCGTAAAAAACTTTAAGTCTGAAATCCATTGCAAAAATTTTAATTAAATGAAGTAATTTCTGGAAAACTATATAACGTCTTGGTCCTACTAGCACTTTACTACATATGAATTCTAGTATGTTCGACTAAATCACAAGTTGCTAGTAACGGCTATTATGTGTTATGCTTTACCTTATTTTGGCGTAGATTTTCCCTTTCCAAAACATTTGCTTTTTTGGATTTTCCACATGATTAAATTTCATATCAAATTCAGCTTTTAATATTCCTCTTTGCATTGCTTTTTTATCAACTTTAATTAATGCTTTATTGCAAAAAAAAGTTCGCTTTCCATCAGTTATACTATTTAATTCAATTCTCGGATTACTGACAATATCATTAATAATGTAAAAATTCAGAGTAGAATGTGTAGCAGCATTAGCTAAGGTGTAACATTCAATAGAATCTTTGTTAAGCTTTTTTACCGTAATTTCTGAAACTCCAGCATACTCATAACACCAAGCTTCACTTTTTAAACTATGCTTACGTGAAAATGAAAAATCTCCTTTGAGATTTTCAACCCATTCTATCTTAAATTCTTTCCATGAATATAAATTAAAAGAGCAAAATGCAAGTACCACTACTAAAGTCATATATTTCATCGCACTGTTTTTTTAGCATTACACATAGCTTCTATATTTTGCAACTTCCCATCTTTATAACTTCAAAACTTCTTAAAGCAGTCCATTGTATTTCCTGATAAACCACTCTAAACTAAGAGCTACAGCAATACTAATTAGTAACCAGTACCAATCTATTAACGCGGTTTTTTTAGAAACTTTTTTCTGAATGGCTTTATAATCTTCATTTTTAATTAATTCCGCTACTAAATCGGAAACCTGATTATCAAAATACGCTTTCCCATTCGTTTCTTGCGCCAGCTGTTGCAATTTATTTACATCTGGATTGACAAACTGCTTTTCGATATCAAAATCTAAAATTTCAAAACTACCAGAGTAGGAAGATTTCGACTGTAATTCTTTCACAGTAAACTTATATTTCCCAGCATCCAAACCGTCCAAATTAACAGCGTAAGAATTGCTTCCCTTTAATAAATCATAATTTTTTGTTTGTTTGGTAGATGAATTAACAACTGAAATTGTCAATTGTGCTTTCTCATCAAACTCATAATTTTTATTAAAATATTGCGCATTGATTACAATTGCTTCGCCCGAATTATAAAAACTTTCGTGTGTTACAACCAATGATTTTTTTGAACTATTAGAAGCTAAATATTGAATTATTTTATCAATAAACAGATCGTATTTAGCGAAGGATTGCTCTTGAACATGACTTTGCAAACGCCATTTCCAACTATTTTCTCCTAGTAGAAAAGCAGACCGTTTTCCACCGTTTTCGGCGAAAGCCAATAATGGAGCATTAGTTGCAACGTTTCTAATCTTACTACTTAATAAATTTGAAACCGATCCGTTTGTGGTAATGGTTCCAAATGCATTTTCTAATGGTGGAAAATTTTCAAAACCAATGTCTTCCAAAGCAAATAAATTAAACTGCGTGTTGAAATCTGCGAGATAATCTTCTTTCTGATTACTCAATTTAAAAATCAGCTCATTTTGCTGCTGATTTAAAAAATTAAAATCGGTCGAATTTCCTGTAACTACAAAAGCATTAATTCCCGCTTTGGCATTCGCTTCATAAAGTTTTTTGAAACTCGCATTGGGTTGATACAATACCAAAACATTATAATCTTGCACCGATTCGACTTGATTGGGCTTTAGCAAAATAACTTTACGTTGTGCATTCGACTCAATAGCACGCTTTAGCGCCGCTATATCAGGATGATTTATTGCTGAAACAATAGCAACGGTCGTTTTTTGGTCGATTACTTCAACCGCAAAATTCTTAACGTTATTATAGCTGTTTTTTTCTTTTTCTGAACTAAAAACGGATGCTTTAAATACTTGCAAACCTACTTGATCGGCAGGCAAAAGCACATTTAAAGTAGCTGTTCTTTTACTGCCAGAAAAACTTACTTTTTCTTTAACAACTACAGTATTACCATTTTTTATGGTAAAATCGGCAATACTATTTTTATTTCCAGAATAGCTCAAAAACACTTCTAGGGGAAATTTATTCTTTAAAAAAGCATACTTATTTACGTTGAGTTGGTCAATTTTTAAATCTAAAAAAGTAGTGGTATCACCCACAATTACAGGGAAAATTTTATTTGTAGCGTCAAATCGGTACACATAATCATTTCCTGTCGTTTGATTTCCATCGGTGATAATAATTGTTGGATAGACACTATTCTTGTAAATGGCTTTTAGACCTTTGGCAATTCCATCAAAATTGGTTTGTTTCCCTTTAAAATCAAATGTTTTGCTGGCTTTAAATTCCGAATCGAACTGAAATGATTCTACCGCAAATTTTTCTTGTAGGGCAGGATTTTTACTCAATTCCTGATACAATTCGAGTAATTTTTCTTTAGAATTAAGAGCTTCAATTGAACTCGAATTATCGACGACAATTGGTAATGGTGTTTTAATAATTTCGAGTGAATTACTAGTAATTACAGGATTAATCAACAAAACCAATAAAGCGAAAATCGAAGTAAAACGCAAAAAAGCCAAAAGCAATAGTACCTTTGACTTGCTTTTGGCTTTGTAATAATATTGAAAAAACGACAAACCGCCCGCTAATACAACTGATAAAAAGAGTAATAGAATGGTGTTTGTAGTCATAAAATGGATTGAAAAATTAAAAGATTGAAAAATTTAAGAATTATCAATCTTTAAATAGTTCAATTGTGAAATCATTAAATTATTAAGTTAACATTCCTCCACACACATTCATCACTTGTCCAGTCACGTAACCGCTCATGTCAGAAGCAAAGAAAAGACAAGCATTAGCTACATCTTCGGTCGTTCCACCGCGTTTTAACGGAATTCCGTCTCTCCAGCCTTTTACCACATCTTCACTTAATTTGGCTGTCATTTCTGTTTCAATAAAACCGGGAGCAATAACGTTACAACGAATGTTACGCGAACCTAATTCTAAAGCAACTGACTTAGAGAAACCAATAACTCCAGCTTTTGAAGCTGCATAATTGGTCTGTCCCGCGTTTCCTTTTACACCCACAACTGAACTCATATTAATGATAGAACCAGCGCGTTTCTTCAAAAAAGTTTTCTGAATCGCTTTGGTCATATTAAAAACTGATTTCAAATTGACGTCAATAACTTGGTCAAAATCAGCTTCAGACATGCGCATCATCAAATTATCTTTGGTAATTCCAGCATTGTTTATCAAGATATCCACGGTTCCAAAATCAGCCAAAACCGCATCAACAAAGGTTTGCGCTTCATTAAAATCAGCGGCGTTAGATTGGTAACCTTTCGCCTTAATTCCCATCGCGTTCAACTCTACTTCCAAAGCATTGGCCGACTCGACCGAAGAGCTGTAAGTAAAAGCAATATTAGCACCATTTTTGGCAAAAACTTCCGCAATTCCTTTTCCAATTCCACGACTAGCACCTGTAATTATGGCAACTTTTCCTTCTAGTAATTTCATTTTAAAAATAGTTTTAATTTTATTTAGGCCACAGTACGCTTTTTATTGAAGCTAATCCTGCTGTCCGTTCCAATCTTTTTTGTTTTAAAGAAAAACAAAAAAGGATTTCCTCTAGCATCAGGGCTAAAAACGGCTCGTCAAATATAAGATATTTACTTTTTAAAAAAAACCACAATAGCTATAAGATGCTTTTTTAGCTAAATTTGGTTTATCAAATAAAAAAAACCGCTTCTTACTCAGAAACGGTTTTTACTATACTAGATTAAAGCACAATTAGTCTATTGCTCTTTTAGTAATTTCACCAAAAGCATCAATTCTTCTGTCTCTAAAAAAAGGCCAATTCTGACGGACATTTTCTTGTAAATCTAAGTCGACTTCGGCAATTAAAATTTCTTCTTGATCGTTCGATGCTTGGGCTAAAATTTCTCCTTGAGGCCCTGCAATAAACGAAGATCCCCAAAACTGAATTCCTTCTGTTCCTGGTATGTATTGCTCTAAACCAATACGGTTTGCTGCTGCAACATAAACCCCATTTGCAACCGCATGTCCTTTCATTACATTCATCCAAGCACCATGTTGATTCTCTCCATACTGCTCTTTTTCTTGCGGATGCCATCCAATTGCTGTAGGATAAAATAATACTTCAGCACCTTTTAAAGCTGTCAATCGAGCTGCTTCTGGGTACCATTGATCCCAGCAAATTAAAGTTCCGACTTTTCCTTTTTGAGTTTGAAAAGCTTGAAACCCTAAATCACCTGGTGTAAAATAAAACTTCTCATAAAAGTGTGGATCATCTGGAATGTGCATTTTACGGTACAATCCAGCTTCTGTACCATCTGCATCAATAATGTATGCACTGTTGTGATAAATTCCGGCCATTCTTTTTTCAAAAAACGGAACAATAATAACAACGCCTAATTCTTTTGCTAAAGCGCTAAAGGCAATAAACGATGTGCTATATAAAGGTTCAGCCAAAGCAAAATTATCAACATCTTCGCTCTGACAGAAATAATGACTGCTGTATAATTCGGGCAATAAAATAACTTCCGCACCTTTATTGGCCGCGTCACGAACCCATTTTAAACATTTTTTTAGGTTGTTTTCGGCAACGTCATTTAAGTTCAATTGTATAACCGCAATTTTGTACTTTTTGTTTGGCATGATATAAAATTTAGTCAGCAAAAATAGGCAAATAAATGAAGAGATTTTGTAAATGAAATTATAAAGTTTGATCGTTTGTAATCACAATTCATTCCTTGAAAAAATAATAAAAATTATTCCAGCTGAAAAATAAAAGATTCTAAAGGTTGCATTTCAATTTGAAGCATTCCAACTCCATTTTTTACTAGTAAATTAGTATTGTTTTTTGGATACAACTGATCTTTCATCTGGTAGGCTCCATCTTTTAAATTCCATTTTAAAATTAAGTCAGACGGAAATATTAAATCAAATTTTATATTTTCTTCAGAATCAAAATTAGTAACAACAAGTAATTTTTGCTTAGTAGACCAACGTGCGAACGAATATACATTTTGAGGATAAGCCGCTGAATTAATTCTGTTGTAGGTTTGAATTTCTTGGTAATCGCCCATCAATGCAGGACTAGAAATTGTAAAATTCAGCAATCTCTTATAAAAATCACGCAATTCTTTTTCAGCTGTTGTTAATTGTGTTCCATCAAATTTACCCTTGCTCATCCAACGTTGATGATTAGGAACGCCGATGTAATCAAAAATTGATGTTCGAGATTCCGTTCCAAAACCCGCATTTTCGGCTGCCTTTTCACCTACTTCTTGTCCAAAGTAAATCATTGTTGGCGACGTACTCACGGTTGCCGAATACACCATCATTGGTTTACCTTTTTCTGCATTTCCTGCAAATTCTGGACTTGCAATACGCTGCTCGTCGTGGTTTTCTACAAAGTGCAACATCTGATGTTCAATATCACTCATTTCTTTTTGTATCCAACTCAATCCATCTGGATTTGATTTTCCGTGAATTACGTCTTTCAATTTATCATACGTTTCGACTTTATCATACAAATAATCCATTTTTCCTAAATGAATGTAATTGCGGTATTCCTTCGGATTATAAACTTCAGCCATTAAAAAAGCGTTTGGATTTTTTACTTTAATCGCCGAATTCATATAGCTCCAAAACTCATACGGAACCATTTCTGCCATATCGTATCGAAACCCGTCTACTCCTTTATCGATCCAATACAAAGCAATGTCTTTAAACTTTTTCCAAGAATCTGGCACGTCTTTGCTTTTCCAAAAATTAAAATGCTCTTGATAGTTTTTCTTTTCAAAACCCACAGGTAATTCTGAAAAATCTTTAGTTCCATCAGGACGAACGCCATAATTTACTTTTACAGTTTCGTACCAATCATTAAGATCAGGCTTTGTTTTTCGGGATCCATTTCCCGTCCATTTTGCAGGATATTCGTCAAATTCCCCATCAATCAGCGGGTTGCTTTCTTGATTTAACGGCACATCTCCATCCGGAATTTCAAATGCTTCATTGGGAATATAATAGAAGTTATTGTTACGTTTGTATTCCACGGAAGTGTCGTCATTTTTTCCAAAATCAACCACTCCATCAGGATTTGTTTTTCCGTCGTACTTACGAGCGATGTGATTGGGAACAATATCTATAATAACCTTTAAATCGGCTTTGTGTGTTCGCGAAATTAGTGCTTCAAATTCTTGCAAACGATTTTTTGGATGTACAGCCAAATCTGGATTTACATTGTAGTAATCTTTAACCGCATAAGGCGAGCCCGCTCGACCTTTTACGACTTCTGGATCATCATTAGAAATGCCTAAAGAAGTATAATCAGTAACTACGGCGTGATGTGGAACGCCAGTATACCAAACATAAGTCACACCCAACTCTTTAATTTCTTGCAATGCTTTTTGATTAAAATCATCAAACTTACCTACTCCATTTTCTACAATTGTTCCCCACGGCTTATTGTTTGTATTTTGATTACCAAACAAACGGGTAAAAACCTGATAGACGACAATTTTTTGATTTTTAGACTCAGAATCTTTCTCGGATACAATTGTATTTTGCTGGGTTTTACAGCCTGATGTAAGGAGTAAGACAGAAAGTGGTACGTATAGTAATTTGTGCATAATTTTTTGACTTGGAAATAATTAATAGTTTTAAAATTAAACTTTATTTTCAGATTGGATTGCACTCCACGAGCATAAACCTTTTTAAAGGCTACTTTTCTCGCACTACAACGAGAGAGTGATTGATTTTGTTAATAATTTAAAGGCAGACAATTCCAAAATCAATTATAAATAATTCCTAATTAACAGCGGGGTTGATTGGTTTTTGTTAAATTTGACAAAAATCTAAAAACGTTGAAAAAAATACTTTTTTTACTCTTTTTTGTTTCGCTACTGCTAAAGCTTAATTTTTCTTTCGCGCAAGCGCCAGCACCGAAAAAAATAAATATTGAGCATTCTGATTATGCTGATATGAATCAGACTGAAATTCCCGATGCTTTTTTACTAACTGGAAATGTAAAAGTGAGTCATGATGGTGTGGTTTTAACTTGTAATAAGGCTTATTTTTTTCAGAAGGAAAATTACCTAAAAGCGTTCGGAAATGTGCAATTAGTGCAAGGGGACACCTTATTTTTAAACAGCAAATATGCCGAGTACAACGGAAATGTAAAGAAAGCTTTTGCAACAGGTAATCCTGTAATGACTTCGCCTGATGCCACTTTAGAATCAGATACCATAAATTTTGATCGAAATATTCAGCAAGTATATTACAATACCAAAGGAACCATTGTCAACAAAGACAATACCTTGGTTAGTAAAGCTGGTCGCTATTTCGTGAAAGAAAAAAAGTTTATATTTTTAGATAAGGTGGTAATTACCAATCCGACCTACGTTATAAAATCCAATCATTTGGATTATTACACCAATTCGGGTCATACTTATTTATCAGGACCTTCTACAATTACTAGTAAGACCAATTATATTTATACAGAGAAAGGTTTTTACGATACCAAGAAAAACGTAGCACACTTGCTCAGAAAATCGTACATCAAATACGACGATCGACGTATTGAAGGCGATAGTCTGTTTTACAATAGAAATACCGAATTTGCGTCTGCTACTCGAAATGTAAAAATTACCGATTCTATTAATCGTGGCGTTGTAAAAGGACATTATGCCGAAGTGTACAAGCAAAAAGATTCGATGTTTGTGACTAAAAGAGCCGTTGCGATCAATTTTGTAGATAACGATTCCGTTTACATTCATGGAAAAAAACTAATGGTTACAGGCAAAGAAGACAATCGTATCATTCGTGCTTACAATAATGTTCGTTTTTATAAAACGGATATGAGCGGAAAATGTGACTCCATCCATTCGAGCGCCAAAACAGCTTTAACTAAATTAATTGGAAGCCCAATATTATGGAATGGCGAAAGTCAAATTACGGGAGACAGAATGCATCTTGTTGGTGACAACACAACAAAAAAAATTGATTCTCTCAAAGTTTTAAACAATACTTTTATAGTGTCAAGAGACACTTTAGGAACTGGATTCAATCAGGTAAAGGGTCTCAATTTATTCGGGAAGTTTAAAGAAGGTAAACTACACGATGTAGATGTGGTAAAAAATACCGAGGTTATTTATTATATGAGAAATGACGCCAATGAACTTATTGGAATAAATAAAAATAAGAGCAGTAAGATTAATATGATTTTGGAAGATAATGCAGTGGAAACTATTACGTTTTTCAATAACGTAGATGGTGATATTTTCCCGGAGGCCGACTTACCCGAAAGTGCTAGAAAATTGCGAGGTTTAGTCTGGCGCGGAGACGAACGCATCAAATCAAAAGACGATATTTTTTCGGAAGAAGAAAACCAGATGAATGATAAAATGATTGCAGAAGGAAAAAAAGAAGCAAGCAAAGAGAATACTCCAATGAAGATTAGGAAAGAGACTAAAAATTACGATAAAAAGAAAGGGAAGAAATAAGTCGTACGTATTAAGTATTAATTGTAATTTATTAACTGATTGTTTTTACGATTAAACATAAAATTCTTGTCCTATAAAAAGTCTTTGTAACTTTGCCCCTTTAAAAATAGCACCTCAAAATAATGAACTCCGATTTTATAAAATACCAAGCACAAACCTCTCCTTATCCTTTAGGAATGGAGGTTTCATACGCCAAAGGATCCTATATATACGATACGAATAATAAAAAATATTTAGACTTTGTAGCCGGAGTTTCAGCTTGTACTTTAGGACATCAAAATTTACGAGTAAATCAGGCTATAAAAGATCAATTGGATAAATATTCGCATGTGATGGTTTATGGTGAATACTCGCAAAGCCCAGCAGTAGAATATTGCAAATTGATGGCGTCGCTCCTACCAGAAACTTTAAATAAAACCTATCTGGTCAATTCTGGCACCGAAGCGATTGAAGGCGCTTTAAAACTGGCACGACGAGTAACAGGTCGTAGTCAGCTTATTTCGTGCTTTGATGCCTATCATGGCAATACCATGGGCTCTATGAGTGTAATGGGAAAAGAAGAGCGCAAGCAAGCATTTCGTCCTTTATTGCCAGATGTTGCTTTTATCACCTTTAATAATGAAGCTGATTTAGAAAAAATAACAACAAAAACTGCTGGAGTTCTTCTCGAAACCATACAAGGTGGAGCAGGATTTATTCAGCCAGAAAACAACTATCTGCAAAAAGTACGTGAACGTTGTGATGCCGTTGGCGCCATGATGATTTTAGATGAAATTCAGCCTGGATTTGGTCGTACTGGAAAATTATTTGGATTTCAAAATTACGATGTCATTCCAGATATTGTGGTTATGGGCAAAGGAATGGGTGGCGGAATGCCTGTTGGTGCCTTTACCGCTTCCTCAGAAAAAATGGACTTACTAACTGATAATCCTAAACTCGGACACATAACCACCTTTGGAGGTCATCCTGTCATTGCGGCAGCTTGTTTGGCAACCTTGCAAGAAATTACCGAGACTAGTTTGATGTCAGATGCTTTATCAAAAGAAAAACTGTTCCGATCCCTTTTGGTACACCCTTTGATAACGGAAGTCAGAGGCAAAGGTTTAATGCTTGCAGCAATGACCGAAACAGCCGAAATTACCAATCAAGTAATTTTAAATTGTCAAGATAAAGGTCTGATTTTGTTTTGGTTATTATTTGAAGGTTGTGCCATTAGAATCACTCCTCCGTTGACCATTTCAGAGACAGAAATTAAACAAGGTTGCGCTATCATCTTGCACGTTATGGATGAAATTTTAGAACAACAAAAAGCAAAGTAAAATCAAAGAAAGTTGGCTGACGAATAATTTTAAAGCTAATTTTAATTCAATAATAAAAGAAACGTTCCGCATTGTTAATTAAATTGTTCAAAACAATTCAATCTTTAATTTTTTAAGACAATCTGGTTGCCTAACTTTAGGTTGGGCTAATTTCAAAAAAACAGAGTATGCAGTTAAGCAACGAAGAAGAAGATTATAACCTATCTCTATCCAAATTTGAGTCGATGTTAAAAACTAACAAAGTGCTCTTTTTTGATTCTGAAGAATTTGAAGAAATCATTCTTCATTATTTAGACATGGGAAAGGCTAATTTAGCAAAAAAGGCCTTAAAGTTAGCACTAGATCAACATCCTAAATCTACCGGCTTAAAATTAGTTCAAGTAGAAATGCTAGTGTATGACGACAAACTCGAACTGGCAGAGAAACTCTTAAATGAGTTGTATGCGATAGAACCGACGAACGAGGAAATTTACATTCAAAAAGCCAACATCTGTTCTAAACGCGATCAACATGAAAAAGCAGTTGAATTGCTAAATATTGCTTTAGAATATACTGATGACTATGCGGATGTCTATAACTTAATTGGTATGGAGTATCTTTTTATGGATAATTTAGAGATGGCAAAAGACAGTTTTATTAAATGTTTAGAAGAAGATTTAGAAGACCAATCGGCCTTGTATAATGTGGTGTACTGTTTTGAATTTTTAGATCAAAATCAAGAAGCCATTGCGTATTTGAATAAATATATTGATAAAAACCCATACAGCGAGATTGCTTGGCACCAAATGGGCCGTTTGCATTATGGTGTAAAAGAATATGAAAATGCCATTCGTGCTTTTGATTATGCAACCTTAATTGATGACGAATTTTTGGGCGCTTTTATGGAGCGAGCCAAAGCTTACGAACGTCTTAAAAAATATTCTGAAGCAATTGAAAGTTACAACCGTACAATTGAGTTAGACGATGCCACTTCTTACGCCTTACTGCGCATTGGAAAGTGTTACGAACGTTTAGGCAACAATGTACTTGCTTTAAAATATTACAATAAAACGGTTCATGAAGATCCTCTTTTAGACAAAGGTTGGATTGCCATAACTGATTTTTATGTGCGCCAGAAGAACTATCAAAAAGCCTTATTTTTTGTCAATAAAGCCTTGGCTATTGACAATCAAAATCGCATGTATTGGAAGCGCTACGCAACGATTAACAAACACATGAACTTGTTCGAAGAGGCTGAATTTGGTTTTAGAAAAGCAGTTGAATTTGGTGATCACGCATTAGATACGTGGTTGTTTTGGGTAGATATTCTACAATTTTTGGGAGAATTTGATAGCGCCGTGCAAACATTGTTACAAGCAACTGAATATTTTCCAGAAGAAAATGAAATTGAATATCGTTTGGCTGGATTGTATTTTATGTTGCAAGAATTGACCAAAGCAAAGTTTCATTTGAGCAATGCGTTGCGATTGAACTTTGATAACTATATCTTGATAGAAGATTTATTTCCAGTAGTTTGGACTAAAAAATCAGTTCAAAATTACATTTCCAAACACAAAAAATAAATATGAGTACTATTTTAAGAAGGCGTTATGGTCTTTTAGGACGTAATATTGACTATTCATTTTCGAAAGGTTATTTTACTAATAAATTTGAAGGTGAAGTTTTTAAAGGTTGCAGTTACGAGAACTTTGATATTTCTGAAATTAATTATTTTACCGAATTGATAAAAAATAATCCCGATTTAAATGGGATGAATGTTACGATTCCATATAAACAACAAGTGATTCCTTTTTTAGATAAAATGTCTAAAAAAGCAAGTCAAATTGGTGCAGTAAACACCATTAAATTTACTAAAAAAGGAAAATTAAAAGGATATAATACCGATTGTCACGGATTTAAAAAGTCTTTAAAGCCTTTGTTGCAATCGCATCACAAAAAAGCTTTAATTCTTGGTACGGGTGGCGCGTCTAAGGGAGTTGCTTTTGCACTGGATGAGTTGGGTATTTTATACACTTTTGTTTCTCGTGAAGCCAGAGAAGACGTTATTGACTATAGTTTAATTAACGCTACGACTTTTGATAATTATCAAATCATAATTAACTGTACACCAGTTGGAACCAGTCCAAATATAGAACTTGCTCCCGATTTACCCTACGAGTTTTTTACAGAAAAACACATTGCTTTTGATTTAATTTATAACCCAGCAGAAACAGAGTTTTTAAAACGCGCCAAATCAAAAGGAGCTACTACTAAAAATGGATATGATATGTTGGTTTTTCAAGCCGAAAAAGCGTGGCAAATCTGGAACAGATAACCATTGATCGTAAAAAAACTGAAACCTTCTTACTACAGAAGGTTTTTTTATGACTTAAAAATAAATACTTTTAAGATATAAAAATAATAGTCAACTGTGTTCTTTCCAACTCAAATTATAATGAGTATACATTTACATTCCTCAACTAGATCCGATTAATTCTATACCGCTCTGTCGGATCGAATAGTACTTTAATCTAGACGTGAAAATTCAATAAAAAATCGCAAAAAGAGGTATTTAACCGATTACTAATTAAACACATAGCTATTTAATTCTCAAATCGCTAAATACCTTGTGAAACAATAACAGATTCATCCTAAATTGTCTTATAATTAACACTTTTGTTTTGTATTTTAAAACTGCTTTATTATCTTTCGGTCAAATAATTAAATAAAACCTTAAACATTAATTACGATGTTAGAAGAAACGAATGATAACCTGCCACAAGCAGACGGAAACTACGATCGAGAAAAAGCACCTTCTGTGCAAACTGACCCTGCAGACGATTCTGTACTTAACAATGTACTTGCTGTAGGTGAAGATGGGGATGTACTGAAAAAAAAATCAGCACAAGATGCGATTGATGATTCTAATGCAGAAGAAAGCGAAGATGAAACACTTAAAGAACGTCATACGCTTCCGATGAAAGATTACGGAACTTTTTCTTTAGAGCAATTAGTGGATGCCTTAAAAGAACTGGTTGTTACCGATACAGTAATGTCGATTAAAGAGCATGTAGATGAGATAAAGAAAGCATTTACGGTAGAATTCAATCATTTAATTGAAGAGAAAAAAGAAGAGTTTAACGCTGAAAACACCGATTCAAATGAAGAATTTGAGTACCACTCTCCATTAAAATCAAAATTTGATGAAGCGTATAGCGTTTATAAAACAAAACTAAATACACATTTTAAAAGTCTTCAGACCAATTTAAAAGGTAATTTAGAAGATCGCTTAGCTATTGTAGAAGAGCTAAAAAACTTAATTAACCCGCAAGAAAACATAAAAGATACGCTTAAGCATTTTAACGAACTGAGAGAACGTTGGAAAAATGCTGGACCTATCCCAAAAGATAAATACAACCACGTTTGGAACAACTTTCACTTTCACGTAGAGAATTTTTATGATTATTTACACTTAGATCGAGAAGCGCGTGACTTAGATTTTAAACACAATTTAGACCAAAAGCAAAAAATTATTGCACGCGTCGAAGAATTAACACAAGAAGCTGACGTAAATAAAGCATTTAGAGAATTGCAAGATTTACATCGCATGTGGAAAGAAGATATTGGACCCGTTTCTAAAGATCATCGTGATGAGATTTGGAATCAGTTTAGTGAGTTAACTAAAAAAATTCACGATAAACGTGAGGTTTTATTTGAGAATTTAAAAGAATTAGAAGTTGAAAATCTAATTAAAAAGAAGGAAGTAATTGTAAAACTAGATCAATTAGCAATCGAAAAAGTGAATACACATTCGCAGTGGTTAGCACAAATTGATAAGGTAGAAGCGTTGCGTTCTGATTTTTTTGCTATCGGAAAAGTTCCTACCGAGGTGAACGAAGCGACTTGGGCAGGTTTTAAATCGGCTGTTCGAAAATTTAATTCTTTAAAAAATTCGTTCTACAAAGAAATTAAAAAAGACCAAACAGACAATTTGAATAAAAAAATGGCTTTGGTCGAAAAAGCGAAAGCTTTACGAGAAAGTACCGACTATTCTAGCTCTACTCCTGTTATGAAAAAAATTCAGGACGAATGGAAACAAATTGGCCATGTTCCTCGAAAATATTCAGATAAAATCTGGAAAGAATTCAAAGAAGCTTGTAATCATTATTTTGACAATCTAAAAGAACATAAAAGCGAAGAAAACAGTGAAGAAGTAGAATCTTTCGATAAAAAGAAAGCCTATTTAGAAACTTTGCGTTCTTTTGAAATGACAGGCGATCATAAAATCGACTTAGATGCGATCAAAATGCATATTGAAAATTGGAAACAATTAGGAAAGGTTCCGTTTTCAAGACGTCATATCGAAGGCAAATTCAATAAGATTTTGGATGCTCTTTTTGAAAAATTAAGTTTGAGTAAGAAAGAAACAGACATGCTCCGTTTCACCAACCGAATTGATTCTTTGTCAGAGAATAATGATACACGCAAATTAGATAACGAGAAAATTTTCTTGATGCGAAAAATTGATGAAGTACAAAACGAAATTTTTCAATTGGAAAATAATATTCAGTTTTTTACAAATACAAAAAATGCTAAAAAAGAAAATTCAATTGTTTTAGAAGTGCGTAAAAATATTGCTGTTCATAAAGAAGGACTGGCTGTTTTAAAAGACAAACTACACCAATTGAGAGAATTAGATCAATAAACTAAAAATATGATTTTATAGAAGCGAGGTACATGTGCCTCGCTTTTTGTTTTCAATAACTTTTCTAATTAGCATTTTTTTCTTTAAAACTGTAGTGTGTTTAACGACCGGATAAATTGATTGTATGCAAACTGCGACTTAATTACAACTAAAGATTTCCGTCAATCGTCTATTATAGTATAAAATTAAAAGCTTTACCTCTTTTACATGTAAATTCTCTAATCGATGCTTACCTTTGCCAAAAAAAAATCATCATGTCAAATATATATTTAGGATATCATTTTACAATTGAACCAAGAGAATTAGGTTCAGAAATACTTATTGCTGAACTGGGCGAGAAAGCTTTTGAAAGCTTTACTGAAACTGAAACTGGTATTTCTGCTTTTGTAAAAAAGGATTTGTGGGATGAGAATATTCTTGACGATATTTTTATTTTAACCTCTGATGAATTTACAATTACGTACACTTTTGAAGAAATTGATCAAGTAAATTGGAATGAAGAATGGGAGAAAAATTTTGAGCCGATTGACGTAGACGGAAAATGCCACGTTCGCGCTCCTTTTCATCCAAAAACGACTGCAGAATATGATATTATCATTGAACCTAAAATGAGTTTTGGAACGGGTCATCATGAAACAACACATATGATGATTCAACATTTGCTAGAAACTGATGTAACCGGAATGAAAACGCTAGACATGGGCTGCGGAACCGCAATTTTAGCAATTTTAGCAGAAATGAAAGGAGCACAACCTACAGATGCGATCGACATTGACAATTGGTGTTATCTTAATTCAATTGAGAATGTAGAGCGCAATAAATGTAAACAAATTACCGTTTACGAAGGAGATGCTGCGATGTTAGCCGGTAAAAACTATGATCTTATTATTGCTAACATTAACAGAAATATTTTGTTGAATGACATGCAAAGTTACGTCGCTTGTTTAAATCCAAAAGGAACCTTGCTTCTAAGTGGTTTTTATGAAGAAGACATACCATTTATCGATGCTTCTTGCACAGAAAAAGGATTGACGTATGTTAAAAAATTTCAAAGAAACAATTGGGTATCTTTAAAATATGTAAATTCGTAAAACATTCATTAACAGTATGAGAACTTTACAATGAGTACTAAAGAAAAAGTAAGAGAACGCGTTCGCGAAAAGGAATCGGTTGATTTTAATAACGAAATAATTATATACAATGACGATGTTAATACATTTGATCATGTGATAGATACTTTAATGCGCGTTTGCAGTCACACACCCGAACAAGCCGAACAATGTTCGCTTATCATTCATTATAACGGTAAATGCACTGTTAAAACAGGAACTTTAGATAAACTGAAACCGCAATGTTCGCAACTTCTCGACGCAGGTCTGAGTGCCGAGATCGTTTAAACTCTACTATTTTAAAAAAAGAGTCTATTTTATTCTATATTTGATTAAAATAGACTCTTTTTTCATGGAAGAATACGGTAAATTACTCATCATTACGATGCCTATTTTTTTGACTCTCATAGTGATTGAGAAATTATATGGCTGGTACAAAAAAGAAGATCATACACCGATAATTGACAGTGTTGCAAGTATTAATTCTGGAATCACTAATTCAGTAAAAGACATTCTTGGAATCAGCATTACGTTACTTTCTTATGAGTGGATGGTCTCTAAAGTGGCGTTCTTTCCTGTTGAAAATACACTTGCAATTTACCTGATTGCCTTTATCGCAATCGATTTTTATGGTTATTGGAGTCATAGACTAGCGCATCAAATAAATTTTTTATGGAATAAACACGCCATACATCACAGTAGTGAAGAGTTTAATTTGGCTTGTGCTTTGCGACAACCCATTGCAAGTTTGACTAATCTATTTATTTTTTTACTCTTTCCAGCAGCACTTTTAGGTGTTCCTGCAACTGTAATCGCACTTATATTGCCCTTGCATTTATTTTTGCAATTTTGGTACCATACCAGATACATCAAAAAATTAGGGTTTCTGGAAAATATTTTAGTAACGCCCTCTCATCATCGCGTACATCATGCTATCAATTCAGAATACCTAGATCGAAACCATGGCCAAATATTTATTTTCTGGGATAAAATTTTCGGAACTTTTCAAGAAGAACTCGACACAGTTCCTCCAGTTTTTGGCATTACAAGACCTGCGCAAACGTGGAATCCGATAAAGATTAATTTTCAACACCTGACTTTATTAGTTAAAGACGCATGGCGCGCCGAACATTGGAATGACAAATTAAGCATTTGGTTTAAGCCAACAGGATGGAGACCTGAAAATTTTGAAGAAAAATATCCCGTTGTAAAGATTGAAGACGTTTATAATTTTGAAAAATACGGTTTAAAAAATTCTAGAAAATTAGAGTATTGGTCCATTATTCAAATGCTAATTACTTTATTATTCGTAACTTATTTGTTCTCTAATATTGCGACAATTGGTTTTCCACAGATTTTCGTGTATGGTTTTTTTATTTTGGTAAGCATATACAGTGCTTCCGAATTATTGGACAAGAGCGCCGGAGCTGTTTTCTGGGAATTTACTAGACTAGTTTTGGCCGTAAGCGTAATCGTTATTTTTAAAGATTGGTTCGGTTTAAACACAGTTTTTACAGGAAGTAGCTACATAGTAATTGTCTACTGCTTACTATCCACTCTTGTTGCATTTTATTTTATGAAGAACGAGTTTCAACTACAGAAAAAATTATAATTGCTTAAATAACAACTATGAATCAAAAATTATTTTTTAAAGGTTACATCGTAATTAGTAGTATCTATTTAATTCTGGTTCTTTTTGGATTAGAAAATACCGCTTGGTTCTTGAAACCTGTGCTATTGCCTTTTTTAATTTTAGGCGTTTATTGTGCTCCACATTTTACAACTAAAAGACTATTACTTGTTGGTTTGATACTTTCTTGGTTAGGTGATATTTTACTATTATTTGAAGAAGTAAAAGACATTTATTTTATACTCGGGTTACTTTCATTTTTGGTAGCGCACATAAGCTATACTTTAGTATTCAAAAAACAAAAAGAGAACTTGAACCACAAAAAGGAACTTCTTTACGGAATTGGTTTAACTATAATTGTAGTGTATCTAATTACTTTATTGACTTTACTTTTCCCGACTTTAGCAGATTTAAAGATTCCCGTTATTATTTATTCAATCGTTATCTCAGTAATGCTGTTGTTTGCTTTTAAAGGCTATTTTGTATGGAAATCGCCCGAAAATAAAATTATATTAGTGGGAGCAATTATTTTTGTTGCCTCAGACAGTATTTTAGCAATTGATAAATTTTATGAGCCTGTAGAAAAAGCTACATTTTGGATCATGAGCACCTACTTAATTGCCCAATATCTAATAAGTACCAGCATTGTAGATTTAAATAAAAAAAAATAATGTGTTCCTTAATTTATAATACAATCCATTGCTTCGCTGCTAGTAATGAATCGTTCGCAAAAACACGTACTTCACAGGGCATCAAATAACTAAAAAATTTGACAAAAGTATTGATGGTTCGATGATTTGAAACTAACGCTACTTTGTCCCATTGTGCCAAATGTTTCATTCCAATTTTTGAATCGTCAATCATTGCGGAAACATCAAAATTTTCAAAATTTTCTGCTAACTGATAAATTATTTTAATTTTTTCATTCTGTTCTAAAAGCTTATCTACAGCAGGAATTAACACAGTTTCATAATCATCTGGTGTAATTTTTCCTTCAGCAACAATGCCTAAAACATCGTCAGGCAAGTCAGACATTAGTTTCATCATAATACAAGTTTTTTCAGGTTTTACTCACTTTATTCTTATAAATTTAAAACAAATATGTGAAACCTCAGAAATTAATTACTTTATAAATCAATATTCTACCATTAAAAGTGCAAGTATTAGCCTTATTTTTGTATTACATTATTGAAAATCCTTTATTAGTATGAAAAAAATTAGTATTACCATTTTCTGCCTTATCGTTTTAGCTTCGTGCGTTAGTTCAAAATCAACCCTCAAGAATGTAGATGATAACGCACCCAATTTAACATTATCCAAAAATAATACTTTTGTAATTACGGAGTTTTGTACAGACAAAAAATACGGCTATGATAAAGATTATCCGATCAACATCTTTTTTAGAACTACTCGTGACGAATTAGCGAACGAGAAAAGATTTTTAGAAGCATTAGCAGGACCAAAAGGAGAAGCGATTGCCTATACAAAATTAGAAAGTTGTTGTCCTTTTCCATCTAAAAGAAGTGACATGGGAGCTGGTTTTTTAGACGTTTATGAAGTAAAATGGGAGGGACAGAAAAAGCCCATTATACTATATCTAAATATTTATGAAAAAGGAATTTTAATGGTTCCAGTCGGCCTGACTTTGCGTAAATAAGTAACAGCATTCGCTTCCTAAATAAATCCTAATTACTAGACCTTAAGTGATAAATCCTAATTACCTTTGCACACTCAAAAACTCTTATTATGAACATACACCATATTCCACAAATTAAGCATACAGAAAGCGGAAATTTCTTTTTATTAGCAGGACCTTGCGCGATCGAAAGTGAAGAAATGGCTCTTCGAATTGCTGAAAAATTAGTTGGTATTACAGATTCATTACAAATTCCATTTGTTTTTAAAGGTTCGTTTAAAAAAGCTAATCGTTCTCGAATTGATAGTTTTTCTGGAATTGGAGATGAAAAGGCATTAAAAATATTACGAAAAGTATCAGAAACTTTTCATGTTCCTACCGTTACCGATATTCATACCAATGAAGATGCAGCTATGGCAGCTGAATATGTAGATGTTTTGCAAATTCCTGCTTTTTTAGTTCGTCAAACTGATTTGGTTGTCGCTGCGGCAAATACCGGAAAAGTGGTGAATTTGAAAAAAGGACAATTTATGAGTCCAGAAAGCATGAAACATGCCGTACAAAAAGTATTGGATTGCCAAAACGAAAACGTAATGGTTACCGATCGCGGAACGATGTTTGGATACCAAGACATGATTGTAGATTACCGTGGTATTCCGACAATGCAACAGTACGCAACAACCGTTTTAGACGTTACGCATTCTTTACAACAACCCAACCAAACAGCGGGGGTTACAGGTGGTCGACCAGACATGATTGAGACCGTTGCCAAAGCTGGTATTGCAGTTGGTGTGGACGGTATTTTTATCGAAACTCATTTTGATCCCGCTAATGCCAAAAGCGACGGTGCTAATATGTTGCACCTGGATTATTTTGAAGGTTTGATGAAGAAATTAGTTGCCATCAGAAAAACCATAAATCAATTTTAATTTCACTTTTTTTCAGTTTAAAATTAAATACCACAACATTGAAAACAAAATTTTTAGTATTAACATTTTTCGCTTTGAACTTTTCAACAGCATTATTTGCTCAAGATGAAATTGATGTTCAGCAAAAATACACCGCTCACAACAAGGGAAAATTCTTTGTAATGTGGGGCGGGAATAGAGAAACCTTTACCGATTCTGATGTTCATTTTAGAGGTACAGATTATAATTTTACGGTTCATAATATGTCGGCTCACGACAAACCAAAAGGTTGGCACGTAGATTATATTAATCCTGCGCGAATGACGATCCCACAAACAAATTTACGTTTGGGTTATTTTTTTAGCGACCATTATAGCGTAACAATTGGTGTGGATCACATGAAATATGTGATGACTCAAAATCAAATTGCAAGTGTTTCGGGAACTGTAAATTTGCCAGCTGATGCTGCAGGATCAGTGCACAATGGTGTCTATAATGATACTCCAATTCCATTTGAGGACGGAACTTTTTTAAAATTTGAGCATACAGACGGCTTGAATTACGTGCATACCGAAATTTCGCGCTTTGACGATATCTCGAGGTGGTTTGGACTTCCTAACATTGATAAAGTACAGATTAATCTAACCGAAGGCGTTGGTGTTGGTGTTTTATATCCAAAAACAAATACAACTTTATTGGGTAAAGACCGAAATGATGCTTTTCATGTTTCTGGTTTTGGGACTTCTTTAAAAGCAGGTTTAAATGTGACATTTTTTAAACATTTTTATGTGCAAGGAGAGGTTAAAGGTGGATACATAAATATGCAAGACATTCGCACTACCGCTAGCTCTGATGACAAAGCTTCACAAGATTTTTTCTTCTTTCAAAAGATTATAGCTTTTGGGGGGATTTTTAGGATCTAAACTTAAAATATTTTACATAAAAAAGCAACATTTAAAAATTATTAAATGTTGCTTTTTTATTTTAATACTAATTCCTATATGATCTTAAAATATCTTCTTAGTCAAAAATATTTTTAGTGACTGCATTGACCTAACAAAACCCAAAGAAGAATAAAAACGAAAATTGTTCCGAAACAGCCTCCACCCAATTTTTTTGCACCGTAGCCTGCTAAAAGTCCTCTAAATATATTGTTCATAATAATGTGTTTTAAGGTTAAATGTTTTATTTTAATTAATTACAATTCGATAAAGTAAATTTCGGAATTTAAATTAAGTACATTTTATATAAGATTTAAAAAAAGTTTCAAAATTTCAGCTTATCAATAGAAAGAAAAAAGTATTATATTTAAATTCTATTCAGAGGATAATTCGACTTTATCGCATTAATTCCTAGTAAAGTAAGTTATGAATTAAAGCTCTATTGCTCGCATTTATATCTATAACCTTCAGGAAATTGAGACTGTTAGGTTTCTAAAATCGTAAGTAATAAAAAAGATTTTAAATTTAATAAAACTTTCATTTCGTTGGATAATTTATTGTAATTTACAACTCATTATCCCTCACATTTACAACAAATAGCATCTCAGTTGATTTGACCCTCAAAATCATTCTGACGCCTGTTAACATAAATTTCCTACGTTACTTTTATAATTTTATCCTAAACAAAAGTATGTCTACAACTAATACCACCAAACAAGAAGTTGATTTAGAACGGGCTTTTTCTCTCGAAGATTTTTTTGAAACCTCTCCAGATTTTATGTGCATCGCTGGATTTGATGGGTATTTTAAAAGCATAAATCCTGCGGTTTCCCAACTACTGGGATATTCGGAAGAGGAATTATTTTCCAGACCCATTAATGATTTTATTTTTGAAGCTGATCAAGATAAAACCGCAAGTGCAAGAATAAATTTGACGAAAAAAGTTGGTTTGTTTAATTTTGAAAATCGTTACATATCTAAATCAGGAACTATTATTTGGCTTCACTGGACGTCGCATCCAGTAGAGTTTAAGCAAGTCATTTACGCCATTGGTAAAAATGTAACGGCAAAAAAAGAAGTGGAACTAGAGCGTAAAAAGCATCTAAAAATGCTAACGCAGTCTAATACTGATTTATTAAAGCTCGCTTATGCAAATGCCCATGATTTACGCTCGCCTATTAATAACTTATTGTCGGTTTTTGACTTAATCGATACCACAAAAATTACTGACGGAGAAACGCTAGAGCTGTTAGAAATCGTGGAGCAATCTACACAGAACCTTAAGAAAACGATTACGGAAGCCATGAAAAGCTTGGATAAGAAAAACGCGAACGACAAACAGTTAGAACTACTAAATTTTGAAAGTAGTGCAGAAGATGTCATTACTTCCATACACTCGCTGGTGCATCATTCTCAAGCAAAAATCTCCACTGATTTTACTGATCTTCCAACAATAAAATTTAACAAAGCTGCTTTACATAGCATTTTCCTTAATTTGATAACCAACGCGATCAAATATGCTAAAAGAAATGTTGCGCCAGAAATACACATCAAAACCCAAGAAATTGATGGTGTTAAACAATTAATTATTCAGGATAACGGAATTGGCTTCGATATGTCTGTTGTAAAAGATAAAATTTTTGGACTCCATCAAACCTTTAATTCATACGAGGACAGCACAGGTATTGGTTTGTATTTGGTGTACAACCATGTGATGCACTTGGGCGGAAAAATAGGTTTAGAGAGCGAAGTCGATCAAGGAGCTAAATTTATGATATCCTTCAAGTCTTAAAATTAAATTGTTTTCTAAAAGTAAAAAATCAGGCGAAACGTAAATTTTAGCCTGATTTTTTAATGTTTTAAATCCTATAAAAGTTGCTTACAGCCCTTTTTGATCAACCAAATAAATTAGTGTAGCCATTGCCGCAGCACCTAATTCTAATTCTCTTTTGTTTACTCCGTCGAATGTATCATTTGCTGCATGATGATAATCAAAATAACGCTGAGAATCTGGTTTTAAGCCTGCTTTTACAATTTTATTTGAAGTTAGATGTCCAATATCTGAACCGCCGTGTCCTTTTGTAAAACTATGAACAAAATACGGCTCAAAAAATGGTTTCCAAGTTAGAATTTTCTCAAAACTAGCTTCGTCCGATTCAAAATTAAAACCTCTTGGTGAGAATCCGCCTGAATCACTTTCTAAAGCAAAAATATGGTTTTCCCTATTTTGTTTCGCCAACTCTTCGTATTTCGCTCCACCTCTACCTCCATTTTCTTCATTCATAAATAAAACCACGCGAAGAGTGTTTTTAGGCTTGTAATTAAGGTTTTTAAGAATTCGCATCACTTCCATGCTCTGCACTACTCCTGCTCCATCATCTTGAGAACCATCTGCTAAGTCCCATGAGTCAAGATGTCCGCCAACAATCATATAGTTTTCTGGACTTTCAGAACCTTTGATTTCTCCAATAACATTATGTGATAAAACATCGGGCAAGGTTTCGCAAGATTGTTTGAAAAAGAATTTTAGATTTGGATTAGCAGCTAACGATTTACTGAGCAAATTTGCTCCATTTGTACTTATTGCTGCAGTCGGAATATACTCTTCTTGCTTCAAATCACCGTAACTTTGAATTCCCGTATGTGGATAATCATCTAAACGTAAATTCATAGAACGCACAATTGTGCCTACTGCTCCAAGCTTGGCTGCTTCTTCGGCGCCAGAATAGCGTTGATCGACACAACCACCGTAGGATTTGAATGTTTCTATGTGTAAAGGATCCATTGCGCGGTTAAAAAAGACTATTTTTCCTTTTACTTGAGCACCCAATTTCTTTAACTCTTCGATTCCTTGAACCTCAACAATTTCGGCAGTCAAACCTGATTTTGCGGTGGCAATAGACCCTCCTAATGCACAAATCGGAACGACTGTTTTGACATTATTATCCAAGATATAAGCCGTCTCTTTTTCGCCGCGTACCCAATGTGGCACCATAACTTCTTGCAGGTACACTTTATCTAAACCTAAACTTTGCAGCTGATTTTTGGTGTACTCGACCGCTTGCGCCGCTTGTTTAGAACCTGACAAACGACCTCCGATATCATTAGACAGATATTCTAACCAAGTATAACATTTGCCTTCGGTTAGCGCTTTTTTATAAATTAGCTCAATGTTCTTTTCATCAGTTGATTGAGCAATTGCTACTATTCCGTTTAATAAGAATACAGCAAAAAGAATACTTTTTTTCATTATGCACATGTTGTTTTGAGGTTGGTTATTTAAATTACTAAGGAATAGTGTAAAGAAACAAAAATAGTATTTAAAGCGACAATTTTCAGTTTTGCATTTCAACTAAATCAGAATAAAAAATATCAAAACTACTACCAAGTAGATTCGAAACTATTGTACAGACTTTTAATGCGTCTTAATCGTACTATTTATCCATAAAAAACCCTCCGAAAAACTGATTAACGGAGGGAATAATAACTAACTAACAAATCATTTAGTTTATTAACTCAAAACTAACTTTATCTTGCGCAGTGGAACTTCCTCCAACAAAAACGTCGAATTGCCCTGGCTCTGCTGCATATTTTAAATCGGAATTATAGAATTTCAGATCTTCGACTGATAATATAAAAGAGACTGTTTTTTGTTCTCCCTTTTTAAGTTCTATTTTTTGAAAGGCTTTTAGTTCACGCACTGGACGAGTTACCGACCCTACAAGATCTCTGATGTACAACTGAACCACCTCTTTACCATTAAAATTACCTGTATTTTTTACATTAACTGAAACTGTAATTTTTTGATCTGGATTTAATTTTGTCTCCGAAATTTCTAAGTTTGAATAGTCGAATGAAGTATAACTTAACCCATATCCGAAAGGGAATAAAGGCTCGTTTCTTTCGTCTATATAATTCGAACGGAATTTTTCAAATTTTCCTTCGGTATTATTTAAAGGTCTGCCTGTATTTTTGTGTGCGTAATAAATGGGTATCTGTCCCACACTTCTAGGGAAAGTGGCTGTTAATTTTCCTGAAGGATTTACATCTCCAAACAAAACATCAGCAATGGCGTGGCCTGCTTCTGTTCCTGCAAACCAAACATTCAATATAGAACTAACTGTTTCATTTTCCTCTGTTAAAACTAAAGGACGACCATCAAACAAAACTAAAACTACTGGTTTTCCTGTTTTTAACAATGCCTGCAATAAATATTTCTGTGCTTGCGGAATTTGTAAATTAGTGCGGCTACTACTTTCTCCGCTAAACTCTGCCGACTCGCCTAAAGCGGCAACAATTACATCGGCTTGATTGGCAACTTTTAACGCTTCTTCCAATAATTCTTCTGCAGAACGATTGTCACGGTTTAAGGTTTTACCAAACAATGTTGCATTTTCTTCTAACGTTTCATCATACGTCAAATTGCTTCCTTTGGCATATAATACTTTTGTATTTTTTCCGGCCACATCTTTTATTCCTTGCAACAATGGTATTGATGATCCTGCTTTTGTGGCTACGCTCCAAGTTCCTGACATATTGTTTTCGGTATCACCTAATGGACCGATAACTGCAATAGTTCCGGATTTTTGTAGCGGTAATAATTGATTTTCGTTTTTTAGCAGTACTAAAGATTGCGCTGCAATATCACGTGCTTCTTTGCGAGACGCTTTGGTAAATATTTCAGATTTTGCTCTTTTAGCATTGCCATATCTGTACGGATCTTCAAATAACCCTAGGTCGTATTTTGCCTCTAATATCAATCGAACGGCATTGTCAATTTGAGCAAGAGTTACTTTATTTTCTTCTACTGATTTTTTCAATGTCAATAAAAATCCTTCACCAACCATATCCATTTCAATACCCGCGTGTAATGCTAAAGCAGAAACCGTTTGCAAATCGCCTAGTCCATGGTCGATCATTTCATTGATTCCGGTATAATCGGTGACAACAAATCCTTTAAATCCCCATTCGTTCCGTAGAACATCTGTCATCAACCATTTGTTTCCAGTAGCCGGAATTCCATCTACTTCGTTAAATGCTGCCATTGCAGTACCTACTCCTGCCTCAACAGCCGCTTTGAAAGGTGGAAAATAATCATTGTACATGCGCACACGACTCATATCAACCGTATTATAATCGCGTCCTCCTTCTGGAGCTCCATATAAAGCAAAATGTTTCATACAAGCCAAAATCGAATTATTTTTAGACAGATCATTTTGTTGGTATCCTTTTACCATAGCAACTGCAATTTTACTTCCTAAAAAAGGATCTTCTCCTGAGCCTTCAGAAACTCTTCCCCAACGTGGATCACGAGAAATATCAACCATAGGCGAAAACGTCCAGTTAATTCCGTCGGCACTCGCTTCTTGCGCCGCAATTTGAGCGCTTCTTTCAATTAATTCCATGTCCCAAGTACAAGATAATCCTAGTGGGATTGGAAATGTAGTTTCGTAACCGTGAATAACATCCATACCAAAAAGCAACGGAATTTTTAGTCGGCTTCTTTCGACCGCAATTTTTTGGACTTCTCTAATTTTTGCCACCGATTTAATATTAAATAAGCCTCCCACTTTACCTTCCTCAATGTTTTTAGCCACATTAGAACTGTTAGCTTGCCCTGTGGTTATATCACCTGAAGTCGGTAAATTTAGTTGTCCTATTTTTTCATCCAACGTCATTTTTGCTAATAAATCAGCAATAAATTCTGTTTTTGGCTTTATTTTTTGGGCTTTTTTAAATTCCTTTTTTTGTCCGTAGCTTAAAAAAGTACCGCTTAAAAAAAGCAGTAAGAATATTTTTTTCATCTTAGTATGGTATTTATTTGAGCTGTTTATTGTTTAGATGCCGTATTTAGTAGAGCTAAAACCTAAATCGGTCAAACCTTTCTTTACTTCAGGACTATTCATAAATAACTTCCATAATAATCCTGTTCGGTAATTTTCAATCATGGGAGCAATTGTTCCTTGATCGATGGCTAAATAACGTTTGGCAACCCAATTATAATGTGGAGAAACCGCATCATAAGGTCCTGCAAAGCCGACGTATTCGGATTTCTTTTCATCATACAAATAATGAAGTACTTTCATCGATTCTTCGGGAGTGAAAGGAAAAAAAGACAAAGCTGCCGTTGGTGAAATCACACCAGTATCATTATTGGGTTGGTGAGCGGTATACCCTGTTGTGCCATCGGAATTGCGCGTGTAGCTCGCAGTTAATCCCCATAGTTTATTGGAGTACCCTTTCCAGTTTTTAGGATTGGCGATACAATATTGATTCATAATTTTTGCATGATTCTGAATCAAAGTAAAATAATCAGCGTATTGGTCCTTTAATGTGGAAGGATCTAAACCGAGATGCGAATATTGCCCCCAAAATGATGGTCCCACATTTCCAACCGTTCCATTATAACTAAAAATCACAGGAAGTCCGTATTGAGTTCCGCCATTTTTAATTGCATCATTTCTAGCCCAACCTTTGTGATAAGCAGAAGCCGAAATAGGATGTGTTGGTGATGAAGCTGCCATTACATAAGTGATTAAACATTCGTTATATCCTTGCAATTTAAAGTTCATATCCCAGCCGTAATTCGGTGACCAGTGCCAATACAGTACATCTTCACCTCTAGTGTACCAATCCCATTCGACACCGCGCCATAGTTCGTCAGCTTTTGCAGCTAAAGCTTTTTCAGAATCGTTTCCGTTTTTAAAATATTCTCTTACCGTAAGTAAAGCTTGACATACAAAAGAGGTTTCTACCAAATCTCCACCGTTGTCTTTGGTTCCGAATGGAATCGCTTTTCCGCTTGAATTATCGATCCAATGCGACCAAGCTCCATGAAAACGATCGGCTTTACCTAGAAAATTTAGTCCTGTTGTTAATCTTGTAACCGCTTCTCCACGTGGCAAAAAACCGCGATCAACGCCCACCACAATTGACATTAAGCCAAATGCTGATCCGCCAGTTGTAATAATGTTAGATTCGAAATTTGGATCTTCAGTCAAATAACGTTCTCTCGCTAATTTTGAAATTGGATCTGCGTAATCCCAAAAGTATTTGATAGCATCCTTTTGAACCTCATCCATAGCTTGCGCATCTGTTAAGGGAGTTACGGGATTTTTAGGTACTGTCGGCAAAGGCGTTCCTCCACCGCTTCCTTTATCATCTGGTGATGAGGAACAGGCATTGAAAAAACTAAGTATAGATAGTAGGAATATTGAAATTTTCATTCTTTATAAAATAAAGTATTACTAAGTAGGTACACCTAGAAGTAAACCTCTAAGTGTTGAAATAATTATTTATCTGTTGTCTTTTTCTAATTGATACAAAGAACGTACATCGTTAGACTCAAGAGCAGTATTGTAAAGTCTGAATTCATCTAACAAGCCAACATAGCTGGTAGCCCAGTCTTGAGGGCCACCATTATTTTGCGGAGGCGTGGTTTCAAATTGATGGTTCCCGAAAACAATCTTACCGTTGGTTGCAACCATTTTAAAATCACCGTATTTTGGCGCATTGTTGCTATTGTCTAAACTACCAGGATTGTCGGCATATAATACGGCTGTACCACTTACACCATTAGCTGGAGCATAAGGGAACCCACCTAAATTAGCGGCCAATTCTCCATTTACGTAAGCAGAAATTGTACTTTTTGTAGCATTATAAGCAAAGACCACATGGACCCATTTGTTTATGTTGCCATCGATATTTACTAACGCACCTTGACCTCTCCAAGCTACGCCATCTCGACCATTTTCCATGCTGAATTTTAATCGAATTCGATCTGGAAAAGCACTATCTGGATTTTCAATATATACGTTCAAACCTCCCCAAAATTCGGTTGGTCGCACTACAGAAAATATTCCTTGCGCACCTTTGCCTTGCCCTGCAGTGGCAGGATCAATTGTGTTGGCCGAATTCATCCAAAAAGAAAAAGTGTAACTGTTTAGACTTATAATAGCATTCGAAGCATCGGCAACAAAATAGCGCGCTTCTGTACTAGAGCCATTGTATGCTTTTCCCTTTGGGCCTTCGGCATAACCAATATTGGTTGCCATAGCATTAGTGATGTTGCCTTTTACATCTGCGATCGTATTTTCAAAATTAAATTTAGCTACTAAATTATCTTTAGCAATTTCATCTGAATTTTCATAACCTCCTATGGGTTCATACGGAATGGGACTGTTTTCTTTATCGATACTTTCATCATTACAACTCACAAAAACTGACGAAACTAGCGCTAAAGCCAGCACGTATATATATTTATTATTTTTCATTTTTATGGAATTTTAGATTAATTGTATCCTGGATTTTGAATAGATAAACCAGTTGCTTGTGTAATGAATGCTTGCGGTAACGGAAAAACTTCGTGTTTACCAACTGTAAAAGTCTTATTATTGTCTGCTGTAAAGGCCGCTTTTGCCTGTCCAGTACGAACCAAGTCGAAGAAACGATCGTGTTCAAAAGCTAATTCTAGTCTTCTTTCTTTCCAAATTGCTAAACGAACTGCATCTTGTGATGTAGCGCTGGTATTTGCAAGTGTCGCTCTATTGCGAATTTGATTCAATAATGGAATCGCAGCCGCAGTTTGTCCCAATTCGTTTAATGCCTCAGCTTTAATTAAAATAACTTCGGCATACCGAATGTATCTAATATTCACATCACTCTCCCAAGCGTCTGTATAAGCCGATGAGTAGGCTTTATAATTGTATCTGTCATTTTCGACCGTGTTTGGTACTACTCGACCATCGTATAAGGTGGTGCCTTTAAAAATAATAGTTGCGTTTTTTCTAACATCACCAGCTTCATAGGCATCAACTAGACTTTGAGAAGGGGTGTTAAAACCCCAACCCCAACCTCCAGCACCGCGGGCGCCCTGAGTTGCAGAATATCCTTCAATTCCTTTGGCAGGAACAGAGCCAACTCCATTTATTTCAAAAATAGATTCTGGTCCATTTTCTCCTGATAATTTATACATGTCAGCATAACTAGAGACCAAACTATATCCTGTTACTAGATCGCAATTATCAACTACTTTTTGCCAATTTTTTTGATAGAGGTTTACTTTTGCCAACAAAGCGTAAGCTGCTCCCTTTGAAGCACGACCTACTTCTGCTGCTGGATAAGCTGATTTTGGAGACAATGCACTAATAGCATCGTTCAAGTCACTTTCGATAAAAGCATATACTTCAGCTGGCGTTTTACGAGTCAATTGCATGAGGCGATCTTCTTCTGACGAAGGATTAGGCAAATGATCAATAATTGGTACACCACCATAGGTTTTTACTAATGTAAAATACATGAAAGCTCTTAAAAATTTAGACTCACCAACCAGTCTTGCGCGAACATTTGCATCTGCTTTATCTAATTGCGGAATAATGTTTATTGCTTGGTTGCAACGGTTTATTCCTTCGTAATTAGCATTAAAAACTTCTTCGATAGAAGGACTCGAGGCATTGTACGTCAAGGCATCCATTAAGTCTTTGTCTGATCCTGTATCTCCAGGTGAAGAGCCTTTGTCAGCATCATCTGATGCAATACTAGATACTCCGTTCCACGAAAACGAAGACAAATTCCAATTTAAAAATTTATTATAAATTGCAGTTACAAACGACGAAGCTCCATCGTTATTATTAAACAATTCTCTGTCATTTGTCGATATAGATTCGGTTTGCTCTACATCCAAATAATCATCTGAACAACCCGACAATAAAAGTGTGGCTAAAACAAATGTGGTTATATATATCTTTTTCATAATAATTAGAATTTTAAATTAGCACCAATAACAAATGAGCGTACCGTTGGATAAGCATTAAGCTCTACGCCTTGGCTTCCGTATGGATTTCCATCGCCATTTAATTCTGGAGAAAAACCAGAGAATTTCTGCGTGATAAACGGATTAATTGCGTTTACGTAAATTCTGCAATAATTAATGAATCTACTTTCTATTGGTAACTTATATCCTACCGTAATGTTATTAATTCTGAAGAAATCTCCCGATTCTAAATAATAAGTAGACGCTACTGGAACTTGGTTAAAAGCAGCTGGATTCGCAGCTGTTGGATTGTTTGAGGTCCAAAAATCAGTTGCCAATGAGTTTTCGATATTTTCTCCCGAAAAACGTTGTGCTTTTTTACCATTGTACACTTCGGCTCCGCTTGTACCATATCCATCTACAGAAAAATCAATGTCTTTATAATTAAAACCAACGCTAATGCCGTAATTTAAATCTGGTAAAATAGACCCCACATATTTTTTATCCTCGATGGCTAATCCATCTTGAGTAGCTGTAGTTCCGTCCGCTTTCAAATACAATTTACTACCCGTTGCTGCATCAAAGCCAGCATACTCATACATGTAAAAGCTCCCTAAAGGTTGTCCTACCGAAGTATTGTCTAATATTTTGGTATTCTGACCATTACCTAAATCTCCGCCAATTACTGGAGACAACGTAGCGCTTTTTAAACTTTGAAGTTGGTTTTTATTATTAGAGAAGTTTCCACCAATCCAATACTTAAAATTGTCATTTACTTTATCCTCCCATCGCAAAGAAATTTCATATCCTTTATTAGAAACTTCGCCCACGTGCGCAGGAGACGCAGCGCTAATTCCAGAAGTACTGTACGGTTTTGTATTCAGAATAACATTGGTATTGATTTTTGAATACCAATCAAAAGTTCCTGTTAAACGATTTTCTAAAGCACCAAAATCAAGTCCTACAGATGTTTCCTCGGTAACTTCCCAAGACAAACTCGGATCAATTTGAGAGTTGATCGTTGTGCCAGGATACAAAATCGAGCCTCCTATATAACTGTCTAATCCAGAACCGTACGCTTGGTTGTTTAGCGGTACATTTTGATTTCCTAATCTACCCCAACCTCCTCGTAATTTTAGTAAATCTATTCCTTTTACATCAGCCATGAAGCCTTCTTTGCTGATTACCCAACCCAAGCCAAAAGCGGGAAAAGTTCCCCAACGATAATCTTTTGCAAACGTAGAAGAGCCATCACGTCTTATCGTTCCTGTAAATAAGTAACGGTCTAATAATTTATATTGAAAACGGCCAAAATACGACAGTAAACGATTTTCATTTAAAATCTCATCTCTATATCCCGTAACGTTTGCAGCATAATCGACACCGCCCAATGACCAATAATTTGAATCTGCATTTACATTTTTTCGAATAACAGTCATTTTTTCGCGAGAGCCTCTAGTTGAAGTTTCTGTTCCTACTGTTAGCTCTATATCATGAATTTCTGCAAAAGCTTTGTTGTAAGTTAGATAATTGGAAAGCGTCCAATTGTAATATTGCTCACGACCTTTAGTCAACGTATTTGTATTTCTTGTAGCAGGATAAGCGTCAGCAACTCTCGTAGGATCTGCTGCCAACCAAATATTTAAATCATCTGCATAATTGTAATTTTTCCAAGTATAATATTCACCATTAAATTGCGAGGTAAATTTTAAAGACTCGATAATCTCATAATCTAATTTTAAACCGCCTTGCAACATAATGCTGCGTTGTTGTTCGTCAAAAAAGTCTAATTGTGCTACGGGATTTCCAACATTATTGAACTGAGAACCAGTAGTGTCTGCAAAACCATTAGCTCCTAAAAAAGGAACTCCATACTGACCATTGTCAAAGCGAACGGGAATAATTGGCGATTGTCTGTAAGCATTAGTAAAAGCATCGAACGGTTTAGGAGTTGATTGTGTTGAACTTAAACTGAAGTTTTGATTTAAAGTGATTTTTTTGGAAATCTTAAACTCGTTGTTGTTTCTAAACGTAGTTCTGCCGTAGGTAAGTCCGTTTAAAATTCCATCTTCTTCGTAATTTCCAACACTAAAAAAGTATTTAATTGTTTCACTTGATCCTGAAACCGAAACGTTATTTTGCTGGTACGTTCCCGTTCTTGTAATTTCGTCAAACCAATCGGTATTTACGGGTTGATCCTGAGAAAATGTAGTAGACTGTAAAGCACTATTTGTATAATAAGCATACTTATTACTTCCTGCCATTTTTACTTTCTTCAATGGATTTCTAAATCCTGCAAAACTTTCGAATTCTACTGAAACTGTATTCCCTTTTCCTTTTTTAGTCGTAATAATAATCACTCCATTTGCGGCTCTGGTGCCGTAAATTGCTAAAGCAGAAGCATCTTTTAATATCTCGTATGATGTAATATCGTTGGTATTAATATTTCCTATATTGTCCGTTGGCATTCCGTCGACTATGTATAAGGGGTTTCTGCCTCCCAGCGCAGTTCCTAATCCCCTAATTACAACTGAAGGTGATGCACCAGGAACATCAGATGAAATAACCTGAACACCAGCCGCTTTTCCTTGTATAGCTTGTGACGCGTTCAATACTTTTGTTCTCGAAATTTCTTCTGACTTTATGGAAGAAATTGCCGTAGTATTGTCTACTATCTTTCGAGAACCATAACCAATCACTACTACTTCTCTTAATGCCGTATCTTGTGATTCTACTAAAGTTATATTTATAAAACCGCTCGAGGCATTAACTGTAGCAGAGTCGAAACCGAGCATAGTTATTTTTAAAGGTTCATTAATCTGAGCATTAATTTCGAAATTACCATCAAAATCAGTCTCTGTATTTGTTTTTGATTGCGTCGCTACCACTATAGCACCCGGAACTCCCATTCCGCCGCTATCTACCACTTTTCCTTTTACATTTTGCGCAATCAAATACGACGGCAAAATTAGAAGTGCTAAAAAGCTAAAAATGAATTTTTTCATATGGTTGTTTGTCGTTTAAGTTAGTTCAGCCAAATTAAGCAATTACAACGTTGTAGTTAATAAAAATGGAATACTACACGACTACATCAAATTACTTAAAAATACAAATAATCAATTGAAATACAGCGCTTTACAATAAGTTAAAATTACCATAAAATTGGATTAATGATGTAGTAATGATGTAGGAGAATTAAAACCAATAATGCATAAAAAACTAAAATTTTGTAAAAATTTACTTGTTTTTATAATGTTAGTAAAAATTTCGATAAACTTTCTTCTTGCACGAGTTCAAGTTTTTTTCTCAAACGGTATCGTTGTAATTCGACACCTCTAAAAGAAATATTCATTAAAGGAGCAATTTCTTTAGAGGATAAATTCATTTTTAAGTAGATGCAAAGTTTAATGTCCTTGGAAGTTAGGACGGGAAATCTCTGCGATAATTTGATAATAAAATCACTGTGAATTTGATTTAAATTGGTTTCAAATATTTCCCATTCGTGTTTATTGACCGAGTTTATCTTTATCGCTTTTCTAATTTCACTCTTAATTTTATTAATATCTGCTTCTTTGTCTAAAATAGATTGAATATTTTCGATCATTTCGCTTTGTTTAGCAATAGATAACGACTTGCCTGCCACTTCTGAAGATTTGGTTTGTAATTCTAGCTCCAAAATATGTTTCTCGTATTCTTGCGTATTCAGCTCGTGTTCCGCTTTTAGTTCCATTTCCAAAATGGTTTTTTGGTGTTTTAGTTCCTCTTCTTGCAGTAGGAGTTTCTGAATGTATCGCATTTTATTCCACTTATAATACAAGAATAAAATACTACCTGAGACTAAAACATACAGTACAATCATCCAAAGAGAAAAATACCAAGGCTGACCGATTAAGAAATTATACTCTTTTAATTTTTGATATTTAGAACCGTCATTACTAAATATTTCTAGTTTTTGATTACCACTAATTAAATTGCTTAAGAAAATTCGACCATTTTTTACAAGAATAAAATCTTGCGCATTATTAATAGTATAAAATAAATTGGGTTTTCTTGATCCGTATAAATTAGAGATAATATTGAAATTGACTTCAGAATTGAATCCAATTTTTTCATTTGTAGTAATTGCAATTCCATTGGCAAAAGCGTCAATTAAAATGGGAGTTTTTACAGTTTCTCTATGTTTCAACTCTAAAGAAATAAAGCCATCATCTAAGTTTAATAGATAATTTTCTTTGTTTTTAAAGATTTTTAAATAATCGTTAATTAGTTTTCCCTTGTAATATTTCTCCTGAATTATATTCCAGATAAAAGTATTTTTTTGTGCTAAAATATAGTACAGAATACCCTCTTTTAGTACTATAAACTGACTGGAATCTATCGCAACGATATCTGTACAATTTTTAAAATTGGTGTTAAACAATTTGTTCTCCTCTAATTTGTTTAAAATAGAATTGTAGGTGTACCAAGTATTATCGATAAGAAAAAGAATTTCATTTCTGAATTCAAAAATTATAACTCCAAAATCATTTTTTATCTTGCTAAGTTGCGTAATATTTTCAATTGTTTTGGTTTTATAATTGTCGTCGTAAAGAATACGATACAATCCTTTATAATTATCTGCAGCCCAAAGTTCATTTTTTTTATTTTGAGCGACATATTTCATAGGCTTCACTAAGTCTGAAACTAACACATTTTGGGAAAAATTTTCGAATCTATTATAAATTGATATTCCGGTGTAATTGGCTTGAAAATATGTATTATTGATTGCACTTTTAGTTAAGTTCCAACCTCCATTTATTGAGTTTAAAAGAGATAATTGCTCATTTTGATATAAAAAAGTACCCGAATTATGTCCAATCAGGTATTTACTATCAATTTCTGAAATGTCCCACGCTTGTCCTTGCGTGTTTGGTAACAGCGAAAAAGACCTGTTTTTATATTCAAAAATACCGTGGTTGGATGCGATTAAATAGCCTTTTGGAGTTGGAGCTACATCATAAACGGATCCCAAAACACCAGTGTTATCGTAAAAAATAGATATAGGAGAATTGACTTCAATATGCGAAATACCGTTGTCCAAGCCGAGCCACAAATCATTCTCTTGATCAACAGCAATACTCAAGACCGAATTGTTCATCAAGACATTATTTCGATCAATCGTTTGGTATTCGTTTGTATTTAAATCGACAATAAAAACACCTTTACTTCCGGTGCCGATGGCTAGTTTATTTTTTTTTATAAATTTAGCAACATTAATCGTTCCTGTTTTTAGCAGGTTATTTAAGCTATTCTTCCACGCACTTAATTTACCATCAACCGAAATAAAAATGCCTGAACGCTGGGTAAATATATAAATCTCATTTTGATGCTTTTCTATACTGTGAACCACATTGTGCTTTAAAACTTCCCATCCTTTTACAGGAATAAATTTTTTGCCTGTAAAAATAAAAACACCAGATTCGACCGAAGCCACGTAAATCTGATCATCGACAATAAAACAATATGAAATTAAAAAAGGAAACTTTGTTTTGCTGATTACACCATTTCTAAGCGCAAATATTTCATTAAAGGACTGAAAATATATGGTTTCTTTTACTTTAAATATTTTCCAAATTTCTTCATTCTCATTTTCAGCAAAGACGTTTTTATCTTGGGAAAGCGAAGTGTAGTTCATTACACCTTTCTCTCGAGTCCAGTAACCAAACTCTTTATAAGAACCTGAATAAACTTTATTTGAATCCGCCATTATCGAACGAATTATTGTTTTATTGGGTAAATTATACTTTTCCCAAACGACTCCGTTGTACCTTAACAAATAATGATTATTGGCAAAATACATGGCTTTGTCGGTACCTTGAGTAACATTCCAAATCTGATTATCTCCTTGGTAGTTGGATTTGGAATAGTTTTCTACAAAAGGCAATAATTCTTGCGCGGTACCCGCTACTGAAAAAAGTAGAAATAAAAGTATTTTAATTACAGTTGAGTTCAAGCTAAATGTATTTATCCAAATATAATCAGAATTATAGGATCTTTTACAATAAAAAAGCCTCTCTTTAGAGAAGCTTTTGATTTTATTTGAAGGTGAATTTTATTTATCCATAACCAAATGATAAGCTTGATTGGCGATTTCGAATTCTTCATCAGTCGGAATAACTAAAATTTTGGTTTTGGAATTCTCTGTATTAATTTCCCGCACCAGTTTTGAACGCATGGTGTTTTTATCTCCATCTAAATCTATTCCGAAAAAATTCATATTCTCACAAACTAATTTCCTGATATAAGAAGAGTTTTCGCCTATTCCAGCTGTAAAAATAATAGCATCTAGACCGTTTAAAACTGCTGTATACGTACCAATATATTTTTTAATTCGGTAGGCATTCATATCTAAGGCTAATTGGCAATTTTCATCTCCTTTTTCGGCTGCTGCTTCAATATCTCTTAAATCACTAAAACCAGTTAAACCTAACATTCCGCTTTGTTTTTGCAAAATGGTATTGATGTCTTCTAATGAATATCCTAACGTATTTTGCATGTAAAAAATAATAGACTGGTCGATATCTCCGCAGCGAGTTCCCATAATCAACCCGTTTGTTGGACTAAAACCAAACGAGTGATCCACACTTTTTCCATCTTTAATCGCAGTCATACTACAGCCATTCCCTAAATGAATGGATATTATTTTATCATGGTTCGCATTGTTTGCTCGCAAGTATTCTATTGCTCTTTCAGAGACGTACTTATGACTCGTGCCGTGAAAGCCATACATTCTTATTTTATTTTCAGTCAAAAGCTTGTTCGGAATCGCATATTTATAAGCGACAACCGGAATGGTTTGATGAAAAGCCGTATCAAAAACTGCAATTTGAGCTGCTGTATTAAAAATTTCTTCCGCTACATTGATACCTTCTAAATTGGCCGGATTGTGCAAGGGAGCCAAACTAAATATTTGTTTAATTTTTGCTTTTACAGCTTCATCAATCTGTACTGTTTTCGTAAAATTACTTCCACCGTGAACTACACGATGCCCGACAATTTCAATCTCATTAGTACTTTTAATTACTCCATTTTCTTCATTCAATAAAAATTGTGCTACTTTTTGTAAACCTATTTTATGAGTGGGAATAGAAACTAGTTCTTCTACCGAATAATCATCGGTTTTATAAGTAACGTTAGAAGTTGCTAAACCAATTCGATCAATCATTCCCGAACAAATTACTTGGTTCTCTGGCAGTGCCATCAATTGGTATTTAATAGAAGAACTACCTGAATTTATAATTAATATTTTCATTTAAAATTTTATTTAAGAATCTCTAGATCAAAAATTTAAAACTCATTTTTTAGAACTTACAATCTAGAAATCTTTTACTATATAGTTACAATCCTTGCGCTTGTATTGCTGTAATTACAACGGTGTTAATAATATCATCTACGGTACAACCACGGCTTAAATCGTTTACGGGCTTGTTTAGACCTTGCAACATTGGTCCAATTGCCAAAGCGCCAGTTTCTCTCTGAACGGCTTTATAGGTATTGTTTCCTGTATTTAAATCAGGAAAAATCAATACGCTTGCTTGACCAGCTACTTCAGAATCTGGCATTTTACTTTTACCTACACTTTTGTCAACCGCTGCATCGTATTGAATTGGTCCCTCAATTTTTAAATCAGGTCTTTTTTGCTTTACAATAGCAGTTGCTTCTCGCACCTTGTCTACTTCGTTTCCTTTTCCCGAACTTCCAGATGAATACGAAAGCATGGCTATTTTAGGTTCAATACCAAATGCAGCGCTCGAATCTGCAGACGAAATAGCAATCTCTGCCAATTGAGCAGCAGTAGGATTTGGGTTAATTGCACAATCGCCAAAAACCGAAACTCTATCGGCCAAACACATAAAAAATATTGATGAAACTACAGAAGAATTAGGTTTAGTTTTAATGAATTGCAAAGCAGGAAGAATCGTGTGTTGCGTAGTATGTGCAGCTCCCGAAACCATTCCATCTGCATCGCCTTTGTACACCATCATGGTTCCAAAATACGATACGTCTTCCATTACATCATTAGCCATCGCAATGGTAACATCCTTAGCTTTTCGAAGTTCATAATAGGTATTGGCGTAATCCGCATACTTAGGCGACTCTAAAGGATTGATGATGTCTATTGCTGTAAAATCAATCGTAATTCCTAATTCTGCTACTTTTGCTTCAATCGTCTTTTTGTCTCCAATTAATGTTAAATCAACCACATCCATCGTTTGCAAACGCGACGCTGCTATGATAATACGGTCGTCATTTCCTTCGGGTAAAACGATATGTTTGCGATGCAATCGTGCTCTTTTAACCAAACTGTATTGAAACATTTTCGGAGTCATTCCTTCGGCTTCAAAAGTCACTAAGCGCTCCGATAACTTATCAATTTGTACATATTTTTCGAACGTACTTATCGAGGTTTCTATTTTTTGAACATTACTGGCATAAATCTGAGATTGTATGGCTCCAATTTTATTCACAATGCTATATGTACCGCCATCTACCGCAATAATCGGTACAACGGTTGATAAACCTTCTATCAATTTTAAAATACTCTCCTCTGGAATAATATTTCCCGTAAGTACAATTCCTGAAACCGATGGATAATTTGCCGACTCATTGGCTTGCAAAGCACCCATAATAATATCGGCTCGGTCTCCTGGCGTAATTACAAGCGCATTTGGACCAAGGTGAATTAAATAATTGTGTAATTGCATTGCTCCAACGCTAAAATGGCCAGTTTGATTGTTTAGATGATTTTCTCCAAAAAGCACTTTAGCATCCAGTTCGTTTACAATTTCTTGAATTGTAGGATGACTTAAAGTCGAAATAATAGGAATCGTACTTACTAATACAGAACTTGGTAGTGTCTTTTCTAGACTTTCATTTACCAAACCAATATTTTCTAATTGTATTTTATTCGCAATAATGGCTACCACCTCTACTTCTCTAACTTTAAAAGAATCGTAGACCATATAAGTACTATCCAAAAAGTCATCTAAAGTTTTGCCAACGCCAGAAGTAAGAATCAAAACAGGTATTCCTAAATTTTTAGAAATCAGTACGTTTAAGTCCAATTCGATCGCAGTTGCTTCGCCTGTAAAACTGGTGCCCTCGACTAAAACAAAGTCAAAACGCTCTTCTAATTTTTTATATTTTTCAATAATTAAATCAAGAACTTCGCCCATTTTCCCTTTGTTCTTCTTCTTGATGAGTTTGCTTTTGGTAATCGCATACGCATCGTCAAAAGTCATATCTAATTTAAAATGAGTTAGCACCGTCTCGATATGATTGTCTACTTCTCCATCTACAAAATCTTCGATAATGGGTCTAAAATAGCCCACTTTTGCCATTTTGCCCATTAACATACTCATTAAACCGAGCGTTACAATTGATTTACCGCTATTCTGCTCACTTGTTGCGATATAAATTGCTTTATTCATTTTATTCTATTTTATGTGTGAAATAATTTATTGTTATTTTATAATTTTAAGTTGAATTAAAACCAATTTCTCTTTTTGAAATAAATAATTAGCGCAACGACCAGCAATGCCATGACTCCCAGAACGACATAGTAGCCATATTTATAATCTAGTTCGGGCATATTCGTAAAGTTCATTCCGTAAATACCGACTATAAAGGTAAGCGGAATAAAGGTTGCCGATACAATCGTCAACGTTTTCATTATTTCGTTCATCTTATGATTTTGAGCCGAAAAATAAAAATTAGAAGCACTTTCTAACAAATTCATATCTGATTCAATTTGTTCTAAAAGCTCTAAGCTCTTTTGGTGCAAACGCGAGAAAAAGTTAAAATTATGTTTTTCGACGGCATTAAACGTATTGTCTTGCTTGATGCTTTTTATATCGTAAAGCGAATCCCGTAGCGGAATAATAGCACGTTTTAAAAAATGAAAATTGTCGCGGTGCTTCTCAATTCGCTCCAATATAGCAGGATTCGAGTCTGTTTTAGTTAAGGAAATTAGCTTCTCAATTTTATCTTCTTCGTCTTCAATTGTAATGTAAAAGTTTTCCATTACAGCATCTAATAAGAGATAAAGTAAATAGTCAACTCTTTTAGAGCGCACAATTCCAGCATTAGTTCGCAATCTTTCTCTGATATGCGTGAAAAAATCACTACGCTTTTCTTGAAACGAAATTAAAACTCCTTTTTTAACGAGAAAACTAATTTGCTCTACATGAATATCGTCTGAGTTTTCAGAAGGTAAAATTGACTTAATTATAAAAAACAAACTGTCTGTTTGTTCTTGAAAGCGAGTTCGTTTATTGGTGTTTAAAATATCGGCAAGAATAAAATCATCCGTTTTAAAAAAATTCGCAATAGCTTTTAATTTTTCGGTGTCATTTAGTCCGTGTAAATTAAGCCAGTTATTTTTAGTAAAATCAAGTTTATCGGCGAATTCAGAAATTTTAATATCCTCATAATCAACAATCGAAGCTTCATCATACACAAACAGTTGCATTTCAGAATCAGCACTCTTATGGCTTCCAGTATATTCTAATTTACTAGGATTTATTTTTCGTACTTTTTTAAATTTTATTTTTCGCATTGCTGATAAATTAATAAAGTAATATTACGAAAAAGTTTCTTCAATTTCCGTTTCCATTATAAGAGAATACCACGTTTGATGTGTTTAAAACAGTAGTAAAAATGGTACTAAACGTTCAAAAATAATTGATTCTAACACATCAAAATAGGATAAATATCAGTTTCAATATCAAAAAAAACATTTCCTATTCACGGCTCTCAAATAAGATAAAATTCTAAATCGAGTTACTATCAATTGTATGCAATTCAAAATCAGCATACAACTTTAATATAGCCGCAACCGACCATGCTTGTTGAATGCATCCTTTTCCGTCAAGCGGAAGGGCACCATCAAAGATTTCAGAAATGCAATGCAATCCGTTCTCAACATAAAAATGCGCTCGCAGTTCTTTTAATTCATCAACTACACGCTTTCTATTTTCTTCTGAATTACCGTATAACTTAAAAAAAGCTTGGTAATACTCACCTAACAGAAACGGCCAGACCGTACCTTGATGGTAAGCATGATCTCTATTCCATTGATTTCCCTCGTAAACCGCTATAAATTGAGCATCATCTTCGGCTAAAGTTCGCAAACCAAATGGAGTCCATAATTTGTACTTGAGCGCTTCAAAAATTATCTTTTGCTGCGCTTGATTTAAAACTGTAAAAGGCAAACTCAAGGCATAAATTTGATTGGAACGAAAACTAGTATCTGCTGAAGTATTTGGAACAATAACATCATATAATGTTCCTTCAGAATTGATAAAGTACTTCGAAAAATTAACCTCAAATGAAGAAATAACTTCTAAGAACTCGTGATTTAATTCGTGATTTAATTTTTTGCAAAATAACTTATAAATCTGCAAAGCGTTATACCAGAGCATGTTTATTTCTACAGGACAACCTATTCTGGGTGTAATTACGGTACCGTCAACAATTGCGTCCATCCACGTTAATTGTACACCTGCTTGACCTCCGTACAAAAATCCTTGTTCTGTTACGTGAATATTATATCTTGTCCCGTCAAGATGCGCTTGTAAAATCGATTGTAGAATACTGCTGTTTTGCTCCATAAATTCCGTATCTGCAAAACGCTGATGATACTCGTATAAAGCCACAAAAAGCCAAAGTGTTGCATCTATTGTATTGTACTCTACTTGATCAGAAGCGTTGTCTTGAAATCGATTTGGCAACATTCCCTGATCTACATATTCGAGAAAAGTTTTTAAGATAGATTTTGATGCTTTTTGATCGCCAACCGAAATGGTCAAACCTCGCATTGCAATCATCGTGTCTCTTCCCCAGTCTGAAAACCAATGATAACCGGCAATTATCGAATCGCTTTGAGTCGATTGTCGGTACACCAAAAACTGCTTGCCCGACGCCAATAAATCAGTATAAAAACCTTCATTTTTTGGAGAATAAAAGTCTTCTGAAGCTGTAATAGTCTTTTTATACTTTTGACTTATAGCTACCGATTTTGTTATTTCATCTACAGAAAATGACAGTATAATTTCTTCGTCAGGTTTCAACCTGCATGTCACATAGCCTATTCTGTAATAATCAGTCGAATCAGGTAAACCGCGTTCCTTCTCTACTGCTAATTGTATGTCTTTGTACCACGATCTATTTTCCGTAAATATACCTTTACTCCAAGCAGTAAAGAACGGTTGTGCACCATATTTGGCATAGGTTTTAAAACTATTTTCACTGAACTCAGAATAGAAATCAGTTTCGGTATTTTCTTGAAAAGTAGTATGAAAATCAGCAAAGGAATAAAGCGGATGCAGCTCCAAATCGATGGTTTGATCTCCTACGTTTTTATAATAAATTAAAGTAGTATTTTCTTTTTGTGGCATCAAAACGTTCTTCACCACTTTCCAATTTTCTCCTTGATAATTCCATTTGGGAAAAGGTTTAGGTTCAAAATTTTTCAAATAATCTAGCCCTTTAGGATAAATAGTTTCTTTATATTGATTACAAGAGAGATCATGATACATTTCATTTATTAAAACGCGCTCTTCAATTTTCGCCAAAAAAGTTTTACGATTCGTTGGTGGTTCTAAAGCGGCAATTAGTAGGCCGTGGTAACAACGCGAATTGCTTCCTGCGACAGTTCCCGAAGCATACCCTCCTAAACCATTGGTAATAATCCACTCTTTTTGCATTGCATCTTCGACCATATTACTGAATTTCATTAATTAAATTAGCTACCAAAGCACTCCAACCCGTTTGATGCGAAGCTCCGACACCTCGTCCGTTTTCTCCACTGAAATATTCGTAAAACAAAATCAATTCTTCAAAATTTGAATCTCTGTATTGCTCAGCGTGTAGTTGATTAATTGGCCGGTTTCCATCAGCATCTTTCTCAAAAACACTTATAATTCTTTTACTCAATTCGATACTAATTTGTTTTAAATCCAATTCATTGGTGGCGTTGTTTGGAAAGGACACTTTTACTAAATCGGTGTACTTATAATATTCAACTAAGGCTTGAATAAAAAGATAATTCAGCGGCATCCAAACGGGTCCCCGCCAATTTGAATTCCCTCCAAAAAGTGAACTCGTCGACTCAGCGGGCTCATAATTGATACAATACTTAACACCTTGAATCGAAATGTTGTATGGGTCCTTATGAATTTTGGATAATGAACGCAGCCCATGCGGACTCAAAAATTCATTTTCATCTAAAACTGTTTTAGCTAATATTTGCATTCGGTCTTTGGGAACAAGCGACAACAATAAATCACCTCCAGCGGCATATTCTTGAATAACGGGAAATTTTAAATTATCAGCCCGGTGCTTTTTAAACCAATCCACACTTTTGCTAAACTTAGGCAACTGATCGAGTGTTTCTTTTTTAATGCACAATAAAGCTACCATCGCCAATAAACTCGCTATAGAACGTACTTTTATCGGTATATATTCGCCATCGGGCATTACCAATTTATCGTAAAAAAAACCATCAACTTCATCCCAAGTTCCTACATATTCTTTACTTATTTGATTTAAAGCTTCGGCAATAAAGACAAAATGCCCAAAATACTTGGTCGCCATATCTTCATAGGTTTCGTCGACCATTGCGATTTCTAAACTCATTTCTAGCATATTCAAACAATATAAAGCCATCCAGGAGGTACCATCTACTTGCTCTAACTTTCCCTTTCCAAGAATTCCGTGACTGCGATCAAAAACTCCAATATTATCTAGACCTAAAAAGCCTCCTTCAAATACATTATTTTCGTTCGTATCCAATCGATTGACCCACCATGTAAAATTAAGTGCTAATTTGTTGAACATTCTCTTTAAAAAATTAACATCACCTTTGCCTGTTTTGTCGCGATCATTTTTAAAAATTTGCAAAGCAGCCCAAGCCTGAACTGGCGGATTAACGTCGCTAAAAGACCACTCGTAAGCTGGTATTTGCCCGTTAGGCGCCATATACCATTCTTTTGTAAAAAGCAATAACTGATTTTTGGCAAAATCGGGATCAATAAGCCCAAAAGTCACGCAATGAAAGGCCAAATCCCAAGAGGCATACCACGGATATTCCCAAGCATCAGGCATCGATATAATATCATGGTTTCTAAGTGTTTTCCAATTTGTATTGCGTCCTTCCCAACGTTGCTCTGGCGGTTTTGGTTGCTTTGGATCACCTAAAAGCCACGTTTCTACATCGTAATTATAATATTGCTTACTCCACAACAAACCTGCAAAAGCTTGTTTTTGAATTTGTTGGTGTTCTTTATTTTTAGATTTTGTGATTGCGGCATAAAAAGCATCAGATTCTGCAATCCGTTTTGAAAAAGTAGCATTAAAACTTGAATCAAACGGATTTTCTAACTCTTCTTTTGACAGTCGCAGTTGAATGGTAACCGAACTCTTACCTTCGACGCAAACTACATATAACGGCGCAAATTTAGTTCCGGCTGTTTTAGTAGAACTTAAGGTAAAATCGTTATTTATAATCGCGTCATGAAAAAAATCTTTCTTGAAAGGTTGGCTGTTTGCCGTCCCATAAATGCGTTCGCTATTGGTTTCGTTTTCGGTAAATAAAAGTCGATCTGCTTGATCAAAATAAAAATTATAATCGCCAACATATTCGTGTGATACAGAAACGTAGTCATTTCCGTTTTTCGTTTCTCTCTTTATGACAGGTTTATTTTCTTGTTCTCTAAAGCTCCAATAATTACGAATCCACAGCGTTGGTACAACGTGAATATCAGCTGCAAATTCATGTCGGTTCTCGATTGTAATTTTGATTAAAATATCTTCAGAATCGGCTTTAGCATATTCGGTAAATACATCAAAATATTGATTGTTTTCAAAAATTCCGGTATCTAATAATTCAAATTCTAAATCATCTTTACCACGCTTTTTGTTTTCGCTAACCAAACAATCGTATGGAAATTCGTTTTGAGAGTATTTGTACAAATGTTTCATGTACGAATGCGTAGGTGTGTTTTCAAGATAGTAGTACAATTCTTTTACATCTTCACCATGGTTTCCTTCTGGTCCGGTTAAACCAAAAAGACGTTCTTTTAATATTGGATCTTTGCCATTCCATAAAGTAACGCCAAAGCAAACATTGCAATACTTGTCTGAAATGCCAGCCATACCGTCTTCACCCCAACGGTATGTGCGACTGCGAGCGTGGTCGTGCGGAAAATAGTCCCATGCACTTCCATCCACGCTATAATCTTCACGAACAGTTCCCCATTGTCTTTCACTCAAATACGGCCCCCAATGCAACCAGTCTTTATCTTTCTTATAATTTTCGTCGATTCTATTTTGTTCTTGCAAATGCATAGTTTGTTTTTTTTTTGAATTAGCCGTTAGTCGTAAAACCAGGATAACAAGTCATTCCGCCATCTACGAAAATGGTCGTTCCGTTAATGTATTCAGATTCATCTGAAGCCAACCATACGGCTGTGCTACCAATATCTTCTGGAACACCAATTCGTTTGTACGGAATTAATTTATTTAAGTCATTTAATGCTTCTGGATTTCCCCAAACGTTTTTGTTGATTGGGGTTTGTATCGCTCCAGGAGCGATGCTATTGCATCTTATTTTATGTGGTGCATATTCTTGACATATACTTTGCATTAGCATATTAATCGCTCCTTTACTCGCCGCATAGTTAGCATGACCAGCCCAAGGAATTAACTGATGAACTGAACTCATTTGGATAATTTTGCCGAGGGAGCGGGATACTTCTGGACGCATACCTCGATGTAAAAATTCACGAATTGCTTCTCTAGCACACAAAAATTGTCCGGTAAGATTCACATCCAACACCAACTGCCAGTCTTTTAATTCCATTTCGTGTAAGGCAGCATCGCGTTGCAAACCTGCGTTTGGAACACAAATATCGACCGTTCCAAAGTGATTAATCGTTTGTTTAAATAGTGCTATAACTTCGCTTTCTTTACTCACATCGCATTTTACAGCAATCGCATCACCGCATAAATTATCAATTGAAATTTTATGAGCAATTTCTTCTGCAATTTCTGGATGCGATACGTAATTAATAACCACATTGGCTCCATCTCGACCAATAGCTGTAGCGACTGCTTCTCCAATTCCAGAATTAGCACCTGTTACTATACACGTTTGATTGGAAAGTCTATTATTTGGTTTTTGCATTTGAACTGTTTTAGAATTATCTGTTGAGCAAAATTATTTAGGAAAATATTTCTCATCAAACTGAAGTAATACTACTTTCATTATCATAAACTTACAAAAATTACGTGCTGCAGTTCGTACAGAAAGTGCTAAAATAATTGTAAAATATTCAGCACGACAATCCTATTGAAGAATAACCGCGATCGGATCAACGATATTTTTGGAGAAAAATTAAGAACGTTTAAAACGAAAAAAAGGTCTGACTTTTTTACAAGTCAAACCTTTTTTTTATAATTTATAAATAAATAACACTTATCTACTCCACTCTGAAATACTGTCTTTATTCATTTTTACATAATCTTGATTTCCTGCGGCTTCAGAAGCAGCTAATGAAACTTTAGCAGTTGAGATTGCACCATTTTTATCTCCTTGTCTCGCTTGAATCAATGATTTTAAACGATTATAATAAAACGGCTGTTCTTTAGTTAAATCCAAAGCTTTGTCTACATATTCTCTCGATTTGTTGATATCGCCTTTTATTTGATATAGGTACTGCGCTGCTGCAAAGTAATCTGCTGCTGTCGGCCCAGAAAGGACTCTTTCCATACTTTCAGACGCTATTTTTGCAGTTGGCACATCAAATTTCATAGATACTGAAGAATTCTCCCAAGCAATATCTAAATGTGCATAGTTAGAGTTTGGATCAATATTATTAATTCCTACCGTAAAAGTCTCTACAGCTTTGGATAAAGATTCTTCCTTAACCGTTGTTTTTAAAGCTACGTTGGCCTCGCTATATTCTTCTGGTAATCCCCAGTTATCTGTCGTTTTGTAAAAAATAACATCCCAACTTTCAATTCTCGGAATGGTATATAAAGCATATTTTCCTTTTTTCAATGTCTTGCCATCAATAACAATATCATCACTAAAAGATATAATTGTATTTTCGTTCGCACCTGTTCTCCACAATTTCCCAAAAGGTACCAAATTACCAAAAACAGCTCTACCTCTAGCACTTGGTCTAGAGTACACTATTTCTACATCTGTCAAACCAACGACCTGACTTACAACTCCTTTTGGACTAGAAGCTGGTGTTTTAATTTGTGCTTGCAAAGCAAATGGCGCTAAAATAATCGCTAGTGCAAAAAATAATTTTCTCATGATAGTTTATTTATTTGTTCAAATTTACAAATACAAAAGAATATCGCTAGTTAAATTAAACCTAATATCTTACTGTAATTGTGCTATGTTTTTAAAATTTAATTCCGAAAAATGTTTAATTACTAAATCTGCTAAACTGAGATCCTGCATTTTCGAATGTTCACTGTCGTAACCGATACAAAAAATTCCTGCTGCATTGGCTGCTTTAATTCCGTTGGTACTGTCTTCAATTACTATACAATTCTCTTTTGGCGCAGTCGATAACGAAGCAGCATGCAAAAAGATTGCGGGATCAGGTTTTGATTGCGGAAAATCTTCACCACTTACTATATCAGTAAAATATTGGTGTAAATTAAACCGATTAAAAACTCGTGCAATTGTTACTTTCGAAGCGGACGATGCCAAAATCAATTGTATGCCGTTGCCATGCAAATCCTTTATCAAATCCTCTACTCCGTCCAACAAATACAAATCTTCTTTGGTGTCAAAAGCATCATTAAATATAGCTCTTTTACGTTGAATCAAATCCTCTACTTCGTGCGAAATAACAAATGATTCCTTTAATCTTTGAAACGTGTTTCGAGTCGAAAATCCTGTAAACGAAGCATACATTTCATCAGTAACCTCAATTCCTAATTCTTTAAATTGCTCATGATACGCGTAGTAATGTACCGGTTCGGTATCAACAATCACGCCATCCATATCAAATATTACTGTTTTTATCATTTTTTATTTTTTTTATTTTTTTCAGGGCTCAAATACGTATAGCTTTTTTTAAAGCAGTAAAAGTATACGGTGATTGTGTAAATGATTTTCTTTTAATTATAATTCATCTATTGAATTTAAAGATTAAAATTTGAATACTAAAGCCTTACTACTCACTTATCTCTTTTCAACAAATAACGAATTGCAGTTTCAGCCGCATACAAACCAAATAATCCAGGCATGTAACTGTTGGTACCGTAAAAAGACTTTTTAAAATTAGACCCATCAGTTAGTTTCAAACTATTTTCATCTTGAATTTCAGAAGAGAAAACTACTTTTAATTTATTGATATTTACTTCCTTTAAACGCTTACGAATCGTTTTGGAAAAAAAACAATTCATTGTATTTGAGATATCAGCAACTTTTACTTTTGAAGCTATCATTTTTCCACCTGCTCCCATGCAACTGATAATTTTTACTCTATTTCGTTTGGCACCCATTATCAAATTTAATTTTGGTGTGATGCTATCGATGCAGTCTATTACGTAGTCAAATTCTGGAATAACAATTTCAAAAGCTCGTTCGGGAGATAAAAACTCTTCTACTCGAGTCAATTGCAATTCTGGATTAATATCCATCAAACGATCGCCAACAATAGTTATTTTAGCTTGTCCAATTGTCGAATGCAACGCAGGTAATTGTCGGTTTATATTGGTAATATCAACCACATCTCCATCAACAATAGTCATTTTTCCAACTCCAGCTCTTGCTAAAAATTCGGCTGCAAAAGAGCCAACTCCGCCCATACCAACGATTAAGACGTTAGCATTTATTAAATTATTTAATCCTTCTTTTGTATATAAAAGCTCGGCTCTTTCCGTCCATTCTGCCATACGTAATGTGTTTTATTATTTTGTTTAGAAATAAGGATTCTATCTTATCTCTGAAATACATTTTTAAAATTAGCTGCAATGGTAGCTTGCAACTCAATAATTGATTTATTTTTATATTTTGCTGCCAATGCATATACTTCCTCGATTGATTCAGACAACGTATCCGTTTCTAAGAAAAAACGCTCGTCTGGTATCTTCTGAAAAACACTTTCTAATTCTGGGTTTTTTAGTAAGTATTTTCCAAAGGAAAGATAGAAACCGTTTGCTAGAAGTCGTTGTGCCACTTGCGTGTTTTTTGAAAAACCATGAATAATAAGCGGAACACTAATTTTTAACTTTTTTGCAATAGCAATTACCTCTTGAAAAGCGGCAACGCAATGAATAATCACTGGTTTTTGATGTTTTTCGGCTAATAGCAGTTGTTGTTCAAAAACTTTTTCTTGTAGTTCAAAAGCGACTTCAATTCGTTTGTCTAAACCGCATTCTCCTAAAGCCAAACAGTTTGCAGTTTGCAGTTTTTCTTCAATTACTAGTAGCTCAGCAGCAATTGAACTTTCTTCAATGTACCACGGATGAATTCCTATTGAATAAAAAGCTATTTTTTCATCAAATTCCTTTGGATATTGATTCACTAAATCCAAAACACCTTCTTTGACTAAAGATTGATGGGTGTGACAATTAAAAAACTGCATTAGTTGTGAAATTTTTTAACGCCAGCTTCAATTGCAACATTAAGATCATTTTCTAAAGGAACAATCGGACACGAATATTTAGAATTATATGCGCAATACGGATTATAAGACTGATTAAAATCGATTACGATAGTGTCATCTTTTGGAATTTTTAAATCAATGTATTTTCCTCCAATGTAACTTTCCTTTCCCGAAGTAAGATCAGAAAAAGGTAAAAACAAATGCTCTTCGTAACCTGGCTTTTTAGAAAGTTCTATATTTTGATATATACTTAATTTCAAATTCTGTTCATCGATGCTAAAATAAAGAGTGCCGTATTTAATGTACTTTGGGGTTCTTGCAGTCGAGGTGTTCATATCAAATGGCTTTTCCCCTTTTGATCTAATTAATTTTGCCGTCACGATAAATTTTTCATCAATTGAATAAAAAGCTAATCTTTGAAAATCTTTTAAATCTTCAGCCAATAGCGGGCTGGTTGCAGCATCTGCATATTCAGCATTAATTTTTGTTTGAAATCGCTGTGATTCGCTTGTACTAAATGCAGCTTGTGCCAAAGTAATTTGAGCCAGTAGAAAGAACAAAATCACAATACTTTTTTTCATTCTATTATTTTTAGCAAAAATACTTTAAAAGAAACAAAGCCACAAGGTTAGTGAAGTACAAACTTGTTTAACTTTGCACCGATATTTTATGACTTAATGCGAACAACTGCTTTTCAACGTTATCTTAATAATTTTCGTGGATTTTCTAGAGAAATCTGGATTTTAGCACTTATCACTTTCATCAATCGCGCAGGAACGATGGTACTTCCTTTTTTATCTAAATATCTCAAGGAAGATTTAAACTTCACTTATAATCAAGTCGGATGGATTATGGTTTGCTTTGGACTTGGCTCGATGTTAGGCTCTTGGCTGGGCGGTAAATTATCTGATAAAATTGGCTTCTACAAAATAATGGTGTTTAGTTTATTTTCTAGCGGATTGTGTCTTTTTACAATACAATACATCACTTCTTTCGCAGGATTATGTTTTGGAATGTTCGGAATTATGGTTCTTGCCGATATGTTTCGACCTGCTATGTTTGTTTCGCTCGGCGCGTACGCCAAACCCGAAAACAGAACACGAGCTTTGACCTTGGTTCGCTTGGCCGTAAACTTGGGTTTTGCTGCTGGCCCCGCTTTAGGTGGTTTAATCATTATGAACATCGGGTATAATGGTTTGTTCTGGGTAGATGGAACCTCTTGCATAGTTGCCATTACTGTTTTTGCATTATTGGTAAAAGAAAAGAAAAAGTCGGCATTTGAAAATCACGACGAAGAAAAAGCGGTTACAACATCGGTATTTAAAGATAAAGTATTCTGGGCTTTTTTGTTTGTGAGCTTTGCTACTGCAATGATTTTTTTTCAATTGTTTACCTCTTTACCTCTGTACCACAACGAAAAATTTGGCTTGTCTGAACTGCAGACTGGCTTATTAATGACCTTAAATGGCTTGTTAATTTTTGCACTAGAAATGCCAATTGTTGGATATCTAGTTAGAAAAGACAGTTCTAAAATTAAAATTGTTTTGTGGGGAACTTTTTTAATGGCGACCAGTTTTTACACCTTACTTTTTAATTTTTGGGCAGGAATGCTTGTAATTGCCATGATCTTGATTTCTATAGGAGAAATTTTTGCTTTTCCATTTGCCAATGCTTTTGCTTTAAGTCGTGCTCCAAAAGGACAAGAGGGTCGCTACATGGCATTGTACACTATGAGCTTTAGCTTGGCACATATTGTTAGCTCGAAAGTTGGATTCGAAATTATTGCAGATCTTGGCTATCAAGCGAACTGGTTTTTTATGGGAACCTTGGGATTAATAGCGGTTGCTTGCTGCTATTGGGTTCAAAACTTATTGAGATCGGAGAAACAAATTTTTAAATAAAAAATACCATTCGATATTTATTATATCGAATGGTATCTAATTTATTCTTCTCTTTTTATTCTTCTCTTTTTATTACTTTCCGAGCTACTTCAATTTTAAATTTTTTGCCCTTCATTTTTTCGTCTCTGACATTTTTTAGCAAATCTTGTACTTTATTAAATCTGACTGCTGCAAACGAAATAAAATCTTTGACTTCTATTAAACCTAAATCTCCTTTTTCTAAATTCCCTTTTTGAGAAAAGAAACCAACAATATCAATTTTATTTAATTTATTTTTCTTTCCACCACTAACGTATATGGTCTGAAATTCGGGTGGTTTTGGTAAAGTAGTGGCAGCACTTACATCCATCACATCCATTTTATAATCAACGTAGTCCAGCTTTTTTTCACTTTCGTGAATTAATACATACGCTGTCCCTTTTGCTTGCATACGAGCAGTACGACCATTTCTATGGGTGAATTCTTCTTCTTTTAAAGGCAAGTGGTAATGAATAACATGTTTCATCTCTGGAATATCCAAGCCTCGCGAAGCCAAATCAGTCGTAATTAAATAACTCATGCTACCATTTCTAAACTGAATCAATGCGCGTTCTCTTTCGTCTTGGTCCATGCCGCCATGATAATACGTCGAATAAATACCTTTTTCGTTTAAAGTGTCGCTAATGCGCTCTGCAGCGTCACGGTGATTGCAAAAAACTATCGCTGCTTCTGATTTTAAAGAACAAATCAAATTAAATAGGGATCCCAATTTATCTTTATCCTTTGATACCACTAACTTTGTAGAGAGATTGATTTTCTCTTCCTCAGTCAAGAAGTCCAAGACGGTAGGATTGATCACTCTTGTATATTTTGGAATTTCAATATCAGAAGTAGCAGAAACCAAAACACGTTTGTTTAGTTTGCTCAATTTTCCGATGATAAAAGACATTTGTTCGTGAAATCCTAATTGCAACGACTTATCAAATTCATCTAAAATTAAAGTCTGAATTTTATCTGTTCTAAACGTTTCTCTGTCGATATGATCTGCTATTCTTCCTGGCGTGCCAATTAAAACTGCTGGCGGATTACTTAAGTTCTTAATTTCGGTATCGATCGAGTGGCCTCCGTAACAAATATTGACTTTGTAATCGGTTGCCATTTTTTTCCATACTTGCTCAATTTGCAATCCCAATTCTCGTGAAGGAACCAAAATTAAACATTGTACCGATAAAATTTCTGGTTGTAATAACTGTAAAACAGGTAATAAAAAAGCTAACGTTTTACCCGAGCCCGTTGGAGATAACAATAACGTATTGTTGTCATTCAAGATCGTATCTTGAGCAACTTCTTGCATTTCATTCAGGTTTGAAATCCCTAAATTAGAAAGTATATTTTTTGTATTCATGCGACAAAGGTAAAAGATTCTGTGAAGAAACTAATGTCTAATTTTTTAAAATAAAAAATGGGGTTTAGAAAACCCCATTTTAAAATATAATAGTTAAAGCGAAACTTAAACAGTCACTTTGTTTTTTACAACTAATCTAAAACCTTCACCGTGAATGTTTAAAATTTCAACGTTTTCATCCGGTTTTAAGTATTTTCTAAGCTTAGCAATATAAACGTCCATACTTCTTGAAGTAAAGTAGTTATCATCTCTCCAAATTTTTGTCAAAGCTAATTCTCGTGGCATTAAGTCATTCTCATGTAAAATAAGCATTTTCAATAACTCATTTTCTTTCGGAGACAATTTAGTTGGCTCATCCGTATCAAAGGTTAAAAATCTCAATTTTGAATTCAAATGGAATCTCCCAATATTAAATTCGAACTGTACTTGTTCTGTTTTGATGTCAGATGATTTTCTTTGAATAATTGCTTTAATTTTCATCAATAAAACTTCTGAATCAAAAGGCTTATTCAAGTAATCGTCAGCACCAGCTTTATATCCTTTCAACACATCCTCTTTCATAGATTTTGCAGTTAAAAAAATAATTGGCACTTCGCTATTTTTTTCACGAATTTCCTTTGCTAATGTATAACCATCTTTATACGGCATCATCACATCCAAAATACAAAGATCGTATACATCTTTTTTGAATTTTTCAAATCCTTCCATACCATTCTTTGCCAGAGTAACGTCAAAGTCATTCAACATTAAGTAGTCTTTAAGAACCGCTCCAAAATTAAGATCATCTTCTACTAAAAGTATTCTTTTATTGTTATTTTCCATAATATTAATTTATTAGTGGTATTTTTATTATAAAGGTACTACCCTTCCCTTTTTCGCTTTCTACATAGACTTGACCATTATGATCTTCTACTATTCTTTTTACGTACGACAGTCCTAAACCGTGTCCTTTTACGTTATGTAAATCTCCTGTATGTTCTCTATAAAACTTTTCAAAAACGCGCTTCTGAGCAACTTTACTCATCCCTTGACCGTTATCTTTGATTTTTATCAGAATCATGTCTTTAACATTTTCTGTGAAAATTTGAATCTCAGGAACAGTTGGCGTGTATTTTATTGCATTTTCTAAAATATTTACGATCACGTTTGTAAAATGTACTTCGTTAACCAAAGCAGTTGTTCTCAAAGCACCAAAATTCGTACTTACTTTTCCGTGTCTGTCTTCTAATATTAAGCTTACATGCTCAATAGCATCATTAATAATATCTTCAATATTAACAGGATCTTTTGTAATGTCTAATTCTCGCTTCTCTAATTTAGATATACGCAAAACGTTTTCTACTTGCGCATGCATTCGCTTATTTTCATCACGAATCATCTGTAAGTACCTAAAAACCTTTTCTTTATCATCTATAATCTTCGGGTTTTTAATCGCATCCAAAGCTAAATTGATCGTTGCAATGGGTGTTTTAAACTCATGCGTCATGTTATTGATAAAATCTGTTTTAATCTCATCAATATGACGTTGTCGGATCAACTGATTTAATGCACTAGAGTACGCGATTATTATGATTAATGTAAAAATAATTGACAGTATTGTAATACTAACTAACTCCGATAATAAGAATCGTTTTTTATGAGGAAACGTGACCATCAGCTCATATTTACTATTTCCTTCATTATCAGTAAATACTGGAATGGTATAGGTTAAATCCCTAATAAACGCAAAATTGGAGGATTTTATTTTAGTAGCAATTCCACTACTGTAAATACCAAATTCAAATTTTGTCTTTACTCCGTACTCTTCTAATTGTTTCTTTAATAATTTTTGAACTTTATCTGATGAAACTCTTTCATTAATTGGCATTGCAGAAGCAATGTCTTTATAGAAAATTTCGAACTGCGCATTATCTAATATTTCTAAGTTACCCGATTTCTCAATCTTCACATCTGGAATAACACTTACATCAAGAGAAGAATTATCTATTGAATTGTCATTAAAAACTTCGGTAACCCGCTTAGAGCTAAAGTTTTTGAATCGTTCATTATTAAATCTTTTGTCAAAGAGCGAGCCGTTGATTTTGTAATCCTCGGTTATAATGCTATTGGAGTAAACAATAGTTTTATTGGTCTTTCTGTTTTTTTGAATATAAAAAAATTCAGACAAATCATCTCGCTGAGGCAATTTTCCTGTACTGTCTTTTATGTGGTTGTACTTGTCGTAAAAACTATAAGCTTCTTGCTGTTGTAACTTTTGCGCAACTTCTCCAATAACCTGTTTTACATGAAATTTGAATTGTTCGTCATTGTTTTGAAACGAATTATTAAACCAATAAACCTGAACTAGTATAATTCCTATTAAAGAGAGACTCATTAATAGAACTAGTATTCTAAAAAATAATTTATTCATCGAAACAAAATTAATATTTTAACATTATACAGAATAATGCATTAACCAAATATTAACATTTAAGAATCATTTTGTTTAATATCTAAAATTTTAAGAATTTTAACAATTTCTTGTTTTACCGCAACTATATCAATGTTATTGATTACAAAATTGCTTTTTTCGGAACGTTGTAGGTCATTCCATTGCATATTTATCCGATTTAAAACTTCCTCCTTTGACGAATTATCTCTTTGCATAACCCGTTGAATTCTAACATCCACTGGAGCATTTACGGTAATTATGTAATCACAATCCCTATAACGTCCACTTTCAAACAAAATAGCTGCTTCATAAATGACATATAATTGATCATTATGGCCCAACAACCACTTTTCAAAATGCTTTTTTACTGCGGGATGTACAATTTCGTTCAACAGTTTTAGTTTTTCAGCATCATTAAAAACAATGGCGGCCAATTTGGCTCTATTTAGTTTTCCATCGTCAAAAATACTGCTGCCGAACTTTTTAAAAATAGCCGAGACAAGTTCTTCTGACTGCATTAACTGCTTTGCTTCATCGTCTGCAATGTAGACTGGAATGCCATATTCGGCAAACATTTTAGCAATTGTGGTTTTACCACTTCCAATTCCTCCCGTCAAACCGATTATTTTTGTCATATTATATTCTGAAAAATAAATTAGGAAAAGCTTCTTGCGGTTTCTTTCTTAAAACAATTACCTTAATAAAGGATTCTAAAAAACCGACTCCGTAACCGTAAAATTGTTTCCATACTGCCACAACTGAAAGTGCTCCAATTTTTAAACTTTTATTTTTAAAAGTAGAAACCAGAAAAATAAATACAAAATAGACAAAATACAATTGCAGCAACCAATCGTGATTGATGAGCATTAAAAACGCGGCAACAACCAACCCAATAATAAAAATTGTTGGAAAAAAGAACGTAATTTTACTGTACTTTGGGTACCAACTGTTTAAAATAGGTCGCGCTTTGCCAAATTTATTTACTTGAATACTAAATTTTTCCCAGTCAATTCTGCGTTTGTGATACACATAGGCATCTGAAAAAAGTCTAGTTTCAAAACCTAAGTTCCACAACCGAATAGTCAAATCTGGGTCTTCGCCTGGGTGAATATTTCCAAATCCGTTAGATACTTCAAATGCTTTTTTAGACAATCCCATATTAAAACTACGGGGCTGAAATTTTCCTATTTTTTCAGAACCTCCTCTTATTCCGCCTGTTGTTAAAAAGGAAGTCATCGCAAAATTGATCGCTTTTTGAATATCCGAAAAACTATCTAACGCTCTATCTGGACCACCAAAACAATCAACATAATTGTCATTTAAGGCTTTTTCAACTTCTAACAAATAAGTGGACGGAATAATACAGTCCGAATCAAAGATGATAAAATAATCACCTTGTGCTTTTTCCATTCCGAAATTTCGAGAGGCACCAGGTCCTGAATTCTCTTTAAAATAATACGAAATTTTCAATTTATTCGAATACTTTTCGGCTATTTCCAAACAGGGAATTGTCGAGCCATCTTCTACCAAAACTACCTCAAATGGTTTAGAATATTCACTTGATGATAAACTTTGTAAAAGCTCATCTACCTCGTCAGGACGATTGTAAACAGGAATAATTAAGGAGAAAAACATATGCGATAATTGGTATTATTTATTAGAATAATTTACTAAAATTTAGCGCAAAGATAGGATATATCATAAAAAAACCATCACCTAAAAAGATGATGGTTTTGTTGCAAAAAATATATTTTATTACTATTTAGTAAAGTCTTCTAAAATCGCTTGACTTACTCCCATGTTTGAGAATCCTCCGTCGTGATACAGATTCTGTAAGGTAACTTTCTTAGTTAGATCAGAAAACATAGAAACAATGTAATTGGCACAATCTAAAGCAGATGCGTTTCCTAACGGCGCCATTTTTTCAGAAAAAGAAATAAACTCATCAAATCCTTTTACTCCATTTCCAGCTCTTGTTGGCGTTGGAGATTGCGATATCGTATTGACACGCACTTTTTTATCTCTACCAAAAAAATAACCAAAGCTACGTGCTACTGATTCTAAATAGGCTTTGTTATCTGCCATGTCATTGTAATCAGGAAAAACACGTTGAGCAGCCATGTAACTCAGTCCAACAATACTTCCCCATTCGTTCATTGCATCTTTTTTATACAAAACCTGCATCACCTTGTGAAAAGAAAGGGCCGAAACCTCCCACCCTTTTTGAGTGAAATCGTAATTCTCATCCGTATAATGATTGCCTTTTCTAACATTGACAGACATACCGATAGAGTGCAATACAAAATCGATTTTACCTCCCAAAATTTCAACCGCTTGATCAGCTAAATTTTCTAAATCTGTTACAGATGTAACGTCCGCTGGAACCACTTTTGAGTTGGTTTTTATAGCCAACGCATCAATAGAACCCAAACGCATTGCGGCAGGAGAATTCGTTAAAACAAAGATACCACCTTCTTCAAAAACGCGCTCAGCTGTTTTCCATGCGATAGAATTTTCATCCAATGCACCAAAAATAATACCTCTTTTTCCCTTTAGTAAATTATACATTGTTGTTTTTTTCGAATTAAGCTATACTTTCGATCTTCACGACTTCATTCGTCTCAGCGTCGTAATCTACACCTTCAAAGGCAAATCCGAACAAGTTTAAAAAGTCATTTTTATATCCCGCTAAATCTCCAAGTTCTCCTAAATTTTCAGTTTCGGCTTGCTTCCATAACTCTGCTACTTTTGCTTGTACATCGTCGCGCATTTCCCAATCGTCGATACGAATTCTTCCTTTATCATCTGTTGGAACTGCATTACCTGAATACAATCTGGCTTGAAACAAACGCTGAATTTGCTCAATACAACCTTCATGTAAACCTTCTGCTTTCATGATTTTATATAACAATGAAATATACAATGGTATTACAGGAATTGCAGAACTCGCTTGCGTAACCAATGCTTTATTTACAGAAACATACGCTTTACCATCTATGTCTTTTAGACTATCAGTTATTTCAAAAGCAGTTGCTTCTAAATGATCTTTTGCACGACCGATTGTCCCTTTTCTATAAACTGCCTCCGTTACTGATGGCCCTATATACGAATAAGCTACAGTTTGAGCTCCAGGAGCCAACAAATTAGCGGCTTTTAATTGATCAATCCACATTGCCCAGTCTTCTCCACCCATAACTTGAATGGTATTGGCAATATCTTCTTCAGTTGCTGGCTCAATTGAAACTTCAGAAACTTTTCCAGTATGAAAATCTACTGTTTTATTTGAAAAAGCACCTCCAATTGGCTTCAATGTAGAACGGTGTAAAACGCCAGTAGTGGGGTGTTGGCGTACTGGTGAGGCTAAACTATATATAATCAAATCTACTTGTCCTAAATCAGCTTTGATTAAGGCTAGCGTCTGATTTTTAATTTCATTAGAGAATGCATCTCCATTGATACTTTTAGCGTACAAACCTGCTTGGTGTGCTTGTTTTTCAAAAGCGGCAGAATTGTACCATCCTGGTGAAGCTGTCTTTCCTTCTGTTGGAGGTTTTTCGAAGAAAACGCCAATAGTTGCGGCATCAGAACCAAAAGCACTTGTTATTCTTGAAGCCAATCCAAAACCAGTTGAAGCACCAATTACTAATACTTTTTTAGGTCCGTCAATAGCACCTTTTGACTGTACATATTTAATTTGATTTTTAACATTTTGCTCGCAGCCATCAGGATGTGATGTCAAACAAATAAATCCGCGCATTCTTGGTTCTATGATCATACTATATAACTATTTTAATTTTTATAAAAATAAATATTATGTTTTATTCACTTTTTACGAAGTGATAAACCGTATTTTTTAACGGACAAATATAGCCCAATTTTTTAGTTCAACAACGCTTTAGCATGATTTAAAGCCGAATCAGAAACAACTGATCCCGATAACATTTGCGCTATTTCTACCACTCGTTCTTCTGGGCTTAATAATTTTAATTCAGATTGTGTATCGTCAGCAGTGGATGATTTGAAGACTTTAAAATGCGCACCACCTTTAGCTGCAATTTGAGGCAAATGGGTAATTGCAAATATTTGCATAGTCTTACTCATTTCCTTCATAATTTCGCCCATTCTAATGGCAATTTCTCCAGAAACTCCGGTGTCAATTTCATCAAAAATAAGTGTTGGTAATTTAGAATATTGTGCTAAAATTGCTTTTACAGCCAGCATAATTCGAGACATTTCTCCACCCGAAGCCACTTTTTTGAGTAATCCGAAATCAGTTCCTTTATTGGCAGAAAATAAAAATTGTAATTCTTCTTTTCCGTTAGTGAAATAAGTTTCAGAAGGAATCAATGCCATATTAAAACGAACATTGGACATTCCTAAAGTTTCTAAAATTGTAACTAGCTTTTGAGATAAAACTGGAATCGCTTTGTCTCTATTTTTATGGATTTTATCTGCAAGACTATCTAAATCAATCGTTTTTCTCTCAATTAATTTGGAGTACGTTACAATATCCTCTTCTAAACTTCCTAACTCTAAAACCGTGCTTTCTAATTTACTTTGAACTTCAATTAATTCATCGACAGAATTTACTTGATGTTTCTTTTGCAAATTAAATATTAGCTGTAATTTTTGACTTAGAAATTCCAATCTCGAAGGATCATTCAATAATTTTTCTGAAGCACTTTCTAACTCTTTGGAAACGTCATCAAAGTCTATTGTAATACTTGAAATTCGTTCCAAGAAATCATTATATTCAGTCGCGAATGGTGCAATTTTCTGCAACGCTACTTTTATTTCATTCAAACTATGAAAAACACCAAATTGCTCCTCATTTGCCAGAAGCAATGACTTATCAATGGATTCTTTTATAATTTCAACGTTGTTTAATTTCTCGTACTCTTCTTCTAATTCTTCTTGTTCTCCAGACTTGAGCTTGGCTTCTAATAATTCACTCAGTAAAAATGTATTGTATTCTTGCTCTTTTGCTGATTCTGTTTTTCTTTTCAGCAAAGCATTCAATTTACTTTTGTCAGCTTTATAGGTTTTTAGTATCGTTTGATATTTCGTAATACTTTCAGAATTATTAGCAATCGCGTCAATGATTTTAAACTGAACCCCTTCGTCTGATAATTCTTGCGTTTGTTGTTGGGAGTGAATGTCAATTAAAAACGTGCTTAACTCTTGCAATTCTTGCAGATTTACAGGACTGTCATTGATAAAAGCACGGGATTTGCCTGAAGGTAGAATTTCTCTTCTTATAATAGTGTCATTTTCATAATCTAGATCATTCGCTTCAAAAAAAGATTGCAAATTATATTTTGAGACGTCAAAATGCGCTTCAATAATACACTTTTCGTCTTTATTTTTCAAGGAAGCTAAATCAGCTCTTTTTCCTAAAACCAATCCAATAGCGCCAAGAATAATCGATTTTCCCGCACCCGTTTCTCCAGTAATAATAGAAAATCCAGTAGAAAAATTAATCGCTAATTTTTCTATAAGTGCATAATTTTTTATTGAAAGTGAGGTAATCATATAGTATAAGTAAAGATTTTGGTAAGAAGAAAATGAAAGCAAGAAGCCGTTAAAATTTAATTTCTGACCATTTCGTTGCATTCAAGGGCGAAACTCTATTTAAAGTATCGACTAAATCGGTAATAGGAATAGTGGGTCCACCAGAAAAAATAGAAACAATTTCATCTGATTTCGCATCAAAAAAAACACGAGTTAAAAAGGCATTTGGTTTAACTGAATTTATCTTTTTTATATTCAAAATAGCGGTAACAATTTTTTCTTTAGCGACTTTTTGATCTTGTGTCATTAAATCTAAGGCCGTATTATAAGCATACGAAGTTTGACGCAGCTCATTGTACATTGAAGCCAACATATCATTAATTAAATAATATCTGTTTTGTGTTCCATCAGCTTGCGTCCAACCTTTATAACTACCTTGTTGTGCAACATTAGCAATGTTTTGCGCAATTTCAAAGTAGCGATTTCCTCCTAATGGTGCAAAACTATCTGCATCCATTCCTAGAATGATATAACTATAGAAGGACAAAACAGATACTAAATTACCGTCGTAAGTCGTTGGGTTAAATAATAAATTCTGAAATTCACTATAATTAAAATTAAAATCTTTGTCGTTAAAATTAAAAATCGGAGAAGAGTACGTCGAATTGTACACTAAGCGTGATGACTGTATTTGAATCGTGCCTGAATACTGATCTGAATTTTGTGATGCTAAAGTTATGTACATAGAGCAACTAATTTTCTCATGTTGCTTTAAAGCAGCACCAGTCCAATCGGTATTATTTACAAAATCGGCAATAGATGTTTCTAACGTTTTGTAAACTTGCTGATTTGTATTGGATAACATTTGGGTATTGATAGTAACCGTACAATTAAGTTGTTGCGCGTTTGCAATACCTAAACAAAAAAAGGCTAGTACAGCAATGAATTTATTCATAAAAATGAGCAATGACTTTGTTTAAAATATCTGTCGCAACAGCTTCTTTCGGTTTTAAATCCATCGGCTCTAAAAAGAAATTTTTATCAATAAAAGTTACTTTATTAGTTTCTTTTTTAAAGCCAGCACCTTCGTCTTGTAACGAATTTAAAACAATCAAATCTAAGTTTTTTTTCTGAATTTTCAGCTTTGCATTCTCAATTTCATTTTCAGTTTCCAAAGCAAAACCAATCAAAAGTTGATTCTTTTTAATCTGACCCAATGAAAAAAGTATGTCCTTTGTTTTTTCTAATTGAATTGTAAAATCATCCGTACTCTTTTTAATTTTTTGAGTTGCAACTGTTTTGGGTTTGTAATCTGCTACTGCTGCTGCTGCAATTGCAACATCAACCGAATCAAAAACAGCATGACAAGCGTCGTACATTTCTTCCGCAGAAGTAACTGAAATTAACTCAATTGAACTGTTTGTTATTTTACAATGAGTTGGTCCAGAAACCAAAATTACCGATGCACCTAAATTAGCTGCTTCATTGGCAATGTCATAGCCCATTTTTCCAGAAGAGTGATTGCCAATAAAACGTACTGGATCAATCGCTTCATACGTAGGTCCTGCAGTTATTAAAATTTTCTTTCCCCGCAATGGTAGCTTACTTTGAATATCCTTTTCTAAAAAAATAAGTATATTTTCTGGTTCAGCCATCCGTCCTTCACCAGATAATCCACTAGCTAATTCTCCGTTTTCAGCAGGAATAATTACATTGCCAAATGTTTCTAAGGATAAAAAATTGGCAAGAGTTGATGGGTGCTTGTACATATCCAAATCCATTGCCGGAGCAAAATAGACAGTACATTTTGCCGATAAATAAGTAGCTAATAATAGGTTATCGCAAGTACCACTAACCATTTTAGATAAGGTGTTTGCTGTAGCTGGTGCAATGACCATGAGATCGGCCCACAATGCCAACTCGACGTGATTGTTCCATTGAGCATTTTGATCCTCTTCATAGTAAAAAGAAGAATGAACTGGATTTTTTGAAAGAGTCGATAATGTAAGTGGGGTTACAAAATCCTTAGAAGCAGGTGTCATTATCACTTGGACATGTGCACCTGCTTTTATAAAGAGCCGTACTAAACTGGCGGTTTTATAGGCAGCAATTCCACCAGAAATTCCTAGCAAAACTTTCTTACCGTTTAAAACTGACATAATAGTATTATTTATTTGAACTTCTGTAGTAAGTTTTACCATCTAACCATTCTTGTACTGACAAAGCATGTGGTTTAGGTAATTTTTCGTAAAATTTAGAAACTTCGATTTGTTCTTTATTTTCAAAAACTTCTTCAAGGCTATCATTATAAGTCGCAAATTCTTCTAGCTTTTCAGTCAACTCTTTTTTAATCTCAGAGTTAATTTGATTTGCTCTTTTAGCCATAATGGTAATCGCTTCATACACATTACCAGTTGGTTGCTCAATAACTGTCTTGTTGTAAGTTATTGTATTTACTGGAGCATTCGTCTTTTTTAAATCCATGACTTTAAATTATATTTTAAATTTTTCTAAATCTGTATCAATTCTGGCATTCATTTCTGCTGCCTTTTCTTTGTATTTCGTTTCACTGTTAAACTTCATTAAATTATTATATGAAGTTTTAGCAACATTAAGACGATCATTCATTTTATCATAAACACTATTGATAGCCAATTTATAAGCAGAATCATACTTGTAAAACAAAGCATCTTCTTTATACATAGTACCTGGAAAATCGGCAATAAAATTATCAAAAGCAACTAAGGCCGACTTGTAATCGGAAATAGTATTGTACTGCTTTGCAATTTCGAATGACTTTTTTTCTAATTTATCTGTCAAAACTTTCATTGTAGCATTGGCTTCAACGATGTATTCAGAGTTTGGATAATTATCAATAAAATTTTGCGTTTTCTCAATCGCTTTGTAGGTATCTTTTTGATCCAGACTATATACCGGCGAAAGCATTGAATAACTTTTGGCTGATAAGTAAGCTGCTTCTTCAACTTTTTCACTTCGTGGGTAACCTGCAGCAAAACTTTCAAATTGATATCCTGCTAAATAATATTGCTTCGTGTTGTAATAGGCCTTCGAAAACATGTAAAACAATTTTTCTGCTTGCGGCTTTCCTTTGTAACTTGGCGCTAATTGTTCGAAAAGTCGTATCGCTTTACTATATTTACCCGCTTCATATAATTCTGTTGCCAGAGCAAATTTAGTTGCAACATTATCACTTTTAAGTGCTTTTTGATAATCACTACACGAATTTAAAAGGACAACAAGTGCAAACAGCCATACTATTTTTTTCATATTCTTAACTTTTATTATGATCTAAAGGATTTTTTTACCCAATAGCAATCACACCGAAGTTTCGGTGGCAAATTTAGTTATTAATTTAGCTACTACAAAATATTTTTCTGCTTATTAAAAAGCATTCAAAATTAGTGGTATTAAATGTTCTTTTTTAAAAATTTTTCTATTCTTTGAGATAAATCTTCCTCTACTTTTACCAATGGCAAACGCACGGTATTATCAGCAATACCAAGACATTGAAACACTTCTTTGATTCCGGCCGGGTTTCCTTGTTCAAAAATCATATCAATACATTCGTCTAAAACATATTGTATTTTAAAGGCTTCATTTACTTTTCTATTTAAACCTAAACGAATCATTTCTGAAAATTCTTTTGGAAAACCTTGTCCAATTACCGAAATAACACCCGCACCTCCTGCTAACACCATCGGTAAAGCGATCATATCATCTCCAGAAATAACTAAGAAATGAGCTGGTTTATTTTTTAAAATTTGCATTGCTTGAACGAGATCTCCTGCTGCTTCTTTTATAGCTACAATATTGTCAAAATCGTTTGCTAAGCGCAAAACAGTTTTAGGCAACATATTGCTAGAAGTTCTACCTGGAACATTATATAAAATTATCGGAATAGGAGAAGCTTCTGCAATAGCTTTGTAATGTTGGTAAATGCCTTCTTGAGTCGGTTTACTGTAATAAGGAGAAACAGAAAGAATAGCTTCAAAAGCGCTTAGGTCTCTCGTTTTTAATTCCTTTACTACTTCTGCCGTGTTGTTCCCACCAACTCCCAAAACCAAAGGAAGTCGTTTTTTATTTGCAGCAACCACTGTAGTGATAACAAGCTCTTTTTCGTCTGCTGATAAAGTTGCATTTTCAGCTGTGGTTCCCAAAATTACAAGATACTCAATTCCTCCATCAACACAAAAATTCACAATTCGTTGCAGTGCTTCTGTATCTACCGAAAAATCTTTGTTAAATGGAGTCACCAGCGCAACACCTGTCCCTATTAATGATTGCATAATTCTTAACTTATAGTTTATTCAAAATTTTTAAATACTTTACTAGCTCATTTGTAAAACCAATAGCGTTCGATACGTCTACTTTAACATTTATATCATTAAAAAAATAGTTTTCCAAAGTAAATCCTGCTTTAAAACTAGCTTGCGATTGTTTTGTAATCGAAAGCATTACTGGATTTTCCACCTCATAATAACTAATTAATAAATCAAATTTAGTGGCTATCAAATTTGCAACAAATCCGTCAGCAAAACTGCCATTCAGCTTCAAATCTTTAAAGCCGCAAGTAGGCAAACTTACGCTTTCTTTCTTTTTAAAATTTTGCTTAAATACTAAAATAGAAACATTTTCTTCTCTAATACCATTTGCAACTAATTGATCCAAAATTACTTGTTTACAAGACAGATTCCGATTCTCTATAAGTAATCCAATATTCTGAATTTCGCTTATACGGCTCGATTTCATGTCATTGTGCAAAGTTCTTTTGAGCGATTTTTTTATAAAAAAAAGCTTTATAGCGTTTAAAAACATAGTACTTTTACAAGGTTACAAAATTAATTATTTAAGCCGCATTTAAGATGGTAAAACTAAAAAAGTATAACGTATTTTTGAAACTTTTTGTTATATTCTTAACACTTTTTTTTCTAGAATCGTGTAGCAAGCAGAATTATCAAATTTCAAAAATTGAAGGGAAGCTGATTCCTGTTGATTCTATTTATGGACAATCAACTGAAATTGAAAACTTTGTTAAGCCATACCGCGAACACATCAATAACGATTTAGATAGTGTTTTAGCGTATTGTCCAGAAAATTTGCTTAAGAGTGATGGCAAGTGGCAAAGTACGATTGGAAATTTAATGGCTGATGCCTGCGTAGATCGTGGAAATATTGTTTTGGAAAAAAGAGAACAGAAAAAAATAGATTTGTGCTTGCTTAATTATGGAGGAATAAGAGCATCACTTCCCAAAGGAAATATTACGGCAAGAAATGCTTACGAAATAATGCCGTTTGAAAACAGTTTAGTGGTCTTAGCCTTAAAGGGAACTCAAATTAATGAAATGCTATCTTACTTTATTTCTGAGAAAAAAGCACATCCTTTATCTGGCATTACGTTTACCATCACTAAAGATTGGAAGGCAAAAAATATAATGATTCAAGGACAACCCTTCGATGAAAATAAAACGTATTACGTTGCAACCAACGATTACTTAGCCAATGGCGGTGACAAAATGAATTTTTTTAAAACAAGCACTCAAAAATTTGATTTAGACTATAAACTTCGAGATATTTTTATCGATTATTTTAAAGAAGTTGACACAATTCCAGTGAAAAAAGACCTTCGAATCATCCAAGATAAATAATACTTCAAATTATAATTTATACCAGGTTTGCTACAAACCATTTATAGAAGTAGCACGCTCAAGTAAAAATAAAAACTAAAGCATAGATTACCTCTGACAAATAATTTTAGATCCATGAAAAGAAGAGAATTTATTGAAAAAACAACTGCAAGCGCAGCGCTTGTTGGTTTAGGTTTGTCACTAAGTAGTTTTGATTCTACAACAACGAAACAGTTAACTATTTTGCATACTAATGATGTTCACAGTCATATTGACCCTTTTCCAGCAGATGATCCAAGAAACGCAAATAAGGGCGGTGTTGCGAGAAGAGCTGAATTGATTAAGTCGATTCGAAAAGAAAACCCAAACGTACTTTTATTGGATGCAGGTGATATTTTTCAAGGAACTCCGTATTTTAATTATTATGGCGGTGAGTTGGAGTTTAAGCTAATGAGCATGATGCAATACGATGCTTCAACTATTGGAAATCATGATTTTGACAATGGTGTTGATGGTTTGCTTGCACAAATGCCGCATGCAAAATTTGATTTTATTTGTTCTAATTACGATTTTACCAACACAGTAATGAACGGATTGGTTAAACCGTATAAAGTGTTTCACAAGCAAGGTCTAAAAATTGGCGTATTTGGTCTCGGAATTGAATTGGAAGGATTGGTTGACAAGCGCATGTATAAAGAAACAGTTTACAACGATCCTATAGAGATTGCGCAGGATATGGTGGCGATTCTAAAAAAACAGGAAAAGTGTGACCTAGTAGTCTGTCTTTCTCACTTAGGATATAAATACAGAAACGATGATCCTAAAATTTGCGACTTAAAATTAGCCGAATTAACCGAAGATATTGACATTATTATTGGTGGACATACGCACACATTTCTGGAAAAGCCTACCATCGTAAAAAACAAAGTTGGAAACGAAGTTTTAGTAAATCAAGTAGGTTGCTACGGTATCAATTTAGGTCGTATCGATTTTTATTTTGATAGAAACAAGAATAAAATTGCCGAGGGAAAATCAATTGTGGTTTAATTCGTCACTTTTTACCTCTTTTTTCTTAAGTAAAAAATAACGTACCATAAAATAATAGGCCAGTGATTGAGTGCTATTTCTGATTATTCTAAAAATTAATAAGTCATGATAAAACTCGTTAAAAACAAAGAACATATCTGACAAAATAAAACAAATCGCTGTTAACGTTATAAAAAGATGTGCAGCAGTTGGCCTAATAATATGATTAATAAAGCATACACAACTCATTGTGCATAAAACAATACCGTAAACCACATATAATAGAAACATGTCGGTTTGAGTATCATTAATGGTCATTTTTAAAATGGAAAAAAGTAAAAAGACAACAAAAGAGACCACGATCAAAATAGGAACTACATCTATTTTTCGGACTCTCACTCTTTTAAAGTTTTTTAAAACGTGCACCAACAGCAGCATATATACTGCCATAAAACAATACATCGAACCTAAACTTGAATACGCTGGATTTAGAACAATTACTACGTCTCCCACAAAGCAACAGATAAAAATAACGGCTTGAAACCATGTGATTTTGTATTTATTACTGATTAAAAAATAAATAAACATCAAGGGCACAGCCATTGATTTCAAATAAATGATCGGCAATCTGTTTTGAAAGAAAATTTCAAAAATAATCGTTAAAATAATCGTTCCGAAAAACAGTACTAGCGACGGCTGATTGGGTTTCATTTAACTAATGTGGTTCATAAAATCTTGCTCACTCAAAATTGTTATATTCAGCTTGTTGGCTTTTTCTAATTTTGCAGGTCCCATATTATCTCCTGCAATAACATAATCCGTTTTTGATGAAATAGAACTTCCTATTTTACCACCATTGTCTTCGATTGCTCTTTTGAGTTCATCTCGCGAAAACAAAGTAAATACACCTGAAACAACATATATTTTTCCGCCTAGTTTATTAGTCGCATTTAGATTTATTTTTTCTACAACTTCAAACTGTAAACCATAACTTTTCAATCTGTCAATCGTACCTATATTTTGCTCATTTGCAAAGAAATCAAGAACACTTTGTGCAATCCGTTCTCCAATTTCATCCACCAAAACTAAATCCATTAAAGTTGCGTGACTTAGTGCATCAATATTTTTATAATGTTTGGCTAACTTTTTGGCTACAGTTTCCCCAACAAATCGAATACCTAAAGCGTATAAAACTCTTTCAAACGCAATATTTTTGGACTGCTCTACTCCTTTTACCAAGTTTTCGGCAGACTTCTGCGCCATTCGTTCCAAAGGTAAAATTTGCTCTACTGACAATTCGTATAAGTCGGCGTAATTGTGAACGAGATTATTATTAAACAACAATGCCACAGTTTCTCCACCCAACCCTTCGATATCCATCGCTTTACGCGAAATAAAATGCTGAACTCTACCAATAATTTGTGGTGGACATCCATAAAAGTTTGGACAGTAGTGATTGGCTTCTCCAGAATTTCGAATCAATTCCGTTTCGCATTCTGGACAGTTCGTTATGTAGACTGTTGGTAATGTATTTTCGGGTCTTTTTTCGAGATCAACCGCGATAATTTTAGGGATAATTTCACCGCCTTTTTCAACAAAAACAGTATCTCCCACTCTAATATCTAGTTTTTCTATTTGATCAGCATTGTGCAACGAAGCTCTTTTTACCACAGTTCCAGCCAATTGTACTGGACTCAAATTGGCAACAGGCGTAATAGCTCCCGTGCGCCCGACTTGGTAGGAGATAGAATTTAGTTCTGTCGAAACTCGCTCTGCTTTAAACTTGTAAGCCATTGCCCAACGTGGCGATTTTGCCGTATATCCCAACTCTTCTTGCTGTTGAATACTATTTACCTTTACCACTACTCCATCTGTTTCATATGGCAATTCGTGTCGATGCAGGTCCCAATAATCAATAAAATCAAAAACTTCAGCTAAATTACTTGCTAGTCTTGCCTCTTTAGGCGCTTTGAAACCCCAATTACGAGCGGAAACTAATCCCTCAAATTGTGAATTAAACGGTAATTTTTCTCCTATAACAAAATACAGCAAGCACTCTAATGGTCGTCTAGCCACTTCGGCACTATCTTGTAACTTTAAACTTCCTGATGCTGTGTTTCTCGGATTGGAATACGGGGTTTCTCCAATTTCAACCAATTCCTGATTCATTTTTTCAAATCCAGCAAAGGGTAAAATAATTTCTCCTCTAATATCAAATTTATCAGGATAGTTAGTGCCTTTTAAAAGTAAAGGAACCGATTTTATCGTTTTAATATTATTGGTCACATCGTCACCCTGAAAACCATCACCACGCGTAACAGCACGCGTTAATTTCCCATTTTCGTAAGTTATACTAATCGATGCGCCATCGTACTTTAATTCGCACGTATATTGCAGAGTAACATTTCCTAAAACCTTCTGGATCCTATTTTCCCAATCTTGCAAATCTTCTTTTGAATAAGAATTATCTAAAGAATACATTCGGTACTCATGCGGTACTGTTATAAAATTCTTTGTAATGGTACCTCCTACACGTTGCGTTGGCGAATTTGCATCAAAAAATCTTGGGTTTTCTTTCTCTAATACTTCTAGTTCTTTCAATTTCGCATCAAAATCAAAGTCAGTAATCGTCGCATTATCCAATACATAGTAATTATAATTGTGCAAATTTAATTCGTCTCGCAATGCCTGAATTTGTTTTTGGATTTCCATAAATGATATGCTGAAATTGAAGATTAAAACTATAAATTTTCTTTAAACAAAAATAACTAAATTAAAATTCTACCACATTGAATTGATCAATCTTTACTCATTATTTTCAAACGACTAATTTTGGATTACTTGCTTTAAAACTTTATTAAAACCTAAAAAAAGCACTTTAAGGATTGCTATTGCTTAAGATTTTAGTATTTATTGTACCAATCAAAATTCTTTTGTAAAATCGATTGTTTTTCTGAACGAACGAATTCCAAAAAAGCTTTGGCAACTGGTGATAATTTTTTTTCTTTCAACCAAATTAATCTCCATTGTGTCACAATAGGTGTTTTTTTGGCTGGAAGAATAAATACCTGCTCTTGCATTAATTCATTTTGCAAACCAATTAACGGCATTATAGAATAGCCTAAACCCGCAATAACGGCTTGTTTTACCGCTTCATTGGTAGATAATTCAATCTGTTTTCTTTGTTTTCCTTTACTATCGTTAAAGTACTTTTCCATTGCCATTCGTGTCGCAGATCCTTCTTCTCTATAAATAAGTGGTTTATCCTTAGCGCGTTCTGGCTCATTACCCACAAGATATAATTTATTGTCTACCAATAATTCTTCTTCAATATTTAATTTCTCAGGCAATTGAGAAACCAATGCAAATTCAATCAAATTATTTTTTAAACTTTCAATTACCATGCTTTTATTGGTAACGTCCAAAACTAAATCTATTCCAGGATTGTTTTCTAAAAAGCCCGACAAGAAAAATGGAATTACATATTTCCCGGTCGATGCCGATGAAATAACCAGTTTTCCCTTGAGCATTCCTTTGTACTCGATGGTTTTATAGTTAATATTTTCGAGTTCCTCGATCACTCTTTCTGCAATTACAGCAATTTCTTTTCCAAATTCTGTGACATACAATTGTCGACCTATAACCTCTGTAAGAGGAATATCAAATTGATCTTGCAAATTTTTTAGTTGAATAGAAACGGCAGGTTGAGTCATAAATAGCTCTTCTGCAGCTTTGGTAATGCTCAATTTTTGAACAACTTTTAAAAAAATCTGTAATTGGTGAATCGTATAATTCATAAAATATTTTTATATACAACATAACAAATATAAATAAAAATATATAATCACTATCCATGACCTTTGTAAAAAAAATAGTCACAATTTAAAATTTTCGAAATGGAACAAAAAACAAACGAGAACAAAATTACATTCGATTTAATCAATGGAACTTTTTTGCCGCAAGAAACAATGGAGATTATCAATCACATTATTCAGAAAAAAATTGACTTTCATGAAATTCGCAATTTTAGTGAACTCATCCGTTTTGGAATCAGTAACGAAAATTCCCCACAAAGAATCGCTACACTAGCATCTCATCAAAAAGCATTAAACCGCTATCTAAAAAACGCAAAAGCGTCTAATGAGCTTTTAGATATAAAAGCTACAATATCAATTGTACCGAGTTCAATAATTACACTTTAAAATAATAAATCATGTCTGAAAATATACTTCTATCCTTACTTCTCTTTTCTCCCTTACTTTTTTTTATCATTGCATTGCTAAGTGCTTTTCCCTATTTTGGCACTCCTAATTTTTTAAAGAAAACCACAAATACTGCCGCGTTATTTTACTTTCTAATTTCAATTTATTCTGCTGTATTAGTTTTCCAAAACGGATTAATGCAAACTGATTTTATTGGATATAATTCTATTGGCATAAGTTTTAGATTAGACTCAATCGCAGCTTGTATGTTTGTGATGGTTGGTTTTTTAAGTTATGTAATTGTAAAATTCAGCAACAATTATCTTGATGGGGATAAAAATCAAGGATTATTCTTCGCCCGTTTAGCAGCAACTATTGGTGCCGTTCAATTATTAATTATTTCAGGGAACATCGGTATTTTATTTATATCGTGGGTATTAACTAGTGTGTTTTTAAACAAACTATTACTTTATTATCCAGACCGAGTTTTAGCCAAAATTGCTGCTCACAAAAAATTTATTGTAGCTAGGTTAGCAGACCTCGCTCTCTTTGTGGGTTTAGCATTATTGTATGACACTTTTAAAACTGGAAATTTAGAAGAGCTTTTTCAACAAACGAAACCACTTGCAATAAGCCAAATGACTCCTCTTACTATTGGATGCGCCGCATGTTTACTAGTAATCGCAGCTTTGTTTAAATCGGCACAATTTCCTACTCATGGTTGGCTCACTGAAGTTATGGAAACACCCACTCCAGTTTCGGCACTATTGCATGCAGGTTTACTTAATGCTGGTCCTTTTTTAGTAATACGAATGGCTTTTATAATTGAAACCTCACAAGTCGCAAGCATTCTATTAATAGTTATTGGTGGCTTTACTGCTCTTTTTGCATCGAGTGTGTATTTAACTCAAACATCCATAAAAACAGCACTTGCATACTCTAGCGTAGCCCACATGGGCTTTAGTCTTTTTCTTTGCGGAATTGGTTTTTACTCTGCCGCAATGCTACACATGGTTGCACACTCCTTTTATAAAGCGCATGCTTTTTTATCCTCTGGAAATTTATTTGAAAATGATCCAAAGAAAAATAATACCAAAATTGACCGAAGTTTAACTCAAATTATCCTGGTTTATTTGTCTTGCCTTGCCTTAATTACCGTTCTTTTAGAATCTATAAAAACTAATTATCAAGCAAGTACTGCAGTTTTAATTTTGACTGGCATCGTACTCTTGGGGTTGAGCAAATTAATTCTTGACGCATTTATACGCAAACATTCTATACAATTAATCTTTATAACAGCAATAACTGCTGGTTTTATTTGGATCGCTTTTCATTATGGAGAATTTTTCGCACAGACCATATTCGCCGATGACCTTCCTATAGCTACTGCTTTAAATTGGATGCAAATAATAGCAGCAACACTAATACTATCAGGTTTTGTGGCTGCAGTATTTTTTCAGTCGATTACTCCATTACTTCAAAAGAATGAAAATTTCATACGCTTTTCAGTACATCTAAAAAATGGCTTTTACACTAATACTGTATTTGACAAATTGGTTGGTGCGCTCAACTCCACTAAAAATTAATAGCAAAGTCCTAAATAAAACAACGATTAACCAAACCTTAAAAAGAAAAAAATGCAAACAATCGAAGAAACTTTGACGAGTATTCCCGCTATTCAAAATATTACCTTAGATCAAATAATTGCTGAAGCTTGTCAAAGAATAGCACCTTTATGGTCGCTTGAAAATTTTGTAGCCGTCAATCCATATCTCGGAAATGTAGATAAAAAATTCTCAATTGTCGCTCAAGAGCTTTCCTATCTCGCCAACATAGACTCTACAATGCCCATTAATTTTTATTTGGATAAAATAGAAAAAAAAGAAATAGTACTACAAGACGTTGAAAAAGCATTACAAAGCAGCAAAGCAAATCAGTACAAAAATGCAGAAATATTTTTAGAAAATTTATGTAGATCTTCCTCTAAAAAATCTGTTTTACCTTCTATTGCAACCGCTATGCAACTAGTTAGTCAAACAACCAATGTCGAATGGGAACGATTTGCGATCCAAAGAATTTCTTTGTGGTGTGCCTCTTACTTTGACAACGGACAAGCGCAACTAAGTAGCTTAACGAAAAACAAGAACTTATTTACCTCCTGGAAAAGAGAAGCCTTAATTGATAAAACGCCAGAAATTGCAGGTTTAAAAAGTTTTAGAAAACAGCTACAAAACCTACCAGATCAACCAACAGAGACCATTGAATATGTACTAAATGAATTCGGATTAAAAAGTACAGCTGCTTCTTACTACTTGCAACGCCTACTTTTAAGCTTAAACGGTTGGGCTGGTTTTGCTGCTAGAATTGATTATGATGCAAAATTAGATTCGAAAGAATCAAATCAAGTAACCCAATTATTAGCAGTATTAGTAAGCTGGGAATTATGTACCTATTTATCTTTAAAAAATGAAAATTTAGAAGATAAATGGAAACAAAATAAACTGAATCTTGCGAGTATTAAAGAAGAAGCTATTATCGATGGAACAGTGGCGAATACAATACTATTGCAAGAAGCCTTTAATTTTTCGGAACAAAGAAAGATAATTAGTGTAATTAATGCTACAAAAACTACAGTTGAAACCGAGAAAGAAAAAGAAGTTCAAGCCATTTTTTGTATTGACGTACGATCCGAAATATTTAGAAGAAATTTAGAAAAGACAGATAGCAAAATTCAGACATTTGGTTTTGCTGGATTCTTTGGCTTTCCCGTAAATCTTTTGCCACTTGGAAAAGATAAAACCAAAGCGCAAACTCCAGTGTTAATTAAACCACAACTCACTGTTTTTGAAAAAATAAGAGAAAACAACACTAATAACAAAACAGTAAAGCGATTAAAAATAAAACAAGAGATTGCAAGTTTATGGAAAACATTTAAATCAGGAGCCGTTAGTTGCTTCGTCTTTGTCAGTCCGCTTGGTTTGCTTTACATTCCAAAATTAATTTTTGAAACCTTCAAATTATCTCATTTCGCTAAAGGATTTTTTTCAGGACGAAGTAGAAAATTGACTGTAATTAGTTTGCAAGACAATTCAAAAATTCAAACAAATCTCGGCATTTCGTTAGATACACAAGTTGAAATGGCTAAAAATGCGTTAACGGCAATGTCTCTCACTGAAAACTTTGGAAAATTAGTACTGTTAGTTGGTCATGGAGCGAGTACAACAAATAATCCATACGGATCTGCCTTACACTGCGGTGCTTGTGGTGGTCATACGGGAGAAGCGAATGCAAAAGTTGCCGCGAGCATCTTCAATAATCAATACGTAAGATCACAGTTAAAAAAGTCAAATATAAACATTCCTGAAAGCACTGTGTTTGTAGCTTGTCTGCACAATACAACGACTGATCAAATTTCAATATTTAATGAGGACGATTTGAGCAGCAGTCATGAGCAATTATTTAAATCATTAAAAACTAATTTACAAACAGCAACTGGAGTAACTCGTACAGAACGTGCCATCAGAATGTCAACCGAAAACAAAAATGTTACTCAAAGAAGTAGAGACTGGTCTCAAGTTCGTCCCGAATGGGGATTGGCTGGTTGCTCTGCTTTCTTGATCGGTAAACAGCAAAGAACAAAAAATCTAAACCTAAATGGTAAAGTTTTTTTACACACGTACGACTGTGAAAAAGATACTGAAAACAAAATACTTCAGGCGATTATGACTGCTCCAATGGTCGTAACGAGCTGGATTAGTTTACAATATTACGCCTCCACCGTAGATAATAAAAAACTAGGATCTGGAAACAAAACCTTACACAACATTACTGCAGGAATAGGTGTAATCGAAGGATTTAGCGGAGATCTAAGAACTGGTTTACCAATGCAATCTATAAGTGACGGCAATTATTTGCAACATAATCCAACAATTTTAAACGTGATAATAGAAGCAAAAATAGAATCTCTTAACCAAGTAATTGAACAGAATAAATTGGTCCGTAATTTGGTTGATAATGGCTGGCTTAAATTACTACAAATGAATGAAGACGGTAAAATTAGTAATAGATATACCGGTAATTTAAATTGGGAAACGATATAAAATATCACTATAAAAAAGACCGTATTTGAATTCAAAAACGGTCTTTTTAATTTAAATATTTATGATTCTACGATCGTATTAATCTGAGTAAACAACTTACCATCGGTTAAAAAAGCACCTTGTTGAATCAGTTGAAAAATAGAATTATTGCGTTCTTCAGTAAAGACTTTTTTACCAATCTTCATTTCTATAGTATCCGTAAACATATTGTCGCTTAACCATTGTAAACCTTCCTTCGTTAGAAAATCAACTTCTGGAACCAAAGATTTCAATACAATCGATTTTATGTCGGTTTCAAAACACTCAAATAAAAAAATGTGATTCTTTGAAAAGTGCTCTAAAAACTGTGCTCTCGAAAGTACTCCTTCCCAAACTAAATCAGAGAAAACATCTAATTCCTGTTCAGCAACTTCGGGTTTATTTTCTTTTATAGAATCCCATTCACCCTTATCAATGGATTGACTTGCTAAAAAAGTAGCAAATTCAGTATGTAATTCATCAAATTGTTCTTTTGTAAGTCTTGCGTATTTCATTGTGAAAAATTTTATTAATAGAAATCAAATTTCTAAAAAAAAGTACAAAAAAAATCCCGACATACATCGGGATTTCATTATATAAAGTAAAATTACTACTATTCAGCAACAATTTCGTAAGGTAATTCAACTATTACATCTCTGTGTAAACGTACGTTTGCAGTATATTTACCTGTACGTTTAACGATTCCGCTTGTGATGAATTTTCTATCAATTTCTTGTCCACCTTTTGCTAAAGCTGCAGCGATATCAATATTCGTGATTGAACCGAATAATTTTTCTCCACCTGCTTTTGCAGTGATCTTAATTTCGATAGCTTTAATTGCTTCAGCTATTTTCTTAGCATCATCAACAATTTTTGCTTCTTTGTGCGCTCTTTGTTTTAGGTTTTCAGCCAATACTTTCTTTGCAGAAGGTGTTGCCATATGAGCAAATCCTTGTGGTATTAAAAAGTTACGTCCGTAACCGTTTTTAACATTAACCACATCGTCTTTAAACCCTAAGTTTTGAACGTCTTGTTTTAAAATAAGTTCCATGTTGTTGTCCTTTTTTATAGAAGTTAGGTTTCATCTTTCAGAAAACCAACAACCAATTAGTATTGATTATTTTAATAAATCCGCCACGTATGGCATTAAAGCTAAGTGACGTGCTCTTTTTACAGCCACAGAAACTTTTCTTTGGTATTTCAATGAAGTACCTGTTAAACGACGAGGAAGAATTTTTCCTTGCTCATTTACAAACTTCAATAAGAAATCAGCATCTTTAAAATCGATGTATTTGATTCCAGATTTTTTGAAACGACAATATTTCTTTTGTTTGTTAGTCTCTATATTTAAAGGAGTAAGATATCTGATATCTCCGTCTTTTTTTCCTTTTGCAGATTGTTCTATTGATGCCATACTAATTAAGCTTTTTGAGATTTAAGTTTTACTCTTCTTCTTTCCGCCCAAGAAATAGCGTGTTTATCTAAACTTACAGTTAAGAAACGCATAATTCTTTCGTCACGTCTAAATTCAGTTTCAAAAGCGATTAAAACTTCTCCTGATACTTTAAATTCAAATAAGTGATAAAAACCACTTTTTTTGTTCTGGATTTCGTAAGCCATTTTTTTCAGACCCCAATCCTCTTTAGATACCATTTCAGCTCCTCTACTAGTAAGAAAATCTTCAAATTTGCTTACTGTTTCCTTTACCTGAACTTCAGATAAAACGGGATTTAAAATGAAAACAGTTTCATAATGATTCATAAATAATGTATTTATTTGTTAATTTGGCTGCAAAAGTAATAATAAATTTTATATAAACCACTATCAAATAAGAATTATTCGATGAAATACGAAATAAAGCCGACAAAAATTTCTCTTTCAAATTTTAAACATTATATTTACATGTAATTATCCTATTTAATTACTAGCTTAAATTAATCATATGAAGTTAAATTGTGTCGTTGTAGATGATAGTTCTATTCAAAGGACCATTATTGCAAAGCTTGTCAACAATCATACTAATTTACATTTGATAGGGGATTTTTCTAATGCAATTGAAGCAAAAAGTTGCATCTCACTAAATAATGTAGACTTAATATTTTTGGATATTGAGATGCCTGTAATTAATGGATTTGATTTCTTAGATGGTTTAAAGTCCAAACCTCAGATTATTTTCATTACTTCCAAAGCAGAATATGCGATGAAAGCTTTTGATTATGATGCTACGGATTATTTGCAAAAACCGATCGCAGTGGACCGCTTTAATGCCTCTGTAAAACGCGCTATTGATTTGTATTTATTGCGTACAGAAACCAAAGAAGAAGAAGGCGAACATATTTTCATTAAAAGCAATCTTAAAAAATTGAAGATTTTCACTTCAAAAATAAAATGGATTGAGGCTTTCGGTGATTATGTACGTGTGGTGACCGAAGACGATAGCAACTTGGTTCTTTCGACAATGAAATCATTTGAAAAAGACTTATCCAAAGATAAATTTATTCGTGTACACAAATCGTATATTATTAATATAGATAAAGTTGAGCGCTTTAATAGTAAGTTTGCAGAAATTGGCATCACTAAAATACCGTTGAGCCGAAATAAAAAAGAAGATTTAGTTAGAGCTCTCTCTACATCAAACTAATTTAATAGAAATCAACGTTTACGGTCACTTTTATCGATCGATATACCGCAACTGCCTCAAAACTATTCAAAACCTTCTGAATAGTTTTTTTTGTGCTTGCTAACGGCAAGTTGTGTGGAATTTTTATCATTATAGTTCGAATGTACTCGTTTCTAATTCTGCTAATTCCAGGCTCTTCGGGACCCAAAACAGGCACTGGCAATGACTGACTCAACACTTGGTACAACCACATTGAACCTTCTTTTAGCTTATCAAAATCACGGTGTTTTATCGTCAATTTTACAACTCTAAAATAAGGTGGGTATTTGTATATTTGACGATCATATAATTGTTCATTATACATCCCTAAGTAATTATTAGTCGTTACTTGTTGAATGGTATTGTGATTTGGATTGTAGGTTTGGATGATTACTTTTCCTTGCTTTTCTGCCCTTCCTGCTCTTCCCGCTACTTGAGTCATCATCTGAAAACTGCGTTCAAAAGCCCTGAAATCGGGATGATACAGCATATTATCGGCATTCATGATTCCAACCAAACTCACATTGTCAAAATCCAATCCCTTAGCAAGCATTTGAGTTCCTACCAAAATATCAATTTCACGATTTTTAAAACTATCTATAATTTTTTCAAAACCAAACTTTCCACGAGTTGTGTCTTGATCCATTCTACCAATTTTTGCAGATGGAAATAAAGTGTGTAATTCCTGTTCAATTTGCTCCGTTCCAAATCCTTTTGTCGTTAAATCGACACTAGAACAACTGTGACAATGCGTGGGCTTTGCCATGCTGTAACCACAATAATGGCAGCGCAGCTGATTTTTATGTTTGTGAAAAGTCAAGCTCACGTCGCATTGCGGACATTCAGGAACGTGACCACACGTTATACATTCGATTATCGGTGAAAATCCACGACGATTTTGAAATAAAATTACTTGTTCGCCCAAAGACAATGCGTCGGTAATTTGCTCAATCAGAACATCGCTAAAATGTGCTGTCATTTTTTTTCGAAAATACTTATCTTTTAAATCGACCAAAGTGATTTCTGGCATTCGAACATTATTGTACCGTTCTGCTAAAGTCACCAATCCAAATTTATCCGATTGTGTGTTGTAGTACGTTTCTAGACTTGGAGTTGCTGATCCTAAAAGCACTTTGGCTTCATGCAAATTAGCCAAAACTATAGCTGCATCTCGCGCGTGATAACGTGGTGCTGGATCTGCTTGCTTGAACGTTTGCTCGTGTTCTTCATCTACAATTATCAATCCCAAACTAAAAAAAGGCAAAAACAAAGCCGATCGTGCACCTATTATAATTTGCGCTTTCTCTGCATTATTTAAGGTTTGTTTCCAAACTTCAACACGTTCGTTATTATTGTATTTGGAATGAAAAACGGCTACTTTATCTCCAAAATGAGCTTGCAATCGAGAGACCAATTGAGTAGTTAGTGCAATTTCGGGTAATAAATACAGTACTTGCTTTCCTGTCGCTAAATAGTCTTCAATTAACTTAATGTAAATTTCTGTTTTTCCGCTAGAAGTCACTCCATGCAATAAACAAACTGCTTTTTCTACAAAACTATTTTTAATTGATGTAAATGCGATTTGCTGTGGTTCACTTAGTAGCAATTCTTTTTCATTAATCGCTCCAGAAAAATTAACGCGATCGTGCTGAATGTAATACTCTTCAAAAATCTGTTTTTCAATCAATGCTTTTACAACTGCTGATGAAGATTGCGACGTTTCTACTAATTTTTTAACTGTAATTGGTTTTTTCTCTGATGCACTCAGCTGAAAATAAGCCAAGACGATTTCCTTCTGCTTCGCTGCATTTTTAAGCACATCAAGTAAAGTAGTTAAGCCATCATTAGATTCGAACTGCGAATGCAACTTTACATAGCGAACCAATTTTGGCTTATATGATTCTTGAATTTCTTGTTGCAAAACCACAATATTACTATCAATAAGTTTTTGAAGAATTGGGAAAACATTCTTTTTATTGACGATTGCAATAACATCACTCACCTTAAGAACGCTTTGTTGCTGCAATGCTTCGTAAATCAAATATTCGTCATCATTTAAATCAGAAATAGTAATGCTAGTATTGGGCTGAGTGGTAATTACAGTCTCGCTTTCCAAAAGCAATGCACTCGGGAAAGCGCCTCTGTAAACATCTCCAATTCCACACATATAATACGAAGCGATCCAAAGCCAATGTTTCAATTGTACTTCAGTTGCAATAGGTTTTTCATCCAAAATTTGGTGAATTTCTTTGGCTTCATATAATGTAGGTTGGTTTTGATGCGTTTCAAGAACCAATGCGGTGTACATTTTACTTTTACCGAAGGGCACAGCCACCCGCATTCCTTTCTGAATAAAATGATATTCAGCTTCAGAAACACGATATGTAAAAGTTTTAGCTAAAGAAAGCGGCAAAATGACTTCGACAAAAAACATAGTGTAGAAATATTATTGTAGTTCAGTAAATAAGTAAGCTAAATTAGTACAATTTAGTTAGTAAACGATACCAGTAATTTAGATAGGTAACTTGTAAAATATACTTTATTATAAACCTTATCCAGTAAATCATTAGACTAGATTAAGCAATATTTACAATTATAAAAACTATAAAAACATAAAAGTCATCGGTGAGATGACTTATGTTTAATTTTGATACTTCTTCTAAAAATAAAATTTACGTCTTAATTTAATTTTTAACTCTTACCCAATACTGAGTACGACCCATTAAAGCAAAACCTACGTAACCACGAACTTTCAATTTATCTGGAGATTCAAGCGTAATGTAACATTTGTATTCTTTTCCAGTAGTTGGGTCTAAAATTGTTCCTGAACTGTATTCGTTTCCATCTTTTTTCAAGTTATTAATAATAACCATCCCTAAAATTGGTTTGTTTTTATTTGCACCTTTACATTGGGTACACGCCTCTTTTTGGCGATCTTCTCGCATTATTTCGACCACTTTACCATATACTTTTCCCGATTTTTCGTACACTTCAACAATCGATTTTGCAACACCTGTTTCATCGTCAATGGTCTTCCATTTTCCTAAAACTGATTGACTTTGCATACTTGTTACAGCAATAAAAAACAATCCTAAAGTTAACATCCAGTTTTTCATAATTAGTCTCTTTTTTAAGTTTAAAATCTATAGTGCAATCATCATACCTAAAATATATTTAGGTAAAAATGAAGCTTTAAAATCTTAAATAAAATTAAATAGTGGTTTTTTTTTGTTTCAAATTTCTGATGGTTGCATTGAGTTCAAAACCCAAAAGCAAGATCATACAGTTAATCCAAATATAAAACATTAGAATTAATAATGTCCCGATTGAGCCGTAAAGTTCATTGTATTTTGAGAATTTTATAACCCAAATTCCGAAAAAGTATGAAGATATAACAATTAAAATGGTGGTAAAAACAGAACCAATGCTGAAAAAAGGCACTTTATTGTATTGTTTTGTCCCATAACGCAATAATATAGAGGTTGTTAGCAAAATCATTAGAACAACAAAAGCATATCGGCCAAATATAATGAGTGGAATCGTGTCACTTAAAATATCCTGAACTATTGTTTTCTGGATAATAACCTCAAATACTACAATTGTCGCTACAGTTACTAGCAATAATAATGACAAGGTTAAGGAGATTGCTAACGCAACTAAGTACTGATTAAAAAAACCCCGTTTATCGAATACATGCTTTGAAGATTGGAAACCACCTAAAGTGCCGCTGACTCCGTTGGCCATTAAAAAAATAGATAGTAAAAAACCTGTAGATAGCAATCCAGAATGACTATTATTTAAAATATCGTTGATGATTTTTTCGACTGCATCAAAGGTATTTGGAGGTACGCCTTGTTGCACAAAACGCAAAAAATCTTCCTGAAAACCTTCAATCGGTATGTACGGAATTAAGTTTAAAATAAATAATGCGAAAGGAAAAAGTGCCATGAAAAAGCTAAAAGCAACCGCACTTGCGTGATAAGAAAATGCCCCCTCGAGAATCCCTTTAGTATACATCTGGATTAAATCGTAGAGCGATAATCCGTTAAGCCAAGGCAACTTTACTTTCTTTAAAAATCGAACCAACGTACCAAGCAATGGTACTTTTTCGAGACGATTTTCAATTGTTTCAGACATATATTGTTGTTTACGAAACCTTTTAAACTGCTTTTAAACTCAAGTCCATATTATAGACGGAATGCGTCAGAGCACCTGAAGAAATATAATCAACGCCACACAAGGCATATTCTCTAATAGTTTTTTCATTGATATTACCAGATGATTCTGTTTGACATCGGTTACCAATCAAGGCAACAGCAGTTTTGGTATCCTCGTAATTAAAGTTATCAATTAAAATACGGTGCACTCCGTCACTTTGTAATATTTCTCTAATTTCGTCTAGAGTTCGTGCTTCAACGATTATCTTTAAATCTAAATTATTATCTTTTAAGTAGTCTACAGTCTTAGCAATTGCTAATGTAATTCCTCCCGCAAAATCAATATGATTGTCTTTCAACATAATCATATCATAAAGTGCAAAACGATGATTTTCTCCACCTCCTATTTTTACAGCCCATTTTTCACAAACTCTAAAATTTGGAGTAGTTTTGCGAGTATCTAAAATTTTTGCTTTCGTTCCCTTAACTAATTCTGAATACTGATTTGTTTTTGTTGCTATTGCAGACATTCTTTGCATTGAATTTAAAACAACACGTTCTGCTTTTAATATCGATTGTGAACTTCCTTCGACTTCAAAAACAATATCTCCGTAATTAACTGTGGTACCATCTGTAATAAAAGTGATAATTTTTAAATTGGAATCAACATATTTAAAAATCATTTTCGCAAATTCAACTCCAGCAATAATACCTTGATCTTTAACCAATAAATGTGCTTTTCCCTTTGCCGAAACAGGAATGCAAGCCAATGAACTATAATCTCCTGGGCCGACATCTTCTCGTATTGCATTAAAAACAAGGTTATCTAATTCAGATTGAAATTGTGCGTCGCTAATCATTTTATTGAGTTATTTAGTACTGCTAAAGTAGCACATATTTAAGCTAATTGAAAATTTTCTAACTGTGATTGATATAATATAAGGATAATTTATAAGTTTTTTCGTTAAATAAAAACTATAAATTACTAGTTTACAATAATAAAAGTGTAAATTAGTAAAGGATATTCTGATAAATTAAATTGCAAATAAGTATATAAACAGATTTAATAAATACTACACTAAGTTAAACGTGCTCCAAATAATTTGAAGCACGTTTTTTATTGAAATAAAACTTTAAGAAGTTAGAAATACAGAAAAAACAGTAAACCTTTTTTTTATAAAAAATAGTTCTCATCAGAATTTTAAAAGGATTTGAAGAATGAAAATTTGCAGTATAAGAAAAGGCTGTTGCTTTTTATTCAAAAAAAAATTAGTTACTTTTACATTTGTGAAAATTAAAACAATCATATTATCAATCTATTTAATCTTACTATCGTGTTTGCCTTGCGCTGATACTAAAGTAAATGAGTTTCATATTGATAGTATTTCTACTAGTATTGCAAACAATTCACATTCGCACACAAATGAAAAACATACGGATTTATGTCCGCCTTTTTGCTCTTGCAATTGTTGCGCGGCTCAAGTTTTGAGCTTTAATCCTGCTGTAGTTTTTATTTTTATAAAAGAAAATCAGCTTATTCTTTCTCCTGTTCCAACTTACAGTTCGACATTCCAGTCTAATTTCTTTGGAAGTATTTGGCAACCGCCGCAAATAGTATAATGAATCTCTTTTAATAGAGAACGAAAAATGGTAAATACACCAAAGTATGGCAAAATAATGCCTAATTTTTTCATTCAGTACTACTAAAATGTTAGACAAAATCATTCAGTTTAGTATAAAGAACAAGTTCATTATACTACTTTTTACCCTAATTTTAATTGGTTGGGGAGCATATTCATTAAAACATTTACCACTCGACGCCTTACCTGATGTAACCAATAATCAGGTACAAATTATTACAACTGCTCCTACTTTGGCCAGTCAAGAAGTAGAGCAACTCATTACCTATCCTTTAGAACAAGCTTTTAAAACAATTCCGAAAGTAGTTGAATTGCGCAGTATTTCTCGTTTCGGTCTGTCTGTAGTTACAGTAGTTTTTGAAGATGATGCCGATACATACTGGGCAAGAGAACAGGTTTTTCAACGTCTAAAAGAAGCCGAAGAAAATATTCCTGATTACGTGGATTCGCCCTCATTAGCTCCTATTACGACCGGACTTGGAGAAATATACCAATACGATGTTTATGCAAAAGAGGGATACGAAGATAAATATGATGCCACCAGTTTACGCACCATTCAGGATTGGATTATTGTCCCGCAATTACAAGGGGTTAAAGGCATAGCGGAGGTAAGTACTTGGGGCGGAAGCGTCAAACAATATGAAATTGCGGTCGACCCAAATCGCCTAAATAGCGCTAACGTTACAATTACCGAAATTTTTGATGCGCTACAAAAAAACAACCAAAACACCGGTGGAGCTTACATCGAAAAAGATGAATATGCATTTTTAATTCGTGGAGTCGGTATGGCAACAAACCTCACGGATATTGGCAATATTGTGGTCAAAAATCGCAATGGAACTCCAATATTAATTCGAAATATCGCTACGGTTCAATACGGAACTGCAATTCGATTTGGAGCAACAACAAAAGATGGTAAAGGCGAAATCGTGGGTGGTTTAGCGCTTATGCTAAAAGGCGAAAATTCTAAAGCTGTTGTAGAACGAGTGAAATCCAAAATGGCTGAAATTAACAAAATGCTTCCAGAAGGAGTTACAGCCGAAGCTTTTATTGACCGAAGTAAACTAGTCGATAATGCAATTGGCACCATTTCTAAAAACTTAATTGAAGGAGCTTTAATTGTTATTTTTGTACTGATTTTATTTTTAGGAAATCTTCGAGCTGGACTAATAGTTGCCTCTGTGATTCCGTTGGCCATGTTGTTTGCAGTTATACTAATGAATGCTTTTGGCGTAAGCGGAAATTTAATGAGTTTGGGTGCTATTGATTTTGGAATCATCGTGGATGGAGCTGTAATTATAGTAGAAGCTTCGATGCATCATTTGTATCATAAAAAGCGCAAGCGAGTTCTTAATCAAGAGGAAATGGATGTTGAAATTTATCAATCGGCATCTAAAATTAGAAACAGTGCTGCCTTTGGAGAAATCATTATTTTAATAGTGTATTTGCCAATTTTAACGCTAGTAGGAACCGAAGGAAAAATGTTCCGTCCAATGGCGATGACCGTTGCCTTTGCTGTTATAGGTGCTTTTATATTATCGCTGACGTACGTGCCAATGATGAGTGCTTTATTTCTATCTAAAAATACGGAGCAAAAACCTAATTTTAGTGATCGAATGATGACTTGGTTAGAAAATATATACGAACCCATTTTAAAAAGCGCCTTGCAAATTAAAAAAATTGTACTGGGAATTGCAGTAGCACTTTTTGCTTTTGCTCTAATTCTTTTTAGTCGAATGGGTGGAGAATTCATTCCGACAATTGAAGAAGGTGACTTAGCTATAAATGCTACTATTATGACGGGGAGTTCCCTTTCGCAAATGATCAAAACAACGACGAAGTACGAACAAATGTTAAAAGCAAAATTTCCTGAAATAGAAACTATTGTCTCCAAGATTGGTAGCGGAGAAATTCCGACCGATCCAATGCCTATAGAAAGCGCCGATTTAATTATTGTTTTGAAAGATAAAAAAGACTGGGTAACTGCTGATAATTGGCAGGATTTATCGTATTTGATGAAGGAAGAAATGGAGAAAATTCCAGGTGCAAACATCGAAGTTTCCCAACCGATACAAATGCGCTTCAATGAATTGATGACAGGAAGTCGAAGTGATATTGCGATAAAAATATTTGGAGAAAATTTAGAAACGCTAGATCTTAAAGCCAAAGAATTAATTCAAAAAATTAAATCTGTAGAAGGTATTGGCGATCTAAAAGCTGATAAAATAACCGGATTGCCACAAATTACCATTAAATACGATTACGATAAAATAGCTTTATATGGCTTGAATATAGCTGATTTAAATCAAATTATTCGGTCCTCTTTCGCTGGTGAAAAAGCAGGTAAAATTTATGAAGAGAACAAACGTTTCGATTTAGTCGTGCGCATGACCAATGAAAACAGAAATGATATTTCTGATGTGAGCAATTTATTTATTCCGTTGCCAAACGGACAACAAGTTCCCTTATCGCAGGTCGCTACTGTAGATTATGAAAATGGACCAGTACAAGTAAGCCGAGAAAATGGTGAACGACGTATTACAATTGGTCTAAATGTTCGCGGTCGAGATGTAAAAAGTGTAGTCGAAGAAATTCAGCAAAAACTAGACAAAGACTTTAAACTTCCTGCAGGCTATTATGTAAGTTATGGAGGCCAGTTTGAAAATTTAGTGGAGGCCAATAAACGACTTTCAATTGCAGTGCCATTAGCTTTAGCTTTTATTTTAGTTTTACTTTATTTTACGTTTAAAAGCGGAAAGCAAGCGATTCTTATTTTTACTGCGATTCCACTTTCCGCTATTGGAGGTGTTTTTGCCTTGTATTTAAGAGGAATGCCATTTAGTATCTCCGCAGGAATTGGTTTTATAGCCTTATTTGGTATCGCCGTTTTAAACGGAATTGTACTCATCTCCTACTTCAATCAATTGAAAGAAGAAGGAATTACATCACCGTTAGAACGAGTTTTAATAGGAACCAAAACCAGATTACGTCCAGTCTTAATGACTGCTGCAGTAGCATCACTCGGGTTCTTACCGATGGCACTTTCTACCAGTGGCGGCGCAGAAGTACAAAAACCTTTGGCAACCGTAGTTATTGGTGGCTTGATGACCGCTACTCTCTTAACTTTAATCATACTACCTATTCTTTATTTATTTTCAGAAAAAAAAATAAAAATGAAAATTAATCCTACTCTAAAAACAACATTAATCGTTTGTTTTATACTGTTTAACACGTCTGCTTTTGCTCAAGATGCCATTGTTGTTAGTTTGAGCGAAGCAGTAACTTTGGCAAAATCCAATAACAGCAGTCTTAAAATTGCTACTAAAGAAGTTGAAAAACAAACGCTGCTAAAAAAGACTGCTTTTCAAGCAGATCCTTTACAGATTGAATATCAAGGCGGACAAATAAATGGTGAACTTTACGATAACAATTTCTCAGTGCAACAATATTTCCCTATTGGAAAAAGCACTAGTACCAATCGCAAACTACAGCAAGCACTAGTGAAGCTAGCTGAAAACCGAAAAGCGTTAACTTCTTATGAAATAGAAAAAGCAGTAACCTTGGCTTACTATCAATACTTGTATGGCGTGGCATTGGAACAGCTGAATTCTGAATTAGAAATTATTTACAGTGCATTTTTAAAAAATGCAGAGTTGCGTTATAAAACAGGAGAAAGTGGGCAAATTGAAGTCATTAGCGCAAAAGCAAAGTGTATGGAAATTTCGACAGAGAAAGTACAAATTCAATATGATTTGGCTATTTATCAAAAGCAGCTCCAATATTTCATCCAAACGGAACAAACTGTTATTCCTGATAAAAAAACTCCTTTGGAATTTCAGGGAAATATGGGTCTGGAAGAAGCTCCTATTCAAAAACTATTAGAGAATTATTACCAGCAGCAAGTGACTGTTTATGAAAAAGAAGTAGAAAGTTTGCAAGCACAACGCGCACCAAAATTAGGTTTAGGTTATTTTGCACAAAGTCTGGATCAGCGTTATTACTACCAAGGTTTTACAGCAGGATTACAAATCCCACTTTTGGGACAAAATTTTTCGACTAAAGCAAAAGCAGCACAAATACAAGTCGAGCAAACTAAAATGGAATATAATAATTCGAAATGGCAACTAAAATTATACATGGAGGAATTGAAAAGTGAATTTGAAAAGCAACAAAGTGGCTTAGTTTATTATCAAAATGAAGGATTAAAATATGCGGAGTCAATTATAAAAACAGCGCAAGTAAGTTACTTCAGTGGCGATATGAATTACTGGATGTACATTGGTTATTTGAATCAAGCGATTGATATAAAAAAACAATATACGACCTCTTTACAAGCCTACAATCAAAGCGCTATTACTTTACAATTTCCATCAATTCAAAAAAACTAATAGAATGAAAAATATATTTCCAATAGTATCAATAAAACTTTCAACAGTTGTTATAGTTCTTCTTTTGACTTTATGTCAGATTTCGTGTAAACAAAAGGAGGAAGAAAATCATGCAGAAGATAATCACGAAGACGAAAAACCAAAGACTGAAGTTTCGCTAACTGAAGATCAATACAAAACGGTAGGAATTGCAACTGCTCTGGTCGAAGAAAGGAACTTAAAATCGATTATAAAGGCGACAGGAACAACTACAGTTCCTCCTCAAAACTCAGCAAATGTAGCAACTTTAATGAGCGGAGTAGTTAAAGATATTTACGTTCTAGAAGGCACTTTCGTAAAAAAAGGAACCGTTTTGGCTACCCTAAAAAATTTAGAAATTACCGAAATTCAGCAAGAGTATCAGTCAGCTTTGGCAAGTATCGAATATTTGCAATTAGAGTTCGATCGCCAAAAGATTTTAACTGATCAAAATATTACAGCACGCAAAGTTTTTCAAGAGGTAAAATCAAAACTGAAAATGGAAGAAGTGAGAGCGCAAGCCGCAAAAACTAAATTAGAAACCTTGCACGTCAGTCCAAACTCTAAAAGTGGTACCATTCCAATTATAAGTCCTATAAACGGTTATGTTGGCGAAATTAGTATCCGAAAAGGTGGATTTGCAGCAACCGGAATTACGTTGTTCGAAGTTGTTGATAACAGCCAAATGCACTTGGATTTGGATGTATATGAAAAAGATTTGTATAGCATTTCTATTGGTCAAGAAGTCGATTTTATACTGACGAATCAATCTAATAAATCAATAAAAGGAAAGATTTTCGGAATTAATAAATCGTTTTCCAACAGTAGTAAAACGGTTGCAGTACACGCTAAAATTGATCCGAAGGATTCTAAAGATCTCATTTCCGGAATGTACGTTTCCGCAAATATCGATATCGACCGAGCCAAAGTAAAAGCTTTGCCTAAAGAAGCTGTTATTCGCAATGGGGACAATTACTATGTTTTTATGAAAGAAATTGAAAACCATACCATTACAAAAGACGAACACAATGAAGTTCATTTTAAATTGATAGAGGTAATTGTTGGCACTACTGATATGGGGTATACCGAAATTAAATTTGTAACTTCAATTCCTGAAGATGCAGAAATTGTAACTAAAGGCGCTTTCTATCTGCAATCAGCTTTGATTGGCGGTGGCGAGCATTCACATTAAAAAATAAATAATGGATATTAAACAACATTGGGATAACGTGTTTACAACAAAAACTCCTTCAGAAGTAAGTTGGACACAAGAAGCTCCCAGCACAGCTATTGCCTATTTGGAAAATTTGCAATTACCTAAAAATGCTGCTATTATAGAAATTGGAGGCGGAGAAAGTAATTTTTGTGAAATTTTACTAGATAAAGGATACGAAAATATTTGGATATTAGACATTTCTGAAGTTGCACTTCAAAAAGTAAAAAACCGTTTGGGCGAAAGAGCAAATCGTATTCACTGGGTTACCTCAGACATCATTGAATTTAAAACCAATATAAAATTTGACTTTTGGTACGATAGAGCTGTTTTTCACTTTTTAACTTCTTCAGAAGAGATAAATACGTATGTCAATTTAGTAGCAGATTCTATGGCTGATAAAGGGAATTTTTTACTAGGAACTTTTTCAGAAAATGGCCCGCTTAAGTGCAGCGGTTTAGCCATTACTCAGTATTCTGAAACTAAAATGAAATCATTATTTATAGAAAACTTTGAACCAGTACACTGTTTTAAAGAGCAGCATCAAACTCCATTCGAAACGATCCAAGAATTTCAATTTTGCGGATTTAAAAAATTAAATAAATGAACGGATACAAATCAAATAATCGCAAAGTAATAAAGTCTTGTTGCGCTACAGATGAGCATGAAAGTCACGGAAGTGATGATCACGACGAACACAATCACGATTTAGGTGATCAAACAAGAATGCGACTGTTTTTACCAGCTATTATATCTTTTTTACTATTATTGATTGCAATCTTAATCGATAATTTTTTTCCACAAGATTGGTTCTATGGATGGATTCGAATAGTATGGTATGTAGCGGCATATCTACCTGTTGGATTTCCTGTCATTAAGGAAGCTTGGGAAAGCATTTTAAAAGGTGACGTTTTTTCTGAATTTCTATTAATGGTTATTGCGACCTTAGGCGCTTTTGCGATAGGAGAATATCCTGAAGGTGTTGCCGTAATGTTATTTTACGCCGTAGGTGAAATTTTTCAAACACTAGCGGTAACTCGTGCGAAAACAAATATAAAAATACTACTTGACCAACGTCCTGATGAAGTAACTGTTTTGGAAGACAATAAACTCAAAGTCGTTAAAGCAGTCGCCGTAACTATCGGTTCTATTGTACAATTAAAAGCAGGAGAAAAACTAGGCTTGGATGGTGAATTATTGTCTGAAACAGGATCTTTTAATACCGCTGCTTTGACTGGAGAAAGCACACCTGATACCAAAACGAAAGGCGATTACGTTCTTGCGGGTATGATTAATCTAAATAAGGTCGTTCAAGTAAAGGTAACAGCTTTGTATTCAGACAGTAAATTATCGAAGATTTTAGAAATGGTACAAGATGCTACAACTAAAAAAGCACCAACAGAATTGTTCATTCGCAAATTTGCTAAAATATACACTCCAATTGTAACACTTTTGGCGGTGTTGATTTGTGTGCTTCCATACTTTTTTGTCGAAAACTATATTTTTAGAGATTGGTTGTATCGAGCTTTAGTTTTCTTAGTGATTTCTTGTCCGTGCGCATTGGTAATCTCAATTCCATTGGGTTATTTTGGAGGTATTGGTGCTGCTAGTAAGAACGGCATTCTTTTTAAAGGTTCAACTTTTTTAGATACGATGGCAAGTATTCAAGCAGTAGTAATGGACAAAACAGGAACACTAACGAAAGGTGTTTTTAAAGTGCAAAAAGTAATAGCAGAGAATGTTTCAGAAAAAGAATTAGTACAATATGTAGCTGCGTTAGAAACATACTCTACTCATCCTGTAGGAACAGCGATTATTGAATATGCAAATGGTGCGGAGAGAGACAGTACTGTGAGAGATGTTGAAGAAATTGCAGGACATGGTTTAAAAGGAAATGTGGATGGAAAAATTATTCTAGCAGGAAACAGCAGGTTAATGCAGAAGTTTAATATTGCTTATGATGAATCTATTAATAAAAATCCTTTTACAATTATAATTATTGCCATAGAAAACCAATATGCAGGATATTTTCTAATTGCCGATGAAATCAAAGAAGATGCAAAATCAACCATCAAGCATTTACAAAACTTAAACATTAAAACGGTTATGCTTTCCGGTGACAAGCAATCGGTGGTTACTGCTGTAGCAAAGGAATTAAATATTTCTGAAGCTTACGGTGACCTATTGCCCGAAAATAAGGTCGAAAAAGTTACTGAACTAAAAAACCAAAACTTAAAAATTGCTTTTGTCGGCGATGGAGTAAATGATGCTCCTGTAATCGCATTGGCTGATGCTGGAATAGCAATGGGTGGATTGGGAAGTGACGCGACCATAGAAACAGCTGATATCGTAATCCAGAACGACCAACCTTATAAAATTTTTACCGCAATCCAGATTGGAAAAAAGACAAAGCAAATAGTGTGGCAAAATATTGGTTTGGCATTCGTTGTTAAAGCAATTGTACTGATTTTAGGAGCGGGAGGCTTAGCTACAATGTGGGAAGCCGTATTTGCCGATGTAGGTGTCGCTTTATTAGCTATTTTAAATGCAGTTCGTATTCAACGTATGAAATTTTAAGTTAAGAGAAATAAACAATTAATAAAAATAATTTAAGCAGACAATTATGGAAATTATAACAGCTCATAATGATAACTCAAAGTATAAAACAACGATTCGCTCCACAAGCGGAAACATAGTAATAGCTGACGAACCTACAGAATTAGGTGGTGCTAATCTAGGATTTTCTCCAGTAGAACTATTAGCAGCTGCACTAATTTCCTGTACAGCAATTACTTTAAGAATGTATGCTGATCGAAAAGAATGGAACTTAATTGATATAATAGTAGAGGCAACTAGTGAAGTGAGAGAAGATGGCAGTACTTTGTTTAAATTGAATATTAAACTTTTTGGAGAAATTGACTCCAAACAGAAAGAGCGTTTACTAGATATAGCTAAGAAATGCCCGATTCATAAAACACTCTTACATACAATGGAAATAGACACTAAACTTGAATAACATGGAATTCATACAAAACAACAATGGGCGAAGGGGAAACTTCGTTGCCATCGAACAAGGCAAACAAGCAGGAATAATAACATACATATGGAAAGGAGACGATGAGATCATTATCGAGCATACTGAAGTTAACGACGAATTTAAAGGTAAAGGAATAGCAAAAAAGCTGGTTATGGCTGCAGTTAATTATCCACGTACAAATAACATTTTTATCATTCAAGTTTGTCCGTTTGTTAAAGCAATGTTTGATAAAACAGAAGCAATTCGTGATGTTTTAGCGTCCTAGTTTTACATAGAATGACTTTGGATCAATACATAATGTTGTGGGGAAATCTTAAAATCTAGATATTTGTGATTCCAAATTATACCAAATATAAAATTCCTATAGCGAACTAATCAAGTTATTATTACCTGAAATCATTGTTGAATATTTTGAATTGACTTCTTATAAAAGGGAAGAAGAGATACTTCATCTGTATTTGAAAGAGATCAATTCAATTCCTAAAGAATACAGAGATTTTAAGTTAAGTTCTAAATGATTCTACGAAGAGATAACTGTTTAAGATTTTCCCATTCGTGGACATCAAGTATATCTTGATATTAAAGAGATCAATAGATTTCAGTCCAAATAATTGTAACGCTATCGCCTGTTTCTAAGATGTTTCTGGAAGAAATCTGCAATATCAGTACAAAGATTATTTAAGTGATTTTAAAGCTTGGGAACAAAAGTCGCATACAAAACAATGGTTTGTTTTTCCTAAAAACATTGGAAAACGCTTGTCAATAGATGAAATGTCTCCCTCTAATGCCGAACTCTATGCTATTTTAACCAACAAAGCTGGTAAAGGTAGAAAGGGAACCTTTGTATTTATAATTGCGGGAACTAAAGCAGAAACAGTAATTACTATACTAGAAAAAATAACATCAAAGTTACGAAATTGAGTTGCCGAAATAACACTCGATCTGGCGGCTAATATGGGGCTTATTGCTAAGAAATGCTTTTCGAATGCAGTAAGAGTTACCGACCGATTCCATGTTCAAAAACTAGCGCTCGAAGCTTTGCAACAAATCAGGACTAAATATAGGTGCCAAGCAATTGACATGGAGAATGATGCTATTGAAAAAGCTAAATCCACAAAAACGAAATTCGAATCTAAGATATTATCGAACGGTGATACTAGTAAGCAACTATTATCTAGAAGTAGGTATATTTTATATAACAACAAATCAAAATGGTCTAACAACCAAACCGAAAGAGCTAAATTATTATTCGTATTATATCCTAACATTGAAAAAGGATATCAGCTTGCTCAAGACTTAAGGAATGTTTTTGAAAATACTACCGATAAAATTTATGGTTTATCCAAATTAGCAAAATGGCGTGAAAAGGTAGCTCAAGCTGAATTTAAATCATTTAATACCAGATCTAGATCAATACAGAGTCACTATCAAACAATCGTAAACTATTTTGACAACAGAAGCAGAAATGCTTCATCAGAATCTTTCAATGCCAAAATAAAAGCTGTTAGATCTCAATTTAGAGGAGTGAGGAATGTTGAATTTTTCTTGTTTAGATTATCTAGCATTTTGCTTAATCCCCAACTTTTGCGTTTGATGGTACATAATGCCTTAAATTGGGTCAATAGATATTGTTGTGATCCAATATTTATGCCTAATTTTTGCTAATCCCCAGGTTTTCGTTATGAACCAAAAAAACTAAGTAGCAACGTATTAAGAAAACACAAATTGTTTAAACAAAACTAAATTTAAAACGAAAAAACCCTAATTCGTTAGAATTAGGGTTTTAAAAAGAAAGGCGACGACATACTCTCCCACATAACTGCAGTACCATCTGCGCAGGCGGGCTTAACTACTCTGTTCGGGAAGGGAAGAGGTGAGCCCCGCCGCAATAACCACCTTAAGGAGTTATAATTGCTTTGGGCAATAACTTAATTATTAATTATCAATTATAAATTGTTAATTATCAATTAAACAATATCTTAACATACTGAGATAAAGAAACGTAAATAGTATTAGAAAGGTTCCTCCCCCGACTTGCATCGGGGGAAAAGTGTACATAAGCTTACGGATTATTAGTACTACTCGACTATGACATTACTGCCTTTACATCTATAGCCTATCAACGTGGTCATCTCCCACGATCCTTAAAAGAAATCTCATCTTGTGGTGGGTTTCGCGCTTATATGCTTTCAGCGCTTATCCCTTCCAAACGTAGCTACTCTGCGATGCTCCTGGCGGAACAACAGATACACTAGAGGTTTGTCCAATTCGGTCCTCTCGTACTAGAATCAGATCCACTCAAATTTCTTGCGCCCACAGTAGATAGAGACCGAACTGTCTCACGACGTTCTGAACCCAGCTCGCGTGCCACTTTAATGGGCGAACAGCCCAACCCTTGGGACCTTCTCCAGCCCCAGGATGTGACGAGCCGACATCGAGGTGCCAAACCCCCCCGTCGATATGAGCTCTTGGGGGAGATCAGCCTGTTATCCCCGGCGTACCTTTTATCCTTTGAGCGATGGCCCTTCCATGCGGAACCACCGGATCACTATGCTCTACTTTCGTACCTGATCGACCTGTATGTCTCTCAGTCAAGCTCCCTTATGCCATTGCACTCTACGCACGGTTACCAAGCGTACTGAGGGAACCTTTAGAAGCCTCCGTTACTCTTTTGGAGGCGACCACCCCAGTCAAACTACCCACCAAGCAATGTCCCCCGTATTACGGGGTTAGGCCTCAGACAAACAAAGGGTTGTATTTCAACAATGACTCCACAACGCCTAGCGACGCCACTTCACAGTCTCCAACCTATCCTACACATCATTTGTCCAAGGTCAATACTAAGCTATAGTAAAGGTGCACAGGGTCTTTTCGTCCCACTGCGGGTAAACGGCATCTTCACCGTTACTACAATTTCACCGAGCTCATGGCTGAGACAGTGTCCAGATCGTTACACCATTCGTGCAGGTCGGAACTTACCCGACAAGGAATTTCGCTACCTTAGGACCGTTATAGTTACGGCCGCCGTTTACTGGGGCTTCATTTCAATGCTTCTTCTTGCGAATAACATCTCCACTTAACCTTCCAGCACCGGGCAGGTGTCAGGCCCTATACTTCATCTTACGATTTTGCAGAGCCCTGTGTTTTTGATAAACAGTCGCCTGGACCTCTTCACTGCGGCCAGCATTGCTGCTGGCGACCTTTCTCCCGAAGTTACAGGTCTATTTTGCCTAATTCCTTAGCCATGAATCTCTCGAGCACCTTAGGATTCTCTCCTCGACTACCTGTGTCGGTTTGCGGTACGGGTACTAATTACCTGAAGTTTAGAGGTTTTTCTTGGAAGCCCTTAGGCGCACTATCTATTTGTCCGAAGACTCCTAGTACTATCGTATTTCCCCAAGCCGCGTGGATTTGCCTGCGCAGCTTATAGGTAGGTACTTCAACGAACTATTCCGTCAGTTCGCGGCGCTTTCATCACTCCGTCACCCCATCACAGTAATCAGTAGTACGGGAATATTAACCCGTTGGCCATCGACTGTCCCTTTCGGGTTCGCCTTAGGTCCCGACTAACCCACAGCTGATTAGCATAGCTGTGGAAACCTTAGTCTTTCGGTGTGCGGGTTTCTCGCCCGCATTATCGTTACTTATGCCTACATTTTCTTTTCTAACCAGTCCAGCATGCCTAACGACACACCTTCAACCCTGTTAGAATGCTCCCCTACCACTTACAATAAATTGTAAATCCATAGCTTCGGTAATATACTTATGCCCGATTATTATCCATGCTCGTCCGCTCGACTAGTGAGCTGTTACGCACTCTTTAAATGAATGGCTGCTTCCAAGCCAACATCCTAGCTGTCTGGGCAGACGAACCTCGTTCTTTCAACTTAGTATATATTTGGGGACCTTAGCTGATGGTCTGGGTTCTTTCCCTCTCGGACTTGGACCTTAGCACCCAAGCCCTCACTGTTATGAAACATTATATAGCATTCGGAGTTTGTCAGGAATTGGTAGGCGGTGAAGCCCCCGCATCCAATCAGTAGCTCTACCTCTATATAACTTTACGCATAACGCTGCACCTAAATGCATTTCGGGGAGTACGAGCTATTTCCGAGTTTGATTGGCCTTTCACCCCTACCCACAGATCATCCCAAGACTTTTCAACGTCAACGGGTTCGGTCCTCCACTGTGTGTTACCACAGCTTCAACCTGTCCATGGGTAGATCACACGGTTTCGCGTCTAACACTACTGACTAAAGCGCCCTATTCAGACTCGCTTTCGCTACGGATCCGTGGCTTAACCACTTAACCTTGCCAGCAACGTTAACTCGTAGGCTCATTATGCAAAAGGCACGCCGTCACCCCACGAAAGGGCTCCGACCGCTTGTAAGCGTATGGTTTCAGGATCTATTTCACTCCGTTATTCACGGTTCTTTTCACCTTTCCCTCACGGTACTGGTTCACTATCGGTCTCTCAGGAGTATTTAGCCTTAGCGGATGGTCCCGCCAAATTCAGACAGGATTTCTCGTGTCCCGCCCTACTCAGGATACCACTATCCTTTACATTCATTACCTATACGGGACTATCACCCTCTATGGTTCTACTTTCCAGTAGATTCTAATTCTTCATGCAAGAAATATCGTGGTCCTACAACCCCAATATTGCCGTAACAACATTGGTTTGGGCTAATCCGCGTTCGCTCGCCACTACTTACGGAATCACTTTTGTTTTCTTCTCCTCCGCCTACTTAGATGTTTCAGTTCAGCGGGTTTGCCCACCTATCGGTGTACTATGTCTTCAACATAGTGGGTTGCCCCATTCAGGTATCTACGGATCAATTCGTGTGTGCCAATCCCCGTAGCTTTTCGCAGCTTATCACGCCTTTCATCGCCTCTGAGAGCCAAGGCATCCCCCATACGCCCTTATTTTGCTTATTGTACTACTCTTTAAGTCTAAAGAAATAAGTACTAAGTATTAAGTTTACACTAAATACATAAAACTTACTCATTCATAACTAAAAAGTGTTCTTTCTACTTATTTTTTTACTATTTTCTTATCTCAATATGTCAATGAACTTTTTTCCTTACGGAACTGTGGAGAATAACGGAGTCGAACCGTTGACCTCCTGCGTGCAAGGCAGGCGCTCTAGCCAGCTGAGCTAATCCCCCAATTTAATTATGAATTGTGAATTATGAATTATGAATACCATTCATAACTCCTCAACTCTAGAATTTCTTCTTCTTTTTAAGTAATTAGTTGTCTCGGACAGACTCGAACTGTCGACCCCTACATTATCAGTGTAGTACTCTAACCAGCTGAGCTACGAGACAATATGATCTTTTGATTTAAGTGATTTGACTCCCTTTGCTCTAGATCCTAAAATCCAGGGCTGAAAACCAGCATTAAACAATCATAAATCTGTACCTTTTACTTAATTGTATTATTTGAACTAACAGCAGAGTAATAAAATAAATCCTTCTTGAAACCAATAAAAATCTTCGTCTTTTTCCCAAGAGTGCAATAAATTGCTAACACTTAGGCTCTAGAAAGGAGGTGTTCCAGCCGCACCTTCCGGTACGGCTACCTTGTTACGACTTAGCCCTAGTTACCAGTTTTACCCTAGGCAGCTCCTTGCGGTCACCGACTTCAGGCACCCCCAGCTTCCATGGCTTGACGGGCGGTGTGTACAAGGCCCGGGAACGTATTCACCGGATCATGGCTGATATCCGATTACTAGCGATTCCAGCTTCACGGAGTCGAGTTGCAGACTCCGATCCGAACTGTGACCGGTTTTATAGATTCGCTCCTGGTCACCCAGTGGCTGCTCTCTGTACCGGCCATTGTAGCACGTGTGTAGCCCAAGGCGTAAGGGCCGTGATGATTTGACGTCATCCCCACCTTCCTCACAGTTTGCACTGGCAGTCTTGTTAGAGTTCCCGACATGACTCGCTGGCAACTAACAACAGGGGTTGCGCTCGTTATAGGACTTAACCTGACACCTCACGGCACGAGCTGACGACAACCATGCAGCACCTTGTAAATTGTCTTGCGAAAGATCTGTTTCCAAACCGGTCAATCTACATTTAAGCCTTGGTAAGGTTCCTCGCGTATCATCGAATTAAACCACATGCTCCACCGCTTGTGCGGGCCCCCGTCAATTCCTTTGAGTTTCAAACTTGCGTTCGTACTCCCCAGGTGGGATACTTATCACTTTCGCTTAGCCACTGAGATTGCTCCCAACAGCTAGTATCCATCGTTTACGGCGTGGACTACCAGGGTATCTAATCCTGTTCGCTACCCACGCTTTCGTCCATCAGCGTCAATATATTAGTAGTAACCTGCCTTCGCAATTGGTATTCCATGTAATCTCTAAGCATTTCACCGCTACACTACATATTCTAGTTACTTCCTAATAATTCAAGTCTAGCAGTATCAATGGCCGTTCCACCGTTGAGCGATGGGCTTTCACCACTGACTTACTAAACCGCCTACGGACCCTTTAAACCCAATGATTCCGGATAACGCTTGGATCCTCCGTATTACCGCGGCTGCTGGCACGGAGTTAGCCGATCCTTATTCTTACAGTACCGTCAAGACTCTACACGTAGAGTTGTTTCTTCCTGTATAAAAGCAGTTTACAATCCATAGGACCGTCATCCTGCACGCGGCATGGCTGGATCAGGCTTGCGCCCATTGTCCAATATTCCTCACTGCTGCCTCCCGTAGGAGTCTGGTCCGTGTCTCAGTACCAGTGTGGGGGATCTCCCTCTCAGGACCCCTACCCATCGTAGCCTTGGTATGCCGTTACCATACCAACTAGCTAATGGGACGCATGCTCATCTTTTACCGATAAATCTTTAATTACATCTTGATGCCAAGTCGTAATACTATAAGGTATTAATCCAAATTTCTCTGGGCTATCCCTTTGTAAAAGGTAGATTGCATACGCGTTACGCACCCGTGCGCCGGTCTCTAAGTAGCAAGCTACCTATACCCCTCGACTTGCATGTGTTAAGCCTGCCGCTAGCGTTCATCCTGAGCCAGGATCAAACTCTTCATCGTATATTGTGCGAGATAGATAAATCTATCTCTATTTATTTTTGACTCCGAATTATCTAGTGGTTATTCTCAAAATCTTTCGATTCTATTACTCTTATTCTTTGTTTTGAAATCTCTCTCAAAACGGCTGTCAATTCAATATGTCTAGGAACGTATTCTTCTGTATTTTAAAACCTCAATTCTCACTTGTTTAAGTGTCTCTCAAGGCGGCTGCAAAAGTACAAACTCTTTTCTAATCTCACAAGAAAAAAATGAAATTTATTTTGAGCCTTTTTACAAACTCTAAAACCATTCTTCCTTGTCAGTATCTCAAATAACTTGCGCCTTTAGCGGGGTGCAAATGTAAAACGTTTTTTCTTAGTACACAAACTTTATTTTGATATTATTTTTGAAGAAAATCTCCGCTGTAATATCTCAATTCGTAGTCAGTAAAAAGTAGAACGTGTCGTTGTTGCGGGTGCAAAAATAGTCACTTTATTTACATAAACAACCCTTTTTATTGCATTATTTCAATCTTTTTTTTAATAAATTCTTAACTCTTTGGAAACCTTAAACTTGTGAACACTTTACACTCTGGTGTTTTTAGCCCTTTACATCGCTTGCGATCGTTTCCTTAGGATTTACATGGGTTATTTGCTTCTGGACGCCTTACTCCCCTTGATATTAGTAGCTTTTTGAGACATTAAATTCAATAACAGCTATTACCTTTTTTAAAACTTCACTGTTTTTATTGGGTTTTGAGAGGTTTCTTTGTCACTTTATAATAATACTAGGACTTCGAATTCGATTCAGTTAATCTTACTGCTGTATTTACTCCTTATATATAGGTCGCAGAAACTTGCTTGGTCTGAAACACAAAATTTAAACAGAATAGCTAAATCCTAGCCCTGGCAGCAGCGGCATCCTTCTATTGCTTTCTTTAAGCAATAGAAGATACAGCGAATGACAGGAAATAGCTCCCGAAACTAAAAAATATTCCTAAACCTATATATAAAGGAACGTGTTGAATGTATCAAAACTTAAATTTCAGTCTTTTTGGATGGTTCTTTGTGCTGCGAGCTCTTGCCAGTGTTTACTTAGATCTTCATAATTCACTGGTTTCGCTTCTTTTTGCTTGACTAACCTACCCGATTCGAATGCTCGATCTAGAATGGTTTCGATCAAATAATCTTCATTAACCTCATACGGCCTGTACTCTTCTTTTAAACTGATGTCAAATACGTTGGCTGTGCCGTTCGCCCAAAAGGCTTTCCAACCGCTTTTTAGGTTTTTAACCAACTCGTAAGTTGTATTACCCGTTTGTCTGTGGATCAATTTTACTAAAATCTGACCTTGTTTGCGCGATAGTTTTTTAAGCTTGGCTTCAAATCCATTAGTAAGATAGTGTTCGACAATTTTGAAATACTTTTTTTTCTCTTTATTTGTTGACAAACGTTCCATGCCTTTGTTAAGCGCGGTCAATCTTTCTGCAGCAAGTTTGGCGTACGGGTAAGTTTTGTACACTCGATTTTGAAGAATCAAAAACTGTTTGTGCGTTTCAGCATCTAACTTTTCTTTGGTAATGATAATTTCGGGTAATTCGATAGTATCATTAAGTATCGAATCTTTTTCGGTTAACACATAACCCATCTGTGAATTTGCATTTGGAGTTCCTTGCGCGTGACCAATTATCGAAATAAAAAGCAAACAAAATAAATGATAGGTAAACTTCATTGAGTTATTAATTAAAATGTAAAATTATGCATTATCTATGCAACTGTGATACCAAATTTATAATTTAGCAAAAAAATATTTTTATGAGTACAAAATCAATTTTAAATAATGATTCAATGGCTTTTTTAGAAAGCTACCTTAATAATGCTTCACCAACGGGTTACGAAAGTAGCGGACAAAAAATTTGGATGGATTATCTGAAACCGTATGTGGATACTTTTATAACGGATACTTATGGAACTGCGGTTGGAATTATAAATCCAGATGCACCTTACCGAGTTGTTATTGAAGGACACTCAGATGAGATTTCTTGGTATGTGAACTATATTAATGAAGAAGGTTTAATTTATGTGATTAGAAATGGTGGTTCTGACCATCAAATTGCACCTTCAAAACGTGTCAACATTCATACTAAAAAAGGAATTGTAAAAGGTGTTTTTGGATGGCCTGCCATTCATACAAGAAATAGAGCAAAAGAAGAGCCTGCAAAAGTGGACAACTTGTTTATTGATATAGGTTGTTCTACCAAAGAGGAAGTTGAAAATTTGGGCGTTCATGTAGGTTGTGTAATTACATATCCTGATGAATTTATGATTTTGAACGAAAATAAATTTGTTTGTCGTGCAATTGACAATCGAATGGGTGGCTTTATGATTGCTGAAGTAGCACGTTTATTACACGAGAATAAAATCAAGTTACCTTTTGGTTTATACATCACCAATTCTGTACAAGAAGAAGTAGGTTTGCGCGGTGCCGAAATGATCACGAAAACAATCAAACCGAATGTTGCTATTGTAACCGATGTTTGCCATGATTCTACCACACCAATGATTGATAAAAAAATTGAGGGAGAAACAAAAATTGGCGCTGGACCTGTGATAACTTATGCTCCTGCTGTACAAAATAATTTGAGAGAATTAATTTTAGATACGGCTGTTGCGAATAATATTCCGTTTCAACGTTTGGCTTCTTCAAGAGTTACAGGAACTGACACTGATGCTTTTGCTTACAGCAATGGTGGAGTTGCTTCTGCTCTAATTTCTCTTCCGCTTCGCTATATGCATACCACTGTAGAAATGGTGCACAGAGAAGATGTAGAAAATGTAATTAAATTGATTTATGAATCTTTATTGAAAATTGAAAACAATGCTACGTTTTCCTATTTTGAGTAAGGTTTAGAATTGAAACTATATTTAAAATGCGAATTTGAAAGTTTCAAATTCGCATTTTTTTTTATTTGAACTGAGCGAACACAATTAGTACAATTGAAATGAGGGCCAATAGTAATCCAACGTAATTCAGTTTAGATAACTTTTCTTTAAAGGCAATTACGCCAGCCAAACTTCCTAAAATAATCACACCCATATTCATTCCTGCAAAAACAGTAGATGGATTTTCTGAAAAAGCATGATGCGCTTTTAAATAAAATAAGATGTTTCCGAAGTTAAACAATCCTACCAAAAATCCGAAAAGTAAATTTTTAAAATTAAAAACTTCTTTTTTAATCAGTTGCTGATACAAAACCACAATTGCCATAATTAAGAAAGCAATCGCAAAAACCATAAACAAAGATGTGGTATACGGAACAACAGTATAAATGGCTATCTTTTTAAACAGTATATCTATTACTCCAAATCCTAGAAAAACAAGAAGTGGATATTTCCAACTGGATTGGCTCGACTCTTTTGTTTTAGAAAGAATACAGAATAGTGCTGAAAATCCGAAAAGAATTCCGATTATTTTGGACGTCGTAAATTCTTCTTTAAATATAAACCAAGCTGCCAAAATGGGAATGAAAAGCGATAACCGTTGTGCAGCATCGGTTTTTACAATTCCGATATTTTTAATAGACGCAATCAAAAACATAAAAACTACTGGCAATAAAACACCCAAACTTCCGTAAACCACAAAAGGAGCATTCTCATCAATAGCACTTAATCTCGGTTCGAAAGCAAACAAGCAAAACAACATTGCAAAAAAGTAATTGAACAGTACTATTTGAAAATTATTGTTTTCGTATTTACGGCTTGTTTTAAAAATAATCCCGACCGAAACACTGCAAATTATACTCAATATTAAATACAACATAACTTTTATTTTAAATGAAATATAAAACTTAAAGATGAATTGATTATCAACTTCAATCAAAAAAGCCACTCAAATAAATGAATGGCTTTGTTCTGATTTGACTGTTATATATTAGATAAAAATCCTTAAAACATAATAAAATAAAGCAGCCAATAAAGCAGAGATTGGGATCGTTAAAATCCAGGCCCAAACCAAACTTACCGTTACTCCCCAGCGGACTGCTGAAACTCGTTTTGTTAATCCAACACCAATAATAGAACCCGTAATAGTATGTGTTGTACTTACTGGAATTCTTAAATGTTCTGTGAAATATAAAGTTAAAGCTCCTGCAGTTTCGGCCGCAACACCTTCAAAAGAAGTTACTTTAGTAATTTTAGAGCCCATAGTTTTTACAATTTTCCATCCTCCACTTAAGGTCCCCGCTGCAATAGCAGAATAACATGCTAATGGAATCCATTCTGGCATAACGCCTGCTACATCTCCATCTGGCAAAGATACTTGCAGCCAAGTTGGCATCGATTCTATACTTAATCCTTCGCTATTAGCATATACAATTACAGCCGCTGCAATAATTCCCATTACTTTTTGCGAATCATTACCACCGTGTCCTAAACTAAAGGCTGCTGAAGACAACAATTGCATTCTTTTTAGCATTACTTCTGACTGGTGGTGCGTTAAGCTACTGAAAACCAAACAAAACAAACTTACTGCTAGAATAATAAATCCAACCAAAAGCCACTTTATATTGTGTGGATCAAAAGCTACATTCCAGAAATGAGATTCAAATCTCGATTCTCCAACGTCGTTAATTAGCATTTTACTAATAAACCAAACTGTTCCAATCATTAAAGCTACTGTAAACAACTTAGGATAAATACTTTTTCTAGCTGAATTTAACAACCAGATAGAAATTAAATATGACGCTAAAGCCCCTAAAAATGGTGCTAAAAAGATAAACGCGATAATAATAAATACACCGGTTGGCATTACTCCTGGTTTACCTGGATCGTACCAATTGACAATATTATACCAATGTCTTGTTATTGTTTCTCCACCTTCGATTACGGTATAATCGTCAAAACCATGTAAAAATATAGCGTGCGCAATTGCTGCACCAGCGAAACCACCAATTAAGGTATGAGACGAACTAGAAGGAATTCCTAACCACCAGGTTAATAAATTCCAACAAATTGCTGCAACAACACCTGCCAAAATTACGGCTAAGTTTATGTCAATGGTATGTGCTGTTTTTGCCACGGTGTCTGCTACTCCAAAACCAAAAACCCAGTAGGCTAAAAAGTTAAAAAAAGCAGCCCAAACTACGGCTTGAAATGGAGTAAGTACTTTGGTAGCAACAACTGTCGCTATCGCATTTGCTGCATCATGAAAACCATTGATGTAGTCAAAAACTAGTGCTAATACTATGATTATAAGTAGTAAAGTCATACGTTATTACTTCAGGAGAATAAAATTAAATTTAAGAATGCTTCACTGCAATCGACTCTAAAACACTAGCAACACTTTTGCATTTGTCAGTTGCCGATTCTAAAACAGATAAAACTTCTTTGTACTTAATAATGTTTTTAACGTCTGTTTCGTTTTCAAAAATCTCAAAAACCGCTTTGTTATAAACGTTGTCTGATTTATTCTCTAATTTGCTGATTCTTGCACACGCTGACTTAATTTTATCCGCATTTTTAAAATCACGCAATTCTTTTACCGCAGTTTGTATATTTTGACATGCTTCTAAATTAATCTCTGTCATTTTACGGATTGATTTAGTGATCTTGTCCACCTGATACAAGCGCATAATACTAGATGCACCGTGCAATCTATCTGCAACGTTGTCAATTGACGTTACCAAAGAGTGAATGTCTTCTCTATCAAAAGGAGTGATAAAATTTCTACTTAATTCCAAATTGGTTTGACGGGTAATATCTTCGCCTTTTTGCTCGAATCCATCAATTTTCTTAAAAAGAATTTCTCTTTCTTTTAAAGGAAGGTTTACCGCCTCGTGCAAGTTAGAAGCTAATTCTACTAAATTACTTGAAGCGTCTTCAAAAAGCGGAAAGAATTTTTTATCCTTAGGTACTAAAAATTGGAAAATACTATTTATTGACATTTTATTATTTTTAAGGATACAAAATTACGTCAATTATTTTTTGTAATGTTAAGCTAATGTTAACAAATCACTTTCGATCTGTAGACTATCCAAAAATAAAATCGTTTTCTCAATATCGTAATGCAAAATTCGGTCTTCGGTCACTAAAGGAACTTCTACACGATAACTACTTAAGAACATTTCAATAAAATCGCTCGATTTTAATGGACTCCTATAATGTACTGCCTGGCTTGCATTCATTAATTCGATTGCTAAAATACGTTCTAAATTATCTAGAATTCGCAAGGCCTTCGTTGCACCGTTAGCGCCCATACTCACATGATCTTCTTGTCCGTTACTCGAAACAATACTATCAACGCTTGCTGGAGTAGCCAACTGCTTGTTTTGACTTGCAATACTTGCAGCAGTATATTGTGGAATCATAAATCCCGAATTTAGACCAGGATTATCTACTAAAAAAGCAGGAAGATTACGCAATCCCGAAATTAATTGATAGGTTCTTCGCTCAGAAATACTTCCTAATTCTGCCAAGGCAATTCCGATAAAATCTAAAGCCAAAGCCAAAGGTTGTCCGTGAAAATTTCCACCAGAAATAATTTCGTCACTATCTACAAAAACATTTGGATTGTCTGTTACCGAATTAACTTCTGTTTTAAAGACTTTTTGCACGTATTCGATCGCGTCCTTTGAAGCTCCATGCACTTGAGGCATACATCTAAAGGAGTAAGGATCCTGAACGTGAGATTTATTCTGAGCAATTATCTCACTTCCATCTAAGAATTCTTTGATGCGATTTGCCGTTTGAATTTGTCCTTTATGCGGTCTAATAAAATGAATCAGCTCATTAAAAGGCTCTATTCTGCCATCAAACCCTTCCAAAGATATTGCACCGATTAAATCGGCTAAATACGATAATTTGTATGCTTTTAAGATAATATGAGTTCCATAAGCACTCATGAACTGGGTACCATTCAACAAAGCTAATCCTTCTTTAGATTTTAAGATAACAGGATCCCATTTGAATTTTTCCAAAACTTCAGCCGATGAAACTTTCTTTCCTTCGTAGCAAACTTCACCTAATCCTAATAAAGGCAAAGATAAATGCGCCAAGGGAGCCAAATCGCCAGAAGCACCTAAAGAACCTTGCGTATATATTATTGGTAGAACATCATTGTTGAAAAAATCTACTAAGCGCTGAACAGTTTCCAACTGTATGCCTGAGTAACCGTAACTTAAAGATTGAATTTTAAGAAGCAACATTAATTTCACAATATGCGATGGCACTTCGTCGCCAGTACCACAAGCATGAGATTTAACTAGATTTTCTTGCAGTTTAGATAGATTTTCATTTGAAATTTTTACATTACAAAGCGATCCAAAACCAGTATTTATGCCATAAATGGGACCAGAATGTGACGCCATCTTTTTATCTAAATAATCTCTGCATTTCAAAATGTTAACTTTTGCTTCATCTGAAAGCTCGATTTTCTTCTGTTCCATTACAATTTCTTGAATGATTTCAAAAGTAAGCAGCTCGTTTGTTATGTAATGGATATTGTTCATTAGTTTTTTATTTTCGAGGCCAAAATTCAACAAATCCACATTGAAAAGCAATGAATTTTACGATTATTTCAAAATTCAACTAAAAATGACAGTTCGACTTTAGGATAGAAAATTTCGGTAGCTTTTTTTAAATTACTTACAATTGGATACAAAAAACAATCAAATTTTATTTTTTTAAGAAACAAATAAAGAAAAACATACAATTACACTGTTTTAAACGAGATAAAAAATTGAAATTTAGGAAAATATTAAATATTAAATATACGAATATGATACTTTAACTCTACATAATTTAACAAAAGCTCAGTATTAATTTCCTGACAAAGAAAAAATTATAAAATTCACAAAAAAGCTTGTCTTACTTTTTGTTCCCTACAAAAAGAGCTACTTTTGAAATATCAAAATGAAAAATAATAGCACCACATATCATTCTACACTTGCAATTCCGTCTGGAGTTGTAACTGCTATTATTACAACATCTACTACTACAACTACTACCCTTTAGGGGTATACATTTTTACATATAATCCTGTTGTTGCTCTTTTTTCGAAAAAGAAGAAAGTCATTGGATACGTATAAACATTCGCATTTATAAAATAAAAAACACACAATGAAAGTATTAAAATTTGGTGGATCATCAGTTGCCAATGCCCAAAATATAAAATTAGTTCTTGATATTATTAACAATAAATCAGAAAAAGAAAAATTAGTCGTTGTTGTTTCTGCCTTAAGCAAAGTAACGGATATGCTACAATTGGCAGCGGCAAAAGCGGCGGCAAATGACGAAAGCTTTAAAGAAATTATTGCCGAAATTGAAAAGAAACACCTTGATACTCTAAAAGAATTTATTCCGGTAAGTGAGCAAAGCAGCTTGTTGAGTCATATAAAACGAATAATTAATCACTTAGAAACCTTACTAGATGGTTGTTTTCTACTGGGAGAATTATCACCCAGAACGGCTGATACAATTTTAAGTTTTGGCGAACTACTCTCTTCATTTGTAATTTCTGAAGCTTTAAAGAAAACGAACCCTAATAGCGGTTACAAAGACAGCCGTGAATTAATAAAAACCAACAATCATTTTGGAAAAGCAGCCGTAAACTTTGAGATAACGAACCAATTAATCAATGACTATTTTAGTGTTAATTCGAATCAAGTCGTTGTAATTCCGGGGTTTATCGGGTCAACTGATGACGGCATTGTAACTACCTTAGGACGCGGCGGTTCAGATTACAGTGCTGCTATTTTAGCCAATGCTCTCGATGCAAAAGAATTACAAATCTGGACTGACGTCAACGGAATGTTTACAGCGAACCCTAAAATTGTAAAACAAGCGCAATCCATTGCAACGATCTCATATCAAGAAGCGATGGAATTATCGCATTTTGGTGCAAAAGTTTTGTATCCACCCACAATTCAACCGGTTTTACGAAAAAACATTCCAATAATCATTAAAAACACCTTCGATCCAGAGGCCGAAGGAACTTACATTTCAAACAGTAATATTCCGCATGACAATCCTGTAAAAGGAATTAGCTATATTGATAAAATTACTTTAATTACTTTAGAAGGTCCCGGAATGATTGGGGTTTCTGGTTCATCTAAACGATTATTTGAAGTTTTATCGTCAGAGCAAATCAACGTTATTTTTATTACACAAGCTTCATCTGAGCATTCAATATGTATTGGTGTTCTAAGCTCTGATGCTGAAAATGCCGAAATTGCGATCAATAAAGCTTTTGAAGTTGAAATTTTACAGCATAAAGTAGATCCGTGTATCGTCGAAAACAACTTGTGCATCATTGCTTTGGTTGGTGAAAACATGAAAAATCATCAAGGTTTGAGCGGAAGAATGTTTAGTACTCTAGGAAAAAATAACGTAAATATTCGTGCCATTGCGCAAGGTGCTTCCGAGAGAAATATCTCGGCAGTAATTAACGAACGTGATGTTAAGAAAGCGTTGAATACTTTACACGAAAATTTCTTTGAGGAAAATACAGTTCAATTGAACTTATTCGTGATGGGAGTTGGAAACGTCGGTGAAAAATTCATCGAACAAATTCACAGTCAACGAAAGTTTTTAAAGGAAAATTTAAAAATAAATGTGCGTGTCATCGCATTGTCAAATTCAAGAAAAATGATTTTTGATGAAGATGGAATTTCATTGAAAGAATGGCAGGCTAAACTGGATAACGGAGAAACTGCTGATAAAGATCTTTTTACTGAAAAGGCAAAAGAGTTGAATTTACGCAATAGTATATTTGTAGATATTACTGCAAATGAAAGTGTATCTGAGACCTATGCAGAATTTTTAAAACAAAGTATCGCTGTAGTAACTTGTAATAAAATTGCTTGTTCTTCGGCATATGACAATTACAAAAAACTAAAAACATTATCACGCCAATACAACGCCCCATTTTTGTTTGAAACTAATGTTGGCGCTGGTTTACCAATTATTGATACCGTAAAAAACCTTATTGCCTCTGGTGATAAAGTGAATAAAATACAGGCTGTTTTATCAGGAAGTTTGAACTTTATCTTTAATAATTTTGATGAAAACAATTCTTTTCATGATGTTGTTAAAGAAGCAGGCGTTCAAGGTTTTACAGAACCAGATCCTAAAATTGATTTGAGCGGAATTGATGTTGCTCGTAAAATATTGATTTTAATTCGCGAAAGCGGCTACGAAATGGATATTGATGCCATCGAAAACAAATCGTTTATGCCTGCAGCTTGTTTGGCAACCACAAATAATGAGGATTTCTTTGCTTCTTTAACTAAAAATGCAGCACACTTTGAAGCGATTTATAAAGAAGCTTTAAGCAAAGATTCTCGATTGAAATATGTGGCAACATTCGAAAACGGAAAAGCAAGTGTTGGTTTAGAATTTATTCCGAAAGACCATCCATTTTACAATTTGGAAGGAAAAGACAATATTGTTCTATTTTACACAGATCGTTATGTTGACCAACCTTTATTGATAAAAGGCGCAGGTGCTGGTGCAGCTGTTACGGCTTCAGGGATTTTTGCAGATGTAATAAGAATTGGAAATAACTAGAAAGACAATAATAAAGCAGCAGCGGTAAAAGTAAAGCCGCCAAAAACTAAAATTTGCCAATCTGAACCTATATTATAATGAATGAAATAAAAGTTTTTTGTCCAGCTACTATTGCGAACCTTTCTTGTGGATTTGATGTCCTAGGATTGTGTTTGGATAATGTGGGCGACGAGATGATTATTCGAAAATCAACCCAAAAAGGTATTAGAATTACTAAAATAGAAGGAGCCGATTTGCCACTTGAAACAGAAAAAAATGTAGCTGGTGTTGCCTTATTAGCGATGTTAGAAGAAGTTAACGCTGATTTTGGTTTTGAAATAGAAATATACAAACACATCAAAGCAGGTAGCGGAATTGGTAGCAGCGCTGCGAGTTCGGCCGGTGCTGTCTTTGGTGCCAATGAATTATTAGGCAGACCGTTTACCCGAAAAGAATTGGTAAAATTTGCGATGCAAGGTGAAAAACTTGCTTCAGGAAACGCACATGCAGACAATGTCGCTCCTGCCCTATTGGGTGGTTTTACGTTAGTTCGTTCTTCGTCGCCGTTGGATATTATTAAAATTGAAAGTCCGTCGCTATTGTACGCTACTGTTATTCATCCGCAAATTGAACTAAAAACTTCTGACGCACGTTCTGTATTAAAACAAACTGTTTCCTTAAAAAGTGCGATTACCCAGTGGGGAAATGTTGGGGGTTTGATTGCTGGTTTATACACCAAAGATTACGAACTAATAGGTCGCTCGCTGCACGATGAAATTGTAGAACCTTTGCGAAGCGTTTTAATTCCCGGTTTTCACCTAATTAAGCAAACTGCTTACGAGCATGGTGCGTTGGGTTCTGGAATTTCAGGTTCTGGACCTTCTATTTTTGCATTAAGCAAAGGAAAAGAAAAAGCAGATAAAATTGCAGCAGCCATGTGCGCTGTTTATGACAAAATGAGTTTGCCTTATGAAATTCATGTTTGCAAGGTGAACGACGAAGGAATGAGAATTATAGAATAAGTATTAAGTTATGAGTAGTAAGTAGTACTATTATTAGACACTTACACTCTTTATTAATTTTTTAAGAAATGAAATATTACAGTTTAAACCACAATGCACCAAAAGTTTGTTTTAAAGAAGCAGTTATTCAAGGATTAGCTTCTGACAAAGGTTTGTATTTCCCTGAAGAAATCGCTCCATTAGAAAAGAGTTTTTTTGAGAATATTGAGAATCTAAGCAATGAAAAAATTGCGTATGAAGTCATCAAACAATTTGTTGGAGATGCTATTCCAAATACCATTTTACAAGATATTGTAGATGAGACTTTATGTTTTGATTTTCCTATAGTGGAAGTTGAAAAAGGAATCTACTCTTTAGAATTGTTTCACGGACCTACGATGGCTTTTAAAGATGTAGGAGCACGTTTTATGTCGCGCTGTTTGGGTTATTTCAACAAGGACAAAAAAGACAATAAAAATACCGTTCTAGTTGCTACTTCAGGAGATACTGGCGGTGCAGTGGCTAACGGATTTCTGGGTGTTAAAGGCGTTGATGTGGTCATTTTATATCCTTCAGGAAAAGTAAGTGACATTCAAGAAAAGCAATTGACAACTTTAGGTCAAAATATCAAAGCTTTAGAAGTTGACGGAGTTTTTGACGATTGTCAAGACATGGTCAAAAAAGCATTTTTAGATGACGCTTTAGCTCATAAAGGTTTAACCTCTGCCAATTCAATTAATATTGCGCGCTGGTTGCCACAAATGTTTTACTTTTTCTTTGCTTACAAAACATTGAAAAGTCAAAACAAAAAATTAATATTCTCTTGTCCTAGCGGTAACTTTGGCAATATTTGCGCTGGAATTATGGCTAAGAAATTAGGCTTACCAATCGAACATTTTGTTGCAGCGACCAATGTAAACGATACTGTTCCCCGATTTTTAAAAAATGGAAACTACGATCCAAAACCTTCAAAAGCAACAATTTCTAATGCGATGGATGTAGGTAATCCAAGTAATTTTATTAGAATTCAAGAATTGTATAATAATGATCTAAAGGCTTTTGAAAAAGACTTTTCTTCTTTTAGTTATACTGATGCCGAAACATTAGTAGCAATGAAACAAATTTACAATTCAGGAGGTTATATTGCTGAGCCACATGGCGCAGTTGGTTATTTAGGATTAAAAAGAGAAGTAGAAAATTACGACAACGCAATCGGAATTTTTCTAGAAACGGCACATCCTATTAAATTTTTAGATGTAGTTGAACCCGCATTGGGTGTTAAACTTCCCATTCCTACCCAAATAGAAAGTGTGATGGGTAAGGATAAAGTAAGTACAAAAATTGCAACTTATGAAGAATTGAGAAACTTTTTAAATGCAAACTAAAGTTTTACTATTTAAATAAAAAAAAGACGATGTTTTAAGAAACATCGCCTTTTTTTAACTAACCAAAACCAAAATAATAAATAACCAGTTTATTACACTACAAAGATACTGTAGTAGTACAAGCGATTGTGCCAACATACAGTTATTACTTTGTTTATTAATTGTTAAAAAAAAATAATAATTACAATCACGGGGTATGGTAAAGTCTGAAATCTAACAATTTGCAAGCCTCATAATGCTTTTGATGCAACTCTTCTACAATATCGATCAAATCTTCTTCTTCTTGACAAAGTCTAAAAAATGCAAAGTCCAATTGCATGCTGGTCATTTTTGGTGGTAATGAAATGCCGTAACCCGAAATTGCTCTTGCCCCAGTTACATCCAAAAAATATTGCGCCTCTTCCGAAGCTAAATCTAGCGCTTTAATATTCGAAAAGTGAACAATTTTGCCTTTCAACTTTCCTTCAAAAAGTTCGGCTATTTCTTGTAAACTATAAAAGTAGTCATGTAAGCAAATCATATTATCTTGACCTGGCACCACAAGATAGATTATTTCGTAGTCCTTAAAATTATGATCATCGTAAAGTAGTGCGCCCAAACTTTCTTCTAGTCCTTCAATGGTATCACATGCTTTATAAATACTAGAAACGCCATGAGCAAAAGCCAATTTTTCTAAACCATTTACAACTTCTGTAGTTGTGTTAATTTCTACATCGGTTACTGCTTCAAGGCAAAAAATAAAAGTTTCATTTTCCATCAATAAAAGTGTTTTTCTCAACATTTAAAAAAACGAAGTTACACTTTTATAAAAAATACGACAATCAGAATTTACTTTAATTAGAAGTAACCGTTTTTGGAGAAATTCTTGATATTTCTAGTAAATAAGTTCCGTCAGGTAAATCATTAATATTAACTACTGCATTGATACTCCCTAAAACTTTTTGTTACTGTGAGAAAATCTCAATTGCTTTCTGATTAGTACCAATTAATTCAGTTCCTATCGTAGGACTACTTTTCTTTGTAACTACAGCAGTTTTTACAGGAACTTTATCCGTTCTTTTTAATTTAGCCAAATCTCGTTGTAGCAGGATAATCGATGATTTTTCCTTAAAATAAATTGGAGAAACGTGCTCACTAGTTAGCGCTACATAAAAAATCTTAAGATCATCTTTATCTGCATTTATACCAACGGTCGAATTTATTTTCCTAAACTAAAAAAAGTGCGTCTAGTAAACCGTTCTGTGGTTTTTTTAGACGCAATTAACTCGCCGTTGCGATATATATTTGAATTCGTATCATCAAAAGTAGCAACATAATTATACCATAAATCTGCCGCTAAAGAAGTACTAGCTCTGATATCATTTGATGGCCTCCAACCTTCTAAACTTAGATTTGAATTTGAATTAAAAGCAGCTTGGTGTATTAATCCGAAATACTGAGCATTATAGGTCGTTCCATAAACCCGAATATAATTTGCTTCCGCGATGTCATTAAATTTTACCTATAGCAACTTTTCGAGCAGCATTATTTTGCGGTAGATCATTAATCAGTACTTCTACATCTGTAGTAGCCAAATGCAAAGGGCTGTTAGCGATTCCAAATCGATCACTTACATAAGTCGGCTATCCATAAAAGTAATTGTGGTAGCTGTATTTATAATAGTAGCATTAAAAATAAATTCTTGAATTGCCGTTTGAGCATTTATGACAACGCTGTTAGCCATCAGTAGTGTTCGCAAAGTCTTTTCATAATAAATAGGATTTAGGAAGGGAAAGCAAGGAAGGCATCTCAGTCAAGCGAAAGTATATTTTTAAAATGATGCTTGAAAAGGAGACCGTCCATCGACAAAAGAAGTCGAATAACCAGCAATACATAGAAATACGTAACAGCCATTTTAACTGTTCATTGTGCTACAAAATCTTTAAGAGCAAGTGAGAAAAAAAATCGCATAAAAAAACTCCAAACTTGCATTTGGAGTTTTTATGTTATTGAACAAAATTATTTTACAAATTCTATTTTTTGTGCTTCCTCTTCGTTTATACTATCAAAGAAACCTTGATCATTCATCCAATCATCACTAAATACTTTACTCATGTAGCGTGATCCGTGATCAGGGAAAATAGCGATAACATTGCTGTTTTTATCAAATTCGCCTTCTTCTGCATATTGTCTAATCGCTTGCAAAACGGCTCCTGAAGTATATCCTACAAAAAGACCTTCTTTTCTTGTAATTTCTCTCGCAGCGTGCGCGCTTTCTTCATCAGTAACCTTAATAAACTTATCAATAAGATCAAAATCTGTTGCTGATGGAATTAAATTTTTACCCAATCCTTCAATACGATACGGATATATTTCCTTTGTATCAAATTCTTTGGTTTCATGATACTTCTTTAAAACGGAACCAAAAGCGTCCACTCCTAAAATTTTAATAGCTGGATTTTGCTCTTTTAAAAACTTGGCAGTTCCTGAAATTGTTCCTCCTGTACCGCTGCACGCTACCAAATGGGTAATTTTACCATTGGTTTGGTTCCAGATTTCTGGACCCGTAGTGTTGTAATGTGCATCGATATTTAATTGATTAAAGTATTGATTGATGTAAACCGAACCCTTTGTCTCTTCATGCAATCGTTTGGCAACACTGTAATAAGATCTTTCATCGTCTGCAGATACATGCGCGGGACAAACATAAACTTTGGCTCCCAAACTGCGCAACATATCAATTTTATCTTTCGATGATTTTGAACTTACAGCCAAAATGCAACTGTACCCCTTTATAATACTAACCATTGCTAAACTAAAACCGGTGTTACCACTGGTTGTTTCAATAATGGTATCGCCTGGAGTCAAAATTCCTTTCTTCTCGGCTTCTTCAATAATATATAAGGCAATTCTATCTTTTGAGGAATGTCCCGGATTAAAAGCTTCTACCTTCGCGTAGAAATTTCCTTCTAACTTTTCGGTGACTTTGTTTAGCTTAATAAGCGGTGTATTGCCTATTAACTCTAGAACATTATTGTAAGCGTTTATTTCTTCTTTCATAAAAAAATAGTTAATCGAGTTGTACTAACTAAAACTCGATAGGGTGCAAATTTAACAAAAAAAATCTAATTAGATTTTAATTTTCTCTAAATCTAATAAAAAACTAAACTCTTTGGCTAACTCTTTTAGTGCCTCGAAGCGTCCTGAAGCACCGCCATGACCCGCATCCATGTTAGTATCTAAAAATAATAATTTTTCTGTAGTTTTATTTTGTCGCAGTCTTGCAACCCATTTGGCAGGTTCCCAATATTGCACCTGTGAGTCGTGTAAACCAGTAGAAACGTACATATTAGGATAATCCTGCTTTTTAACGTTATCGTATGGTGAATACGAAAGCATGTACTCAAAATACTCTTTTTTGTTCGGATTCCCCCATTCGTCATACTCTCCTGTTGTCAACGGAATCGTATCATCGAGCATAGTCGTCATCACGTCTACAAATGGAACTTGTGCAATCATCCCGTTGTATAATTCTGGCGCCCAATTGGCCACAACTCCCATTAATAATCCACCAGCAGAACCACCTTCGGCATACAGATGTTCGGGTGAAGTGTACTGTTGATTTATTACATATTTAGAACATGTGATGTAATCAGAAAACGTGTTTTTCTTTTTTAATAATTTACCGTCTTCATACCAGTCTCTTCCTAAATCTTCGCCTCCGCGAACGTGAGCAATTGCATACACAAAACCTCTGTCTAACAGAGACAAACGGGTAGACGAAAAATAAGCATCCATAGTAACACCATAAGAACCGTAGGCGTACAGTAGCAAAGGATTGCTACTATCTTTCTTCAATCCTTTGCGATAAATCATCGAAATCGGCACTTTCACTCCATCTTCAGCTGTTGCCCAAACTCGCTCCTCTACATAATTTTCTTTATCAAATTTTCCTCCTAAAACTTGTTGCTCTTTTAGTACTGTTTTGACTTTCGTCTTCATATTAAAGTCAATTATCGAAGCAGGAGTTGCCAACGACTGATAACTGTATCGTAAAATATCTGTATCGAAGTCAAGGTTGGTCGTACTGTAGGCGCTGTATGTTTCGCTATCAAAAGGCAAATAGTAATCGGTTGAACCGTCCCAAGATTGAATACGAATGCGATTTAATCCGTTCGAACGTTCTTCTAAAACTAAAAAGTTTTTAAAAATTTCAATTTCTTCCAACAAAACATCTTCTCGGTGCATGATCACCTCTTTCCAATGCTTTTTTTCTGTAGCATTTTCGGGAGTTTTCATCAATTTAAAATTGGTTGCTTTGTCTTTATTGGTTAAAATATAAAAATGATCCTCATAATGAGAAATACTATATTCTAGGCCTCTAATTCTTTTTTGAAAAATTTTAAATTCAGCATCAGGAGTATCCGCATTTACGATTCTAAATTCATTCGTTAATGTGCTGCCCGAAGCAATGACGATGTACTTCCTAGATTTTTCTTTTCCGATAGAAACATCAAACGTATCATCTGTTTCTTCAAATACTAAGATATCATCAACTACATCAGTATTTAATTTGTGTTTAAAAACCTTATCAGAACGCAGCGTTACTGTGTCCTGCTTGGTGTAAAAAATTGTCGAATTATCATTGGCCCAAAGAGAGCTTCCTGTTACATTCTCTATTTTGTCAGGTAAAATTCGGTCTGTTTCGAGATCTTTTATCTGAACTGTGTAGATGCGACGACCAACAGTGTCCATTGCAAAACTTATAAATTTGTTGTTTTCGCTAACACTAAGTCCGCCTAATTTAAAATAAGCATGACCTTCTGCCATTTTATTACAATCGAATAATATTTCTTCAGCAGCAGTTAAACTTCCTTTCTTACGAGCGTAAATCGGATAGCCTTTTCCTGTTTCAAAACGTGTAATATAAAAATATCCATTATAGAAATAAGGCACCGATGAATCATCTTCTTTTATTCTTGCTTTCATTTCTTCGAAAAGTGAATGCTGAAAGTCTTTGGTATGCGCAGTCATTGTATTATAATAGTCATTCTCCTGATTTAAGTACGCTATCACCTCAGGATTTTCACGATCATTTAACCAAAAATAATTGTCAACTCTGGTCGTTCCAAATTTTTTTAGGTTTGTAGGATTTAGTTTAGCAATTGGAAATTGTAAATCTTTTGTCATTATTTGTGCTTTCGTTTGTATAAAAGAAGCTGCAAAAATAAGGCAAAGCAATTTTAAAAGAGCGCTGTTTTTCATCTAATTTAACATTGATTATTGAACTAATTTACTAATTTCGTACTAGATAATTTAAAATTATACAAAATGGATTTAATGGGAATGATGGGTAAACTTAAAGAAACCCAACAAAAAATTGAAGATACAAAAAAGCGTCTGGACACTGTTTTGGTTGATGAAGAGAGTGCAGATGGCTTGTTAAAGGTTACATTAACAGCTAATACTAAAATAAAATCAATTTCTATTGCTGATTCTTTGTTAGAAGATAAAGAGCAATTAGAAGATTATTTGATTGTTACTTTGAACAAAGCGATTGAAAAAGCAAGTAGCATTAATCAGACAGAATTAGACGCCGTTACCAAAATGGATATGCCAATGATTCCTGGAATGGATGAATTGTTTAAATAAAAAACTGCTTATTTAAAGCGAACACATCAATAGACGATTATATTTATAGTCGTCTTTTTTTATATATTTGAAGAAAATAAAATAAAAATCTATGTTTAAACTACTTGCTCAAATTAATAAGTTCTTACTGCCTAGTTTTACAAAACAAAGATTAGATTTAGCAAAAGCAACCAAATGGCAAATGGCCGTTATTGGTTACCGCTATTTTGTAACTACCAGAGCATTAAGCTAATAATTTGAAATATATGAATAAAAAATGGAGCTAATTTAACTCCATTTTTGTATATCTAATAATTTTATTTAACTCAGAATGTTATAATCCTAAAACCTTTGCCGTACGATCTCTAACCGTATGTAGCAATTCTGGTTTGTCATTTAAAGTTTGACCAAATGAAGGAATCATTTCTTTAAATTTAGATTGCCATTCGATAGTTTTTGCTTGCTCATGAAAACACTTATCAATCAAGCTCAGCATAATCGACACTGCAGTCGAAGCACCTGGCGAAGCACCTAACAATACTGCCATTGTTCCGTCGTGAGTAGTGATTACTTCTGTTCCAAATTCTAAAACACCTCCTTTTTTCTCATCGTTTTTAATCACTTGTACACGTTGTCCTGCTCGTTCTAATACCCAATCTTCTGCTTTGGCAGTAGGTAAATATTCGCGCAAAGCATCAATACGATCATCTTGTGACTGACGCACTTGTTGAATTAGATATTTAGTTAAAGGAATATTTTTAATTCCCGCTGAAAGCATAGGTATAATATTGTCAAACTGAATAGAAAGTGGTAAATCTGTGTACGAACCATTTTTTAAAAATCGAGTCGAAAATCCAGCAAAAGGTCCAAATAATAATTGTTTTTCACCATCAATTACACGGGTATCAACGTGCGGAACTGACATTGGTGGTGCACCAACACTAGCTTTTCCGTATACCTTTGCTGCGTGCTGCGCAATAACTTCTGGGTTTGTACATTTTAACCATTGGCCACTAACGGGAAAACCTCCGTAGCCTTTTCCTTCAGGAACATCTGCTTTTTCTAGCAATGGCAAAGAGCCACCTCCTGCTCCAATAAATAAAAACTTAGTATCTATTTTGCTTTTTTTACCAGTAGCGAGATCTTTTACTTTCACTCTCCAGGTTTTGTCTTCTAACTGCTTTAACTTTTTTACTTCATGATGAAAATGCATTGTTACTCCGTCTAATTTCGACAAATAGTCAAACATACTTCTTGTTAAGGCACCAAAATTAACATCTGTACCAATTGGCATAGATGTCGCTGCAACTGGCTCTACAGTAGCTCTTCCTTTCATGACCAAAGGCATCCATTTTGCCAGGACCTCAAAATCTTTACTAAAAACCATTTCTTGAAATAAAGGATGCTTTGTTAACGCTTCAAAACGTGTTTTTAAAAATGCTACGTTTTCTTGTCCCCATACAAAACTCACGTGCGGAATGCCTTTTATAAAATTTTCTGGTGCAGGCAATTTACTCTGCTCGACTAAGTACGACCAAAACTGACGAGAGATTTCAAAAGATTCGGCTATAGCAACTGCTTTTTTAGTTTCAACACTTCCGTCTTCTTTCTGAGGAGTGTAATTAAGCTCACAAAATGCTGAATGTCCTGTTCCTGCATTATTCCAAGCATCAGAGCTTTCGGCAGCAGCAACATCAAGTCTTTCGTAAATTTCAATTTTTAAATCAGGTTGTAACTCTTTTAACATAACTCCAAGAGTTGCGCTCATAATACCTGCGCCTATTAGCACAACCTCTGTATTTGAACGCATTATAGTGTCGGTCATCGCGATTTTATTTAAGAAAGCGCAAAGATACTTTATAAAATTTCAAAAAAAAAGTATATTTTTTATCTTAAAAGTTATAGAATCCAATGGACTACTATTTGATTATGATTTTATAATCGTCTAGAAGCGAGATAATCTTGTAACATAATTGTTGAAGAAATTTCATCGATCAATGCTTTATTCTGGCGCTGTTTCTTACTTAATCCACTATCAATCATTGTTTGGAACGCCATTTTTGAAGTAAACCGCTCGTCCATACGTACCACTTTCATGTCTGGAAAAATATTTGAAAAGTGAGTCACAAAACCTTTTATAATGTTAGCACTTTCTGAAGGTTGACCGTTCATTTGCTTAGGCTCGCCAATTACCACCACTTCTACTTTTTCTTTAGAGAAATAGTCTTTTAGGAAATCAATCAGAGTATGAGTTGGAATTGTAGTGAGTCCAGAAGCAATGATTTGCATTTCGTCTGTTACTGCAATTCCAGTGCGTTTTTGTCCGTAATCTATTGCTAGAACTCTTGGCATAATTTGATAATTTTGAGCAAAGATAACAAAAACAAAGAGGAGAAATTTTCAAAAAAAACATCCGTTTCGAATCAATCAAAACGGATGCTTTACACTACATCAATTTATTTAAAAAAAACTATCTATTAAAAAATCGGCCAAAAAAACCTTTTTCTTCTTCTTCTTTATCTTCCACAACATTTTCAGTAAATGCTTGTTGCTTTTGCTGTGCTCTTTCGTGTTCGAAAATAAGATCTTTAATGTATTCTACATAAGTTCGGTTCTTTTCTTCTAGGAAACCAATCAAATATTTTTCGCTATATTTCACTCCACTTGCTGCCTCAATTTGTAATAACTTTTTGTACAAAGGTTCAATGCTCATCGAAATGACTTCCTGTGCAACAGACTTTCTTCTTCCAAATATATTAGCAATTTCTCCATTTTCATCTTTGGTAACTTCAAAATCGGTAACAACCCAATAGTAACGACCCGATTTAGCTAAATTTTTAACAATGGCATGAAAATTATTCCCTTGTTTCAAATTTTCCCACAACACTTTAAAAATAACTTTAGGCATGTCTGGATGTCTAATGATATTATGAGGCTGCCCCATAAGCTCATAATCTTCATAGCCACAAACGTCTACAAAAACTTCATTCGCATATTCTATAATTCCGAACGAATTAGTTTTACTCATAATAGTCTGTGTCTTATCCCAAGAAACTTCCTTGTCAATAATTGTTGGTGTGAACTGCGATTGATTGTCTAAACTCATTTCGAAATAATTAAAATGTTATATGATTTAAAGCGTACAAAAGTACAAGGATGAAATAGCTTTAATACTGATAAATATCAGTAAAACAGTAAAAACGAAGAAATTGGATCGATTTGATTGAAGATGGTATATCACAAAAACAATTAAAATGTTACTATCGAGTGGCTGTATTTGTTTTAAAAAGAAATCGAATTATCTTTGTTGAAAATCTAAAAAACATGAATTCTTTACAAACTATTATAGAACAAGCTTGGGAAAACAGAGCTTTGTTACAAGAAACTGCTACCACTGATGCAATTAGAGACGTTATTGCACTTTTGGATGCAGGAAAACTACGTGTAGCTGAACCAATTGGTGACAAGTGGCAAGTTAACGAGTGGGTGAAAAAAGCAGTAGTATTGTATTTTCCTATTCAGAAAATGGAAACTTGGGAAGCTGGAATCTTTGAATACCATGATAAAATGGAATTGAAAAAAGACTATGCCGCAAAAGGGGTACGAGTGGTTCCTGGAGCATCAGCACGTTACGGTTCTTACATTTCTAGCGGAGTTATTATGATGCCAAGTTATGTAAATATTGGTGCTTATGTAGACGCTGGAACAATGGTAGATACTTGGGCAACTGTGGGTAGTTGTGCGCAAATTGGTAAAGATGTTCACTTAAGTGGCGGTGTTGGTATTGGAGGGGTTTTAGAGCCTTTGCAAGCTGCACCAGTTATTATTGAGGATGGTGCCTTTGTTGGTTCTCGTTGCATTGTTGTGGAAGGAGTACATATTGGAAAAGAAGCGGTTTTAGGTGCAAATGTGTGTTTAACTGCGTCAACAAAAATTATTGACGTAACGGGAGAAACTCCTGTCGAAATGAAAGGTTTTGTTCCTGCTCGTTCGGTAGTAATTCCTGGAAGTTATACCAAAAAATTTGCGGCTGGCGAATACCAAGTTCCTTGTGCTTTAATTATTGGAACTCGTAAGCCATCGACGGACTTAAAAACATCGTTAAATAATGCATTGCGTGAGTACGACGTAGCGGTTTAATTGAATTTTAAATATATCATTCTGATCCAGATTCTATTATTAAAATAGAATCTGGATTTTTTTATACTTTTTTTTGTAGGATTCGTCAAATGAATTAAGTTTGCACCAATTAAAAACCCAAATTTAATTCAATTTTCACCGATGAATAATTATAAGAATAACAGTATTATTCTGCTTCAAAGATTACTTTTGGTTATTATAATTTATCAAATCACTCGATTTTTATTTTATATTTTCAATACTTCTTCGTTTACTACTTTTGATTTTCAGACCGTAAAAGGCGGACTTATATTTGATTTAGCAGCTATAGGGTACTTGAATCTTATATTTATTGTTGCCCATTTAGTTCCAGGAAATTTTAAATATTCAGTAAACTATCAAAAAGGCCTTAAAATTTCCTTTTATGCGCTTAACCTTTTGTTTATTGCCACCAACTTTATCGATATTATATATTATCGCTTTACAGGAAGACGCAGTACTTTTAGTATGATTACCGCCAAAGGAATGGAACGTGAAGCCTTCGGATTAATTCCGTCCTTTTTAAAAGAATTTTGGTATGTTGGCGTTTTATTTCTTGTATTTTCTTATCTATTTTGGAAATTACTTCCAAATTTTAGGGCTTTAAAAACTATTGAGCCTTTAACCAAAACTATTATCACAAGACAATTAAGCTTTTTAATACTTGTCGTAGCTTTTGGACTAATCGTAGCTCGCGGCGGATTTAGAAAAAAACCAATTAAAATTGTAGATGCAGTTGTTTATGCCGAAATTGGAACCTCAGGCTTAGTATTAAATACTCCTTTTTGTATCTTAAAAACAATTACAAAGAAAGAAGATATTGAAAAGTGTAATTTTTTTAATGAAAAAGAATTGGTTTCCATCTACGATCCGTTAATACTCTTAAATTCGAAAGAAAACACCGTAAAAAAGAACGTGGTTGTAATTATTTTAGAAAGTTTTGGAGATGAAAATGTGGGTCGAGGTTACACCCCATTTTTAGATTCATTAATTACAAAATCGTATTATTTTAAAAATGGCTACGCTAACGGAAGAGTTTCAATAGATGCCGTTCCTTCGATATTATCTAGCATTCCAAGTTTAATGAATAGCTCTTTTATATCGTCTAGCTACGCTTTAAACAAAGTAAACGGTTTACCAAAAATATTAAAAAACGAAGGCTACTACACCTCCTTTTTCCACGGTGCTTTTAACGGAAGTCAAAATTTTGACCAATATGCCAAAGTAGCTGGCTTTGATGCATACTATGGAAAAGATGAATATACAGGACCTAAAGCATTTGATGGCAAATGGGGAATTTATGATGAAGAATTTATGCAGTATTTCTGCCAGAAATTAACTGAATTTAAAACGCCTTTCTTCAGTTCAATATTCACAATTTCATCTCATAATCCGTATAAAATACCAGAAAAATATAATGGTAAATTTCCAAAGGGAACTACTACAATACAAGAAAGCATTGGATATACCGACTATGCATTACGTCAGTTTTTTAAAACGGCGCAAACACAGAAATGGTACAAGAACACTCTTTTTGTACTCTCCTCGGATCATACTTCGGCCGAAGGTGACCAGCCCGTTGACCAAACAAGTGTTGGGAAATTTAGTATTCCTATCTTGTTTTTTGACCCTTCTAATCCTGAATTTGTAGGCGTAAACGAACGTAATTTTCAGCAAATTGACATCATGCCAAGCATTGTCGATTACTTGAATATAAAGACTAAAATGATTAGTTTTGGAAAATCATTTCGTTCTAACAAAAATTATGCTGTCTATTATCTCAATAACACGTATCATTACATTGAAGGTGATTATTATATGGCTTTTGATGGTAGTAAACCAGTAGGCCTTTACAACATTAAAAAAGATAAATTGCTACAAAAAAATATACTCAGTTCAGAGCATAAAATAAGAACTCAAATGGATCGTTTTATAAAAGCATACATTCAATCGTTTAATAACCGAATTATTGGAAATGAATTAGCCGCAAAAATCTAATTTGCAAAACGTTTAATAACTAATTAACGAAAGTTTTTTTAAAGGAAATATGAAGATACTAGTTATTCAACAAAAGATGATTGGTGATGTTTTAATCAGCAGTATTATATGTAATAATTTGCGCAAAGCGTATCCCAATTCGCAAATCGATTATTTAGTTTATGCCTCCACTACGCCAGTATTACAAGGCAATTTGAATATTGACAATATTATTATATTTGAAGAAAAACATCGTAAAAGTAAAAAAGAACTTTTAAAACTCGGATTACAAATACGAGCAGAAAAGTACGATCTTTTAATTGATGCGTACTCCAAACTTGAAAGTTGGATATTGGTTTATTTAAGCAATGCCAAGCAACGCATCTCCTATGAAAAACTAGGTCGAAATTTTTTATATACCAATAACATTCCATTTGAACTAGCTCCAAAAACAAACTTAGGACTAGCAATAGAGCGAAGACTTTCGCTATTAAATCCTCTCGAATTATCCATTACAATAGATCCTATTCCGAAGCTATTTGTTTCAGAAGATGAAAATAAAGAAGCACTTCTTCTTTTTAAAAAACATCATGTAAAAAACGGTCGAAAAACAGTCATGATTAGCTTGCTTGGAAGCGAAAAATTAAAAACTTATCCGTTAGACTACATGGCAAAAGTTATTGATTGTATTGCCGATCATACTGATGTTAACATCCTTTTTAATTACTTTCCGAAACAAATCGAAGAGGCGAAAGCAATTTTAAACAGCTGCAAAGCACGTACTAAAGAAAAAGTTTATTTTGATTTATTGGGCGCTGATTTAAGAAAATTCATAGCAATCATGAATCAATGTGATCTTATTATCGGTAATGATGGCGGAGCAATAAATATGGCCAAAGCATTGCAAAAACCTTCATTTATTATTTTTTCGCCTTGGATTGAAAAAAAGATATGGGCCACTTTTGAAGATGGTTTACACCACGTTTCTGTTCATTTAAACGATTATGAACCCGAAATTTTGGCTAATAAAGCAGAGAAAGAATTAAAAAAAGAGGCTCTTTCATTGTACAAACATTTTAAGCCAAGCTCTTTTGAAAATAAATTAAAAACATTTTTAAGCAATAATCTTCTTTCTACTAAATAAGCCAACTAGCGACGATTAAGCCTTTCAATAAAATTAGTAGTGGATTTGTAAACATTTAGAAAGACAAAAAGATCATTTTATGATATACAAATAGGCAAAGTTTTGCTGCTCCAATTAGAGCATTAAAATATGCAGAACAAAAATTAAGATTTCCAGAATTTTAATTTCTTTTTCAAGCGTTTTTTCTTAGCGAAACGTTCTTGAAAATCTTCGGTTTCAAACCACATTTTTTCAAAAATCTCTATCTCAGATTTTTCTTTATATAACTTTGAATATTCATTGCTCATTACCGCAATCATCTCTTTTTTAGGAGTCAAACGACTGAAATTTTTCATTCTTTGTTCAAAAGTCATATTGTCATGAAAATTCATTCGGTTTAAATCAACAAGAAAAAAGTCATATCTATTATTCTGTTGCTTTTTAATCAATGTATTACCTGGAGAATGATCTAAAAACTCTATCCCTTTTTCATGAAGTTCGAAAGTAAATTTGGTAAACTGACGCAATATGTTATCTCCATCAGGATAGTTCGGAAGTTGTACCAATTCGCGGTACGTCAGTTCGGTTACTAAGTGCTCGCTCGCATAATAACTGTCCTGCAAACCTAGCCAATTAAAGTTTTCTAAATAGGCAATTGGCTTTGGAGTTCCAATACCTCTTTCTAATAAAATGGTAGCATATTCAAACGAGCGTTTAGCTTTTGATTTTCGAAAATTTTTATAAGCAATCTTATTAATTAAATTTGGAATCTTGAACGATTTAATGTTGATTGTTAGTTCTTCTAAATCAAATAATTTTATTTTGTTTCGGTCCCCATTTCCAAATAAACGGCCTACAGAAGTATTAAACTCTTCTATAAATAAGAAAACTTTGTTTGTTTCCTTAAATCCTTCAGAAAATTTTATCTTTTTAATCATTTAAATTCTCTTTTAGTACTTATCTAATATTGGTTTCCAAAAATCAATTACTTTAGGCTTATTAATACCATGACATCCAAAAGGCATTTCTCTATTAATTATAGAAAAAGCAATTTCAGGTTTTCTGTCAATCGCAAAATACAGTGCTTCTTTGTAATCTGGAATTCGAAAATTAGAATCCAATAAGGGAGCTTTTAAAGACCAAAATACATCTTCTATTCCACAAATTTCATTCTTTCCTGCGTTTAGCAACTCGCTAATTAATTCTGAATTGGCTAAAGCAATATTATAGTGCGATTTTACTTTTCGCAAAGAAAAGCCACCATTCCCTACTTTATAGAAAGTTTGTTCTCGATTATTTTTCTTTTTAGATCTAAAATTTCTGGCAATTTTAGTAAAAACTTTCATTCCAAAAGAGTTTATTGGAGTGGCAATCCAAGGTGCTCCGATATAATCATATCCTTTTTGACACCACTTTTTTAAGTCGTCTCTAAAAACAAACGCATCAAGTTGATAGATCAAAATATAATCATAATTTAAAAAAGACTCATAAAAGGTGCTAGTCATTAATAATTTATTGTAGCCTTCAATACTTTCAAAATGCTTTTTAGGATAACTTACAACTTCAATTTCGGGATATTTACTCGTTATGTACGAATTATCAAGTCCTTCGGGTTGAATCAAAATAATGCCATATTCTCCGAGTAATTTTACGCATTGCAAAAATGATTTTTCTTCCAATTCGCCAAAATGGTCTTTGTAAATCGGTATCAGTATTTTTACTGTTTCTTTCATATTTGTTTATTCAATTGATTTAAAAAATTGATCGTTTAAAATTAAGTAATCAATCCACTTTCTTAATCTGAAACAAAGATAGAATTATTAGATTTGCAAACAATAAAATCATTCTTTTACACTGTTTTAAAAGTGTTCTTTTTTAATCTTGACTTATGACTAAAATTAATATTATTTTACCTGCACTTCCTAAGAAACCTGTTGGAGGTTTTAAGGTATTGTTTGAATATGCAAATAAAATGGCAGAAGACAATTATGATGTGCAAATTTATTACCCCAAAAGACTTAAACCCGAAAAAATAAAAAAAGGAATATTTTATAAGTACATATTTATTCTTTCTAAATATTTGAATTATAAAAAGCGTTACGCTATAAAATGGTTTGAATTGAATACAAAAATAAAAGAAAATTTCATTTATACTTTACATGAGAAAAACATTCGTGACTCAGATGTAACTATAGCCACTTCATGGGAAACGGCAGAATGGATCGGGAATTATTCTCAAAATAAAGGGAAAAAACTTTACTTAATACAGGATTTTGAAACTTGGTCGGGCAGTAGAGAAAGAATAGTACAAACTTGGAAATTACCATTACAAAAAATTGTAATTGCAGAATGGCTAAAAGAAATGGTTCATGAAATTGGGGAAGAATGTACAATTATTCGAAACGGCTTGGACTTTACTACTTTTGGTATAGATGATAACATAGAAAGACGAAATCCTTTAAGATTAACTATGTTATATCATAAACTAGAGTGGAAAGGGTCTAGTGTTGGAATTGAAGCATTAGAAAAAGTCAAAAAAATAATTCCAAATTTGGAAGTTGATCTTTTTAGCACTTCAAAAAGAAACAGCTTTGTACCCGAATGGATGAATTTCCATGAAAAACCAAAGAATTTAAAAAAGCTCTACAATCAATCCAGCATATTCATATCTCCCAGTTTGTCAGAAGGTTGGGGATTACCAAGAGCAGAAGCAATGCAATGCGGTTGTGCCACAATAATTACCGATGTTAATGGTCACAGAGATTATGGTACTAAAAATGAACACTTTTTAATGGTAAAACCAAATGACTCTGATGACTTAGCGAAGGCAATAATAGAATTAATAAATAATAATGAACTTAGATATAAGATAGCTAAATCAGGTAATGAATTAGTTAAAAATTTTACTTGGGAAAATTCATATCAACAAATGAAAATTCTATTCTAAATTTTAAGATTATAAATTTTTATAACAAATATTTTTGTAAGATTAAAAATTGCTTCAGTTGCCTATCTCGTAATTGATAGACAAGAGGTTGTCTCGCTTTTTTTCGTTTTTTTAGCTCATTTTTAAAGCGGTTTGGGCAAATAACTTACATTTTATATCTTTTACACCGTGTTTTATTATGTATCGTAGTTCATTTTATAACTGGGTTTGAGAAAGCAAAAACACTAACAAATATTGAATTCTGGTCTATTATCTAAGCATGTGTGCTTCCTTTACTATTTATTTGTCAACTTTCATTTAAATACATTGAGTCACCTTTAATCATTCTAGGAAAGAGAAAAAAAAATAAAGAAAGTCCATTAAATTGAGTTTGGAACAAAAGAGGTAAATAATTAATATCGTTTTTATTCATACATTTGTAACTTACGTAAACGTACAAAAACAAGGATAAATTTTATAGAATGAACCAAGAAATACATAAGGCATACGAAGTTATAAAAGAAGGTGGAATCATTCTATATCCAACCGATACCGTTTGGGGAATTGGTTGTGATGCCACTAATCCTGAAGCTGTTGCAAAAATATACAAGCTAAAACAACGTGCGGAAACGCAAAGTATGATTGTTTTAATGAATGGCGAAAAGATGATGTACAATGTGTTTAAAAACATTCCTGAAGTGGCATGGCAAATTTTAGATTTATCTGAAAGACCAACCACTTTAATTCTAGACGAACCTCGTAATGTGGCAAAAAACATCATTGCCGTAGACAATTCACTAGGAATCAGAATTGTAAAAGATCCCTTTTGTTTTAAATTATTAGAAAGAATGAAAAAACCATTAGTTTCAACATCTGCTAATATTTCAGGCCAACCTACGCCAATTGCATATAAAGATATTAGTCCAGAAATAATTAAGGGCGTTGATTATGTAGTACAACTTAACCAAGATAAATTGGCTGGAAAACCATCAACAATTATCAAGTTAACAAATGATGCGCAAGTAAAAGTGATTCGGAAATAATAGCTAATTACGAATAACAAGGCGTTAAGTCTGTTGTGATGTATACTGTTTTAAACCAACTTCAGTGCTTCAATCAACCAATCAATATCTATTTTTGTATTGTAATGACTTAATGAAATTCGGAGATTGGGTAATTTTAAATCATTCTCCGAAAGCATTTCTTTCAAAACATGAGAAGGCTTTATACTACCCGACTGGCACGCACTTCCTCTCGAAACTGCGATGCCTTTCATATCCAAACTAAACAAAAGCATCGTTGTTTTATCTACTGATAAAGGCAAAATAACATTCAGAATGTTGTAAAAATCATCTTTTCTTCCGTTGATTCTAAAGCCCGAAAAATGCAGCTCAAGTTGTTCTATTAGATATAATTTTAAATCATAAATGTATTTTCTTTCCTGATCTAAATTCTCGCAGGCAATTGTCAGTGCTTTGGCCATTCCGGCAATTTGATGTACTGCTTCGGTTCCGCCACGAAGACCTTTTTCTTGCTCGCCACCAATAATTAAGGGCTGCAGACCTGAGTTTTTTCGGATAAAAGCAAATCCAATTCCTTTAGGTCCATGAAATTTATGAGCACTTGCTACCAGAAAATCAAGCGGTATTTGCTGTAAATCAATCTCTGTTTTACCAATAGATTGAACCGTATCCGAATGAAATAAAACGTCGTACTGCTTACAAATTTGAACTACTCTTTCTAAGTCTAATAAACTTCCAGTCTCATTATTTACATGCATTAAACTCACCAAAGTTTTCTTTTCCGCTGATAAAAGGGTTGATAAATGGCTCAAGTCGATACTTCCATCTGTATTAATATTCACATAATCAATTGCAATTCCGAACTCATTTTGGAGCACCAAAAGCGTATGCAAAACGGCATGATGCTCAATTTTTGATGTAATAATTCGTGCTACTTTTAAATTTTTGACGGCGGAACGCAGAATCATATTATTGGCTTCGGTACCGCCAGAAGTAAAAATAATTTCCTGAGCATTGCAGTTTAAATAGCTTGCAATTTTCTTGCGTGAAAGTTCCAAAACGGTCTTCGCATTGCGACCAAAACTGTGCGTTGACGACGGATTTCCGTAATCATTTGCCATAATTCTTGTCATTTCTTCAATCACTTCAGCACGCATAGCTGTCGTAGAAGCGTTGTCTAGGTACACTTTTTTCATAGCTGCAAAGTTATAAAATATCAATTGGTCAAAAGCTAGATTGTATTGGCAATTTTTTCACTATTTTTGACCCCAATTTAATTACAATAAAATACCAATAAGCAAAACTGATAAACTCCATAAGATCAATAGATATGGACTGTAATCAGTGCTTACTTTTAAAAATAAATTTTACTTCTATGAAAAAGATTGTCAGTTTAGTACTTTTTGCTCTAATTCTAACCGGTTGTGACGACGGCGATTTAAAAGTTGATACGATCAATTTTGATAAAGCGGCGGTAGAAAGCTGTACCAATGGCATTATCTATAAACTAAATGAAAACGAATCAATCTTGCTTGATATTCCAGAAAGTGCAATTATTGACGAACCTTCTGATAGCGGTAAACCAGCACTTTACCAAATAGACAATAGCGCGTTTCGGGTTATTTATAGAGCCTATAATGGTACTGTTTCAAAAAACACAATTTGCGATATAATTCCGCCAGCAGCACCTACAGTTACCGAACAGTGGACTGCCACAGGAGGCATAATGGAAATTTTAACTACTGCTATTAAAACAGTTAATGCAACCGATAACAGCAGCCGAATAACAGGTTACAATCACAATATATCTTTTAAAAACATTACGTTCTTAAAGCCTACTGGACCACAAGTGTATGCAGAGTTTCCATTTGGAGATTATAAAACAACCTTTGAACCTTTGCCTTTTACTTTTAACGAGAAGGCCGAACAATGTAGCGTATCTAAACAAGTTTATAATTGGAAAAACAATGCATCGATCGTTCTTGATGGTATTGATCCAACGTTGCTTACAAACGAAGCTACACCTCCAGGATCGCCACGTACAGGAATTATTGGAAGCAGTAGTAACAAACTAGTTTATACAGTTTACAATGACTTTTTATCAGATGAATACTTTTGTCAAACTCCTGCTTCATCGACACCAACTGTTAGAGAAACATGGAATGGCGTAAAAGGTGTTGCTGGCGTAAGCGGCACCATCGAAGTAAAGACGGAAAGTTTTGGACCGGATACTTTTAAACATACTATAACACTTAAAAATGCTACTTTACAAAAAGGAAATAATACCTTTAGATTAGGTGATAATTTTGTAGTTGGAGAACTAATATTAGCAAAATAATTGCTTTAAATCCGAATTAAAAAGCCTCTTATTTAAGTAAAATAAGAGGCTTTTTTCATGTTATATTTACCGGCTTTTTCATCCATTTAAGTTGAATAATTCGATGGTAAATTGATTTGTAGATTTTAAAAAATAGCTTTCTATTTAGCTGTTTTTAGTATTTTGACGGATGTAAACTTCGGTTGCACCTAGACCATATTTTTGATAATTTCCATCCTTAAAATCTATTTCGTCGTAGCGACCTAACAAGAAATCAAGCTCTGCTTTTAAGATTCCTTCTCCGACACCATGAATAAAAACAATCTTCGGAATTCGGTTTCTAATCGCAAATTCAATATGTCTTTTTGCCGTTTCAGATTGTAAAGTTAGAATGTCATAATTCGACATTCCACGTTTATTAGGCACCAGCTTTTCAATATGCAAATCAAATTCTGGAGCGGGAATTTCACCTTTGCTTTTCGGTTCCTTCACAAAAATTCTACGTTTAGGCTCTTCTTTTTCCGCGGAAAGCGAATCTATACTAACACTTTTAATAGAAGAAAGTAAGTTATTGGAATCATGCGACTTAATCAATTCATTGACAAAAAATGTCATCATAAATCCGTCTGATGTTTCGATCGAAACTTCATTACTTTTTACCGACACTACTACTCCATGTATAGCCTCGTCTAACACTTCTACTTTATCTCCTTTAGTGAACATCCTCTTCTTTTTTATCTTGATTTTTACTCGGTGTTTTTGCACTCAATTGCATCATTCCAAACATAAAAATAGCAATTGCTCCTACCATGATATACACGTTTTTCTCATCAGCTACTTGTTGATAAAGAGCAACTAAAATGGCCAGTATCATAATTGGTATTCTAAACTTTTTCATTTTTCAAATTTTCAGTGCTCAAAAATACGAAACTTTAAAATAGCAAAATTTCATATCTTCAGTATCCCATTTATTTTTCGTAAAATTGTATAAAATTAAATCAATTGAATTTCGAAAAATACATGTTTCCTTGTTTGAGTAAAACCCTCTTAGGTGTCGACTGTTTGGGCTGCGGATTTCAGCGTGCTCTACTCCTACTTTTTCAAGGTGAATTTAAAGCTGCATTTTTAATGTATCCCGCCATTTTTTCGTCGCTACTTTTTTTAATCTTTTTAGGTTTATATTTTTTAGACCAAGCAAGAAATTACAAAAAAGCACTTTGGATTTTGGGAATTATAAATGCTTTTTTGATGATTGGTGGCTATGCTTTCAAACACTGGTTTTATATAATTTAAATAAAAATCACTTCATTTAACAAGTTCAAGTCACGCTACATTTTCACAAAAAACACACGCAGCATTAAATTTCTTTAAATGCTTTTATATCCTATTCCCAAAAAACGTCTTACTTTTAACCTTTCAAAAAACAATTCAATTTTTAGAATCGTGATCAAAAATCTCATCATAGAAAATCTAAAAGCTTTAAAAAAGAATTCGTCTATCAACTACGGAATCAAAACAAAAACAGAAGCTTTTACCGAGAAGTTATTTTATACTTTATTTGACAAAAACGCACCGCTCGAAAAAAGCATCGCTGAACTCGAAGTTCAATTCAAAGACATTGCAAACCTAGCTTGTCAAAAGCCAGATAATTTATGCGATTCAATGTGGGATAAGTTTTTAGAAATTCTTCCAACTGTCTTGGAGCAATTACAACAGGACGCCGCTTACATTTTAGAAAATGACCCCGCTTCAAATAGTATTGACGAAGTTTACTTAGGCTATCCAGGTTTTTACGCAATTGCCATTTATCGATTAAGCCATGAGTTGTACCATTTAGACTTGCTACTTTTTTCTCGATTAATGAGCGAATATGCGCACCGTATTACCGGTACAGACATTCACGCAGGTGCAACAATAGCTTCTCCTTTTTTTATTGATCACGCCACAGGAATTGTAATTGGTGAAACGGCCATAATTGAAAAAAATGTAAAAATATACCAAGGAGTCACTTTGGGAGCGCTGAGTGTGAGTAAAGAAATGAAAGACGCCAAAAGACATCCTACTGTCGAAAAAAACGTATGTATTTATGCCAACGCAACAATTCTAGGGGGTGACACTATTATTGGAGAAGGAAGTATTGTAGGCGGAAATGCTTGGGTCACCAAATCTATTCCAGCCAAATCGATGGTTTTAAACACGACAACAACTGAAGTACGAATTAAAGAAATCAAGTAATTATGCAAGCTCAAAAACTAGTTGACCTTATTGGCAATACTCCTTTACTGGAAAGCGTCAATTTGGTTAAAAATAAAAACATTAAACTTTTATTAAAATTAGAAGGAAACAACCCTGGTGGAAGCGTAAAAGACCGCGCCGCTTACAATATGGTTCAAGCGGCTTTGGACAGAGGCGACATTAAACCTGGAGATAAGTTAATTGAAGCTACCAGTGGAAATACGGGAATTGCATTAGCAATGATTGCGCAGGTGCTTAATATTGACATCGAATTGGTTTTACCTGAAGATTCAACCAAAGAACGCGTGCAAACGATGCGTGCTTATGGTGCAAAAGTAATTTTAACCCCTGCTCAAGGCGGAATTATTGCAGCAAGAGATTACGCTGATAAAAAAGTAGCAAAAGGTGGTTATATCATGCTAAATCAATTTGCAAATGCTGACAACTGGAAAGCGCATTATAAAAGTACTGGTCCTGAAATTTGGAACGATACCAACGGAACCGTAACTCATTTTGTCTCGGCTATGGGAACAACAGGAACTATAATTGGTACGTCGACTTATTTAAAAGAAAAAAATGCTAACATTATAATAGTTGGCGCCCAACCAAGCGATGGTTCTCAAATTCCTGGAATCAGAAAATGGCCTAAAGAATACTTACCGAAAATTTTTGATGCCTCTAAAGTTGATACCGTTGTTGATGTCAGCGAAGAAGAGGCCAGAGCAATGACCAAAAGATTAGCGCTTGAAGAAGGTGTCTTTGCTGGAATGAGTAGTGGAGGTTCTGTTGCTGTAGCATTAAAAATTGCCGAAAAATTAGAATCAGGCGTTATTGTTGCCATTATTTGTGACAGAGGCGATCGCTATTTGTCTTCAGATTTATTTGATTAGCGCACGAAAGGTCTCAAATCTTTAAATTTGCAGAATTACAGAGTTTTGAAATTGATCTATTTTAAAAAATCAAAGAGCTAAAAATAAAAATCTCGTTCTATTTCGCTACAAATGGAAATAAAACGAGGTTTTGCATTGCTACTATGTATCAATAGTTTGAAGAAATAAACTTTGAATTTTAGAAGTTTTGCAACCTTCCAACTCTACAAAAGGGCCTTCATTAAAAAACAATCGTAAAAACGGCTCCTCTATTTTTTCCTTCGCTAGTAGCGAATAGTTTGCCGCCGTGTCTTTCGATAATTTTTTTGCATAAATACAAACCTAAACCTGTTGAAGTTTCATTAGCAGTACCCAACTTACTCATTTTAGTGAATTTTTTAAAGATCTCTTCTTTATGATTTTTATCAAAACCCAATCCAGTATCTGAAATTGTAAAGTATAGTTTTTCATCTTCTTTAAATACCTTTACTTTCACAATTCCATCTTGGTATGAAAACTTAATGGCGTTTACGATCAAGTTTACTAAAACTTGAGTCATAAAACTTTCATCAATATTTAACAACTCCTTCTCTACTTTAATATCTGTTTCTAATTTTATGTTTTTCTGTAAGAGCCTTTGACTCACTTGCTCAACAGCAATAGCAACTATATCATTAATATACAATAATTTGGACTCTTGCGTAATTCGCGTTACTTCGTCTTGCTCTTTTAGTAACTTGATGAAATTTTCGATGTATCGAAATTGCAAATCAGTTGATTGGCAAATTAACTCAGCCAAATTTTTCACCGAATCGGAATTACTTTCTTGAATAATCAATTTAGCAAGTCCCTGTGGATTTCCTGCAAAATTTTTTAAATCGTGAGAAAGCATAAAAACTAAATCTTGTTTTTCTTTGATAAAACTTTCTGTTTCGTAAATCGATTCTTGAATATTTAGCATTAACGTCCCTGCTTCATCCGTGTATTGAATGGGTAAATTAGATAAAACTCTATTTTCTCTATAATTGTCTAAAGCTCGAGAAGCAACCGATATTGGTTTAATTAATTTATTAAGAAGCAACAAGGTTATTCCTGTGGCCAGTAAAGTCATCACTAAAGAAAACAATAAAATTGAGCTGGGTGCAATCGCAGTATTTACATATAAAACAAAAAACAATATGCCAATTAAGGGAATATGAATTCCAACGAAGGCTACAAATAAAAACTTAAAGGCATAACTTTTTTTAAGAAAACTTATTTGTGATAATTTCTGGTAAAACCTCATTGTAGGGCTAATATTAATGAATTAAAGCATATTTTTGGGACAATTTGCTTCAAACAAAGTTAACTTTTAAACAGTCTTAGTATGTTAAAAAAAATATTTTTGCAAAATATTTTTTCTTTTAATTTTAAAAGAGTTTACAAAGGCTTATTTTTGCGGCATGGCAAGAAAAATTACAGACAAAGTTGTCTTTCATCAAATACAAGTCCTTGATGCTGGTGCAAAAGGCGTTTCGGTAGCAAAAGCTCCCGACGGAAAAGTTATTTTTATACCAAATGTTGTTCCTGGTGATGTTGTGGACATTCAAACCTTAAAGAAACGCAAGTCGTATTACGAAGGAAAAGCAGTGAAATTTCACGAATTTTCAGAGCATCGTATCGAACCAATTTGCGATCATTTTGGTGTTTGTGGTGGTTGTAAGTGGCAAAATATGAACTACGAACAACAGCTTTTTTACAAACAAAATGAGGTCAAAAATCATTTGCAACGAATTGGAAAAATTGAACTTCCAGAATTTGAACCAATTTTAGGTTCACAGAAAAAATTTTTCTACAGAAATAAAATGGAGTTTTCTTTTTCAAATAGCCGTTGGCTGACTGAAGAAGAGATAGAAAGCACTGAAGATTTAGGCGACAGAAATGCACTTGGTTTTCATATACCAAAAATGTGGGATAAAATTCTAGACATCCAAAAATGTCATTTGCAAGAAGATCCTTCAAACGCTATTCGTAACGAAGTTCGCGATTTTGCTATAGCTAATAATTTAGAATTTTTTAATCCTCGAGCGCAAGAAGGTTTATTGCGTACTTTGATGATTCGTACTTCTTCTACAGGTGAGCTAATGGTTTTATTTCAGTTTTTTGATAACAATCATGAGCAGAGAGAATTAATACTAGACCACATTTATGAGAAATTCCCACAAATTACATCGTTGCAATTTGTAGTGAATAACAAACAAAACGATACAATATACGATCAAAACATTATTCTATATAAAGGTAGAAACTATATTTTGGAAGAAATGGAAGGTTTAAAATTTAGTATTAATGCTAAATCTTTTTACCAAACCAATTCAGATCAAGCATACGAATTGTACAAAATAACGCGTGATTTTGCTGGACTTACTGGTAACGAAATTGTTTATGATTTGTATACAGGAACAGGAACTATTGCACAATTTGTATCCAAAGAGGCAAAAAAAGTAATTGGTGTAGAAAGTGTTCCAGATGCAATTTTAGATGCAAAAGCAAACGCAGAAAGAAACAGCATCACGAACTGTGAGTTTTTCGTTGGCGATATGAAAGTTGTTTTTAACGACAGTTTTATTGCTCAACATGGTCAACCAGACGTTATTATTACCGATCCACCAAGAGACGGAATGCACAAGGATGTGGTAGAGCAAATCATGAAAATTGCACCCAAAAAAGTAGTCTATGTAAGTTGTAACTCGGCTACGCAAGCACGTGATTTGGCACTAATGAATGAAAAATACAAAGTGACTCGTGTGCGTCCTGTAGATATGTTTCCGCAAACGCACCACGTAGAAAACGTTGTCCTTTTAGAACTTCGTTAATTGATAGGTTTAGAAAGTAAATCTTGTAAAAAAAAGGCAATGAAAAAAACAGTTATTTTTCTTTTAATGGTAGCGTTTTCATTTTCTGGATGTGAAAAAGATGACATATGCGATGCAGATACACCAACGACACCTCGATTGGTAATTTCTTTTTTTGATAGTAATACGCCTGAATTAGCAAAAAAAGTGACCGATCTTAAAGTGATTGGTGACGGAATGGAAGACGGAATTATTTTTAATGAAAATGCAATCGGTGAAGCAAAATTTCGCACCAGCGGAACAAGCATTTCGATCCCATTAAAAACAATAGAAGACAGCTGCAGCTACACTTTTATTTTGAATGATGGTAGTACAAATGCTACGTTGACAAACCAAGATAAAATTGAAGTTTTTTACACCAGAAACAATGTTTATGTTTCTCGTGCGTGCGGCTTTAAAACTATATTTCAACTAGATACACAAAAGCCTTTTTTACGAACTGATGGAGCAAATGCGGATGGCTTTTGGATGAAATCAGTTCGACTTGAAAACCCTAATATTGAATTCGAAAATGAAACACATATCAAAGTATATTTTTAGTATTTGGTTTATTTTTGGATTTTCAGTAGTTCAAGCACAAACTCAAGACACTTTAGCTGTTCCCATCAAAGAAGTAGAAATTACAAATTCTATTTCCAAAAAAGAGACTGTAAAAGTTAATACAGATACAATAGCAACAAAAACAGATCGTTATGGCTTGCGCGTTGGTGTCGATTTATACAAATTGACTCGTGGATTATACGACAAGAATTACAAAGGTGTCGAGCTTGTTGGTGATTATCGTTTAACTAAAAGATATTATTTGGCGGCCGAACTTGGTACTGAAAACAAAACAACAGAAGACGACAGATTAACTGCGAACGCTACAGGGCAATATATAAAAGCTGGTTTTGATTACAATACGTATGAAAACTGGTTGGACATGGAAAATATTATCTCTGTTGGAATGCGTTATGGTTTTAGTACTTTCAATCAAGAATTAATTGATTATAAAATCTACAATCCAAATCCATATTGGGGAGAAGTTCCTCCATTAGCTTCTGGTCAAAAATATAGCGGCTTAAATGCCAGTTGGATTGAAGTAAATGCTGGCTTAAAAGCAAAAGTATTTAACAATATATTTGTTGGTTTCAGCGTACAGATCAAGGGTTTAGTTACAAATAATGCACCTGTTAATTTTGACAATTTATACATTCCTGGTTTCAACAGAACCTATGACGGAAAATTTGGTATCGGATTTAATTACACCGTTTCGTATTTTATCCCGATTTATAAAAAGAAAATTAAAATAGAACTTGAAGAATAAAAAGAAAGCTGATTCAAAATTGAATCAGCTTTCTTTTTATGATTAGTATTTAAAATACCTGTGCCATTTTATATTTGATCGTTATCCTATTTCTTTAACACCTTTTACAAAAATCCATTTCATAAAAAGTTTCTCTCCATCTTTAGTTTTAGCCGCTTGAAATTTTGGAGACAACAAAGTGCCTATTACAAAAGCAGTCATGGGAACCCAAATCCCAGTTAAATCGGTATACGAGCCTACCAAAAATCGAACTAACATAAATAAGCAGGCAAAGCAGCCCAACTGATATAAAAATGCTCTTATTTGTAATTTTGTCATTTCTTTTCTTTTTTAGTTCAAAGCTACAAAGAAATTAGGGAACCTAATAAGAGCTCAACCTCTTTGTGTCTTCAACTTTTATAAATTTTCTTCAGGAACCTGAAACTTCGTTCTTTTGCTTCCTTCGTACATTTCGTATTTTACCAAACGCGATTCGATACTCGCGTTAAATAGTTTTATTTTTCTCGACGGACGCAATCCTACATGCTTTAACGCATCTAAGTTTCCTGTGATAAACCAAGCGTTTGTTGCTGGGTAGCTTTTTTTCAACGTATCACCAATGCTTTTGTAAAATTCTTCCATATGAATATCCAAACGCTCATCATAAGGTGGATTAAAAACCATATGTAACGTGCCTTGAGTTTGCTTTTCTGTATCAAAAAAGTTTTCTTCCTCGATAGTAATATAATCTTCTAAATTAGCATTTCGAATATTGTCTTTGGCTTTGCTAACCGCACTTGGGGCCTTATCATATCCTTTTATCGTATAATGAAACTCTTTTACTTTTTTCAACAAACTGCTTACAATTTGATCAAATAATTCATTATCCCAATCTTTCCATTTTTCAAAAGCAAATTCTTTACGATTAATATTTGCAGGAATATTACAAGCAATCATCGCTGCTTCTGCCAAAAAAGTCCCTGAACCGCACATGGGATCCAAAAAGTGACCTTGACCTTCCCAACCAGACAATAACAAAACGCCTGCCGCTAAAACTTCGTTTATAGGTGCAATGTTTGTTGCTGTACGGTAACCACGTTGGTGCAATGAATTTCCTGACGTATCTAATGCAACCGAAACTTGGTCTTTATCGATATGAATATTGATTCTTAAATCCGGATATACTTTATCAATACTTGGACGCTGACCTGTACGCTCTCTAAATTGATCGACGATGGCATCTTTACATTTTTGCGAAACAAATTCAGAGTGATTAAAAAACTCCGAATGCACTGTTGCATCAATAACGAAAGTTTGATTGGCATTTAACAATTTAGACCAATTAACTCCCGAGACTCCTTTATATAAAGCTTGTTCATTTTTGGCTCGAAACGAATAAATTGGTTTTAAAATTTTTAAGGCCGTACGCAAAGACAAGTTTGCTTTATACATAAATCCCTTGTCGCCTTTAAAACTAACCATTCGCACTCCTTTTTCTACATCCTGAGCACCAAGAGCACGCAATTCATTTTCTAATATTTCTTCAAAACCAAAAAAACATTTGGCTATCATTCTAAAATTTTCTTCCATTTTCTTTATTAATTCTAACTATTATACTCAAAACCTATTGAATGTAATATTTCTCTTAAATTATTTTTAAGAATATCATTATTAATTCAATTTCGAGAGCGTTTAAAAAATTAATGCTTTTAAATGCTTTGTATGGTACCGAAATAGTTGTTTTCTGCAAAAATACACTAAATTTGCGGGACTTGAATTAATTGAAAAAGAATAAATGTCTGAAGCGCATCATCCGTCCGAAAACAATCCAAATAACGAAACCGAAACTTGGTTTTCTTCTTGGTTTGACACCCCATATTACCACATTTTATATAAAGATAGAAATTACCGAGAGGCTCAAATTTTCATGGACAATTTGACCCATTATCTCAACTTACCCGAAAAAGCAAAAGTATTGGACTTAGCTTGCGGAAAAGGCCGCCATTCTATTTACTTAAGTCAATTAGGATTTAACGTCTTAGGTGCTGATTTATCTGAAAACAGTATTGCTGAAGCGAATAAAAATGACAACGAAAACTTGCATTTTAAAGTACACGATATGCGCCAGCCATTTGATGAGAAATTTGACGCAATTTTCAATTTATTTACCAGTTTTGGCTATTTTGAAAATGACGAAGACAATCTTACTACTTTAATCGCAATCAAGGATAGCTTAAGTGAATACGGTTTTGCTGTTATTGATTTTATGAACGTACACCAAGTTTTAAACACTTTGGTTCCCGAAGAAATTAAAACAGTTGAAGGTATTGATTTTCACATCAAGAGATATTTGTTAGACGGTCATATTTTTAAAGAAATTGATTTTGAAGACAACGGAAATAAATATCATTTTACTGAAAAAGTAAAAGCCCTGACACTTAAAGATTTCGAAGAATTGATGGAAGAGGCAGGTATTTTTCTACTGGATACTTTTGGAGATTATAAGCTTAAAAAGTTCCATAAAACAGAAAGTGAACGTTTAATAATGATTTTTAAGTAGCTTTTTTACAGTTTCAAAAACTGAATAAAAAACTTAAATTTTTCTTTACGATTGAAAATTAGTAGTGTTTAAAAACAACACCTGTATTACGATGAATTACCTTTTACCTTTACTTTCTGTACTTTTAGGGTATATTTTTGCTCTGATTATCAAGCCTAAAAACAAAAGCAATTTAAAATTATTACTTGCTTTTAGCGGTTCGTTTTTACTTTCATTAACAGTAATGCACTTGCTTCCAGAAGTATATGAAGGTCACGATCACAATACTGGTTTGTTTATCATGCTTGGAATTTTATTTCAAATCATACTCGAATTTTTCTCTAAAGGAGCTGAACACGGACACGTGCACGGAAAACCAATTATGAATCAAATTCCGTGGCTGTTATTTATCAGTTTGTGTATCCATGCTTTTTTAGAAGGCTTTCCGGTTGGTCATCACCATGATTTGGCGATAGGAATTGCAATTCATCACTTGCCAATTGCGATAATTTTAACTACTTTTTTCATCAATGCAGAACTGAACAAAAAAGCCATTTTTGCTTTCATGATTACCTTTGCCTTAATGACACCTCTTGGTACAGTGGCCTCTGATTATTTTACTTTTTTAAATGATTATTACACTCAAATTACTGCGGTTGTAATCGGAATTTTATTTCATATCTCCTCCACCATTATTTTTGAAAGTAGTGAAGGACATAAATTTAATATTGCCAAAGTTTCTATGATTATCTTAGGAATTGTGTTGGCCTATGTTTTGTAACTGAAACAAAAAAAATAATTCTACTGTAATTAATTCTTAAAAAATGTACTGTAAAAACGTAAGACAAAAAATTACTTAGATTAAAAGTGTAGTTATTGAATTTACAACAGCACTACTTTTTAAGTTATTGTAAGTTTCTTATCGCTTTAAATTGATTTATAATCGCTTTAAATTTGCAAACGTTTTTATTATACTTTTATTTTAAAAATACTTATTTTTAAATGAGTTACTACCTTTTAAACTTCGATGATCCTTTGTAACTTTGCATCTTCAAAAGACAAAAAATGACTTTCACTAAAACGACCGAACAAGCTTCCAAATACGAACATTTAGAGCAAATGTCTGTTCACGAATTGTTGATAAATATCAATAACGAAGACAAGACCGTTCCTGATACAGTCGAAAAAGCAATTCCACAAATAGAAAAAATTATCGAACAAGTTATTCTTAAATTAAAAAAAGGCGGTCGCTTGTTCTACATTGGCGCAGGTACTTCTGGACGTTTAGGAGTTGTGGATGCCTCGGAATGTCCGCCGACATTTGGTGTATCATTTGACTTGGTTGTTGGTATCATTGCGGGTGGTGATACTGCCATTCGCCGAGCGGTAGAAAATGCCGAAGACGATCCTGATCAAGCGTGGTTAGATTTGCAAGCAAAAAATATTACGACCAAAGATGTGGTTATTGGAATAGCAGCTTCGGGAACCACACCATACGTTATTGGTGGTTTAGAGATGTGCAACGCTAACGGAATTGTTACTGGAAGTATTTCTTGCAATGCTGGTAGTCCACTTTCTCAAACCGCTCAGTTTCCTGTTGATGTGGTGGTTGGTCCAGAATTTATCACTGGAAGCTCTCGCATGAAAGCAGGAACTGCACAGAAACTGGTACTGAATATGATTACGACAGCAGCGATGATACAGCTTGGAAAGGTCAAAGGTAACAAAATGGTCGATATGCAATTGAGCAATGCTAAATTGGTCGATCGCGGTGTTAAAATGATCATGGGCCTAATTCCTGTTTCGTACGACGAAGCAAATGTACTTTTAGACAAATATGGCAGCGTAAGAAAAGCTTTTGAAAACTATAATTTGCAAGAGTAATTGTGCAAGAGACACAAAACTTCTAGAAAGATTACTATATTTTGGTTTTATAACTTTAAAATAAAAAATGGCAACAAATAAAAACTTGATCAGCAAAGGAGTGAAATTTTTAACAGGTGCATTGCCTCTGCTTTTTTTAGGCCCAGTTCTCATTTACAATGCTTTCATGAATAAACACACGAATTGGCATTACCTTATTTTAGGAATCGGAATTGTAGCTTGTTTCGCGGCCGTGTTCCTAATGTTTAAAGGTCTACAAACGATTATGAAAGCACTTTTTAACGATTAATTTTTACAATAAAAACCATGGAAAATCTACTTCACGTTCAGAAAACTTTTGAAAAAGTAACTTATACTGATAAAATTATCAATAATAGGGAGTTTGAAGATTGTGTGTTTAAAAACTGTGATTTTTCAAATAGTAACTTCGCAAACAACACCTTTATGGATTGCGAATTTATTGATTGCAATTTATCGATGATGAATGTAATGGGAACCAGTTTAAAAAATGTTTCCTTTAAATACTGCAAGGTATTAGGCATTCACTTTAACGAGTGTGACGATTTTTTATTTCAAGTTCAATTTGAAGAATCTACTTTGGATTATGCCATTTTTACCAATAAAAAAATGCCGAAAACAAAATTCCTACATTGCTCTATGCAAGAAGTTACTTTTGTAGGCACGACATTAACCAATAGTATTTTTGAAAACTGCAATTTAGAAGGAGCGATTTTTAACGATACACAATTGGCTGGCGCTGACTTTAAAACTGCATACAACTATAAAATCGATCCCGAATTTAATCCGATGAAGAAAGCTAAATTTTCAACACAAGGTTTAGATGGTCTTTTAGACAAATACGATATTAAAATTGTGTAATTATGGAAGCAAATGCATCGTATTTAGAAAGCGTTAGCAAACAGTTTTTATACTACAAAACGCTAGGAGAAAAAGCCATACACCAACTAGAACCCGAACAACTTTTTACTGCCGCAAACGAAGATTCAAACAGTATTGCAACCATCATTAAACATCTTGCTGGAAATATGCTCTCGCGTTGGACTGACTTTTTGACTACAGATGGTGAAAAAGAGTGGCGCAACAGAGATGTTGAGTTTGAAAATGATTTAAAAACGAAAGAAGCAGTGCTAGAGCTTTGGGAAAAAGGTTGGAATTGCCTTTTTAACACCCTAAATTCACTTCAGCCACAAAATCTTTCAACCATTGTTTACATTCGAAATGAAGGACATTCTGTAATTGAGGCAATTAACAGACAATTAGCACATTATCCCTATCACATTGGTCAAATTGTATTTTATGCCAAACAAATTAAAAAAGAGAATTGGTACAGTTTGTCTATTTCAAAAAACAATTCGCAGAATTACAATAACGAAAAGTTTGCAGGAGACAAAGAAATGAAGAACTTTACCGATGACGAATTGAAACGATTACAATAAAGTACACTAACAACTTTTGCTTATAGGCATAAACCCCTAGCCCTGATAGCAGCGAAAATCCTTTTTTACGGCTTTTTACCGAAAAAAAGATTGCAGTGCACAGCAGGAAAAAGCTCCAAAAAAACATTAAAATGAAAAGATTAATTGCCTTTATTCCGCTTTTTGCATTGCTTTCGTGTTATCAAACAGAGCACAATTGTAAAGAATTTAAAACAGGAAAATTTAAGTTTGAACATAAAGTGGATGGTGTGACTAAAACGACACTTTTTGAGCGTAAAGATCATATTGAAATCGAGACTTTTGAAGGCAAAACCGATACTGCATCAATACGCTGGGTAAGCGATTGCGAATATATTTTGAAGAAATTGAATCCAAAAAACAAAGCAGAAGAAAAGTCGATTGGAATGAAAATATTAACGACTCAGAAAGATTCGTATACATTTGAATTTGGATTAATTGGATCGGATCAAAAACAACACGGAAAAGTAACCCGAATTGTAGAATAATCTATTTATTTTTGCGCAGTATTTTAATTAATCTCTAAAAACGAATGGAAGTATTTTTAAATCCGGATGCATGGGTTGCATTGTTAACGTTGACTTTTCTAGAAATTATCTTAGGAATCGACAACATCATTTTTATCTCGATTGTCACTGGTAAATTACCAGAAGAGGAACGCAAAAAAGCCACTAGAATTGGTCTCTTTTTAGCGATGTTCATGCGTATTGCCTTGCTTATGGGAATTTCCTATTTGATTGCAATGAAAAAGCCATTGTTTAGTGTTGATTGGGGCTGGTTTTCGGCCGATTTTACTGGTCAAGCCGTGATCTTATTTGGCGGCGGATTATTTTTGATTTACAAGAGTACGAAGGAAATTAGTGAAAAAGTCGATCATAAAGGAGAAGAAGAAATAACGTTAAAAACGGCGGCTAAAAAGACGTTCTCGAATGTTATTGTTCAAATCTTACTAATTGACTTGATTTTTTCTGTCGATTCTATTTTAACAGCTGTAGGAATGACCAATGGTGTGACCGGAGCGTTAACGATTATGATTACTGCTGTAGTTATTTCGGTTGCAGTAATGATGATTTTTGCGGTTCCTGTTGGGAATTTTGTCAATGCAAATCCTTCTATTCAAATTTTGGGACTTTCGTTCTTAATTTTAATTGGATTCATGTTAATTACAGAAAGTATGCACTTGTCGAACGCGAATTTGTTAGAAGAGCATATTGGCGCAATTCCGAAAGGATATCTCTATTTTGCTATAGCCTTCTCGGTTGCGGTCGAGTTTGTGAATATGAAAATGAGGAAAAGAACATAGTTCAAGATATTTTTTTAAAAAGCTCCAGAATGGGGCTTTTTTTATTTTATTTTTTAGCTTTACTTGATTTAAAAGAACGCATTACAATGAAAAATACAATTTCGCAAAGGGTAGCCGATTTTTTAAAAAGCTTCCCTCCTTTTACATTTTTGCAACAAAGAGATTTGGAGCAATTATCCGAACAAATTTCGATTGTTTATAAAGAGAAAGATGCTGTTATTTTTGCTGAAAATGACAAAACGCACGATTGTTTTTATGTAGTGCACAAAGGAGCTGTTGCCTTAAAAAAGAGTCACACCAGTGATATTTTGGACATGTGTGATGAAGGAGATATTTTTGGATTACGTCCTCTTTTAGCACAAGAAAATTATGTGATGGAAGCACGCGCTTACGAGGAAAGTATTTTATACTCCATTCCCATTGCTATCTTTAAACCCTTTGCCCAAGAAAATAAAGCGATTGGAAATTTTTTGATTGAAAGTTATGCTTCCAACACCAAAAATCCATATTCTGATATTCATAAGGATAATTTGTATGGTGAACTTTTGGAGCATGAAAAACATTCTGATAAAGAAATATTTGATCTACAACCAGTTAAGTATTCAAAAAAAATTGTAACCTGCAGTCGCTTAACTACGGCTAAACAAATTGCTCAATTATTAACGGAGAAGAAAGTTGGAGCAATTTTAATTGTTGATGAAAACTTACCCGTGGGTATTATTACCGATAAAGATTTAAGAAATAAAATCGTTACGGGAGAATTTCCTATAACCACTCCTGCAGAAACAATAATGACTTCGCCTGTACTCACTTATCCGAAAAAATTAACGGTAACTGAGGCGCAAATGGCAATGATGAAAGGTAATATTAGTTATTTGTGCATCACCAAAGATGGAACGCCCAACACCAAATTAGTCGGTGTTTTGTCTAAACACGATTTAATGCTAACACTTGGTAATAATCCTGCGGTATTAATTAAGGCTTTGAAAAGAGTGAGAAAAATTAAAGAAATTAAACCCATTCGCGCTCGAATTACACAATTGTTGCAAGGTTATTTAGATCAAAATATTCCGATGCAATTGATCGCTAAAATTATAACCGAATTAAACAATGCTTGTATTACGCGAGTAATCGAAATTTCGATGAAAAAAATGAGCGGTCCACCTCCAGTTAGATTTGCTTGGTTGGCGTTAGGAAGTCAAGGAAGAAGCGAACAAATGTTGCACACCGATCAAGACAATGCAATCGTTTATGAAAATGTTTCTGAGGATCTTTCAGCAGAAACTAAATCTTTCTTTTTACGATTTGCTGTGTTGGTCAATAAAGGATTGCTCCATATTGGTTACGATTATTGTCCCGCCGAAATGATGGCTTCGAATCGAAAATGGTGCCTGAGTTTAGACGATTGGAAAGATCAGGTGCAGTATTGGGTTACCAATCCAGGTAAAGATGAAGTCTTACTGTCCTTTATCTTTTTTGATTACAGTTTAACGTATGGCGATTCTAAAATTGTAAACGAATTGTCTGAATCTATATTTGAAATCGTTAAAGAAAATCCAGATTTTTACCGCCATTTGGTTAGTGGTGCGCTTCAAAACCCTTCTCCAACTGGCTTTTTTAGACAATTTTTAGTAGAACAAAATGGGGTGAATAAGGATCAATTTGATGTAAAACGAAGAGCTTTAATGCCGTTAACCGATGCGGCTCGTGTTTTAATTCTATCTCATTCAGTAAAATCGATAAGCAATACTGCCGAACGTTTTGAGAAATTAGCTGATCTAGAACCTCAAAATTCTGAATTATTTTTGTCTTGTGCCTATTCATTTAAAGCGCTATTAAAATTTAGAACCAAGCAAGGATTGTTACACAATGATTCTGGGCAGTTTATTGCGCTAGAAACACTTTCAAAAACTGAAAAAATAAAACTAAAAAGTACGTTTAAAACTATTAAGGAACTGCAGGAATTAATTTCAATTCGATTTAATAATGCGAATATATTAGGATAAAGTTATGAGCTTGTTAGATAAACTAAAATTTTGGAAAACTCGAGAAACAGAAATTGCTATTGAATTACAGCTTCCAATAAACGAGTGTCGTTTTGTTGTTTTAGATACCGAAACTACTGGTTTTGATTATGAAAAGGATCGCATTTTATGTGTTGGCGCGCTTGTTTTACAAAACGATACCATTAATTTGCAAACTGGTTTTGAGCACTATATGGATCAAGATATTTACAACAGTAATGCAGCACAAATTCACGGAATCTTAAGAAGTGATGTTTTATACCATCGATCCGAATTACAAGTATTACAGTTGCTTTTGGATTATGTGGGAGATTCTATACTTGTTGCACATCATGCTAATTTTGACGTTACCATGATTAACAAGGCATTGGAGCGAAATGGTTTGCCTAAATTAAAAAACAGAATTTTAGACACCGCTATTTTATATAAAAAGACATTACTAAAATCGCATTTGTTTGAGCGCAAAGAGCATTATACTTTGGATGATCTTGCTGATAAATTTGACATTTCAAAAAAAGACCGTCACACTGCTATGGGCGATGCTTATATTACTGCCATTGCTTTTTTAAAAATCATAAAACGTTTAAGAGATAATAAAGAAACGGTGTTGGCTGATTTGTTTGTCTAACATCTTCAACTTTTATACCTACCACTGAATTTTACAATTTAGTAATACAAAACTGCTTATTTGGTAGCAATTATAAAAAACTAGCTTAACACCTGTTTTGTTTTGGAGCAATAGCTTTGCTTCAAATAAAAAACAAAACAACATGAAATGTAATTTTTTAAAATCGACCGCTTTAGCAGCAGTTACGAGTCTATTGGTACTAAGTTGTCAAAATGATGACACGAACGGCGCTACTACCGTCAATCCACAGATTGATTTTACTTCTCAATCCAAAATTCCACCTTTTGTATATGCAATGAGTGGTTTTGAAAATCTTAAGATCAGTACGCTACTCACTAGTGCTGATGTATTGCCTGAATCTCCTTCTTTTATTTATGGAGCGCAACCTGACGGCGCTGGATTAATGAAAGATCCAAATAGCGAAGGCTATATTTTAATTACTAATCATGAAATACTGCAATCGGTGTCTCGAGTGTACTTGGATAAAACCTTTAAACCTGTAAAAGGAGATTACCTTGTAGATGGTATTGGTGGTTTAACTCGCTTGTGCTCCGCCACACTTGCTACACCACAAATTCATGGATTTGGTCCTCTTTTTTTAACTGCTGGCGAAAGCGGTCAGGAAAGTATGGTACACGGAATCGATCCGCTAGGTTCCTCAACTGACAAAAGTAGAAAAGACAGAGTTTTACCTGCTCTAGGAAAAGCAAGTATGGAAAATGCGGTGCCCTTACCTAAAGAAGCTTATCCTGGAAAAACAATTATTATTATAGGAGAAGACCAATCGTATTCGACTTCACATGCGAGTGCTGGACAACTAATTATGTACATGAGCAATACAATTGGTGATTTATCTAATGGTAAATTATATGCTTTAAAAAGAGCAGATGGCAATCAGGTAGAAACCACTATAACGTTAAACAATTCCTATCCTGTTTCGTTTGTTGAAATTCCGAATGCTAAGAACTTAACTGGTGCAGAAATTAACACCACTGTAAATGCCTTGGGAGCGATTCGCTTCTCTAGAGTGGAAGATGTGGATTATCGAAAAGGAAGCGCCAGCAACAATAGAGAAGTATATTTTACTGCAACTGGTCAATCATCTGCTAATAATCCAGTAGAAGGATTTACGATGTGGGGAAGAGTTTATAAATTGAAAATGGATGCGACTAATCCGTTGAAAGGAACTTTGGAATTGGTAGTTGAAGGTGACAGTACTCCAGGAACCGGAATCATTAATCCAGATAATATTTGTGTGACCGAAAACTACGTGTACATTCAAGAAGACGGTGACAGTTATTATGCCGATGCGAAACACGATTCGTACATCTGGCAGTACAATATTGCATCCAAACAAAATAAACCTTGGTTAAACATGAATCATAAAAGAACAGATGCAGCTTGGAATGCTTCTTATAATCAGTCGGGTGAAATGCGTTTTGGAAGTTGGGAATTTGGCTCAATGGAAGATATCTCAAACATAATTGGAGTTCCAAATACGTTTACAGTAAACATTCATTCCCACACTTGGCAACTTGATGCCTTCAAAAACGCTGATGGATCAGGAATAAACAAAAACAAAGAAGGTGGACAAACCGTTATTATTAGAAATGTAGAACGTTAACACTACCTCTTAAAAACAATTTTCAACCCTTATTATTTTGATAGGGGTTGTTCTCTTTTAAAATAATATGATACAACTCAAACACTATATTTCACTATTAATTTTTTGTACTATTTTCTCTTGCAAAGAAAACCAACCTTCAAAAACGACTGTTAAGCAAGATTTAATCATTGATTTTAACAAATTAAACAATGACATGCTACAATTTCAAAAAATTGTAACTGCAAACCAATCAAAGGCTGAAATTATTGCTCAATTTAAAAAATCACGTTTGGCATATAAAAAAGTAGAATGGGCAGTTGAGTATTTTATGCCAGAAACTGCACGATTTATGAATGGCCCCGCATTGGATGAATTGGAATTAGAAGAAAATCGAGCTTTTGAACCGCATGGATTTCAGGTCATGGAAGAACTTATTTATCCAGAATATAGAATTCAAAATAAAGAAGATTTAATACGGGAAACCACTATTTTTTTATCCAATATTAAACAGTTAAAAAACACTTTTGAAGTAATTACCATGAGTGATGAATATGTTTTACATGCACTTCAGCAAAATGTATTTCGAGTAATTTCTTTAGGAATCACTGGTTTTGACAGTCCTCTTTTACAATCTTCCATTCCAGAAGCAGGCGAAAGTTTAAGTGGCATTCCGAACACACTTGAAAAAATTAATAAAGGCAGTAAAATAATATTTGATTTAAAAAAGCTAACTCAAAAAGCAAATCAGTACTGCAAAGAAAACAATGATTTTAACGCTTTCGACCGAGCCGTTTTTATCACACACTATCTGAATCCGATTTCCAGAAAATTAAAAGCTTTTCAGGATGAACAACAACTTAAAAACGTAAAAAAAAGCAGTCCGTTGAAAGCTAGTGTCGCCACCTTATTCGATAAAGATGCGTTTAATGTTAATGCATTTGTACTTTCAGAAGGATATAATTTTACGAAAGAAAAAGCAACTTTAGGCGAAAAATTATTTTATGATACTAATTTGTCTAAGAATAACGATCGAAGTTGTGCGACTTGCCATCATCCTGAAAAAGCATTCACTGACGGATTGCAAACCAATGTTGCGCTCAATGGCAGCACTTTAATGCGAAACACGCCTACTCTAACCTATTCTTCTTTACAAAATGCACAATTTTGGGACATGCGCCAATTGGATTTAGAAAAACAAAGTCTAGCTGTAATTGAAAATAAAGATGAAATGCACGGTTCTTTAAAAGACATTCACGCACAGATCTTACTAAATGACGTCTATACTACGCTTTTCAAAAAAGCATATCCAAAAACAGCCGAGACAGAAGCTTGGCAAATTCAGAATGCTATTGCAAGCTTTCTAAGATCCTTAAACGCTTTCGATTCAAAATTCGATTTATATATGAGAGGAGATGAAAACATTCTTAGCAATCAGGAAATTAAAGGAATGAATCTTTTTATGGGCAAAGCAAAATGCGCAACCTGCCATTTTACTCCTTTGTTTAACGGAACAGTTCCTCCTAATTATGCTAAAACAGAACATGAAGTAATTGGTACTCCGAACGATGCTTCTAGTAAAAAAATAAGTCCAGATGTTGGTCTTTACCTGTATAATAAATTGCCGCAACTTGTTGGGGCTTTTAAAACACCGACGGTACGAAATAGTAATGTTACTGCTCCATATATGCATAATGGCGTTTTTAAAACTTTAGAAGAAGTAGTCGATTTTTACAACAAAGGCGGCGGCAAAGGACTGGGATTAAAAGTTGACAACCAAACGCTCCCTTTTGACGAATTAAATTTGACTAAAATAGAAGAACAAGCGATTGTTGCCTTTATGAAAACTCTTACCGACAAAAAGTACCAACAATAAATTCAAATTGAGATTATAGTACATGCAAAAAGCGCTGAAAAATTCTCAGCGCTTTTTTATTTTTTAATCTAAAACTAAACCGATTTGACCGTCATCTTCGAGTTGGGTTTCTACATCAGAATCAGGAATAGCAATTGATTCTTCTATCTCTTCTTCGGGCTCATCATACGGCAACGGTTCTAACAAATTGACTTGTTTTAATTTATCTGCCGTTAATTGATTTCCTAACGCTTTAAAACCTTTTACCGCTATAAATTCTTCAATCTCAACATTCAAATTATCTTTTTGAACTCCTTTTACTTTTGCAAAAACAATTTCAGCCACTGGGCGATAATCCGTAGAAACGATTTCAAGTTGCGAATTTGGATGTTCGGTTATAAAGCTTTCTTCTTTACCTTCATTCTCTACTAAAAAACGTTTTACATAATACCTTGCTTTTTCACCTTCATAGTAAATTGCCGAAATTGGTTTTTTTGGAATCCATTTTTCCAAGATAATCATATCTTCTTCAAAATGAGTCGATAATTCTGGAATAATAACTTTGACTTTACCGGCTTGACTGATGATTAAAATTTTATCATTGGGTTTAAATTCTCCCAATAATTCCCCTCGACCATCGACGTTTAAACGTTTTACGGTATCATCAAACCAAACTTTTCTTGGCAATAAAGTCGAAATTCCTTTCTCTTTTAGTTCGATTTTTTTGATTGGATATTTTGTCGCCAAATTCCCTTTAGATGCACGCCCTTTTATCGCTAAATTGGCAAAATCAACGTCAAATTTCAATTTTTTAATGCTTCCCACCTGACGTAAAATAATCGTTATTACTTCTGCTTCTCCATTCGGATTATGAGAAAAGTACACAACTTGTGAACCAGTGCTTCCGTTGGTTAAATCGTATAATTTATCTCTTGTAACTCCAGAAACATTGAATCGTTTCAAGTAAGATGGACCTGATTTTCCATCCCGATACAGCATATTGTAAATGGTGCGCTTGTCGCTTTTATCAAAAATAGCAATGTGAATAATATCTTTACCCACAAACGTTTTAGCATCTACTTTGGTAATCATCATTTTACCATCACGTAAAAACACAATTACATCGTCAATATCCGAGCAATCCGTCAGGTATTCGTCTTTCTTCAAACTCGTTCCTACAAATCCTTCTTCGCGATTTACATATAATTTTGTATTTCGCAGCACTACTTTAGTCGCTTCGATATCATCAAAAATACGTAACTCGGTTTGACGCTCGCGACCTTTGCCATATTTTTCTTTTAATTTAGAAAAATAAGCAATTGCAAAATCTATCAAATTGGCTAAATGATGTTCTACTTCTTTCATTTCGTCCTCCAATCTAGCGATTACATCATCGGCTTTATCAGAATCAAAACGAGTAATACGAATCATCGGGATTTGCGTTAATCGATTCAAATCTTCATCGTTAATTTCTCTAACAAATGAAGCTTTAAAAACTTCAAATCGATCATATAAATAGTTATACAATGATTCTCTATCTCCGTACAATTTAAAATCAATATACATTTCTTCACGGATGAAGATTTTTTCTAAAGTAGAAAAATGCCATTTATTTTTTAGTTCTTCTAGCTGTATTTCTAATTCCTGACGAAGTAAATCAGAGGTTCTTTCGGTCGAAATTTTCAGCATTTCAGAAACTCCAATAAACAACGGTTTATTGTCTTCGATAATACAACCCAAAGGCGCAATTGAAGTTTCACAAGCAGTAAATGCGAATAATGCATCGATGGTTTTATCAGGAGAAACGCCTGGAAAAAGATGAATTAGAATCTCTACATCGGCCGCAGTATTGTCTTCAATTTTCTTGATTTTGATTTTGCCTTTGTCGTTGGCTTTCAAAATACTATCAATTAATGTCGTTGTATTGGTCGAAAACGGAATTTGCGTAATCACCAGTGTATTTTTGTCCAGTTGCGAAATTTTCGCGCGTACACGCACACGTCCTCCACGAAGTCCATCGTTATAATTAGAAATATCGGCTATACCTTGGGTAACGAAATCGGGATAAATTGTAAACGCTTTACCTTTTAAAATTTTAATCGACGCATCTATCAATTCATTGAAGTTATGTGGCAATACTTTCATGGAAAGTCCAACTGCAATTCCTTCTGCTCCTTGTGCTAAAAGCAACGGAAACTTTACCGGAAGATTGTTTGGTTCAGCACGACGACCGTCATATGAAACGCCCCAATCAGTAATTTTTGGCGAATACAAAACTTCCAAAGCAAACTTAGACAACCGCGCTTCAATGTAACGAGAAGCCGCCGCACCGTCGCCTGTTAAGATGTTTCCCCAGTTTCCTTGACAGTCAATTAATAAATCTTTTTGACCAATTTGCACCATAGCGTCACCAATACTCTGATCTCCGTGCGGATGATACTGCATGGTGTGGCCCACAACATTGGCTACTTTATTGTATCGACCATCATCCAACTCTTTTAAAGAGTGCATGATGCGACGTTGAACAGGTTTAAATCCGTCCTCAATGGCAGGAACAGCACGTTCTAGAATAACGTACGATGCATAATCCAAAAACCAATCTTTGTACATACCGGTTACTTTGGTAATGGTATCGCCATCTTCATTATTATTTTCGTAAAAATGTCCGCCCTCAAAGTGCTTCGCTTCTACTTCAATAATTTCTTCCTCATGATTTTCTCCTTGATTTTCATCAATAGAATTTTCTTCAGAATTATTTTCTTCGTTGTTTGGAATGCTGTTATCGTCTTCTTCGTCTTTCATTTATTGTGCTTCGGGAATTATTTTATTTAACCTGAAATTTAACTATTCTATATTTTAAGGGAATTCTTCTTAATCATCTCTGTTTTTATTCCTTTTGTAAAAAGTTTGTCCCACTCTTTGTATATGTTCTTTTAGACTATCTGAATTTAAATTACTGCAAACTAAAATATCAAATTTATATGGAATATAACTATCATCTAAGTCTTGCCACAATTTATCGCAATCTGATTTTGTAGGTTCTCCCAAAATAGTCAAATCAATATCAGATCCCTCTCTGCAAGTTCCTTTAGCACGTGAACCATAAATTACCACTTCGTCGATAGAAGTGCAATTTTCTTATATTTCTAGAATTTCACGATAACTTTTAGGATAGATACCAAACATTACAAATAATTTTTTATTTTATTTTCAAACTTGATAAAAGCGGCAACATATTCGTTTAAAATAACTTCTAAAATCACTAAGATTTCAGATTTTCCATACCTTAAACTTCTTCAACTGCATCCAATTCAACTTTCAAATTTTTGATAATAAATTCCTGTCGATCTGGCGTATTTTTTCCCATATAAAAGGATAATAATTGCTCTATAGACGTGTTTTTATCCATCATAATAGGTTCTAATCGAATGGTATCTCCAATGAAATTTTTAAACTCATCGGGCGAAATTTCACCTAAACCTTTAAATCGAGTAATCTCTGGTTTTGGTTTTAATTTTTCGATTGCAGCTCTACGCTCTTCGTCAGAATAGCAATAAATCGTTTCCTTTTTATTTCGAACTCTAAAAAGTGGCGTTTGTAAAATATACAAATGGCCTTCTTTGATTAACTCTGGAAAAAACTGAAGAAAAAAGGTAATCAATAACAATCGAATGTGCATTCCATCGACATCGGCATCGGTTGCAATTACGATATTATTGTAACGCAATTTTTCTAACCCATCTTCGATATCCAAAGCGGCTTGCAATAAATTGAATTCTTCGTTTTCATACACAATTTTTTTGCTCATTCCGTACGAGTTCAAAGGCTTTCCTCTCAAACTAAAAACGGCTTGTGTATTTACATCTCGCGACTTTGTAATCGATCCCGAAGCCGAATCTCCCTCGGTAATGAACAGCGTACTTTCTAAATTTCGACTGTTTTTAGTGTCGGGAAGGTGCGCCCGACAATCTCTTAATTTTTTATTGTGAAGATTCGCTTTTTTAGCACGATCGGTCGCTAATTTTCGAATTCCTGATAACTCTTTACGCTCGCGCTCTGCTTGCAAAATTTTACGCAACAAGGCTTCAGCAGTCGGCGGATTTTTATGTAAATAGTTGTCTAATTTAGTTTTAATAAAGTCGTTGATAAAAGTACGAACCGAAACGGCAGGCGTTCCATCATCAGAACCCATATCCATCGAACCCAATTTGGTTTTAGTTTGCGATTCAAAAACAGGTTCCATAACCTTGATGCTGATCGCACTAACAATCGATTTACGAACGTCTGATGCTTCGAAACTTTTGTTGTAAAACTCTCGAATCGTTTTTACAATTGCTTCTCTATAAGCCGCCAAGTGTGTTCCTCCTTGTGTAGTATTTTGACCGTTTACAAAAGAGTGGTATTCTTCGCTATATTGTGTTTTACTGTGTGTTAACGCAATTTCGATATCGTGATCTTTCAAATGAATAATCGGATATTCTAAATCGTCGGCACTAATGGTTTCTTCTAATAAATCTCTAAGACCATTTTCCGAAAGATACTTTTCTCCGTTAAAAATAATCGTCAAACCATTGTTCAAGTAACAATAGTTTTTGACCATTTTGATCACATATTCTAATCGAAATTTAAAATTTTTAAAAATTGATTCGTCTGGCGTAAAAGTTACTTTAGTTCCTTTTCGCTTTGTTGTAGTAATTATTTCTTCTTCTAAAACTAAATTACCTGCAGAGAATTCGGCTGCTTTTTGTTTATCATCACGAACCGATTCTACACGAAAATAATCAGACAACGCATTTACTGCTTTTGTTCCTACTCCATTTAATCCTACTGATTTTTGGAAGGCTTTAGAATCATACTTTCCACCGGTATTCATTTTTGAAACTACATCGACCACTTTTCCAAGCGGAATCCCACGACCGTAATCGCGAACTGTAACTACTTTTTCCTTAATTGTAACTTCGATTGTTTTTCCTGCACCCATAACGAATTCATCGATACAGTTGTCCAAAACCTCTTTAAGCAAAATGTAAATACCGTCATCGGGAGAAGATCCGTCTCCTAACTTTCCGATATACATACCGGGACGCATACGAATATGTTCTTTCCAGTCGAGTGAACGAATATTATCTTCCGTGTACTGATTTTGCTCTAACATATATGAATTTGGATTTTTTGCTAATGTACTATATATCGATAAAAGATAAAAGTCAATTTTTTAAAGTTACCCATAATTTGCACTAAAAAAGCAAAAAAAGCGTTCCGTAAAAAATTGACTCAATAAAAATATAAAAAAACTGTTTTTATACAAAAAAATTAATGTTCAATTCCTAAAACCTGTTGCGCCAAAGCAATCATTTTTGGGGTTCCGGTATGTTTGTTTTTCTCATCCGATAATTTTACTACTCCTTCCCAATGGCTATTTTCGGGTTTTGTATCAGTCAGTTTAATTACCATATTCATTGGTCGTAAACCTACGTCGTTACTAAAATTGGTTCCGATCCCAAATGACATCTTAATTTTTCCTCTGCAGAAATCGGCTATTACTTTTACCTTCTCAAAATTTAAAGAATCAGAAAACACAATAATTTTTGATTTAGGATCAATTCCCATTTGTTCGTAATGTGCAATTGTCTTTTTTGCAAATTCAATTGGGTCGCCGCTATCGTGACGCACACCATCAAAAAGTTTAGAATATTTTTTATTGAATTGTTCTAAAAAAACATCTGTAGTGTAGGTATCTGTAAGTGCAATTCCGAGGTCACCTTGATACACTTTAGTCCAGTTCTCCAAACTAATCGCGTTAGCTACTTTAAAACCATACTGCGCCGCATGAAACATAAACCATTCGTGTGCATGTGTTCCCGATGGTTTTCTGTTTTGCAACATGGCCAAATGCACATTACTTGTTCCTAAAAAACTAGTAGAACCAAAAGTATCCAAAGTTTCATTAACCAAACGATGCACTTTGTAAGAATGGCGGCGACGCGTTCCAAATTCTAAAATAACCACACCTAAAGCATTGTAATTCTCAATTTTTTCTTTGGTTATTCGTTTTACTTCCTCATCATCCACTCGAACTAAATCTTGCTGGGCCACATAAAAAAGTTCAGAAATTAATGCCATCAAAGGAACTTCCCATAAAATAGTTCGGTACCAATACCCCTCGATAATCACTTTTAGCTCGCCCTCATGTTGTTCGATTTTCACTTCGGTTGGGTCGTACTGATACCCTTGTAGAAAATCTAAATAAGTCGGATCTAAATATGGACAATTGTCTGCTAGAAATTTCTTTTCTTGCACGGTTAGTTTTAAATGTACCATGGCATCTACAGCTTCACGAAGTAAAACGGCAAAATTAGCAGGAAAAACGTGCTTGCCGCGATTGATAAAAGCATAGCGAACTTTTACATTTGGGAAAAGCTTAATGACAGCGTGCTGCATTGTAAACTTGTAAAAATCATTATCTAAAATAGAATGTAATTGTACTGAAGTCATATATTTTTAAAAATTATCGGCAATCAATTTTTCGAGTGCTGTTCGCAATTCGATATTACTAATTTCTTCTTTTTCAAGGTCAAAATTATCATTAAAATTCGGTAAAGAATAGGTTGCTTTTATATCAGCTGCAAACCTAGGAAAAGCATTATGGGCAATATCTAAAACCGATGCTCCACCACGCGCTCCAGGCGAAGTAGCCATTAACAACATTTCTTTATCTGCAAAAATATTCTTGGTAATTCGAGAGCACCAATCCAAAATATTTTTGAAAGCAACCGAGTAATTTCCGTTATTCTCCGCTAAAGAAACTACAACACAGTCGGCTGTTGCTAATTTATCCAAAAAAGCCTGTGCCAACTTATGCTGACCAATGTTTTCTTCTAAATCCACGCCAAATAAAGGCATTTCATAATCGTTTAAATCTAATATTTCGACTTGTGCGTTTTTGAATAAATTTGCCGTATAAGTCGCTAGTTTTTTATTGATGGAGTTTTTACTATTGCTTCCTCCAAAGGCTACTATTTTCATGCTTCAGTCGTTTTGGTTTTTGGATCAATCTCAATAATTTGTTTTTTAATTTCGACTGAGTATTTGTTTGGATGAATGTCACCACCATATGTATGGGCGTAAATTTTTGTAAACTCTGCCCCAAAGTACAGAATTATAGCCGAATAATAAACCCAAACCAATATAATTATAACTGATCCTGCAGCGCCATAAACAGAGGCAACCGTAGAGCTTCCTAGATAATACCCGATAGCAAATTTGCCTATCATAAACAAAACAGCCGTAAATGAAGCACCAATTAGCGCATCTTTCATCCGTATAATTCCGTCTGGTAAGGTTCTAAAAATGATCGTGAATAAAAACGTTATGGTAGCAAAAACGAAGAAAATATTTAGAGAATAGAAAAAGTAAAATGAGCTGTCTGGGAAATACAGTTTTATACGGTCGCTTACTAAATCTAATACAGTATTTAACAGCAAACTCACCAACATTAAAAATCCAACCGAAACAATCATCGAAAAAGACATCAAGCGATTTTGAATGAATTTTTTGATTCCTTTATTGGGTTTAGCACTAATGCCCCAAATAAAATTGATAGAACTCTGAATTTCAGCAAAAACCCCTGAAGCTCCAATGATTAACATAATAACCCCAAAAATAGATACAAAAACATTACTATCAGACAAAGTAACATTTTTGATGGCGTCTTGAATTTGAAGCGCAGCATCATTTCCAACCATCCCTCTAATTTGACCGTATAATTGTCCAGCAACTGCTTCTTGTCCGAAAAAAAAGCCGCAAATTGTAATGATGATAATCAGTAAGGGCGGCAATGCAAAAATAGTATAGTACGACAAAGCAGCACTCAATTTGATTGCGTTATCATCTACAAAAGCCAATGCAGCATCTTTTAAAAGATGGAATGATTTCTGAAAAGAATTTTTTATTTTCAAAGTTTTCAATTTACAGTTACGCTCAAATATAATTAATTAAAATGTTTGAAAAAATGAATGTCTTGCAATTGTGGAAATTATGTAAAAGCGGAAAGGTTTGGTTTAATTTCAAAAAAAATAGGACTCCTAAAAGTCCTATTTTATATTTATATATGTAAAAATTTAAAGTTTACACGTTGAAACGGAAATGCATTACATCACCATCTTTTACAATATATTCTTTACCTTCTACCTTAAATTTACCTGCTTCTTTGGCTTTGGCTTCAGAGCCGTAATGAACGTAATCTTCAAAAGAAATTACTTCGGCACGAATAAATCCTTTTTCAAAATCAGTATGAATAACCCCTGCAGCTTGTGGCGCAGTAGAACCGATGTTGATGGTCCAAGCACGTACTTCTTTTACTCCAGCCGTAAAATACGTTTGTTGTTTTAGTAATTTATAAGCTGCACGAATTAAAACAGATGCTCCTGGCTCTGTCAAACCCATGTCTTCAAGAAAAACTTGACGCTCTTCGTAGCTTTCTAATTCGGTAATATCTGCCTCTGCTCCTACCGAAAGAATAATAACTTCAGCATCTTCATCTTTCACTAATTCGCGAACTTGATCTACGTATTTATTTCCGTCGACAGCAGAATTTTCATCTACGTTACACACGTACAATACTGGTTTTGCAGTAATTAATTGAAACGCTTCCATTAATTCTTCTTCGTCAGCATTTTGAGGAATAATTGTTCGTGCTGATTTAGCTTGCAACAATGATTCTCTAATTCTATCTAAAAGTGCTTTTTCAGTTTGCGCTTCTTTATTTCCTGTTTTTGCTGCACGATTTACTTTTTCTAAACGTTTTTCAACCGTTTCTAAATCTTTTAATTGCAGCTCAATATCAATGGTTTCTTTGTCACGAATCGGATTTACATTTCCGTCTACGTGTATAATATTATCATTATCAAAACAACGCAAAACGTGAATAATTGCATTACATTCTCTAATGTTACCTAAAAACTGATTCCCTAAACCTTCGCCTTTACTTGCTCCTTTTACTAAACCTGCAATATCAACAATATCAACAGTTGCCATTTGTACACGCTCTGGTTTTACAAGTTCCTCTAACTTATTAATACGGGGATCTGGTACATTTACCACACCAATATTAGGTTCGATTGTACAAAAAGGAAAGTTAGCACTTTGCGCTTTTGCGTTTGATAAACAATTAAATAAAGTTGATTTTCCAACATTTGGTAATCCTACAATTCCTGCTTTCATCTGTAGATAAATTTGTTTGTATAGTATGGAGCCGATTCATAATTTGTATAAAAACTCTTTACACATTACTATCGCTGCAAAATTTCATATTTTATTCTAAAAGTGTGCAAATATACCATTTAAAACCACGATGCCGAATAATTTTTTAGCATTAATCTTTATTTGCTGCTTTTCTAAAAGCAATATCAAATATATTTAAGAATTAGAAACAAAAAATCCCAAGCGATGTGCTCAGGATTTTTATATTATTATTTATAATACAGTTTATTCGTTATGCAAAAATGCTTTACGATTCAATAATGTTTCGTCGCTTTCTACGTGATTATCATCTGGAATACAACAATCTACTGGACAAACAGCCGCACACTGTGGCTCATCATGAAATCCTTTACATTCTGTACATTTTCCAGGAACAATAAAATATACTTCGTCAGAAATTGGGGTTTGTGCGTCTTCTGCATCCACTTCTGTTCCGTCTGGTAAAATTACTTTTCCAGTTAACTTTGTTCCATCTTTATATCTCCAATCGTCAGCACCTTCATAAATTGCTGTATTTGGGCACTCTGGTTCGCAAGCCCCACAATTGATACATTCGTCGGTTATAATTATTGCCATCTTTTCTACTCTTAAAGTTTTGTTGTGTCCAATTACATAATCATTTAAATGCTCCAAGACAATTATCTCTTTATCCCTTGATGCTTTTTGACTTTCGTCTTAATTATGCTTATTTTTGTGCAAAATTACAATCAAAACTATTCATATACAAGAATTATGACATTAGAAACAAAAAATAGTGTTTTTGTTGAATTAGGAAATTTCTTAAGTCAATTTTCAGAACACAATACCATAAAAAAATCGGATGTTTTACACAACGATTTGTTTTTTGAAGATTTTGTAAATCTAATTCAGTTGTCCCAATCACACAATGGTTGGTACACGCCCGAGCAAGTTTATTTTGCCATTCAATCTTGGGCAAATGCTTTAACAAAAGCTAATTTAGAGCAGTGGTTGTCTAATTATCCAACAATTAATGACCAGCGCACACCTAAAACTGTTGCTTTAATCTTGGCAGGAAATATTCCGCTGGTTGGGTTTCACGATTTTTTATCGGTTTTAATTACCGGAAATTCAGTTTTGGTTAAAACGTCTTCTAACGATCAACATTTATTGCCTTTTTTAGCCAAATACTTAATTGCTATCGACGACAGCTTAGCCGATCGCATTACTTTTGTGGAAGGAAAATTAGAAAATTTTGATACCGTAATCGCCACTGGCAGCAATAATACGGCCCGTTATTTTGAGTATTATTTTAAAGACAAACCTTCTATTATTCGTAAAAACAGAAATTCGGTTGCTGTTTTAGATGGAACTGAAAGTAAAGAACAATTACTTGCGCTAGGTGAGGATATTTTTCGCTATTTCGGGTTGGGCTGTCGCAATGTTTCGAAGCTATTTGTTCCTAAAGGCTATAAATTCGACTCTTTTTTTGAAGCTATTTTTGCCTATCAAGATGTTATTCATTATGAAAAATATGCGAATAATTATGATTACAATAAAGCTGTTTTTTTAATGAGTGATTTTAAATTATTAGACAATGGTTTTCTTACCATAAAAGAAGATACAAGCTACGCCTCTCCTATTTCTAGCGTTTTTTATGAATTTTACGAAGACATAGATGAAATCAGAGAACGATTAGTGTCGGATACTGAACAAATTCAGTGCATTGTGAGCAATAATTTAATTGAAAACAGTATTAATTTTGGTCAAACTCAACTTCCTCACTTATGGAATTATGCAGATAATGTCGATACTATATCGTTTTTGTTAATAACATAAGTTAAAATTTGACAATTAATGCGAAATTTTTAACGCTTTTTAGACATCTATTAACGAAATTTGCATCTTAAATTTTCGCATTAACTACAACCATGAAAAAACACAACTACAGCGCAGGACCTTGTATTTTACCACAAGAAGTTTTTGACCAATCAGCACAAGCAATTTTAAATTTTAACGATTCAGGTTTATCTATTCTTGAAATTTCGCACCGAAGTAAAGATTTCGTTGCCGTAATGGAAGAAGCTAGAGCACTTGCAATTGAATTATTAGGCCTTGAAGGAAAGGGGTATCAAGCACTTTTTCTTTCGGGAGGAGCGAGTTTAGAGTTTTTAATGGTTCCGTATAACTTGATGAAAGAAAACGGAAAGGCCGCTTACTTAGATTCAGGAACTTGGGCTACCAACGCAATCAAAGAAGCTCAATTCTTTGGTGAAACTGTTATCGTTGCTTCATCAAAAGAGGCTAATTATACGTATATCCCTAAAGATTACGAAATTCCTGCTGATGCTGATTATTTTCATTGCACCAGTAATAACACCATTTTTGGAACACAAATGAAATCGTTTCCAAAAACAAATGTACCGATGGTATGTGATATGAGTTCGGATATTTTTTCTCGAGTGATTGATTTTTCTCAATTTGATATTATTTATGCTGGCGCTCAAAAAAATATGGGACCTGCAGGAACAACATTGGTGGTTATTAAAGAATCAATTATTGGTAAAAGCGGTCGCACGATACCAAGTATGTTGGATTACGCTAAACAAGTAAAAGCAGAAAGTATGTATAATACTCCTCCTGTTTTTCCTATATATGCATCATTATTGACCTTAAAATGGATTAAAGAAAAAGGTGGAATTGCAGCTCTTGAAAAATTAAACAATGCAAAAGCAGCTTTACTTTACAATGAAATAGATAGCAATCCTTTGTTTAAAGGAGCGGCAAGAGAAGAAGATCGCTCGACTATGAATGTTACGTTCTTACTTACTAACCCAGAGCATACTGAAACATTTGATCAAATGTGGAAAGAAGCCAATATTTCTGGAATAGCAGGTCACCGTTCGGTTGGTGGTTACAGAGCTTCTATTTACAACGCTATGCCAATAGAAAGTGTGCAAGTACTAGTTGACGTAATGAAAGCTTTAGCAAGCAAGATTTAAATTCTAATTTCAATGCAAATCGAAACTAGATGTGACTACAGGAGTCCTAGCCCAGATAGAAGGGAAAATCCTTTTTTATTGTTTTTTACAATAAAAAAGATTGGAATGATAGCTGGAAAAAGCTCCTAATTAAATACGTAAATAATAAGATAATTGTTTGTACTAATTGGTTGAAAACAACTAAAAAACAGACGAAAAAAAATAAAAAGAAATGAAAGTATTAGCAAACGACGGTATTTCACAAAGTGGAATTCTTGCCTTAGAAAAAGGTGGATTTGAAGTAATTACAGCAAAAGTAGCGCAAGAACAAGTAGCCAATTATGTAAACGAAAATGACATTGCTGTTGTTTTGGTTCGTAGCGCTACAAAAGTGCGTAAAGATATTATTGACGCTTGTCCTGGATTAAAAATTATTGGTCGCGGTGGTGTTGGTATGGACAATATTGATGTTGACTATGCAAAAAGCAAAGGAATTCACGTAATCAATACACCTGCATCTTCATCTGAATCGGTTGCTGAATTGGTTTTTGGACACTTGTTTAACGGAGTTCGTTTTTTACATGATTCAAACAGAAACATGCCTTTGGAAGGTGATACCAATTTTGATGGTTTGAAAAAAGCATACGCAAATGGTGTAGAATTAAGAGGTAAAACATTAGGTATTATTGGTATTGGTCGTATTGGTCAAGCTACTGCAAAGGTTGCGCTTGGTTTAGGTATGAAAGTAATTGCTGCGGATAGTTTTATCCCGGAAATAGACATTAAGGTTTCGTTTTTTGACGGTCAATCGGTTACTACAAAAATAACCACACAATCTTTAGAGTCTGTTTTTAAAGAAGCTGATTTTATTAGTTTACACGTTCCTGCTCAAAACGGTTATATTATCGGTGAGAAAGAATTTGAAATTATGAAAGACGGTGTTGGAATTGTTAACTGCGCTCGTGGTGGTGTAATTGACGAAGTTGCTTTGGTTAAAGCATTGGATTCTGGAAAAGTTGCTTTTGCAGGTTTGGATGTTTTTGAAAGTGAGCCCAAACCAGAAATGGCAATTTTGATGCACTCCAAAATTTCGTTAACGCCCCATATTGGAGCTGCAACGGGAGAAGCACAAGATAGAATTGGTACAGAATTAGCTTCGCAAATTATTTCGTTGTTGAACTAAACTACTGATTTAATACAACTTACAAAGGGATTTGGTATTAAAATACTAAATCCCTTTGTTTTTTTAAGTAACTTTGAGTTTAAATTTAATTTAAAAAACTATGTTAGAACAATTAGCACAAATAGTGCAACAGTTTGGCAATGATGCTGTTGTACAAAACGATGCGATTCCCAATGAACACAATCAAGCGGTATTGCAAGAAACAGGAAATTCTATTTTTTATAGTTTACAAAAAATGGCTTCTGAAGGTGATTTATCGCAACTAGCGGCATTATTGCAAGGAAATAATATCAGCAGTGCCAACCCAGCAGTACAAGAGATTACGAATAATGTTTCGGGTTCGTTGACTGAAAAGTTTGGGTTAAGTTCGTCTGCAGCTATTGGAGCAGCTTCCAGCATGATTCCGCAAATACTGGGTTCATTGATGGGTAAAGCAAACGATAAAAACGATAGCAGTTTTAATATTTCTGATATTATCGCTGCATTGACAAGTGGAAATAGCGCTCAATCGTCGGGTATTATGGAAGCAATAAATAAATACGGAATGCAGTTTGGTTTGGATCAAAATGCAGATGGAAAAGTAGATCTGGAAGATGCTATGGCACTGACCAAAAATGGAGGTCTAGGTAGTGTTTTAGGAAAGCTTTTTGGAAAGTAAAAAGTTGCGTTTCTAAAAAATAGAATGTATAAAATTGAATATCATTCTCGTAAATAATTAGCAATGAAAAATTCTTTCTATTTCATCACACTCTTTTGTATAATCCTAGGTTGTTCTGCAACTAAAACAAGTACTAATACCGCAATTGCAGCGACTGACGTTACTACTGCCGTAAGCGACACTGTTCGTATTGCCAATGATGAGTTAGAATATGAAGTATTAATTATTGATCCTGGTTTTAGCAGTTGGCTCGTTTCTAGAGCTTATCCTAGAAATTATTATTCGCAAAGTTATCTTGAAAATAAAAATCAAAATTATATTATAGAATGGAATAGTCGGGCGCTGCAACCACTGCGTTATGATTCGAATTTATACGAAATGACCATAAATTACGATCTGACTACCGACTACGGTTACGAGGTAAATTATTTAATTTACAACTATATGATTTATTTTCAAAATACCTATAAACAAAGGTTAGCAGGTTACGTTCCTTCGAGATAATGTTACTACATTTGTAATCATTACATAGAAAAATGAAGCGATTAAAAGAACGTTGGGGCGTAACCTCCAATTTGCAACTTACTGTTATATTTATAGTTTTTGCTATTACAGGCTCAGCGTCTGCTTGGCTTTCAAAACCTTTTTGTCTGTGGTTGGGAATATCCAAAGATCACGTTGGCTTTTTATTTACACCACTTCGTCTAATTCTTATTTTTCCTATCTATCAAATTTTATTAGTTTTTATCGGAACAATTTTTGGCCAGTTTACTTTTTTTTGGGCTTTCGAAAAAAAGATGCTCAAAAAACTTGGACTGGGGTTTTTATTTAAAGACAACTAAAAATCAATTCTCTTCTTTACGAATATAATATGTGTACAACCACGTTAATGTAAAAGACGGAATTATGTCTGTAAAAGGCAGAACCTCTTCTAAAAAGGTGAAAATTCCAGCCACCTTTCCTACTCTTCCTTTGTACATATAAGTCATTAAATAACCTGCTAATGGCGCCCAAATAACGTCTGAAAATTCGCCTATTCCAGGAATTGCAAAAGAAAGCATTCCGATGCCATCAAACAGTATACCCAAAAGCAGTTTAGTTGTTTTTCGTCTTTGAACCGCTTTATCTAGTGTTGTTGTATTCATTTTTATTTTTTTATCAATCAAGGATTATTATAAAAGTCATGTTTCAATTATAAGCTGTACTAGTGCATTAGATGAGCCATTTTTAAATATAAATTTAAAAAATCAAAATTGAATTATAATTAAAAGTATTTAAGTAAAAATTATGCCAAAGCCGTTTTATTATCGAAGGAAACTTTTGTTTCTTTGTGCAAACAGTTTCTGAACCATGATACAAGCAAAAAATATTCATAAGTTTTACGATCAACTTGAAGTACTAAAAGGGGTAGATCTACACATTAAAAAAGGGGAAATTGTATCTATTGTTGGCGCCTCAGGTGCCGGAAAAACGACACTTTTACAGATTTTAGGAACATTAGATAAACCTTCTACCACTGACGGCACCTCTTTACTTATTAATAACGAGAATATTTTAAAATTAAACGATAAAGCATTATCTAAATTTAGAAATTTGAACTTAGGATTCATTTTTCAGTTTCACCAATTATTACCCGAGTTTACTGCCTTAGAAAACATTTGTATTCCGGCATATATCGCAGGTAAGAAACAAGCGGAAACTGAAATCGAGGCTAAAAAACTGTTGGAATACTTAGGACTGTCGCATAGAATAAACCACAAGCCAAACGAACTTTCGGGTGGAGAGCAACAACGAGTTGCCGTGGCCAGAGCATTAATCAACAAACCCGACGTTATTTTTGCCGATGAACCTTCTGGAAATTTAGATACTACTTCTGCAGAAAATTTGCACCAGTTATTTTTTAAGCTTAGAGATGAATTTGGACAAACCTTTGTTATTGTCACCCACAACGAAGAATTAGCCAATATGGCCGATCGTAAATTAGTAATGTCAGACGGTAGAATTGTGACTTAGCTGTTTTATAGGTCGAATTTACTGTGATCTATTCTCCTTGATGGCATTTATTGATTGTCGCACTCATGTATCATTGAGTACGTAGTATCTTCTTTTACTTCCTTATTATGGGAGGTAAATTATACTATTTCTAGTCAAAAGAATATCAAATTTTTGAGAGTAATTTCTTTCGTAAAACGATGTTTTTTTTGAATTACCAGCTTTTTTGTGATAAATGTAGCCCTACTAGAGTTAAGTAGAGATAAACAGCATTAAACAGTTGAATTTTCGTGCTTTACATCTCAAATCCGCATGATTTATTTACTTTTTTTGTAAGTTAAAGCTTTATAATTTTTTAAAATAATGTTTTTAATCGATAATAAGTGGTCTTAATCGAGTATTCTCATAATCTTATAATTTAGGATTTCTTTGTGGTATTTTTGCCGTCAAATAAATCGTTAATGGAAACAAGTTTTTCGAACAAAATTTTTACTTTTATCAGAGATTTTTTTATACAACAACATCTATTTGTTTGTTTTTCGCTTACAACCGTATTCCTATTCACAAGTACATCTACAGCTGTTAAAAGAGAAATAGTAAATGCTTATTTTACTTTTAAAACACCTAGCAATCCAAAATATTTTTCTTTTATAATCGTCTGGATAAGATCTGCCCTATTTTTAATTTTTATTAAAAATAATGAAGTGCATATTCCTCCATGCAGACGACTAATTTTAAGCTGACTTTCAAGCATTTTTTCACATTTTTTACATTCATTTTTTATCAGAAAATTAAAAATTTCTGGTTGTACTTACAAAATCCCCTTTGTCTATGCATAATTTTACCTCTAAAAAGTTTTGTTATTTTAAATTTTTACTGTTTATCTTCTTATCATTCTCTGCAAGAGCTCAAGTTTGTGGAACTCCTGGAGTTGATGGACCCATAACTATTTCTAGCGCTGTAAATACCTATTATCCTGTTTTAAGTAGTACACTTACTTTAAATGCGGGAGCACAATCCATAGAATTAGCCGCAGTGCCAGCAACTGATATTTATGGTAATAATTTTGGTGCACTTTCAATTGCTACTGGTGATTTGATTTTGATTATTCAGATGCAAGACGCGGAAATTAATTATACTAATACAACCAACTATGGCTCAGGTTTACCTGATCCTAATAGAGGTTTCCTTGAAGCTACTGGATTTACTAATATTGGTAATACTGGTATTTTTGAATATGTAATAGCAACAAATAACGTACCAATTAGTGGAGGAAATCTAACCTTTAAAGGAACAGGTACGCTTGCTGGAGTTAAAAATAGTTTTTACAATGCTGCTCCAACAACGACAAGAGGAAAAAGAACCTTTCAAATTGTTAGAGTGCCACAGTATTCTAATCTGACCTTAAACGCAAATATTACCGCACCACCATTTAATGGTAGTTCGGGTGGGGTTATCGCATTTAATGTTTCGGGTACTTTTAATTTTGCTAATTATACTATTGACGGTAATGCAAGAGGATTTAGAGGGGGATTTAGCCCTAAAGCAGATTCTGATTTAAATAATTCTATAATTTATACAGGAAATTCTTCTTCAACTGTTATTTCTGGTAAAGGAGAAGGAATAGCAGGCACTCCAAAACGAATGTGGGATGGATATAATGAAGTGGTCAATGCAGTAGAAGGTTTACCAGGAGGATCCTCGGGAAGAGGAGCTCCTGCAAACGGAGGAGGTGGCGGTAACGATCACAACGCAGGAGGAGGTGGTGGTGGTAACGGTGGTTACGGTGGCATAGGTGGTCTTGGCTGGCAAGGAGGTAAGGGAGATACTTCTCCAAAAACGGGTGGAGGAAGACCTGGTTCTACAACTTATATTCCCACAAAAACTCCTCCTTTAGATAGACTCATTATGGGTGGTGGTGGTGGTGGTGGTGATGCCAATAATGCTACGAGTGGTGTAAAAGGAGGCGTTGGTGGAGCCATAATATTAATAAATGCAGGAAGTCTTGCTGGAATTGGAAGAATAGAAGCCAATGGTGGCATTGGTGCTGCGGGTAAATATGCAAATTCTCCTGATGGTGCAGGTGGAGGCGGAGCTGGAGGAAGTGTATTTTTAAATATTTCTAATCCTAGTACAGCAACAATTACAATAGATGCAAAAGGAGGTAACGGTGGTAATACTGAAAAGGATGGCGGTAATGAGCATGGTCCCGGCGGCGGCGGCGGCGGCGGTATTGTTAGATATAATGCATCAGGAGCTACGATAACAAGTAATATAAATGCAGGTTTGGCTGGAAAAACTAATAATGGAGTTAATCCAACTAGTACTCATGGAGCGATGGATGGAGCTGCTGGTTATTCAGCAACTTTTGCTGCTGGTGATTTAGCCGAAAATCTGCAGATTAATTCAGATTGTTTTCCAGTTTTGGAGACTAAAGTAAAAGCATTAACTCAATCAGTTTGTAATTCGGTTAATAATGAAGTGTCTTATGAAATTCAAATAAAAAATATTGGAAGTGGAAATGCTGCAAAAGTTTTCTTAGACTTCGCTTTTCCAACAGGTGTAGATTTTTTATCCGCTACAGCAGTTTATTCTATAGAAGCTACTGGTCCAGCGGGTCTTTTGTCGCATACTAATACTGCAAACAAACCTTTAATTGGTGATTTTAATATTGCTAAAGATGGAATAGTAACAATAACGTTGAAAGGTAAAATTACTAGTTTTGCAACTACAGGTGTAAACAATGCTAATGCTCAAGCAATATACTTAGATCCTACAAGAACAACAGCTAATGCAAACAGACAAATTACTGCATTTACTTATAGTTTTGGGTCCTATGCAAAGATTTACGAAGGCGGAAGTCAAGCGAATGTCCCAGGTATAAATTTTAACGGATCTAGTTCTAATATTGACAATGTTGAAATTTTAGCGTTACCTGTAGCGCCTACAGTAACTACTACACAACCGAATTGTACTACTTCGACAGGAACAATAAAAGTGACTGCGCCTGTTAATGGTTCGGGTATAATGTATGCATTAACTGGTTTAGCTCCAGTTGTTGCTGCAGTGTCTAATTCTACTGGACAATTCTCTGGTTTAGTAGCGGGTACTTATCAGGTAACTACTAGTAATGCTAATTCATGTACTTCATTACCTACTTCTACAATTACTATAAATTCTGTTTCTGGTGCTCCCACTACTACAAGTGTGTCTATTTGTGTAGGAGGTTCAGGAAATTTAATTGCGAGTGGATGTACTGATAATAGCAAAATTGAATGGTTTACCACAGCTACTGGAGGGTCTTCAATATTTACGGGTGCTACTTTTAATCCTATTGGTGTATCGGGTTCTGGATTAACGAATGCAAATACTGCTGGAACAACCACTTTTTATGCTAGTTGTAATGGTTCCACATGTAGAGCAGCAACAAATTTTGCTATAAATCCAATACCAACAATAAATGCAGTTACGCCAGGGACAATTTGCGGTGCTGGAAGTGTTACTTTGAGTGCTACTGCTTCTTCGGGCACAATAAGTTGGTACGATATTGCAACTGGTGGTACACCAATAGCTACAGGAACTACTTATACTACCCCAAGTTTGTCTGTAACCAAAACATATTATGTACAAGCATCGGATAATAATTGTACTTCAGCTAGAACTTCCGTTACTGCTACAGTTACTGCTATACCAACAATAACATCTACTACAGGAGCGGAAGGATGTGGTCCAGGAACTTTGACTTTAAAAGCTACAGCTTCAGCAGGAACAGTTAATTGGTATGCAAATGCATTAGGAGGAACGTCACTTTATGAAGGAACTGAGTATATAACTCCAAATTTATCTGCAACCACTACTTATTATGTTGATGCAACAAATAATAGTTGTACTTCAGGCTCTCGATTAGCTGTGGCTGCTACGGTTAATACAGTTTCTACTCTAACATTAACTACTGGTTCGCAAAATCAGACAATTTGTACAGGAGCAGCAATCACAAATACGGTATATACTTTTGCAGGTAGCGCTACTAATGCTGTTGTGACAAATTTGCCTGCAGGACTGACCTCCAATGTTGATACAACAAATAAAACAGTAACCATTAGTGGTACTCCAACAGTTGCTGGCACTTATACCATAACAACGAATGGACATGTAGGATCATGTACTGCAGCTACTTTAAGCGGAAAAATTACTTTGACGGCTACTAATGCAGTTGGAGTTGCTTCGTCTACCCCAACATTATGTATCAACACAGCATTAACAGCTATTACACATACCACAACAGGAGCAACTGGAATTGGTACAGCTACAGGTTTACCGACAGGAGTTACAGCAGTTTGGGCAAGTAACACTATTACAATAAGTGGAACTCCAACAGCATCTGGTACATTTAATTATAGTATTCCATTAACTGGTGGATGTGGAGCAGTTAAATCAGCAACAGGAACCATCACAGTAAATGCAGACAATACCGTTGGAAACGCATCAGCTACCCCAACATTATGTATCAACACAGCATTAACAGCTATTACACATACCACAACAGGAGCAACTGGAATTGGTACAGCTACAGGTTTACCAACAGGAGTTACAGCAGTTTGGGCAAGTAACACTATTACAATAAGTGGAACTCCAACAGCATCTGGTACATTTAATTATAGTATTCCATTAGTTGGTGGATGTGGAGCAGTTAAATCAGCAACAGGAACCATCACAGTAAATGCAGACAATATCGTTGGAAACGCATCAGCTACCCCAACATTATGTATCAACACAGCATTAACAGCTATTACACATACCACAACAGGAGCAACTGGAATTGATACAGCTACAGGTTTACCAACAGGAGTTACAGCAGTTTGGGCAAGTAACACTATTACAATAAGTGGAACTCCAACAGCATCTGGTACATTTAATTATAGTATTCCATTAACTGGTGGATGTGGAGCAGTTAAATCAGCAACAGGAACCATCACAGTAAATGCAGACAATACCGTTGGAAACGCATCAGCTACCCCAACATTATGTATCAACACAGCATTAACAGCTATTACACATACCACAACAGGAGCAACTGGAATTGGTACAGCTACAGGTTTACCAACAGGAGTTACAGCAGTTTGGGCAAGTGACACTATTACAATAAGTGGAACTCCAACAGCATCTGGTACATTTAATTATAGTATTCCATTAACTGGTGGATGTGGAGCAGTTAAATCAGCAACGGGAACCATCACAGTAAATGCAGACAATACCGTTGGAAACGCATCAGCTACCCCAACATTATGTATCAACACAGCATTAACAGCTATTACACATACCACAACAGGAGCAACTGGAATTGGTACAGCTACAGGTTTACCAACAGGAGTTACAGCAGTTTGGGCAAGTAACACTATTACAATAAGTGGAACTCCAACAGCATCTGGTACATTTAATTATAGTATTCCATTAGTTGGTGGATGTGGAGCAGTTAAATCAGCAACAGGAACCATCACAGTAAATGCAGACAATACCGTTGGAAACGCATCAGCTACCCCAACATTATGTATCAACACAGCATTAACAGCTATTACACATACCACAACAGGAGCAACTGGAATTGGTACAGCTACAGGTTTACCGACAGGAGTTACAGCAGTTTGGGCAAGTAACACTATTACAATAAGTGGAACTCCAACAGCATCTGGTACATTTAATTATAGTATTCCATTAGTTGGTGGATGTGGAGCAGTTAAATCAGCAACAGGAACCATCACAGTAAATGCAGACAATACCGTTGGAAACGCATCAGCTACCCCAACATTATGTATCAACACAGCATTAACAGCTATTACACATACCACAACAGGAGCAACTGGAATTGGTACAGCTACAGGTTTACCAACAGGAGTTACAGCAGTTTGGGCAAGTGACACTATTACAATAAGTGGAACTCCAACAGCATCTGGTACATTTAATTATAGTATTCCATTAACTGGTGGATGTGGAGCAGTTAAATCAGCAACGGGAACCATCACAGTAAATGCAGACAATACCGTTGGAAACGCATCAGCTACCCCAACATTATGTATCAACACAGCATTAACAGCTATTACACATACCACAACAGGAGCAACTGGAATTGGTACAGCTACAGGTTTACCAACAGGAGTTACAGCAGTTTGGGCAAGTAACACTATTACAATAAGTGGAACTCCAACAGCATCTGGTACATTTAATTATAGTATTCCATTAGTTGGTGGATGTGGAGCAGTTAAATCAGCAACAGGAACCATCACAGTAAATGCAGACAATACCGTTGGAAACGCATCAGCTACCCCAACATTATGTATCAACACAGCATTAACAGCTATTACACATACCACAACAGGAGCAACTGGAATTGGTACAGCTACAGGTTTACCAACAGGAGTTACAGCAGTTTGGGCAAGTAACACTATTACAATAAGTGGAACTCCAACAGCATCTGGTACATTTAATTATAGTATTCCATTAGTTGGTGGATGTGGAGCAGTTAAATCAGCAACAGGAACCATCACAGTAAATGCAGACAATATCGTTGGAAACGCATCAGCTACCCCAACATTATGTATCAACACAGCATTAACAGCTATTACACATACCACAACAGGAGCAACTGGAATTGATACAGCTACAGGTTTACCAACAGGAGTTACAGCAGTTTGGGCAAGTAACACTATTACAATAAGTGGAACTCCAACAGCATCTGGTACATTTAATTATAGTATTCCATTAACTGGTGGATGTGGAGCAGTTAAATCAGCAACAGGAACCATCACAGTAAATGCAGACAATACCGTTGGAAACGCATCAGCTACCCCAACATTATGTATCAACACAGCATTAACAGCTATTACACATACCACAACAGGAGCAACTGGAATTGGTACAGCTACAGGTTTACCAACAGGAGTTACAGCAGTTTGGGCAAGTGACACTATTACAATAAGTGGAACTCCAACAGCATCTGGTACATTTAATTATAGTATTCCATTAACTGGTGGATGTGGAGCAGTTAAATCAGCAACGGGAACCATCACAGTAAATGCAGACAATACCGTTGGAAACGCATCAGCTACCCCAACATTATGTATCAACACAGCATTAACAGCTATTACACATACCACAACAGGAGCAACTGGAATTGGTACAGCTACAGGTTTACCAACAGGAGTTACAGCAGTTTGGGCAAGTAACACTATTACAATAAGTGGAACTCCAACAGCATCTGGTACATTTAATTATAGTATTCCATTAGTTGGTGGATGTGGAGCAGTTAAATCAGCAACAGGAACCATCACAGTAAATGCAGACAATACCGTTGGAAACGCATCAGCTACCCCAACATTATGTATCAACACAGCATTAACAGCTATTACACATACCACAACAGGAGCAACTGGAATTGGTACAGCTACAGGTTTACCGACAGGAGTTACAGCAGTTTGGGCAAGTAACACTATTACAATAAGTGGAACTCCAACAGCATCTGGTACATTTAATTATAGTATTCCATTAGTTGGTGGATGTGGAGCAGTTAAATCAGCAACAGGAACCATCACAGTAAATGCAGACAATACCGTTGGAAACGCATCAGCTACCCCAACATTATGTATCAACACAGCATTAACAGCTATTACACATACCACAACAGGAGCAACTGGAATTGGTACAGCTACAGGTTTACCAACAGGAGTTACAGCAGTTTGGGCAAGTGACACTATTACAATAAGTGGAACTCCAACAGCATCTGGTACATTTAATTATAGTATTCCATTAACTGGTGGATGTGGAGCAGTTAAATCAGCAACGGGAACCATCACAGTAAATGCAGACAATACCGTTGGAAACGCATCAGCTACCCCAACATTATGTATCAACACAGCATTAACAGCTATTACACATACCACAACAGGAGCAACTGGAATTGGTACAGCTACAGGTTTACCAACAGGAGTTACAGCAGTTTGGGCAAGTAACACTATTACAATAAGTGGAACTCCAACAGCATCTGGTACATTTAATTATAGTATTCCATTAGTTGGTGGATGTGGAGCAGTTAAATCAGCAACAGGAACCATCACAGTAAATGCAGACAATACCGTTGGAAACGCATCAGCTACCCCAACATTATGTATCAACACAGCATTAACAGCTATTACACATACCACAACAGGAGCAACTGGAATTGGTACAGCTACAGGTTTACCGACAGGAGTTACAGCAGTTTGGGCAAGTAACACTATTACAATAAGTGGAACTCCAACAGCATCTGGTACATTTAATTATAGTATTCCATTAGTTGGTGGATGTGGAGCAGTTAAATCAGCAACAGGAACCATCACAGTAAATGCAGACAATACCGTTGGAAACGCATCAGCTACCCCAACATTATGTATCAACACAGCATTAACAGCTATTACACATACCACAACAGGAGCAACTGGAATTGGTACAGCTACAGGTTTACCGACAGGAGTTACAGCAGTTTGGGCAAGTAACACTATTACAATAAGTGGAACTCCAACAGCATCTGGTACATTTAATTATAGTATTCCATTAACTGGTGGATGTGGTAATGTCGTGGTTAAAGGGAATATTATTGTTACTTCCTCTCCAATTACTCCATCGATAGGCTTGATTACTCAACCAACATGCGGAATTACAACGGGGAGCATTGAATTAAGTGGATTACCATTCGGCAATTGGAATATAACTGCAATACCAGCTACTCCTGGCTTAACGGGTCTAACAGGTTCTGTTGGAACTACTACAATTGGCGGACTTACTGCAGGTCAAACTTATCAATTTAGAGTTCTAAATGATTTAGGTTGTATTTCAAATTTAAGTACAGCAGTACTAATTAATAATGGAATTTGTGCAAATGACGATACACCAGCGGCAATCAACGGAAAAGATGGTGGAAACACTACAACTTCTGTTTTAGATAATGATACCCTAAACGGACAACCAGTAGTTGCATCAGAAGTTGATTTAACTCCAAAAGGTGCTTATCCAAATGGAATTAAATTGAATCCAAACGGAACAATTACAGTAGATGCCAATACTCCTGCAGGGAATTATACTGTTGAGTATACCATTTGTGAAAAATTAAATCCATCAAATTGCAGTTCAGCTACAGTAACTGTGGTGGTTCAAGCGGCAGTAATCAAAGCAAATGACGATACGCCAGCAGCAATCAATGGGAAAGATGGTGGAAACACTACAACTTCTGTTCTAGATAATGATACGCTAAACGGACAACCAGTAGTTGCATCAGAAGTTGATTTAACTCCAAAAGGCGTTTATCCAACTGGAATTAAATTGAATCCAAACGGAACAATTACAGTAGATGCCAATACTCCTGCAGGGAATTATACTGTTGAGTATACCATTTGTGAAAAATTAAATCCATCAAATTGCAGTTCAGCTTCAGTAACTGTGGTGGTTCAAGCGGCAGTAATCAAAGCAAATGACGATACGCCAGCGGCAATCAATGGAAAAGATGGTGGAACAACGCCATCAGTTTTAGATAATGATACGCTAAACGGACAACCAGTAATTCCATCAGAAGTTGATTTAACTCCAAAAGGCGTTTATCCAAATGGAATTAAATTGAATCCAAGCGGAACAATTGCAGTAGATGCCAATACTCCTGCAGGGAATTATACTGTTGAGTATACCATTTGTGAAAAATTAAATCCATCAAATTGCAGTTCAGCTACAGTAACTGTGGTGGTTCAAGCGGTAGTAATCAAAGCAAATGACGATACGCCAGCAGCAATCAATGGGAAAGATGGTGGAAACACTACAACTTCTGTTTTAGATAATGATACGCTAAACGGACAACCAGTAGTTGCATCAGAAGTTGACTTAACTCCAAAAGGTGCTTATCCAACTGGAATTAAATTGAATCCAAACGGAACAATTACAGTAGATGCCAATACTCCTGCAGGGAATTATACTGTTGAGTATACCATTTGTGAAAAATTAAATCCATCAAATTGCAGTTCAGCTACAGTAACTGTGGTGGTTCAAGCGGCAGTAATCAAAGCAAATGACGATACGCCAGCAGCAATCAATGGGAAAGATGGTGGAAACACTACAACTTCTGTTCTAGATAATGATACGCTAAACGGACAACCAGTAGTTGCATCAGAAGTTGATTTAACTCCAAAAGGCGTTTATCCAACTGGAATTAAATTGAATCCAAACGGAACAATTACAGTAGATGCCAATACTCCTGCAGGGAATTATACTGTTGAGTATACCATTTGTGAAAAATTAAATCCATCAAATTGCAGTTCAGCTTCAGTAACTGTGGTGGTTCAAGCGGCAGTAATCAAAGCAAATGACGATACGCCAGCGGCAATCAATGGAAAAGATGGTGGAACAACGCCATCAGTTTTAGATAATGATACGCTAAACGGACAACCAGTAATTCCATCAGAAGTTGATTTAACTCCAAAAGGCGTTTATCCAAATGGAATTAAATTGAATCCAAGCGGAACAATTGCAGTAGATGCCAATACTCCTGCAGGGAATTATACTGTTGAGTATACCATTTGTGAAAAATTAAATCCATCAAATTGCAGTTCAGCTACAGTAACTGTGGTGGTTCAAGCGGTAGTAATCAAAGCAAATGACGATACGCCAGCAGCAATCAATGGGAAAGATGGTGGAAACACTACAACTTCTGTTTTAGATAATGATACGCTAAACGGACAACCAGTAGTTGCATCAGAAGTTGACTTAACTCCAAAAGGTGCTTATCCAACTGGAATTAAATTGAATCCAAACGGAACAATTACAGTAGATGCCAATACTCCTGCAGGGAATTATACTGTTGAGTATACAATTTGTGAAAAATTAAATCCATCAAATTGCAGTTCAGCTACAGTAACTGTGGTGGTTCAAGCGGTAGTAATCAAAGCAAATGACGATACGCCAGCGGCAATCAACGGAAAAGATGGTGGAAACACTACAACTTCTGTTCTAGATAATGATGTCCTAAACGGGCAACCAATAATTGCATCAGAAGTTGATTTAACTCCAAAAGGTGTTTATCCAACTGGAATTAAATTGAATACAAACGGAACAATTACAGTAGATGCCAATACTCCTGCAGGGAATTATACTGTTGAGTATACCATTTGTGAGAAATTAAATCCAACAAATTGTAGTACAGCTTCAGTAACTGTGGTGGTTCAAGCGGCAGTAATCAAAGCAAATGACGATACGCCAGCAGCAATCAATGGGAAAGATGGTGGAAACATTACAACTTCTGTTTTAGATAATGATACGCTAAACGGACAACCAGTAGTTGCATCAGAAGTTGATTTAACTCCAAAAGGTGCTTATCCAACTGGAATTAAATTGAATCCAAACGCAACAATTACAGTAGATGCCAATACTCCTGCAGGGAATTATACTGTTGAGTATACCATTTGTGAGAAATTAAATCCAACAAATTGTAGTACAGCTTCAGTAACTGTGGTGGTTCAAGCGGCAGTAATCAAAGCAAATGACGATACGCCAGCAGCAATCAATGGGAAAGATGGTGGAAACACTACAACTTCTGTTTTAGATAATGATACGCTAAACGGACAACCAGTAGTTGCATCAGAAGTTGACTTAACTCCAAAAGGTGCTTATCCAACTGGAATTAAATTGAATCCAAACGGAACAATTACAGTAGATGCCAATACTCCTGCAGGGAATTATACTGTTGAGTATACAATTTGTGAAAAATTAAATCCATCAAATTGCAGTTCAGCTACAGTAACTGTGGTGGTTCAAGCGGTAGTAATCAAAGCAAATGACGATACGCCAGCGGCAATCAACGGAAAAGATGGTGGAAACACTACAACTTCTGTTTTAGATAATGATACGCTAAACGGACAACCAGTACTTGCATCAGAAGTTGATTTAACTCCAAAAGGTGCTTATCCAACTGGAATTAAATTGAATCCAAACGCAACAATTACAGTAGATGCCAATACTCCTGCTGGTACTTATAATGTTGAATATACAATTTGTGAGAAATTAAATCCAACGAATTGTAGTACTGCTACAGTAATTGTAGTTGTTACAGCGGCAGTAATCAAAGCAAATGATGATACGCCAGCGGCAATCAATGGAAAAGATGGTGGAAACACTACAACTTCTGTTTTAGATAATGATACGCTAAACGGACAACCAGTAGTTGCATCAGAAGTTGACTTAACTCCAAAAGGTGCTTATCCAACTGGAATTAAATTGAATCCAAACGGAACAATTACAGTAGATGCCAATACTCCTGCAGGGAATTATACTGTTGAGTATACCATTTGTGAAAAATTAAATCCATCAAATTGCAGTTCAGCTACAGTAACTGTGGTGGTTCAAGCGGCAGTAATCAAAGCAAATGACGATACGCCAGCAGCAATCAATGGGAAAGATGGTGGAAACACTACAACTTCTGTTCTAGATAATGATACGCTAAACGGACAACCAGTAGTTGCATCAGAAGTTGATTTAACTCCAAAAGGCGTTTATCCAACTGGAATTAAATTGAATCCAAACGGAACAATTACAGTAGATGCCAATACTCCTGCAGGGAATTATACTGTTGAGTATACCATTTGTGAAAAATTAAATCCATCAAATTGCAGTTCAGCTTCAGTAACTGTGGTGGTTCAAGCGGCAGTAATCAAAGCAAATGACGATACGCCAGCGGCAATCAATGGAAAAGATGGTGGAACAACGCCATCAGTTTTAGATAATGATACGCTAAACGTACAACCAGTAATTCCATCAGAAGTTGATTTAACTCCAAAAGGCGTTTATCCAAATGGAATTAAATTGAATCCAAGCGGAACAATTGCAGTAGATGCCAATACTCCTGCAGGGAATTATACTGTTGAGTATACCATTTGTGAAAAATTAAATCCATCAAATTGCAGTTCAGCTACAGTAACTGTGGTGGTTCAAGCGGTAGTAATCAAAGCAAATGACGATACGCCAGCAGCAATCAATGGGAAAGATGGTGGAAACACTACAACTTCTGTTTTAGATAATGATACGCTAAACGGACAACCAGTAGTTGCATCAGAAGTTGACTTAACTCCAAAAGGTGCTTATCCAACTGGAATTAAATTGAATCCAAACGGAACAATTACAGTAGATGCCAATACTCCTGCAGGGAATTATACTGTTGAGTATACAATTTGTGAAAAATTAAATCCATCAAATTGCAGTTCAGCTACAGTAACTGTGGTGGTTCAAGCGGTAGTAATCAAAGCAAATGACGATACGCCAGCGGCAATCAACGGAAAAGATGGTGGAAACACTACAACTTCTGTTCTAGATAATGATGTCCTAAACGGGCAACCAATAATTGCATCAGAAGTTGATTTAACTCCAAAAGGTGTTTATCCAACTGGAATTAAATTGAATACAAACGGAACAATTACAGTAGATGCCAATACTCCTGCAGGGAATTATACTGTTGAGTATACCATTTGTGAGAAATTAAATCCAACAAATTGTAGTACAGCTTCAGTAACTGTGGTGGTTCAAGCGGCAGTAATCAAAGCAAATGACGATACGCCAGCAGCAATCAATGGGAAAGATGGTGGAAACATTACAACTTCTGTTTTAGATAATGATACGCTAAACGGACAACCAGTAGTTGCATCAGAAGTTGATTTAACTCCAAAAGGTGCTTATCCAACTGGAATTAAATTGAATCCAAACGCAACAATTACAGTAGATGCCAATACTCCTGCAGGGAATTATACTGTTGAGTATACCATTTGTGAGAAATTAAATCCAACAAATTGTAGTACAGCTTCAGTAACTGTGGTGGTTCAAGCGGCAGTAATCAAAGCAAATGACGATACGCCAGCAGCAATCAATGGGAAAGATGGTGGAAACACTACAACTTCTGTTTTAGATAATGATACGCTAAACGGACAACCAGTAGTTGCATCAGAAGTTGACTTAACTCCAAAAGGTGCTTATCCAACTGGAATTAAATTGAATCCAAACGGAACAATTACAGTAGATGCCAATACTCCTGCAGGGAATTATACTGTTGAGTATACAATTTGTGAAAAATTAAATCCATCAAATTGCAGTTCAGCTACAGTAACTGTGGTGGTTCAAGCGGTAGTAATCAAAGCAAATGACGATACGCCAGCGGCAATCAACGGAAAAGATGGTGGAAACACTACAACTTCTGTTTTAGATAATGATACGCTAAACGGACAACCAGTACTTGCATCAGAAGTTGATTTAACTCCAAAAGGTGCTTATCCAACTGGAATTAAATTGAATCCAAACGCAACAATTACAGTAGATGCCAATACTCCTGCTGGTACTTATAATGTTGAATATACAATTTGTGAGAAATTAAATCCAACGAATTGTAGTACTGCTACAGTAATTGTAGTTGTTACAGCGGCAGTAATCAAAGCAAATGATGATACGCCAGCGGCAATCAATGGAAAAGATGGTGGAAACACTACAACTTCTGTTTTAGATAATGATACGCTAAACGGACAACCAGTAGTTGCATCAGAAGTTGACTTAACTCCAAAAGGTGCTTATCCAACTGGAATTAAATTGAATCCAAACGGAACAATTACAGTAGATGCCAATACTCCTGCAGGGAATTATACTGTTGAGTATACCATTTGTGAAAAATTAAATCCATCAAATTGCAGTTCAGCTACAGTAACTGTGGTGGTTCAAGCGGCAGTAATCAAAGCAAATGACGATACGCCAGCAGCAATCAATGGGAAAGATGGTGGAACAACACCATCAGTTTTAGATAATGATAAGCTAAACGGACAACCAATAATTGCATCAGAAGTTGATTTAACTCCAAAAGGTGCTTATCCAACTGGAATTAAATTGAATCCAAACGGAACAATTACAGTAGATGCCAATACTCCTGCAGGGAATTATACTGTTGAGTATACCATTTGTGAAAAATTAAATCCATCAAATTGCAGTTCAGCTTCAGTAACTGTGGTGGTTCAAGCGGCAGTAATCAAAGCAAATGACGATACGCCAGCGGCAATCAATGGAAAAGATGGTGGAACAACGCCATCAGTTTTAGATAATGATACGCTAAACGGACAACCAGTAATTCCATCAGAAGTTGATTTAACTCCAAAAGGCGTTTATCCAAATGGAATTAAATTGAATCCAAGCGGAACAATTGCAGTAGATGCCAATACTCCTGCAGGGAATTATACTGTTGAGTATACCATTTGTGAAAAATTAAATCCATCAAATTGCAGTTCAGCTACAGTAACTGTGGTGGTTCAAGCGGTAGTAATCAAAGCAAATGACGATACGCCAGCAGCAATCAATGGGAAAGATGGTGGAAACACTACAACTTCTGTTTTAGATAATGATACGCTAAACGGACAACCAGTAGTTGCATCAGAAGTTGACTTAACTCCAAAAGGTGCTTATCCAACTGGAATTAAATTGAATCCAAACGGAACAATTACAGTAGATGCCAATACTCCTGCAGGGAATTATACTGTTGAGTATACCATTTGTGAAAAATTAAATCCATCAAATTGCAGTTCAGCTACAGTAAAAGTGACTGTTCAAGCACCAGGTATCAATGCAAATAACGATGGTCTGGTAACGGTTGACGGAATCAACGGCGCAGTGGCATTTTTAAATGTGCTAAGCAATGATAATTTGAACGGAGCCACGATTAATCCGTCGCAGATCACCTTAGTTTCGAATAACATTCCAAAAGGAATAGTTTTAAATGCTGACGGAACTTTAGATGTAGCACCCAATACTGCCGGAGGAACCTATACATTCGATTATCAAATTTGCGAAATTGCAAATACTACTAATTGTGCAACAGCAAAAGTTTCTGTTTTTATAGAAAGACCTGCTATCACATTGGTAAGAACTGTGACCTTTAATGATGAAAACGGAAATGGCGTTGTCGATTCAGGGGAGACCATTACCTACTCGTTTACCGTTACCAATACAGGAAATACTACCTTGCAAAACATACAAATTACAGATTCATTAGAAGGCTTGATCATACTTGGAGGACCAATCACATTAGGAATTAATCAAATTGACATTAATTCATTTAGTGCCAATTACACTATAACTCAGAATGACATTAATAAAGGTACTATCTCCAGTCAAGCAACAGTAGTTGGATTTACCAACTCTGGAATTCAAGTAGACGATTCTTCGGATTATAAAGATGCAATCAAAGATTATCCAACTGTTCTTCCTTCTCAAAGTTGTGTAATTAAGATATTCAACGCTTTGTCAATAAACGGAGACAACACGAACGAAAGATTCTATATTCAAGGAATTGAATGTTATCCTGATAATACTGTCGAAATTTACAACAGATGGGGAGTATTGATTTTTGAAAAAAGCAACTACGATAATGTAAATGTTGTATTCAAAGGATTTTCTGAAGGAAGAGTAACTATAAAAGAAACAGGTGGTTTACCAGCTGGAACGTATTTCTATGTTCTGAAATACAAGGATAGCAGTTTAAAAGCAAATCAAAAAGCGGGCTATTTATATATAACAAAGTAAAATAATATGGACTCAACGTTACAAGCAATGAGTCCATATTTAAAATTAAAATTATGAAAAAAATTATTTTGTTGTTTCTGTTTTCTTCAAGTGCATTGTTTGCACAACAAGATGCTCAGTTTACACAATACATGTACAATACTATCAATATAAATCCAGCCTATGCAGGATCAAGAGGAGCTTTAAGCATTTTTGGATTGCATCGTACACAATGGGTCGGATTAGATGGCGCGCCAGAAACCAGTAGCTTTTCAGTAAATACTCCGATCACCAATAGTAATATCGGGCTAGGTGTTTCTGTGATTAATGATAAAATTGGACCAACGAACGAGAATACTTTCTCTGCAGATTTGTCTTATACTGTTCCAACTTCACCTGATTTTAAGCTTTCTTTCGGTCTTAAAGCTACCGCGAATCTATTTAATTTAGACATCAATAAATTGAATCCTGAAAGCCAAGGAGATCCTCAGTTTCAAGATTTTTCAAGTAAATTTTCTCCTAATATTGGAGCTGGAATATATTGGCATTCTGACAAAGCTTATATTGGTCTTTCGATACCAAATTTTATAGAAACGGATCGTTATAGTGATGCTGATGTTGCTATTTTTAAAGATAAAATTAACTACTATTTAATCGCAGGTTACGTATTTAATCTAGATCGTTACGAATACATTAAATTTAAACCAGCGCTTTTAACAAAAATGATTGAAGGCTCACCTTTACAAGTAGATGTTTCTGGAAATTTTATGTTCAATGATAAATTTACTGTAGGGGTTGCTTACCGTTGGAGCGCTGCTGTTAGTGCTATGGCAGGTTTTCAAGTCACTGATGGATTGTTTATTGGTTATGGATATGATAAAGAAACTACCAATTTAAGCAACTATAACTCGGGGTCTCACGAAATTTTCTTACGATTCGAATTCTTAAAAAACTACAGCCGAATAACTTCACCTCGATTCTTCTAAACCTACGATTATGCAAATTAAAAAATTACTTTATACGGGTTGTCTCGTTCTTCTGGCAGTAAGTGGAATTGCACAAAGCGGTACCCTCTCCACTGCAGATAGTAAATATCAAGAATATGCCTACATCGACGCTATTACTACTTACGAGAAAGTAGCGGAGAAAGGTTATAAAGACGAACAAATGTTTCAGAGATTAGGAAATGCCTATTATTTTAATGGAGAGCTAGCACGATCTTCAAAATGGTATACTGCTCTTTTTGAAATGAATCCACAACAGGAACCAGAATACTATTATCGGTATGCACAAGCTTTAAAAGCAGTTGAGAATTACATGAAAGCAGATCAGATGCTAGCACTTTTCAATCAAAAGACAAAAACGGATTCTAGAGGAATATTGTTTGCTAACAATACAAATTACTTAGAGCAAATAAAATTAAATTCAGGACGATTTGAAATAGCTGATGCAGGTATCAACTCCCCCTACTCTGATTACGGAAGTGCTTTTTATGACAACCAACTGGTATTCGCTTCGGCAAGAGATACGGGCGGTGTAGCTAGAAAAACATTTAAATGGACTAACAAATCATTTACAAATTTGTACTCTGCACCATTGGAGGCAGATGGAACTCTTGGTAAGCCGAAACGATTTGAAAAAAAAATCAATTCGATATTTAATGAATCGACTCCCATTTTCACAAAGGATGGCAGTACGATGTATTTTACTAGAAACAACTTCTTAGAAGGTAAAAGAGGAAAAAATGATCAAAAAATTACTTTGTTAAAACTCTACAAAGCTAATTTTATGGATGGAAAATGGGCCAACATTACCGAACTACCGTTTAACAGTAACCAGTACAGTGTTGCACATCCGGCGTTGAGTGCAGATGAAAAAACTTTATATTTTGCGTCAGATATGCCTGGAACTTTAGGTCAATCTGATTTGTTTAGTGTCACTATAAATGCAAATGGAACTTTTGGAAGTCCAAAAAACCTTGGAAAAACCATCAATACGGAGGGAAGAGAAACTTTTCCTTTTATTTCTTCTGATAACGAATTGTATTTCTCAAGCGATGGAAGACCTGGTTTAGGTGGTCTTGATGTTTTTGTTTCTACTATAAATAATAACGGAGTTTTTGGAGAAATTCAAAATATTGGCGCTCCAATTAATACTAAGCAAGATGACTTTGCTTTTGTAATCAATAGTAAAACAAAAAACGGATTTTTCTCATCAAACAGAGATAATGGTAATGGCTACGATGACATTTACCGCTTTACGGAGACTAAAAAATTAGTTTGCGAACAATACCTAATCGGAACAGTGACTGACTTTGAAACAGATAAACTGTTGGAAACAGCTATAGTCAATTTACTAGACGAAAACTTCACTAAACTAGAAGAGATAAAAACAGGCTCAGATGGACGGTATTTTTTTCAGGTAATTTGCGGGAAATCGTATTATGTAAGAGCTGCCAAGCAAGAATTCGAAACGAAAGAAATACCAGTGACAATAGAGCAATCTACTGGAAAAACAAAGCTTAAAATTGCCTTAGAGAAGCGAATCAAATCAATAGAAATTGGAACAGATTTAGCTAAAACATTAGACATACCGATTATTTATTTTGATTTAGATAAATCGGCAATCACAAAAGCGGCAACTTTTCACCTAGAGAAAATTCTAGCAGTACTGCAGCAATATCCAAAGATGAAGATTGACGTTCGCTCGCATACAGACAGCAGACAGACTGCTAAGTACAATAGTATTTTGTCAGAAAACAGAGCACAATCGACTATAAAATGGTTGATCAAAAACGGAATAGCAGCCAATCGATTAACTGGAAAAGGATATGGAGAAAGTAAATTAATAAATGGATGCGGAGACGGCGTAAAATGTTCAGAGGCCGAACATCAATTGAACAGAAGAAGTGAATTTTTTATTGTTAAGATAGAATAACTTTGCAATTCGATGCTCGGTAAAGTCACTATATCAATTGTAGCAAAGCGCAAGACCATGAGACTGTATTGATGTACTACCCATTTTAGTACTAGTAGTAGGGTTTGAGGTAAAACACCTCTACCCTGCCCAGGATAGCAGCGAAAAGCCCGCAAAGGAAAGCGGCCTTAAAAAACAAAACCCAAAACAGCGACCAGCGGAAGCTCGTTTTGGGTTTATGTTTTTATGGACGGTGACTGCGGACTTGAAGTGGATTGCCTGAATTGGCAGCATCAATATTAAATGCCTTTAATTGCCCTTTAAACGAGTAAATATTTTTTGAAGCAGTCTCTTACCATCCCGCTTTTCTTTAGGAACCTCAACGGCTTTCAACTCAGAGTTCGTTTCCTTAAATTGATAACTGAAGGCGAATTGTGGATTGTTTGGCGTGTCATTTAATAGTCCGAAACGCAAATCGTTAAAGTAAAGTGCGCCATTCTTTTTTGCTACAATATACCAACCTTCACTTATTTTTTGAAGCTTTTTGAAATCCGAATTCCCGTTGAGTTCAGCTTCGAAATTTGGGTTTTTGGCGTATCGAACAAACGAAATCGGTTGGCTGTCAAGGAGCGAATAATCGCCCAACAAGTACGAATCGGCAGTCGCAATATTAGCGTTCCATAAAATAAGATTGAAAGCGGTGGGTTTTACGATGATCTCAGAATAGGTAATTCCCTGATTTAGAAGCGCTTTTTTAAATTGATTTAGCGCATATAATTTGATTCCGCAGGAAAGCAACAAATAACTGCTGCTTATGACTAAACCTCGTAAAATGTATTTTTTACGGCGCAGTAAATCTTGGGTTCGCCACACCATTATTACGCTGATTAACAACGGAATTGTGTACAGCGGATCGATGACGAATATGGTTTTTAAGGCAAATCGAGTCTCGAGTGGCCATAATATTTGGGTGCCCCAAGAGGTAAACATATCGAGTAAAACGTGGGTAAATAAACACCAAAAAACCATAGCAGTGGCAGTTTTAAAACTAATTTTGTTATGTTCGAATTTTGAAATCAGCCAGCCCAAAAACGGCGATAGCAGCACATATAAAAATAAGGAGTGGCTGATGCCGCGGTGGATCATCACGCCGTTTACGGGATCCATAAATAACCCCACAAGCACGTCTAGGTCGGGCATTGTTCCTAAAATAGCGCCGTACAAAAAAGTACGGTTTTTGAGTGCTTTGCCCGCGCAAACTTGCGCAACCGCAATACCTAAAACGATTTGTGTAAATGAATCCATTTTGCTTTTAAATTGTGGCGTTGGTTACTTCCCGATACAATAAGTAATTTTCCTTTGTTATAAAGGCATTAGAAGCTATGAGGTGTACAAAAGGAGTACAATATTTGATAGAATTACTATTAATAGAGACAGTAAAACAAATTATAACTTTGTGAATTTCAGAATAACCTCTTCAAAATCCTCCTTTATAAACTCCCAGTATTTGCCTTTAAAACAAATAGGATTAAAATCTTCATCAGCTTGTTCAAAGGACGTTAAGTTTTGGATTATCAAATCTCTGTCATGTGTATAAGGATATCTTTGCTTATGTAAATCTAACATTTGGCTGATATCATAAGATTGAAGTAAATCATGTAAATCCCAAAAGTCTTTTTTTCTTCCTCCTCGTTGTACGACATCTATTTTCATGGCAATAATTTCTTCAATAGTTGCCATTCTGATACCATCAATTTCGATATAGGGCTGAATATAATTGTCGGTATAATATAGATCAAGCTTTATTGTGTTTTCTTTATTCTCTCCAATAATATAAGACTTCCCCATTGCTGGAATTATATCTAAAAAATCGACATATTCAAAGTTTTCTTTTAGGTAGTTTTCAATGGCTTTAAAATCTAATGTTCCATATTCCACGTCACTAAAAAGATCAATATCAATAGACTCTCTATGCCCTATTTGTAAACTCAATGCTGTACCTCCTACAAGTCTAAAATCTTTAAATACATCGAATTTCATTAATTGTAACAGACTATTTTTCAATAAATCGTTTACGGTACTATAATGCAGCATTATACGTTTTCTTTATTTTTGTAAATAGTGTATGGCTTCCTAATGGTTTTCGTAAGTGCAGCTTTAATTCTAGCACTTTTATAGAAGCGTTTAATTTCTTCTTTTTCGATATCATTTCCACGTTCAAATATCCGTTTAATAACTGCAACAGCTTGACTTTGCCAGTCAATTTTAGAAATATCAGTATCCCAAAATAAAGATTTCCTTAAAAGAGTCAAGTCTGGAATATTTTGTTTTGCTTTACTTTTTTCTTCCTTAATGTCAAAATAGGTTTGAAGTAAAGCTAGAGAACCTTCTTCTAAATCTAATTTCTCTTCAATTTTCAAAGCAAGTGCTATATTGAGTTTCCTTCTACCCTTTGTAATTGCATTTATTGTTTGGGGATGTTCACCTATAGAAATAGCAAAAGGACGTTGTGAAATCGCTTTTTTACTAAGTAAGCGTTCCAATATTATGCCTGGATGTATCCCTTTGTATTTTTCGATTAAAGATTTCATATTACAAATATAAACAATTTTGTTTACACACTATTGATTAATTGTTGGTATCAAAATTATAAGCCAAAATATATTCAGCTTCAGAATACATAAATTTATTTTCTCCACTTAATTCTTTTAAGGTATCAATACAGTCTAATATATCTTGTTTACAGTTTTTTAATGTACCTCCACCTCCTACAATTCCCTTTTCGTTTTTGGCATAAGCCCAAAAACCGTCTTCGTTTTTCTCGATAATTATTGTAATTATTTTCACGGTATACTGTTTTTTTAAAGTTTAAATTATAGGCAGGCTATTCTGGGCAAAGTGTAACTCATTTTTAAGCTGATGGATGTAAATTTCCATTGTTTTTTCTTTGATGCGGTAAATTTAATGACTATTCGCCGCAAAAAATGCGTCAATAAAGTTATATTTTTACCGTATTTTAAATGTACTCTACAATTCTGTAAAAAACGAAAAAAGGAACTCCTATTTAAAAAGAATTAATTGAAATTTCTTTTCTCACTAATGAAATGAAAGTAAAATATTTGGAGTTATTGCAGGCTAGGATAGCGATGTTTATGTAACTTAGCTCAATAAGTATTTAAATATAAATCCATCAATAACACCTTGAGCATGGATTCAGGATTTCGAATTTTATACCCTGATATTAAGAAGATTATATAATTAATTTAAAAATTGTAGTATGGAAGAACATTTTAAAAACAAAAGGAAAAAAATTGAAATTCCTTTCAATGAAAATTATAATACTAATCTTATCGATACTTCTACATACAGAATTATCCTAGCTCATATTCAACAGATTTACCCAAAAGTATATGATTTAATGAATCATGAGCAATCATTCGAAAGGTACATAGACCCTAAAATAATGACCTTAATGGATTATGAAGCAGAATATCATGCACAAGGATATCCATTTTGTGGAGAACCAGCAATGAGAGATTTATTTGCTTTAATTGCAGCAGAGCTTCAGCCTTACGAAGACGAAGAATATTTAGAAGAATTTGATTTAGACAAGCAATTTTTTATTGATACTGAAGAAATTTAGTTAGGAAAATAGTATTTATAATTTACTCCAAAAAAGGAAATATTTTTTTCCAATATTAGAATAAAGTGATATTAAATTTGATTCTCAGAAATAGAATATACTTCATGTTACTTTTGTAGAATAAATAAAAATATCAACGTCTCTTAACTATATCATCGCTTCAAATATTTTTTTTGGCAAGAAAGATTGCAGCTCAATGAAAAAACGATGGAGACAATTGTAGCACAAATAAAAAAATCCACGCGTAGAAGGAGGGAATCGCCTGCCATTTCTTTTCTTTCGAAGGATATGAAAAATAAACATTTTGAATTTATTGAAAACTAGAATAAAATTATTCTAGTAAAGTAGGTTTGAAAAATGCGGTGAATAATCAACTTATTCACCGCATTTTATATTTTAAAAACTATCTTTTAGGTTATAATTCGTGCTTCTACCGCCTGCATTAGCTTTAACAAGGATCCCTTTATTCACTAAATCAGTAATATCTCTTAGTGCAGTATCTGGCGAAGTTTTGGTCATTTTAGCCCATTTACTTGTGTTTAAATTGCCTTCAAAATTATCCATGAGTTTGTTAAGCATTGTTTGCTGGCGTTCATTACTGATTTTACCTGCAAATTTTACCCAAAAATGATGTTTTCTAACTACTTTTTCAACTATGACACTTGAATGAAGTATACTGTTTTTAAGACAGTCTAGAAACCATATAATCCATGCTGTGATATCAAGGTCGTCCTTTTGAGTTCGTTCTAGGATGGTATAGTAGCTTTTCTTTTGTTTATTTATTTCAGTAGACATACTATAGAATCTTTGGTTGACACCATCCGATTTTGAAAGTTGCATATCAGTAATTGCTCTGGTAATTCTACCGTTACCATCATCAAATGGATGTATCGTTATAAACCACAAATGAGCAACAGCCGCTTTAAGTAGCGATTCTAATTCTTGTTCGTTATTATACCAGTCTACGAATTGCTTCATTTCGTTACTTAAAAGTTCTGCTTTCAGAGCTTCGTAATGAACGACCTCTCTCCCCATTCCTCCAGATACAACTTGCATGGCACCTGAGCGCCATTTTGCAACTTCAATTTTGTGCATACCACTTCTTCCTGTTGGAAACAAGGCCGAATGCCAACCAAACAAGCGATCCTCACTAAGTATTTTATTATCGTTTTGAGTAGCATCGATCATCAATTCTACAATCCCGTCCACATTCCTATCTGATTTTTCTAACCCAGAATATTCTAAACCTAGTCTGGTTGCAATGGAGGAACGAACCAACTCTGGGTTTAATATCTCCCCTTCTATTTCAGAAATTTGTAGTACATCTTGAATCAAGGTTTCTAAATTCGCTTCATCTTTTAATTCGAAACCTAACAATTCCACTTTACCCATAAGTTTACCCTGCAAGTGACGTACTTCGCTTAATAACGAAATAAATTCCTGCTCATTCCAAGTAAACGTAGGCCAGTTTTTAAGTTGATGAATGTAGATTGCCATTGCTTTTTTATTTATGCGTTAAATATAGTGATTATTCAACGCAAAAAAGGCGGTGAATAGATTGGTTATTTACCGCATTTTAGAATTATCATGTTAAAGACAGATTACAATTCAACGAAAAAACAATAACTACAATTCTAGATCAAATGAAAAAAGCAACCCCTAAATCAAAGGAATTGCTTGAGATTTCTTTTCTATCCCCTGAAATGAAACTTAAAAATTTGCTTTTATTGGAAACTAGAACAAGGATGTTTTAATGATCTAGGCAAAAAACGCGGTGAATAGATTACTTATGCACCGCATTTTACTAAATTTTTTAAAATTCTTAGAATATTTGTAACTAACAAATATTTAAAAAGTTAAATTTAATAAACAAAAAAATTAAACACTTTATGAAACTGAGCGTTATAAGTTCTAATAATGCAAAAGGTGATACAACAAGGAATCAAAATTTCATGTAATTAAACTAAGTGAAATAACTTCACATATTTTAGGGCAGTACTTAATGTTTAAATTCTACTCTTCTAAATCAAAACTCTCATATTTTAAGCTAAAGGCTCCTATTTTTCTTATTTCCTTATATAAATATTTATCAATTATCTCCTCAACATTTAGCAAACTTTCAGTATTTAACTCTTCTATTGATGATTCTTTATTCCCAAACCCATTATATGAGGTGCCCAACTTTAGTCCTTGCTTAGAGTGTGGCTCAATTATCCATCTATCATGAATTGGAGTATCAAATGTATCCTTGTCCCAAACAATTTTAATAATTGTCGGTAACGGATCATCAGAAGAAATTTTTTTCCATTCACCTATATAAATTTCTTTATTTATAGACTTCCCAGACTCGTTAGAATGATTATTATTTTTACTCCTAGTTTTGCTGGTTAAAATTTTAACTTCGCAATCAGCCTTAACTTCTTGAATTAACTGTAATATATTTAATTCTTTTTCTGTAAAATAAGGATCTATAATTATTAATTGACAATCAATATTCTTAGCAAACCAATTTTTAAAAATATCAATAGCCTTCATTCTTTCGCCAGGAGATATTATCGGATTTATGTCTAAACTGCCTTTTGTTTTATATAGATTTTTCATTTTACTTATATTGTCCGAAGATAAAATTCCAATTAATTTCGTGTTCTCGATGGTTGAACTAAAAATAGATGATAATATATCTTTTTCTTTAGAATTCACTTCATACCTTTTAATTGCATTTTGAATAAAATACATGTAAGACTCGTAGGCATCATTTAATGATAAACCTGATGATTTATCCAAAATTTCAAAAGTGTCGGCAATATCTTTCGAGACTTTTTTTCCATTATTTAAATCCATCAAATTCTTTCTGAATACATCTTGATATTGACTATTGTCCAAGGAAGCTAACATACCTGATTCTTTGCAAGCTTTATTAATAATTGTTTTACTTTCAATACTTTTAACAAATGGTTTTTTTAAATTTTTCCTAGCTGGATCGTCATCTAACATAGTAATTAATTCATCAGTCAGTTGAGAATCATGTTGGTGAGCCATGTCGATAATACTTTTTATCCCACTAATTTCCCCATCTTTAGCTGTTAAAAGGTCTTTATAAGCTAATTTAAGGTATTTTTTAAACTTACTTTTATCTATATTTAGCCAAGTTTCCCATGTAGCATCAAACCTATTTGTTTTATCGTACACAGAAGGAATTAATTTTATCAAATCGAATGCCTTTTCCATCAATTCAATTTGTTTTTTGTTTGACTTCTGCTTAATTTTATTTGCCAACATAACTAATATTAAGGCACGATCAGATATATTAGTAATTGAATCAGCACGTTTTATTAAATTAGTCCAAGAATTTTCATTTCCACTGTAGTTATCTAAAGATAAAATTTCAGATTCTGAGACGATTTTATATCCTTCATGCTGAATACCTCCGCGACTTGGCAATTTCTCTTTTATTATTAGTATGATTTTTTCCTTTAATGAATCTTTTTGAATTATGGTTAATTCATTTTTTGATTCTTTAATACATTTAACTAATTTTTCAATATAATTATGAATTAGGAAATCGTTATCTAATTTATTTATAAGCATGCAGATTTCATTAATTTCAGAATAATCTAATTTCACAGTTTTCTGTTCTGAGCTAACAGGGTCTTCTGTGCATAATTTAGTCAAAATGAAATCACAAATATTTTTAATGGATTTGTCTTTAGATTTAGTATTTAATTTTTCTAAATAATCAGTTTGAAAAATTTGCGAATTAAAAGTATATAATGCAGAAGAAATGTTAATTATTGTATTTAATTTATAGGAGTCCGTTGTGCTAGAAGTCCATTCATTTAGTAGTGGATTAATATATTGTTTAAAGATGTTCTTTGATAGGTCAACCTTCCCTAAAGCATAAATTCTTAAATATATCTCTGACCAAAGCTTTAGTTTTTCACCTACTGACTGTAATACATTAATTGTGTCAAAGAGTAAATTAAGTTCTACAGAACGCTTGTCATTTATTATAACTAATCCGCAAAAAGAGATGATAGATAGTTTAATACTTGTAATATATGTATTAACAATTGAATTAGATGAAAAAGCTTCTTGGTGCTTTAAACCAGTAGCAAAATCTAGATATTCACCAGCTTTATCTTTCGAAAAATCTTTTAAATCTCTGGCTATTAAGAATCCTATTTCAATTTTTTCCCATAGAACATCTATTTCATTCCATGAACTGTATAATTCTTTTAATAAATCATCAATTAAAATTTCATGATTAGTTTTATCAAAATTTAATATTTTAACTGCATGACAAATAATATAGCATTTATTAGCTACTTGACTTAAATTTTTAACAAAATTATAGTACGGTGTTATTCTAGCTATATGTGGGATCACATTCTCTTTCAAAAAATAAAACTTATCTATGATTTCTATGATTATACTTTCTTTCAGTATTACATCTACAATCTCCCCATAAAACTTGTCGATTAGGATAAAATCTAAATTTTCAACTTCAGTTTTTTCAATATAGTTTTCTAAAGCCAATTTAAGGGATATATCTCTTCTCTCCTGAGTATTTAGCTTTTTGATGGTCTCAAATACGAAATCTGGATTTGCTATTATTATTGTGGATATTACATTCTCTACCATTTTAAAATGATAGGCAGTATCTTTTAATAATAAATCAATATTTTTTCTGGTTTGAAGTTCAATTGTTTCAGTGGAGCTAATTGACTTTTCAATGCTATTATTTTTATCGTTTTTTGATAGCCATAACCATAGGAAACTTAGACAATCTGTTTTTACTGATAAATCCTCCAACTCATCAATTATTAAATAGATGTCAAAAATTCTATCCTTAGCTTCATCAAAACTAATTTTTAATAAAGATTCTGCAATGATCAATTGAAGCTCAACATAGCTCTTAGTGGGCCTATTAATTGTGTTTCTATGGGCATCAAATAATAAAATTAACTCTTTTACTTCATCCTTATTTTTTATAAAAGGTAATGGAGTTGCTATTTCTGATAGTGAAATAGCATTTGGTACATTTTCACTTGAAGTTCTAACTATTTCTTCTAATGTCAACTTAATAGCTTTTGTAACCTCTTTATTTTTCCTATTGTTTTTTATCCAATTTCTTAGGATAAATAATTTTTGACTAAACTTAGTTATGTTTGTTACATTAACAAAGAGCTCATCTATTGAATATTCATCTGATAAAAATCGTAACGCATTTGTAATATTCTTAACGTCATCGTTTTGAATCTTAGCATTAATGATATCAATATCGGCAATTTGTGATTTGTTTTTTTTATTAATTTCTGTAGCATATAAGGTAAGATATGCAAAAGCATAATCTAATGAATTATTTGTAGACGAATTGTCGGTTACTTTTTCAACTAACTCGATTGCAAGTTGCAAATTTGAGTAGATAAGTATGCCAGCAATTTCGAAACCTTTACCACGAATATCGGAAAAATCTATCTGCTCATAAAGAAATTTTATTTGATCTAGTAAGTCAGAATCTTCATGTAAATTATTTATTTTCCTTTGCTTTGCTACAATTGCCAATAATTTAAGTCTATCTTCTTTGAGCAATGCGCTATTCGCTAAAATCAGGGACTGATCATAATCGCCTAATAAAATTCTTGCTTCTATTTCACTTTCCCATAATTCATGTTTTTCTAAACCAATGATGGAAGATTTATGCAATGCAAATCTTAATCTAGCTTCATCAAACCTAATCTTAGTATTTTTAGAGGCATTGTATGCAATTGAAAAGTGCGAGTTTATATTAACTATTGTTTGATATTTGTCGATAAAATGAATAAATGCTTCTGTTGTAAAGAACTTCGTTATTTTTTCCCATTGTTTTGCTTTGCTGTACAAATGAGGCAAATTAAACATACTTTCTTCTGAATCTTGTTTTAACTCGTAATAATCAATTAGTAAATTATTAATACTATCCTCTAAATTTTTTAATTTTTTTTTCGAGAAACTTCTGATTGTATCAACTTGGAAAGTTATTCTTTCGTCAATAATCTTTATAAAAGTAACTTCTTTAATGTTTACTTCTAGAACTGTTTTATCTATCTCAAGAATTTCACAAATTGCAGTTATATTTAAATCTATATCGCTAAAAACTACTAGGGCAATAATTTTATTTAAAACATCATTGTATTTATCGACATCATCCCATATTTTTTCTAAATAATCAGTTTTTTCAGATAAATCATCCGTTTTAAGAAAGTTAGCGACACCTCCATTATTTTCACAGAGCAATTTCAATTCTTTTAATTTAGATGGAATTCCCTTTTTACTTAGTTTATGTATCTCAAGTAGTTCATTTTCATCAGAACAAATTTCTTTAAAATATTCTTTAGTTTCATGAAATCCAAAATTATATATATCTACTGTTGCACAATTTAATTTTTGACTGTAAAATCTATTAAATAAATTTTTCTTTCCAGAAAAAATAAATTTTGCACTCTTCCATGGTAAAATCTCAATTAATGGAATTATTTGATCTAATTCTTTGAAATTCAAATTGTCTAAGCCATCAAAGACAAAGAATATATTCTTTCTCTTTGATTTGATCTTTTTTCTAAGATCGCCTTGAACTGAATTATATAAAATTAAATCTGGACTAATTTCTGTAATTTCTGATTTATTAAAAAAGTAAATTTGACTATAAAGCTTGTCCAAAATACAATCAAAGCTATAGGTATATTTATCAAATTCATTTACAAAGAAAGATATAGTATTTTGAGAGTTTTGCAATACAAAATCATTAAGGATGGTGGTTTTTCCAATTCCCTCTTCTCCACAAATAAAAATAACATCATTTATTTCCAGTGCTTTATCTATTTGATTTAATATTGCATCTCTCTTTATATAGTCTTTAGGAAGTTCTTCTATCCCAGAAATATATGGTAAATCAATAATTTTCGTGTTTTCCATTTTAAAATTTATTATTTTAATTTATCTAATCTTTTTACTAACTTAGAATAATCATTTAAGATAGTCCTTCAAAAAAAAATAATCAATTTTATATTGATTCAATAATTTTCAAATAACATACTTAAATCTTACTTTAATGGTATAAATCTCTTAACCTGCACTGAGAAAAATCTTTAAAAATCACGAAACCGACTAAGGGTATTCTACAATAATTTCTCTCATTTATCATCATCTTAAAAAAATTAAGAAAGAATAAATATCTCTAATACTGAAGAGTTCTCCAACTAAGCCACCATCCCCATCTCAAAAACCTCCACAAACTCCTTCATCTTTGCAATAATTCGATCGCCAATCACTCTCGCTTGCAAAATACTCGGTCTATTGTCCAGGCATTGAAAAACTTCATCTTTAATCGGTTCTCGACCGCTGTAGATATAAGCATCAATTAAAGCTTTAAATTGTAATTTGTCTAAATGTTCGTCTTCACAGAGTTTCCCTAATGCTAGGACTTTTTGCTCTTGCCAGAATTTTTCAAATTCTTCTTCGATGTCGTCACCCTCTTTGATGTTTGGCATATTTTCGTCTATGAATTTCTGAATCAGCTCTCTTTTGCTTCTCAATTTGATGTCGCCGCCTAACAAATCAATAATGGCTTTGCGTTGTGCTTTTGCTTCGGAAGTATTGGCTCCTTTCATTTGTGCCAATAACTTCAAGATGTAAGCTACTCCAATTTTGTCTCGGTGAATCAACTCCAATTCAAAATCAATATCATCGAGAATAGAGGTTTTTTGTACTTGCGTATCTTGTTTTACTTTTTGGTATAAATCCAAGTATTTGCCTTTGTAATCTGCAAATTCTTGTTCGTCGATAGGTAAATCATCCCAATCAAAATCAGCGTAGGATTGCAAGACATTTATATTTCGCAACAATTTTCTAAAAGCTTGCACAAATAAAGCTTCGTCTTCTTCGCTTTCTAAATCGTTTACACTTTGATACGTTGGTGTTATTTCTCGTAAGGCTTTCAAAGCTTCATCGAACTTTTCAGCAATTTTTTCATAACTGGGCATTGTCACTACATCAATGGCATCTTTGTTCGAAAACAAAGTAATAGCATCATCAGTGGCTTTTTTGAGGTTTCTAAAACTCAGAATATTGCCTTGTGATTTCTGTTCTCCTAAAATTCTATTCGTTCTGGAATACGCTTGAATTAAACCGTGTTGTTTTAGGTTTTTATCAACGTATAAAGTATTTACTTTTTTGGCATCAAAACCCGTAAGCATCATATTCACAACGATTACAATATCCAAACGGTCTCTGGCATCATTGAAGTTTTCTTTCTCTCGTTCTTTCAAACGTCGGCTAATATCTTTGAAATAGGATTCAAATAATTTAGGATCTTTGGTCGTAAAACTTCCTTTGTACATTTTATTATAATGTCCAATATAGCTTTCTAATTTGTCTCGACTGTGGCTTGATTTATAACTTGTTTTAGGTTCTGCCGCCATATCAAAATCATTTTCCGCAGGAAGATAATCTTGTGCTTCATCAGAATCTTCGTTGGCTCCAAAAGTAAAAATAGTAGCGATGCGCAAATCGTGTTCTTTTGCTTCTTTCTTCTCTTGAAAAAGATCATAATATTTTACCGCATTTTCGATACTGCTTACCGCCAAAAGTGCCGAATATTGTTTGTTGAAGGTTTTTTGATCGTGATACGCAATGATATAATCGACAATTTTATTGATGCGTTTGGTCGAATCTAATACTTCTTGTTTGTCGATTTCTTCTACTTCGATGTCAATAAAAGTATTGCTTTTGTTCTTGTATTTTCCAATATATTCTATTCCGAAACGCAATACATTTTGATCTCGAATGGCATCTGTAATCACATATTTATGCAAACAATTCCCAAATAAATCTTTGGTGGTTCGTTTTCCGAATTCATTTTTAGAAGCATTCTCGGCAAAAATCGGTGTTCCTGTAAAACCTATCAACTGACTTTTATCAAAAAACTTCGTGATGCGTTCGTGGGTTTCTCCGAATTGCGAACGATGGCATTCATCAAAAATGAAAATAATTTTCTGGTGTCTTAGTGCTTCAAGGTTATTTTTAAAACGGTCAGAAATGGCATTGTTTAATTTTTGGATTGTTGTTAGAACCAATTTGGTGTTATCCGTTAATTGTCTAACTAAAGATTGTGTATTGTCTGTGACATCCACGCTGTCTTTTTTAAACGCATTGAATTCATTCATTGTTTGAAAATCCAAATCTTTTCGATCGACTACAAAAACGACTTTATAGACTTCGGGTAAATCCATCAAAATCTGACTCGCTTTAAACGAGGTTAAGGTTTTTCCCGAGCCTGTTGTGTGCCAAATGTAGGCGTTGTCGTTAGACTGTTTGACTTGCTGAATAATAGCTTCGGTAGCAAAATATTGATACGGACGCAATACCATCATCACTTTGTGGGTTTCGTTGATTACGATATAATGCGCTATCATTTTTCCCAAATGATTGGGGTTCAAAAACGCTGCGGCAAACTCGTTTAATTCGGTAATGTTTTTGTTATTGGCATCTGCCCAAAAGAAAGTTTGTTTGACCGATTGTAATTTGTTATTGGCTAAATATTTGGTGTTTCCACCATTGCTGATCACAAACAATTGCACGTATTGAAACAAACCGTGATTACTCCAAAAAGAATGGTTTTGATAGCGGTTGATTTGGTTAAACGCTTCTTTGATTTCGATACCCGAACGTTTGAGTTCTATTTGTACCAAAGGCAAGCCATTGACTAAAAGCGTCACATCAAAGCGGTTTTTGTAACTTCCTTCTAAACTGATTTGATTCGTAACTTGATATACATTAGAATTCCAATCTTCGCTATTAAAAAACTGAACATAAAATGAAGTTCCATCTTCTTTAGTCAATTGAAAACGATCCCGTAAACTTTTGGCTTTTTCGAATACATTGCCTTTTGCCAAATGATTCAAAACGGCATCAAACTCCTTGGCACTAAAACTAGTTTGATTAAAAAGTTCGAGTTGCTTTTTTAGATTGGCAACCAAAGCATCTCCATCTTGAATTTTTACAGATGCATAGCCTAAACCAATTAATTGTTGGATTAGATTGTTTTCTAATTGTGCTTCGGATTGGTGACTCATAATTATTTTCGTTCAATAGTGATGCTTTTTAAAGTGGTCGAATTTAACCACTTTATCTTTTTTCTTTACACAAACAATTGTTGCAATAATCCTTTTTTCCAAACCTGCGTTTTTTCTATTTGTCCTTGACAATGATTGATTTTTTCATCCATTGCCGATAGAAAATTGGCGATTTTGGTTTGTTCTTTAAAAGATGGAATTAGAATATAAAATGGTGCAAATTTTGAAATCCAATGCCTTTCGTGACCACCAAGTTCATATTTCATTATTTGCATAGTTTCATACATAAATTTAATATTGAATCCTTCTTTTGATTTCAAAATTTTCATTGCAGAAGATTTGGCTTTAAAAGAAAAATCTACAAACTGTGTGGCTGTTGTGAAATCATCAAAAATTATAACTGGCAAATTTTCATTAAAAATCCCAACTGTTTCATTAGTATAACCTAATATAAAAGTTTTTCCTGCTGTTAAAACAGGTGTTTTATATGAATTATCATATTCGGTACTTGAAACTAAATATTTGATTGGTTGAACATAATCCAAACAATCCCCCAACATTTTTTCTTCCCAATCCGCAAAATCATTTCCATTATCATCCTTAAACCGTAGTTCTTGCGAGAAAATTTGTTGCATTACGCCTTTTTTGTATTGCTCTAAAAGGCTTTTCTTTTGTTTTAAGGCGGTTAATTTTTTATCGACTTCGGTTAGGAAATTGGCGATTTTGGTTTGTTCGGGGAGAGTTGGGAAATTTATTGGAATAGAATTACAATTTTCTTTATTCATATATGGAACAGCCGTTTTAGTTGCAACGGTATCCATATATTTTTTCTTTAAATTTAATTCATAAAGTAAAAATCGATATTCAATTTTTTCTTTAGGAATAAAGGCATGTAATTGTTGATTAATTATAATTTCTTTACCTGTAATTGCAGATAATCCTAATTCTCCAACACAAGAAATAATAATTGAGTTAATTGGAACTATTTTTGAACCAACTTTTTTAGCCTCTTCTCGTGATATATTTAAGTCTTTCTTTGAGTAAGTTATAAATCCATTGTGTTCAATATCAGGTGTTGTTATCCAAGGAATATTTCCTTCAAAATTTGTTGGCTTATTTCTACCAGGAACAATACTATCACATAAAGCTCCAACTTTTTCAACTTCCCATTCCCCCGAAAATTCAGGAAAGCGCAAATTTGGTTGTCGATTTTCCATTGTTATTTTTTGGGGTTATTTTTAATTTGGTTTTCCAATTGTTTTAGTTCTTCCAAATCTTGTTCATCTGCTTTTTTAGCATCGAGTTGTTTTCTTTGGGTATTGAATTTTTCATAGATAGCATCTACTTTTTTCTCCATTTGCAGATGCGTTATTGTACCAAGATGGTTTAGTACATTTTTATCATTAAATTCAATAATACGATCTACATTGGTTTTCCAAAAACTCATCGTAATATCTTGTCTGTTTTTGGCTCTTAATTCGGCAGTTTCTAAAAACACCACCACAAAGCGATTCAAACTATTTATTTCATCATCAGTCAAATAGTTTTTGGCGGTGTAAATATCTTGCTTTCTAACTACTGCACCTTTCCAACTGGTTAAATTCATATTGGGTTGGTTAGGGTTAGCACGTATTACCACAATTTCGGCAGCCGTATTGCCTATTATGGCGTATAATAATTTGTTTTGTGTTTCGGCAAAAAACATTTGTGTGGCTTTATCAGTTTTGTCGTAATCGCTACTCAAAGAAAATAAGTCCCGTACTTTTTGGTAGAATCTTTTTTCGGAGGCTCTAATGTCACGAATACGCTCCAGTAATTCATCAAAATGATCGTTTCTACCATTTGGGTTTTTAAGGCGTTCGTCATCCATTACAAAACCTTTAACCATATATTCTTTTAGGTTATAGTTTGCCCATTGACGGAATTGTGTTCCTCTCTTGCTTCGAACTCTAAAACCTATGGCAAGAATCATATCAAGTGAGTAGAAAGTAATGTTATAGTTTTTACCGTCAACAGCAGTTGTCAAGTATTCCTTGACAACTGAAATTGCATCTAACTCCTTTTCTTTCAGTATGTTGTTTATGTGTAAGCTTACATTTTGTTTAGAGGTGTCAAAAAGTTCTGCCAACTGAATTTGATTCATCCAAATGTCACCTTCTCTGGCAAATAATGCTACTGAAGCTTTACCGTCTTCGGTATTGTAAATAATTATTTCTTGTTCTTCTTTCATCTATAATTATCTAAAAAGGAGTATTCTATTTTCCATTGTTATTTTAGGATTTGAATGTTAGGATTTGTTGTCAAAGATTGAAGTTGGTTAATTCCAATAGCGTTGTTTTTTTCTTTCCATTCCGATGCACTTAACACAAAGCTTGGTAAACCTGCTTGATCTTAAAGTGGTCAGATTCGACCACTTTAAAATTCGGATTATTAATTTCTTTCCAAGTACCTAAAAATTCAATAGTATATCTATTTCTAAGCCAATTTTTAATAATGTCTGCCGCTCTGCTTTCTCCTTCATTGGCGTGTGCCATATCAGTTAGGCAAATAAAATCATCAACGTTATTATTAGTAATTATTCCTATTGATGTGCCTTCGATATTTATCGTTTTATCTTTCATTTTAAACTTTTTAAAAGTTCGAATTCTATTTTTAATTAGTGCAAAATCGCCATAATTAAAAAGGAGTTACAATATTCAATTCAGCACAAAAAGAAGTAATCGTTTTATCGGTTTCGTTAATCTGTTGGTCAACGGCTTGAAGTTCCTTTGCAATAGCATTAATATCGATGCTTTCTTCAGCTTCAAAAGTATCAACATAACGAGGAATGTTCAAGTTGTAATCTTGTGAAGCAATGAATTCAAGCGTAGCAATTTTGCTGTATTTATCTTCTTCTGTACGGTTGCTGTACGTGGAGATAATTTTAGAAATGTGTTCGTCTAACAATACATTTTGGGTTTTTACTTTATCAAAATGTTGGCTGGCATCAATAAACAAAACATCCTCGGAGTTTTGGCGTGTTTTTTTCAATACCAAAATACAAGTCGGAATCGAGGTACCGTAAAAGATATTCGCTGGCAAACCAATCACGGCATCCAAATAGTTTTTGTCTTCGATTAAGTATTTACGAATGTGACCTTCTGCGCCACCACGAAACAAAACCCCGTGTGGTAACACAATTGCCATCGTTCCGTTATCCGCCAATTGATGCAACATGTGTTGTACAAAAGCAAAATCGGCTTTCGAACTTGGAGCGAGTTTTCCGTAAGCCGAAAAACGTTCATCGGTCATAAAAAGCGGACTTGCACTCCAATTTGCCGAAAAAGGCGGATTGGCCACAATAGCTTCAAAACGCATATCCAAATGTTGCGGACGCTCTAAAGTATCTTCGTTCTTGATGTCAAAACGTTTGTAGTGTACATCGTGCATAATCATATTCATACGACAAAGGTTGTAGGTCGTAGGATTCATTTCTTGTCCGTAAAATTCGCTTACGTCTTTGACTTCTTTGGCAACACGCAACAACAACGAACCCGAACCACAAGTAGGATCATAAACGCTTTTTAATTTGTCTTTGCCCACCGTTACCAATTGCGCCAAAACACTACTGACTTGTTGTGGGGTATAAAATTCTCCTGCTTTTTTTCCTGCTCCGCTGGCAAATTGTCCAATAAGATATTCGTAAGCATCGCCCAAAACATCGGAATCGGTATTTTCTAAATCAAAATCAATTTCGTCCAAATGAGTTAGGACTTTTACGATTAATTCGTTTTTATCGCTTTCTGATTTTCCGAGTTTATGAGAGGTTAAATCGAGGTCCGAAAATAAGTTTCCAAAATCTTCTTCACTTTCTGATCCCATCGTACTTTGCTCAATGTGCGTTAGTACTTTCGCTAGATCTCCTAAGATAAAGTTGTTTTTTCCACCTGCATTTCCTCTATGTGCCAATTCTGAGAACAATTCTGAGGGTTCTAAGAAAAACCCCAATTTATCAATGGCTAATTCTTTAACTGCTTGCATCAACAATGCTTCGTCAGCATGCCCGATGATATCACCAAAAGTTAATCCGTCTGGTTGTAGTATTTGGTTGGCATACATATCCATTTTTGTACTCAAGTACTTGTAGAATATAAAACCTAATATATAATCTCTAAAATCGTCCGCATCCATTTTACCACGTAGGGTATTTGCAATATTCCAGAGTTGTTGTTCTAATTTTTGTTTTTGTTCGGCTGCCATTTATGGTATTTATTCAATTTTATTTAGGGATTCCAGGATTGGATTTTTATATGCTTTTCTCGTTTAGTTCGAATTGTACTCTTTAATTATGAAGTTCAATCGAAAAGATCTTACAAATTTCGATTCTGTAAGAAATGCATTGGGCTAAGATATTGAAAAAATTAAGTTTTTTGAATATGGAAAACCGTAAAGAACTGCTGTTTTTGTTTCTTTTAGTTTCCTTTAGTTTCTTTAGTTAACTTTTAATTGTTTGAACCGAGCGTTACGACCATCTAACTATTTTGAATTCAGCATTTTGAAGTACCATTTAAAGAAGCTCCTTCCTATATTTGCTGCTGAAAATAAAAAACTAAGATTCTAATAATTTTATTTTTTTATGCAAAAATTATTCAAAACTGTTTTCTAAATCTTGGTTTTAGAAAGCAGTTTTCTGTTTTGTAACTTTAATTTATTTATACATGAGCAAATACCCTTTAAAACCTGAAAGCACTAAGTTTGACTTTTTAACTTCAGAACAACTCGCGTCTTTAATCCAAGAATATTACGAAAAAAGCGCTTCAATCAAATCTTTGAAAGAGAAATACAACCTTCCTACTTATCAAGGCTTTGAAAAACATTTTCCTAGGTTTAAAACTGAGGAGATTTGTAAAAAATGTAGTACCGATATGATCATCATTCCGCATCATCGTGATTGGAGAAATAATGACACCGAATGTCCCAATTGTGGTCATGATAATACCGCAAATTGTAGGTGCTATGACTGTTTGATGGAAGAAAGAAATACGATATTAGAAGAGAAAAGAACCAAAATCGAACAGGCAAAGAAAATCCTTCTAAAAGCAGTTAAAGTACTTGTCCCTTTTGAAAAATTAACTATCGAAGAAAGAATAAGCTTGGCAGTTTTGATTGGAGACAGATCTTCTAATGATCTCTCCCATATCTTGGCATTTGGGTCAAACAAAATATGGAATGACTATAAAGGTTTTATTATGCCATTATTCGAAAATAAAATCATTAGCATTCATCCTGAATCAGATCCACGCGAATTTGATATCAAGAAGATAAATTTGGCAAACTGAAATTAGCTGTCAATTTTGCAACTGTAAAATGGAATATTAATGTCTCCAAAGATAACTTGAACAACAAAGAACTTTATTGCTATTTTGCCAATGCAAATGATAATCTTGAATTAAGTGATATGGATATGCTGATCTATTGGAAAAAAGTTGCCGTTGAAGAAGCTTTAAAGTATCTTAAATACAGTTTTGAAAACATACTTGATACTTCATTTGAGAATAATGCTTCCGTTTTAAAATTATTAGATTACCTAACCGATCATTTTTCGATAGCACAGATTACCAATATTATATGGAGACATACCAATAATACACTTCGTTTTATAAAAGAAAGAAGAATAACCACAGATCACCTTTACAATTATTTTCTAAAGTCAATGAGAACTACGGGAGAAAACGCGGTAAAAAATAACATTCCAATTCATCCTTTTGATATTCCTAAATACATTAGCTCGAGTTCTTTTTCGGAATTTTTTTTCAATTCGATTTTAAAGGTGGGTAAGCAAGGATATCGAATTACACCCCAGGAAATTATGGAAATGTATGCAGTAGATGAAAGTACTGAATTACAGGAATTTAAAACTATTGGTGATATTATTCGAAACATGAAGTTTTCTGTGCAAGATGATAGTGAAGTTGATCCAGATTCTTTCAATAACAAATAAATTACAATTTGAATTCGTTCTTAAAGTAAAAAGGAAACTAGTTTACAAATTAACGGGTTAACTAGTTTCGAAATAAATTTATTTATTTATTCCTAAAGTAAAAAGGAAACTAGTTTACAAATTAACTAGTTTCCTTTTTTTATATTTTACCAGGCTGCTCATGCAGATTAGAATACAATGCTTGTATATTAAATAATAATCCGATAATTTCCGACTTTTCATTTGAATCAAAGCTATCTATATTTTTTTTATTTAAATAAGAATTAAATTCTCTAAAATTAGTTCCTATACTTATAAATTCTTCTATTAATTGATTTCTCTGATTTCTAGACTCTAAATCAATATATTGTACTTTGTGTATACTATTAAAAAGTATGTCCTTAACTAACTTGGTTACATCTTGGTAACCTCCTTCTTTTGAAAGTTGATTTAAAGTGTCCATTTCTTCTTTAGTAAAACGGAAACCTTTATTCACGGTCTTTTTTTCTTTTTGCATAGTGTTTTTCTGTGTGTTATTATTTTGCATATTTTTTTATATTAAATTTAAAGCAATCGTAAACTATAATAGTCTTCTCCTTTTTTTTCGCTTTTTTAGTGATTCATTATCTTGAGTATTTACCGAATTACTACTTAAAAGGCTTGAAAAAAGTTCTAAAGCACTAACTATTGAATGTTGTACTGGTTTAAAATCGGCGATATAAGTTTGACTTTCATTCGGATTGTTAAAACTTATTTTTGAAGTTGATTTATTCTTTTCATCATCATCAATCAACTTTAAAAAGTCGATTGTTTTTAGCTTAATATCCGTTGCAGAATAGGTAAATCTAGTTTTCTTATCCCTGAAAAGAAGGCCGTATATACTATTTAAGTTTTCGCCAGACTGTGTCCTTTTAGTAATTAATTCGATTCCTTTTTTCTTTAATTCAAGTTTCAATTCACTTAGTTTTATTGTTGATTTTACTTCAATTTCATTTTTTTTATTCGCTACTATTGGGTTTAAAACGGAGTAAATTTTGCGCATTATCTGACGACCTAATATGGCTTTATGTTTAGCATTAAGAGAGAGCTGCAATTGAATAGCTTCATATTGAAAATTCGGATCAAGAGAAAAGCCTTTCACACCTCTAGATTTTTTAAACTGTTTCTTACCACCTAAATATTCAAGCGGTACTAAATCAAAATAATTTCCTATGATATTTTTATCTTTATCATAAGAAAGACTCCTTTGTACTTGATAACTCTCTAATAATTTTTCAAACTCTCGATCCGTTGTCGGTTTAAAATCTAAAACTTCATACAAAACTTCTGATAGTATGCCTGTTAGACTGTGTTTACCATGCTCTAAATGCTCATAAATAGCCTTGTGTAAATCTTTTTCTTTCAGGACGCCGATTTTTCTAACCACTTTTGTAATTCCATATTTTTCTTCCAATCTTCTAGTTAAAGCCTGACTTTTGTAATAAATATGTGAGTCGTTAACTTTTTTTCCGTCCGACTGAATTTTAGAACTAACAATGTGCAAATGTGGATGTTCCTTATCAAAGTGCCTATAAATTGCATAAGGTTGATCAGAATAACCCATTTGATTCATATAATCATTTGCAATCTCCTGCATCTTTTGATTGTCTAAAATATCATCTTTGTAAAAACTAAGACTTATGTGAATATTTGGTTTTTGAACCATCGTGTTTTTGGAATTATAATCTGAAATTGTACTCACAATAGATTCGAAATGAGATGTAATTATATTTCTAATACCAATTAATGCTGCATCTGCTTGCCCATTAACATCAATTTTTGTTTTGTCATGGTTGTATTTAACCATCCCTGCTGTGTAACTTCCTGTATTTATTTTAGCAATCATAACTCTTTTCCGTTTTGGTTTTCGATTTTATCATAAATAATTTTAATTTGATTGGTAATAGCAATCAACACAGTAATTTCTTCTTTTGTGAAGTTATCCAGTTTTTTTTGATTGAAATGTTTCACTAATTGGTTGAAATTAATTCCGATTCGACGTACCTCTTCAATCAGAATATTTCTTTGATTTCGAGCATCAAAATTGCAGGTAATTATTTTGTACTGTCTATTTATTAAAATATCACGCATCATATCATTTAAGCACCTATACTCTCCTTCATTAAGCATTTCGTTTAATTGAATAAGTTCTCGATCGTTAAACCAGATTGTTTTTGCGTTGCTTCTTTTTTCTATAATTTTTGGTCTACCACCTTTGTTTTTATTCTCCATACTATTTCAATTTAAATTAGAAAAACGACTTCGGAGTTTTTCATTCCCGTAGGGCAAGGAGATTAGCGGTCTAGAAATAAAAATTGAAGATTTTAGGTTTCTAGATTAGCTAAACACACCTTGCTAGTTGACGCTCTTAAAAATATTTTTCGTTCCCTTTTGATTTAATCATTTAGTTTTTTTGAACGATCATCTATGAGCCATTCATTCAAGTCTTTAAAATCTTTATATCTACACCGAAAATCTACAGTATTAATAAATTTACTTTTAATGAAATTGGAGTATTTATCGCCTGTAGTATCATTGTCTAAATAGAGCTCGATTGAATTGTACTGATCTAATATTTCAATATTCTTGACTATCAAAGCAGCCGAATTTAATATTAGATAATCTGAGTTTTCAACGGAATCATTCTCCATAATTTCTAAGAAACTCAAAAAGTCAAACACTCCTTCAAAAATGCGTAGAAGATTACTTTGAGTCGTAATTAATGTCACATCTTTTTTACCCAAACATATTTTAGCATATTTAGATCTTAATTCCCATCCATCGCTTCTGTTCTTGAATCCAATTGCAAAATATTTTTTTCGATGGATTTCATAATGGATTTCTTTTATTTGATTTTTTACAAAAGTCTTCGTTATGCATCTTGCCGTTAGATATTGTTTTAAGGCAATATGTTGAACTTTTATTATTCTTATTACTTTGTTATCGGTCTCTTCCTGTTTTATCTCGGGAGAAGAAATAATTTGCTTTTGAAAAGAAAAAGAATCAAAATTCTGTAAAAAGGTTAAAGCTTCACTAACTGTACACTTTTCCAATTTTATTATCAGATCTACTGTGTTCCCTCCAAATCCAGTGGAAAAGCAGTACCAATAATTTTTTTGCTTATGTACGTGGAAAGAAGCAGTTTTTTCAGCACTATAAAATGGACTTATAAACCAAAGGTCATTGCCTGCTTCTTTTATTATTGTAAAGCCCATCGAATTTAAAATTATTTCGATCGGAATTAATTTGGCTTGATTTGTATTCATAGGATAATTATTTTTTTTATTTCAATAGCGAAAGTCATAGCAAACTTTTAAAAGGCTCCTTTAAAGCGAAATCACTTCCTACGCTTCCTACACTTCCTACTTAATTGATATACAGTTAATTAAAATTAAAAAACGCTTAAAAAGAGTAGGTTTGCGTAGGAAGTAGTAGGAAGTCATTTTTTCATTTCCTACTACTTCCTACTACTTCCTACCATGTTTCCTACCACTTATTAATATTAAGTAATTAATAATAAGATAGTTAACTAAGTGTAGGAAGTGTAGGAAACCAATATCGCTTTAAAGGGGGTATTGCTCGCATATTTGCCATTCGATTGCATTTACAATTTCATCTTGAATTTGTAATTTTGACACATCTACTTGATAACCAGAGGTAGTTCTAGCATCTTTGCCTTTTTCGTATTTAATACTGCTTACCTCTTTTAGAAAACAGGAGTCTTTCTTTATATAATCCTGTAAAAGTGCTTTGTTGGGAGCCGTTTCTCTATATTGTTGCATCCACTGCCTTTGTATCTTATTGTAACACGACGTAAACTGGAACGAAAGTTTGTTTCCATCCAACCTTAAATCCCTATAAACAACAATACGATCGTCTCTATTTCCTCTCATTGAGGCAAGAAAACAGTCCCAAAATTTTGTTCCAATACTTGAAGAGTTCAATTTTCTTGTTTGGTTTTCAGTACACTTCTCAAAATGTTTAACCATTTCATTATAAGTAAATGGAAATGGAACTAAGTCCTTAAAAATTTCATACACGGATCCTAAAACTGCGAGGTTACTAATTACCCGAGTATGTTTAACTTCGAACTGGCTTATAAACCGCTCTTTGCATTGTCTAAATTTTCCTTTGAAAGTAGTTTCAACTAAAGCTCGATGCATTAACAGTGAATCTGTAAAGTGACTGACTCCTCTTTTATTATAATCTTTTAAAATGTCGTAATTTTTTGTCTCTTCAAGAGTAAATGTTTTGGAATGGAACTCTAACCATAGTAGTCGAGAAATTAAGGCCTCAGATTCAGGGTATTCATTTCCAGTTAATAGTGTGGAAGATAAAATAGGTACAGTATCAGTACTCACTTTGCTTTCAATGGTACCAAACTCATACCCCCTACGATCCCAAAAACCTTTAATAGTACCATCTAGTTTAGAATCGCCACGCTTGTACTCGGAAAGATGGCAGATGATATTTGTAAACTGAGCAAATTTCCTAATTTGACCTTTCAAGGTAGAAGCACCTCCTTCCAAATTTATAGCCGATTGAGGTGTTCCAAAAAAGCTTTGACAACAATCTGCTAACTGATCCTTCCCACTAGATCCTGGGCCATACAAAAAGAGAATAGGAAAGTTACCTATTTCATTGACAATAATGTCTTGAAATAGACTACTAATGGTAAACAAAATAGCCGAAATGGAATAGTCTTTATGAACCTCCATCATCATCTGAAAATATAAATCCATAGAAACATCAGACTCAATAGCAATCATTTTTTTCTGAGCTAAATAAGCAGACATGTTGTTAATGTAGATTTTATTGGCAGATGGCACATAAAATGACTTATTGTTGTGTGTAAAAATGCCGTTTTCATCAATCTCTAAATTTTTCCCATTTAAAAGATTAACTTTATTGTTCCACAACCAAAATTGAAAGCCTACCTGATAGCCTAAGCTATCAATCTTATGTCCATTGCCCATCTTATCAAAAAGATAGGCTTTCAGCATTTTAAAATCTAATGCACTGCCAGTAAACAGAAAATTACCTTGTCTCGCAATACAGTTTTCAAAACTGGCTAGGGTATTAAAAAGATCTGATGGAATGTCAAAAATCTTTTCAAGATTAAAAACATTTTTAACCTTTAATAATTTGATAGGGAATTTTTCATCCTGAATGTGCTGCAAAATTTTAATCTCAAAATTGGAGATTTCCTGAAAATAGTAAGACTCGTCTTCGTCTTTCTCTTTTTTTCTGCGAATAAAGATCTTGTTATTGGACATGAAAATTTTATACTTTCTAATGTCACTTTCGATATCTTTAAAATCGGTGGTAATATTGGCGGGTAAATCCGTATAAGATAGCTCACCTACTTTTTTTGATTGTTTTTGGGGCAAAACAATAACGTGCTCGTCGTTAAAAACGTCGTTTTCAATTATACTTTTCATTATACAATAGAGATTTATTGTATCTTTGCAGGACACAAGAGGTTTAAAAGATTTAATAAAGCGTCACAATTTGTCGGAATTGGACGCTTTTATTTTTTATTAGAATTTGTATAATTAAGAGCCTCTTGCGCGATTTGAGAAATCGACTTAGATTTGTTTTGAAGTAACCATTCGTCTATTTCTACCTTAGTAAAAAATAGAGTACGATTATTTGGTTTCGAATACGGAATTATGTTGTTATGTACCAGCTTGTATACATAACTTTTTGAAAACCCAGTGTAGTTTACAACATCATCTACTGTGAAGATTTGTTTAGTTGTTCCAATTATAAGTTTTTCTAATTGGGTTAATTTTTGAATGATCGCATTGCTTTCCATAAGTGATATGTTTTATCGTTATGTGAGCAAATGTCAGTAAAGTGTAACAGATCAATATTGAGATATTAAGATGTTAATGATTTTTAATATTTTCAAACATAGATTTTAAATTTTTAACATCGTCACGTTCTTTGGTGAATTTTCGATATTGTGCCATTGAAGAATATATTGCACTAGCTTTTATTATGCCATTCTTGTTCGCAATTTTAGCAGAATACTCAATAGTTGATAATTGTATTTTTATAGCAAAATAGGTCTCTAAAAAATCAATAAAATATTTAAACAAAATATTGTCCATTTCAAAGTAGATAATTGAATTATGACTTTCCCAATCATTTTCTAAAACTTCCTTAAATTGATTTAATGATGTTTTATTCTGATCTATGAACATGATTTTCTCCAGACTGTAATAAAGCTTTTGTAAATCAATGCTTTCTATATTTATTTGATAATTCCCGTTTTTATTCCCATGTTTGTTCTCATTCTTAGATTTACTTAGGACAATAACTTTTTTATGGATTTTAGATTGTAGATCTTTAAGATGATTTTCATAGTTTTCTAAAAATCCATTAATATCTAATAAAAAGGATATCTTTTTAACATCAAAGTTCTTGTCTTCTATATTTACATTGTCAACATAATCAATTAAACCTCTTTTAAAAATATATAAAGGATATGATATATGTTCATAAATTTTGTCTGATAAAACTAAAAGCATATGAGATTGAGTCTCTTTAGGATACTCTCTCATTTCAAAATAAAATGTTATTAATTCAGAAAGTTCTTCATTACAATTAAAAGTAAGCGATTGTTCTAGATTAACGTTTTGTATCTCTTCTGTATTAACTTCTTCATAAGCTTGAAAGGGTAGTGGCTCGTTAAATTCAAATTTATGATTACAAACTGAACAGAAGAAATGTTGTAATGTTGTGATGCTAATATCATCAAATCTAAAATAATATATGTAATTAGCGAGAAATAAAAAGAATTGTGATTCGTTTAATCTTCCGATTGCAAAATATGTTTCTTCATTGATTTTGCTTAAATCATTGTAAACTTTTTGTACCGCATCATTGAAGTATTCATCGAAATCTTTAAAGTATGGATAATGTAGCATAATTGTTAAAAATTAATGTCGGGTATTAAATTAGCAGCTTCCTTCATTTTTTGATCAACAATTTTTGCATAAATTGCCGTAGTTCGTATTTCACGATGTCCTAATCTCTTGGAAACAGTATAGATGTCTGCTCCATTTTCAAGCAAAAGCACTGCATTCGTATGCCTGGCGCTGTGAAAAGTGATGTGTTTTGATATCCCTGCACGACTGCACCAACGGACAATTTCGTTATTATAAACGGCTGAGTATTTTAGCCCAACAAAAACTCTTTCTGACGGAAATTTTCTTTCTCCTAATAGTTCTCTTGCTTGACTAGAAATGTAAAGATATTCCACGCCGTCTGTTTTTTCTTGGCGAAAATTGACTCTACTTGTACTGTCTTCATCCCTAACTTCCGACCAGACCATTGTATTGATATCGCTCCAACGAAGACCTACAAGGCATGAAAATAAAAAGGCGCGTTTAAGAACTTCATATTTGCATTCTGTTTGAGCTAACTTTTGTAATTCAGTAAATGTTAAGTATTCCCTTTGGCTTTCTGCTTGCTCAAAGGATTTTACTTTTGATGCGTAATTTATAGCAAGGTAACCTTCGTCAAAAGCAGCACGAAGAGCAGCTTTAAATTTGTTAAAATAGGAGTATTTAGAATTTAAGGATAGAGACAAATTACTCTTAGTCATCGCATCTTTTTCAAAATACAATCTTACTTTTTTTACGAAGTTTTCGTCAATTTCATCAAATGATAAGTTTGCTGAAATGCACTTCTTTAAGTGTAAAAAAGAAGCTGTCCAGTTACCATAGTTTTTTGGACTGTCAATTTTTTCTTCCGTTTTTTCATGAAAAAAATCTAAGAAACGGCGTTTGCCTTTAGTAGTATTCTTGATATCAAATTTTCCTTGAAAATACTCCGCTTTTCTAATTGAGAAGATTTGTTCTGCTAATATTTCAATCTCTTTGTTTTCTTTCTTTTCACTAGCGGATTTTGGTTCTTGGTGTGGGTAAAGTTTTAAATATTCAAAATCCCTTAAATGAATTCGCTTTCCTTCAGCATTTACGGTTGAACCTTTATAATACTCTAGATATAAACTGAATTTGCCATTTTGTAATTTCTTTTTTTTTAAAGTAATATTCATAAGATGTACATTTTTACACCTTCTAAAAGAAAAGGTGTACATTGAGTGTAACAAATGTATGAATTAAACCTAATAGAAGAAACTAAAAATACAATGAAATCAATGACAGTCAAGTAAAAGAAACTTAATATCATTTAAAGAAAGAGCATTTACTTCCCGATACAGAAAACCACAATCCTTATTTGATAAGGGTTAACAGGACTGAGGTACAAATAAGGTACAAATATTTGCAAAGAAAAACTAAATAAATACAATTACAGTTTTGTGCTGATTCTAAATATTTTAAAAGAACATAGAAATAAAATAAAATTATTCTAGTAGTTAAACAAATATATAAAATATTTTCAAATATTTCGTCCTTATAGAAATCTTGAATTGCTGACTACTTTTAAAGACGTTTTATATTACGCGATAACAAAAGAAGCTGCAAAGCATCACTAAAGAATTTTTCTAAAAATAACCACAAGCAAAAATCACGGGAGGATAATTGAAATCAAGCTAATAAAATAATGATGTATGCCAATCCTATAAGGTTTTAAATACTTAATCAGCTCTTAGCTATATTGAAAAAAAGGGTTCAACTTTAATTAAAAAGTCAAACCCTTTTTTAAATTTTCTTCCGTATTGAGATAGTGTTTTTTAATTATACTTCTTTTCAATTTCGGTTTTTAATTCACATATCGTTTTAATTCTGCCAGATTTAATCCAATCTAATAACTCAGTTTTATTAAAATAAAGCCTTTTCCCCTTTTTACTAACTGGTAATTCCTTTCGACATACTTTGCTATATATAGTAGCGACCGATAGTTTTAACAACGTTGCAGCACCTTCTATACCCATTAATTCCTGTTGATCAGATTCCTTTGTACATTTTTGTTCAATTAATAATTGTTCAATTTTATCCATCTTCACTACTAATAAACTAAGAATAGTAGGTAAATCTTCAAATGTATATTGTTTCATATTTATATATATTAATCAGTGCACTTCTTGCTGACGATTTACAGTTATAATCTCCCTCATGATCTGATTTTTAAAAAAATTAAAAAACTAAAAATTGCATCGCTACAGACAAAATAATCGCTGATATCTTAGTGCGTATTGTCCATAAAATAAACTTTACTCCCTTCATTTTTCTTAAAGGATATTACGTATTTAATGTAACCGTAATCATTAAGATCGTGGAGTATCTTATTGTAAGTTCGTTGACTTGACACTTTTGCAATAGGCATAACCTCCTTGGCAAACACTTGAATAGGATTTGCAAATCCCCTCTCTATTCTACTTTGCAGCAAGGCCATGTAAATGGCAATATGTGTAGTACTGATTCGGAAATCATTTTGAATACCTACAAAGAAATTCGAAAAGGAATTTGACTGATCCATAAGTAATTAGATTGCTTTAGACTGTTTTTTTCTAGGCTTTTTTTTTGACGACTCATCTAAAGCCGTTACATTTTCTTCCTTTTTATCCTTTTTAAGATCTTTAACACTTTGCTCCTTCTGTCCTTCTCCCTGCTTTTGATCTTTGACTTCTCTGGTACTTATGCGCTTCATACTATCATCGTAAACATTGACTGTTTTAAAATGAGGGTTTGCTTCGACGAACTGTTTTACCTCTTCACCATTGATCTTAAATGTCACAGACTGCATGTTTCCTTTTTTCAAAGAAGCTAAAAGACTGTCTTTATAATTTGGTGTTTCCAATTCTTTAATGGGATGTTTAGCGAGTGTTGCCTCCAAATCGTATCCATAGTTTTGATGGTACTGCTGCATTTTAAAATTACCACTGGCATCAGATTCTTTAAAATCCATTTTCAACCATGAATTATACACTTGCCCTTCTGCATTCTTTAAATCTTTATTTACCGCTCTTCCATCCATAAGATTATAGGCCTCTTTCAAGGTGATATTGTTTTCTTTATTGATGTAAAAATTTTGAGATAAAGCAGCTCCCCCACCTTCTTTTTGCAAGTCAACTTTATACGAATTAAAAAAATACATGTCAGTCTGCTCTGATTTTTTAAATTGTAATGAAGTACTAACTTGATCATTATTAAACTTCCCAGAATGCTCTAATTGAAAAGTGGGAGTTCCTTCTTTTATTTTTTGCTGCAAGGCATTTTCTAAGCCTTCACCAAAACCAGTGAATTTAATCTGGTCGCGTAAAAATTCGAAATTTTTCTGATTCATAACTATATAATTTTAGAATTAATAATCTTTTGTAGCATTTACAAGGGAAGAATTTTAGTTAAAGCTCTTCTATTTAGTTTTAGACCAACTTGTCTAGTTCCATTTTTTTCCAACAATTGTATAATGAGGTACTTTTTATTGGAAATAGTGAATTTAGGAGTAACCACTACCCTATCTAATTCAGATTCATGCGGCACATTGGTAATGGAGTCAAATACTCCAACTGGTATAATTTCTAATTCCTGCGAAGCTGTACGTTTACTTTTCTTCTGATCTCGAATAAAAAAACGCAGTTGATCAACCTCAAAATCGATCATCGAATCGTTAATCAAATGAAGTCGAAAATAGAATAGATTATCTTGGATATAAATCCCAGTCACTTGTAATCTCAAGTTAAATTCTTTGCTTTTAAATCCTTTAAGAAATTTCGTTTTCAATAAGCATAAGTTGGAGTTGCGCGCTATTTTACTTTTATTTTCTATCTCTGGCGAAAAAACTACTTGTTGTTTCACTGCCAATTCAGCTGTTATAACTCGATTAATGTTGGGGCTACTCTCACTATAATTCACGATAAAACTATAGAGGTTTCCGTCAGCGGTGACAATCGTTAGATTAGTTGGTACAAAATCACTCTCATAAGCTTTTACCAAAAGTATATTTTCAACGCCTTTCGCTTTATCCACCACTATCGCTTCACTGCCTTTATCCACGCTTACAATTGCAAAGGGAAATACCAAACTTGTCGTTTTATTAGTGGCAACACGTAACTCGTTTGAATTAAAATTTTCATTATACTCTTGCGCTTGTATTGCTGTACATAGAAGCACAAAGCTCCATAAGATGATTTTTTTTAAATTTTTCATATTTTTAATTGTTATAATCTTTGATTAATTTTCTTTTTGTTTCTTATCGTACAATAGGATTTTGTAACCTGCTTTTACCACCACCTTTATCAGTTTGACTTTTTTGCTCAAAAGACTTTTGGCGGCTTCTACTCCCATTCCCGCGGCTTGGGTAGTCCAAGAATCATCCATTGTTGACAATCCAATTCCTTGTAAAGAACGATCGCCCGATGATTTTGCTACTTCTCTCGTTAATGCCCCAGGAATGTAAATACCTTCAATTCCGTCAAGGTCAAATACCGATAGATGCACAGGTAATATGGAATTCTGATACGGAATGCTATTAATCAAAATTGTAAGTCGCTCTCCTTTTAACACTGCAACCCCGTACAAAAAGCTATTCCTTTTAATAAAAATACCATTGACATATAAATCTGTATCAAGTCTTAATTTAACTGTGGAACCATTGGTGACTGTTTGCGTCTCGTGCCAAGTGGCTTGTACTGTATTTTGCTGATTGATTTCTGATAACGAATTATCAAGTGAGAAAAAGGTATTGGTATTAACTTGCTTCTCATTTGGCTTTCCTTGATTAGGTTTACTTTTTAAGGAAGTTATTTCCAGTACTTCGTTTTTGGTTGTAACCGCATATACTTTTGGTTTGTTGCGAATGGCTGATTCTTGTAATTTATCTTGTACTCTTTGTGGGTACTGAATGTCTAAAATATTCTCTAAGATGCTTCCCAATTGCTGCAATTCCGGATCAGGACCTTGTGCCGTCTCAAATTGCTGCATCATCTGATCTAATTCAGAGCGGTCCTCCGTAATGGTTTGATCATACTTAGAAGACATTGGAACTTTATCTTGGCTTTGTTCTGCTGGAACTCTATCAACCGCCTGTTGTAATGCAGCAAGTCTTTGATAAATTTTAGATTCACTTTCACTTTGAGGGACAGGCATTTTCAATGGTGATTCTTCGCTTAAGGCTGTTTCAGTGCCTTCTTCTAAAGCTCTTTGCCAAGCAGCTACTGATTGCTTACTAAGATCATCATCAAAACGATTCGGATCTTTTTTTCTCTGCTCACTTAATTTTATTGAATCCACTGCAGCCTGATCATAATAGCTCATTTTATCTAATGTGGTTTCATCTTTGAACTTTGGATCAGGTAAAATACTATTAAATCCCCTCGTTTTTTCCGAACCCTCTTTAGCATTTTTATAAGTACCACCTGCTAACGCCCAAAAAAGCAACGCGATAAAAGGAAGAACTAAAATGGGCAACACCAGTAACATCTTGCGTTGTCGTTGCGCTTTAATCGACAGTTGTTTTGTTTCCATATTCTTGTTTTTTTAAATTTAATTGGTACTTATTTTCAATAATTAGCAGACTATCTAATAATCCTGGTCGATGTATTTTGATACTATCATAAAGAGTAACTTGTTCTGAATAGTTTTTAATACTGTCCAAATACGTACTAAACTTCAGGATTCGTTTTAACTCTTCAGTAGTATAATTTGACTGTGGTTTTATTGATTTTACTATTGCTTTTACAGGTAAGTGTAGATTTGGAATTCCTAACCCTGATAGCGTATTTTCAGCATTGTAATGGAACCTGTTGCGAATCTGTATAGATAAGATACCAGCAAACGCTGCTACAAACAAAAACCAATATCCTATTAGGTATTTTTTAGATAGTCCACTGGTCAGCTGATTCATTTTTACTGCCCATTTCTCCTGCATCCATTTAAAAATGCTATGTAAAAAGTTTCCAATAAAGTAATGAAGAGAAGACTTTTCCTTAATAGTATCGGGATTACTATTTTCTTTTGTCCACATAGAGGTCTTTATTTTCTAGCGTTTCCCATTTTTCAATTAAAAAACCGTGGGAATTGTTATCACTGCGAGAGACATTTCTCAAATTCCCCTTGGTAATTAAGCTGCGATGTACCACGCTCGTTGTTCTCACAATTTGTTGCTTGGCGTAGCACACAAATACATAGGGATAGCTATCTAAATTAATTGAAATACTGTCTATGGCTATTTCTTGACTGATGTTACCTGAAATTATTCCTGCGTAATAACCATTTTCCTTCAGATTGTCATATACTCTTTTGGCGCTTTCATCTGCCAAATACAACGCTTTTGTAACATGTTCTTTAATCACTTTATCATCTGGATCTAAAGAGAAAAAATGCTGATGAAAGGTTTTCACGTGGTCTTTAGCTTCTACCGGAATATTATCTTTCCGATCGGATGCAAAGGCTTCGAGCGCTTTGCCATTTGCGAGAACGTATACCTTGTCCTGCATACCTGAAACGGTGGCAAAACTTTTATAAATTGCATAACAGGAAATAAAAATACACCCCAATACAACTACAATGCTAAAGCCTCTTGCATACCGAAAGGCGGTATCTATATTTTTCATTTTTGTAAACATATCTTTCCTCCTTTTATTTAGAATTACCTTTTAGTTTATCGCCCATATAGCTTCCTTTTTCTTGAAAATACGGACTAGCATTACTTGCCGCAGACATACTTTGTGACATTTTACCCGCAGCATTTCCCATGGAATCTAGAACCATTCCTGCTCCTTGAGTAGCTTTACTAATCATCATCGTGCTCCCGCCACCAAATACACTGGTTACTTTTTGACCGAAGGCGCCGCCTCCGCCAGCATGAACAATATAATTAGCTACAGAGGGAACAGTGAAGTACCCAACGATTCCGATAATCATGAAAATGAGATAGGCCATGTCGGTTCTACTGAAAAATGTACTCCCATAATTGTTTACTTGTGAAATATCAATAGTCAACATTTGTTCTTGAATTTTTCCCATAATTCCCCCGAAGATATTCGCCACCGGAAGCCAGAGGTAAATATTAATATACCGAGCAAGCCAAACGGTTAATGTGTGTTGAAATCCATCAAAAACGGCTATTCCAAAAACAAGAGGACCTAATATGGAAAGCACAATGATTTGAAATGTTCGTAACGTATCGATACACAAGGCTGAAGCTTCAAAAAGGACACGCAAAACTTCGCTCAGCCACTCTTTTACAGAGTTTCTAAAATTAAAGGATGCCTTAGACATGGCAAACTTGATGTCATTGCCAATTCCGTCGAGCATTCCCTGTCCACTTGGATCTTTCTCATCGTGGGTGTACTTATACCATTTGTCCTGATTGCCACTTCCCGACTCTCCCACATACATTTGCCATGCATCCGAGCTTTTAATTGCCTCCTCTTTTTTTTGTAAAAGCAAGTCTATCGCTTTATTAGAATTGGTAACCATAGCCGCCGTAGCGGTAACTGTTGGTTTCATAACTCCGTTAATTAGAGCAAGCACAGATGGAAAAATCAAAATGCAAAAACCAATAACGAACGGTCGAAACAAAGGATAAAAGTCAATAGGTTCAGCATTAGCAATGTGCCTCCAAACCCTTGCAGAAATAAACCACAAAGTCCCAAACCCTGCGATACCTTGCCCCACTCCAATGAGGTTGCTACACAGCGGCATCATCTGATCGTATAAATTATCTAATACTAAATGCATGCTTCCCATGTCGTCTCCCAAAGATTGACCTTGCGACACATAAGGCAATAGAAAGCCCAGGACAGTGCAAACTGCCATTTTTTGAATCTTTGTCATATTGAAAATCTTTAGTGATTTAACTCATACAATGGTCTCATTATCTGGACATCATTGTACTCTTTTTGGCGCTGCAGCAGTAGTATTGCCGATGAGTTGTTGAAATAAGCTATGAATTCTAATTTATTTTCCATCTTTAGATAAATCCTATCGATAGCGGTTAATCGTTCTTCATCGGTCATGCGCATACTCTTAGCGGTTATCACCATTAATAGCTCGTCTAAATTTTGCAGGCTTTCCTGCAGTACCTTCCCATAAACAGCTTCGAAATATTTGATTTCATCCACTGTAAACTGCTTGTTTTTAGCAAACCGCTGCAATCCCTTTTTACTTTCGCTCAGCAGCGTTACTTGGTAATTTACAATATCCCCAATCCGCTTGTATTTCTTAACGTTCGGACTGACTTCCATCAAACCATCTAAAAATACCTTATGTAAACTAAAATTCCCCTGCGATAGGTCTTTAACGGTTTTATAACCGCCAGTTAAAATTTTATAACCGTCTTTCATGTCGCTTAAAATTGCTTTAAACTGTGCTAATTTTTCAATGTTTAAAGCCAGCTGCTGCAGTTCTTGCGCTTGTGCGTAATTACTTCTACAAGTACCTAAAGTGCACACTACAACCAAAAATAATAAGGTGTATTTTCTGCCTACTAATGATCTAATCCGTGCCATAATCGTACTGTTTTGGTGTCGTTAAGTTCTTTACTTCTTGTTAAGGCCAACTTACTAATTTGGGAACTGAAAGCTTGGCAAAAACCATAATCTGCACTCATGCTCTTAAATAATAATTCAATTCGATGAAGTCGCTCATCATCTGTTAACGACAAATCAAAATCTGTCGTCAGTGTTAGTAATGACTCCAAAGTTTGCCATGAATTATCTAACATTTTCTCAAAAGATCGCTCGATATAGTCGATTTCATTACCGTGAAATAAATCGGTACCGCTTAATTTTATTCGTGTCTTAGATTGAAGTTTTGTCATTTTAATCTGCAACGAAATGATGGAAGCTACTTGGAGACTATTTTTTATCTTAGGGTTCACTTTATCAAGTCCCAAGTAATAGGCAGTATGAAGACCAAACTCTCCTCTTTTGACTGTTCCAACAAAATCAAGTCCTTTTTTTACTGCAGAATATCCTGTACGTGCCTGCTCCATATATCCTTTTAGTGCAATTATTTGCAAGAGCAGTTCTTTTCTTTGTTTGGCTTGTCCGTAGCTAGATTGAACCAGCAGTGCAGACAGTACTATTAAAATACATCTTTTCATTCTGGTTGTATTATTAAGGCAAACCATATAACTTTTTAGTAGTAAGCACGTCATGCTTGGTTTTAGCACGCTGTAAACTTAAAAGCATATTTTGCTGATTGAACAAACATAAATCTTCGTAATTCTCCTCCACTTTATCAGCAGCCTGATTGATAATTTCCAATCTTTTGCCATCGCTCATCTCCATTGTAAAAGATTCTAAAATCGAAAATATTTGATCAATGTTGTTAATACTTTCTCCCAAGATCCCTTCGTAAACTGTACTCATATACTCCAGCTCTTTGGCTGTAAAATGAGCATCATTTTGAAACAATTGCCACGCTTTCTCATATTGCTTGACCAGTAAAGTCTGTCTGGTGGTAATTTCCTTTATTCGTTTGTAGTACGCTATAATTGATTTTACTTTCATCAGTTCTTGGTAATACTCTCGGTACAAATCCCGTTGTTTTTCAGTCCAATCTGAAATCTCATTCAGTTTTAACTTGGACAACGTATTTTCTAATTTCTTTTGGGCGTTTTGCAACCAAATGGTCTTATTCTGTAAACGCTGTATGCGCAAATCAATCGCTTTTATTACTTTTATTACTGCCGCTTTTACAATTGACAGTATCGGGAAAAAAACCGCTTTGTTTGCTATGTTTTTTCTACTGATTGCTGATGATTCCCTTGGCATGCCTATAAATAAGAATAGCAGTACAACTAAAATTACTTTTGATTTAATTTTCATTACGGATCAATTAAGTTTCATTTCGTAAATCGTGTGCATAAGCCGCTATGGCTTTTTTAATGTCCCCATCAAACTTGAGCGCGTATTGTTGCAGTTTGAATTTTTCAGTTTCTTCAGTGGTATAGGCTAAATACTCTTCCAATGAAACTTCGGTTCGGTATACCTTAGAGAGCATACCTCCTAAAGAAATGAATACTTCTTTGTACTTTTTATCTGGATCATTGGCCTTGTTAACAGACAAAACAAGCGTTTTCTCTTTTCCGGTAAGGCCTAGTAGTTCTTGGATCTGATCGAATTTATTCTGGTATTTACTTTGATCCAAAAGAATTTTGCAATCACTGTTATTAATAATGGCTTGCTTGACTACTGGTGATGAAATTATATCTTCTACTTCTTGCGTGACTACGATTGCCTCTCCAAAAAACTTTCGAACTGTCTTAAAGAGATACTTTATATACTCTGCCATACCTTCCTTTGCTATAGCTTTCCAAGCTTCCTCTATTAAGATCATTTTACGAACACCTTTGAGTTTTCTCATTTTACTGATAAAAACCTCCATGATAATTATGGTTACCACCGGAAATAATATCGGATGGTCTTTAATATTGTCCAGTTCAAAGACAATAAATCGTTCTTGCAATAATTCTAAATTTTCAGTAGCATTCAATAAATAGTCGAACTCACCACCCTTGTAATACGGACGCAAAACATAGAGAAAATTAGTCACATCAAAATCCTTATCTTTTACTTTATCGTCTTCTAAAATTCGAACAAAGTCTTCTTTTAAAAATTCATAGAACGTATCAAAACATGGGAAAAGTTCCTTGTGCAGGTCGAGCTTCTCATAGTACAACTGCAATGAGTTGGATAAAGCAACATATTCACTACGGTTGAATGTTTCATCATCTTTCTTCCAAAGAGCTAAGAGTAGCGTTTTAATACTTTCTTTTTTTTCAGTATCCAGTACATCTCCTTTGGAGATATAAAAGGGGTTGAAACGAATGGGGTTTTTCTCATCGTAGGTAAAATAATACCCGCCAACCATATCGCATAATCCTTTGTAACTGTGTCCAACATCCACCAGAACAATGTGCGTTCCTTGTTCGTAATAGCTGCGAACCATGTGATTGGTGAAAAAGGATTTACCACTTCCTGAAGGTCCCAATATAAATTTGTTTCGATTGGTGCATATTCCTTTTTTAACTGGTTCATCACTTATGTCTACATGAACAGGCTTTCCAGTGAGTCTATCTCCCAATCGAATACCAACGGGACTCAGTGAAGAACGATAGCCAGTTTCCATATTTAAAAAACAAGTGGCTTGCTCGGTAAAAGTGTCGAAGGTATCGTTCATTGGAAAATCGGCAGCATTACCGGGTAATCCTGCCCAATAAATTTGCGCAGCTCCCACTGTTTCAATTTTTCCAACGGCATCCATTTGAGCCATGGCAGAAGAAACTTGATTTTTTATATCTTTCAACGCTTCTTTACTTTCTGACCAAGCCAAAATATTAAAGTGTGCCTTTACCGCTAGTCTTTGTTCCCCAACGGCCTCATTTAAAAAGTCATTAGTTGCATCTCTAGCTATCATGTTTTCTCTACTATAGGCCGCTAATGATTGCAATCGCAAGCGCTTACTCTCTAATCTTTTGATGGTTTTAGAGGCGTCATCAAAAAATAAGTATTGATTGTAAATGTGATTGCATGATAACAACTGTCCCAATGTCGAAGCAAATCCAAGGCTGAATTTGGTTCTATCGGTCGAATAGCTGTCGAAATTTATTCTGGACCCGCAAAGATTGGGAAGATCTACTGCATCGCCTAAAGTAAATAAGGCACAGTGTTTATCTGCTACTTGCAAATGATCCTTAAACACCACATCTCCAAAGATAATGGCATCGGTTTTCTTTGATAAAAAACAGTACTGCTCTACAAAACCAATTTTTCTGCTGGAACTTTTTAAATCATCATCAAATAGTCTGCTCATCGAAACAAAACCGCTGTCCTCCAAAATCCTTTTAAATTGCCCAGATGTATCTATAAAATCTTGAAGCATCGTTTCGCTAAGGGTTTCTTCTGGTACCAGCGAACTTCGAATTAAAGTAGAAAATAAAGAACTTGAGTTTTTTCTGTTTGCAGGCTTTTTTGTTAGAATCACATAACACGAATGATCTAAAAAAGGTCTTTCATTAAAAAATCGCTCACTACTTCTGGTTAAAAAACTACTGTCCTCTGAACTAAAATCTGCCTCATACGTTGATTGAACAAACCAATCCTGTTTATGAAAGACAGCAAATTTAGGCAATACTTTAAGCGCCTTAATCCAAGATTGGTGAAATGCTTCGTAATCCTGATTGGATAGGCTAAAAATCTCTGGTAACTCCACCTTAAAAACAATACTTACATCCCCATTTTTAGATACAATACAATCATTCTCTATCGCCAATATTGGTAAGATAGATTCCATTTCTTTTTCCATCTGCTTCCCGCTTTAATTTGCTCACTTCATTAGATTGTACTGCTGTCAAACAGAAAAATTTTCCTGCTTTTGACTTTAATTCTTTTAGGGATTTGCTTGTAAGCTATCGCTTTCATGAGTCCATATTCTCCATAAGTACTACTCATTTTGTATACTTTTAGAACTAATACAACACCCGCGACTCCGATAAAACCAACACACAAAACAGAAGGTAAACCAAGAATATACAACACTGCAAACAGTATCATTAACACTACAACACCCCCTCCTAAATACCAAATGTATTGCGCCTTTAATCCTTTAAATTCAATACTCTGATTGATTCCTTTGTTTATTTTGTAAACGCTATTTTGCATCTTTAAACTCCAAAGAAGGATTTAATTACCGTTGCTACCACCACTAAAAAAACACAACTTCCGAACCAAGCAGCGGCTACTTTTCCTGTGTCAGGATCACCAGCATTCCATTTTTGATAGACCTTCACAGCACCAATAAGTCCTAATATTGCACCCACTGCATACATGAGTTCTGTACCAGCATCAAAGTAACTTCGCACCTTTTGATTGGCCTCATTAATACCTGCCACGCCATCCTGTGCATAACTTTGCGATTTTACCAGAAGTATCAAACCAACTAGCATTATTCGCTTAACGCCATGCAGTACTTTTTTCCTAAATTCCATTTTACATTTTTCCATCGTCATTATAATTTAGATTGTTTTCGTTTTAAAAAAAGTGGAGAAATCTTCGCCATTTCATAACTCTATTTTTCTCGTCACACATCGCCATACCGCACTAGAGAGAACAGGGAGAATTCCTCCACTAAAAATATTAATTGGCCTCCACCCACAACCCATCCACCTCGGCTAAAGTTAAAAGCAGCTGCGGGGTATTACTTAAATGGGAGACCAAAAATTTATTGATTATATGTCTAAAATGAGAATTTTGAAGGTGCGGATATTCTCGAAGGATCAGAGCAAGATAATTCCTAAAAACTTCCTTTGATCTTCCCAATCTAGCGCTCTCGTCTATGGCTTCAAGCAATATCGGATATAACTCTACTGTATCTTGTTTTAAAGTATCTTGCCCAATAATTACTGGATCGACCACCTTTATAGAAAGAGGGGATTTCTTTTTAAAAAACGCAAAATTACTTTTAAATTTAAAAAGCTTAAATCTCTTTAGTTTGCTTTTTCCTGATAATAAAGATTGCCATTCATTTTGATACAATCTTCCGATAACAAAAAGATACCAGAGCATACTACTAAAAATAACCACGGTGATATAATCACTCCACAAAATTGAATTCAACATAATCACTTCATTTAAATTTCACGCTTCATTTCTCTGTCAATTCGCAAACCACTAATAAACTGTCGGTTAACTTGATATCAAAGTAACACTAGAATTAAAGTTCCTACAAGTACAACTTTTTGTTGTACCCCGTTGTACCCCTCACAAACCCTTAACCCTAATGAAAAAGATTCATAAAAAAAGCCTCCAAAGGGAGGCTCAGTAAATAAATAAAATCAGGTAGTTAATTTCTAATTAGCGTTTGTTATTTTTGAAATTTTCCAAATTCAACATCTGCTCGCTTTACGATTTTCCATCCATTTTCTGACAAATAGAAATAAGCGGTACGTTGCATTTCTTTTTTCAAATCCCTTCCGTACAATACTGCAAAAACCGTATTAGTCCGAAGCACAGTGTAGTCAACGATGGTGACATTTTTAGTTGTGTTGGTAATAATACTCGTTATCTGTCCAAAATGCTCTTCCCAAACCTTTACCTTATGTATCGAATATGATTTGTCTTCTGAAGAGGTTTCTAATAAAAAGGGAGCCGCTCTATTGGTAAAAGATACTAGTGGACTGGGATCCAAAATCTTTAGAGTTCTTTTGACAGTCACTAATCCTTGTTTTTCAAGTCCCAAATCAATAACTCGTTTTGCATGTTGGGGATCATTGCAAAACAGATCATAATCTCCAATGATGGGAAATTGTAGCTCACTGACAATCATTTCTTGTGCTGTCTTTTGATCCAGTTTTTTTTCAGTACAGCCCATCCAAAAAAAGGAGACTGATAGTACAATTAATAGTGAGTTTTTCATTTTCAAAAGCTTTAATGATTAATAATCTCTAATGTGTTTGATAATCCGTTCTAATGTTTGTATGGCTATTTCTTTGTCCCTTTCTTCTGCATTATACGATTTACTTCTCATGGAGTCATAGGATAAATCTACTTTTTGAGAGGTGGACAGGTAGGGCACAATAGTTTTAAAAACCTGACTCATTGATCTGGCTTTTATAATTCTTGATTCGTCTCCGGCACGCAAAATGAGTGCAATTTGATCTGCAGATAGGTTACATTCAATTTTGTTTTGCACTAATTTTTCATTGTTTACAGTTTCCCGCGTACCTCCCGCTAACTTAATGTCAGAAGATAAATTAATTCTATGTTGCAAGTACTTAATTTCATTTTCAAACCAACCAAGTAAAGAGTCGCTAATGTTTTTTTGAAAAGGGTCAAAGCTGACTTTTTTATTAGAATTAATTTGGCTAAATTCTTTAAAATGTGACAATAACAGACATAATTGTTCCGTCAAACCATCCATTAATTTTAAATCATCTTTCAGCCTTTGCGCTAACCAATGAAAGTAGGTTAAACTATTAAAATTTAATACAAGAAGTAATTCATCTAACTCTGAATAAAAATTTTCGTTTACTTTTGAAAGATCACTTTCTTCGATAGATCTTAATAAGTTCTTCTGATACAAAATTTGGCGATACGTACTCTTATGACCTGAATTAGAATACAGTAGATCATTTAAATTATGAAGTACAATATCCATAGTTGCTTTATCCGACTCACTACTCAATTGCTTAAATTTTAATTTATTAACCTTAAATTGTAATTCGTTTCGAGAAACAATTATATACGTGATAGGAACTCTTTCATCTAAACTTAAGAAAGTTGCAAATCTAGTTTCAATAAAAGACAGTAGATCTTCCAAACACGTAATTATTTTTTCACTAAGTAAACCTAGATTATGATTTCGTTGCACATTGCTCATCTGACAACCCACCATTCTATCTATCAGATAGATAAAAGTGGAATGATATTTTCGAATTAATAGTCTAATTTCTCTCTTTTTTCGAATCGCAAAAACTTCATTTTTAATCTGAATTTGAATTTTCTTAGATTCTTTTACTACATCAGTTGACATTAGTAATAGCTCTTGCTCTGATATAAGTATGACATCTAAATTATTAGTATTTGAAAGTTGCAAGATTAAAGTATCTAGCCATTCTAGGGGATATTTATTCATCATACTATTGTTTTAATTGTCAAATAATGCAACCTAAACCAGTGAGCTTCATATTTCCGTAAATCTATTACGATAACGAGATGGAGATATTGAAGAATGTTTTTTAAAAAAAATACTAAAACTATTGGAGGATCCAAACCCTAATTCTTCAGCAATATCTACGATGTTTAATTGAGGGTCTTCTAGAAGGTTTTCGGCCTCACTAATAATGGCATTAACGATTAATTTCTTAACCGACTTTCCAGTTACTTGATTAACTACTTTGTTAAGGTGATTTGGAGTAACGAAGAGCGCTCCTGCATAAAATTGAACACCATGTTGCCTTTTATAATGAATAGACAAAATAGTAAGGAACTGAATAACCAAACTTTCTTTTCTTGGAAAGATTTGAAAATTATCTGAGGTTTGATGAGAATAAATTAAGCGAAGTTCATAAAGTAATAGATTAAAACTAACCCTTTGCAATTCATGATCGAATTCCTTTGCTTTAAAATCTTTGTTCACAAAATAAATTAATTTATAAATCAGTGACAGCACAGAGAATTCTTTATCATCGAGACCAATTTTTACTATTGACTTTCCAAGCAAATAGTAAAACGAATCAATCAAATCTCTTTTTAAACCATATTTAATGATAAATTCTGGAGTAAAAGAGATTAAAAAAAATTGTAATTTATCATCAGTTTGTACTATTCTGCATAAGGAATCAATTGGAATTACAAGCAAATCTCTTGGTTCAATATTTAGTAAAATTGCCCTTACTTCAATGGTTAAATTACCTGATTTAATCAACATAATTGAAAAATTAGCAACTTCAAATGATTCTTTCGCATCTGTCCTTACTTCATACTTTTTAATTATATGAATATCCAAACCTGCACTTGGAAAATTTTCTAATGTTTTATTTAAAAAATCTTTAATCACGTTTTCTATTTTTTAAAAACTTTTAAATGGCAACTTCTACTTTTAAAATTAAAGCTCAAAAATTTGTTCAAAAATTTTATACACAATAAAGTACAGATTACAAACTGATGTAATTAAAAGTAGATATGCTAGAAGCTTAAGTTCATTTATTATTATTCCTCCTGAGATCATGTAGCCAATTACTTCATCATAATTAAAAAAATCTATGATGAAATAAAGGCTTACAAGGTTAAAAATGAGCAATGCTGCGTACAAAATATTTTGCTTTTTCATTTTTAATTAAAATTTTAGAAAACACTTTTTATAAAATGGCATTAAGTAGCGCTATCATTGAGAAAAATGGGACAAGATTCTGATCTGATGAAGTGTTCACTTTTTTATGACCTACAGATGTTTCCCAATCCCTGTCTTTGCGCTCAGCCTCTGCATAAAGTGCATAACTCGAAACAGTAGAGAAAGTTAAAATAATTTCTTTTTCAGTATTATTTAATGTGTCATTCGCTAAGACTTCGGCATCAAATAAAATTATTTGATCACGCATAACTATATATTGATCATTTTGGTTATCAATAAGGTCTTGAATAAAATCTGATAGTTGAAGCTTACTAACTGTACTAAGCGAACTATTTGCCACAATTTCAAATAATTTACTAGTAGGATTATTCAAAATGGAAAGAATTTCTTCGGGTGTAAAACCCAAATTTGTTTTTTTACCTGTTTTGCTACTTTTATAAAATTCTGAAATAAAATAAATTTGGCTGTTTATTTCCTCAATATTTTGTGGCGACTTATTATTTTGTAAATACACTTGTACCGCATCATAGTATGACTTTCCTTTAAAATCATATGGATTGGCTGGATTAAGCGGAAATGATACCTCAACAATTTTGTGATCAGATAAATTAGTGTCCTTTACCTCTAAATTGGAATCCGCATCAGTGGTGCAAGAAAATAAAAGAAATAAAATGGCGGTGCATAATAGAAAATTTTTCATGATTTATTTGTTTGAAAGTAATTGAGATTTTATTCTCAGTTCATTTCATCCGGAAAAGCAGAACTTTTTATTGGCACTATGCCAACAATTTTTGCTTATGAATTCAAAACAAATCTATTGGCAGAAAAATTCTTTTGCAACACTATACCTTTTCATTTTCTGAAAATCACCTATGTGTTTTCTGAAAACACACACCCTTTTTATACAAATAATTCACTGTTTATCAAATGTTTATTTTAATTTTATAATAATCTTTGCTACAATTTTATTTTCACTTATTTATACAGTGAATTCAGCGTACAAAAGGTGTATTTCCCAAAAAAATCATCTCCTACTATGATTCAAAAAAAATATATCCTACTATTATTTTGTGCAGTTCAATTATTTCATGCCCAAAAAATTACGTTTCACATTCCAGATTCTTTAAAAAGCAAGAATTACAATTATCTTGATGAAAAGATTTATGCATTAAAGGGTGATAGTACTAAAGCAAGTGTCTATCTCTATGCCTATCTAAATAGGGCGAAAAATGAGCAAAATTGGAAGGAACTTGTTAATGGCTACCAAAATATTTTACACGAATCACCCGATTATTTACGAATAACCTACGCAGATAGTATGGTATACTCTGCTAAAAATTCAAAGAAAAACGATTTAATTGGGTACGCTTACCTATCAAAAGGAATTGTCTATTATGGTAGAAATGAACTGCAAATTGCCCTTGACAATTACATCGTGGCCAACAGTTACATCTCTAAAACAGATGATGATTATTTAATTTATAAAGTAAAATACAACATAGCCATTATCAAAACCTACTTAGGATTTTACGACGAAGCAATTTCCTTGTTTAAAGAATGCATCACTTATTTCAAAGACAATAGTACCAGACCGTACTTAAACTCACTTCATTCTCTGGGACTATGCTACAATAGAATTGGAAATTATGGATTATGTAGTCAAACCAATAAATTAGGGCTTTTGGAGGGAATACGACTGCAAAACAGAGAAATGGACTTTTACTTTATAGAATCGGAAGGTGTCAACCAGTATTTTTTAGATAATTATAATTCCGCGATTAAAAATCTTGAAAAGGTTTTACCTATTATGGTGAAAAATAAAGATTATGCAAGTGAAGCGATAGCCAATTTTTATATTGGAAAAAGCTATTGGAAGTTGAACAAGCACGAAAAGTCAATTCGTTATTTCAAGAAAGTGGATCAAATATTTACTAAAAAAAAATATAGTAATCCTGAACTTCGTGAAGTGTATGAATTAATGATAAAATTTTATAAAAGCCAAAACAATTTAGAAGGTCAATTGTACTGCATCGATCAATTGATTCAAGTAGATCAATTATTAAAAGATCGTTTTACCTATCTCCTTACTAAAATTCACAAAGAATACGATACCAACTCCCTATTATTTGAGAAAGATAAAATTAATACACAGCTACTACAAGAGAAAGAAAATGTCCAATATTCTATAATATTAGTTTTATTGTTACTGCTATTCTCCGTTTATCTTACTTACAGGCATTTTAAAAATAGGAAAGTTTATAAAAAAAATTTTTCAGAATTAATGCTGCAATTAAATTTAGAAGTCGACTTGAAAACCAAAATAAAATCAGGACGAGAGCAAATTGAAGATATAAGTCCAGAAACAGCAAATAACATATTGAAACAATTGGAGCGATTTGAAAGTGAGCAAAAATTTCTTTTGGAAAATTTGACGCTGTCTAAACTAGCTGTACAATTTAATTCAAACCCAAGATACCTATCCGTTATTATTTCGCACTATCGTGGTAAAACATTTTCAACCTATATTAATGATTTAAAAATTGATTTCTTAATACAAGTTTTAAAAACGAATAAAAAAGTGAGAGAATATACCAACGGTGCTTTAGCAGAAGAAGTTGGTTTTAGTACTACGCAACGGTTTACCCGAGCTTTCTATTCTCGAACCCAAATGCCTATACTCTATTTTATTGAACAAATAAAAAAGAATAATTATAATCATGAATAGTAATAGTATGTAGAAGTAAAAAGTGGTTTTGAAATTGACCGTTTACAAATAGCGTATTGAAAACCACATTTCAATTATAAAAGTTAAAACCTGTTCGATAAATACGTTATTTAATAGCACACTGCAAAACTAATCAGCTTATTATGCTATTTTTGTTACTCAATTTAAAAATTAGAACCATGAAAGAATTAGTAGCAAAAATTAATTCGGAATTTCAAACATTCACAACCGAAAATCAATCCTTAATAGAAAAAGGAGTAAAAGCAGCTGGACCTAGAGCCCGTAAAGCCACTTTAGAGCTTGAGAAATTGCTTAAAGAATTTAGAAAACTTTCTATCGAAGAAGCAAAAAAATAAATTCAAATTTGAATTGTTTAGCCCGTTAGTTTTACTAATGGGTTTTTCCTTTTTCTGTTAAATAATACTTTTGATTGTCACTACTAGGTTAATCATGAATAGTTAATGCTATCATGTTCACTTCCATAACTAGTTGCAAATAGTTATAAAGAAATGTAGGTTTGTGTTTTATACGAACGGCTTCTCTTAATTCTGTTCTGCTGTATGTTCCATTTGGCATCACAGAAATTTAAATTAGAACTATCAAAAATTAAAACATAGTCACAGCTTCCTTAGTGAAATCATTATCCTCAAAAGTATTATTCAAATACGATCAATTACTGTTTAATAGTGCTTATTCTATTTCGAATAATTTATAAGAAGTACCTCTCCCTATTCCTTCCTTAAACAAGATTCTTTTATTTATTAAATCTTGTAAATCCCTTAAAGCAGTATCGGTAGAAACGCTAGCTATCTTTGCATACTTAGAAACCGTTAATTTTCCGAAGAAGTTATCAAGCAACATTTGAACAACCTTCTGTTGGCGATGATTAAAATCAATTGAGCTATTTACTTCCCAAAATTCAGCACGTTTCAAAGTCATTGCAATAGTTTGGTCCGTTTGCTTCATAGAACGCAATAGACAGTCTAAAAACCAATGCAGCCAATCTGTAATATCTAAATTTCCTTTTTGAGTTTTTTCTAATATACTGTAATAGGTCTTACGCTCAATTTGAATTTGTGCTGACATCGAGTAAAACCTCTTTTTACTTTGATCGGCTCGTGCTAATTGCATATCAGTAATAGCCCTTGTAATACGACCATTTCCGTCGTCAAAAGGATGTATAGTCACAAACCACAAATGCGCAAAAGCCGCTTTCAATACAGGATCAAATGACTGATCAGAGTTGAACCAATCAAAAAAGATGTTCATTTCATAAGAAACTTTATCCGCTACTGGTGCTTCAAAGTGGACTATTTCTCTTCCCATTGCACCCGATGTCACTTGCATAGCTCCATCTCGCCATTCGCCAGTTTTTATTTTATACGTTCCGCTTCTACCTGTCGGGAAAAGGGCTGCATGCCATCCAAATAAACGCTCTTCGTCTAACAATTCTTCGTAACGTTGTGTAGCATCTAGCAACATTTCTACAACACCATCCACATTACGATCGGCTGGCACTGCGGCGGCGATCTCAATACCTAGTCGCTTTGCAATCGAAGACCGTACTTGATCATGATTGAGTTGTTCTCCTTCGATCTCACTAGACTTAATTACATCTAACGTTAGTGTTTGAAGTACTGTTTCCTCTTGCAAACGAAAGCCAAGTCCTTGCATAACGCCAAGTATTATTCCTTGCTGATGCCTTACTTTTCCAAGTAAAGGTGCAATAACATCTGCATCCCAGGTAAAATTTGGCCAATCTTTATTTTGATAAATATACATAGTACCGCATTTTTGCGGTAAATATACTATTTATTTAGTGCTTAAGAGTAATTTTGCGGTGTAAATTATGTTTTTACACCGCAAAAAAGCGGCGATTAAAGATTGTTATCACCGCGTCAATAGTAGATTTTATATCTTAGTTATGATGGCTTAAGGTGAAATAAAATAATAAAATTGTTTGAAATGCAATTTACACTTAAAGGAAACATTGATTACCGGCTTTGCTATTTTTGTTTAGTCAATTTAATAAAAAACACATAAAAAAATTAGTAAAATAAATCAATGCGGAATTTGAAAGATTCACAACCGAAAATAAATCCTTAATAGAATAAGGATTAAAAGCAGCTGGACCTAGAGCGAGTAAAGCCACTTTAGAACTTGAGAAATTGCTTAAAGAATTTACAAAATTATCTATCGAAGAAGCACAAAAATAATTGGAAATAATATCTAAAAGTCCCTCAGTATGTGCTAAAAAACTTTTATATTAATGCAAAAATATTAGTGAATAACTTCTACTATAAAACTTTTTTATGATAGTAGATGCTTATCGAAATTCTCTTGAAAAGAAGGCAGAAAATTATTAGTGGTATTTTTTAGTTCCTTCATGATGGTCTCTCTTCCATAAAAAGAGATGACTTCATTTATTTCAATTTCATTACCTCTTTCAAAAATCCTTTTCAATACAGGCTTTCGGTCAGTATCCCAATTGATTTTGTTAAAATCGGTATCCCAAAACAATACTTTTCTAATTTTTGCTAAATCAGGAGTCTTCGTACTTGAATTAATTTGAATGGCTTTCTTTACATCATAGCTTGTTTGCAGTATCATAAAATAATCATTTGCAACACCCAACTCGTGACCCAACTTAATAGAAAGGTTCGGATTTATACTCCGTTTTTCTTTAAGTATAGCACCAATCGTTTGCGCATGCTCTTCTAAAGAATCAGCTAATTCTTTATTTTTTAATCCGCGCAGCTTAATTTCTCGTTTTAAAATTACACCAGGATGAATCCCTTTTATTTTTGCTAATTCAGGTAACATATACTTTGCTTTAGAGTTCAAAGATAATCATTTACGAAATAGTAAACAAAATTGTTTAGTATCATGGCTGAACTTAGAAATCTTATAAAAAAGGAAATTGGTAATTTAAAATTTGATTAATTCGCCCCTATTTTAGTTGATTGGATTTCTTTTTAATATTGTTAAAAGAAGAGTTCCATATTATTAAAAGTGTCCAAAATAAATTTGATGCATCTTTCAGAGTTTTGCTTACAATAAATTACTAGTACTTCAAGCAATGATCCCAAACTTCAATTATTACCACATTGACTTTAACGATTCTAATGTACTTTCTAAGATTTTAGGTATTAACTTATCCTCTAACATTTTGTAGTGAATATGTTCTAGACTTGAAACATCGAAAGTTGAGCACAATTCCGTACTAATCTGAAACTCTTTGGAATAATTCAAATTTAAGTATTGATAAAGTGCTTCTGAAAAAAGTCCAATTTCTTCTTTACTATATCCTCCTCTTTTTGCTATAAACCAGATAGCGCCAATTTTAAATGTATTATTTTCCTTATAACTAAAAACATGATGCGGAATAACTTGAATCGAAATTCCACTTGTATTAAAAACGGATTTATCCCAAGGTTTTTTATGATATATAACATCTGATTCAGGAAAGAATGATCCGAATTCTAAGTTTTCTACGTTATGAAGCAGCTCAATATTACGCAAATACATTTCTTTCGAAATCTTTGCCTTTGCTGTTCCATGCCTTCCAATCAAGTCATTAATTTTATCTTGAATTAAAAAATGATTATTTTCTTTACAGGCTCGACTAATCGTACTTAGAGATGTTGTCCAATAATTTCCTCCCGACGAAGGACTTTCATCTAATAAATTTACTTTTGGCTTTACTTTTTTCAAATTGTTTACAAAAGTACTTTTCGGGCCGTCTTTTAGTTTTCTAAATTCAACAACTTTACTAATTGAAATTTTTTCCATATCCATTATTTTAAATTATTAGTTTAAAAGTAAATAAGGTTAAAAATAAAAACGCAATTAATCGACCATTGACCATTGACTATTATTAGCGATATCTATCAACTTATTATGATGAATTTATTTTTTTTGAAAAACTCTAAATTCATTTAAATCTTGATTAACTTTTTAATATACTGAAAATTAAAGTGCGATATAATCCTATAACTAATTTGGCAATCAATAAAAATAATGTGAATTACGGAAAACCGTATTGGATCATTTACTATTTAGAATAACTTTGTCACTACTATAAATGCGTACGTAAACTTGAAAAAAACATGAAAATAGCTTTAATCTTTTTGCTGGTTTCGCTTACAGCCTTCTCTACAGTTGAAACAAAGGTTTACATCTGCGGAAATAAAGGCACAAAAAAATACCATTACAATCAAAATTGCCGTGGGCTTTCGGCCTGTACTCATGGAATTAAAAAAAGTGACTTAACAGAAGCAAAGGGATATGGACTAACGCTTTGCGGTTGGGAGGATTAATTATGCATCTACCATTCTCCCCTAACCTCTCCACTCCCCAACTCGCTGCATCTTTTGGAAATACTTCTGCGACCTATAAATTTTACTGGCTAATTGCGATCTTAGAATCAGTAGAAAACGGAAGTAGTAGTATTAAAAAAAGAGCTCTTTTCGCAAGAATGATAACCAATTCTTGGTATACTGTAAATTATTTTAAAGTGTCCTTTGGAAAGCAAGATTTAATTCAAAATGCAGTACAGCAACTTTTACACTTAGAAAATCTTACAATCGATATTCACAAAAACAAGTTGTTGGCTATTTTGGAGAATTCAGATAATATCAACACAAGGCTGATATTAAATCATTTCGATAAGAATGTACCACATTGGTTCTTGTCTCCTTGGTTTCCAAAAACAAAAAAAAAAAACAAAAATGACGGAGAGTACAAAAAAAGAATTTATGTATCCTCACAAAATTTTGACAACAATTGTTTGTATGCGCTGTATGATGATGTAATTACAATAAATCCTGATTGGATTGTTTATTTAAAATCCAATGCAAAAATTCTAAAAGACTTCTGCTACTGGAATTTAGCATTGTTTCTACAATCCCGAAATCCAAACGTGCCAGATATTCCAAATAAGCTGATAAAACCAGCTATCAGAGGAACACTTTCAAATCAAAGAAAAAAGTATTGGGATATTGTATTCAAAGAATTGGGAACAGTAAATTGTATATTTACAGATACTAAATTAACAATAGACAACTTTGCAATTGATCATTTTGTACCCCATGCTTTTGTATCACATAATTTGATTTGGAACTTAATCCCTATCGATAAAAGATTCAACTCCTCAAAAAGTGATAAGTTACCTTCTATTGAAATGCACTTCGATGCTTTTTTCGAACTACAAAAATCAGCTTACGAAATACTAAATTACCACAGTCCAAAGAGTAAATTTCTAGAAGATTTCCTGACTATATATCCTGCTATAAAAGATATTAATGATTTTGAATATAATAAATACAAAGACTGCATGCAACCATTAATCACAATTGCACATAATAACGGGTTTATTTACCTGTAAATGATTAAATAAATCTCTCTTTATTTTTCAACAATTAGCTAAAGCTCTTATTTTAGTATCATCTTTTGAATAAATCCCAAAACTATTTATTAACCCTTTTGATTTCAATTTAGTTAATAATTCTCTATTAAAAACATTATCATCAAATATTGGTTTGGGTTGTTTTACAAATAATTTAGTAAAATAATTTCCGATACTTTTTACCAACAATATAAAACTCACATTTTAAAGCTGGAGATATTTCATTTATAGAATTTTGTATAGCAGAGCGTTTTCCACTATCTATTGTTACTCCCTTAATGTTATTTGGATCATCAACACCAATTAAAATAACTCCTCCTGAAGCATTAGCAAACGCACATACTTCTTCTGTAATTCCTTTTACATTACTTGGAATATTTAGTCATTCCTTAAAAACTCACTTTTTGAGTTTTTAGATTTATATTAAAAACTACATTTTCAAAAATTAGAATTAAAAATTGGAGCCAAAGAACAATTTGCTCTTTGATTTGGTTAAATCTCATTTTTAGATTGTATCCGATACCTGATAAAAGTGCATTATGTATATCTCCATCCACGCCTTTTAGGAAATTTAATTCTAAAGCGTGGTTTCTTTTTAAATGTGATATTGTTGGTTCGATTGCTGTTCTTGCTCTAAATCTTTTTCGTGCAACTTCTTGTTTATATCTTGACTTCTCTTTTGTGTTTTTTGGTATTTCTATTTTGGTATTCTCAACTTGTGTTACTCCTCTAAAACCTCTGTCCGTGCTCGCTATCGTTGGTCTTGTACCTCCTATTTGTTCTCTGACCCGCTCGCTTTGAGCTAGTGATTCTTCGAGAGTTTTACTATCATGTGGATTACCACCAAATCGCTTTATCGAAGTGATTATACCGGTCTTTCGACCTCTTGTTACAGCTACTTTTGTTCCAAACTCGTAGGCTTTATGAGCTTTCCCTTTTGCAATACAAGCGGTTTGCGGTTCATGTAAACTGTAAATTTTATCCTTGCTTTTTCTTTCTTGTGAGAGCACTTTTTTGTATTTGACAAACTCACTCTCGTATTGTTTTAAAGTTGATTCTGGTAATTTTCTTTCTAGTTCTCGAATCACTCTGTTTCCTATTGTCCGTAATTTTTTTCGCGCCGCTACTGCTTTCTTTTTTCGTTTTGGATGATGACCAAAATAGGCATCTCTAAGATGTTGTTTGGCTACTCTTTTATAGGTTTGCCTTTGAATAACTCCTTCTTTATTGGCTATTTTATTACAATTGTCAATTACTTTTTTTGCTAATTTGGCATCCGTTGGAAAGGTGATATTCTTCTCCATAACGGTCGTGTCAATCTGAACTTCCTTTTCATTTTTTGCCTCTGGATGCAGGGATACCGTTTGACTTAAAAGAAATTCTAAACCACTTTCTTGAAGTCTTTTTCTGAAATGAACAAATTCACTCGGGTCAAAAGGTTGTTTGTTTTGAAAGAAAATTTCTCCTGTAAAATATTGCCAATAAGGATTCTCAATCCAACGCTCCACTACCGATTCATCACTTTCCTTAAACATCTCTTTTAAAAGTAATAAACCTGCTATTTTTCTAATGGGAATTGAGGGTCTTCCTTGCTCTGAATATAGCTTTTGAAACTCTAACTCCATTTTATTCCAGTTAAGCTCATGAGCAAGTTTCACTAAAGGATGTCCTAAGTTTATTAGGTCTGTAAGCCTAGTTTGAAATAAATTTTGCTGAAAATCGGGTTTTATTTTACCTAACATATTGCCGATTTTTTATACTCTAATATACCTTTTTCGGCAATACAGCAGACTCTTTTCTGATGTTTTTATGATATAAGTTATTAACAATCAATAACTTATGTGTTTTTTAAGGGTTGACTATTTAACTTTAAATTCGGCATTATAGCCTTCTCTTGCAGATGCTATTGATTTTATTTGAGCTTCAATTCTTTTAAATACATAACTTTACAAGTTATTTTATTATCACATTCAATAATATTATTCTGTATATAAAACACCTTGTCTACTTACATGTCTAGCTAATTTAGATTGTATTTCTGAAATAACTGAAGAGCGTAATCTAAAAATAGGATTTATATATTTAAGTGATTCCAATAACTTTTTATCTGTCGGATACGTGAAAAAATATCTAAAATTCAGAATAATGATCTTAGATTTATTTGTTTTTTCGCAATAGAAAGAAGGAGAAATATAAATCGCTTCAGATTTATCATCTATATATTTTTTATATTCCTTATCAATAATAAACCCTTTGACTGCTCTTATTTTTCTATGCTTATTTTGAACTTTATCACATAATGGTGTAACCACTAAATATATTTTATTCCATTCTTCTCTAATTTTTTTTCTCTTAGCACTAGAAACATTCTTTAGCTCAGAATTTTGCTTTTTTGAATCAAAAGTATCAAAGCCAGTAATTTCAGATATTATAGAGAACCTATCAAAAGAATCGTTTAAAATAGTTTCAAAAATTTTATTAGAATTAAGATTTATATCTTCAGAAACTGTACCTGTGTAATCTAAATCTAATTCTGTAGTAGATGCTAAAAGTTTAAAATTTATAATATCTAATAGTTTTTCTTTCTCTAGTGTTTGTTCATCAAATAATATAAAAGCTTGTTCTTTAATATGAGATATTAGATTTATGTCAGATTCCAAGGAATCGTAAAAAATATTATTAAATGCCTGTAAGGAGCCTTTAGTTTTCTCTATATAATTAGATGATTTATAATTACTGAAACCTAAATATGCTTCTCCAAGTTTAGAAATAATGAAATTGGTCTTATTGACCCAATTTTCATCTTCATAAGCATTGAAAATTGTTTGTAAAACATTATCAGCCGATTTATGTACTTTGTTCTCCCAATATACAAGTGTACTATACGCCTGATGTTTTAATAAAATTTCTCTAATCTCTTCTATTATATTCTTACCCGAATCTTCTAGTACGTTGCCATCAAGATCAAAAAAATCAGATTTAATAAAATTTTCGATAGTAATGGGTTTTCTATCTGAAAGAGATTCATCGAATAACTCTTTAAGGGCTTCAGTATATTTATCTTCTTGTTTACTCCATAGTATAATAGAATAAGGGAAATTGTTTTTTGATATAACCCTTTTTAGAATCGGAAAAAGACTGCTTTTAACCTCTTTTGGTTCAGGAGTTCTATTGCCTAATAAGTTTAAATCCAAAAAGAGAAGTCTGATATCATTACTTTCGTCATCCTCTTCAGGTAAATAGTTCATATCATCTCCTTTTACAAACAAATAAGGAATTCTATTTTTGCTAAATATTCTGAATAGCGGTTCAACTTCTCCAATTTCATTATCAATTATTGCAACACGACCATTTATTGGTAAAAACATATTTTATTTTTTAAAAGATAATACTATAGTCGCTCCTTTTTTAAATTCCTCGGGTGTTTCAAAATCACCTTCATTAGGGAAAATCACTCTTCCGTTTTGAGCCTCCATTATTTCACTTGCTATGTGAAGACCAAGCCCCATACCGCCCGGTTTTGCAGATACAAAAGGTTCAGTAATATCATCTGTAGGAATTAAAAAACCAGTACCATTATCAGCCATTATTAGGTATATAAATTTTTGATCTTCGACAATATCTATGAATATTTTCTTTGTGAAAACTTCTTTCTTTTCGGTTGAAGAAAAAGATTTTTGGTCTAACCAATAAATAGCGTTGTCAATTATATTCATAATTGTTCCTATTAAAAGGTTTTTAGCAATCTTAAGTTTATTATTTCCTTTGAATAATTTGTATTGCTTGATAATATCTACTTTGTGCGACATCAATCTATATTCAGTATTGAATAATGCTTGATCAATAAGTTGAGAGATATTTTCTGATGTCTGGTTTGATTTTCGAATTATTTCAGCATAACCATCTATCAAAGAGGACAAATGTGTAACTAATTTTAAAACTCTATCAGAGGCATTTTCACTTTTCAGAACTTTTTCTACTTCATAAAGAATTTTTTCTACTTCATGAACAACTACAGACATGCTTAAACCTGCACCGGCAGCTTTAAGTAAATTTTCACTTACTCGTTTATAATCACTCTCAATCTTATTAAGGTATTTTACAATTTTATTTTTTACTTCACTATCTTTAATTTTTTCCTCAACATAAATTTTAGCTTCGCTTAATGTTGATGCTAACGGAGCTGATTTTGGAGTTGGACCATACACTTCTTTTAGTTTTTTTTTATCGGTATGTCTTAAAGTTTCTACAATTTCCAATGAATGAAGAATAGCATTTCTGAAAAATTTGTAAGCATCATCTTCTATAAAACCTTCTCTGTTTGTCTTTTCTATTAAAGCAGAACTGTCTTTTCTATCTAAATAAACAGCTCCTAAAATTAAATTGTTACTAATTGCTTTAGTTGGTTGTTGAAATCTTCTAAAGTCTAAATTTAACCAATCATTTTCGGGTTCTCCATAATCATATACTCTTAAACCATCACGAAACACTTTTACACCTCCATTAGATTTTAAGTACTTTTTAAAACCATCTTTATCAGAGACACCCATTTTTAAAAGAAATGGATCTTGGTCAAAAACATATCCTTCAAAAATCACCTTACCAATATTATAATTTGAAAGTGAAAAAGTTTCATCTTTTCCATTTTCATTTTTATATTTCAAAGTTTTGAATGCTTCAATTAGTGAATCATTAATTGCTACTTCTCTTGGGTAAAGTTTGGTCATAGTTGTCCATGGAGTAAAAGCATATTCAAAATCGGTGATAGAGTTACCTTCTATCGTTACCTTAAATCTGAATAAAGAATAATCTTTAACGTCCTCCCAATTTAATAATCCATCAAACCACTTAGGCTTGTCAATTATATCAAATGAGGGTTTAAACGAGTCATTATTTTCGAATGGAGATGCAAGCGCAGTAATTGAGCGTTTTATTTCACGTGCAATTCCTCTTTCCCATTTCTTTCTAAGCTTACTGATAATAATATTTGTACCTGTTTTTCCATTTTTAAAATGTACAGGGTTTGAACGCTCAACTATAGTTATTGGGACTTCTTCTAAATATTTATAATTATTAAAATCGTCCCAATTTATCTTAACATAAACTTCATTTGAATCTTTAGATTTTGTCGTAAGTTCAATTGTATTACCTAATTTATGTACACCAAATCTACCAATACCTTTTTCACCAATAGGGAGTCTATTGTATTTTGGAGAAGTAATATTTTGTTTTATTAAATTATTTTTAAAATCAGCTCCAGGTTCTAACCAAACATTTTCAACAATTTCAGGACTCATACCAAAGCCATCATCTTCAATTATTATTATACCCTGATTTGGATCATCTACATTTTCCATGTAAATATCTACTTTATTAGCATCTGCATCGTAGGAATTTTTAACTAATTCAACTAAGGCAATACTTTCGTTTTTAATGAGTTGATCTCCTAACTGTATTAATAATCTAGCTCTTGGTTTAAATTTAACAAGAGATTCTTTGTCGCTTTTGGTTATATCTGCCATAATAATTCTTTCATTTTTTTAGCAATAGCATAAGCCATTAATGGAGGTACCGCATTACCTATTTGTTTAAATGCTGCCGAACGTGAACCTTCAAAATAAAAATCATCTGGGAAGGATTGCAACCTTGCCGCTTCTCTTACCGAGATTGAACGACATTGTTCTTCATCAGGATGGATGTAGTAATGCCCATCCTTTGCAATATGAGCTACAACAGTATGTGAAGAACCTGACCCATTAACAACTTTGTACCTGTCAATAAAAGAAGATTCATTTTTATGAGTTTTAAGTTCTTCAGGTAAATCAGGATACCTCAACCTAATAGCTTGATTATTCCATTTCTGTATAGCCGTTTTATATATAGCTAAATCTCTCTCATTATGAGGACGAGATATATGTTGCGTTACAAAATCAATCCCGTTTCGTAATTCGAATTTTTCAAGATAACTATTCTTTTTATTCTTGTAATTTATGAATTGGTATCCCTCACCAGGCTTTAATTCTGGTAAATCTTCAAAAGCATCATTTACAGTATATTTCTTTTTTGTTTTGACGAAATCAGGAAAGCCGAAGTCAGCTTCTTTTTTCCAACCAACAATAATAATTCTTTTTCTTGCTTGAACTACTCCGTAATCCGAAGCGTCTAGAGTGTCGTGATATACTTCATAGCCTAATTTTCTGAAATATGCTTTTAGGTTTTTGAAATGTTGTCCTTTATTAGCGCTTAATAATCCTGGGACATTTTCAAAAACAAATGCTCTTGGACTATATTGTTTTAAAAACCTACCATATTGTATGTAAAGTTTATTTCTCGGATCATTTTCTATATTATCCTGATGCCTTCCTAAAAGTGAATATGCTTGGCAAGGAGGGCCTCCAATTATTAAATCTATCTCTTGATTCTGAGGATTAATTTTTTTAAAAATGTCTTTTATAGAATTGTCGTCTATTTCAATATTTATAACCGCATTTAGGATTTCATCTGGGAAATTTTTATAAAATTCTTCCCTGGTTATTTCCTTTTTTATATAACTGTAATATAAGTTTAATTTTTTCTTTGATTTTAGATAATGATAAGCGGCTCTTGTTTTAATTGTATAGCAAGCTTCTTCATTCATCTCTATATGAGCAACTGGTATATATCCTGCTTTAACGAATCCCTCTGACATTCCAGATGCTCCTGCAAATAAATCTATGAAATTTAATTTTTTCATTTTAGTTTTTCAATTCAATATTTCCAAATAATTTTTCAAGAATTTCAATTGGAGAAATGTCTAGTGCTAGAGAAATGAGATATAATTCTTCTGCTTTAATTTTGGTTTTTTCATTCCTACTAAGCTCACTTAAACGGGAAGAACTGATTCCAGTTTTCCTAGCTATTTCAGATTTATTGACCGATTTATGCTTGAAATATTTTCCTAATTCTGTCATTGAAATTGGATTTGGTAACTCAAATGTAATTTATTAATTTTAGATTTTCTAAAAAGAAATCCCTTTAAGCTAAAATTTTTTATTGACAACTCAATTTTAAAATTAAGACCCGACAATACAAAAGAATCATTTTTTTCCAAATTTGATTTACTTCCCAAGTATCTTTATTAAAATAAAAAACATTGATTAAGAACAATACGACCACAAAAAAAGATGCCTACGCATCTTTTTTATTTGTTGTTTTGAAATTCATAATTTCTGACTCAGTAATTTTATCATATTTTTTAGAAAAATCTTTCAATTCGTAACCCATTGCTTTTATAATTCTAAATAAAGTAAAAGTATTTGCGCTTTTTTTAGCGTTGAATATATCAGATACTGTAGCTTTACGTACGTCAGAATTATCAGCTATTTCGCTATAACTTGTATTTATTTCTTCACTAGTTATATTATCTTGAAGAATTTTTTTACTATTATCTAAAAGTTTATTTAAACTAATAGCAATTTTAATTTTTATATTTTCTTGAGTCTCTTCCACACATGCAAGTAAGGTTAAAGAAAAAAAATATTTGTTACGCTTTGGCGTACCGAATTAATTTATTATATTTGAACTGTTTACATTTACTTTTATTAGTAAAGTTTATTAATTTTGCGATTCTTCAACTAAAATATTTGAAGCATTCGCTTTGAATCTCGAACAGAAAACTGGCGTTTTTAAAACCACGAGAGGATAAGTAAGATGCTCACGTCATTGGCGTGGGCTCACTTATTGTGGTTGGTGCCGCCAGTACCTCTGTTCGATAAGCTGAGTTCCGCGCTTTTTTTATGCAAAAACTTACCTTTCATTCTTAGCTACTTGCCTAATATTTTTAAAGTTTCACATTCAAAAAAAGAAACCTTTTAAAATATTGCCTATGCTTTAAATAAAATCTTCTTTATGACCATTAAGCCGTTTACTTAATACATAAAAAATGGCCCTCTAACGCAGCGACTAACTAACATAGAGGACCGTAGCTAACAAAACTGATGTTTCATTTAACTAACCAATATTATGAATAATATTTCATTTTACTATCGGTGCAGGTCACTTTTATGCCTATTTTTTTTAGGTTTTTGCCTGCCAAACCCTACCCTTTTTGCCAAATCTTTAGCCCTCAACCGTTTGCCGCCCATTATTATTTCGGGTACGGTAACTGACGGTTCCAACCCATTGCCCGGGGTTTCTATTGTGATTAAAAACAACAAAGCCGTTTCTGCCATTACTGATTTTAGTGGAGAATTTAGTATTTCTGCTCAAGCTTATGATACGCTAATAGTTTCGTTCATGGGTTTTAAAACGGCAACTATTCCTGTGAATAATCGAAATTCAATTGCTATTACTCTACAATACGATACTACTACGCTTAAAGAAGTTAGGGTGAATGCAGGTTACTACTCGGTAAAAGAGAGTGAACGAACTGGAAGTATTGCCCGCATCACTGCCAAAGACATCGAAACACAACCCGTAACCAATGTTCTCGCTACCATGCAAGGTCGTATGGCAGGCGTTAGCGTAACGCAAACCACAGGTGTTCCTGGAGGTGGCTTTGAAATTAAAATTAGAGGACAAAATAGCCTTCGGTCTGATGCTAATGCTCCGTTATATATTGTTGATGGTGTACCTTATGCCTCTGATCCTATTGGATACAATCAAACGTCTACCATTTTACCCACTACTACTAGTCCGCTAAACAATATTAATCCGGACAATATTGCCAGCATTGAAGTTTTAAAAGATGCCGATGCTACGTCTATTTATGGTTCAAGAGGTGCCAATGGTGTAGTGCTAATCACAACCAAAAAAGGAAAGGTAGGTAAAACCGAATTTACGATTACTGCCGCTACAGGAACGGGAAAAGTAACCCGCTTTTTGGATTTGATGAATACCACTCAGTATCTTGATATGCGCAAGAAAGCATTTGCTAATGATGGGATTACTCAATACAACGATTGGGACTATGATGTTAATGGAACGTGGGACCAGAACAGGTATACTGATTGGCAGAAAGAACTGCTTGGCAAAACGTCGCAAATAAATGATTTTCAGGGTACAGTATCTGGCGGATCTGAAAATACGCAATTTCTTTTCAGTGGTAACTATCATACAGAAACCACTGTTTTTGCTGGAGATTTCGGTTACAAAAGAGGAGGCGCTCAATTTAATTTAAACCACCACTCTGAAGATGATAAATTTCGTCTGAATTTTTCAACGAATTATAACGTACAAAATAATAATCAGCCTGCTTTTGATTTTACCTATGATGCCCGTTCACTTCCGCCCAATGCCCCCGCTCTCTACGATGATGCTGGTAATTTAAACTGGGAAAATGGAACTTGGGACAATCCGCTACGTTACCTTAATGCAAAATCGTTAGCCAAAACGAATGATTTGATTGCGAACACGGTACTATCTTATGCCATTTTACCTAATGTAGTGATTAAAAGTAATTTTGGTTATACAGATCTTAGCACTGTAGAAACGCGCACGAATCCCTCCACGATATACAACCCTGCTTACAATATTTCTAGTGCAAGTTCTTCTATTTATACCAATAATACGGGTCGCTCGTCTTGGATAATTGAACTACAAATTACCTATGAAAAAGAACTAGGTTCTGGAAAATTAGGAATTTTAGTAGGATCAACTTTTCAAACTCAAACTACAACCAGACTTTTTCAGTCAGGAAACGGTTTTAGTTCTAACAGTTTAATTAACAATTTAGCCTCTGCTTCTTTTGTAAATGCGCTGTTAGATGACGAAACAAAATACAAATACCAAGCATTTTTTGGGCGGGTAAATTATGACCTACTGCAACGCTACATTATAAATGTTACCGCACGTCGTGACGGTTCTAGCAGGTTCGGACCAGGCAATCAATTTGCCAACTTTGGAGCCATTGGTGCTGCATGGTTGTTTTCGAAAGAAAAATTATTGGAGACTAGCTCTTGGTTGAGTTTTGGAAAATTGAGAGGAAGTTACGGAACCACAGGTAACGATCAAATTGGAGATTATCAATTTTTGAATACCTACGTTACTAATGGCATTCCATACAATGGAACGGTTGGATTAGAACCTGCTCGCCTATACAATGCCGACTTTGGATGGGAAACCAATAAAAAATTAGAAGTTGCTATGGAATTAGGTTTTTTAAGCGACCGAATATTTACCACTTTTGCTTGGTACCAAAACCGATCTTCCAATCAACTAGTTGGCGTTCCGCTTCCTGGTACTACTGGTTTTACCTCATTACAATCTAATTTGGATGCGACCGTCGAAAATACTGGTCTTGAATTATCGCTACGCACTTCTAATATTGAAGCAATGAACTTTAAATGGGTGACGAATTTCAATATTAGTTTCGAGAAAAATAAGCTACTTGCATTTCCAAATTTAGAAAGTTCTACCTACAATCAAAGCTATCGCATCGGTGAACCATTAAATATAAGATTGCTTTATAAATATAACGGAGTCGACCCTCAAACTGGAGTGTTTCAATTTGAAGATTTGAACGGAGATGAAACAATTTCCGCCCCAGAAGACAAACAAACCGTAGTAAACCTGAATCCAGAGTATTATGGTGGAATCGAGAATCAATTATCCTATAAAAAATGGAAACTTGCTTTTTTATTCCAATTTGTAAAACAGAAAAATTTCTCGTACCCCATGGGTTTTGCAGGACAAATGTCTAACCAACAAACTCGAAAATTGGACAGTTGGCAAATGCCCGCTGATGTAAACTCTTATCAAATATTTACAACTTCGTACGGCAGTGATGCGGCCAACGCTGAATATTTGTACAGTGAAAGTGATGCTGCTATTGTGGATGCTTCTTTTATACGATTGAAAAATATTTCACTTACGTACGATGTTCCTATACAAATAAAAGATACCCAATTTAAAATTACGCTGCAAGGACAAAACCTTCTGACTTTCACAAAATATGATGATGGTGATCCCGAGTTCACCAAATATGGTTATCTCCCTCCTTTGAAGATAATTACTGCCGGAATACAATTAATTTTTTAATTATTTGACCATGAAAAAAACACTTGAAAACACTGCAATCTTTTGTAAAGCCATTATACTGCTGACTTTGCTAACGGTACTACTTTTGCAATCTTGCGAATCCTTTGTAGAAGTCGATTTGCCAAAATCACAATTAAACAGCCCAGCTGTATTTGAAGAATATGCAACGGCAAATGCTGCCACAACAGATTTGTATTCTAAAATGAGAGACAGCGGATTCCTGACTGGTTCTAATTCTGGGTTATCTAGTCAACTCGGAAATTACACCGACGAAATGGTACCCTATGGCTTACCTTCCAATACCAGTTTTAATTTTTATTACAACAGTATTCTTCCCACATCACCCGACATGTTAGAATATTGGAATTCAACTTACAATCAAATTTATAGTGCCAACGCTGTCCTTGAAGGACTTTCAAAAAGCACTGCTTTAACTCAGGAGCAAATGAAGCAACTTACTGGTGAAGCATTATTTGTAAGAGCGTTGTCGCACTTTTATCTTGTAAATATTTATGGTGCCATTCCATACATAGTAGCAACTGACTATACTCAAAATAGTGCGGTAGCTAGAACTTCAATAGAAGAAGTTTATAAACTACTTACTAAGGATTTAGAAACAGCTGGTGAGCTATTGACAGAGAATTACAATAATGGTTTAAGAGTTCGCGTAAATAAATATGTGGTTAGAGCCTTACTGGCAAGAGTCTATCTCTACAGTGGCTCTTATGCCGAAGCTTCCAACGAAGCTTCGGCACTGCTGAACCAAACTGATTCATTTCAGTTAGAAGCGAATTTAGATCAAGTATTTTTGATTGATTCTCACGAGACTATTTTTCAACTGCAGTCTGCAACAGCAGGACAAAATACTGCTGAAGGATTACATTTTATATTCGAAAGTGGACCGCCACCATCTGTAGCTTTAAATGATAATTTGGTCAATGCATTCTCCACAGCTGATAAACGCAAACAGAGTTGGATAAGATCCGTCACTGACGGAAATTCAACTTGGTTTCATCCTTATAAATACAAACAACAGGAATTCACACCTAGCTCAGTAGAGTATTCGGTTATTTTTCGCTTAGCCGAACAATACTTAATAAGAGCTGAAGCGAGAGCACAACAAGGCGATTTAATTGGTGCTAAGGAAGATCTAAATAAAATTAGAAATCGTGCCGGTTTAACCAATACAACAGCTATTGACGAAGAAGACATACTTCAAGCCATTCTAACGGAACGGAGATTGGAACTTTTTTCAGAGTTTGGCCATCGCTTCTTTGACTTAAAACGGTTTGGAAAACTTGATATGCAATTATCAGCTATAAAACCCAGTTGGAAAACCACCAATGCCTTATTTCCTATCCCTCAAAATGAGTTGAATGCAAATCCCAATCTGCGACCACAAAATCCTGGATATTAAAATAGTACAATTATGTTGACAAATAGTCCAACTTATAGAAGATTATACCCAAGGGTACTGAATTTACCCCCATTTTTAGTTTTAGTTCTTTTATTTATTTTGCCATTAGTAGCCTGTCCCTTATGGGGGCAGGTGGTGCAAAAAAAAGAACTAGCTGCTGCTGATTATCATTTATGGAGTGAGTTGAATATCAATAAAATTTCATTGGATGGCAACTGGGCAAGTTATAATTTAACTTATGAAAATTATGTCGATACACTATTTGTACAACATATAAAGTCTCCAAAAAAAAGATATGCCTTTCCTCGTACGGAAAGCAGTCTTTTTACAATAAATAATTTTTTTCTAGCAAAGAGGTCAGATACTTTGTTGATCACAAACTTAAAAACTGGAGAACAAGAAGTTATTCGACAAGTAAAACAATACCATTATTCTATAAAAAATGATCTTTTAATTATTTCAACGCAGACCGAATTACAACAAAATTTATTGACAATTAGAACGCCTTCGGGAAAAATAGAAAAAGAAATTAAAGGTGTAAGCACATTTTCAGTGAGCCCAAATGAACAAGGTTTAATTTTTGGAGCAGAAACAAATAAAGAATTTTTAGTAGCGAGTCTAAATCTTAAAAGCCCTTACAATCAAAAGATTATAATACAAAATAATAAAAATGAATTTGATGGATATTCCTGGCAAAAGGACGGAAAATCAGTTGCTTTTTTTACTGCAGCAGAAAACGATTATATAGAATCACTGTTTTACTATAATTTTAAAAAAGAAAAATTATACGAACTCCCTTCTATTAATACCACGTTGGCAAAAGATAGTTTATTAATTCATGATAACCCGCAGCTTTTGATTTCTGATGATTTACAAAGAGTATTTTTTAATGTTACAAACAAGAATAAGTATTTAAAAAACGATTCAAAATCGGATGTAGAAATATGGAATGGAAATGATCAATGGGTCTATACTGATGAGAATATGCATGGTCAATATGAGATAGCCATCAAAAATGCTTTATGGATACCTGAAAAAAATCAAATAAAACAATTGACAACTGACGAACTCCCCAAAATTTCTCTTACGGGTGACAAAGAATTTGCTATTTTATCTAACCCAAAGGATTACGAACCTCAATTGGAATACAATTCTCCTAGAGACTATTATTTAGTAAACTTAAAAACATTTGAAAAGCGTTTATTTTTAGAAAAACTACCTGCTAGTAAAGGAAATATCTTTACGTCACCCGGAGGTAATTTCATTGCTTATTTCAGAGACAATAATTGGTGGGTCTACACTATTAAAGAAGATAGACATACCAATATCACAAAAAATATTGACACAAAATTTACTTCTAAAGAAGAATTATTTACACGAGAAAGTGTCCGCGGCAATCCAGGGTGGACTACAGGAGATAATGAAATTCTACTTTACGATCAATACGATATTTGGCAAGTGAAACCCGATGGCAGTTCTAGTCGAAGGCTGACTCATGGGAGAGAATCAAAAATAAAATTTAGCATCGTTAACATTCCTCTTAAATTACATTATTCTTCGATTTTTGATGACAATCATGTTGAAAGCTATAACTTAAAAAAAGAAATATATTTGCGTGGAGATGGAGCCGATGGAAAATCGGGTTATTTCACATGGAATAGTGATTCAAAGGAACAAGCTATCATTTACAGCGATTCTTATATAGACCAACCATTTTACAGTCCTGTAAATCACAATTTGATTTTTCGAGAACAAAAATTTGATCTATCTCCGCGATTAGTTACGATCAATAAATTAGGTGTAAGTGCTCCATTTATTCAAAGCAATCCGCAACAGAAAAATTATTTTTGGGGAAAAGCTGAATTACTAACGTATAAAAATTCAGTTGGAAAAGAGCTTAAAGGTGTTTTAATCTATCCCGCCAATTACAATTCATTGGAAAAATATCCGATGATTGTTCATATCTATGAATTAAAATCTCAAGAATTACATCACTATAAAAAACCAAGTTTGCTAAATGAAAATGGTTTTAACGAAACTAATTTTAATACGCAAGGTTACTTTATCTTTTTACCAGACATCATTCATGAATATCAAAATGTTGGTAACGCTACAGTTGATTGCATTAAATCTGGAGTTGAAAAAGTTCTAGAGAAGAATGTTGTTGATCCGGAGCGAATTGGTCTTGTAGGATTTTCGTTTGGCGGATATGAGACGGTGTTCACAATAACACAAACAGGTCTATTTAAGACCGCTATTGCTGGAGGCGCATTCACCGATTTGAATAGTTTATATTTTACACTTAGTAGAGGTACAGGCAAACCAGAAATGTGGCGCTTTGGGAGCACCTACTTTATGTTAGAAAAAACGCCTTTTGAAGCACCCGAACTCTATAATGCTAGTTCTCCCCTATTTCATGTAAAAAAAGTTAAAACACCATTACTTTTATGGACCGGAAAAAATGATCCGCAAGTGGATCCACGTCAAAGTATGGAATTTTACTTGGGGCTGCGAAGATTTGGAAAAGCCACCATAATGCTACAGTATCCAAATGAAACGCATGTTGTTTTAGACCCAAAAAACCAGATAGATATTAGCAAGCGAATGCAAAATTGGTTTGATTATTATTTAAAAGATATGCCATCTACATGGATTGTAAATGGAATAAAATAAAAGCAAAAAAACAATGCAGTTTCAAGTTGAAACTGCATTGTTCGCTTATAAATCTCTAATGAGAATTATTAAGGTCTGTACAACTGTACATCACAATTCCCTTGAGCATTTTTACCAAAAGCCTGCGGTCCAGAGGTTATACCTTGGCGACAAACAGGGTTGGTACTATTAGTGCTACAACTGACTTCAATATTACACTTATTTTGCGCACCTAAGGTGTAGCCAATTGGCGCCACACTACTAGATGCATTTTGCATTGAAGTGGTTGCAAAAGCTCCTGAAATTCCCATTGCAATTACGGCAAATGGAGCGATGTTTTTTAAAAATAATGTTTTCATAATATTAAATATTAAATTAAACTTTGATCTACTTTTTTCTACAGGTTTTCGATCTTTTTCCTGATACTGGCCAGTATATTTTTATGTCTTAAAACCTTTAACTTACTTGACATCTATTTCGTTTTTTAATATTGGTTGAATTTCATGCATTACTAATTGATCTCCTATGATCGCGTATAAATGATTTGCTGTGACAAAAAAAGATTGAAGCTTTTTCTGTCCTATGGCATAAATTGGAAAACTCATCAAGTATTTATCTTTTTGGTAATCATATACATCAATAATAAATGCCTGCTCCCAAAGTGTATCATTCTCATATTTGCCCTTAATAGTAGAATGTACAAACAGTAAGTTTTTAAAAATAACGGAGTGTCGATTTACCATTTGAGCAGGCGCAGCCATTGTTTTTACTTGTCCATTTTTGAGGTTGGCTACTTTAATTTTTGCAACTGAATTAGTGTCAATTGTATTTCCTATCTGGTAGACTTTTGCATTGTTGTCTGCCACTACATATTGATTGCGGTAATAGTAGAGGTAAACAAATTGCTTCAAGTTTTCTTCATAGAGTAACATGCCATCTGTATCAAAAACACCATCAATCTGCTGCTTCAAAAAATCGCCATTATAAGTAATCTTTGATAGTGAATTAGCACTATAAATACCTAAAACACTTGTTCTATTCTTTCCTCGGCTACTTCTAAATAGAAGGCGGGAACTATCGATAGGCTCTGCTAAATTAAAATAAGGCAGCTCTTTAAACTCATCTTTAATTACCCAATCAGAAACTGTTCCTTTAAAAACGGCTGGTACACTACCATCAATTAAATAAAAATAATTACCACGTACTAATATTCGTGCTGATGAAAAAAGCATCTCTTTATGATTAAAAGAAATAGTAATTGGTCGCTCATCTTTTAACTTGGAATCCAAAGAAATTAAATGCAGAGCATCGGTATAGTTCCCTAAATAAATTCTTCCTTTTTTAAATCCAGAAAAATAATAGGAATTAAATTTTAAATCTTTCGTATATGTCATCTGAATCGGATGTTGAGGATAACGCCTTATAAAAGGATTTTCAGAATGCATTATCTTTTCAGAATGTAGAAATAGCACAATCATCAGTAGTGCACTAAGCACGATAGTAATCAATATTTTTTTACAAAAGAGTTTGATAGTACTTAAAAATAATTCTTGATTACTTTTTAATTGAATAAATAATGCAATAGCCGCAAAAAGCACAAAAATCAAATTAAATATCAGATGTGTATTCCAACTCATTTTTTCTAAAATACCACCACAAGAACAAGGAATAAAAGAACTAAAATGTAACACTATAAAAATGTAGACAGTAAACATTGTCATAAGACTTAAAGCACAGAATAAACCTAACGTTCTACATACTGGGATCATTAATAAAATAACGATCAACAATTCAAGAAAAGGTACTATCCACGAAATCCACCAAGCAAAAGCACTTAGTAATGGAGATTGTCCCAATTGCACTTGAAAGTTTTCAAAATCAAGAACTTTACTCACAGCTGCATAAACAAATAAAAGAGCAAAAAGAAGACAAATTATTTCAACGATTAAACTTTCGAATGGGCTTTTAAATTTCATAATAAAAAATTTAAATTATTCTTAAATGGATCTCCTAGTATCCTACAAACACTTTACAAAGCTATCGTTGTAATTTGGTTTAGTACCTATCAAAATAAAGCCAAAATGTTTCTAAATCAGGCAATCTTCATTGTTTGTGATCGTAAAAGCGTAAGCCTTTCAAAAAAAATATTTCTGGAAGGCTTACGCTGTAATAATGAGTGTCCAATTTTTACTTACAACTCGCGCTGAGAACAGATAATTTTTCATTGAGTTCTATTAAGCCTGCTTTATGCAAACAATCAGCAGAAATGGTTTTTAAATCATCTATACCCTCTTGAGACAATTGTAATAAAAGATCTTTGGAATTATCATTGTCCTTGTCAAGTCCTTTGTTAATTACATGACTCAATAACAATACATTTTTGCGTGAAATTTTTAAATCAATCTTCACCAGTTCACTCATGCCAGGGATACTGAGTACCGTATCAAAAACCTTGGCCACATCATTTGTTGTAATCATAATTTACGCATTTAAAAGTTAGAATTTTTCTCTAGTAAAAGTATAAACAATAGCGCTTTTGAACCTTGTCATAATTTGCTTGGGATTGCACAGCTATTTCTTGTTCAATACTTTAGATTAAAATTTTAGAGAGTGAATTATAAAAATCATTCTGAAGAACATTTAAGTTAGCGTCAAGGCTAACGGCAAGATGTCCGGTTGTATCACAACCGATATCTTGCTGCCCCATACTCGGAACTCGTGGGCAGGGCTTCTTGAAAGATTATACTGTAAATACTAAATAAAAAGATGATGAAAGACGTGGGTAAAAACAGAACAAAATGGTTGCATCTCAGATTGAAAAATGAAGAATACGAGCTATTACATAATGGATTTAAAAAATCCATCTGCAGAAAATTAAGCGAGTACGCTCGGAAAAACCTACTCCAAAAACCCGTTGTTTTAAAATACAGAAATGAATCTATGGATGAAATGATACTCGAATTAATACAGCTTAGAAATGACTTAAATGGTATTGGAAACAATTTCAACCAATCGGTAAAAAAGCTGCATACTATCAGTGATTTTCCTGAATTTAGAAACTGGATTCTCGCACATGAGGCAGAAAGAGATCTCATTTTTACCGCCATTCATCAAATACAAAATCAAATGCACTTACTTACCAAAAAATGGTTGCAATCATAAAAACAGGAACTTCAATTAGAGCAACGGTTCTCTATAATGAAAATAAAATTTCATTAGGAGTGGCGCAGTGTCTTGGTGGAGGAAATTGTTCTCTGGATTTGAATGCATCTACTGCTAAAAACAAACTTGATTTTCTGCAAAAACAACTGCAATTAAATGAAAATGTTACTAGAAATAGCGTTCATATTTCCCTCAATTTTGATCGCTCGGAAAATGATATTTCAAACGAAAAATTAGTGGCCATTGCCAATGCGTATATGTCTAAAATTGGTTTTGAGAAACAACCTTATATACTCTATCGACACGAAGATGCGGGTCATCCACACATTCACATCGTATCTATAAAAGTACGATCTGATGGAACACGAATTGACATACATAATATTGGCAGAAACCAGTCTGAAATCGCTAGAAAAAGCATCGAACAACAATTTGGTTTAGTGCCAGCCGAAAGTCATAAAAAAGAGCAACAATTGACAGAAGAGATACTTTCTACTCCCAAAATAATTTATGGAAAAGGAACAACTAAATCTGAAATACAGAAAGTCTTAGCAGTAACAATCGGCACTTATAAATACACCAGCATTCCGGAGTTAAATGCAGTACTCAATCAATACAACGTACAAGTGGATCGAGGGGAAGAAAACTCACACCTATTTAAAAACAATGGACTACTGTATCGAATATTAGATGCATCAGGAAAACCCATTGGAGTTCCCATCAAAGCCAGTCTTTTTTATAACAAGCCAACATTATCGAATTTGCAACAACGCTTTGAAAAAAACAAAGTAGATCGCACCAAATATAGAAGCTATGTCAAGAACGAAATTGATAAAGTATTGTTCAAACCCATTGATTCGATATTTCATTTTAAAAATAACTTAAAGAACAAAGGAATTCATACTGCCTTACGAACCAATGCATCGGGAATAGTCTATGGAATTACCTATGTCGATCACCGCATCAAATGTGTATTTAATGGAAGTGATTTAGGGAAAGCCTATAGTGCCAAAGCAGTTCTAGAACACTGTAAAAAAATGGAAGTTCCTACTTTTGAAAACGCGCTACAAAACATAAGTCCTTCTCCCAACAAAAGAAAGAATTTTTATGATACAAAAGCTCCTTTTGATCCAATGGAATATCTAAGAAACAACTCTTCATCAAGTTCGGTATTGGAGCTTTTATTACACCCCGAAGAAGCTTTGAATTATGTGTCTAAAGACTTTAAAAAGAAGAAAAAAAATAAACGCAAACAGCAGGCACCGAATTAACAACTCTAAATCATTTAACATGGCTATGCAAACTGGAGAAAACGAACAAGCACTTCGCAAAATTTTAGACATGACCCGTCTGATAAGTATTGTTATATTACTACTGCATTTCTACTATTACTGTTTTAGTGCCTTTGAAAAATGGGGAATTGAAAATGTATTTATGGACCGTATAATGACCACGATTTTTAAAACAAATTTGTTTTCGTTTTTTCTAAAGTCAAAATTAATCGCTCTAGGATTATTGACTATTTCCTTGTTAGGTGCTAAGGGTAAAAAAGACGAAAAAATGAACTGTAAAAAAGCAGCTTATTTAATTTTAATTGGACTGCTGCTTTTCTATGGTAGCGAATGGATTCTATCTATTGAAATCGATGTAAATTTCACTGCTATTCTGTACGTAACTGTTTGTTCGATTGGTTATCTTCTAATTCTTTCAGGTGGTATCTTACTTTCCCGGATTATATCTCAAAAACTCAATTCTAATGACATTTTCAATACAGAGAACGAGACCTTTCCACAAGAAGAACGCTTACTGGAAAATGAATATTCAATCAACTTACCGGCTCAATATTTCTTAAAAGATAAAGTCAGAAAAAGCTGGATTAATATCATCAACCCGTTTAGAGCTTTACTGGTCTTGGGAAGTCCTGGATCTGGTAAATCGTATTTTGTAATTCGGCACGTTATTACCCAACACATTCAAAAGGGATTTACGCTATTTGTCTACGATTTTAAATTTGACGACCTCTCTAAAATTACTTACAATGCCTATTTAAAATACAGAAATCTATATAAAATACCGCCGACATTTTATGTAATTAATTTTGATGATCTGTCTCGAAGTCATAGGTGCAATCCGCTTGATCCTGCCGCCATGTTTGATAGTACCGATGCAGCCGAAAGTGCCAGAACCATACTAATGGGGCTTAACAAAGAATGGATCAAAAAACAAGGTGATTTTTTCGTTGAGTCTCCTATCAATTTTCTAACTGCAATTATCTGGTTCCTGAAAAAATACAAAGACGGTGAATTTTGTACGCTTCCGCACGTAATCGAACTCATGCAAATAGACTATGATGATCTCTTTAGTGTTTTACAAACCGAAAAAGAAATTGAAGTACTCATCAACCCCTTTGTAAATGCGTACCTAAACGATGCAGTAGACCAGTTAGAGGGACAAATTGCATCGGCTAAAATTGCATTGGCGCGATTGTCTTCTCCGCAGCTATATTATATTTTATCGGGCAATGATTTCTCACTGGATATTAATAATCCACTAGCTCCAAAAATAGTTTGCATGGGTAACAACCCACAAAAAATACAGGTTTATGGAGCCGTTATTTCGCTCTATGTCAACCGGCTTTTAAAATTGGTAAATACCAAAGGCAACCATAAGTCAAGTTTGATATTTGATGAGTTCCCAACTTTATATCTAAACAATATTGACAGCCTTATTGCGACAGCTAGAAGTAATAAAGTGGCGACTTGTCTCGGAATTCAAGATAGCAGTCAACTCCGTAAAGAGTACGGAAGAGAACTTGCAGACGTGATTATGAATATCGTTGGAAATATTATTTCAGGCCAGGTGAGTGGTGACACAGCCAAACAATTGTCTGAACGTTTTGGAAAAATAATGCAAGACCGACAAAGCTTGTCTATCAACAGTGGTGATACTTCTATCAGTCGTTCAAAGCAACTGGAAGCTGCCATTCCACCTTCTAAAATTGCAACTCTCAGTTCTGGCGATTTTGTGGGTATGGTGGCAGATGACCCCACTTGCAAAATAGTACTCAAAACCTTTCACTGCTCCATTCAAAACGATCATGATGCTATTGCAAAAGAAGAAGCCCATTATGAAGAAATTCCTATTATTAGAGAAATAGATACCATGAAAATTCAGAAAAATTACTTGCAAATAAAACAAGATATTGTAGAGATCGTTGCCGCAGAGATGCAACGAATTGAAGAGGATCCATTGCTCTTTAAATTTAAAAAGAAAACATAGAACTTACTATAAGACCATAGTTGATTAAAGTCTTTTGCTAAAAAAAAGACAAAGTTTAAATCATAAAATAACGTTGCAAAATTCTTAAAAAAATTAAATACACTTTTCTTTTTGCTACTTTTGCAGATTCTTTTTTTTTATAAAAATCACTGCCATGCATGCAAAAAAAATTGATCTATCTCGCTTTTTAGAGGCACAAAACAAAATGTATCTTACTGCCTTTAATGAATTATCGCAAGGCAAAAAAGAAACACATTGGATGTGGTTCATATTCCCGCAATTAAGAGGCTTGGGTAGTAGTGAAAATGCTGTTTTTTATGGGATACATGATCTCACTGAAGCAACTATTTATTTGGAACATCCAATACTAGGGAAACATTTAGAAGAAATGGCGGCACTTTTATTAACATATAAACATAGAGCCATTGAAACCATTTTTAATGAATTAGATACACGTAAACTGCGCTCTTCAATGACATTGTTTAGCCAAATTCCCAATGCCTGCCCTTTATTTCAAGAAATAATTAGCGTTTTTTTCTTTGGATCTAATGATCCATTAACAAGCGATTCCATAACTGCTAGTACTGTTTAAACAAACATTCCTAATAAAGTCCATAAAAATTTATCCCTTTAGTTTCAAATCGATCCTAAGGGGATTTTTTTTTACTCAAAATTTAAAATGTGACTGCACTACAATTTTTTTAATCTAGGCTTCTTTTCTGTTCAATAAAAAACGAGGGTGAAATTTATCCAAATAAACGAACAAAAAGGGCAGCTAAGATAGTAGTCTTGCCAGAGTTGGTGCGCATAATGGGCTGCGCTTCCCTTACCCACCCTACGGGACTTATAGCACCAACTGCATGCAAGTCTACTGGCATCTTGCTTTCTTTTTTTCCGTTTTTTCTTTGGAAAAAATGTTGTAAAAAAAAATAGTTTGTAACCTTTAATTCTTTATATCATGGCACATCAAATTCATTTCAATGAACAAACACAGAAACATGCTTTCTTTTCTGTAAAGGAAAAAGCATGGCACAATTTAGGTCAAATAGTATCGGACTACCCCACTAGCCAAGAGGCTATTAAATTCGCTGGTCTGGATTATGAGGTTATTAAATTACCGCTGTATTCCAAAACCGAACTAGGACAAACTTTAGAAGTCCCCAATTTTCACAGTACTATTAGAACTGATACACAAATTGTTTTAGGTGTTGTGGGCAAAGACTATGAAATTATACAAAATAAAGATGCCTTTTCTTTTTTTGACTCCATCGTCGGTGGTACGGGAATTTTATTTGAAACAGCTGGTGCCCTAGGAAATGGTTATGGAAAGTAAACAATAATGTAAAGTAGAATATGGCTAACCATTACTTTTGTGATAATTAAGACATTCTACTTTACATTATATCTTATTTAAAATTCTTGAGCCATTCTAAAAGATTTTCATTTTTAATCCATATCGGGGCTTCTTTTTTCACAACACCAACATATGCCATTTCTATTGCATCTCGTTTTTGTTTAGAATCAATCTTAGCATAAACTTCGGTTGTTGTTACTGATTCATGCCCAAGAATATCACGGATATAAATTAAGTTGACACCCGCTTGTAATAGATGCATGGCTTTTGAATGCCTTAACGAATGGCAACTGATTTTTGTTGGTATGAGCACAGGATTTTCCTTCCTTGCCATTGAGGCATATTTCTGAAGAATATGTGTAACACCTGCCCTTGTTAGTTTTTCTTTACGGGTATTACTAAACAAAGGGTACATATTGGCATAATCTTCAAGCAAAGAGTTCTTTGACATATAATTTTTCAGATGGATAACTTCTTCGTTCATTAATGGAACTATTCTGGCTTTGTTTCCTTTTCCGACTATTTTAATTGTATAAGGTTTGTTTAGTCGTAAACTAAAAGGAGTTAGATCAATAATTTCCTGCACTCGTGCACCTGTATCGTACATCAATGCAATCATCGCTAGGTCACGAATACCCTTACTTGTAGATAGATCAGGTTGGAGCAATAGAAGTTTTATACCATCAATTGTCAGATAATTAATAGAACCTTTATTTGTTTTTTTAACTTTGATTGATAAGATTCTTCGACATTCATCTATTTGCTCAGGCCATTCATATTGAACAAATTTAAAAAAGGAATGCAATGCTGCTAGTCTTACATTACGTGTTGAAATACTACACTTTCGAACCGTTTCCAGATAATTAAGAAAATCATCTACACATTTTTTTGTAAGGTCGCTAAACATCAGCTTTTCAGGTCGTATCTTTTTTTCATTTTCCATAAACGAGATTAGCAAAATAAATGTTGCTCTATAAGATGTAATAGTATTATAACTCATACCTCTTTCTGCTGGCAAATATTTAGTTAGAAAGTCTGCAAGACTTTTAGAAAAATCAACTGTTTTCATAATTGTCATGATTATATAATTCAGGGAATAAAAATGGAGATATATTGTTAACCTTAGTAAGAATAGAAGGGTACATTTCTGATGTCAACCGAACATATGCATTCGTACTGGCAATTGATGTATGTCCTAAGTAAGTAGAAAGAATTGGCAGGGAGTAGTATAAATCAATATCGTCTTCTGCCATCTTAGCCAAAGAATGAACACCGAAAGTATGTCTTAGATGATGCAAATGTGGTCCCTGATGCTTTCCTTTATGAGGTATTCCAGCCTGGAATAAAATTTTTCTAAACCAATTGTACACTTTGTGACTATCACAACTATCACCGTTCGGGTGCACAAACAGTAAATTTGTATTTCTCCTTAATGGAAAATGCTTTCTATGACTCATATAGTCACTAATGATCGCTGTTAATGATGCAGAAAGTGGTATCAGTCGGTCTGTTCCATTCTTTGTATTCCGAACCACGACATACTGTTCTTGAAGATTCACATCGGTACAGGATAGGGACAGCGCTTCCCCCAATCGTAAACCGCAACCATACAGTAATCTTAGCAAACATGGCAGTATCATGACTATTGAGTTATAACGAGTACTTTTTGTTTCTAAGTTATCACATGCAATGAACAAAGATTCTATTTCCTCTTTCGTGTAGATATAAGGCGTATATATATTCTTTATTTTCGGTAAAACAGGAAGAAAGGAAGAGTAATTCAATGTTGTTAAGAAAGAAGAAAACGCCCTGATAATTTGTATGCGATTGTACCATGTTTTATCTGATTCATTCGGACGTCTGATGCACCATTGTTTACAAAGTTCCTTGGAAAGTCCAATATTTAGCTCTTCACGGGTAAGCACAAGTTGATCGAACTTTGTGAATGCATATTCGATATTATTGTATTTATATCCAAGACTTCTCTTTAATGCTATAAACTCTTTGATAAAAGGTCTGTAAATGCTGTAATAATAGACGTTCATGATACAAACCCTCCTTTCTGTTGATAAAATATTGAAGGGACTAAAGAAACATCAAGTGCACATTGTCTAAGTTGGTTTATATCAATACGCAGGTAAGGCATTGTTGAAGATGTATGACCATGTCCCAAAGCTTCAGATATAACAGGGAGCGATGTTTTATTTCCGAGAAGTTCACTTGCAAAGCTATGTCTCAGTGCATGTGCCCCATGTTTTCTTTCTTTAAGAGAAATACCTGATCGATGAATATAAAATCTGGCAACACGAGAAACATCTTCCGCTGTTACTTTTTTATATGGCGATAACTGTTGAAGGAAACAGTGACTTTCATCAGAAACCGCACGAGCATATTTTAAATAATCTATAATTGCATTGCCTATCTCTGGCAAAAGAGGTAAAGTAATACTCTTTTTTGTTTTAAACTGCGTAAATGTAAGGATGTGCTTATCCCAATCTATATCTTCAAACTTTAATCCCGCAATATCAGAAACACGCATCCCTAATTTAATCGCCAACAAGATCATAGCGTAATCCCTTTTTCCTGATGAATTAGACCTATCTATAGACTTTAGTATCGATTTTATTTCGTCTATGGAGAATGATGATGGAAGCTTGGGTTGTTGTTTATAATTAGTGCGTTGTATTATTTTAGACCAGTCTGTGCTAAAAACCTTTTCTTCATAAGCATACTTAAGAAAACCTTTAACAACTCCCAATGTGGAATGGTTAACCGACACAGTACTGGGATTAAGACTCTTAATAAAGAAAAGAATATATACTTCGTTTATGTCATCTATCTTTTTTATCCCTTTATTTCTAAAAACAAAAAAAGAGCATACAAAGATCTGGTATTATTATTAACGGTACTTTTAGCCAGTCCAAAAGTGGTCTTTCTAAAACGGATATATCCTTCCATTAATATACCAATTTCTCCTGTGAATACTTTCGGTGGATTTCTTCGTAGTCGTGCCGAGCCAAAATGTATCTTACCTGTTTGTTGAAATACAGAAAGCGCATCCACAGTATTTGCTAACCTCCTTTGCATTTGATTAAGATTAGCATATTCGTATACTCCCAGTTTTGATTTTATAAACTGTTTACCCACCGTTATGTCAAAGAACTCAATATTGTTAGCAGATATAAAAATCTTCAGCGGTTTCCATGTTTGCCAGTATTGGCGAATGGTAAATCTGCTTCGTTGAAGTGATCGGAGATGGTTTTCAAAGCTGATTACCAACTCATCAATGGTTTGTACTTCTTTCATAATTAAACATTTAGTTGTTATGGCATAATTGCCAACAACAAAATAATGGAAAGTATAATAGAATACACATTGTGTAACTACAACTAAAAGAACAGCTTTACAAAGACCACTTTACATTATCATTTACTTTCCATAACCATTGTTATGTAAAGCTTTACATAACAAAGGTGAACGCATTTTTATTACCGCCAAACTTCCCGATTACATTCGAGTAGGAAAAGAGGATCTAATCGAAAAATACTTGTTTTTTACTACCTCGCATGATGGTAGCGGTAGTATTACTGCAGCCTTCACCCCTATTCGTATTGTTTGCGCCAATACTTTAAACGCTGCTTTAAGAACACAAACCAATACCGTTCGAATTCGTCACACCGCCAGCGCCAAGCAGCGACTAGAACAAGCGCATAGAGTCATGGGAATTACCGATACATTATCCTCTCAGATGCAAAATATTTTTAATTATTGGGCAACCGTTCCTATAAAAGATAAAGCGGTTAAAAAATTAATTACTTTAGCTCTCGCACCTTCTAAGGAAATTTATTCTAATTTAAAAAATAATACCACGCAGGAGCTTTCAAGTTGTTTTACCAATATGATCGACAATGCTTTTGATTATGCGATGAACGATGAAACCCAACAGTTACCCACCACCAAAGGGACCGTTTTTGGAGCATACAACGCTGTTGCAGGTTATTTTCAAAATGTACGCGCTTACAAAAACCAAGAAGCTAAAGTAAAATCGCTTTTGTTAGCAGGAAATGCGCAGCAACGCAATCAAACTGCTTTCACACTCTGCAGCGAGTTTGCAACCAACAAACTGCAATTGAGCTAATTTTTAAACGGGACTATCCTAACAATAGTCCCGTATTTTACAATAGGATGTACTAATTTGCGCGCCGCCTTTTCTAGGCAAAGCTAGCCGATTTGGCGCTTTCCCTAGAAAAGGCGTTCTTTTTAAACACACAATAGTAAATTCTAAAAACTATCTCTCGACTAATAGTACAACAAAGTTCGGTAATGGATGTCGGTTCTCTAACAAAAAATTCCCCCATAAATACTCGGCGCACCTCCCTTTATTGCGTTGCTTTTTGCGCTCGCTCCACCATGACCGTGCCAGTTCTATTATTAATCTTTAATTATAGAAATCATGGAAAATCATGCTAAAAATTCAAATTGGCTTATCGTATCTGAAATCAAATTAAGCTATAAATCAAGAGTAAAAGCATCTGAAAGACCGCAAATAACCTCGTCAAAATCGGCTTATGAAATTGCATTGCAGCTATGGAATCCCAACACAATTGAACTTTTTGAAGAATTCAAAATTCTACTTCTCAATAACAGCAATAAAGTTCTAGGGGCCTACGAAGTTTCTTCCGGTGGAATTACCGGAACTGTCGTGGACCTCAGACTTATATTTGCAGCAGCTCTAAAAGCAAATGCAACTGCAATTATTATGATTCACAATCATCCCTCTGGAAAATTAATTGCCTCTGATGCAGATAATCAAATTACAGCTAAAGTGAAAGCAGCTGGAAAATTACTAGATATTCAGTTACTAGATCATCTAATTATAACTCGAGAGAATTACTATTCTTTTACAGATGAAGGGGCTTTATAGCCCCTTTTATATTTTCAGTTGATACTTCTATGCGGAATGATAGGATAACCGTACTAGTGCTATCTATTATTAAATTTTATCTGTTGCCAAAGAATTTAAAGCACGCAAGAGGTCAATCTATAGGAAAGTGAAAAGTGAATTCGTACATAGTTAAGAGATATAAAATAGTCGATTTTGGGTCAAAAAAGCCTAACTGAAAAGCAATAAAGTTTACGCAAAAAACTTACTTAGGTTCCTATGGAAACCTAAAATTGATTTGCACATAGTTGATGGTGCAGTTTAAAATAACTTTTAACTGGCTTCATATTTTGAAGTAACTAAGCCAATAGGTTTAAATATAAAAATAAAAACCAAATGCCGTCAAGGCGAATATGATGTGCGCGAGTATAAGTTGTAGGTAGTAGCCTTTAAAATCAATCTTCGGCTGGTGTCTTGTATAATTAAAAATTAAATGCCAGCCTAGTACTCCAATTATACCACTTACAGTTCCTGTAAAAGTCGACCATAGCAAAGTGTCGAACAACTGTTTGCTCCACAGAAAATGATACACCACAACAAATCCCAGTCCAATTAAATAATGGAGGATCCATGCAAAAATGGCTTGAAGCTCTGCAGATCCTTTAAAATGCATTTTTTTTAAAAAGTATTGAAGCAGCACTGGTTCTTTGTAAAGCTCCCTAAAAGTGGTAGAAACTGCGTAGCTGAATGCAGTCATGGTGACCATGGCAAAAAATGCAGCTACAAGGATTTTAAATAATACATCCATAATTCGATCGTTTTAATTTAGTACCAAAGCGATGTAAAGTTAGAAACAAGCTGAAAGTAAGCGTTATATAGTATCATTAGTCTGTTATAAAATTATGGAAATCATGTGAAATTCAAATCTAATTAGTACAATTTTTACTAAAATATTCATAATTCATCTGGTGGTATGTTGATCTAGCACTAATTATTCATAAATTTGAATTTAAATAGTTGCTATAATATGTCAGAAATTACTATATGTTATGTCGCTGATCAAGTGGATGACCTACTCATTTTTGAGGACGCTTTATTAACCATTAAAACTCCTACTATTTTAAAGTTCTATTACTGCGGTGTACAGCTAATAGAGGATCTAGTGCTTTCAGATTCCACTCCGACTATCTTATTTTTAGACTGCAACAGTACACAACTTACTAGTCTGGAAATAGTACAGATCATTAGAAAATCAAAATCTAAAAAGGAGTTGCCAATTATTATATACATAGACGCAACTACTGATGAATTTATTGATCGGTGCTTAATCGCTGGATCTAACCTCTTTATAACTAAATCTTCTTCAGTAAATCAGCGCCGAAGCAATATTGCACAGGCAATTGACAAACTCATAAAGCATTTCGATGTCTAGTAATAGTTGGTACAATTTTCACTTATACCTAGAGTTGTAACAGTAATTAAAAACTGCTAAGGAAGCAAGCAGTAGGATGAGTATCTCTCGTAGGTACACTTGTACTACACCTTTGCGTTATGATCTCCAAATAGGTGCTCATGCAGTATTATTTAGTAATAGAACAAAAATTAAATGCAATAATTCGATCCGGAAAAAAAGTTGCAGCTTCTCATTCAGGTATCAAAAATGAATGGAAGTGTTTGCAGAGCGCTTTTAATGTCTAACAGAAACAATAGAGAAGCAAACTATTTTGTTACATTAGCAATTCACTTAAAAGCTTTATTTTTACAAATTTTGGAACTAAATTTAGGTGGAGATTTGATTTATTGATACGAAGAGAATAAATGAAATATAACAACCCATACAATGAAATTAGAATTTATCGACTTGGGACTTTTATTAAAGGCGGATAATCTAACCATCCCATACGGATTGCAAGATGAACTATTATTCGTATGCGTAAAAGCATATTTGCTGGAACTTCTAAATGATCCTGAAACGGAAATATATCATTTTGGTTATGCACCCGACAATACCGCTGACGGTCAAGACGAGCTGCTTTATGATGGAAATTTATTTAGAATAATAGTAAATGAAAAATATGTGGGCGTTGGTCTAGAAAGTTCTCCATTAGAAGTCAAAAAAGCATTCTATAGCTTAGTTGCAAATTATGATCCCGATTGGTGTTCCATAATGCAAGATGCAGGCGAAACTATTATTGAAACAACAATAGAGCTTCTGTATCGGGAAGTATTTTAGTTGCGTTTAAATCCACAGAATATGTTAGTGCATGCTCTACTGGTCTCTGTTTCAGCCATCTTTGCTCGTCAAAAGGAACTAATAATTTCATGTAAGGTATCACAAATCTCAAAATAGGCGTCCAAAACCATTTTTAGCGTCTTAGATTCTCTAGGAAGTTTTTTCAGCGCTAACATTTTTTTATAGTACTAGCAACTCACAACGTAGCTATTTATCGGTTGGTTTATTGTCCTAACGTTGTTTGTTTGATTTGGAAGTTATAGCTTTCAAATAATTAATGAATTTTTAATAAATTATGGTATAAGCCATTTCGGATATAACGATTTATACTGATATTCCACGAAATAAAAGATGAAGTGCAGATTATAAAACGTTACCATTAAAAAAAAGCTTTTAATTCTTAATTTTAGTACAAAGTGAAAATTAAAAAAATTAATTTATTGTTGTCTAGAAAATGATACCCTGCACCAAACTTTAGTCCGATGAAGTAATACATGATAAATGCTAAAATGGCTTTAAATGTTTCAGACTTTTTTAAGCGTTAAAGCAACACTGGCTCTTTGTAAAGCCCATTGAAAGTGCTAGAGACTACTTAATTGAACGTAATGATAATGCCAATGGCAAAAATGCAGCTAAAGCAATTTTAATAGTACATCTATAATTCTATATTGTTCAATTTATTCCAAAGTGATGTAAGGGTAGAACCATTTGTTTGTGAGTACAGTATGTAGACACTGGGTAAATAATCTAGTTGCCTAATGCGTTTGTAAATTTGGTAATTAGTTTAAAGATAAGAGGAGCACAAACTTACAGTTTCCCCTCCTCATATTTCTTTTCCTGTATTAGCTTTTTAGTTTATACATTAACGCATATTTTTACATAATTAATGATTAATTAAAGTCATTAATTTGACTAATAAGCTTGTTAGTAGCTATAACTGTAAATGCCATCAGTCCACTTTTTTAAGGTACTCACATTTAAATACTTCCGCCCTTAAGCCGCTACTAGAAAAACGATGATCGCGTTTATTAAATAGCAATTCTACCCCTTTATCCTCGCAATATTTTCGACCCGTGAATTTTACATCTTTATATTCTTCTCCTAAAATTCTCACGTTTATTGGAAAAGCACGAAGAATATCTTCTAGGTCTTGCTCAGTGGTATAAGGTATAATTTCATCTACAAATTTGCATCCTTTCAACTGGATATATCTCTCTACTACCGATTGTGTAGGTTTATTTTTTTCTGGACGATCGCTTGTCGGATCAGTCTGCAAACCGACAATAAGATAATCACAATGCATTTTCGCTTCTTCTAACATCCTTACATGACCCGCGTGCAATAAATCGAAGGCACTAAAAGTTATTCCTATTTTTTTACTTAAATCCGTCATTTTTATAATTTTTAAGACTATAACTTATGAAATACTCATTTATTTTATCAAAACTATACCATCTTAGACCGTACATTATTACATAATAAACAGCAGAAATTATAAAATTTATTGTCTGATTTAAATCATTATTAAGAAATTAGCTGATGGTATCACGAACAGCTTCTTCCTCTGTTATAGTAGACAGATTAATAGCTGTCTCAATTAAAGCTAAGTGGGAATAAGCTTGTGGGAAATTACCAAGCAAACGTTTTGTCTTAAAATCAATATCCTCACTAAATAGTCCCAAATGATTGCTGTAACTTAGTAATTTCTTAAATAATTTTTCCGCTTTTTTTTGTTGTCCTATTTTAAATAAACTATTTATAAACCAGAATGTGCAAATCGTAAATGAAGAGGACGGTAAACCAAAATCATCTTTATTTTTATATCTGTATAGTAGTCCATCATTACTAAGATTTTTCTCAATGGCAATTACTGTGCTTACATAGCGAGGATCTAACGCATCGATAAATCCGTAATTTTCCATTAACAGAACGGCGGCATCAAGATCTTCTGATCCGTACGACTGCGTGAAAGCTTGAGCACTTTCATTCCAAGCATTTTCAAGTATATCTGCTTTTATAGTTACTAAGAGTTGCTTCCATTTATTGGCTATGGAAAACTTTCCTAAAATTTCGGCTACTTTGACAGCACGATCCAGAGCGGTCCAACAAAGTACTTTCGAGAAAGTAAAGTGCCGTTCTTCCGTTCTAAATTCCCAAATTCCCTTATCTGGTTCCTGCCAGTGATTTTGAACTACCCATACAATACCTTTGGTAATATTCCAAAGTTCCTCCACATTTTCTGTATCGTTTGTAAAGTTTATTAAACGTTGATGAATCACATCCATTAGGATGCCATAGATATCATTCTGTCTCTGCGAATAAGCCGCATTACCCACTCGCACTGGCTTACTTCCCATGTAACCGCTGAGATGGTCCAATGTGGATTCTGTCAATTCTTTTTCTTTATTTATCCCATACATGATTTGTAGTTTCTCATCTTTATTAGGTATAAGATCAACTATAAATTGAAGATAATCCTTTGCGAGTTCAACATGACCTAACTCTGATACAACCTTGACTACCATAGATGCATCCCGAATCCAGCAAAAGCGATAATCCCAATTGCGCACTTCTCCAATTGTCTCAGGCAGAGAAGTTGTTATGGCAGCTAATACCGCTCCAGTTTTTTGATAGGAAAGCATTTTTAGCGTTAAAACACTTCGCAGAATTTCCTTATTGAATTTTTTATACTCAGTAGTACGATCTGCCCAACCTAACCAGTATGTTTTTGTTCTTTCAAACTCTAGGCGAATTTTAGCTAAGGTGGGTAAAAATATCTTCTCGTTATAAGCCATTAGTATATAGCCATCATCTTCTAGTTCGATCAATTTGCTTTCCGAAATAGACTGCTTACAAAAGTTACTGTACAAAAATAACGAGTCAAATTTTAAGGTATTACTGACACTAATTACGTGGTCTTCTTTTACGAATGTACTAGTCACTCCACTCGCATATTCAAGTTTCGGATCATATAATATAGCAAATTGAGGTCTGCCTGAAATTTTCCTAAAATAGCGTATAATCTCAGGAGGTATATTGTAATCCCCATTATCTTTTTTGTATCGAGGCATAAAATCATTCACTTCAAAAACATCGGTACCGTTATCAAAAGTAGTAACCAATATATTGGTATTTTCAAGATATTTCTGGGTTCTAAAGTAATGATCATCGGTAATTATTTCAAAGCTTCCACCAATATTATCATCCAAAATTTTTGCAAATACAGATGCGGAATCAAATTCCGGGAGACAGCACCAGTCGATAGATCCTTTATCTGATATTAACGCCGCACTTCTGCAATTTCCAATTATTCCGTAGTTTAAGTTATTCATATAATCCTTTTCTTATTTTTAAAATTCAGTAATTACCTAAATTTATAAAAAGATTTTAATTCAACCAAATTTAAAAAGTAGTCCTTGTAATTACCACAACTGCAAGTAAACAAAAGTTTGTAAATTCTAAACCTTAATCAAATGTTTATCCGTACTCAATTTCGAAATGTTATTAGATAAATCTATAAATTATTAACGCAATAATGTAAATGAAAAATACGTGCAACTGTTAATTTTGATTTCTGAAAAATAATAGCCGCAAATGTTTGTTGAAAGGAAAATATTTTAATTTTTTTTTTACTTTAAAATTAATACATACATCATGAATAAAACGATAATAGTATCTAATCGCTTACCTGTAGATCTTAAATATGAAAATAGCACTCTAGTAGCGAAGGGAAGTACAGGCGGTTTAGCCACCGGAATGAAATCTGTACATAAAGACGGGAACGGTATTTGGATTGGGTGGTCGGGCTTGATTGAACAACAAATTAATTCAAGTAAAGCCAAAGAGGTTGATGCGATTTTATGGCAAGAAAAATGTGTGCGAGTACCGCTTACTCAAAATGATATCGATAACTATTACTACGGTTTTAGTAATAGTGCTCTTTGGCCGCTATTCCACTATTTTCAGTCTTTCACAGAATTTGAAATTGAACATTGGAACGCCTATAAAGAAGTAAATGAAAAATTTGCTGCGGTCATTTTAGAACAGGCAAAAGATGGTGATACTGTTTGGGTGCATGATTATCAACTTTTGTTATTGCCGCAATTATTAAGAAAAGCGAACAAAAATATTACTATTGGATTTTTCCTGCACATTCCCTATCCTTCATATGAATTGTTTAAAACTTGTCCTTGGCGTGATGACCTGCTAGAGGGTATGTTGGGAGCAGATCTAATTGGCTTTCATACTTATGATTATGTGAGACATTTTATAAGTTCAGTTGGCAGACTTACGAACTATGAAGTCCATTTTAGTGAAATTCATTATCAAAACCGAATCATTAAAGTCGATTGCTTTCCTATGGGTATTGATTACACAAAATATAATACGGCAGCCTTAGCACGAATCAATCAAAAAGAGGATTCTAAAACTGAGTTGATGAAAAGTTTAGATGTACATAATGATTCGCATTCGGACAGCAAATTAATATTATCAATTGACCGAATGGACTATACCAAGGGCATAGCCAACCGAATTAAGTCTTTTGAATATTTTTTAACCAAATATCCACAATACGTAGGAAAAGTACGTTTAGTAATGCTTGCAGTTCCCTCTAGAGAAAATGTGCCACAATACCAACGGTTAAAAAGAGAAATAGACGAACTTGTAGGTAGGATCAATGGGGAACACTCCCTTTTAAATTGGACTCCAATATGGTATTTTTACAGAGCCTTACCTTTCGATGATCTTATTGATTTATACGTATCCTCTGATGTAGCGATGGTCACCCCGATACGAGACGGAATGAATCTAGTCGCTAAAGAATATGTAGCTACAAGAACGCAAGGTAGCGGTGTGCTTATATTAAGTGAAATGGCAGGCGCCGCACAAGAGATGCACGAAGCTCTTATTGTTAATCCTAATAACTTTGAACAGATTGCAGATTCACTAAAAAATGCCCTCGAAATGCCAGCAATAGAGCAAAGGGATCGAATCCAAGCTTTACAGAAAAGAATATCTCGTTATAACGTCGAACTATGGGCAAGTGAATTTCTAAAGTCGCTTCAATTAGCTAAAAGTTTTATTCCTGTGCAAGTAGCAGAAAAACTTTCAGAGCAAGTTTTGGATTCAATTCATCAAAATTTTAAAAGTGCCAAAAAGAAAATCTTTCTATTGGATTATGATGGAACTTTGGCTGGCTTTAAAAACAATCCCATTGATGCCTATCCGGATGATGAATTGCTTATACTCTTGGATTCAATAGCAAAACTGGAAAATACCGAAATTGCCATAGTGAGCGGCCGTGATCGCACAACCTTAATGGAATGGTTTGGAGACAGGGCGTACACGCTTATTACCGATCATGGTGCTTGGCTACGCAAAAAAGGGGAAAATTGGATTTGTCAGGATCACTTTAAAACAGAATGGAAAGCAAATGTTAGACCCATCTTTGAAACGTTTGTGGATCGAACACCTGGAGCATTTATAGAGGAAAAAGAATTCTCCATCGCATGGCACTATCGTAAGGCTGATGCAGAGATGGCTGACTTAAGAAAAATGGAATTTAAACATGTATTAAAAGGTTTACTTTCCAATGACTTCTTATCGGTATTAGAAGGAAATAAAGTTCTAGAAGTTAAAAATAGTAACATTAATAAAGGTCGCGCTAGCTTACAACTTTTACAAGACGAAAATTATGATTTTGTTTTTGCTATTGGTGATGATTGGACTGACGAGTTTATGTTTAATGATCTGCCTCAAAGTACTTTTACAGTTAAAGTAGGAAACGTTAACACAGCAGCAAAATATTATATTGAAGATATTTCTGAGGTGCGCCCTTTGTTGCATGCCATAATTAGAACCTAATAGTTATTTTATTTATAATCTAAATTTATAATATTTTGGAAGTGTTATGGAAGTGTTATGGAAGAAAATTAAAATGTAAAACTTGCGGAAAAAACTTTCAAAGCTTGACCATGTGACTTTTATTTTAATAAAAACAATCTAGAACAAAATTATGGCACTAAGTAGCAATCCAATTAATATCTTTCTTTTTATGAATTATTCAATTAAAATTAGATTTAACAAAAATTTTCAAAGATAATATTGAGCTATATTAACGTTTACAAATGAAAATTATTTTAGTACTGGTTCTTAAACTTCCTTCTTAGGATTTTAGACAGCATAGTACAAATAAATTAATGAATATGATCCCGATTGGTGTCCCATAATGCAAGATGCAGGCGAAACTATTATTGAAACAACAATAGAGCTTCTGTATCGGGAAGTATTTGAGTTGCGTTTAAATCCACAGAATATGGAAATGAAAATTGCTCAATTGGTGTCTGCTTCAGCCATCGTTCTTCATCTTCCGGCTTTAAAATCACAGGCATTCTTTTTTTATTATTGTGAATTTTTGCCATTAAAGCATTAGCTTCAGTAGTTACGATTGTATATGTATTTCTAATCTCACCCGTATGACTGTTAGTCCATCGGGAATACAAACCGGCAAAAGCAAACAACTCTTCATTGGCAATACCTAATTTGTACTTTACTTTGTTTTTACCTTTTGCATCTAACCATTGCCACTCAAAGTAACCATTTGCAATTACTAGGCACCGTTGATTAGTCACGTCACGAAACGAAGGCTTTTCATCAAGTGTTTCTATTTTAGCATTTAAAGTTAGCGCTCTAATATCTTCATCTTTGGACCAATGTGGAATTAAACCCCAGTTAAAATGCTGAATGATTTTGGGATTGTCGTTGGTAATGACTGGTGTTTTGGGAAACAAAAAACCATTAAAATGATCGTGAGGAGCAAATTCAGCATAGTTCTTTATTTTTGCATCAAATCTTTTTTCAATTTGATCGGCGAATTTGTCTTGAATCGTATGATAGCACATGTTTCTTTTATTTTTATTGAAGTTGGTTTATCGTGACAATACAAAATCTGCTCTTTGTACTTCAGTACGAATACAAATCTCATTAAATTCTTTAATAGAATTAAATTGTAGCTGTTCAATTATTTTGTATTCATAAAAAACCTTAAAATTATCATTTTTAAACACCCAAGGTTCTACTGAAATTATATTTTCACTTTTATAAAAGGTACGATTCATATCACCATCTGGACTTTCTGAAATTTCCATCTTTCTGCCTTCAGCTTGAATTTTATCCATGCAAATAAGAAGAGAAAAAGCATCGCACCATTCGACAAATCGATACAATCGATCAACATACTTTTTATCAACATTTAATTTTTTTAGAATTTCACTTCGCTTGTGCTTCTGTTCATTTAAAAAAGTAAGGACTTGTTTATTCTTAATTTTATCTTTATCACCAAAAATAAAATTTAAATGCATGGACGTTAATAAAGCATTTAGCTGGCTTTTAGAAGCTGATAACTCCATTACATTGTGATATTGATGTAGATCAGCATTTTCAGGACCGTCACCAATATCGAAATTTTTTGGTGCGCCTGCTTGCGTTAAGTTTTTATTTTGCAACGTTTCGGCTACACCGTCATCGTGTTCCGCAATAGCGATTAATGTGGGAACCAAAATCTCGTTTGGGAGTTCGATGTTGTATTGATTCGCTAACATAGCAGCTAGTAATCCGTGCGAGCGCTGGTTGATAATTTTCCAACCTTTTTGATGAGACAAAACAATCATAAGCGCAATACTTTACGTAGTTACAATTCTAATTTTTTTTTAATGCTTAACTAGGCGCACTTTAATAAGTGTAACGTTGAATAGATGTACTAGAATATCTGTTTTATTACATCTATTTGGTTTACTCTCAAAAAAACCTGCATGAGCAGGCTTTTGAATCGTCTTAAATTTTAATTGCCGGGATTGTCCTTTGCATCACTGCCCTCTACTTTAACAATTTTATTATAAACTCCTAAAAGTAGAAAGGATGTCGCCCACTGTCCTACGAACAATGACGTTTTACCTTTTCCCATAACCTTAAGGGTAGCCGAACCAACCATTGAGGCAACTGCTGCCCATAAAAATAAATCTGAAGGTAGCTTGGCTGTTTGTTCTTCAATCTTTTTAGCTACCGGTCCTTCTGAATGATCGTTTTGTATAATGCTCATAACTTTACTTATTTAAATTAATATTTCTTATATAAATTTACAATAGTCTTATATTTAACTGTTTATATAATTTAAATAAGTTGTTATATAACTTAAATTGAGAAAAATATTATTCCACACTCTTCTTAACCCATTTTATACAAATGTAAAGTGATAATTAAAATACATCAACTTAAGATTATGTATTCTACTGCGTCAAAATTTATCGAAGTGGATAAAAATTGATCTCTAACTTTTTTTCAAGTACTTCAAAATTAAGGGAGTCCTACTAAGGCAGACACTAAAGAAAATTCAGCAAATTGGATGGAACAGTGTAAAATTACTTCTAAAAAAATTATGCACTCATCTTAACTCGTGGAAAATCTATCGTATGAGGTTTGGGTACGGTTTTCTAGTAGTTCGACATTAATCTTAGTTACTATTATGCGCCGTTATCAATTGGTGATCTTTCGCGTGTGAATTTCTCTGATGGGGAACAAATGGCATGGTAGCCATTTTTAAAATAGTAAAGGAGGGAAACTGATACTCTATCGCTACTTATCTCAGCAAAAAATAACGTCCTCCACCGTGCAAGGGCAACACCTGTAAATTATTTGGAAAGTAAGTGGTGTTCAAATAATTTCCTTCGTAATCAATGCAAGTCCCCAAAACATTCTCCCCTTTACCGTTGGTACTTGTTTTCGAGGTATAAGATGTCCTTCATTCGGATTTCCTTTTTAGTATGTTGAATTAGATCTCTAGCCATGAAAAACCTTGTAAAAGTATTCAAATGCAGTCGGGTAATTGTAACGGAAAATATATTCCTTCAGCATTCTTGACTTTACTACCCCAGACCTTATAGTATATCTCGCTAATTACTAATAGAAAAGCCTTGAATAAAAAAGGTGACAAAGTCTTACAAATAAATCATTATAAAAATTATTGGATTACCTTTTGCTTATATTTGTACATTAAATAAACGCTTATAAATGGCTGTAATACCTTCAAATTAGGCAGACTTTACGCCATTATATAGCTTATATATAATAGTTATGCCTCATTGTACCGCAGAACCACAACGTCATAACTAAAAACACAATGGAAGTAAACAAAGAAACAGTACAAGATGTGAAAATAAATTTGAAGAATTAGTACAGTTATCAAAAAAATAGCAGAACTAAACTACTGCGTGAATTTTATATTTGATTCAGACTCTACATTATTTACAAAATTAAGAGTTACTAAAATTTATTTAGTATCTTCTGAAAATAGTATGTCTATTGATTCTACTTTATTGTCAAAAGGATTATCACTTGCATAAATCTTAATATTGATTTTATTTATTGCTTCAGTCAGTTGTACATTTTGTTTGTATAAAACATTCACTTCGGATTGTAATTTTTCTAATTTGATTTCAATTTCTTCTAAAGACATAATTTTGATTTTTAAAGTTGAAATACGAAAGTAACAAAAAATAGTTATGTTTGTGATTACAAAGATTTAAATATAGTAATATGGATAATATTGTCGGAGTTGGATTAGTAATTGGTTTAGTAACAGCATCTTCCTTCTACGTTTGGAATTCTGATAATTTTACTAAAATTCAAAAAAACACCTTATTAGTATTTGTTCTTTTTCCGCCTCTTCAATGGGTAAGTATTTTAGTCATTCTGTTATACAATAATCTCAATAAGCAAAAACCTGTTGTAGTTAATACAGAAACTAATATAAACTCAGGACTAAAAATTTTAAATGACTTAAAACAAAAAGGAATTATAACCGAAGAAGAATACGCTTCAAAAATTAATAAAGTCGAAATAGAAAGAAGTGAGCAAAATTTTAAAAACACTTTAGAATACAAACAATTAGAAAGTTTACTTCTTTCGGGCATATTGACAAAAGAAGAGTTTGAAAATAAAATAAAAATATTACAGGAAAAATTCAGCTATAAAGATATAAGAGTAAAAAAAGTTACTGTAAATAAAAAAGAAAGTTCTGCTAAAATTTATTTATTCTCATTTGTATTTTTTATAATCCTAATTTCATTAATAATACTTAACTCAAACAATACTGCATCTTATTCACCACCAGCTAAAATTGTTAACACCGCTCCTCAATATATAGAACCTAAAAAGCAAGAACCTATAAAAATAAAAAAGTTTGTCTATGTCATAATGGAAGTTGAGAAACCAAGTGTTAAAAGTATAGATAAACTTTCCTTTGATAACGCATTAGGAATACTGAGAACGACTGAAACTATCTACTACCTCATTTATGATAAGGAGTTATATACAACGGATATTATAGAGCTGGAAGATTATAATGAGGATGAAAAATATAAAATATTAGATAGCGCAAAAGATAAGACTAATTTACAATTAGCAATGTATAACAACAATTTTGATGTAGAATTATCAATAAAAAACGATAACTATCTACTGAAAGAAGAGTTTAAAAAAAGACCTTTTAGAATAATTAACACGCAAATCTATGAGTTTGATAGTTATTCAGAAGCAAGCATACAAAAAGAAAAAGACTCAAAGCAAATAGAAAATGAAGAAAATAAAAAGAGTTAATGAATTTTGGGAAAAAATAGTGGAATAAATAAAACAACGAGGCATAACACACGTCTCGCGCAATTTGCGAATTTAGTGGAATTACTGTTTTTTATCGTATTTTCGTTAAGCCGAAAATACTCGTCTTCGTAAGTCGCAAACTGCGCGAGGCGCGAGAACGATGGCAGTAAGTTTACCGCAGAATACCAAAAAAGATGTAAATGAAGAATAAGAATTTTAAAATAATATTTTATTTTGGTTTGTTATTTTGCTTATTAGCAATCACTTATTTTTACTTTTTTTCTAAAAGCGTTCAAATAGAAGTTTATAACAAAACTAATTTTGATATTGACTCTTTGAAAATTGAAAACAAATATTACGAAATAAAAAAGCGAAAATCGATAATTATTAATTGCAGAAAATTATTGATTCAAAATAGTTTGCCTTTAGAAACTCCAAAAGCAATAATTAAAAATATGCAACGTGATACCTTAATTTTTCCAGTTTGCGGAACAGAAGTTGAAGAAATTAAAAGTGGAAAATATAAGTTTGACCTTGAAGCTGAAATTGGAAAAGATTATTATAAACTTAATTGGGTAGAACATACACAGCAATGAAAAAACCTACTGCCATCAGCTAAGGCTTCGTTGCGTCTGAAAGACGAACAATGAAGCCGCGGTTGAACGGAACCGATTACATGCCGTCAGCACTATGGAGTTATCGTAAAATGAGTAGAGAGATTACAAGAGGCTAAAACGTCTCTTTTTTTTGCAGTATAAACATAATGGTTTTTATAGTGATTTCCTTCACTCCAAGCTTCGGGATTGGGCATAAAGTCCCTTACCCATAAAGTTAGTTCTTACAGGGATTTGAGCTTTGGCTATTGCCAAGATACCAACCAGGCGGACCACGCTGATCAAAAACCAATATCCGGTGTAAATTGCCTATTTTGCAACAAGGACATTTGGGCAAAAAAGGTTTCTTCTCTACTTTTTCTAGCACTTTTACCTTTAGTTTTTCTTGTAAAACCTTTAGTTTCTCCCGTTTCCAAGTGCTACTCAAAAAACCATAATGACGAATCTTAACAAAACGCTTAGGCAAAATATGCAACGCAAACCTTCTGATAAATTCTTCGTGAGTAAGTGTCATTTGTTTCTTAAATCCGTTTTGACGGTAATCTTTGTAGCTAAAAGTTACGTTTTGATTGTCTATACTTTGGATTCGGTTATTGCTAACGGCTATTTTATGGGTATATCTTCCTAAATATTCCACTACTGATTTTGGACTTCCAAAAGGCTTTTTGGCGAACACTACCCATTGCTTTTCCCACAATTGTTTCTTGACTTTGGTATAATTATCAGGGCTTCTCTCTTTTAGTTTCTCACAATATTTTGCCCTAAAAACTTTGGACAATGCCTTGACTGCAAACAAAAATTTACCATCGCCTCGTACGTTTTGCCACTTGCCATTTTTGTCCACGCCACCGCCTGGAACAATGCAATGCAAGTGTGGATGAAGGGATAAATTTTGTCCCCAAGTGTGCAAAACAGCAATCATTCCGCTTTGGATTGCTGCGGCTTTACTAAAGGTTTTCAAAGTTTCCCATGCCGACTCAAAAAGTAAATCATACACTAATCTTGGATCATAAATAGCCAGACTATTAATGCTATCAGGCAAAGTAAAAACAACATGGAAGTATGGAACTGGTAAGAGTTCACTTTGTCTAGCTTGTACCCAATCTTCTCGGTTTTTTCCCTGACATTTGGTACAATGTCTATTGCGACACGAGTTGTAACTAATACTAATTTTACCACATTGATCACACGCATCAATATGACCGCCTAAAGCTGCAGTTCTACATCTTCGCACGGCTGATAAAGTCCGCAATTGCCAGGTATTGAGTCCTAGATTCTCTACTTTGTTTCCCAGTTTTTCTAGTACATGAGCTACTTCATTTCGACTCCGCTCAATACAGCCTATTCCACTTCGCTTAGCAGCTACTTGCGGCTGCATTTTTCGAAAAGTGTATCTAGCGGACTAAAAGCTTTTATAGTGTCAAGTTGAGCAATATGCAAATATTCCATTGTAGTCTCGATATTCTCATGTCCCAAAAGATTTTTTAATGTGATAATATCTAGTCCGTCTTCAAGTAAATGGGTAGCAAAAGTATGTCGAAGCGTATGCACGCAAACCTCTTTAGTAATTCCAGCAGCTTTAGTGGCTTGTTTAACCGCCCATTGTACGCCACGTTGGGAATAGCGGCTGTCGAAGTCTCCTCCAGCTCGTTCAATAGGCTGACCGTTAAAGAGATAGGCTTTGGGTTTTTCAGCTTCAATGTAAGTTTTGAGTCCGCGGATTAAATGTTTGGATAGTGGAACATAGCGGTCTTTTTTGCCTTTGCCTTGCACCACTTTGAGTTGCTCGCGATCAAAATCCAAGTCTTGCAAACGCACACTTCGTACTTCCATACAACGCAATCCACAACCGTACAAAAGTCCAATAAGCATTCTGTGTTTAAGTAGTTGGCAACTATGGAGCAACCGCCAAACTTCTTCTTTACTGAGAACTGTTGGAAGTTTTTTCTCGTGCATTATAGAAGGTAAATGCAGGTATTCATAAGGAAGTCCTTCGGATTTTAAAAGAAACCGAAGTCCGTAAACGCAATGCTTGAAATAGGTTTGTGAAGGTGTTTTGGAACGCTTTTGAAGCATAAACAAGTATTCTTGCACTTGCTCTACATCAAGCTCTGTGGGGATTTTTCCAAAATGCAAAGCCATAGAAGCTACATGCCGAGCATAATTAGAAAAGGTACTTTGGCTTCTGCCTAAAACAGAAATCGTACGTTCAAATCGATGCAAGAGTTCCTCAAAATTTGGAACCTCACGAATTGCCTGATTAAGGATTTTGTTTTCCCTTAAAGCATCAGGATGCTTTTTTTTGTACCCATGTAAAAAGTTTTAGTATTTTTACAAAGGACTAACATTTTCACCCAAAACACTACCGAAGGTTTAGTTCAACAGCCGTTTGGCGTGATTGGGAATTTAGTGGAATTAGCGTTTTTTTATTACCTTTACGTTAAGCCGAAAATACTCGGTTTCAAAATTCCCCAACCACGCCAAGCGCCAAGACGTCAGGCTGTGAAAAAACTTCTTTTTCCTCTAATATGCCCTCACATTGGTATTACTACAATCCAAATAAAGCCTTTTAAGAAGCCTGTTTTTTTAGACTACAAATTGAAGTGGAAAGAAAACAAATCCTGATTTCGGCTTTAAATAGTCTGTTTTTAATAAAAACAAGACTTTGATCTTGTAGGGTGACTTCCAGTTCTTGATTTTGGCAATTAAATCCGGTACTCCCAAAATATTTATGGTACGTTTGATGTTGTAAACTAGCATAATTAAACTGTGTTCTCCGTTTACTTTTTCAAGACCCGTTAAATTGGTATGGTTGTAGCCCCATTGTCGCTTGATAGTGCCAAATATATGTTCGTTGATCTCCTGTCTCGTGCGGTACAATTGCGGGTTTTCTTGGTAGCGTTTGTTGTTTTCTTCAACGGCATCCGCATACTCACTTCGGTCGATTTCCCGTCCTGCTGTTCTGCTGGTGCATAAATGTTTTACAGGACATTCTTTGCAGGTTGGTGTTCGGTATTTTTTAAATTGATAACCACTTTGTTCGGTTCTACCGCTTTTCTTGTGCCATCTTCCAGTGGTTTTTAAGATTTCTCCCTGGGGACATCTATACGTGTCGTCGAATTTGTTGTATTGAAATTGTGCTACCAAATATTCGGGTTGTATAGTACTTTCTTTACTTCTTCCTGGAGTAGGATTTGCTACAATGGTCGTAATATTATGTTCTTTACATTGAGCGATTTCTCGTCCATTGTGGTAGCCTTTGTCTACTAAAACCGTGAAGGTTTCTACTTCTAAATTTTCTTTGGCTTCCAAAGCAATTGCGCCTAATGCGTTAAGGTCATTACGATTTATAGTGTGGGTGGCAACTACTAAATTGTGTTTATTGTCAACTGCTGCTTGAATATTGTAACTCACTTCTACCACTACTCCTTGTACCAAAAGAGCTCGTGCATCTTGGTCGGTAGTACTAATTTGGGGTTCCCCGCTTTCTTTTAGTTTTTCAGCCAAAAGCTCGTAGTTGATTTTATTGGCTTTCAAACGCTCTATTTTGGCTTGAATAGTAGTGATTTTTGTATTGTTTTCTTGAGCGTCGTTTTGTTCCAAATCAGATAAATATTCTTGGGTTTTTTCTTCAATATATGCCAAGTGTCTCTCTATTTTCTTTTGGCTGAAGTTGGCTTTCTTGCTGTTATGTGCTCGGGACTTTGTGCCGTCAATGGCGATGGTTTCTCCAGCAATTAAATCGGCATCTTTCAAAAAGGAAACAAAAAGTTTGAAGAGTTTTTTTAATCCTGTTGGATTGCATTTTCTAAAGTCGGATATACTGTGATAATTGGGACGAATATCTTCTAATAACCACTGCATTTCAATGTTTCTCAGGCATTCTTTTTCGAGTTTTCGAGAACTACGAAGGCCGTTGAGATAGCCGTACAAATAAAGCTTGAGAAAAATATTGGTTTCAAAACTAGGCCGACCTTCGCTTTTTAGTATTTGTACTTCAAAACCTAATGCCTTTAAATCAATATGCTCTACAAAAGCATCGATGAATCGGATGGGATTATCAGTAGAAATGCTAGATTCTAATGAAGAAATGGTCATTTGGTTGCGCGAAATTCCTCTGATGTGTTGCATCCTTAAAAATACGAAATTTAGTACTTTATTTCAACTGTTTTGCTATATTTGTTTGAGTAAAAACAGAGGTTTTTTCACAGACTGACGTTACCAGCAAACTAAACAGATGTCGCGTCCTAAAATAGGTTGACTAAAACTTAAACACCTTTAGTAACCAATGGAAACATCCGAAAATCAACCTGTCCGAAAAAGAAACGGCAAACAAGTAAGTTTTGAATACAAACTTTTTGTAATTCAACAAATCAACAACGGACAAATTTCATTAAATTTCGCTTCTAAAAAATACGATATTTCAAAAAGCACAATCGAATACTGGATGAAAAAACTAACCAATTACGAGCAAACCAACAAAGGCATTAGCAAAGACGATGAAATTCGTAAACTAAAAAGCAAAATAGAAGATTTAGAAGGTGTTAAAGCTTTTCAACAAGAGTTAATTATTGAATTTGAATCTATTACGGGGGAAGAACTTTCAAAAAAGTACTTGCCCGAGTGGTTAGCGAACGAAATTCAGAAAAAAAAGAAAAAGCTTTTAAAATAAAATGGATTTACGAATCACTCGGGTTAAGCAAACAAGCTTATTATCAAAGAATTGCCTCCTATAAAATTAAAGAAATTCGCAACAATTCTGTGATTGATTTTGTCTTGGAAATACGTGAAAGAATGCCAGGGACAGGAACTAGAAAACTCTTAGATCATTTACAAGAAAAATTTATTCAAAACAACATTAAAATGGGCAGAGATGCCTTGTTTGATTTGCTTAGAAGTAGAGGATTGTTCATAAAAAGAACCAAACATTTTCACATTACAACGGACTCTAAACATTTCTATTACAAATCCCCTAACCTACTATACAATCTAGCAATAACGCACGCTGAACAAGTTTTTGTTGCCGATATAACCTATATAAAAACCGATGCAGGACACGCCTATTTAGCTTTAGTTACCGATGCGTATTCGAGAAAAATAATGGGTTGGGCATTAGAGAATAACATGCGTGTAGAAATGGTGAAAAATGCGCTTAAAATGGCTCATAAAAATTGTGTCTTTAGCCATAAAAACATCATTCATCATAGTGATAGAGGCATACAATATTGTTGTCCAGATCATAGTGAATTTGCTGAAAATAAAGGTTTTATATTAAGTACAACTCAAAAATATGCCCCTTATGAAAATGCAATTGCAGAGCGAATAAACGGAATATTAAAATATGAATTTGGACTAAAAAGAACTCTAAAATCAATTCAACTAGCTAAAGCTATGACCAAAGAAGCTGTCGAAATTTACAATAATGAAAGAACACATTGGAGTTTAGATCTAAAAACACCACAATCCGTTCATTTACAATACGATAAACAGATAAATAAATCCTATAAAAAAGTAAAAAAAGTTGCTGTTTAAACTCCAATTTACTACTATTGTATCACTATGTGAGGATGGAAACGAGCAATGCTGAGGAGCAACTCGAATAGTGCCAAAAACATAGTCAAAGAAAATGAAGAGGGCATTTTCAAAAATGCTCCTTCTTTTAATCTTCATTTTTTTTGAATAGAAAACTTGAAAACCTAACCCTAAATTGGTAAACCAATTTTATAGTTTTGAACCTATTTTTTAATAAAAAAATAGTCAACCTAGACTAGGACAAGACAAGAATCAGGAACATAAGAAGATTTATGAATAAAATATTAATACTTATAACTTTACTATTTTCAGGAATTATTTTTAGTCAAACAACAATTGATGAAAATATTACGGTTAAATTTCCAAGTGAACCAAAAACACTTGAGAATGTTGCAAAAACGGATACTCTTAATGAAACTTTAAAAACAACTCTGAAAGCATATTACTTAAATTCAAAAGAAGAGTCTTATGTAGTGATGCGATTGAAAGTTTTAGCTGATGATGAATTAGAACCAAAACTTCCACAAAGTCAAAGTGATTTAATAGCAAAATATAAACGATTTATAGCTGGACAACTGAATAGCTTTGCTAAAAAAGGAATGTACATTAAAGACACAACTCAAATAAATTTGAATAATTATTTGGCTTATAAATTGATATTTAAGGGCGAAAATTCAGATCAAGAAATTGGGCAAAGTTTAATTCTACATTTGAATGGTATTATTTATGAATTTGTCTATTCAAAAGTAGATTCGTATAATCATCTAAACAAAGAAAAATTTTTCAAATCAATTGAAATAAATAATTCTGAAGAAATCAAACAGATTGCTCAACCATACAATTATTGGAATGCGCTATTGAAATTATTATTGGGTGGAATTTTTCTTTATTTCATAATTAAGTTTTTAAAAATGGAGAAAAAAAGAAATCTAATAAAATAGTCTGCTGGTAACATGAACTGTGTAAAAAAACTAATTTTTACGTCGTTTTTTGCAAATAAATATCCTGGTATAAAGTTCTGTTTTTTACTACTCCAAATACAATTTTAAGCAGCTTGTTGCATACGGCAATTAGAGCTGCTTTTTTGTTCTTCCCTTTAGCCACTAATCGATCATATAAATCACGACAATGGGAGTTGGTTTTCTTCGCATTTAAGGCGCACATATATAAAATATTACGCAGTTGTTTACCTCCTTGTTTGCATATTCTGACTCGTCCTCTTATGCTACTTCCACTTTGATATTCGGTCGGACTCAAACCGGCATAAGAGATCAATTGTTTATAAGAATTCATGTCTTTGAACCCCTTGGTATAGATAATTAATTCGGCTGAAGCCCTACTTCCAATTCCTTTTACACTCTGTACTAACTTAAGTGTTTCTCCCTCCCATTGAACTAGTTTCTCTTGTAATTCAAGTTCTATATTTTGCTTCTCTTGTCTTAGTTCTTTGATAATTTTTTGAAAGCTTTTTTCTACTGATTTTGTATCAAAAGGACACTTTTTTAAGCTATGAATCTGATTGCTAAATTTGGTTATTTCCTTGGTTAAATCATGTATAGCATTGTTTAATGAACGGCACTCAAAGTAAGTGTTATCAGGCATTTGATACAATTCTGGATTGCGATTTAATCCATATTCATAGATGTGTTTGGCATCTTTTTTATCCGATTTATTACGTTCTAAATGCATCTGGATATAACGCTTGATTTGAAGTGCATTTACCACACTAAATTTTATATTTTTTTTATTCAAAAAGAAGATAAATCGCAAATGATAAACTCCTGTGGATTCCATAACAAAATGGATCTCCTTGCCAGATTCTTTAAGCAATTCTCTAAATCCAGCTACCGAATTGGACACTTGTAAATGTTGTTCAATTCCCTTCTTGTTTTTAAAATAAGCATCTAAGGTTTCATTAGAAACATCAATACCACAATAGTTGTTTTTCTCTTCCATTTTATATAATTTTATTTTTAATTAAGAGAACAAACTCTTGCACAACAACCAACGATCCTAACACGAACTTTATGTTCAAATAAACTGTACGGTTTGAAGCAAGAAATGAGCAGGGATAATCATGTTAGTGAAGCTATAATGCCTAAGCCGTTTGCCTATCTTGCTCTGCTCATTTTGTTCTTTCTTATTTTAACTTTTAAGTACTTAAATATATGAATTTACAAACATAGGAGCCGTTTGCCGTGATTGGGGCTTTAGTGGAATTAGCGTTTTTTTTCATATATTCGTTTCGGCAGAAAGTACTCTGCTCCTATGTCCCCAACCACGGCAAGCGCCGAGACGTCAGGCTGTGAAAAAACTTCTTTTTCCTCTAATATGCCCTCAATTGGTATTACTACAATCCAAATAAAGCCTTTTAAGAAGCCTGTTTTTTTAGGCTACAAATTGAAGTGGAAAGAAAACAAATCCTGATTTCGGCTTTAAATAGTTCGTTTTTAATAAAAACAAGACTTTGATCTTGTAGGGTGACTTCCAGTTCTTGATTTTGGCAATTAAATCCGGTACTCCCAAAATATTTATGCTACGTTTGATGTTGTAAACTAGCATAATTAAACTGTGTTCTCCGTTTACTTTTTCAAGACCCGTTAAATTGGTATGGTTGTAACCCCATTGTCGCTTGATAGTACCAAATATATGTTCGTTGATCTCCTGTCTCGTGCGGTACAATTGCGGGTTTTCTTGATAGCGTTTGTTGTTTTCTTCAACAGCGTCCGCATACTCACTTCGGTCGATTTCCCGTCCTGTTGTTCTGCTGGTGCATAAATGTTTTACAGGACATTCTTTGCAGGTTGGTGTTCGGTATTTTTTAAATTGATAACCGCTTTGTTCAGTTCTACCGCTTTTCTTGTGCCATCTTCCAGTGGTTTTTAAGATTTCTCCCTGGGGACATGTATACGTGTCGTCGGATTTGTTGTATTGAAATTGTGCTACCAAATATTCGGGTTGTATAGTACTTTCTTTACTTCTTCCTGGAGTAGGATGTGCTACAATTGTCGTAATATTATGTTCTTTACATTGAGCGATTTCTCTTCCATTGTGGTAGCCTTTGTCTACTAAAACCGTAAAGGTTTCTACTTCTAAATTTTCTTTGGCTTCCAAAGCAATTGCGCCTAATGCGTTAAGGTCATTACGATTTATAGTGTGGGTGGCAACTACTAAATTGTGTTTATTGTCAACCGCTGCTTGAATATTGTAACTCACTTCTACCACTACTCCTTGTACCAAAAGAGCTCGTGCATCTTGGTCGGTAGTACTAATTTGGGGTTCCCCGCTTTCTTTTAGTTTTTCAGCCAAAAGCTCGTAGTTGATTTTATTGGCTTTCAAACGCTCTATTTTGGCTTGAATAGTAGTGATTTTTGTATTGTTTTCTTGAGTGTCGTTTTGTTCCAAATCAGATAAATATTCTTGGGTTTTTTCTTCAATATATGCCAAGTGTCTCTCTATTTTCTTTTGGCTGAAGTTGGCTTTCTTGCTGTTATGTGCTCGGGACTTTGTGCCGTCAATGGCGATGGTTTCTCCAGCAATTAAATCGGCATCTTTCAAAAAGGAAACAAAAAGTTTGAAGAGTTTTTTTAATCCTGCTGGATTGCATTTTCTAAAGTCGGATATACTGTGATAATTGGGACGAATATCTTCTAATAACCACTGCATTTCAATGTTTCTCAGGCATTCTTTTTCGAGTTTTCGAGAACTACGAAGGCCGTTGAGATAGCCGTACAAATAAAGCTTGAGAAAAATATTGGTTTCAAAACTAGGCCGACCTTCGCTTTTTAGTATTTGTACTTCAAAACCTAATGCCTTTAAATCAATATGCTCTACAAAAGCATCGATGAATCGGATGGGATTATCAGTAGAAATGCTAGATTCTAATGAAGAAATGGTCATTTGGTTGCGCGAAATTCCTCTGATGTGTTGCATCCTTAAAAATACGAAATTTAGTACTTTATTTCAACTGCTTGCTATATTTGTTTGAGTAAAAACAGAGGTTTTTTCACAGACTGACGTTACCAGACATAGCCCAAAAAATGAGGGGAAATACTGAAATAAGCCGACTAAAAATTAAAATATGCAAAAAATTGATTTCATTAAAAATTTAGAAGATTTAACGTCTAAGCTTAAATCAGTAGAAATTGTTCAACAATATAAAGCAGGATTTACAAGTCCTAACGCTGAATATAGTTATAATAACATTGTACCTATATTATTTCAGTCAAAAAGTGGTTATGATAGTATTAGGTATGATTCTCGCTATGAGAAAATATTGACAACATTAGAAGCCGAGAAAATATACTCTGAGTCAATTCTTTCTGCTCTAGCAGTAACTCTAAAAAAAACATCTGCTATTAATATTATTCCTTATCCATATGCAGTTTCATTATTTAATTTTCACAACACATTAGTTCAAACTTTACAACTTTCTAAAAATCTTTTGGACACAAAAAACTTAAGTGAAGACTTAAATAAAGATATTGATGATGGAATTATAATATTTCAAATTGTTATAGAAGGAGAAGGACTTGAAACTGAAAAATACATTAAGATTTTAAGTGCTTTAAATGAACTTATTGAAATAATAAATAAAATATCAGATGAGGAAGAGAAATCTGAAATTGTCTTATTAGATAGTGGAAGTGACACTAATATTGGTGTTAAAACAGGAGTTGAAACTGCAAAATCTTTATTTTTAATTTTCAAAGAAGTCTGGGATTTTATGGCAAATTATAGGTTCTATAAACAAGCACAAAAATCAAATACACTTTTGGAAAGTTTATCAATAAGAGCCGAAATAATGAAAAAATTAGAAGACGGTGTTATTACTAAAGAAGAAGCTACAGAATATATTCATATGATTAAAACGAGAACAGATGATTTAATAGGAATGAAAGTAATGCCAAAACAGATTGTACTAGAATCTAATTTAGTAAATAATCAAAAGCTTTTATCTGAATTTGAAGGAATAAAAATGTTATCAGCTGGCGAAAACTAAAGATTAACTAAAAAAGCTACGTCTGGTAACACACGTCTCCTATGTAAAGCACGATTAAGTTATTAACAACTTTGAGATGAGGGTTATATGTTGTTTTTTATTGATTAAAATACGTCGTAATATGGCTTGTTGGTAAGGTGGGCAACTAACTTTTGTCCGCCGAAGGCTGGGACATAAAAGTTAGGCTCACTTTATCAATGATGCCACGAATTATTTCTCTCTTTTATTTCATCTACTTTCTTTTTAAATTCTTAAGGCTCCTGCTCCTATATGTGGTCTAAGTAAATAGCCACCAGCATCGGTATGATTGTAAGAATAATAAAATAGCTACCTGCTTGGCGCGTGTGGTCTCTTTATTAACGAGCCACCACGTGTGTTTTGTAGTCTATTTTTCTTGTATATTTTTGAGCTTATTAAGAAGGTGATATAGTTTCTAAAATTAAATTTTTATTTATTTGATAAGGGGTTTCTGTTTTGACGACAGAAAGAATTCTTCTGGCCATTTTATGAGCCACTTTTATAATAATATTTTTTACGTTTTTACCTTGATGTTTTCGATAATATGCTTGCATTTCGGCATCTTTTCGAATAGCAATCCAAGCTGCTTCTACTAAATAACTTCTGAGCTGAGATCGACTTCTTGGGGTAATTCCTAAACATTTCTCACTATCGCCGCTGTTGTAAATTCCAGGAACTAATCCGATAAAGGAACTAAATTGAGATTCCTTTTTAAATCTACGCAAATCTCCACATTCTGCCAAAATAACACTCGCTAAAAAACCGCCAATTCCTGGAATACTCTTTAAAAGATTATAATCTTTCTTATTATACTCTCGACAATACTTCCGCATTTGATTGGCAGTTTCGAGATACTCGGATTTAATAAATTGGTACATTCTAATTTTCCCCTGTAAAGCCATTTTACCACAAGAAGTACTAAACTCTACCCCTTCCAACCAAACTATAAAATCCTTAGTCCAATTCGAATTATCAAACTCCGAAGGGATTTTAATTCCGTGGAGCAAAAGCATACTTTTTATATGAGATTTACTTTGACGTAGTCGCTTTGTTACTTGAGTACGATGACGCGCTAAAGTGGTAAACTGTTCATGAGCTTCGCTGGGAATATAGATTCCCTTTAAGATACCTAATTTCAATTGATTCGATAAGTCTTTAGCGTCTAATGAATCTGTTTTTTGATACCGTTGCTTATCACTTGTTTTAAGATCGGCTGGATTAACTACCAAAACATTCCAACCTAAATTAAGAAAATAACGCGCTGCAGAAAATCCACAACAGCCTGCTTCATAAACCAAATCAACTTCATAATTTGGAAAAGTATTCTCAACATATCGATACAAGTCCTCACAAACAGAAGGAATCGAAAAGGTTTTGTGAAAAAACAAATCGGTTTGAATAGAAACTGTCCAACTATTTTTGTGAATGTCCAATCCAATGAATAACTTTGGTGTAGCTTGAGCGTCATGTAATTGCATAATCTTCGTTTTTAGTATTCTCAAAGTTATTCTTTTACATAGATGCTTGCGCCATTTGCGAATTTAGTGGAATTACCGTTTTTTAATCGTATTTTCGTTTAGCCGAAAATACTCGTCTTCGTAAGTCGCAAACGGCGCAAGGCGCGAGAACGTTATGCCTAATGTTAGCGCATGTCGCGTCCTAAAATAGGTTGACTAAAACTTAAACACCTTTAGTAACCAATGGAAACATCCGAAAATCAACCTATCCGAAAAAGAAACGGCAAACAAGTAAGTTTTGAATACAAACTTTTTGTAATTCAACAAATCAACAACGGACAAATTTCATTAAATTTCGCTTCTAAAAAATACGATATTTCAAAAAGCACAATCGAATACTGGATGAAAAAACTAACCAATTACGAGCAAACCAACAAAGGCATTAGCAAAGACGATGAAATTCGTAAACTAAAAAGCAAAATAGAAGATTTAGAAGGTGTTAAAGCTTTTCAACAAGAGTTAATTATTGAATTTGAATCTATTACGGGGGAAGAACTTTCAAAAAAGTACTTGCCCGAGTGGTTAGCGAACGAAATTCAGAAAAAAAAGAAAAAGCTTTTAAAATAAAATGGATTTACGAATCACTCGGGTTAAGCAAACAAGCTTATTATCAAAGAATTGCCTCCTATAAAATTAAAGAAATTCGCAACAATTCTGTGATTGATTTTGTCTTGGAAATACGTGAAAGAATGCCAGGGACAGGAACTAGAAAACTCTTAGATCATTTACAAGAAAAATTTATTCAAAACAACATTAAAATGGGCAGAGATGCCTTGTTTGATTTGCTTAGAAGTAGAGGATTGTTCATAAAAAGAACCAAACATTTTCACATTACAACGGACTCTAAACATTTCTATTACAAATCCCCTAACCTACTATACAATCTAGCAATAACGCACGCTGAACAAGTTTTTGTTGCCGATATAACCTATATAAAAACCGATGCAGGACACGCCTATTTAGCTTTAGTTACCGATGCGTATTCGAGAAAAATAATGGGTTGGGCATTAGAGAATAACATGCGTGTAGAAATGGTGAAAAATGCGCTTAAAATGGCTCATAAAAATTGTGTCTTTAGCCATAAAAACATCATTCATCATAGTGATAGAGGCATACAATATTGTTGTCCAGATCATAGTGAATTTGCTGAAAATAAAGGTTTTATATTAAGTACAACTCAAAAATATGCCCCTTATGAAAATGCAATTGCAGAGCGAATAAACGGAATATTAAAATATGAATTTGGACTAAAAAGAACTCTAAAATCAATTCAACTAGCTAAAGCTATGACCAAAGAAGCTGTCGAAATTTACAATAATGAAAGAACACATTGGAGTTTAGATCTAAAAACACCACAATCCGTTCATTTACAATACGATAAACAGATAAATAAATCCTATAAAAAAGTAAAAAAAGTTGCTGTTTAAACTCCAATTTACTACTATTGTATCACTATGTGAGGATGGAAACGAGCAATGCTGAGGAGCAACTCGAATAGTGCCAAAAACATAGTCAAAGAAAATGAAGAGGGCATTTTCAAAAATGCTCCTTCTTTTAATCTTCATTTTTTTTGAATAGAAAACTTGAAAACCTAACCCTAAATTGGTAAACCAATTTTATAGTTTTGAACCTATTTTTTAATAAAAAAATAGTCAACCTAGACTAGGACAAGACAGCAGAGTGGAATCTAACGCAATTTTATAACCAAAAAATGTATAAAATTGTAGTATCAAAACAGCTTACAAAAGACTCAATCGAGATCATAGAATTGAGATTGAAAAACTAATCGCTTTAGGCAAGAATAATAAACAAATTACCACTACTCTATCAGTTCATCCAAGTACTATTTCTAGAGAACGAAAAAGAGTTAAAAATGAGCCTTATAACAACCTAAAAGCGGAAGTAAATTATGTTCATAATCTACTAGATAGACCATTAGGAATGTCCAAAATTAATGCCAATCCCAAACTTAAAAATTTTGTATATTCACGATTAGAATTACATTGGTCTCCAAAGCAAATTTCTGATGCTTTAAAACAATTTTATCCATTCGATTCAACAATGCAAATTTCACACGAAAGTATTTATTATCACATCTATATTCAACCCAAAAAAGAGGTGGAAAAAATACTCATTTCACAACTTAAACAAAAAAGAAAGTACCGTGGAAATACCAGAAGAGGAGCTGATAAAAGAACCACTATTAAAGATCCCATTCGTATAGATGAAAGACCTGCTGAAGTACTTAATCGAGAAATACCAGGGCACTAGGAAGGCGACCTGGTACTAGGGAAAAACAGAGAAAGTGCCATTGGAACTCTAGTAGAAAGAACCGCTCGGTTTTTAATAATTATTCACCTAAAACAGAAAGATTCCACAGCTGTTAGAAAAGCTTTTGAAAGTGAATCTAGAAAGCTTCCTACCAACTTAAAACTCTCGCTAACTTATGACAATGGAACCGAGATGGCGCAACACAAAACTTTTACTAAAAACAGCAAAGTAAAAGTCTATTTTGCGCATCCATATAGTCCTTGGGAAAGACCAACAAACGAAAATACAAATGGCCTCATTAGAGACTATTTTCCTAAAGGAACAGACTTCAATTTAGTCACAAAAAAGCAACTTAAAGAAGTACAAAATCAGCTCAATGAAAGACCAAGAAAAACACTAGAATATGATTATCCTTTAAACACAATTAGTAGATTATATATGAATCAAAATTTTATCTAAATAGCCAATAATTAAAAATAATATAGTAGCTTTATTTTTTGAATTTAGAAAGCCTAGAGACAATCAAAATTGCTTTCTGAATTGGAAAAATAAGGCAAAACTTAATCGCAAAGAAATTGCGCTAGAAACTTGAATCCGCCAAACGCGTGCGTCGTCCTAAAATAGGTTGACTAAAAATTAAACACTTTTTCAATACATAATATCAGTATTGTTACAATTAATAACAGGATTTCCAAAGGCGTAAAAAAGAAAATAATCTAATTTTACAAAAAGATTACTCCTTATGATACCAGCTACGAAACCGTTTACCAAAGTTGTCGAAATACAAAGAGCCGAAGAAAACTTTCAAAGTGTGATTTTAAAACTCTTAAATAATGTAATCACTTTTGAAGAGTTTGAAAAATCACATAAAGTGCTTTTCAATGTTTGCGACGAGTTTGGTTCTTATGCAAAAAAAAATAAAAATCCAATCACTCACGATGTAATTTTCTTTGATAAGTAATTATTAATGATAGTGTTAATAGTGGTTGCTTTTAGGTCAAACTTCGCTGAAATATTCGATATACTATTTAATTTACTGAAACGCCACTGCTCTATAATTTTTGTTCGAGTAGCATCAGAGACGATTTCTTTTAATTCTCTTGATTTTTTAACTAATTTTCTCACATCAATATAATATTACCATCATTGCAATGAAGGATGTTACAAATCCGATACCAAACCACGTCACCCTTAAAGCTCTCAAATCATATTTGTCGGGCTTTGTATTTATGAGATATTTGTCTTTTATTATTTTTTTAATCATAGTTATTTTTTAAGTGATAGCGAAAGCCATCTTTAATATTTTGCAATAAATTAGAAAGTAAAAATAAATTTAAAGATTTTCAACAGTAATCTATTACGTTTTTAATTTTACAAATTTAGGATGTAAGCATAATTAAAATTGACTCAGAAGAATTATTTATTAGCTTAGAATACCGTGTACAATAGTTACCGGAGATCCATAGAAAACCTTAGAAATTTGTAAGAAAAATTTAGAATATTAGAAGGATTCTCATCTTACGGAGAATTGTATATCGCATGTCTGAAAATGCTTCTACGGAAAATTTATGTCCGGTGGTAATAAAATTTTTGAAAAAAAGACAATACTGAACGGATTACAAATTTTGCAAGCGCAAGCTCGAATTTAAAATTAGCCGTGAGATTAAAAACCACTGACGATATTTTAGTATTGCCTTGTGGAATTTGTCTCATCATTAGTTGTATTTATTGTCCATCGCGGCTTATATGTTGTAAATCACCTCGACCACTACTCCTTACTCCAAAAGTGCTAGTGCATCTTGATCGGTAGTACTGATTTGGGGTTTGCTGCTCGCTTTTTATTTTTCCTGTACGATTTCATAACTTATTTTATTCGTATTCAATCGCTCTATTTGGGCTTGAATATTAGTGATTTTGGTATTGTTTTTTTGAGCGTTGTTTTGTTCTAAATCAAATAAATATTCTTGGTTTTTATCTACATTATTGGAAAAGTGCCTCTCTCTTTTCTTCAGGCTGAAGTTGGCTTTCTCAGTGTAATACGCTCGGTTCTTAGCTACATCGATAGCAATTGTTAACAACCTAATAAATCGAAATCTTTCACAAAACCAACAAAGAATTTGATTAAGTTCTTGAAGACGATAGGGTTGTTTTTCTAAAATCAGAAATAGTATAGTTATTGGGGCCACTACACTCTAATAACCAATGCATTCCTATGTTTGTAAAATATTCTTTCAATAATTTACGGCTGATTCTTAAACCATTAACATAGCCATATAAATAGATTTTTAGAAATAACCGGCTATTATAAATTTGGTTCCTTTCTTTTTAACGGTTTGAACTGAAAATACAACTTCGATAAATCCAAGAAAGATCCAAACACTTCAATAGACGAGCTTGATTATCTGCACTAATAGCATCCTCTAACTTGTAATACGCGCAGCTTATTACCTAAGTTTCCTGAGATATATTACACAGATAAAAAGACGAAAAATCCTAGTTTCATTAACGCATTAACTATATTTGTTAAGACAAAAACCTACGTTTTTCAACATACTGACGTTGTTTGACCTCTTAAAAAGACCTCCATATGAAAAAAATATATTGCTTACTATCATCATCATTTTAACGATCGTACTAACATATGTGATTACACTAAAGTTTAAAATTGTAGACTTTACATTTGCGTGGATATTAAATTTTATGCTAATGTTTTGCGTTTCGATGTTTCTAGAAACTTTGAAATCAAAACTTTTATCAAAATATTATTTAGAAAAAAAATGGGAAAACCGCGGAAAAATTTATGAAAATTTTGGAATAAACTTTTATCGAAGGCTGCTTTTTTTGGTCGGCTGGGAGAAACTTAACAAAAAGGCAAATCCCGTTAATGGAAACTTGGAAACTTTGATTAATTTAAAATATAAAATCAAACAATCTGAAGTAGGACATTTAATAATATTTATTGTTGTAAATTGTTTTACAATTTATGTGATTACTAAATTTACTTTTATTGAATCATTATTGTTAATCATTCTAAATGTTATCCTGAATGTTTATCCGATTTTTTTTTGCAACGATATAATCGACCAAGAATAAAAAGAGCATTAGAATTAAAGCAGTATAGAAAAAGACGATCGCACCACAGCCATTTTGAGCTAGGTATAGTTTAGTGGAAGTAACGCAAAGTCAAAAACAGTTACCAAAGCTTTTGCTACCACCATAAACAAATTACTTGAAAATATAATAAAATCAATGTCTTACGATAACGGAATGTAATTGAGTTATCATCAATGGCTCACAAATAAAATAAGTATAGACAAATATTTTGCTTATCGTTATTCTTCCTGGGAAAAAGGGAACCAACGAAAATACAAATGGATTTATCAAGCGCTTTTTCCCCAAAAGGACTAACTTTAATACAATAACTCTAAAATAACTAAAACATCCACAAGACAGACTTAATGGTAGACCCAGAAAGGTGCTTGGATACAAAACTCCTAACCAAATGATGGAGCAAGAATTTAAAAAAAAATTGTATCCGTTAAATTAATTCGAAAATAACTTTTGGCTCCTTAAAAAGCCAGAAAAATTATTCTGAAATTAACGCCAATATTCCGCAAATACTTTAGCATTGAATAGCTAATTAAGTGATGGACTTGTTGCGATAGGTCCTTGAACCCGCCTTTCGTTTTTTAGTATGCTCACAATTACGCTTTTACATAAATGCTTGCATAATTTGCAAATGTAGTGAATTACCGTTTCTTATCGTATTTTCGTTTAACAGAAATTACTCACCCTCGCCATTAATTAACTAAGTATGGCGCGAGAACAATAACGGATAATGTAACGCAGAGTTACGAATATTACACAATTTTATAGCTAAGAAATAATTTTAACTTTGAATAGTAAATTCATTTCTCAGTACGTTATTGACAAAATTTTAAATTCTATCCGCACTTTTTCCAATTGCAATACCGCAACATCGTCAACTTTCTTATCAATAAGAATTTTCGCGATAGGCGAATTAAATGCTATTTTCTTTTTTGGAATATTTGCCTCGTCGACGCCAACAATTTGATAGTTTTGAATTTTAGGGTCTGAATCAACCTTAAAACAAACTTCCGCTCCAAAACGTATTTTGTTTTTTGGCTGTTTTGAAAGATTAACTATTTTCGCTGTCGAAATTCTATCGAGTAGCAGTTTTAATTTAGCATTAAGAAAATTTACAGTGATTCGATTTTCATTTTCATCTGAAATTAAAAGATTATCGCGTTCGTGAATCATATTATCGCGTTCTAAAAGTAAGTCTTGATAACCTAACTCTGTAACATAATTGATTGTGCCCATTGGTAAATCAGCTCGTGGCGGTACTAATGGTAATTCCTCCTGATCACTTTCTTTAACAAATCCTCTACTCATCGTAATTCCCTTATCGCTCGCCGGCATATTATACCTAAAGTTAAGAATATGAATTCGATTTAAAAAAAAAGTTTTTATAATTGTACAATTTTTAGTATCGCGCTTTTCAATCTTATGAAAAATCATGCAATTGCTAAAGTTAAAAATATTTATAGTAATTGCGATTTTATCACATCGCGAGTAGTAAAAAAAAAATTCTTTACGACTGTTTAAAGGATCGATCATAACAATTAATTAAATAAGAGTAATAAAACTTTGTCAAAACAGTACGATGCCCTCAACGCGTAGCTCAAATAATTTTGCCAAATAGCAATATACTGAATTAAAAGAGCTTAAAATACAATTATAAAACCTCCAAAATAGATGCGTGGAAAGGCTTTCGAATTAAAATTATACAATCAAAATAACTTGGAACTAATACGTTAATATTTCAGAATTATGCAAATATAGTACGAAAATGTATATCACTGAACTATTGAAAGCCACCAGCTACACTAAGAAAAATATAAAAGGGTACTTCTAAAGCATTTTGATAAACAAAGTGAAATAGAAGCCATGGGAAATTAGATTTCTTATGAAAGACTAAATAATTGTGACCTATGCAGTATACCTATTCAACTGAAAATTATTCCTATCCTAGAACCTTAGGTTCATTACAACGCTAAAAATAAATTATGAAAAAATTATTTTGATAAACAAATATTGGTTTAAAAGATATCCTAATATGAAAAGAACTTACCAAATATAATCTCCGTACTAATTATTGTAATTCCGTAAATTCCAGAATTATAAGATGTTAATTTTATAAAAAAATTAAATTATAATATAAAATTTTTTCATCGTCTCTGTATATATTTGATCTTCTTTTATGTAATCAATAACACTTAATCTTATGGAAAATTCGCAGAATGGTAAGCAACGAGATCTGTCGAAAAACAAATCTGACGGAACCAATAAATTTATGACCACCGACCAAGGGGTCAAAATTAATGACGATAACAATTCTTTAAAGGCAGGAGAACGGGGACCGTCTCTTTTGGAAGATTTTATTCTTAGAGAAAAAATAACTCATTTTGATCACGAAAGAATTCCAGAAAGAGTGGTTCATGCTCGCGGTTCTGGTGCGCATGGTTTCTTTGAAGTTACTAATCCGATTCCCGAACTGACAAAAGCAGGATTTTTACAAGAAAAAGGACTTAGAACGCCCATTTTCGCAAGGATATCAACTGTGGCAGGCTTTAGGGGTTCTACTGATCTTGCTCGTGATGTGCGAGGTTTTGCAGTGAAATTTTACACACAAGAAGGAATTTATGACTTGGTCGGCAATAATATGCCTGTATTTTTCATTCAGGATGCGACAAAATTTCCGGACCTTGTACATGCAGTTAAGCCAGAACCGGATACTGAAATACCACAAGCATCATCAGCCCATGATACTTTCTGGGATTTTATTTCATTAATGCCAGAGTCTATGCACATGGTCATGTGGATAATGTCCGATCGCGCTATTCCTCGTAGCTTACGAATGATGGAAGGCTTTGGAGTCCACACCTTTAGATTAATAAATGAAGCGAATGAATCCGTATTTGCAAAATTCCATTGGAAACCAAAATTAGGTACTCATGGAGTAACATGGGACGAAGCACAAAAAATCTCAGGTAAGAATTCAGATTTTCACCGTCAAGATTTATGGGAAGCAATTGAAATGGGAAATTTCCCAGAGTGGGAATTAGGCGTTCAAATTATTCCAATAGAAGACGAAAATAAATATGAGTTTGATCTTCTTGATCCTACTAAACTAATTCCTGAAGAAATTATTCCTGTAACTATAGTTGGTAGAATGGTACTTAACAAAAATCCTGACAACTTTTTTGCAGAAACCGAGCAAATTGCTTTTCACCCGGGACATGTCGTACCTGGTATAGATTTTTCCAACGACCCCTTACTACAGGGCCGATTATTCTCATATACGGATACACAATTATCAAGACTGGGAAGTCCTAACTTCCATGAAATACCAATTAATCGAAGTATTGCCCCTGTTCATAATAACCAACGTGACGGCCATATGCGTCAAGAAATTAATACAGGTCGAGTAAGTTACCATCCAAATTCTCTTGGTGGTGGATGCCCCTATCAAGCAATGATAAGTGAAGGCGGTTTTTCAAGCTTTGACGAACGCGTCGAAGCTCATAAAATAAGAGGTAGAAGCGAAAGTTTTAACGACCACTTCGGACAAGCTAAATTGTTTTTTAATAGCCAAACAGACACAGAAAAAAGTCATATTGTAAAAGCATTGCGCTTTGAACTTGGAAAAGTAGAAACTACAGCTATACGCGTAAGAATGCTTGGTCTTTTATCACAGGTAGATAGACAACTTGCTGAACAAGTTGCTATTGGCATCGGTGCAACAGTGCCACCCATACTAGAAAAACCACTGAATCACGGCGTGTCTCCTGAAAATGAAAATGGTAAACAGGAATCTACCACGAATGAACAGTCAGTAAAATCTTCAGACGCATTAACTATGGTAAAAAATCCAACCAATTCGTCAACAATATCTTCTCGAAAAGTGGCTATTTTATGCGCTGAAGGAGTTTCTGCCGCTTGCGTTAACAATATGAAAATTGCGCTGATAAAAGAGGATGCTAAAGGATTTGTTGTTGCACCCCATCTAGGTACTTTGATAACAGACGAAAATGAAGCTATTCCTGTTGATTTTAGTTTCTTAACAACATCATCGGTTTTGTTTGACGCAGTGTATATTCCAGACGGATTAAATTTGAGTGCTTTAACAGAAAATGAAGATGTCAGTGAGTTTTTAAATGATGCCTATAGACATTGTAAAGTAATTGCTGCTGACGGCCAAGGATCCCAAGTAGTAAACGCAGCTCCTTTTGCATCTAAAATGAATAATCAAGACGGCGGAATTATTTTAACAACTGAAAAAGCGTCTGCGGAATTTGTACAAGAATTTATTGCAGCTATGGGAAAACACCGTTTTTGGGAAAGAGAAGTAAATTTGTATAATAATTAAATTGAAATAACATGAAAAATTCAGACCAACCGAAGGAAAATAAACTGCAAGATGAAAATGAAAATGGCTCGTTTATAGTCCCGCCTAGTAACGGTGCTGCCGCAGAATTGAGGGATTTATTTATTGACAGCTTAAAAGATATTTACTGGGCCGAGAAATCTTTAGTTGGTGCGCTACCGAAAATGGCGACCAATGCTACGGCTCCAAGCCTGGCATCGGCAATAAAAGACCACCTTGCTATTACTAAAAATCAACTTACTCGACTTGAAAAAATTTTTGAATTACTCGGAGAAAAAGCAGTAGGTAAAAAATGCGAAGCGATGGCAGGTTTATTAAAGGAAGGGGACAGCATATTAGAAGAAACTATGCCCGGAGCTGTTCGCGATGCTGGCATCATTGCTGCCTCTCAAAAAATCGAACACTACGAGATTGCCACCTATAGAACGTTAGTTGCATATGCTAAAACGTTGGGTGAAAATGATGCTGCAAAGTTACTTTCTCAGACGTTAGCTGAAGAGAAAGAGTCAGATTGTATCTTAAGTGATGTCGCACTCAATGCCATCAATATTATGGCCTCTATATAGAAATTAATTCATAACAAGATTTAGTTTTTACTATGAAAATGATCTGCACTTCGTGCAGATCATTTTTATTTAAAAAAAAGTACAGTACAAAAAAACGCAAATTACGTATGCGTTGTTTAAATAGAGAACTTTGTAATTTCCTAAATTCTAAGTAAATTCAGTATTTGTGCTTTTATTCACTAGTTTCTTTTTGACTAACATCAACTGATTTTGACTGTGAAGAGTCTTTTTGTGGCAGGAAGATCGATAAAATTACAATAGCAAAAGCTGATAAAAACTCACTTGGCCAGTTTTATAGTGATTCAAACCAAAATCGTGAGCTGGTTATATATTCTATAAATTGAACGATCGGAAGTCCATTAAGGGTGTTCATCGTGTTTTCGTTTTTCCTGCTCCCGTAAAAATGAAGTACAAAAGACAGTACAACCAAAAGCAACAAAATCAACGTTAAAGAGTTTTTATAGAGCATCAACAAAAGACCTGCCGTTTTAACAGGTCAAGGTGCATCAGATTTTGCGTTGAGGGTTTATGATCCACTTCTTCAAATCCACCAAAACCTTTTGATTCTGAAGAACCGTTTTGTTGTAGGAAAATTGTCAGCCATACCAATATGGCCATTTGGCGAAATTCACTTTCCCAGTTTTCAAAATTAGCTTGAAGAAAATGACCACTGCTTAAATACTGGCACAGAGAAAGAATAGAGCCAGTTGGTTTACGGAGTTCCATATTGTACTCTTGTAGTCCAAAATAAAGCTGTTCCAAAAAAGAAATTAGAAATAGCAAAAGAAATACATTCTATAAACTGTTTCATTCGAAATTTTTTTCATCAGATATTACACTATAAGATTGGATAAATTACTAATAGCAAATAAAAAGGTTTTTTAACGTACGTATTAAATAATTCTATATCACTTTATTTATAGCAAAATATAGTAATTATATAAATTTAGTATTTATTTTTGTAATATTTAACTGAATTATACAATTACTTTTGGCTTTAAAATCTACTAAATTTTAAGAACTTAATTTTAATCGTTTTTTTATAATACCTAAAATACCATGCTAAAAAGTAAACAAGAAAAAGGTTTGATGGAAACTTTTCGAACAGAAAAAAACAAACAATCGGTTAAGTATGATCTCATTGTTTTTTGTCATTTAAGATGGCAATTTGTTTATCAACGCCCACAGCACATTATAAGTCGGCTAGCAAAAACGATGAAGGTTCTTTTCATTGAAGAGCCCATTAGCTATAGTGATGAAGAAGAAAACCTAGGGAACTTACTGATTATTACAGAATCACTTCATGTTTTGCAACCTAAAGTAAGAAACATTGAAGAAATTGAAAAGGTTATACCTAAATATGTAAAAAACCAAAACGTGTCTATTGGCTGGTTTTATTCTGCGTCATTTACTCCTTTACTTAATTCCTTGAATTTTGGTATTGTAATATATGATTGCATGGATGAGCTCTCTCTATTTAAAGACGCTTCGCATGAACTATTAAATCAAGAAAAAAAATTGATGGCGGTAGCGGATATTGTTTTTACAGGAGGAAAATCACTTTATGATGCTAAAAAAGAATATCATTCTAATGTCTATTGCTTTCCTAGCTCGGTTGATGAGCCTCATTTTGCCCAAGCCTTAAAAGATATCGAACTTCCCTCGGACATTGCAGACATTCAAACGCCTGTGGCTGGTTATATTGGAGTAATTGACGAGCGCTTAGATCTTTCATTATTACACGATACGGCAAAATTACTTCCAGAAGTTTCGTTTATTATGGTTGGTCCGCTAGCTAAAATATCGGAAGATGATTTGCCAAAGCTTAAAAATATTATTTATTTAGGAATGCGTTCTTATGAACAACTGCCAGCTTATTTAAAAGCTTTTGACGTTGCGATAATGCCATTCGCTTTAAATGCTTCCACCAAATACATCAGCCCAACAAAAACCCTTGAATATATAGCTGCGGGCGCTCCGATCATTTCTACCAAAATAAAAGACGTTGTTAGCGATTATAGCTCTTGTGTTACCCTTGTAGAAACTTCCGAGGAATTCGTGCATGCAATTGCCACTGTACTTAATCTCACTGATCCAACAGCATTACAAATGGAATACCAAGAAATTCTTAAAAAAACTTCGTGGGATGCTACAGTTAACAGAATGCAGTCCATCATTGAAACCTATGCCGTATGAAGCAAATAGACATTTTAATTATCGGCGCTGGTATCTCAGGAGCCGTTCTAGCAGAGCGATATGCCGCTATAGGTAAAAAAGTTTTAATCCTTGAAAAACGAAATCATATTGCAGGAAATTGCTATGATTATGTGGACGACAATGGAATATTAGTTTCAAAGTATGGTGCTCACTTATTTCATACAAATGACGAGTCAGTGTGGACTTATGTAAATAAATTTTCAAACTGGTACCCATGGCAGCATAAGGTGATTGCTAAAGTAGGAGATAAAAGGGTACCCATACCAGTTAATATAACTACTGTAAATGAGTTGTTTGGAACAACAATAAGCTCCGAGCAAGAAATGACAAAGTGGTTAGAAGAAAATCGTACGCCATTTGAAAACCCTACGAACGGCGAGGAGGCGGTACTCAATCGCGTGGGACCTATTCTTTATGAAAAAATGTTCAAGCATTACACTAAGAAACAGTGGGACAAATACCCCGCTGAATTAGATGCATCTGTTTTAAATAGAATTCCCGTTCGTCACAGTTTTGACGATCGTTATTTCTCTGATGTTTATCAAGCGTTACCCGAAGGAGGCTACACACAGCTATTTGAAAATATATTAAGTAATCCTAATATTGAAACTAAATTACAAACGGATTTTTTTGATGTAAAGAAAGAATACACCGGTTACCAAAAATTGTTCTATACTGGACCAGTCGATCACTTTTTTAATTTTAAACACAGCTTAACCGAAAAACTAGAATATCGTTCGATTAATTTTGTAATTGAGACAGTCAATTCGGAGTTTTTTCAGGAGAACTCGGTGGTCAACTATCCCGGTACTGATGTTGATTTTACAAGAATAATAGAGTACAAGCATTTTGGAAATCAGAAATCAGATAAAACGACAGTTGTTAGAGAGTTTACGGTAGACGAAGGCGAGCCTTATTATCCAGTTCCAAATCCTAAAAACCAGGAAATTTACGATAAATACAAAGTAGAAGCTGAAAAGCTAATTGATATTCATTTTGTGGGTCGACTAGCGAATTATAAATATTTCAATATGGACCAAGCCTTCAAAAATGCGTTGGATCTTTTCTATAAGTTAGAAGAACAGGATAAAATTCAAACAGTACGATAAATGGAAATATTCAGAACTTTTTTGATGGGTGGTTATGAATGTGCAGATCACATCAACCGTTCTGGTGAAAGAATTAATCTCTTAAAAGAGACGCAACATCATATTAGGATCGAGGAAGACTACCAAGCTCTTCGTTCGATTGGGATACAAACAGTTAGAGAAGGTATCTGTTGGAGCGCTGTAGAAATTGCTCCAGGAATTTTTGATTTCTCGGAAGTCTACAATCGCATGCAGGCCGCAGAAAAATATGGAATACAGCAAATTTGGGATCTTATTCATTTCGGTTATCCGGATGGTCTTTACCCCACTCATCCTTTATTCTGTGATCGATTTACTGCCTTATGCTTTGCATTTGCTACATTTTATAAGACTCATGGAAAACAAAAATTATTCGTCGTACCGATAAATGAGATTAGCTTTTTGTCCTGGCACTCTGGCGACGTTAGAGGCACTGTACCCTTCGCAGTCAATAGCGGTTGGGACATTAAATACCATCTTTGCAAAGCAGCAATTGTGGGGATTCAAAAGTTAAAGGAGGTGGATCCAAATTGTGTTATTGTTTTGGTTGAGCCCCTTGTAAAAATACATGCCGATCAAACTGAAGATCCCGTTAATATATTTAATCTCAATGAACATCAGTTTCAAGCTATGGACATTATAGCGGGACGAATGTGTGCTGAACTTGGTGGTTCGGAAGCTTACCTGGAAATATTAGGATTTAATTATTATTGGAACTGCCAATGGAAAGCGAATGGTGAGCCATTAGACTGGCCAGATCCGTTGCAAAGTAGAACACCGCTCGCCACTCTATTGCAATGTGCCTATGAGCGCTATAATAAACCAATTTTTCTATCAGAAACGGGACATTTTGGTACGGGGCGTGTCCCGTGGATCAAAGAGGTCATAGAAGAATGTATAACGGCTATAAAAAATGGTGTGGAATTGAATGGTATTTGCATATATCCCGTAACGGACAGGCCAGATTGGGACAATTTAAAAAGCTATAGTAATTGCGGGCTATGGGATTTAGATAATAACGGCGAGCGAATTCCTCATAAACAATATATAAATGCTGTTGATAAGGCACAATCCGCGTTTCAACAGGATAATAAAATATTGAATTTTGTTAGAAACTTATTTAAATAAAAAACTGAAAAGTTAGATGAACTGAAAATTGTCAAAAAAGAATGCGGAAATTCATTTATCGAATTGGTTTTGCTTCATGGTAGTTCTTTTTTAGAATTGGAGGGAGTACATATCGGCTACAATTACGTTCTCTTAGTAATATAGTTTTATTATCCACAAAAGATTAACTACTAATCGCGTTGAAATACAGCCCTCCAGGAAATAAATGAAGTGAAGTGAAATTCATGGACTTGTCGAATCATCAGTACTGCATTAAGGTGATGTGCAAACTATTTTTATTTTGATGATCTTACAGAATCTGCTTTCATAGAACTACCTCTTTGTAGACTTCCAGCTGTTCCTGAACCTGTAGTTCCTTCTCCTACTGCACCAGTGGTACCAGGATTAATAACTTTTGTAGTGTCGGAAGTAGGGCCTACTGTATCGACTGTTAATATTGAATCATTTTGATTCCCATAAACTTCTGTTTCGTTAGTCGTACTTTTTTTGCAAGAAAATGAAAGTACCGTTAAAAATGAAAGTGCAATGATTTTGTATCCCGATAAAATTTTCATAATTTATTGTTTTAAATTGATATTTAGATAGCACTGCAGGACACAAGCATAAAGTACCTTTGATATTATACTATATATTATAAATGATCCGCAGTCTGCATCAAGAAATTTACATACTGTAAATTTAATGAATTAGTATATAACTTGTTAGGATTTTTTAATTTTAAGGACGATAAGAAGGGAAGATAACAAAAAGAAAATATTGCAAAATCGATATTTAAATTTTTCTAGACAATATTTAAGCTGACCAATAGCTGCATTATAATGTAGGTTTAAATATAGATTGTATTACTTTTAACCAATAAGTGAGAAAATATGGTCGGTAACTTACAATATGTCACTCTACATTAGAAATTATTTGAATGCGATTCAAAATATACAACTACTCCCGATCTACTACTTTCGGAAAATTGAACGTAATTGAAGAAGATAACTTTTGCTTTACATGAAAGAGTACCTTAGCAAAAATAATCTATAAATATTTTAAGATGAATAAAAATGGAGCAATCGTTGTTGTAGAAGACGATATAGATGACCAAGAAATGTTTAAAGATGTATTTTCAGAGCTTAATTATAAAAATGAAATTATCTTCTGCAGTGACGGTCAGCAAGCCTTAAACTATTTGACAGCAACAGCTGCAGAACCCTTTATTGTTTTTTCAGACATCAACATGCCAAATTTAAATGGAATAGAATTAAGAAAACAAATTCATGAGAACGAGAATATAAGAATAAAGACTATTCCATATTTATTTTTTACCACAAGTGCAGAACATGACGCGGTCGTTGAGGCCTATTCAAAATCAATTCAAGGATTTTTTATAAAACCTTCAAGTTACAATGATTTAAAAGACGTACTGAAAACCATCATTGAATATTGGCAAAAATGTGAATCTCCGATTTATGTTAAATAGTAAACTTAATAAAGACAGATTTGTATAACACTAAATGAATAAGTAAATATTGGGTACTGAAAGTCTCTCTTAATTTTTATTTAGAAATATATGAGGAATTCTCAACATGACGAAATGATTCTCCTGTAAATCTTGCAGATGTAAATTATGCAAAATCTCTTAATTTTTATATAAGTCAATTTGCAGGTAATTGGCGAAATTTAGAAGTGCTATTTTTTAAATTTAAATTAAGAATTATGAATACAGCTGCAAAGGGAATTATCGATAGTAATAGAACTTCTGGCATAAATCAATCATTTTGGACTCAATCCACTCAACCTATAATTTCTGAAAAATTGAATCGTAATATTGAGACCGATATTTTAATTATCGGAGGTGGTATTTCGGGAATAACAACTGCGTATAGTTTGTTAAAAGCGGGCAGGAAAGTAACGCTGGTTGAGGACGGATATATTGGAAGTGGCGAAACTGGTAGAACTACAGCACATCTTACTTGCGCCTTAGACCAACGGTATTTTGAGCTTGAAAAATTATTCGGAAAAGAAAAAGCAAGTCTTGTTGCTAATAGCCATCTGGAAGCGATTCAGTTTATAGAAAATACACTAAAATTAGAAAATATAGATTGCAATTTTAAAAGAGTTCCTGGCTATTTATTTCTTAGTGGAAATGATTCTAAAGAAACACTTACTAAGGAATATGAAGCAACAAAAATTGCGGGGCTTCTAACAGAAATGTTGGAGCAAGTTCCAGATTTACAGGCGGAAGAAGGAAAATGGTGTATTAAATTTCCTGAACAAGGCCAAATACATATAATGAAGTATTTGAAAGGTCTTACAGATGCAATAATTGCTATGGGCGGCTCTATTTTTACTGAAACAAGAGTTGAAGACGTATCCAATTATGGAGCTAAAGCCAATGGTTTTGATATCACAGCGAACCATATTGTAGTGGCTACCAATACACCTATAAACGACATGGTGGTCATGCACACCAAGCAATATGCATATCGAACCTATGTTGTTGCAGCCAAAATTCCCAAGGTCTCTCTACCTTACGCCCTGTGGTGGGACACTGGTGATCAAGAGTCAAAATGGGTAGGAGCTCCTTATCATTATGCAAGGCTAGAAGAATTTGATGAACAATATGATCTTTTAATTTTAGGCGGTGAAGATCACAAAGTGGGTCAAGCGGAGTCCGAATGTATTTTGGAAGAAGAAAGGTATAAGAAACTTATAGACTGGAGTAAGAAACGTTTTCCTGCTATGATGGACATTATTTATAAATGGTCAGGTCAAGTTGTGGAACCAGTAGACTCTTTGCCCTACATAGGAAAAAATCCAGGAAATGATAACATTTATATTATAACGGGACATTCTGGTAACGGAATTACCAACGGCACACTAGGAGGTATTATTATTACTGATATTATTTTAGGAAATGAGAATGCAAAAATTGATTTATTCAGTCCGTCAAGAATAACTTTAAAAGCTGCAAAAGAGTATCTGCAAGAGGTGGGTAACATGGTTTTTCAATACGGCGACTGGATCACTAAAGAGGATGTCGAAAATATCGAGCAATTACTTCCTGGGCAAGGAGGCATAGTTTCCACGGGCATTAAAAAAATTGCAGCCTATCGAGATGAAATGAATAATTTTCATACCTGTTCTGCAGTTTGCCCTCATTTAGGTGCAATCTTACATTGGAATGCTGAAGAAAAATCATTTGACTGTCCAGCGCACGGATCTCGGTTTACTGCCGAAGGTATTGTTATTAATGGCCCGGCCAATTGTAACTTAAAAAAAGTTGAATTAAAAAGTAAAATTAAGGATGTTGGAATTTCTCCCAACAGTTCTACGATAATAGATGAAATCTTACCAGTAGAACCTAAAATTCAACCACTGTAAGCATCTTGATGTGGGAATTTTTAACGAGGTTAAGTACAAAATTTTATTTTGAATTCTTATACACGTGAACTCTCACATATGTGCAACTGTACCTTACAACTTTTAAATTTTCGCTTCTTGTTTAATGGTCAGTTTGGCTCACCCAAATGCGCGCTTGGCTATACAAGTCTTTATTAAAACCTTTAAACTCCTGTGGCATTATTGCTATAAATGCGCTAGTAAAGGCCATAATACTTGAAGAATCGGTTACAATTGCTAACCGATTCCATCTTCCTATGTTTTTTAGATCTAATAGCAAAGCTTCAAAACTCGGATGAAGAGTAAAATTTGGAATATCTGCGTCCAACTCCAATAAAAAATTTATCTCCCCTTGATCCAGTACCAATTTTTGAAGCGCCGGAATTACGATACATCGTAAATCTTGTATTGTAACGCCAGCACGTACTGCAAAGGCGGCGACGTTTTCTGGAACATCTATTAAATGTTTAATCATGATATTAGGTATTTACATCTTTACTAATTGACTTTCAAATTATGTCCAAGGATCTAAAACAACTTTCACACAAGCGTCAATTCGTTTCTTGAAAATATCATAAGCGTCTGAAACTTCTGAAAGAGGTAATCGGTGAGTAATGATATCATCTAATTCTACTTTGCCTTCAATTACATATTCCAAAAGTTTATCAATGTGTTTCTGAACGGGTGCTTGTCCTCCTTTGATCGTTAATCCTTTATCAAAAAACTGTCCTATTGGAAAATTATCATACAAGTACGGATATACACCAAGTACGGATACAGTACCTCCGCGACGCACGGCGCTCATGCATGCTTCTAATACCTTGACAGAACCTTTTTCAAAATTTATCACTGCTTTAGCCCGATCCAAAATACTTCTATCAGGTTCAAATCCGACCGCGTCAATGCAAACGTCTGCTCCTCTTCCATTGGTCATTGCTCTTATTTTTTCAACAACATCCTTTGCATCAGTTTCCCATAAAACAATTTCGCTTCCCGTTGTCAATTTGCCTTTTTCTAATCTATATGCTAGAGTATCTACTAAAATCACCAATTCAGCTCCTCTCAAATAGGCGCTTTTTGCCGCCATAAGACCCACAGGCCCAGCTCCAAATATAGCTACGGTTTCGCCACCTTTGATGTTTGCCCAATCTACTGCAGAATAACCAGTGGGAAAAATGTCAGTCAAAAAGAGTAGTTGTTCATCAGATAAGTGCTCCGGAACTACACGCGGACTTACATTGGCATACGGTACACGGACATATTGTGCTTGACCGCCATCTATACCCCCATAAAGATCGGTATAGCCAAACATTGCTCCTCCCTTCTCGGTCAAAACTCCACCCTCAGGACCATAATGATCTGGATTACTATTTTCGCAGTGCCCCGGTAATTCGTGGTTACAAAAAAAGCAAGTGCCACACGATATTGGAAAAGGTACAATAATACGATCACCTACTTTTAAATGGTTGATCCCAGTACCCACCTCCTCTATAATGCCCATAAATTCGTGACCCAGCACCATAGGTCGGGGCTGAGGAATTCCGCCAGAATAAATGTGAAGATCCGAACCGCAAATGGCTGTTGAAGTTACCTTAATAATAATGTCATCCTGCTTCTTTAATGTAGGATCTTCTACCGTATCATATTGTATTGATCCTTGTCCATGTATAACTGCTGCTTTCATACTATAAGTGTTTTATTATTTGCTAATGTAAAAGTGTTTAATAATTCCAATAACTTATTATATGATTTTTGAATAAGTTTTTAAGATTACAATGCACTGTATATTAGGCTATAAAGGATTAAGTAGATCAGTTGTGGAAATTCTGCTATTCGAAATAATTCAAACTTCGATCTGCAAAAAAGAAGATTATTAAAATTCCATAACCGAAATAATGCTCATAAAGCTGGGCAATTTTGAAATTTACATCTACTTACGTTTAAATACCAGCGAAACAAGTACAAGTACAAATTGTCGTTTAGATGAGTTTCGTGATTGGTTTAAAACGATGAGAAAAGTTGACTTAGCAGGCTAAAAAAGTAAATTTATATGCACAATGATATATTACACGTGATGATAGCATTATACTTATGATATACACAAAAATTAACAAGTAGCTTAGAATATTATAGGATTTATTAATTCTTTTAATACCATATAAAACTAATTAAATGCAACTTACAATGATAAAACTATTAAAATGCACCAAATAGCAAAATAGCAGAAACTGTACTAATTCAAATTTGCAACAACTTTAAATCCAAGTTTTTATAAAATCTGTACACTTTTAAATAGCTTGGTTGGCGAGTTTGCAACTTTTAAAGCACTGCCCTTTTTTAGCACACTTTTATAAGTTGAGATTCCATAAATTTAGCGGTAACAATTGTTCCAAATTCGTCTTCCCATTGTGTGACAACATTTTCTATAAACTCTGGCTCAAATCCAATAATTTCCATGATTTGCGCACTAAACTCTTGCTGTACTAATTGACCCTTTTCGAACATAATTTGATTAATTTTATAATATTAAATTTGTGCTATAATAAATTATTTTCACCTTCTTTAATGATCAGGCGTAGTGTGAAAAAATTCTCATCTTTTCATATTCCGCCTACTGTATATTTAGATTAGTTTATCTCATTGTGTATTGCAAAAATGAAATATTTTTCACTAAATAAAATTGATACTTTCCTAGTAAAATTCTTTTATAATAATTTTAAAATTTGTTACCAAATTGCCACTTCAGTCTAATTCGGTCTACGAATGATTTGTTTGATCATACCTAATTTTACCTAATATAGATGGCCATTTTTGAAGTGATTATACTAAAATTTCTACTGTAGCTAAAGTTGGAATTGGTTTCTTAATTACAAAACCAAAATAATAAAATTACTTACTGATAACTATATTAACTACTGCCACTAAATTAGTTGGCACTCAAATTTTATAAATATTTTAAAAAATTATATAAAGAATATTTAGGCTTCTCGATTTAACTTTGGCTATCAGAAATTTAAAAAATCATATTATGAAAACTACAGAAAAAGATACGGAAAAAGCAAAAAAAAATACAGCACCAAAAAAAGGGACTGAGAAAACCAGTTCATCTGCTGGAAAGGTAAAAGCAAAATCGTCAGCTGCTGAGGGATTACGTGAACTGTTTGTGGATTCACTTAAAGATATTTATTGGGCTGAAAAAGCGCTTACTAAAGCCCTCCCAAAAATGAAGAAAAATGCCACTACAGAAAACTTAATTGCAGCCATCGAAGACCATCTTGAAGTTACCAAAAATCAGGTTTCTAGATTGGAGGAAGTTTTTCAAATTATCGGAGAAAAGGCAGTAGCTAAAAAATGTGACGCAATGGATGGTTTGATAAAAGAAGGAGAAAGTATCATGGAAGAAACCGAAATTGGTGCAGTCCGTGATGCAGGTATAATTGCGGCATCTCAAAAAATTGAGCATTATGAAATTGCAACTTATGGTACTCTTGTCGCATTTGCTAAAACTTTGGGAGAAGATAAAGCTGCTAAATTACTGAGTGAAACCTTGGCCGAAGAAAAAGACGCTGATGTAACACTTACAGAGGCCGCTTATAACACTATTAATTTCGATGCAGTTGACGAAGAAGAAGAAGAAGAAGAAGAAGAAGGAACTAAAAAAGATTCAAAGAAATAAACAAGTAAAAAGCCTGCCAAGTGCAGGCTTTTTTTATCTATTAAACAATAATTTATGACGCTTATATTTCTAATAACTGTTTAATTTTTAAAGTTAACTCTTGAAAAGTATTAGGTTTAGTAATGTATGCTAATACATTAAGAAGATCTGTTTTTTCCTTTTCTGAATAGGGTGAAGTAGAAAATATAATTACGGGTATGTTCTTAATAGAATTCTCCTTACGTAGTAACTGCAAAAGTGTAGCCCCACTCATCTTTGGCATATTAATGTCAAGCAGAATTAGGTCTGGCGTATACTTTAATTTTCTTAATTCACCTAATACTAGAAGTGGATTATGGATAGCCATATAAGTACATTCTGAAACGCCTTCTAATGCATCCTTGAAAAAATCACAATCATCTAAGTCATCATCGATTTGAAGTATCGAACTGTATTTCATTTTGTAGTTTAATTAAAATTTTAGCGGGAACTATTATTCATGTTATTTTCTCTAATATAAGTCATAGTATAAGAGTGAATTTTATTTATAGTTTTAGTCTAAATGAAAAACTATAAATCATAATCGTGTACACCTTACCCTTTCCTCCTTAGGATATTATCATATATAATTTTATAAATGAAACTCAAAAAACGGTAAATTTTTTCGAAAGAGGTTGCTGTAATCTGCAAAGTAGCTGTTTTGATTCAAAGCGAAAGTGGAATTAAATTCATCTTTTATAAAGTATATCGTTTGAATCTTCATATTTCGGCATTCTCTAAATAACGTGTTGTAATACGAATCTTTTTCCAACAAGCCTTCCTTAAATTTTTTATAAACCGTGTCGTAATCAACTACTATTGGCGGTTGAATCTCCATTATATCGTTGAAAATTAGTTTAGCTTCATCACCATTCTCGAGAACAAATTAATGTAATGAATTTATAGTGTTGCTTGTATCGTACAAAGTTATAATGTGTTTTGCAGAGGCGATACTTTTAGTACCCTTCTGTATAAAATGATGCTGTCCTTCCTGCATTTTATAAGCACCAAATTCTACAATATAACCCAATTTAAAAGCAAGTTCCTGCGCTAAATTTGCTGCTGAACTTCTATCTAACGTATGTTGAATGATTATTCGAGCTTCCATAAAATTCTGGATTTTTAAGGTTTAGTAAATTTAATAAAATTTACCAAATTTACTAAGACATATCGAATGCTAGAAAAAAATATTTAAATATTCTTACTGGTTCCGCAGCAATTTGTAAATATATAATCTCAAGCAATAATAGGCTTGCTACTGTCACGACAATTTTATTATAAACGAGGTTCCTAAAAAGGAATTAGTGTATAATTATTTTTTCCATTAATTAAAAAAGGATACTTGGGGCTTTAAAATTCCACTTCGCAATTTATTGGCTTTTAGGATTTTTATTTTTCTGATATCAATTACAACTTATGTTTTTAACCTTTTGATTTGCTGGTAATCTTACCGTTTTTTGTTCTTGAAAATGTACCTTGTATGAGTTTAATGGCAGAACTTTTACTGAAAAAGTTTGTGCCGCTGTATTACTTTGCAATGATAACTTCGGACGACTTGTAGTACAAGTTATTATATTCGCTAAAAATGGCTCTAACTGTTATCGCGTTGCTAAATTTTACGGCAATAAAAATTGGTATTTTATAATTTTATTAAATGCTTTTATTTTAGAATTTGAAAATGAAATGTCTTTTTGAGCAATTAGATTTTTTATAACATGATTAGTTGTTTTCAAAAAATCACCGACTTAATATTTTAAATTCTGCACACCTCCATCGGTAGGTACTGCTATAGGTTTGCTTTTAGATTTTATATAAGCTTGTTCTTATAAATCTTTAATAACTTGTGGAAAGAATTATTTTCAATTCCATATTTAAAAATTTACCTCCCCATTATGATCTTTAATACATTAAGAAAATATTTTAGAAAAATACTAAATTACTAAACAGCTGCTAACACGAGATGGGCTTTTTTAATAATATAAATTCAAACTTCTTATTTTTACAATAAATCTATTCTTCTTGTATCGTTATCAGATAGAAAAGTGATAAATACTTTATAATTTTTTTTAAATTTCTACCGATGATAATTAGGTTTTTATTCTTAAACTATTATCGCAATAATTTAAGAATAAAAAACTATTATTTATTAAAAAATATATTGTAAAAAGAACTCATTACTGCCATTAGCTTTACCTAAAAGGTTACTATTTACAGTATATTCATAAGCATAACCTAATATAAAATTTTTACCTACTGCAAATTTCACCATTCCAGCTATTGTACTATCGGTTCTATAAGTTGCCCCAAAATGCACTTTTTCATTTATCACCGCTGTTGCTGAAAAATCAGTTGAAAAAGGAGCCCCATTTACATATCGAACCATAACAGATGGTTTTAAATGTAAACTAGGACTAAGATATATATTATATCCCCCAGACAAGTAATAATGAGCCCTGTCGGTTGCTACTGTAGCATAACCCTCCTCCTTTTTAGCTCTTTCTGTATTTAATATTTTTGGAGACGATAGCGAAACGTAATATTTGTCGTGCTCGAGATAAAAACCTACTCCTATATTGGGGTTGAATCTAGAAATAGGCTCTAAACTTGGATCACTAATTAGATTATATGTTTCTAATCCTTCAGTATTTACATTATAATTGTTACCTCCCGCTTTAATTCCCATGAATAAATTTAATTTCTCAGTTAATTTAACATCATAAGAAAAATCAACAGCAATAAATGTTTGCTTTTCAATAAATACTTCATCATGAACAATTGAAAGACCTACTGCAAACTTTTTATTCTGCAAAGGCATCATAAAGGAAATAGCTTGTGTAGATGGTGAATCTTTGATCCCTGTCCACTGTTTCCTGTAAAGCGTCTGTAATTTACTAGTCCCTTCAACCCCTACAAATGCAGGATTTATTAAATTCAAATTATCTTTATAGAAAGTAATTGTACTCTCTTGTTGCGCTAATAGTCTACTGCTTGTTAAAAGCAGTAGACCTACTAGAATATATATTTTTTTCATATTAATTTTAATTACCAATTGTAAATTACTTCAACGATATATATAGCCATCCATCATAATCAATAGTTCCATTACCATCTAAATCTATCTGATAATAATAAGAACTACCATCTGGTAAAGACTTAGAACTGTTTTTATAATAACCGTTCCAATTATTTTTATAACTGCGTGATGTGTATACTTTATCCCCCCAACGATTATATACTGTTACATGATTATTTGAGTAATTCTCAATATTGTAAATCATCCAAGTATCGTTTACTCCATCTCCATTCGGTGTAATGGATTGAGAAATATTAATTTCTACAGTATCGCAAACGTCACCTACACCATCATTATCACGATCTTCCTGATATGGATTAAAGTCGAGAGGGCAGTTATCTCTAAAGTCTAAAACATCATCATTATCATCATCCTCATCGCATAAATCTACAATGCCATCACCATCATTGTCTGATCCTTCATTCGGATTTGTACCTTCACTTATATCCACGTAATCTGGAATTCCATCACAGTTACTGTCTTTGAAACTGTTTTTATCATTTGGATCAGTAAAATCATTGGTTTCAACGTAATCAGGAACGCCATCGTTGTCACTGTCCATAAAATCATTTTTATTATTAGGATCAGTTTGATTTTTTATTTCAATATAATTTGGTACTCCATCTCCATCAGAATCATTATAGTCATTTTTCTCTTTTGGATTAGTTCCGTCATTAACTTCTACGTAATCTGGAACTCCATCTCCATCACTGTCTGTTCTATCTTGTGGGTTATTAGGATCAGTTCCCTCATCGACTTCTACATAATCTGGTATTCCATCTCCATCAGAATCTCTATAGTCATTGTTATCATTCGGATTAGTCGCATCATTTCCTTCTACATAATCTGGTACGCCATCTCCATCAGTGTCTTTCACATCTTTTGTATCATTAGGATCTGTTCTGTCATTAACTTCGACATAATCTGGAACACCATCACCATCGGTATCTTTGACATCCTTTGGATCGTTAGGATCTGTTGCATCGTTCACTTCAATATAATCTGGCACGCCATCGCCATCAGTGTCTTTAACATCTTTTGGATCGTTAGGATCTGTTCCTTCTATAATTTCTACCTCATCAGGAACACCGTCATTATCATCATCAGAATCACAATTGTCGTTAATTCCGTCACTGTCAATATCAATAGCTGTATTAATTACAGTTATAATTACTGTTGCCTTTTGAATATTTCCATTTACATCTGTTACACTTAATATTACTGTATTTGCGCCTAAATCATCACAGTAAAAAATAGTTTTTGAAACTGAAATTGACGCAATACCGCAATTATCTGTTGAGCCATTATCAATCATTTGAACTGTAATACTAGCTTTACCAGTAACATCTAAATCTACCGTAATATTTTTAGTAATTACAGTTGGGACAGTTTCATCGGTAACACTCACTAGCTGTGTAGCTGTAGCGGTATTTCCAGAACCATCTGTAACTGTCCAAGTAACTGTAGTAGCTCCTACACCAAAAGTAGTAGGCGCATCATTTGTTACTGTGGCAACAGAACAATTATCAGTTGTAATTGGTGTTCCTAAAACTACACCAGTAGCCGTACAATCTGTATTGGTCACCACAGCAACAGCAACAGGAGCTGTTATAGTCGGTAAGGTGGTGTCGGTAACTGTTACCACCTGGGTAGCAATAGCAACATTTCCAGCTCCATCTGTAACTGTCCAAGTAACTGTAGTAGCTCCTAAAACAAAAGCAGTAGGCGCATCGTTTGTTACCGTGGCAACAGAACAATTATCAGTTGTAACTGGTGTTCCTAAAATTACACCAGTAGTCGTACAATCTGTATTGGTCAGCGCAGCAATAGCAACAGGAGCTGTTATAGTCGGCAAGGTGGTGTCAGTAACTGTTACTACCTGCGTAGCAATAGCAACATTTCCAGCTCCATCTGTAACTGTCCAAGTAACTGTAGTAGCTCCTAAACCAAAAGTAGTAGGCGCATCATTTGTTACTGTGGCAACAGAACAATTATCGGTTGTAACTGGTGTTCCTAAAACTACACCAGTAGCGGTACAATCGGTATTGGTCACCGTGGCAATCGCTGCAGGAGCGTTTATAGTGGGTAAAGTGGTGTCAGTAACCGTTACCAATTGGGTAACAGTGGCAACATTTCCAGCTCCATCTGTAACTGTCCAAGTGACTGTAGTGGCTCCTAAAACAAAAGCAGTAGGCGCATCATTTGTTACTGTGGCAACAGAACAATTATCGGCTGTAACAGGAGTTCCTAACACTACACCAGTCGCGGTACAATCGGTATTGGTCACCGTGGCAACGGCAACAGGAGCGGTTATAGTTGGTAAAGTGGTATCGGTAACTAATACTACTTGGGTGGCAGTGGCAACATTTCCTGCGCCATCTGTAACTGTCCAAGTGACTGTGGTAGCTCCTAAAACAAAAGCAGTAGGGGCATCATTTGTTACTGTGGCTACGGAACAATTATCGGCTGTAACAGGAGTTCCTAAAACTACACCAGTAGCGGTACAATCTGTATTGGTCACCGTGGCAACGGCAACAGGAGCGGTTATAGTCGGTAAAGTGGTGTCAGTAACTGCTACTACTTGGGTAGCAGTGGCAACATTTCCTGCGCCATCTGTAACTGTCCAAGTGACTGTGGTAGCTCCTAAAACAAAAGCAGTAGGGGCATCATTTGTTACTGTGGCTACGGAACAATTATCGGCTGTAACAGGAGTTCCTAAAACTACACCAGTCGAGGTACAATTTATATTGGTCACCGTGGCAATCGCTGCAGGAGCAGTTATAGTCGGTAAAGTGGTATCGGTAACCGTTACCACTTGGGTAGCAGTAGCAACATTTCCTGCACCATCTGTAACTGTCCAAGTGACTGTGGTAGCTCCTAAAGCAAAAGCAGTAGGGGCATCATTTGTTACTGTGGCTACGGAACAATTATCGGCTGTAACTGGCGTTCCTAAAACTACACCAGTCGCGGTACAATCTGTATTGGTCACCGTGGCAACGGCAACAGGAGCGGTTATAGTCGGTAAAGTGGTGTCAGTAACTGTTACTACTTGGGTAGCAGTGGCAACATTTCCTGCGCCATCTGTAACTGTCCAAGTGACTGTGGTAGCTCCTAAAACAAAAGCAGTAGGGGCATCATTTGTTACTGTGGCTACGGAACAATTATCGGCTGTAACAGGAGTTCCTAAAACTACACCAGTAGCGGTACAATCTATATTGGTCACCGTGGCAACGGCAACAGGAGCGGTTATAGTCGGTAAAGTGGTATCGGTAACTGTTACTACCTGGGTGGCAGTGGCAACATTTCCTGCGCCATCTGTTACTGTCCAAGTGACTGTGGTAGTTCCTAAAACAAAAGCAGTAGGGGCATCATTTGTTACTGTGGCTACGGAACAATTATCGGCTGTAACAGGAGTTCCTAAAACTACACCAGTAGCGGTACAATCTGTATTGGTCACCGTGGCAACGGCAACAGGAGCGGTTATAGTCGGTAAAGTGGTGTCAGTAACTGTTACTACTTGGGTAGCAGTGGCAACATTTCCTGCACCATCTGTAACTGTCCAAGTGACTGTAGTGTTTCCTAAAGCAAAAGCAGTAGGGGCATCATTTGTTACTGTGGCAACAGAACAATTATCGGCTATAACAGGAGTTCCTAAAACTACACCAGTAGCGGTACAATCTGTATTGGTCACCGTGGCAACGGCAACAGGAGCGGTTATAGTCGGTAAAGTGGTATCGGTAACTGATACTACTTGGGTGGCAGTGGCAACATTTCCTGCGCCATCTGTTACTGTCCAAGTGACTGTGGTAGCTCCTAAAACAAAAGCAGTAGGGGCATCATTTGTTACTGTGGCTACGGAACAATTATCGGCTGTAACAGGAGTTCCTAAAACTACACCAGTAGCGGTACAATCTGTATTGGTCACCGTGGCAACGGCAACAGGAGCGGTTATAGTCGGTAAAGTGGTGTCAGTAACTGTTACCACTTGGGTAGCAGTGGCAACATTTCCTGCACCATCTGTAACTGTCCAAGTGACTGTAGTGTTTCCTAAAGCAAAAGCAGTAGGGGCATCATTTGTTACTGTGGCAACAGAACAATTATCGGCTATAACAGGAGTTCCTAAAACTACATCAGTCGAGGTACAATCTGTATTGGTCACCGTGGTAACGGCAACAGGAGCGGTTATAGTGGGTAAAGTGGTGTCGCCAAATGTAACCGTAAAATTCGTAGAGGCTGTAGTCGTATACGAATCAGTTACCACCACTGTTATTATTGCTGTACCAACTTCATCGGTGGTTGGAGTAACAGTTACAATTCTAGAAGCTCCCGTTCCTGAAAACTCTATATTTGCATTAGGTACTAAAGTCGTATTAGAAGAGGTTCCGCTTATTATCAAATCGCTCAAGGCTGTGTTTTCATCCCCAATAGTAAAACTTAATGGATCTGTTGCAGAATTTGGGCAAACAATTGTTGGATTAGCTATGCCAGAAATTGTTGGAACTTGATTTAAAACAATTACGACACTTTTTATATCGGATATAGATATGCAGGGTTCATTTGGCATACCGCCATATTCAACCACATAACCTTGAATTTGACCAGATAGACTTAATGGATAATCATTCCATTGACCATTTGCTAAAAAGTGGCCATAATCTTCGTCACCTTGATTATTAGGTTCTCCCGAAGCCCATTTGTTGTAAAATCCATTAACTGGGTTACCAGAACTTGTTCCTTGCCAAAATTGTTGACCTGTCTCTGGTCCTGTCATCCATTTCCAATTGCCCTCAACAGCTACATCTGATGCGCCAAACCATCCTTGGCCGCTCAGTTTAGAGGAAATAAAATCATTTTCAGGAGCACTGGTAATAGTGGCTAAATATCCTTGCAATCCATTGAACAGTAAAGCATCTGCAGCAGTTTTTGCAGCAGTCCACGAAATATTTGGTGCAGTAACAAACTCGTAATAATGATTGTTACCCTCAAAAGGTAACGCATTTCCAGCTAAAAAGGTTATTTCTCTACTTTGTATGTTGGTGGACGAAGTTCTAATTTTTACGTTTCTAAAGATATTCTCCAATTCCACTGGAGTTACAGACCCTGTAAAGGTAAGCACGCCCGTAGCAGCATTAAACTCATTAGTAACACCTGTGGGTAATGTACCTGTATATTCCAAAATGTCACCGGATACAAATCCTGTACTAAAGAAAACTTTTGCATTTGTGACATTGGTAGAAGCATTGATTGTTATCGCATTATCAACAAAAACTGATGCTGCATTGACAATCACAGTAGTTATTCCATTAGAGGATACTACCTTATTTTGATCCACAGTAACGATAAAACTCCGTGTTGTAGTTTTTTCATTCGTGTCTTTAATGGTTAAAGTAATTGTACTAGTTCCAAATTGACCGGCTAAAGGAGTTATAACAACAGTTCTGTTAGCTCCTGATCCGCCTAAAACGATATTAGTATTTGGAACTAATGCTGGATTGCTTGATGTTCCTGAAACTAATAAATCAGCAACTGGAGTAACATCATCTGAAACCACTAGACTTAAACTATTCGAAGATGTTCCGGCACATAAATTAAGATTAGAAATTGTAGAAACGGTAGGTGGCAAATTACTTTTTATGGTAACTACCAAATTTTGCGTGGTACTAATTCCATACAAATCGGTTGCCTTGACAGTTACTAAATAAGTATTGTTTGCATCACTATCTGAAGGGGTGTCATAATTTGGAGCCACGTTAAATGCTAAGACGCCTGTGCCACTATTGATGCTAAATCGAGCTTGATCACTACCACCCGCTAAAGCCCAAGTAACGGATTCATTTGCAACATAACTATAAATTGTTGTACTAAGTTCATACTGAGTTAAGGCTGCATTGACAGTAGTATTAGAGCCAGGCCCTGTAATAATTGGAGCTGGATTTGGATCTAGTACAGGTTGCGTAGAACCCGTTCCGGTGGCACTATCAAAAGTACAAGTACCCATAACAGCACTATTTTGTGGATTTACAAATTCGACAGTATAATTTCCTGTAGTAGGTAAATTAAAATTATAGAAGCAATAGGTTAAAAGGTAGTCTCCTCCTACAGTAGTAATTGCAGAAGGTGGTCCCGCTTGAACACCACTTAAAACACCATTGATCCAGACTCTTTTAATAGCGGGAACAATTGAAGGCAAGCTATTTACGTCATATTTAAAAGTTACGCTTCCTGTTTTTGCACTTGTAGGAATGTTTGCATAACTAGTACCCAGTGCATTTGGACTAATTGGCGTTCCATTGACTCCTGGACATACATTAGCATCCACCTCTCCGTCTATTCTTTGATTTATTTGCGCACAACTGTATAAAGTAGTAAAATTAGAAGAACTTATGTTTGAGCTAATCAAAACATTACTTGCATTTCTAAATTCTTTGAAAAAATGTACGGTATAGTTGGTATACGGTTTTAAGCCAGTGATGGGCAACACTGAATTTTCTCCTGCAATCAATGTTTGGGATCGTTTATCAATAATGGACACACCGCTATAAGTTACACCCGCTTTGATTTGCGCAACTGTGGGTAGTGCTGCACCTTGTGGCACCACAATTTGATAACCCGTTGCTGCATTACTTGAGGTGGTATTTAAGAAAGCTGTATTGGTTCCAATATCTTGTACAGACGCACTAACATCTGCGGATACAGCGGCAATAACTGTATTTAATTCATTCAAAGGAGCGGCCGCATAATACCAAGTAAAAGTGTCAGAAGATCCTACCGCTAAATCGTTCATGCGCACAAACATGCTGTAAGATCCATCATTATCATTTTCTATGATAGCTCCATTTGGATTAAGATTTGTTGTATTTGTAAAAGGGCCATAGCCAGCATGAACATTGTTACCTCTGTTACTAGTAGTAAAAAATAAAACTCCCTCGGTGGTCGTCTGGATGCGTAATGCACCAGCTCGTTGTGAAGTGGCTGTTATGGGTGCAAAAACATCATTGGCAATATTTCCTCTAGTTTTAGTAGGTCTGTCAGTAGTTCCTACCCAGTCATCTTTTGTTCCAATCCAAAAACGTAAATTAGAAACAGAGCTAGAACCAATGTTTTTAATGTTAGTGGTTACTGATACATAGTTATCAAGTGATCCTGTCTTATAAGTATTGGTTAACTCAAAAGTTGCAGTGCCTATTATAATAGTACCTTTTACTTTAATGGTACCGTAACCCACATTTCCTGTTGTCGTAATAAAACCCGAATTATCAAATACTTGATTACTCATAACAGGATTTATTACTGCTGTACCATTGATATTCCAAGAACTCGTGCCATCGCCACCGACCGAAAATTGATAGTCAAGCGGATATGAACTGTATGTAAGTTTACGCCATCCTTCTATAGGATGCTTATAAAATGGCTGTAATACATTTCCTGTATTATTAATGGACAACTGAGCACCATCACCAAAGCGGATATCACCCGAATTAATAGTCTTGTTGCTACCATTAAATTGGCTGTAAGAAAATACGGAGATTAGAAATAAAATGATAAAAAGTAGTTGTTTTTTCATAGCTATTATTATTGTATTAACCATTGACCATTTACCAATTCAAATAAGTACTCATACTTAACCGTGATATCATTTGATTGATTCAAATAAAACTCATAGTGAGCGGATGTAGCTTTGACATCCATTCTCCAAAAGAATATTTGATTGGCTTGATCTATATTTAAATCTGATTTTTCAACCACGGCAAAGGAATATCCGTCTTTTTGAAATTGGTAACCATTTAGCACTACATAGCTATTTAGGATCGTTATCTTGTTTTTTGAAAAAATATTTTTATCAATTAAATCACTGAATATTAAATCAAGGTGCATTTTGCTAACTTCCTTAAAATTTAAATTTACTAGCGGGTTAGGGGTTAATTGACTATAATTCTTGCTAAGGGATCCAGCATGTGAATATTCCACACTAAAGAACAGAATTAAAAATGCGGCTACAAGTGCTTTCATAATTTTATAGTATTTTAATTAAGTTGAACTTTTTAAGATTAATGAACATTTCAATAAGTTGTGGAGTAAGTAATGAAAGATCTTTTTGATAACTTTTTCTTATCACCTACAATGTAAGATAATCTAAATTTTAAATGTTAAAAATTTAACATTTAAAAAAAGCAAAGTTAACAAGTATGATGTAAAAAAACAAGCTTAAGTACTTATAAACCAGTTTAAATACATTAATTAAAAATTAAATAAGAAAAATAATATGTATGGAGAGTGAACAAAATAGTAATTTTAACAGTTTTTATTAAGAAGAAAAGAGAACATTTACTAGAGATTTTTAATCATACACATCAATTTCATAACCGATCTCGAAGTGAAATTTTGATTTTACTTTAATCGCTTTCAATCAGAAATCAATTTACCCTACATAAATTTTGAAGTGGCTATTTTGCAAAATTATTATTGCACAACTGTCAAAAGGTTTTGCTTAATTAGTTTTTTTTTTAAATTTAGCCGTCTATTAAAAATAAAAGATCTTCCAGAATTTAAAAAATATAGCAATCTTTAAAATTTAATTCTAAGCTATGTTCTTATTAAAGTTTCTAAATTCATACTTGGCGTAATAGGTCAATAATTGACGGATTAATTTACAAAACGGATAAGCTTGGTATAAGTGCAGCACTGCTTCCTTCAAGATTCTTTTACAATAGACGGTTCCATATAAGGACCAGCGTAAAATTAATATTATACAAGATGAAACATGAGGTTTTTCAAAGTTATAAAAACCTAATACGCCATTTAAAAGTCTTTAAGATTTTTATTTTTCTGATATCAATTACAGCTTATACATCTATTCTGTTGGTTTGATGATATTCTAATAGCCTGTTGTTCTTGAAAATGTATTTTTTATGAATTTAATACCATAGATTTTCCTGAAAAGTTTCTGCAGGTGTATTTCCTCGCAATGATACTTGTTGACGAATTCTATTATAAATTAACCCGTTGGGTGAAATTACTTATGTTCAACTATCTAAGATAAAATTTATGATAAACGCGCTGCGTGATATAGTACAATAAAAAATCCTCTAGTGCGTGTAGTAGTACAATAGAGGAAAACCAACTCAAAAAAGTTTTCTTTTTAATTTTTAATAAATTCTCGTTTGTAATTTTACATTTATTGTCCCCTATTTTAACCAGTTAAATTCGAACTGATATTTCCTTTGTATTTATCTCTATAGACTGCTCATTTTTAATATTAAAAATGAAAATGGAAATTTGCTTCGGCCATGCTATTTATTATAATTGATTTGATCACTTCTCCACTTCCTACATATAACGCATCTTGAAGAAGATTCGAAAACAAATTCAAGTTACTCTCAGTATTAATTGTAACATCTTTTGCATTTTGTAAAGTAGTTCTTTTTTCAGGTAATACTTTTTACAGAATTTGCATCAGTTGAATTATTGAAGAAATCAAATGCTATTTTAAAAACATTTACTACACAAGCGCTTGGCAAATCATACCAAGAATCTCCTATTCTAAAACGCATTCTTTTCATTCCTGGTGTTGTTGCTAATGCTATAGTAATCGATCTTTTTACTTGTTCTAGAATCGATCGATTGTTCTACTTAAATTTGCTTAAGCTGAATTTTCTTCTCCACACTCATTGATCTCATCATCATTATTAAATCAATCCAAGCCTATAATCTAGCATGCAATCGCACCCAAATTGGTACATAGTTTTGCAGTATAAATGAAAATAAACACCCTTGTGCTAGACTTATGTATGAAAAGTTATGTTCGACATGCCACTCTAATAATAAATAAATTAAACTTAAAATGTTTTAATATTATAATTACATGTAATTTGACATTAATTAAGGTTTACACATAGATTCTAATCCAACGAAATTCGATCACTAGCATCTCTTTTTTTCTGATCCAGTACTTTGACGTATATCTGAGTAGTTTTAACATTTTTATGACCAAGCATCTTAGATATTGTAAAAATATCAGTGCCAAGTGATAATTGCAAAGTTGCGTAAGTATGCCTAAAACAATGAAAAGTAATGTGTTTGTTTATTCCAGAACTAGCAAGCCATATTGGCAAAGTTCTATCTACATCCCACTTCTTTAAACCTTCAAAAATTTTTTGAAAATCTTGTCCTCTTCTGCCAAGAATTCTAAAAGCTTCTTCCGATATAGGAAATGTTACTGCTCCGTCAGTTTTCTTTTGCCTAAATCGTATATAATAACCATCACTTTCAATATATTCTACTTCACTCCATTTTAATTTAGCAATATCTGAATATCTTAAACCAGTTAAAACAGAAAACATAGAGATTTGAAGCACTATGTTTTTGGGACAAGGAGTTGAAAATAATTTTTTGGCTTCCTCCAAAGTAAGAAAATTACGTTGAGACTCCTGTTCTTTAATGATTCCAATTCGAGAATTAATATCTATTTTTAACTTATCTTCTTTATATGCTTTTTTTAAAGTTGCTTTAATCTTATTATAATACGACAACGCTGTATTTCTTGATAAACTACTGCCAGTTTCTCTTAAACTTTTTGCATTCAATAAGTACTCTTTGTAGTCCTCAATAAGAGAAACCGTTACATCACCAAAACAAAGATCATCGCCTTGTAAAAATTTTTCAAAATGAATTATTGCACACTTCCAAATGCCAAGATTATTTCCTATTTTTTTTTCACCTAAAACTTTAAAATATTTTAAAAATGACTCGCGACCAATAGCTTGTAGGGTTAGCTGCTCCTTTTCAAATGTATTGTATATTTCTGCTTTACTTAATTCATTTTGTCTCCTAGCCATTATAAGCTCAGCTATACGCAAATTTTCTAAATTTGATCGCTTTTGAAATTGATTTTCGGGCTTTTGAAATATGTATAATTTTAGAAACTCTCTTCTGCTCAAAGCATTGCTTTTATGATCCCATATAGCTGGATAAAAATCAAGATACAATGACAAGCGACCATTTGAAATATTTTTTTTTCTCAATGTTACTATACTTTTACTCATTGCTAACGGAATTAAAAATTAAATCAAGATCATGTTTTGCAACATATGTAAATTTCCCCAAATTATATTTCATTATACCTTGTCGCTGAATTATTAAATATAGAGCACTAGGGCTAATATTAAAGGATTTTTGAGCCTCAGTAATTGTATAACATTTTTCAATTCCAGGAAACTTTTGCGTAACCTCATTTATTATTTTACTTGTTTGAGGAAGAGCAAAGAAATTATCCATATCACACCTTCTTATTATAGTTCTACTTCCAAGTTTGGCTACATCTAATTCTCCTCTTTCAATAATTCTATATAGAGTCCTTTTGCTTATACCAAATAATTCGCAAGTATCTTTTATGCTCAGAAATTCAAGCTTCTTAAGTAATTCTACATCTCCATAACGCATTTTGTTTGTTTCTTCATTGCTAATGTTAATTTTCTTCTTTCGCGTCGCTATTTTATAATTTTTACTGCCGCATTTTAGCGAACAATATTTTGTTTTGGTCGTTTTAGCGGTAAACTCAATATTACAAAATTGACAAATTCTGGTGATTTTAATGTTGGAACTCATAATTAAATATATTTATGTGTCCTACTATCAATATTTATTTTAATACTATTATCTATGTTTCATTCAAGTATAGTTTGCATTGCGAATTAACGCCTCAACATGTCCAAATGTGTCTGCCTGTGACTAGACGTGCCATAATGTGTCCATTTAAAAATTTTAATTACTCTTTTAAAAATAAGGTACAAATAAGGTACAAATATAATCCAATTAACACGAAAAATCGAAAATTGCAAATCACAAAAAAAAGAGATAAAATGTTAATTGTCAACATTTTATCTCTTTAACTTATAGATACTTTGTAGTACTTTGTGCTATTTATTTGCCGATACAAAAATTAGCAAATATATTACCTAACAGTTCATCGTTAGAAACTTGGCCGGTAATCAAGCCAAATTGATACAAAGCTTCGCGGATGTCTAAGGCAATTAAGTCGCTAGAAATGTTGGTTTCGAGACCGTATTTTACATTCTGAATTTCGTTTAGTGCTTTGAGTAACGAGTCGTAATGACGGGTGTTGGTGACGATGGTTTCGTTGTTGCGCAACGCTCCGGTATTGACAAAAGATAGCAAGGTGTTTTTGAGCGCGTCGATTCCGATTTTTTCTTTGGCTGAAATGGTTTCCAAAATTACATTTAAAGGCAGCAATTGCTTTTTAATTTCGGCCACTTCGGCTGCTGTCAATAATTCGATTTTATTGATAATTACGACCAAGGGTTTTAGTGGAAATTGATTTTTTATCTTCTCAATTTCTATGATATATTCTGAACTTTGAACTTTAAATTTTAAACTTTCAAACAAATACAAAACTACTTGCGCTTGCTCAATTTTTTCGAAGGTTTTTTTGATTCCGATACTTTCGATATGGTCTTGGGTTTCGCGAATTCCGGCCGTGTCAATAAAGCGAAAACCAATTCCGCCAATCACCAATTCGTCTTCGATGGTGTCGCGCGTGGTTCCTGCGATATGCGAAACAATGGCGCGTTCTTCGTTTAAAAGTGCGTTTAACAAAGTTGATTTTCCCACATTGGGCTCACCAACGATGGCGACTGGAATTCCGTTTTTAATGACGTTTCCAACGGCAAATGAATCAATTAATCTTTTTAAAACAAATTCGATTCGGTTCAACAATTCCCAGAATTGCGTTCTGTCTGCAAATTCTACATCTTCTTCCGCAAAGTCCAATTCGAGTTCGATTAAAGAAGCAAAATTGAGCAATTCCTCGCGTAATTTCGCAATTTCATTAGAGAAACCACCGCGCATTTGCTGCATGGCAATTTGATGCGATGCCTCATTGTCTGACGAAATTAAGTCGGCAACGGCTTCGGCTTGAGATAAGTCTAATTTACCGTTCAAAAAGGCGCGTAAAGTAAACTCACCCGCATCGGCCATTCGGCAGCCTTTGCGAAGCAATAACTGAATAATTTGTTGCTGAATATAAGTAGAACCGTGACAAGAAATCTCGATTGTATCTTCGCCTGAATACGAATTTGGTCCTTTGAAAACAGAAACCAAAACTTCATCTAAGGTTTTATGGCCATCTACAATGTGGCCCAAATGCAGCGTGTGCGATTTTTGTTTGGTTAAATCTTTGTTTCTAATCGATTTAAAAACATCGTTTCCTATAGTAATGGCATCGTGCCCTGAAATACGAATAATAGCAATTGCTCCAGCGCCCGAAGGCGTTGCTAAGGCTACAATAGAATCTTGATTTATCATGCAGCAAAGGTATAAAATTTTGACCGATTGTTCTAGTTTAGATTTATGCCCGTGAAGAAAAAAATGCTGCTGAAAATCTTCTTTTTTTGAGCAATAAGGCAAATCTCAATTTGGCTTTACAATTCTCCTTAAATTAGAAAAAATCTAATAATTATCATTTAAAAACCTACAAAAATGATGTATATTTGGTAACAACGTTAAGTTTTACTCCTATGAAAAAGATCCTTTTCCCTACTGATTTTTCTGATACTGCGCAAAATGCTTTTGTGCATGCTTTAGAATTTGCCAATCATATCAATGCTGAATTATTATTGCTGCATACCTTTGAATTGCCAGTTTATGACAGCCAGTTTTTTCCAGAAAATTATGGTGCAATTTACAACTCGATTGAATTGTCGCAGTTCAATATGTTCAAAGATGAGGTGCCAAAACTTAGGGCGATTGCCAAAGAGCAGAACTTAGAAAACATCCAAATTAAGCACCGTTTGATGGATGGTAATTTAATTTACAATATTAAAAAAGCAATCGAAGAAGAGCATATCGACTTTGTTGTAATGGGCACTTCGGGCGTGTCAGATTGGACGACTTTCTTTATCGGATCCAATACAGAATCGATTATCTCGGCAGTAAATGTGCCCGTTTTGTGTATTCCTGCTGAAGTGCGCCACCAGAAAATAGAAATTATTGGTTTTACCACAAGATTTAGAGACAAGGACAAAAATGAGTTGATCAAAGTGCTTAAAATTGCAAAACAACTGAAAGCGCAGGTCAAATGTTTGTATGTGAAAACAAATGATTCTGATGTAAAGGATGAAACCATAAAAGAATGGGCGATGGAGTTTAGCGATGAACCTGTTGTTTTTTCTATTATTCCAAACGATGATGTTAAAGAAACCGTACTGGATTTTGTGCTTTATAAAGAAATTGACGTGTTGGCCGTTATTGCTTACAAGCGCAACTTTTTTGAATCGATAATGAACCCTAGTTTTTCTAAAAAAATCGTCAAAGAAGTTCAAATTCCGATTTTGATCATGCACGAACATTGATCTTATCTTTAAAATAAAAGCTTAAAAATTCTGTTTATTTGTGCGGGTTATCAAGGATTGAAAGTTATATTTGTAGGAATAAAAAGTTTTTTAATTCTGCCTATCAGTTTCAGTCATGACGATTTACAAAAATAAAATTACGGACTACGGTTCACAGCTTCATACTTGCAATAAAAAGTACAATACGATTAGTATTTTAAGAACTTTGAGTATTCTTGCCTTTCTTGTAATGGGCTACTTTTACTTAGATAGCAGCGATTCTATGTATAGTATTGCTGCTATTTCTTTTTTTATTGGTTTTTTTATTCTGATGAAAATCCATGCTAAATTGTCTTTTCAGAAAAAAATTCTAACGGCGTTAGTCAGTATCAATCAAAATGAGATTGATTTTTTAAATAGAGAAAAACTTCCTTTTGAAAACGGCGTAGAATTTATCGATTTCCAGCATCCTTACGCTTACGACTTGGACATTTTTGGTGAACAATCTTTGTTTCAAAGTCTGAACCGCACGGCTACGCATATTGGAAAAACGACTTTGGCAAATTTGCTTTTAAAAGTACAGTCGAATTCGGCAATTCTGGCCAATCAAAAAGCGATTCAGGAATTGGCAACTAAAATAGATTGGCGTCAAGAATTTTTGGCTTTGGCCAAAGTAGGTCAAGATTCAAAATCACAATATGAGGTTTTATTGCGTTGGAACAAGCGCGATAGTTTTACTTTTTCAAAATGGATGACATTTTTGATGTTTGCAGTACCAGCTTTATTTATCGGTTTTATTGTGGCTTATTTTATTACCTCAAATTTGGTTTTGCTATCCTATGTTACCTATGTATTTATTTTAAATATGATCATTTTAGGTCGGTACATGAAGCAAATTCAGGCTGAAATCTCTCAAACCTCAGCGATCGATGCGATTATCAATCAATACAGTTTGTTGGTTCAAAAAATAGAAAAAGAAAGTTTTCAATCTCCTAAATTGCTTGAATTACAGGAGAAATTAAAATATAAAAACACGACCGCAAGTCTCCATTTAAAGAAGTTATCAGAGTTGTTTTCTAAAATGGATTCGATTAACAATTTTGTAACCGCCATATTTTTTAACGGTACAGTTTTGTTCAATCTGCATGTGTTGAAAGCGTTACTTAAATGGAAAAAAGAGCACCATGAAGTGTTGGCAGACTGGCTGGAAGTGGTGGGCGAATTTGAAGCTTTGAACAGTTTGGCCAATAACAGTTACAACAATCCCGATTTTGCTTTCCCTACTTTAAATACAGATTACAAAATTGATTTCTCAGAGTTGAGTCACCCGCTACTAAATCCGGAAACGCGCGTCGGCAATGCGGTTTCTTTTCACCCGCAGTCGTTTGTAATTTTGACTGGCTCAAATATGTCTGGAAAAAGTACGTTTTTGAGAAGTTTGGGTGTCAATATGGTTTTAGGAGGCATTGGTGCTGCTGTTTGTGCCACGCAAGCAACAATTCATCCGTTACCAATTCTCGTTTCGATGCGATTGTCTGATTCATTGTCCGATAGCGAGTCGTACTTTTTTGCAGAAATAAAACGTTTGAAGCAAATTATGGATGCGTTAGAACAGCAGCCTGCATTTGTTTTATTAGATGAAATCTTAAGAGGAACCAACTCTGATGACAAGCGAGATGGAACAATTGAAGTAGTCAAGAAAGTAATTGCTAAAAAAGCAATTGGCGCCATCGCAACCCACGATATTGAAGTTTGCTTAACGACGAATGACTATCCAAATACACTGAAAAATGAATGTTTTGAGGTCGAAATTGTAAACGATGACTTGTATTTTGATTACAAACTGCGCAGCGGCATTTGCCGAAACAAAAGTGCTACTTTCTTAATGCAGAAAATGGGCGTTATTTAATACTAATTTCTTTTTTAGAATTAATTTTCACAACAGTGTATGGGTAGGTAATATTTTGTGTGACCATTGCATCTGTAGGTGGTGTACTTTCTTTTACTGTTAGTATTATGCTAGTTGCAGTTTCTTCGGCGTTGACAACGGTTATGCTGTAACCGCCCGTATTTCTTTCGCCCATATTTAAAACAACGAAATTTGATTTTACAATATCTTTTTCATCGATTTTATCTTTCAGCAACTCGTCGTTCATCAACATTCTAATTTCACGTGGTTCTGATAATATTTCATAAAATTGAATGTTTCCACCACCATTTGATTGTTGTGTCAATACTTCATACAACTTACCAGTTTCAGCGCTTACTTCTTTAGTAGCAGTGCAAGAACTAAGTCCCACAAGTAGCAAAAGCAAAATTGATTTTTTCATAACAAACAAAATTAGAACTTATTTATAATCGTTTATGGCTTTTTCATACAAGGCTTCATATTTCGGAAGAATATTATGAATGTCAAACTTCTTAGCCACTTCAAATGCATTTCGTTTAAATTCCTTTAAAACTTCCTCATCTCTTAAAATTCGTAGCGCATTTTCTGCCATCTCGTCTACATTACCCACATCGCTTAAAAACCCAGAAACCCCGTCATGATTCACTTCAGGTAAACCACCAGAATTACTAGAAATGACAGGAACGCCCATCGACATTGCTTCAAGAGCCGCTAAACCAAAACTTTCTGTTTCTGAAGGTAATAAAAACAAATCAGTAAAACACAAGATTTTATCAATTTCATTGCTATTTCCAAAGAAAATAACTTTGTCGTGTATCCCCAATTCATGACACATCTGTTCGGCAACTTCCTTTTCAGGTCCGTCACCAACCATCATCAATTTGGCTGGAATTTCTTGTTGAATTTTATAAAAAATCTTGACAATATCTGGAATTCTCTTTACTTTTCGAAAGTTACTAATGTGGGTAATAATACGCTCATTTTCATGCGCCATTACGTAACGGTGACAAGGTGCATCAGGATCTTTTCTGATTTTAGCAATCTCAATAAAATTTGGAATCACCTTAATTTTATTTTTGATTTTAAAGAGCTTCAGTGTGTCGGCTTTTAAGCTTTCTGACACAGAGGTAACATAATCTGATTTATTAATGCTAAATGTGACAGCAGGCTTGTAAAAAGGATGATTTCCTACCAATGTAATGTCTGTACCGTGCAAAGTAGTAATCATCGGAATATAAATTCCTTCGTTTTTTAGCATTTGTTTAGCCATATAACCCGCGTAAGCGTGAGGAATGGCATAGTGAACATGCAATACTTCGATCTTATAAAGTTTTACCATGTCAACCAATTTGCTCGATAAAGCCAATTCGTATGGCTGATAATGAAACAAAGGATACTCAGGAACGTTTACTTCGTGATAATGCACATTTGGATTTAATAAAGCCAAACGAACTGGTTGGCTGTACGTTATAAAGTGAATTTCATGTCCTCTTCGTGCCAGTTCCAATCCTAATTCGGTTGCAACAACACCACTTCCTCCAAATGTTGGGTAACAAACTATTGCTATTTTCATCTATCATTTTTAGAATTACGAAATTAATTAAAAATGACGCAATCATTCGTTAAATAACGTTAAATATTACATGATGATCAATTACCCAAGTGCTGAGACGATGCTTTTTTCGGTTTAAAATAATTGTTATACAATTGAAACTGGCAAATAAATATCAAAAGTAGCTCCTTCATTCAGCACACCTGTGGCCGTAATTACTCCGTTGTGATTGTCTACAATTTTTTTAACAATTGCTAATCCGATTCCTGTACCGTTAAACTTTTCCTTTCCGTGCAAACGCTGAAAGACTTCGAATATTTTTTCATTGTACTCTTCTTCAAAACCAATTCCATTGTCTTGAATACTTATATGGCAATACTCCTTATTCTTATTCAATTTATCATTTGGCAAATCAGAACCTAATGCAAAGTTGCATTCAATTACAATTTTGGGAATCGTACCTTCTCTAGTAAATTTTAAAGAATTACTAATTAAGTTAAAAAGTAATTGTCTGAATTGAAACGGAATCACTTCAAGAGAACAATCTGTAACTACTGTTATAGTTGTATTTTTATCTAATGAATCTTGCTCTAAATCTTCCTTTACTTCTTCAATAATTTCTGAAAGTGTTGCTTTTTCGAAGATACGCTCTTGCACACTTGTTCTTGAATACGCTAATAAATCTTGTATCAGCATTTGCATTCTATTGGCTGCATTTTGCATTCTTCTGAATTTATCCTTTCCATTATCTGATAAATTCTCTGCCTCTCTTTGATTGATTTGTGTAGCAAAGGTTTGAATTTTACGCAAAGGTTCCTGTAAATCATGACTCGAAATATAAGCAAAAGACTGCAACTCCCTGTTCATTTTTTCAAGATCATCATTCTTTTGATTCAGCTCTTTTGTGCGTTCCAAAACTTGTTTTTCTAACTCATTTGTAAACATTTTTTGATCCTGAATATCTGTACTCGTTCCTACCCACATCGTAATTTTACCATCGGGATCGCGTTGCGGAATCGCTCGGCTTAACTGCCAACGATACGTGCCGTCATTTTTACGAAAACGGTGTTCGATAAGAAAGTCTTTTTCGGTAGAAATCGATTCCATCCACTTGATGGTGTTTTCTTCTCTTTCATCAAAATGGACAATTTGCAACCATCCTTTTTCGGTTATTTCTTCTCTCGATATTCCCGAAAAATCAAAAACCGACTGGTTGAAATAGTTTAATTTTCCTTCAGGATTTGCAGTCCACACGAATTGTGGCATCGAGTCTGCTAATAATCTAAATTTTTGCTCTCGCTCGACTAATTGCGACTGAATATTTTTTTCGTCGCTCACATCACGTAAGGTTCCAAGCATACGAATCGGTTTTTTGTCTGCGTCGTAAAAAACTTTTCCTTTGGCTTCAATCCAATGTATTACGTCGTCTACAATAGTTCTAATTTCATAATGTAAAATACTGGTTTGCAAGGCTTTTTCAAAAGCAGCTTTTCGGATGCCTAAATCATCGGGATGCATCTTACTCATCAATTGCTCATGGCTCTCAAATTTTTCATTTGCCAATCCTAAAACTTCGAGTGCTTGATCTGAAATTGTTGTTTCATAGGTTAGTAAATCCAATTCCCAAACGCCTAGCTCACTAGCCTCAATAATAATACTTAGCCTTTGCTCATTTTCTTTTAAAGATTTTTTTGCCACAACATTGGACGTAACTTCTGTCGCTACGACCATAATACCTGTAACAACATTTCCTTCTTTTAATGGATGATAGACAAAGTTAAAATAGGTGATTTCTTTTTTGCCATAGCGCACTAAGGTAACGGGAAACTCATATCCATAATATGCATTTTCTGTTTCATAAATACCGTCGATAATTGGCTTAATTACCTCCTCTACTTCTGGTAAGGATTCAAATAATGGTTTGCCTAAAAATTCTTCTTCAGTTTTATCTACTAATTCTAAATACGGAGTATTCACCATATCTACAACATTGTCTTTTCCTCTAAAAATAACCATAGCCGTTGGTGCTTGTTGCACAGCATCGCGGAAACGTTTTTCACTTTCTTCAATTTTTTGTTTGGCTTCATGCAGTGCGGTCACTTCGGCCGCGGTATTCATTACACCGTATATATTTCCAGTAGAATCTCTTAGCGGCGTAAAACTATAATTAAAATAAAACGCTTTTAAAATACCGTTTATTTCTATCTCTACTTTTTGATTTTTGGCATGAAATGCTATTCCTGATTCAAAAACACCTTCAATTTGTTTGTAAATATTTTGATTTTCAAGTTCTGGTAAGATTTCGGTATACAACTTCCCTATTACATCGCCTTGTTTTCCCCAAGCATCTATAATTGCTTGATTGGCTAAGGTGATTCGCATTTCTTTACCCGTGTAAACCCCTATTGGAAATGGTGCACTCTCGACCAAACTACGTATACTTTGCTCACTTTTTTCTATTTCTTGTCGAGCCAAAACTTGTGCAGTTACATCAAATCCAATACTCATAACGCCGTTAATATTGCCTTGCAGATCAAAAAGTGCTTCGTATGAAAAATTCACGTAAACTGTTTCTAATTGACCAAAACGCATCAGTTCCACTGGAAGCTCAGTAGTAGAAAAACTATTTCCAGTTGCGCATACATCATCCAAAAGTTCTCTTACACCTTGCGATTTTAACTCCGGCAGTACGGCAAAAATAGACTTATTGAGCACTTGTTCTTCTGTTCTATTCCACAGTTCTAAGGCATTTTTATTGGCAATCTCTACTGTATAATCTGTACCACGCATAATCGATATAGCAATTGGCGCTTGCAAAATCATTAGCTTTAGGCTGCGTTCACTTTGCTCTAATTTTTTACGCGAAATAGTTTGTGCTGTTATGTCTTCAACCGTTCCATTTAACTTAAAAGCTTGCTTGTCTGCATTAAACAATGCTTTTCCTTTGGCATGTAAGGTGATTTCTTTCTTTGAAACGGGATTAATGATATTATAAGTCATTTCATAATTTCCGCCCGAAGAATAGTCCAGAGATTTCGTAATTGCATGTACTACTTTGGCGCGATCCTCATCGACAATTACGTTTGTTGCTACGTTTAAATTAATTTCTTCATCGGCAGAAAGTCCGAACCATTTTTTTAAACGGCTGTTGGCAGAAAATTTATCTGTGATCGGATTATAGTCGAAAGTTCCTAATTTAGCGGCTTCGATAACAAATTCTATTTCGTTTTTGCTTTCCAGCAGCGCTTCTTCCGCTACTTTTTGTTCTGTAATATCTGTATTAGTTCCAAACCAAGTACTTATATTTCCGTCCTCATTTTTTACAGGAAGTGCTCTTGTTAAAAATTGACGGTACATACCGTCCGCGCGTCTAATTGGATAACTCATCTCGAAGGGAACCCCTAATTCTAAGGACCTCTTCCATTCGTCTACAACAGTAAACAGCGCATCTTGCTTATAAACCGATTGCCAACCCCAACCTTGCATGTCTTCAAAAGTGGTGCCTGTATATTCGTACCATTGTTTGTTGTACCAATATACTGCACCATCGGCGTTCGCCATCCAAGCAAGATTTGGAATATTATCTGCCATTGCCTTAAAACGCTCTTCACTTTCGATTAAATTATCTTGCGCTACTTTTTTTGTAGTAGTTTCGATGGCATTAACTAAAACGCCACCCACTTCTCCATTTTCTAAAAGAATTGGACTGTAGGCAAAATCAAAATATGAGTTTTTAGTAGATTCATTCCCATCAAGGACAACAAGAAAGTCGGGGAGAATTCCTGGATTTCCCATCATTGCCTGGTCAAAATTTGACGCAACACTTTCCCAGATTTCTGCGAAAGAGTCTCGGGTACTATTTCCTAATATACGAGTATGGTTTACTTTTCCTAAAATCGGAATATAGGCATCGTTATAAATCTGAGTGTACTCTTTTCCCCACGCAATGTACATTCCGAAAGGATTGTTTAATAAAACCGAGACCATAGTTTTTAAACTATTTGGCCAGTTTTCAGGACTACCTAAAGGTGTTTTAGTCCAGTCTTTAGCGCGAATTAACTCGCCCATTTCGCCGCCGCCATTCAAGAAATAATGTTGATCGTTTGAAGTAATCACAAGTCAATAATTTTAAGATTCAATGATAAAGTCGGCAAGGTCCGGTTGTTGCATTTTATTTTTTTTCAGTCGAATAATTGCTTCGTGAATGACTTTTTGTAAAATATTAAAATCCCCTGGCTTACGAACGTAGTAGTTCGCACCTTTGTCATACAATTTATTGACGACATCTTTATCCAATGAAGTTGAAAATATAACAATAGGAATTTCTTTTAAAGCTTCGTTTTCTTTTATTTCTGCCAAACACTCAAAACCAGATTTGCGAGGCATATTTAAATCTAAAAACAATGCATCGGGCAATTGTGTTCCCTCAGCAGTTAATAGTTCCATTAATTGAACACCGTCACTTACAGTTGTTAAATTAGTTGAAAGACGCAAATCTTCGAGTGCTTCTTGAAAAAATAGGCAGTCGTCCATGTCATCATCTGCAAGCAAAAGTTGGTGTATCATTTTTTGTTGTTTGAGGAAATAGTATTAAGAGAAAACTAAAAAGCTACAGGTAATTTATAAAATAAAATCTTCTCAAAAATAAGAAAAAATATCTTCAAAAATATAGATTAACAGATAGCTGCTTATTACTAATTTTTAATAAATATTAGCTTACAAAATCCTGCAAATACTCAAATCTCTTGGTTAATTTTCCGTTATCTGTCACTTTAGCTCTCGCTAAAATCCCGTCTTTATCATTATTAAAAAAAGCAGGCAAAACGTGTTCTAAAAATTGCTCTCCAAACCCAAAACTAGCATCTTTCGGAATTTCACATGGTAGATTATCTACAGCCATAACCACAATTGCTGCAGGATGAAAAACATCGACTTCTTTGTTTTCGCTAGCTAAATAACCATATAATGGCTCTGCAATTGTCGAAGAACGCAACGTTGCTGCGATTGGTCCATTGATGTCACATGAAATATCGGCAATCACACGAATATTGTTATCAATTGCTTGCAACATCTCTCGTGTCAAAATTATTGGAGCTTCGGCTGCATAAAAATGAGCGGCAACAAAAATATCAGAGACCTTAGTAAAAGTATCAAAACTAGATTCGTATTCGGTGGGGTTTTTATAAAAATCAGTATAGGCTAACTGTTGACCATCTTTACGGACATTGTAATCTAAGACATCCAGCTGTACATAAACAGGCTGCGCATATTTTTTAGTCAAGTAATTTTCTTTACTTACTTCTTTGACTTTTATAGCATCTAAAATTTCTTTAACACCGCCACCCACTTTTCCGGTACCCGTAACGACAAACTTGATAGGCGGCAAAGTGATGCGTTTGAGTTGTTTTAGCAATCCTTCCCTTCCATCTAATGTCTCAGCTTTAGGCAGTTTAAACAGTTCAAATTTAAGTCCGAAGGCACGAATTCCGTTATAAATACCAACCATTCCAGCGTATCTACCAAAACCAATTAGTCTGCGGTTATTAGCATCTACAATAGTTTCGTGATCGTATAAGGTGATGTTTTTTTCTAATATCGAGCGCAAAAGATCTCTATTGTACGGTTGTTTTTTTATAGTATGAGAAAAGAAAAAATAAGATTTATTTGGAACTAAGTTCGCAATTGGCACTTCTTTCACTCCAATCAAAACATCACAGTCACTAAGATCATCAGTCACTGAAACGCCCATATTTGTATAGTCTACGTCTGGAAAAATGCGAATGTCTGAACTTTCTACAACAAATTCCGCTGTTGTAAATTGTTGTTTGATTTTTGCTAATTCGTCCGGAGCAAAAACAACTCTACGATCAGGTGGGTTTTTTCTTTCTTTTATAATACCAAATTTCATAATACCTTTTTTATTTTGCGACTTATTCGTTTTGTTTTGTTAAAAATATAACAAATTGAGTTAATTTTTTGTTGTTATTTTAAGAAAAAAATCAGTGATTGCAGCAAATCGTTGCAGTTTCAAATAGAAAATCAATTAAATTGTTAAAACACTATCTATTTTACAATTTCGCAAATTTTAAAAACCATACATTTTGATATATTTGCCAACTTTAGCATCAAAAAACATGACCTTCCTTAAAAATACAAATATACCACAAATACTTTTCCTTCTTCTAGTTTTAAGCTCTTGCGGAAAAGATAAACAGAAAGAAAAAACAGCAATTGTAGTTGTTGAAGATACGCTTGCTAAAATGAAGCCCTTCTTTCATGAAAAAAAGCTCAGTGCTATTTACGTTGCTTCTGTGAAACCCAGAATCAATCACTTTTACGAGAAAACGTGGCCGAACAATAGTATGAACGGTGGCTTTTTGGTCGCTCGAAACGGAGAAATCATTTTCGAAAAGTACGATGGCTACGCCGATAGAAGTAAAAAAACGGATATTACAAAAGACACCCCTTTACATATTGCATCGGTAAGTAAAGTTATAACCGCTTCTGCAGTACTAAAATTAGTTGATGCAAATAAAATTGAATTGGACCAGAAGGTAAACACTATTCTAAAAACATTTCCGTATCCTGAAGTTACTGTACGATCTTTACTGAATCACCGCAGTGGTTTACGCAATTACTCGTATTTTACAGACCGCGACAAAAAGATTTGGGATCGTAAAAATCAATTGACTAACGCCGATATTTTAGACCTAATGGCCACAAAAGGTATTACGCTAGAATATAAAACTGATACACGCTTTATGTATTGCAATACCAATTATGCGATGTTGGCTTTAATTATCGAAAAAGTTACCGGACTTTCTTATCCTGTAGCCATGCAGGAAATGATTTTTAAACCTCTGGGAATGAAAAACACTTTCGTATTTGATTATGAAAAAGATCGAAAAACAGCAGTTCCTTCGTATCGCGGAAATAATACGCAAATCGGTTGGGATTATCTTGATACCGTTTACGGAGATAAAAATATTTATTCTACACCTCGCGATTTACTTAAATTTGATAGAGCACGTTATGCTGCCGATTTCTTAAAGCCCGAGTTACTGAAAGAAATTTATGTAGGATATAGTAACGAACATCGCGGTGAGAAAAATTACGGTCTGGGAATTAGAATGATCAATTGGTTTTCGGGTCAGAATTTTTATTTCCATAACGGTTGGTGGCACGGCAATACATCGTCTTACGTTACTTTGCAAAAAGAAAATGTGACTATTATATCACTCTCTAATAAATTTACTAGAAAGACGTATGCCGTTAGAAAATTATCTCCCATTTTTGGAGATTATCCTTTTAATATCAAGGATGAAGATTAATTAAAAATTGGAATGCTGTTTGCAATAAGATTGATTAAAAAATTGTAAGTTTGCACTCTTACAAAAAACAATGGGGTCGACTGGTTTTGACAGCGAGTCGAATTGAACAGTAAGCACGTCGAGCATTGAGACCTTGCTCGTAAATATAAGATCTTACAATTTTACACGGCGAAAATAACTACGCTTTAGCTGCATAATCCGAACTATAGTACGATTACGCCAAGTTCCTATCAGATAGGAAAGCTGGATTCTCCTTGAAAGCCTTGGTTTGTGGCGTTCAGTCCAGGAGAACCGTAAAAATAGACCTAGATTACCATAAGCTTCGGGTGGTTTTCAAAATTAAGAAGATAAGTGGTAAGTGGCTGTTTCTGGCCTAGCTTACTAACGAAAATCCAATCAGGAAATAAACGTGTAGAAAGCTCTTTAATTGCTTGTTTGGACGGGAGTTCGATTCTCCCCGACTCCACTGGATGGGATGATTGGAAAATCATCCCTTTTTTTATTGTAAACCAACAAGCCTTTTTCCTTCATTATCAAGTGATTACGAGACATAATTGGTATCATCGTAGGTGTTCGATAGACACCTTCCTGATAGTATAAATTGCTGTCGAACACCAATTTGACAAATTCCCTTTTTTGGATAATATTTGCATTATTATATATAGATTTTAGATCTCCGAGTAAGTGTAATTTTTTCTGTAACATTTTGAATGCATGTGTTTCAACTTTACTTAAACGCTCAATTGCATCTTTACATGAATGGATAGTACTGTTATAAGTAGCATACCATCTATCATAAGTATCTTTTGAAATCTCATTTTTAATCCACTTTTCTTCTACAGAAAACATTTTTTCTTGAGTCTCTTTTAACAACAGTTTTTTTTGTTCTAATGTCAGTTTATTAGATTTTAACTTTTCTTCTATTGCCACACTGGAAGACTGTTTTATTTCAGACAAAATATTTTCTGGGAGACTCATTAATTCTAATATTTCCGCAAGCTGTGTATGGGCTTTTATTGCACTTATATTATTATGCTTTGAAGTCTTACACTTATAATAATTAAAATACTTGCCTGATTTCCCTCTTGATGGAGCACCTGTGAGTAGGTTTCCACAATGACATTTTAAGATTCCCCGAAGTGGTAAATTTTCATCCAATACTGCTCTAACTTTTTCAGGCTTTTTCATCTTGTTTTGTACTATTTGCCAAGTTGCTTTATCTATAATAGCTTCGTGTATAGCTGGGAAAATCCCGCCAGGATACTCTTTAAATCCTTGTACTTGCAACATACCTGCATACACAGGATTTGACAGCACTCTCTCAACAGCAGTATTTCCTCTTGCTTTAAATCCTAATTTAAATACTTGTTCTTTAATTATATAAAGTGGTGTATCATGTATATAAGCATCATACATAAACTTGACAACCTTTGCTTCTGTTTCTTCAATTATTAACTTCCGTTCCTTTCCTTCACCAAACTTTATATAGCCATAAGGTGGTTTTATTCCGATGTAACGGCCTTCTTTCGCTCTAGCGGTATAGAGTCCTCCTCTAATTTTAATACTCCTGTTTATATTATCCTCTTCAGCAAGCAATAGTTGTAATCCCGCTCTGAAAAAACTTCCGGGAGTATCATAGTCGAATGTTATTCCCTCGGTTACACTGACGATCTGAATGTTGTATTTTCGCTGAAGCATTTTTACCATACTCATTGCTTCTCCAGCATCCCTACTAAATCTGTCCATTTGATCTACCAAAAGATAGTCAACAGTTTTAAAATGTTTACTGATAAACTCTTGAAGTTTAATAAAGTCAGGTCTATCAAATGTCTTAGCACTTCTTCCTCGATCAATAAAAGTATCAGTTAATTCAACATTGTTAAATTTCAACCATTGATCCGTATAAAGCTCCTGTCTTTCAATGGAACCATTACTTTGTCCCAACTGACTAAACCTTAAGTATCTAATCGCTCTTTTCATGTAATTCATTTAATGTTATAGAAACAATAATTTCAATAAGTAAATTTACGAATTTCTGCTCATTTAGCTTTTCAATATCAAACTTTAACTCATCTATCTTTCCATCAATCAAGCTCTTATCTTCCTGTTCCATTATTTACCTCCTTTGCTCCTTATGAAAATGAATTCTATTTTTCTTTGTGAATTTTATATTAACGCACATAAATAAATTTACAGCAAGGCCAGTAAATCGGATGGGAATGTCAGGTCAGGGCTCTTTTTGACTATTAGTGGCATTTAACATCAGTCGATATATTTCTATCACTCGTACTACTTAACTATTTCCTTTCTAAATTTCAGGACCGAAAAAATTAACTCAATAAACAATCTATATAAATTGTTTCTTTCAATACTTAGTATTACTGAATATATTTCTCTTTCTTGTGGATAGATATCCTTTAACTATGCATTATTTACTTAATTTTTAAAATGCAGCTCAGACTTTAAGAACGCTCACATTTTTGTGCGCAGCACAATCCTCAAAGCACATATATAATTCTGCTACGCTCCATTATAAAAGAGCTTAGTCGGATATCTGATAAAATAATCTTAAAAAATACTGGCGTTATACTATTCATTATTTTAAAAGATCCTTTTAACTCGCTTTCGAAGCCAGGTATTATAATAAAATATAATTGAATTGAACTTTTAAAATTGATCATCAAAGCACATTTATAACTTCGCTACGCTCCATTATAAAAGAGTTTGTCGGATATCTGATAAAATATTTTTAATAAATACTGGCGTTATACCATTCATTCTTACTTAAGATCCTTTTATCTGGCTTTGGAACCAAAATATTATAATAAAATATTATCGAATTGAACTTTTAAAGTTGATCATCAAAGCACATTTATAATTCCGCTAAGCTCCATTATAAAAGAGCTTTTTCAGATATCTGATAAAACAATCTTGAAAATTAATACCACTAACTGCGTATAATTTTCAAGATCCTTTTCCATGGCTTATATATCCATTTTGTTATTCCCAAATATTATCAGATTAGAACCATCAGACATTATTTCTAGTCGATTATCTTGTCTCTTTACCATCACACTTAATGCGCTGGACAACCTTGCTTCCATCCTATCTGTATTCAAAAGCCAATATGCTAATTGTCCCATTTCAAGAGCAAAGGTATACTAGTGTTTTTAACGCAAAAAAAAGGTCTAGCCCTACGGGTTTATCAAAAAATCTCCATCCGCCGAGGCGGATAGTATTTATTTGATAAAACCTTGTTTTTGCTAAACACTAACCTTTTATGCTCTCGAAACGAAACATAGCATACTCCGACTCTTTGGACGAATAAAAAAAATGTCAACAATGAAATTTAATACCATTTACATTGGAATTAGAGTGAAACAAAACAGCTCCTCCTCTCATTACCGAATAAATTAATTTAAAAAATAATCCTAAATATAAAAATCATGAACATCATCGGAAGACTGACAAGGGATGCGGAAGTACGCACAACGTCACAAGAGAAACAAGTAGTAAACTTTTCGATAGCTATCAATGACAGCTATCGAAACAAACAGGGAGAACGCATAGAGCAAACAAGTTATTTTGATTGCTCCTATTGGATTAGTCAAAATGTAGCGAAGATACTCACCAAAGGCGCTTTGGTAGAGCTTACAGGCAGAGTAAGCACAAGAGCGTGGACAGCTAATGACGGGGAACTAAGAGCAAGTTTAAATTTTCATACGGCTACTATTAAATTGCATGGAGGCGGTATGAAAACAGATAATATACTTGACATCTCAAATCAAGGAAAAAGGAAGGTCACAGAACAAGAAACGGTCGATGATCTACCTTTTTAACACCATTAATTTAATCATATTTCAACCTTTTAAATTTTAATATCATGGCACACAATTTAAATTTCAACGAAAGAACGGGACGTTATTCATTTTTTAGCGTACAACAAAAAGCATGGCACGGTTTAGGACAAATCGTAAAAGACTATCCTACAAGTTCGGAAGCTATCCAGCACGCTGGACTTGATTATGAGGTAATAAAAAGTCCTCTTTTCACAACAGGAACAGGCATTATTAAAAATACTAATGCTATAGAAAGTAGTGATACTAAACTGGAGGTCCCTAATTATTTTGCTACTATCCGCAATGATAACAATACTGTATTGGGCGTAGTAGGCAAAGAGTATCATATCGTACAAAATCGAGAGGCCTTTAGTTTTTTTGATTCTATTGTAGGTGGTACAGATGGCATCTTGTACGAGACTGCAGGCGCATTGGGCAATGGGGAACGAATCTTTATTACTGCAAAATTACCTGACTATATTCGTGTGGGTAATGGTGATGATGTCACAGAAAAATACATTTTCCTTACCACTTCTCATGATGGTAGTGGAAGTATTACGGCAGCTTTTACACCTGTTAGAATTGTTTGCCAAAATACGCTTAATGCTTCGCTTCGTAATATGAGCAATGTGGTACGCATTCGCCATACTTCGGGTGCTAAACAACGTTTGGATAACGCTCATAAAGTAATGGGATTAGCAAACGAATTTAGTAATCAACTTGAGGGGATTTTTAATGAATGGGCAAAAGTAAGAGTAAATGACAACGAGGCAAAAAAATTGATACAATTAGCACTATGTCCCAACAAGGAAACCTTACAGCATATTAAAAGCGGGAATGAGGACGAAATATCCACCGTTTTTAAAAACACGGTTGAAGATGCTTTTGCTTATGCTATGACGAGCGACTCACAACAAATGGAAACTACAAAAGGCACTTTATTTGGAGCTTATAACGCAGTTACAGGCTACTACCAAAATGTACGTAGCTACAAGGATAATGAAGCCAAATTACAATCTATCATTTTGGGCGGTACTGCACAGATAAAATCACAAAAAGCTTTTGAACTATGTGCCTCATTTCAAAAAATAGGTACTGACGTTTTCAACTTCAATTAAACAAATTTTAAAATTAAAGGCGACTACCCACTAAAGCAGTCGCCTTTAATTATTTTTCTTATTTTTCAGAATAAAGTTTTTCTTTAAATCTTAAGGATTTTGGGACACAACCTTTTCCGGTTGCTTTACTCCAAAATTTGGCTGCAAAAAGACACTCCCTTCCCATGGTCGGGAAAGTCTTTTTGCAGGAAACGGTGCAACCATTTTAGTAAAACAGCAATAACGCAGCTATCCATTGCTCTTGCTATTTCACCAAAAAGGTCGCGTTTATTATATAGGATATTCATTATCCTATCTTTTTTACTGGACTTCTTTTCTTTCAACATAAGCGTCAAAAGAAAAGAAGCAAAAGAATGCCGCTTTATTTTCTTCTGGTTTTAAACGTGTTTATACGAAACCTCTTCTTGAATCATCTTTTTACTATCTTTATTTTCTCTTGAATAGCTCCACAAAAAAAGTAGTCCAAAAATAATTAGAATATAGGATATCCATTTTCCTGTACGTTCCAGAAATAAAATAAAGACTGATTTTTCATAACTTGAAAAACCTTCTGCACCCAAAGGACTTCTTCTATAAAATTTTCTTCTGTTAATCCAATAACGAATCCCCAAACCACTTAGCAAAGCTAGAATACTTAAAACTAATGTTGAATACATAATCTGATTATTTTAATTTTCAGTTTCTAAATTTACTCAAAATTATTTTTTAAAAAGTTCAAGCTATTGATTTAGAGCTAATTAATTAAGACAAATATGTCGATCTAACAAAAAAAGGATCTGTCATTACGAGTGACACAGCCTGCTTTCCATTTTAATATTTTGAAATCTAATAGAAATTAATTTTCAAACAGTTCCCTTCAAAAGCATCTATTTCAGTCATGTGACTTACTGTTCGTTATTAGTTTTGACTTGACGAAATCTGAATTTTTAAGTTTTAATACCTGATGTCTGTCACCGTTTTTTTCGTAAATTTCTATTAGCAGTACTTTATCATTGGCAATAGTAAATTGATCCAGCATAAATACATTTGGCTCTACTGTTTTACCTTTAATTGCGCCCAATGGCTTATAAACTTTCAGTGGATTCAACGTCCTTTCTTGTATAACTGTGCGTTTAGCTAGCTTTTTGTCCACTACTTTAAAAGCAACAAAATCGATATTAAAGGAGACATGACTGAAGTTAGTAAGCTGAGTATGGAAATAGAATTTGCCATCATCTATATAGAGTCCTTTCAATAAGAATTCGATACCAAAACTTCTAGCTCCCTTATTTTTTATTATACGTTTGTCTTTTTTATATATCGTTTCCATTAAATCGCTTACCAATGAAGGCGAATTCTTTCCGAGTTCCTCAAAAAGAACATCATTTGTAGGTGATCTACTAATCCCTTTCTGCATTCCTAAAAGATTATAATTCAGATCCACAGCTATAGGATTGTAATCCACATTGAAATTATAAAAATGACCATCTTCGGTAATTACTGAAAAGTTGGTTTCCTCTTCAAAATTGCGCACTGAAGCTTTTACCCGTAAAACATTTTCCGCATCTTCTGCTTTGCTTGCAATCAAATAATCACTTCCTAAATCTACGTATCGGATTGCAGCAGGAAATAGTAGATGTGAAGTTTTATTGTAAGTTACCTCTATTTTATATGGGTCGATTTTTTCTAAACTCAATTTTTGGGCATTATTAACAGTCACTTGCCCTTCTGATTCCGTACTGTATCCTAAAACTAAGACCAGTACTAGTATTAAAGCTTTTATTGTTGTTTTCATATTTTTTTTATTAAGTTTTATCAAGGGGAGCATTTAATTTTTTGAGACTAGAAACACTTGAAGCCCTGACTTCAATGTTACTTTTGGAGTTTTCATTTTTTTTGAAAAATAACCTGATATACCTTGTACCAGACCACGGCTCAAATCGCCTGCTATCTGTTGCCCAGGGGAGCTTGAAAGCATAATACTGCTTCCTGAACTTTGCCCCATATTGGCAGCCATGTCTTTTACAGCGCTCATTTCTGGGGAATAGGGTACAAATAATCCTTTTTGTCCATCTAATCCATAAATAGTAAGATCAACTGGAAGGATAGTGCCATCCAACTCAATGGAAGAAATTTTCATTTGCAGCCTTCCTTGATTAAATTTTGAATTTGCCGTCAATACTGTCCCTTGTGGAATAATACGGTTTTGCATTTTGGCAGGCTCTAACAAACGTAAACGAACATTACTTTCCACTGATACTACCTGTGTGGTTTGAATGATGGCACGAACACTATTTTTGGGTTGTGACTCTTGTTCTATTTTCCCAACTGTAATGAATCCTCGATTGCGACTTTCGCTCCAATTGGCTATAAAAGTGCTATCAGGAAGATCTCTATGCAATGACGAAACCGCACTTTTACTTGCAGGAATAAGTGAAACAAACGACTCCATTTGGCTCAAAGAGCTAGCAATACTTCCCGTTTTCTCCTGTGATTGTTCCGTTGATGCTGTATTCGTAGGCAAGTATTTTGCAGCCATCTGATAGGATTTTTCCATTAGCTCCAATTGGGTATCTACTGGATTCATAGGCGCTTCGTCTTTTCTAGCCAGTTGTGCTTTTAATTCATCCAGTTGTTTCTGCAATTCTTGTGTCTCAGCAGTATCGTTTTCATAAAAAGTACCTAGTGTTTTTTGTGCATTGCGATAACTATTCAGCGAAATATTGGCATTAGCTTCTTTTTCAATTTCAGGACCATTATCAACAGTTTCATGGGTGTTACCTTCACTCCAGTAATCAGAAAGCGAGCTTAGCGCATTTTGTTTTTCTTGATTTTTTTCGTCCATCAATTCTTGTTCATAGGCTTTTTGTTTATCATGTTGTAAACCGACAGTAGAAGCCTGAGGAACTGAATCATTAAGACCTACTGCTTCTTTCTTTTTTACGTCTTCCGATGGTTTAAAAATTAAATACATACAACCAAGAAATACTATACTCATCAACGCGAACAGGATTGGCTTTTTAAATTTTTCTAATTTATTAGCTGAATGTTCTCGTACTGTATCTGTATTTTTATCTAAGCTACCATCCGTAACCAAGACCGTATTTTTTTTGTTTTCACTTTCTTTCATGTGTTCTATTTTTTATAATTAATAGCAATGTGTCCCTTAGCGATGCTGTGGATTCGTTCTTTTTGAGAAGAGCGTTTTCAATACGCTCAACATCCAGCTTGCTACTGTGTTTTCCGGTTTCAAACCAAACGCTAAGTGTAACAACTACCGTAAGAATCAAATAACTGATAAAACAATACAGAATGTATTTGTACTGTTTCTTTAAAGGGACCGCTCTCCAGCGTTCATCAATTTGTATTAACCATAAGTCAATATTTGTTCGTAGATTTTCCATCTTGATTTATTTTAACGTTCAATAATTTCTAAATCATTATTCTGCACTACAGTAAACTTTTCTATGTTGAAACCTTGCGGATTAGTATCTGAACGAACCGAATTCACAAGATAGCAGGAGGTAATTAGATTGCGTTTGGTTACATTACTAGAGCGAATGATGATTTGTTTAGCATAGGTTTTTACAGCATAAGGATAGGTTTCGAAGTTGCACACCACACTATCTACTTCAAGACGCTGTTGTACATTACCTGAAATAATCCGATTGTAATATCCCTTTTCCTCTAAGTCTTTGTAATAATTAAAAGCGCTCTTGTCTGCTAGATTAAAGGCTCTTTTCACATTATTTTCTATAGCATCCTTGTCAGGTGCGAGCGTAAAAAAAAGCTCATGAAATCTGCGTACATGCTCACGAGCTTCTACAGGACGATTAATTGAAGCATCTTGCGCCAGCGCTAGCATTAATGATTTTCCGTTATCCAATACATAAACCTTTTGACGCTGCAATTCTGCAAATCGATACGATTCCCATATTGCATATCCTGCTACCCCTACACAGAGTACTGCAAATACTATGGCATACAGTCTCATTTGCTTAAAGCTATTTTCGATATTTCTTAATGTTTTAAATTCCATTTTCTTCCATTTTAAATTGTTACTGCATTAATCTCCCTCCAATATTTCCGGCAACTGCTCCTGTACCAGCACCTACCATATTTCCAGCTTTGGTGGTAGTTTGGTTTAGGTTTCGCATAAAATTACCTGCTCCCCCAGCCTGAATAATCCAACCGGTCACCGTAGGAATAGTGAAGTAGCCAATGATGCCAATAATCATAAAAATGATATACACCGTATTGGAAGAATCAGGTATGAAATTGGGATCGGATAAACTATCGATATCCTTCTGCAGTATTAACGATTGGATCTTGGACAACATCGCGCTAAAAAGATCAGAAACGGGCAACCAGAGATACACACTAATGTATCGGGTAAACCACTGCGTCAGCGTGGACTGAAACCCATCCCAGACCGAAATAGCAAAAGCTATAGGTCCTAAAATTGATAACACAATTAAAAAAAAAGTTCGAATCGTGTCAATGACTAGTGCGGCAGCTTGAAAAAGCACTTCCAAAAACTCTCGAAAACTATCCCGAATCATTTTCTTTACCCCGTACATTTCTCTTTCGATATACATACCCGATATGGTTGCTAAATCAGCAGGAGACCAACCTATTTCATCCAATTTTTTATCAAATTCTTCATTCGAAACTAAATAAGCAGTCTCTGGATTGCGCAACATAGCCTCTCTTTCTAATTGGTCTTTCTGCTGTTGTAGGGCATTTAAATCCAACACTTGGTTTTCTAAAATACTATGTGTTCCTTTTACAATTGGACTAAGCACGCCGTTGAGGGTTCCTAAAACGATCGTTGGAAAAAACATAATGCAGAGGCCTAATGCAAATGGCCTAAGTAGCGGATATACGTCTATCGGTTCTGCACTACTGAGTGCCTGCCACACTTTTAACGCTACATAAAACAAAGCTCCCAATCCAGCTAAACCTTTTGCTACTGCTGCCATATCTGCTGATAGAGGCAGCATCTCATCATACAGCGAACGCAGTACTTCGTGAAGATTACTAAATTCCATGATTACCAGTATTTTTGGTTAGCAGTTCCATAAAGCTCCAATACCCTTTGACTACTGTTTGCTTTCTTAGCTCGCAGATAACTAACCGAAATATTTTTATTCGTGAAATAGCGAACCAAATTATGGTACTCTTTTACTTTTATATACACACTGTCAATAATGTCAATTCGCTCCTTATCCGTAAGCGACAAGCTGGAAGAGCTTACAATTTGCTTTAGCTCTTTTAGAAGTTCAGTACTTTCATTCAGTAAGATGGAATACCCATTAGCAATAGCCGTTAATTCTTGTTCATTGAAATTAGTATCGTTCAACATTTTTCCAAAATTCTTTACATACATCTCAGAAACATCACCAACAAGTAGTACAGTCTGTTGAACTTTTCGAGCATCCTTCACAAGGTTGTTTACTGCCTTTAGCTTATCATAGTATTCTTTTCCTTGATTATAGACTTTTTGGACTTCTTTAAAGTTGTTAATCATATTAGTCGCAGTGCTCGAAGTCTGTATGATCTGTCTTGCTGAATTGACTATTCCTTGAGCCAAATTCGTAGGATCTGTTACCACCCATTGTGCCTTAGCAGGCGGTATCACAGCAAATAAAATTACTATGCACACCATAATTTTTAAATTTTTCATTTTTACTCTTTTTTAAAATGTTTACTATTTGTTTTCTTTTTCTCTTTTTTCAAGAGCTAATCTTTTGATGGCTTGCTCTACATTTCCATCCAGTTCTCCAGCAAGACGCATCACTTCTAACTTTTCGGTTTCTTCTGTGGTATAGGCTAAATATTCTTCAAGACTCACTTCTGTAGCATATACTGCTGAATGCGTACCTCCAAGTCCAATCCAAACTTCTTTGTAAAGTCGTTTTGGATCATTGTTCATATTGATCGAAAGTACCTGCGCTTTTTCTTTTTCAGTAAGACCAAGCATGGCTTGGATGTCATCAAATTTGTTCATGTACTTGCGTTGATCAAGAAGTATTTTGCAATCCGAATTATTGATGATACTTTCTTTCACAATTGGAGATTGGATGATATCATCTACTTCTTGGGTTACAACAATGGCTTCTCCAAAGAACTTCCGTACGGTTTTAAAAAGGTATTTGATGTACTCTGCCATTCCTTCTTTTGCAATAGCTTTCCAAGCTTCTTCAATCAGAATAAGCTTCCGAACTCCTTTCAAACGTCTCATCTTATTGATAAAAACTTCCATTATGATAATGGTCACAATTGGAAAGAGGATTTTATGATCCTTAATGGCATCAATTTCGAAAACAATAAATCGTTTGGAAAGTAAGTCGAGTTGCTTTTCGGAATTTAGCAGATAATCATACTCACCGCCTTTGTAGTAAGGTTCTAATACATTCAGGAAGTTGGCAAGGTCAAAGTCTTTTTCACGTACCTGCTTTTCATGTAATACTTTTCTATAGTCCCCTTTTACAAATTCATAAAATCCATTGAAGGACGGAAAATCGGCAGTCCGTTTAATCCTTTCAATATAACCGCTCACGGCGTTGGACAATGCGACTTCTTCTGAACGTGTTGGTGGTTCATCATCCCGTTTCCATAATGTCAGAATCAACGTTTTGATACTTTCTTTTTTCTCAATATCGAATATGCCATCATCGGTGTAAAAAGGATTAAAGGCAATTGGATTGTCTTCAGTGTAGGTGAAATAAACGCCATCCTCTCCTTTGGTTTTCCCTTTGATGAGTTCGCACAATCCTTGATACGAATTACCAGTATCTACTAACAATACATGAGCGCCTTGCTCGTAATATTGTCTGACCATGTGATTGGTAAAAAATGACTTTCCAGAACCGGATGGACCCAAAATAAATTTATTCCTATTGGTGATAATACCCTTTTTCATTGGTAAATCAGAAATGTCCAAATGGATTGGTTTTCCGGTGAGTCGGTCAGCCATCTTGATTCCAAAAGGAGATGATGAACTTTTATAATTCGTTTCCTCCGTAAAAAAACAAAGTGCTGGTTCGATGAAGGTGTAAAAACTTTCTTCACTCGGGAAATCTCCTGCATTGCCTGGCATTCCTGCCCAATAAAGCGTAGCTACATCAGTAGTGTTGTGTCTTGGCTTGCATTCCATGAGCGCCAAAGCACTACCTGTATCGTTTTTTAACTGTTTTAGTTCAGCTGGATTATCAGACCAAGCCATCACATTAAAATGCGCCCGAATAGAAGCATGACCGAAAGAATGTGCTTCGTTCAAATAACGCTCGATCCATTCCTTATTGATTTGGTTGGCTCTGCTATACCTTGCCAAAGAATGCATGTTTCGAGCTGACTTCTCAAACTTCCGCAGATTGTCCTCGCTGTTATCCAAAAAAAGGTACTGGTTGTAGATGTGATTACAACTTAACAGTAGTCCAACTGGTGCGGCAAAAGACAAGAGACAATCACTTCTATCGGTAGACAATTTTTCGTAGCGAGTTTCTGCAGATACGGAACTAGGCAAATCCTCTGTGTCAGACAACGTATGCAGGCAAAGTCTTTTATTTCCAATACGAACTTCTTCCGCTCCCAAAGCAATATCCTGCATTGGTGTTCCCTCCTCTCTTGATAGACTGAGGTATTGTTCCAATAATCCTTGTTTCTCATTTGTTCCACTGATGTCTTCCTCACTCAATCGTTCCAATTTTACAAAACTCGAATCATTGACAATACGCTCGAACTGTGCTACCGATTCCATAAAACGATGCATTGTTTCCTTATCTCTTATTTCTTTTGGGATAAGGACACCTTTGCAAAGCGAAGAGAAGTTACTCTGCATTCGCATGCGCTCTTTGGTCGTTTTTGTTAAAAACAGATAACAATAGTGATTGAGAAACGGACGCTCATTAAAATGTTGCTGGTACGATTTCGCTAAAAAACTCAAATCTTCTTTTGCAATTTCAGGAGCATAATTTTCCTTGATGTACCAATCTTGTTTGTGCACTACTGTATAATCAGGCAAGGTTTTTATTGCTTTATGCCAAGCTGAATGAATCGCTTCATATTCCGCAGAGGATACTGTGAAAAGTTCTGGTAGCTGTACTCGAAAACAAGCGGTGATATCAGCATCCTTTGAGATAATACAATTATTTTCTACTGCCAACAATGGAAACTTACTTTCCAGCGTGGTCGCTCTTGATTTATTTCTCATAGCTGGTACGATTGGGAGTTGAACTTGAAATAGCGATGTACGGGCTTGCGAAAGATGATGTATCGTGGATGTCGTTTGTTCGCTCCTACTTTCATCAAGCCATGTTCACCATACTTTTTATTTAGTGAAAAAGTTTGCCAAACTAGTAATGACCCACCACCGATCCCGATAAACAAACACAGATAAGAATTTACTCCAGTCATGTACAAGATCATTATCAGGATAAGCATCCCGAGCAAACCACCTGCAAATAGGAACAAGTATTGTGCTTTCAGTCCTTTAAACTCTACTGTTCTTCCTATTCCCTTATTTATATTATACGTATTCATAAGGAAATAATTAAAGGAAGAAGGAACGTAAAACAGTTGCCGCTACAATCAAAAAGATACAAGCTCCAAACCAACTGGCTGCTGTTTTGCTTGTATCAGGATCACCGCTACTAAACTTGTTATACACCTTTACCCCGCCAATGAGCCCCACTACTGCGCCAATAGCATAAATAAGCTGGGTAGCAGGATCAAAATAAGAGGTTACCATTTGTGTAGCCTCTGTAATTCCTGCTGTTCCGTTTCCTTGTGCCATTGCACCAATTGTTGATAGTATAGTTACTGCTACCAACACTAGTTTTTTTCTTTGATTTTTCATGATTTGAATATTTTATCATTCTGTATTCCTACGCTTTGCAGGATTTATGGACAAATATCAATTGGAAACAGTTGTGATATAATACATTGTCTTTAAGTGGATCTATTTGGCAGAGGAAGACTTGACAACTTAGATTATGATGTTAAAAATCACTAAATTTGGACAATCAATTCTATTATATTGCAAATTGCGATATGCAATACAGCGTGATCAAAGACTATTAATTAGAAAAGGACATTTTCGCATTTTGATGTAAAATGTAAAAGGAATAATAAAATAAAAGCCGTACTATTGGTATAAATCATTTAGAATATAACGAGAATTTTATGGTTGAAGAAAAAAAAGTAAGGGAAGAGTTGTCAAAAATATTAGTTGAAGACCCCACCAATTATAGTAAAATATTAGAATTATCTACAAAGTTATCCAGTTTTGATGATGATAATATACGATTTAGTGTCGACGCAGGAGTAATTGATAGGCTCGGTAGTGAACTAGTTGCTAGACAAGAAACAGCTGTATCTGAATTGGTTAAAAATTCATATGATGCAGATGCAACCAAAGTAAATATAAAGTTTGAAAATTCTGATGATATTGGCGGTATTTTATATATTGAGGATAATGGTACGGGTATGAATAGAGAGCAATTGATAAATGGTTTTATGCGAATTTCATCCAGTTCTAAAATTCATAACCCTTTTTCAGATACTTATAAACGTAAAAGAGCAGGGCAAAAAGGAATTGGAAGGTTTGCAGTTCAAAGATTAGGTGAAAAATTAACTATTACTACTCAAACTGAAAGTGATGATATAGCATTAGTACTGTCTATAAATTGGAATGAATATGCTAATGATATAGATTTAAACTCAATAACTAATAAGATATTCTCAAAGCCTAAAACCAAAGACAAAGGAACTATTTTAAAAATAGAAGGCTTAAAAGATAAATGGTCTGAAGCATCAATTAAAAGGGTTTATAAATATATTGGAGATATATTACAACCTTTCCCTCTTTCAGATATAGAAGAAGAATTAGACGATGAAGAATATAATTTAGATCCTGGATTTAAAGTTAATTTTTTTAAAATTGTTAATGGACGGCAAATTAATATAGCTGATGAAAAAACAATGGTGTATAATCATGCGACAGCAGTTATTGATGGTTGGATAGACAAAGATGGTTATGGTTTATATACAGTTGAAAGTAATAAATTAGCTATAAATGAAATTGGAAATATCAGTAGTGATCCAGATAATGATGACATACCCTTTACACAACTCAACAATATAAAATTTAGAGCATATTATTTTATATATAACACTAATTTAATTCCTAAAATGCAAGAAACCAATATAAGAAAGATTGCTAGAACACAAGGAGGTATTCGCTTGTATCGAAATGGTTTTAGAGTTTTGCCTTATGGAGAACCAAATAGTGATTGGCTAGGATTAGATGCTTCAGCTGTCAAGCGTTCAATTTTACCTGTTCATTCAAACATGAATTTTTTTGGTTTTGTGGAATTAAAAGACAGAGAAAATAAATTTAAAGAAACATCAAGTAGAGAAGGACTCTTAGAAAATGAGGGATTAATTGAATTAAGAAACTTTGTTTATAGAACAATTATAACTGCAATTATTAAAGTTGCAGAAGTTAGAAATGTAAAAATTGTTTCAGGACAAAAAGAATATGATGGTATTTATGAATCAGTAGAAGTAAGAATAAAAAACATAGCATTTACTCTTGAAGAATTGGATAAAGAATTAGAGAAAGAAACTGGCAATATTGAAGTAAGAAAGCGTAGAAAGAAAAAAATTGATCAGGTAAAAAAAGAAATAGCTGAATTACAAAAAGCACAAGAAGAAGAAAAAGAGCAGTTTTTAAAAGAAAGATCAATGCTTAGAGTTCTAAGTAGTGTAGGTTTAACTATTGGATTATTTCTGCATGAAGTCAAAGATTATATTCTTAATATGGATAATAACGTTTCTTTTTTAATTGAAAAACTAAATAATGATCAAGTTGTTCTAAATAGATTAACATTGTTACAATCTAACATTGAGTCATTTAATACATATACTTCGTATTTTGATGCTGTAATTTCACAAAATGTAACGCGTAACATTAAACCTATAGATTTAAAGACAACGATAAATTCTTTTTGGAATACTATTGAAAATGATTTAGTAAAAAATAATATTCAACTTGATAAACCAGAAATAGAAGGCAATTATTTATTTTCGTGTCCTATGCATCCTTCAGAATGGTCTAGCATCCTTTTCAACTTATTTACAAATTCTAAAAAAGCAGTAAAAAGAAGTAATAACGTAGGGAAAATTAATATTGAATGCGGAAAAATTGAAAATAAAATATATTTGAAATTTTCAGATTCTGGTGATGGTATTAAAGAAGAGAATAGAGAAAGAATTTTCGAAGAGTTTTTTACAACTTCATCACCTAATACAATAGATGATTTAAATATTCAAAATGAAAATACAGGAACGGGATTAGGTTTAAAAATAGTAAAAGATATATTATCCAGCTATAGAGGTAGGATATTTGTAGATGAACCTAAAGAAGGTTTTTCAACAACAATTTTCATAGAAGTACCAGCAGCAACAGAAAAAGATTTAGATAAATATGGCTTATAATATATTATACATCGAGGATTTAGATGCAGAAACAAGAAATCTAACTTTTCAGAGAGAAAATTTTAAAATAAAATCAATTCCTCCTTCAAATTCAATTGACAAAATCATTAATGATATTAATGAGCATAACCCAGATTTAATAATATTGGATTACATACTAACAGAAGGGTCTGATTTAAAGTATTGTAACGCTCCAACTATAGCTGCAACATTAAGGTCGTTAACAGCTATAGAAGAATTTATAGAAAGACCAATAGTTCTAATGTCAAATCAAGATCAAATTGTAAACTTATATAGAAAAGACTATACTAGTCATGATCTTTTTGATTATGCTATTACCAAACAAAATGCTACAAAAACATGTACTGAAAAGTTTATAAATAAGTGTATTTCGATTATTGATGCTTATGAAAAAATAGCAAATAATAAATTTAACTTATCAAAAATTTTAAGTATTAATGAAAAATTAATTCATTCAAAATTAAATTTTTACTTAAATGAAAATAATAAGTCAGTATATGAATACAGCAGATTTATTTTTGAACATTTGATAAGATGCTCAGGTATGTTAATCGGAGAAGAAGTTTTATCAGCAAGATTGGGAGTGTCTAAGGAATCATCAGATTGGGAAAAATTAAAAGCTTTTTTTGAAGATTTTAAATATAAAGGTATTTTCTCTGATTCTTATAATAGATGGTGGATGTCCTCAATCGATTATTGGTGGATTAATTATTTAGGTGAAAAATATTCTTTAAGACATCATAACGCAGAAGAACGAGTTGAAATTTTAAAAACAAAATTAGGGTTAAATCTTAATATTGTAAAATCTAGTGATAAAAATTTAAGCACCAATTATTGGGTAATTTGCAAACAAACCAAACTTCCTTTAGATCCATTTGATGGCATTGAGTTGCTTGAAGAGGAATTTAAACCATGGCAAGATAAAGATTATGTTTCTATAGATGGATACTTAGAGGATATAGAAAAGTACGGCAAGCTTGTAAGTGATTTGGATAGAATAGAAATGCGTAAATATTCTTAATCTTATGGAAATTTGGAGTAGAAGAAATTATTTAAAAGATATTAAATTTCTAAAAGAAATCATTTCTGAATATAATGTCAGAGGAGTATTTTCTGGAATTGATGAAATTGTTGAATCAATAGAAACAAATGATAAGGATCTAATAGATTATAGGTTAAGCAATTTTAGCATTCATTTAAAAGGAGCTATCGCAAGAGCCCAACCTGGTGATTTACATTTTTGTAAAATAGAATTAGAAAACAGACTTGAAGTAAAAGATGTTTTGAACGATAATATCGACCCTCTTTCAAGGTATACATTGGATTTTAAAATAAGTTTATTTAAATCAGAACAAGATCAGACTAAAGAATACTGCAGCACGTGGCATCTCGATAAAGAACATAGAGACTTAAATTTCTCATATATTCATCCATATTATCATATACAATTTGGTGGGAAAAAGCATGAATATTTAGATCCAAATATGGCAATATTAAGTAGTCCCAGAATACCACACCCTCCTATGGATTTAATTCTAGCTTTTCACTTCATAATTAATAATTTTGTGGACAGAAAAATTCATAGTTATGTGGATGAAATAGCTAACGATGCAAGGTATTTAAGAATATTAAATAATTCTAAAGAAAGACTATGGGAACCCTATTTTAAAGGATTTTCTATAGATAATAATCATAATGATTACAAAATAAATAAGCTTTTTCCATTGTACAATAATTAGAATGAATCAAAACATAATAAAATATTTAAAAAAGTATTCATACGATACTAAAGATGTGAATCGACTTTTAGTTTCATCATTTCTGAATATCAATAAAATTCAAAAAGTAAAAAATGAATTCATAAATAGCTATATAATAAAAGAAGAAAGCGAACTTGCGCAATTAAATGAGTTCTTAGATCTTTGGAATAATAAGTCTTTTGGTATAGAAGAATTAATTGAATTTTTTGAATTTGTAATTTCTCCTGAAGACAAAGAGGTCAATGGTGCTGTGTTTACGCCTGAATATATAAGAAAATTTATAGTTGAAAAAACTATTAGCCAACACCTGAATAAAAATATTGGTAACTTAATATTTGGAGATATTGCATGTGGTTGTGGTGGTTTTTTTAAAACTATAACAGAAATTCTCAGAAAAACCACCACTAAAAGTTATTTTGAAATTTACAGAGATAATATCCTCGGATTAGACATCCAAGAATATAGCATTAGTAGAACTAAAATATTATTATCATTACTTGCCATAATTAACAATGAAGATTGTCCCGAGTTTCAGTTTAACTTGTTTTGCGGAAATGCTTTAAGCTATGACTGGAATTCAATTACTAAAGTTGAGCAAAATGAAGGTTTCGATATAATTGTTGGGAACCCTCCTTATGTTGGAGCTTCAAAAATCGATAATGAAAATAAATCTTTGTTAAAAGAATGGAGCGTATCTAAATCAGGGAAATCCGATTTGTACATTCCTTTTTTTGAAATAGGCCTTCACAATTTAAATCAAAGTGGAATATTAGGTTATATTACTGTAAACACTTTTTATAAAAGTCTAAACGGAAGATCCGTAAGAAAATATTTTTCAAATAATAAATTTGACATTTCCATAATTGATTTTGGCGGTGAGCAGTTATTTAAAACAAGATCTACTTATACTTGTATTTGTTTAATATCTAAATTAGAATCTAATACCGTAAAATATGTTAAATCAAAAAGTAAAGAAATATTTTCTATAAAGAATACAGATTTTATAGCAATAAATTATTCTGACTTAAATGATTTTGAAGGGTGGTTTTTGATTAATGAAAAAACAAAAATAATAATTGATAAAATTGAGTCTACTGGACAATCACTAGGTTCAAAATTTGAAATTCGCAATGGTTTTGCAACATTAAAAAATAATGTATACCTGTTTGTACCAACAAAAGAATCAGAGGATATTTATTATATGATAAAGGACAATGTTGAGTATAAAATTGAGAAAAACATTTGTAGAGAAGCTGTTAAACCCAATACATTAAAGTTAGCTTCAGAAATTGTGAATCATACCGAAAAACTAATTTTCCCATATAAAATTGAAAATTTAGAAATAAATCTATTCAAAGAAAAAAAGCAAACCCTTAAAATTATTGACGAGAAAATTTTAAAAAAGGAATATTCAAATACATATAAATATTTAACAAGTCAAAAAGAAATTTTGTCAAAGCGAGACAAAGGTAATAGACAATATGAAGAATGGTATGCATATGGAAGGAATCAAGCTTTATTAATATCAGGTTATAAATTACTATTACCTTATATAACTAGTGAACCATGTTTCGTATATACTGAAAATCAAGATTTATTATTTTATAATGGATATGCCATATTTTCAGAATCGGAGGAAGAATTACTCATTTTACAAAAAATTTTAATGTCCAAAATATTTTGGTTTTACATTGAAAAGACTAGTAAGCCTTATGCAGGTAATTATTTTTCAGTTGCCAAAAATTACATTAAGAACTTCGGTGTTTGCGATTTAGATAATGACGAAAAATTACTATTATTGAGCCTTAATGATTCAAATAAAATTGATGAATTTCTTCTTAAGAAATATGAAATTAAAACTGAGTTAATTTAACAATTCAAATCACAAAACAATCTAGTATTAATCAAGTAAAACCTGAAAAATTTATCAGCAAAAAAAAGGAGCTTGCTCACACAAACTCCCCAATATCAAACCCCTCCAAATCATTTTTATGCAAAAAAGAAGAACCAGAATCCGTCTCTAAAGAAAATGTACCATCTAGCAGCTTGGCTATTTTTTGAGAAGCATCTTCGATAGAATTTTCCAATAGGTCGAATAATTCGGTTCCTTGTATTTTCTGAAGTAGGACTGTTGCTGTTTCCTTTTGAGAGGGTCTCATTTTCTCTTTTTTTAACAACTTTTTTACAGTGCTTAATTCTTCAAAGGTAACCCCTTGGGCAAAACCATTTTCGCCATCAGATATTCCATAACTATTCCATTCTTCTTCCTCGTTCTCAAAATCAGGTACATTCCCAAAAACTTCATCCAGTTCTTCTGGTAATATTTGTAATTCGACTTTTTCTTCGTCGATTTCAATGTCAAAATTACCATTAGTTTGTTCCTCTTTTTGCTTTTGACTTTCAATGTCGTTTTTTGGTACAGCAAGGCTTCTTTGAGGCTTGGGTTGTCCCATAATATCAGGTAGCTTTGGATTACTTTTTTCTTGTACTGGCTTTTGCTCCTGATATCTCTTAATGACAATTTTATCTTGTAACAACAGTACAATTATGATAAGCAAACAAATTACGATTACTGTTTCCATAAGTTCATTATAAAATGGGTTTGTATTTATCATTAAAACTCTTGGTAATCTGCTCACCAAATTCCTGAAAATGGTAATCTAGCAAATTATCCAAATAGGCATAAATAGTGATTTTGTCTTCGCCAATCACCTGAACGATACGAGTTAGTTTTTCGTGAAAATCGGGTCTGATATAGACCGTTTTTCCGTCCCGTGCATTGGTGTCAATTCTTTTGAAAAAGATACTTTCGTAATCCCCTTCACTTGCCCGTTTCCCCCTACTCTTTTCTTTGATCGTGGTTTTCTCTTTGGGAGGTTCTTTATAATTCCTGTATTCCCTTTCCTTTTCTATTGGAACTTGTAAACCTTCTTTTTTTATACCATCCACCATCAGGTTCATCATCAACTCTTCGTTAATTTCGGGAGTGTTTTTTTTCTTGTTTTCTTTCTCCATAACTCTATAATTGAATGATTTTCAAAAATTCGTTTATAAATTGATCTAACTGACAGGCTTTCATCAATCGTTCATCTGGAGGCATTACAGTAGAACGAAATACAGTTTTACTATGTTCTTCACTTTCTTTGCGAAAGCGAGTGCTATTCTTAATTTGGCTTTGCATCAAACTTAATCCCAGTTGCTCGATTAGTTGGTTGTAAGCTTTGTACAAAGGCGTACTTTCTCTACCGTCCACCTGATTCCAAAACAGGTTAATCGTTTCTATAGAAGTTGTTCCTTTTTTCATAATTACATCTTGCAACAATTGCGTAAAAATGAGTGTGCTTTCCATAACTAAACGATCAGCCGTAATTGGCGTAAAAATGTGGTGCATTCCGGCCAAGGCTTTCAGAATACCAGGAGTATTCACCGTTCCAGGGAGATCAAAAAACAGAACATCAATTGGTACATCAGAAGTGTTTAAAAATTCCTGAGCAGCCTCCAATACGCTTTCCGCTTTGTGTTGTAGAATGGGATAGGCTTTTTTGTTGATGGTTGTAAATTGTTTGTAAGCTAGTTTTTTCAAATGCTCATTTTCCATAACCATTGACAGATCACGAGATTTCATTTTGATTAAACTGTGCTGAGGGAAATCGGCATCAAAGACGGCTACATTGTAACCTAATCGATAGTGCAGTGTACTTGCAACTAATGTTGTAAACGTACTTTTTCCGACACCTCCTTTTTGAGAAGAAAAAGCGATAAATTTTGTATTGTGATTTGCATTCATAGTTCCACTGTTTTTAATTATTTATATCGGTATTTAATTGTATTTGTATTTCTTTATTTAGTTACCTACAGCAATAGATATGTACCTCGTTATCTATGATTTTATGTAGTTAAATAGGCAGTTAACAAAATATCTACACATTGCGTCATGTACTTATATCTGTAGGCAATTCCATTAATATTTATCCACAGAAGTAAGTACATCTGTACTTAATCATATAACTAACTAGTTCAATCTATCTCTATTTATAATTGTATGTCTATACTTTTCTATAGTGATACTTATGCAATTATGTTGTTACGTACATAGCTAACTAGGTATTCCTGTTTGTTTATAAGTACAAAGAAACAGAGCGATATAAGTGCTTTTAACATTGTGGTTGTTCTTGGCTTTTATTGACACGGTTTGGCAATTCCTTTAACCATAACACTAAACCAATCAATGTCTTACTTTGTAAAAAGACAAAACAGATTAAAAAATGAAAGGCATAAATCGAATTTAAAACAAGAAATGGAACGGCCTTAAGCCGTTTTTCCCTGCTCTATTAAATCTGTTCCGCCGACAGGCGGACGGATTATCTGTTCACCAGAACAGAGCAAGTTGTGTTTTGAGGCACTCGAAATGAATTCCGTGCCTCAAAACAACTTGCCCTTGCAGGGGCTTAAAACTCCCTCCGAAGTCGGGGTTTTCTAAAAATTAAAATTGGAATGATGATGGAAGATCAAGAGAACAAAAAACAACACAAAGGCGGTAGGAACCCCAAAAAGGATCCTAGCATTCATCGTTATGTTTTTCGTTTAACGGATCAGCAAAATGCTAAATTCCTTTCACTTTTTGAAACTTCAGGAGCAGACAATAAAGCTCGTTTTATTACTTCCGTGCTATTTGAAAAGCAAATAAAAACGGTAAAAATAGATATGGCAGCAATGGATTATTACATGAGATTGACCACTTTGTATGGTCAGTTTCGTGCCGTTGGTGTCAATTACAATCAGATTGTAAAGATACTCTACTGTAATTTTTCCGAAAAAAAAGCAGCCGCTTATCTCTTTAAATTAGAAAAACAAACAATAGAATTAGCTCAATTATGTCGTGCGATTATGCAATTGACAGAAGAATTTGAAAGGAATCATTTGATTAAAAAAGAAGAAATATGATAGCAAAAATAGGTCGTGGAGCAAATATGATTGGAGCACTTTCTTATAATCAACTGAAAGTAGATCAAGAAAATGGAACAATACTAGTCACGCATAGAATAAGAGAAACAGTTAATGGAAACTATACCGTAAACCAATTATACAGTTCTTTTGAACCTTACCTTTTTGCGAATAAACGAACAGAAAAACCAGTTTTGCACATCTCTCTCAATCCCAATCCAAAAGATAAGGTAAGCGATGAAGACTTTAAAAAGATTGCAAAAGAATATATGAAACTTATGGGCTATGGAGATCAGCCTTATGTAGTATTCAAACATACAGATATTGAACGCACTCACATTCATATTGTTTCGACCTGTGTAGATCGTTACGGTAAAAAACTACCTGATTCCTATGAAAAATTACGTTCGATGGAGGCTTGTCGTTCATTAGAACAGCAATTTCAATTACAACCTGCAACTGCAAAAAATCGAAATCCAAAAGAAGCAATTTTCAAACCAGTTGACTACAAAGAAGCTAATGTAAAGAGCCAAATAGCATCAGTAGTTAGGTATCTGCCAAAGTATTATCAGTATCAAAGTTTAGGAACATATAACGCGCTACTTTCTCTTTTTAAAATAACAGCTGAAGAAGTAAAAGGAGAGCTAAATGGGATACAAAAGCAAGGGCTTGTCTATTTTGCATTGAATGAAATGGGACAAAAAGCAACTAATCCATTTAAATCCTCTCTTTTTGGAAAACAAGCTGGAATGGATAGTTTGCAAGAATATTTCGAAAAATCAAAAGAAAAAATGAAAACTGAACCTGCAAAAGAGATCCTAAAAAAAACGATCGAAATTGCCATTCATACCTCTTATAACGAAACCGATTTTAAGAAACAACTACTAGAGCAAGGCGTTAATACGGTCGTTAGAAGAAATCATCAAGGACGCATTTATGGAATGACTTTTATCGACCATGAATCTCGCACCGTCTGGAATGGCTCACAATTGGGTAAAAATTTAGCTGCTAATAATTTTAACGACTGTTGGAAAGAAACAACATCTCAAAAACCTCACGAAACTATAAAAAGTTCATCGTTCGAATCTAAAAAGGAAACCAAAATAGAAACAGAAAAGCCACATTCACTTTTTGATTTTGTTGATAGAAATCAGTCAAACCATTCTAGTACTAATTTTGGACTTACAGAAAGCCTTGCTGGTTTATTGCCCGAATCTCAAGGTGAAGATTACGAAGAACAGGCATTTGCAAACCAAATGAAGAAAAAATTAAAACGAAAAAATTATCGAGCAAAGAAATAGATTCTCAAGTTATTCTACAGACAAATAGTGCCACTAAAAGCCATTTGAAGTCACTTTATTTTATGGATTTCTCTTATCTATTAAATTCACTTGCTGAAATTTTAACTAGTTAAAACATGCAAGGAGAAGACGATTTAAGAGGGCTCGCGAAAATAATGGCCTTCATGCGAGCAGTAAGTATCCTTTTGATGCTGATGCATTTTTACTGGTTTTGCTATAGCTTTTTCTTAGAAAAAGGTTGGACACTCCAAGTGATTAACAAAATACTAGGTAATTTCCAACGTACAGCGGGCCTGTTCTCCCATACTTTATATACCAAACTATTCGCTTTGGTCTTATTGGCGTTAAGCTGTTTGGGAACGAAAGGAGTAAAAAACGAAAAAATTAGTTGGTCTAAAATTTCCATTGCCTTAACTATTGGTTTTATACTTTTTTTTCTCAATACACCATTACTCAAGCTATCCGCAAGCCTAGCTACTTCTTTATATATCGTGACCACCTCATCAGGTTATATTTCGTTAATGATGGCTGGCGTTTGGATTAGCCGTTTGCTTCGTACCAATCTCATGAACGATGTATTTAATAACGAAAATGAAAGTTTCATGCAGGAAACCACATTGATGCAAAATGAATATTCCGTTAACTTGCCAACCAAGTTTTATTACAAAGGAAAATGGAATGAAGGATGGATTAATGTCGTAAATCCTTTTAGAGCTTCTATTGTTTTGGGAACACCTGGATCAGGTAAAAGTTATGCCATTATAAACAATTATATCAAGCAGCACATTGAAAAAGGATTTTCGATGTACATCTATGATTTTAAATTCGATGATCTTTCCACTATTGCTTACAATCATTTACTAAAGCATAGCGATAAGTACAAGGTAAAACCAAAGTTCTATATTATCAACTTTGATGACCCTAGTAGAAGCCATCGCTGTAATCCTATAAATCCGGATTTCATGACGGATATCTCAGATGCTTACGAATCGGCTTATACGATTATGTTAAACCTCAACCGAAGTTGGATACAAAAACAAGGAGATTTCTTTGTCGAATCTCCAATTATATTACTAGCCGCTATAATCTGGTACCTGAAAATTTATGATAATGGAAAGTACTGTACTTTTCCGCATGCTATTGAATTACTGAACAAGAAATATGTTGATGTATTTACCATCCTTACTTCCTACCCTGATCTCGAAAACTATTTATCGCCGTTTATGGATGCTTGGCAAGGTGGTGCTCAGGATCAGTTGCAAGGGCAAATCGCTTCCGCAAAAATTCCTTTGTCTAGAATGATTTCACCTCAACTGTATTGGGTGATGACTGGAGATGATTTTTCGCTGGACATTAATAATCCAGATGAACCTAAAATTCTTTGCGTTGGAAACAATCCTGATAGACAAAATATTTATTCGGCGGCTTTAGGTTTGTATAATTCGAGAATTATAAAACTAATCAATAAGAAAGGAAAATTAAAAAGTTCAGTTATTATCGATGAGTTGCCAACAATCTACTTTAGAGGATTGGATAACTTAATTGCTACTGCCAGAAGTAATAAAGTAGCGGTTTGTTTGGGTTTTCAAGACTATTCGCAATTAACCCGTGATTACGGCGATAAAGAAAGTAAGGTGATCCAAAATACCGTGGGTAATATCTTTAGTGGGCAGGTTGTGGGAGAGACCGCAAAAAGCCTATCTGAACGCTTTGGGAAAGTATTACAAAAACGTCAAAGTCTAACCATTAATCGAAACGATAAATCAACTTCGATTTCCACACAATTAGACAGCCTGATTCCAGCTTCTAAAATCTCTACACTTACGCAAGGAATCTTTGTAGGAGCTGTTGCAGATAACTTTGACGAACGTATTGAACAGAAAATTTTTCATTCTGAAATTGTAGTCGATAATAAGAAAGTAGCTGCAGAAACAAAAGCTTATAAGAAGATACCGATAATCTTATCTTTCGTTGATGAAAATGGAGTCGATCAAATGAAAGCCGAAATAGAAGCTAATTATAAACAGATAAAACGGGATATTGTTCTGATTATTGAAACCGAACTGGAACGCATCAAAAATGATCCTGATTTGCAGCATTTGGTACAGGTGGGGTAATTGAAAAGAATATCGACTATTTAGCAGACTTATATATAATCTTCAAATAGTGTAACTAAGCATTCTGTTTATATAAGACCATTCAAGAAACAATCGCAAAATGTTTGTTTTTATATACAAATTTATTGTTTGTGCTCATATTAACGAACGTTTGTATAAATGAGTGCGAAAAAACAAATCTTGTTCCCTAAACACCAACTCCTTTTAAAGCCAATGGGGGAGAATATTAAATTAGCTCGAAAAAGAAGAAAACTAACAGCTATACAAGTATCTAAAAGAGCTGATATAGCAAGAACTACATTATACCAAATTGAAAAAGGAAATTCTAGTGAAGCATTAGGTGCTTATTTGAATGTACTCCCAGTTTTAGGGCTTCAAAATGATTTCTTAAAACTAGCTGCGGATGATGAACTAGGAAGAGAACTTCAAGATCTAGACTTACTAAAATAATCAATTAGCCTCATAATTCCCCTCCAATGGAAGGGTGCCCATAGGGAGCGGTGGAAAAAAACAGATAAAAACAATACTCAACATGTCTCCAGCCTAAACCGATATCTACGTTTATGCGTATTGGGAATAAATGCAGAAACCTAAACTAAGTGGTATTCTAAGAACTAAACAAGCCAAAGAAAAAAAGGCATTCAGTTTTGAATACAATAAAAATTGGCTAAAAACGAACAAAAAAATGTTTTACAACCCGAAATTCAATTATAAAGTAACTCACAGTACCCGGGCCAAAAAGAAAACTTTGGTATCTTTCTAGAAAGCATACCTGATACTTGAGGCCGCACTTTATTGAAAAGTAAAGAAGTGTAACTGTTTAAAGAAAATAATGAAAAACCAAAAATACTCTATGATATTGTTTATCTAGTGTGTGTGTAAGACGAAAGTCGTATGGGAGCATTAAGATTCAAAACCGACCCAATTGCAGATTTCTTAGAAAACAACAAAGTCACTCCTACTCAACAATGCTTTTACATTCTTGAATTACAAAACGCTGCGGCTATTTTTGAAAATCACAACTACAACAACATGAAAAAGATCATCAATGAAATACCTATAAACAAAAAACATATCTAATTTTGCATAAACAAATACTTAAATTAATATTGCAGAGAAATAGTCTTGATAATTGTTTTTCCTAAATAAGAAAATAGCAAAACAGAATTCATTGTCACAGCTAATGGAAACAAATTTTATTTCAACCCGTTAAGTTCTGTAATTGATTATGCGCCACGGCTCAAAAAATAAAAATTCAGCTTCTTTATTCAACCAACAACTAGAATAGATCTAATTATCGAAGAATTGGTCGAGTAAGATATTTTTCAAGAAATTATTTTAAAAATTGGCGCACTCAAATTTTTCACTCTATAAAATCAACTGAAGTAAAAAATTTTGAAGTTATGATTTATCTGAAATATTACAATTTATAATGTAACACAAAAACGATTACAAAAGCAATTTTCATAATTATTCATACCCCTTTTGGAGAAAAAAGAGAAACCATAAACAGTTATTTTGTGCAACTACCAATGCTATAAGATCCAAAGCATGAACTGATTAAATTACAGAAACTCAATTACTCTCTTGAATCTTTTTAAATAGACTAATATCACTAAAAGTGTGTATTGTTATTTCAAAATATTAAGTGTTTATTTATATTTGACCAACCAAAGTAAACCAAATAACCACAAAACAAATGAATAAACGAAGTCCCCTTAGCTATTAAATTATATCAAGGTATGGAAAACCGTAAACTAATCCCATTTACTTCGCATAACTTTGAAAGTAGTGTAATTTATCAGCCAACTTTGTTAATAATAAAAATCTTACACTCCTTTCAAATTGTGTATTTTTAGATTCTCAAACAAAAGCGTTGCCAATGTCATTATTTCAGCCTTCCGTACTCAAAAAATATTTGAGTCAACAAGATACAGTACAAGTTCAGAAAGCCTATAAAAAATACACCAAGTATTTTCACAATGCTGTTATTCAAGAAAACATTCGAAACAGCAAGGAAGAACAATTCCAGGAAGGTTTTTTACGTGAATTGTTTGTGGATATCTTGGGCTATACACTCAATCCGGCACCAAGCTTCAACCTGACCACGGAACTCAAAAACATAAGAGGAGCCAAAAAAGTGGATGGTGCCATTCTCAAAGACGGTAATGCATTGGCTGTTATTGAACTAAAGGGAACCAACACCAAAGACCTCGAAAGCATCCGCTAACAAGCTTTTGATTACAAAGCCAACCAAACAGGTTGTATCTATGTCATTACTTCTAACTTCGAGAAGTTGAGGTTCTACATCAACAATGCCGTGGACTATGAAGAATTCAATCTATTTACCCTCACCCACGCAGAATTCGAAATCTTCTACCTCTGTCTGGCCAAAGAAAATATCCTGGCCAACAAACCACTCAGTATAAAAGAAGCTTCGGTGGTGGAAGAAGAAAATATCACCAAAAAATTCTATTCCGATTATTCCGTTTTCAAACGCGAATTGTACCGGGATTTAGTCAAACAAAACCGGTCTAACATCATACTTAATGATTTACCTGAAAAGACTACTAAACTGATTCTTTTCCAAAAATCACAAAAATTGATCGATCGTTTTTTGTTCATTCTCTTTGCCGAAGATCGCGGACTACTAGCGCCAAACTCCATCAATACCGTACTTAAAGAATGGAAAGCCTTGGCCGATTTGGATGTCGAAATGCCACTTTACGACCGCTACAAACAATACTTTGGCTATCTTGATACTGGTCGCAAAGGCACCGACAAGAAAGAAGAAATCTTTGCTTATAACGGTGGGCTTTTTCAGCCCGATATCATTCTCGACGCTGTAATTATTGACAATGATTTGCTCTACCGCCATACCTTAAAACTTTCAACCTACGATTTCGAAAGTCAGGTCGATGTCAATATTCTGGGGCACATTTTCGAACATTCACTAAACGAAATCGAAAGTGTCAATGCAGAAATTGAAGGGACCGATTTCGACAAACAAAGAACCAAACGCAAGAAAGATGGCGTTTTCTATACCCCAAAATACATTACCAAATACATAGTTGACAACACAATTGGTAAACTCTGTGCCGAGAAAAAACAGGAACTGGGCATTATAGACGAAGAGTATGCCAAAGGTCGCAAGAACCGCCAATCCAACACCATCATAAAACTGGACCAGCAGCTCAAGGACTACCGCGAATGGCTTTTGGAACTCACCATTTGTGATCCCGCTTGTGGCTCCGGAGCCTTCCTGAACCAAGCCTTGGATTTATTGATCAAGGAACACGCCTATCTGGACGAACTCAATAAACAACTTTTTGGGGGTTTCTTTGTCTTTCCCGATATCGAAAACCAAATCCTAGAACACAACATCTACGGGGTAGATCTTAATGAGGAAAGTATCGAGATAGCGAAACTCTCTTTGTGGCTTCGTACTGCCCAACCCAAACGAAAACTGACGAGCCTGAACAACAACATTAAATGTGGTAACTCTCTTATAGAAAGCAAAGCCATAGCCGGAGACAAAGCCTTTAACTGGAAAGAACAATTCCCGGAAGTTTTTGCCAAAGGGGGTTTTGATGTGATTATTGGGAATCCGCCTTATGGTGATTACTTTAATTCAACTGAAAAAATATATTTACTTAAAAAATACGATGCCTCATTTTCGGGAACATTTGATATGTACATTATGTTTTTTGAAGTAGCTTTAGGTCTAATTAAGGCCGAAGGAAAACTATGTTATATTACACCTAATACGTTCATAGATTACGCCCAATTTTCAAGCTTAAGAAAGCTCCTTTTAAAAGGAAATAATATAGAACAGTTAATTAGTCTTACGAATGTTTTCGAAGATGCAATTGTAGATACTGCAATCATTATTTTAACAAAATCTAAAACCCAATGTGAAAATTTTAAGGGTATAAATATAAAAGAAAAAATAACATCTTTAGAAACTTCCATTTTACCTTCATTAAATTTCGAAAACTTAGGTTCTAAGGGATTTATTTTAAAATCAACTGGAAATTTTGATATAAAAAAGTTGATAAAAATTGTCCTTATAAATTAAGTGATGTTTTAAAAATAACTCAAGGAATAACAACTGGAGGTAATGATTTTTTTATTGGAAAAAGAGACTATTTTATTAAAAATGGAATACCAGAAACTATTTTAAAAAAAGTATTAAAAGGGAAATCAATAAACAGAAATAAAATTCTTTATGATAATGACTATATCTTATATTCTACAAAAAATACTGATCAAGATGCTCAAAATAAGATTTCTATTTTATTAGATCAATTTAAAAATAAGTTGTCCGAAAAAAGAGAAACTGCACAAGGGAAATTACCTTGGTATTGTTTGCATTGGGCAAGAGATCAAAAAGATTTCAATGAACCAAAAATATTAATTAGACAAACTGCAAGTAATATAATTGGTGTTTTTGATAATGATAATTATTATTCACTTGATACTTTACACACTTTAAATTTAAAAATTGAAGTAAATGATAAGGTTACTACATTGAAATTTTTACTTGGAATTCTAAATTCAAAATTATTTAAATATTTATATCATTGGAAGTTAGATGAAGGTGGTAAAGTTTATCCTCAAGTTAAAAAAGTAAATATTGAATGGCTTCCAATTCCAACATTAATTAATGACAATTTGATTTCAATTAATATTGATCAACTCTTAGAAATAAACTTAAAAGAGGAACAATCTAGAGTTAAATTTTTAACTTTTCTTAATTCAAAATTCGATAGTTCAATTTTAAACTCAAAAAAATTAGAAAACTGGCACGAATTAACTTTTGTAGAATTCATTACTGAACTCAACAAAGTCATTAAAAAAGCAGGACAAACCCAACTCAATAAAAAAGACGAGTTCGAATGGCTAGATTTATTTGAAGAAAACAAAACCAAGGCCCAAGTCCTAAAATCACAAGTAGAAACCACCGAAAAAGCAATTGATAAAATGGTGTATGAGTTGTATGGGTTGAGTGAGGAAGAAATAAAGATTGTTGAAAATTGTTAATTAACACAAAAAATAAATGAACTCAATTTCTCTTGAAAATATAAAAAGTTTAAAAGCGGAATACCTAACTCAGCTTTTATTAATGCTATTACATTTAGAATACAAAAAGTACAATTTTCCTAATTGTTACATCAGCGTACCTCAAAATATTACAACTCCAGATGGTGGAGAAGATGGCAGAATAACAACTACAGACTACAAAGATTCAAGATGGATTATTGATGTTTTTTGCCTATTTCAATCAAAAGCAACTTCAATGTCTAAGGTACAGTGTAAAAATGAAATTTTAAACACAAAAAATGATGCTTTGAAAGATCAAGTGAAAGACCTTTTTGATAAAAATGGCACTTATATATTATTTACAACTGATGATTATGTTGAACAGAATTTACAAGACAGAATAGATGGTTTTAGAGATGCTGTAAAGTTGGTTGAAAATGAAGAATATGGTAACAAAGTAAAAATAAAAATTTATGATGCTAATTTTATAAAAGATTGGACAAATGAATATATCTCTGCAGTTTCATTTATTCAGTTATTGTGTGGAATACAAAGACCGCTTGGTCTTCAAATTTGGGGCGAATTAAAATCACATCCCAGTAATTCATCAAATTTTAAAACAAATCCTGAAATAGAAGCATTAATAGAAAATATTAGAACGCAAACATTTAATAAAAAAAATATTAGAATAGAAGGTGTTTCAGGGATTGGAAAAACTAGATTAATCTGTGAGGCTTTTTCTCCTGGTAGTTGTGATACGGATGGTAATTTCGAAGTGATTAGAAAGTCACTTTCAGATAGTGTTATTTATTTTGATATTGGAAAAGGAAATCCCCAAAATATTTTTGATTTCATTAGAAGTATTGTAACAACGTACCCAGCAATATTAATTTTAGATAATTGTGACCCCAGCAATCACAATAAGTTTCTTCAAGAAATTTTGAGAACGGGTAGTTTACAAACTTTAATTTCTATTGATTACGAGAAAATTAATAGTGATAATAATGAGTTCTGTGAAATGTTTCAACTTAAGGGTGAAATATTTAATTCAGTTGTTGAAGAAATTCTTAAAAATGAATACTCAAACAGCCAATTATCTAATCAAGATATTGAATATCTTATTAAATTTTCAGAAGGAAACCCTAAAATGGCAATCAATTTTGTTAAAGCGGCAATCAACAAAAGTGATTTAAATCAAGGATTTGATAAAGAACTGCTTGAAAAATTAATCTTTGGAAGAGAATCTATTAGTGAAATAGATTTTAATATTTTAAAGTTATGTTCCGTTTTCAAATACTTTGAATATCCATCTGAAGATTTTTATTCTATAGATAAAGATGGATATATATTGCTATTAGAACACGTTCAGTTTTTTTCAAGTTTTTTAAATATTGACACTAAAAGCATTGAGAGAATAATTAAAAAATATTTAGACAAAGTTGTGCTTGAAAGAAGAGGTAATAAAATAGTAATTAGACCCAATCCTCTTTCGTTAAAACTATCAATTTTATTTTGGGAAGAATTAAATATTATTGATTACGAATCATTCATTCATAGTATTCCAAAAAATTTAATCACACCTCTTGTTGATCAACTTAGTCAACTTGGAAATGTAGGTAAAGCCAAAGAACTTGTTGAGACTATTTGGGGTATTAATGGAAATTTTTCTACAGCGGAAATTTTAAATTCTAATATGGGTTCACGCCTTTTTCGCTCAATTGTAACCGTGAATCCTAAGGCGACTATTAAAGTATTATCTAAAAACTACTTAAATCAACCTAAAATATATCTTCAAACTATAGTTGATGGAAGACAAAACCTTGTTTGGGCATTAGAAAAATTATGTTTTAGAGAAGAAACTTTTATTGAATCAACAAAGGTTTTAATGTGTTTTGCTGTTGCTGAAATTGAAACGTATTATTCCAATAATGCTACAGATTATTTCACACAACTATTCAGAATATTTTTAGCCGGTACTGAAGTTGGTTATGCTCCACGAATAGAAGTTTTAAAATGGGCTTTAGAAAAACAAGACTCAGATTTTGATACTTTAGTAATAAAAGCTTGTGAAAGAGCATTCACCCCAATGACAAATCTACACAAAATGGGCGGTGCAGAAAATCAAGGTGGTCTTTTGCCTCTAGAAGATTATAAACCTAATTCAGCGATAGAAATTAATGATTATAGAGAAAAAATAATAGAATTATTATCAAGATTTATTTCTCATAAAAATGAATTTCAATTATCTGCTCAAAGAGTCATTTATAATAACATATCTGATTTATTTGAATTCAATTTTGATATTGAAAAATTAAGAATTGAAATAGATAATATTATTCTAAGTATAGTTGATAAAGATGATTTATTAAAAAGTTTATACTCTCAAGTAAGCTTTATCAATATAAACGAAACTCAAAGGCAATTTATTAATGAATATATAGAAAAGTTAAAGACAAATTCAATGGAAGAAAGAATATTATATAATGTCTCTGAACCAAAAATAATAATCCGAACCATTAAAGACGAGGATGGTTATGAAGATAAAGGTAAAAGACTTGCTGAAAAATTTGCTGAAGAGGTTATTTCTGAAAAAATTGATATTCGTCCATACTTTAAAAATCTTTTAATTGGCAACCAATATAATACGTTTGATTTTGCGAAAAAACTCTCCGAATTAAGCGTTTATAATCAAGATTTTGTTGATGAACTTATATCACTAATCTTAACACTTGAAAACAAACAACATAACATATCATTTTTGTTTGGCTATATTTCTGTTTTGAATCCTGAAAAAAGAAATGAAATCTACAATTTTTTTATTTCCAAAAAATCATCTTTTGCTTTTAATCTTTTTCGGGTTACAGATTTTAGTTTTGAAAATGTTTTGAAACTTATTGATCTAGTCAAAAATCATAGTATTGAATCAAATAAATTAGAAATTATAAAATATGATATTGTCAAATTAAATTCGAATGACTTAATAAAATATTTTGGTTTAATTAAAAATTTAGAAAATGGTCATATTTTAATTATGGATACTTTTAGTATTCTAATATGGTTTTCTAAAAACAATCAATTTCAAATAGATGAAAGCATCTTAAATTATATTAAATCAGTAGTTGAAGAGGAAAATTTATTAATTAAAATCAATACCTCTAGAACAATTGATTTATACTCTTGGCAAGAAATGATGGAAATTTTGATTAATAAGTTTCAAGTTAAAATTTGCATTAATATATCTAACCAAATTGTTGAGTATCAAGAATCATTATCTTTTTACTCAAGAGGAGATCTACATATAGCTAATGTAGCTATTTTAACATTAGATATTGACTTCGAAAATTGCTGGAATATTTATTCAAAATTAATATTAGAAAAAAAGACGATTGAATTTTGGAATATTTTTGATATGAGTTTTATAAGTGGTGTGACCTCAAATCATCCATTTTTTTGTAATGATGTCAGAAATAAAAAATTATTAAGTTGGCTTTTAAAAAACAGAGAAATTGCTCCTTGGATAATTAGAGTGGCTCCACTATATGATGAAAATGGTCAAGATTGGTTTTCATTTTCAGAAGAATTAATTAATATTTTCGGGAAAGACAAACGGTTTATTGATGAATTATCATGTAATCTTCATTCAATGACGACTTGGGGATCCAGAGTTCCATTTCTAAAATCAAGATTACAATTAGTTAAACAACTTAAAGACCATAAAATAGAAGAAGTTAAAAAGTGGGCTAATAGTGAAATAGAAAGTTTTGAAAAGAAAATAAAGATGGAGGAAATAAGTGATGATGAAGGCTTTTTGGGTCTTTAATTAGAAACTGTAATTGCAGATTTTTGAAACATACAGATCTCTAATAAAAAATTTACACATTGCGTAAATAAACAATTATGGAATTAACTGAGAAATTATTATCCGAATTACAAAGAAGACTTAAAATAGGAAACCGCAGGGGCGTTCACTTAAATGCTATTCCGGCAAATTCAAGATACAAGTTCGATTTAAACAGACTTTCTCATATTGACAAAGACCTTCCAAACAATTTTATTAAATCGCTACTAACAGAGTTGCCACTTAAATTTAGAATAAGTTGGAAAGACAAGGTGCCTGATTTAAACTCTCTTTTTCAAGAAGATCAAACACAATTAGTTAGAATAACCAAGGCATTTGAAAACCTAATTAATCAAACAGATGCAATTGAATCTGAAAAAGGGATTAATAATTGTGGATTTGGATTTCCAATTTTAGCAAGACGTGATAGAGATGGCAATAAATTATTTGTTGCACCAATCCTGATTTGGTCATTACAAATTAGAAGAAACAAAGAATTTAAAACTTGGGAAATACGCAGGAATGAAGACGACCCTATTTATATTAATGAAGTTTTAATAAATCAACTGGATAAAGCTTCATTTCGTTATGCTCCGTTCCTACGCTCCACTGCATTCCAGCCCTATCCAGTTTATAGCCTTCCTTTTTATAATGTGAGTTGGTACTCACGTAATTTATCTCCCATTTTTCAGTGAATTATAGCATTCACTCATAGTTACATTTTGCTAAAAATAAACAGAAATTAATCAATGACTTTATCTCCTTTTTTTCTTTTGTGTAAACACAAATGAAGTTTCTCCATTTTCATTCATAACGATAAATGCATCAAATTTCTTTCCTGATTTACTAATCATCCCTTTTAGGAGTCTTGTCTTCCCTTTGCTTATTAATACTTCTAAGTCAACAAGATTGAGTTGTAATCCACATATATTTCGAAACTGAACCCAATTACATTTTTCATCCTTGCATTTTACCAACTTATCCCTAATTGCTAATTTCTGAACTTTACATCTTGGACAAATTAGTTCTGGTACATCTTCGACTTCAATAGATAGAGTAAGTAGTTCTTCTGTAATAGTAGCTGTAAAAGCTTCTATTCCTTTTTGAAATGTTGCTATATCCTCTTCGTTGTTTTCTATTTTTTGCAGGTTTAATTCCCACTCGGAGGTCATCGCTACATTAGCAATCTTCATGTCTTTTACTAATTCGTATACCATTAATCCTTTCGCTGAAGGTACAATTGCCTTTTTATCGCGTTTGACATAATCTCTTTTAAAAAGTGTTTCAATAATAGCGGCCCTAGTGGCAGGCGTACCAATTCCTATATCTTGCAATACTTTACGTTCTAGTTTATTACCAATCTGATTTCCTGCATTTTCCATTGCGGAAAGTAAACTTGCTTCCGTATAAAGAGCAGGTGGGTTCGTTTTCTTCTCCAATACTCTGGCTGCCATAATCTTGACTTCATCACCGATTTTTAGTTCTGGTAAATCTTGAAGAGGATCCTTTTCTTCATCACAAAAACTGCCTTTTATAGCTCTCCAACCTGCATCAATAACTTTAATCCCTTTTAGTTCAAAATCATAGTGTATAACTTGGAAGACAACATTAGTTATCTCTTTGATACAAACAGGAGAAACTGCTTCAAGTAAACGGTATGCGATCATTTCATAAATAGCTTTTTCCTTTGCAGACAAAGCTGATGGGATCTTATCTGTAATCAATAAACCATGGTGATCGGTTACCTTTAAATCGTTGACAATTCGTTTATTTAAGCGTCCTATCTTCATTTTAGCAACTACTCCTTTAAATTTCTGTGTCGCTTCCAAAATCCAGATAAGTTTAGAAATTTCTCCCCACATATCTTCTGGAATATACTTGCTCCCGGTGCGAGGGTAACTAATGAATTTTTTCTCGTATAGGCTTTGAGCGATATTTAGCGTTTCCTCAGCAGTTAAATTTAATTTAATGTTAGACTCTTTTTGTAATGCTGTAACATCGAATAGCAATGGTGGCTGTTCATTGACTGTTTTTATTTCTATGGCAATTACCGTGGCTGTCCCATGTCGCTGTAGCGATTTCAATGCGTCTTCAGCTTGTTTACTGCCTTCCCATTTTATTGTGGAAAGACTTTTGAAATCTGTAAACTCTTTACGATGTTCCAATTCAATTTGCCAATATTGCTTGATAACAAATGACTTGTTTTCTAAAAATCGTTTACAAATGATTGCAAGTGTTGGTGTCTGAACCCTTCCCAAAGAATAAATACCGCCTCCACTTGCAATTGTTAATGCTTGTGAAGCATTAATTCCTACTAACCAGTCTGCACGGCTTCTACCTAGTGCTGCTTGATATAAACCATCGAAATCCTTTCCTGGTTTCAAGTTATTAAACCCATTTATAATGGCTTTTTCAGTTAGCGAACTAATCCAAAAACGCTCAAAAGGCTTACTGCAATTAAGATATTCATAGATGTAACGAAATATAAGTTCACCTTCTCGTCCTGCATCGGTGGCAACAATGATACTTTCACAATTTTTAAAAAGTTGATCAATTGTTTTCAGTTGTTTCATTGCTCCTACATCACGAACATAGTGTTTATCTTTTTTTACCTTACGAGCAGTTAGTAAGAATGGATTAGGTAAAATAGGCAAAGCCTCTCTTTGAAATCCATTTACACCATAATCTTCTGGCATTGCCAATGACACTAAATGTCCGAACGCCCAGGTTACCTGATATCCATTTCCTGTCAGGTAACCCTCTTTCTTCTCAGTAGCTCCTAACAAGATGGCTATCTCTCGAGCAACACTAGGCTTTTCTGCAATTACTACTTTCATTGATTTGACTCTTTAGAATAATTACATTTTTCGACCTTTTGATTTAGCTGCCACTTTTGGCTTCTCCTGTTGTTCTTGCTGTTTGGTACTGTCAGGATTGTTCTGTCCGCTTTTCAAAGGCTCTTTAATATTCTTAGTTGCCTCATTGGTTTTACCTTCTGAATTAACAGCAACTTGTATTTTACTTTCTTCTTTTGGTGTTGCTTTCTCTTTTAATTTATTTGGATTATCAAAAGAAAAACCAGTTTTGGCTGTTTCTTTATCGAATGTAATATACCCTTGATACTCCTTACCTTTCTTGTCAAGCAAACCACTTACATAAACGGTTTGTCCGTCTTTAAGTTTTTGATGTTGTTGTTCGTCAAGTTCTTTTCCTCGAAATTCTTTTGGTACATCTTGTTGTTTACTTTGTGATTGTTTATTGGGATCTGCTCTATCAAAAAGAAATTCAACATAACGTTTATCCGCATTAAATTGAACTGATGCATTGAAAGGCTCGCCTTTTTTGGAAATCATATCTTCGATATACAAAGATTTACCTTCTGTCAACGTCTGCTTTTGCTGCTCGTTTAGTTTTACTCCCTTTATTTCTTCTGGGATTTTGATATGTTCTGTGCGCAGTGCAATAACTTCTTTGGTCAAACGATCAAGACTAATTATAGAGGGTATTGCTTCACCCGATTTGGGATTAATCAAATCAACTACTCTGCCCATGTTTCCAGTTTTGAGCAAGTTTTCCTTATCTTCTTTTGTAAATTCATGTCCAAAGAATTTGTAGTTTAACTGAGGTTCTTTTCGGATGCCATGAATAGCAAGAACCACTTTTCCGTTTTCTTTTTCTTGTAGTGATAGCCTAGCGTCCATTCGCGTGATGGAGGATCCTAAATCAAGAGTTACAGGAACTAATTCATTAGTTTTATAGCCTTTTAACAGTGGCTCTAGTACGTTCATTTTTTCGAGACGTTCTTTACCTAATCCTAGATTAGACATCGCTTTCCAATCAATTTGTTCTAATTTGTAGCGATACTCGCCAACCTCGGGTGTTGATTGTTTGGTTTCCATATTATTTTTAATTTCAAGTTTATAATCTAATTTTATCTCGTGTTGTTTAAATTGCTTTCCTCCCATTTTCGTAGGTTTATCAAATTCTTTCTGCATTCTTTTCGCTATGTGTATTGCTTGGTTTTGAGGAACTTTAAAAAAGATTAACTGTGTAGGATCTTTTAACTGCCGATAAAAGTTTGAGAAAAAATTTGAAAACAAATCACCTTGTCTATCCACACGCAGGAACTGGCTTTCACTTTTTTTATCCGGGATTACTGATTGTAGTTCATTATCTTTTCCAATTCCCTTAAGTATCCTTACTTCCTTTTTATTGGTATCAGATACCAACAAAACATCCGAAAATTGCTCCCCTGATTTTGGATTACTTACAGTTTCTTCTCTCATCTCTATGCTTTTTAAAATTTACTTCATCGAAAATAAATAGTTAAAACCACATTGTTCACAGACTGACTTTAGATGGTAGATTTTGTCTTTTGTTGGCTTTTAATTTTGTCTAGGAGCATTAAAACTGTCTCGAATAAACTGATGAACATCAGATAGTTTATAGTAAATTTTTCCACTTATTGTATAATATGGTAGCTTACCAGTTGAGCGATATCGCTGAAGGGAACGGTTGCTAATCTTTAACATTTGGAGGAGATCCTGATTGTCTAGTAATTCTTCACCATCAATGTTATTTCGCTTCTTTTGATTTTCATTAGTATGTTCGTTCAAAATATCAAAACGATCCATGATACGTTCCATCCACGCTATAAATTCCATTCTATCTATATTCATAGTGATATGTTGTTAATGAATTAAAAATTTTAAATTTCAATATATTTTTTTTCAAGAATGCATTTAAGAAATGTGCATAATTAAATTAACATTGCTATTAGTTTAACAAATTAAAATTTGGGTTTTAATTAGCTGATAAAGTGGTAAAAGAATTATTTATTGATGGAGTAAATTTTATAAAAAAAAATGGATGAATTTCACAAGTACTTCACAAGTTGTGACAGGTTTATTTTAAGGCTAGAAATAATATTTAAATTGAAGTCAGTAGTAAAACATATTTTTTGCAAAAAATTTAGCCTAGAATAAATAAATTATAAACTCTTTAAATGGTCTAAAAACAATGATTCAAATTTAAAGTGTGTCATTATTTTACCAGGTTAGAATGATAATCAATACTGCAATTACAATAAATTATTACACATTTTGAGCAACCAAAAAATCAATGTGCATTTAAAGAAAATTACTGATATTTTTTAAATTGAAAAAGAGCACATCTTCTGCATTGCCAAACATAGTTTTACAACTACGTTAACATGCACAAACGGGGTTGTTGGTTAATACGTTAGTATAATTATTGGGCGCAAAAACGTACATACCACAAAACGAAAGCTGATATTTAAGATCAAAAACAAATTGGAGATATGATGATTTTAAGAGAAAGACTTAAACTAAATGGAACACAAAGTATGTAGAATAAAATATTATGTAGTCTTGCTATTTAACTTATACTTAATATCGTTTTTCTTTAAATTATTTAAATCTTGTGATAGCGCGTTTTTTTTTTTAACTACTAAAATTTCCCCTATTCAATTCCCGAATTACACACTACAGTTTTAGCTTCAAATAATTTATTTTGATAGGTTTGCACAGGTTTTCCCTTTTCTTCAACCGGCAAATCACTTCAAATTATATAATATGTCAGAACAATTTAATCAGGACCGGATTAAACGTATTTACCAAATGCTGTTCGAAATGGCAACTGGAAATATGACCTTCCGCATCCATGATAATAGTAATGATGAATTAAAAAATAATGCTGAAGCATTAAATAAAATTGCTGAAGAACTTCAAAAAATAAATGCGGAATCAGGATACATAACCGCTTGCTACCAATACCACAATCTAATTCAGTTAACATTTGTATTGGATAATAATCTTGTTTTATTGAGTTTTAATAATGAAGTGCCTCTCACTCTTAAATACAATCCGGATACAATTGTCAATACCGACTTTGGTAAATTAATCGCTCAGCAATCGAAAGATATTTGGAACGGTATTCTTGATGAATTAAATAAAAACTCTAATTACAACACTACTTTGCAATTAATTTTCATTACTGGTGATAATCATCTAATGCCCTCATTTTGTACAATATCACGATTATTATATAGCGATGAAATAATTGTAAGTTCAGTATCAACCCTACTTGAAGACATGTGTAGCATTAACGATCGTCTCTCTAGTTCAAAAATTCGTAGACAGAAAGAAGTTACTTCGATTCAAAATTTACATGATTATATTTTAAGTCATCTGGATGAACCATTACCCACTTTACACTACTTGGCTCAAATGTTTGCTATTGAAGAACACATATTAAAAAATGGTTTTAGAACCTTATTTAAAACCAGTGTCTATAACTTTTATCAAGAAGAACGCTTAAAAAGAGCACATCTAATGATCCGGCAAACATCCGTTTCTTTAAAAGAAATTGCATATCTGAATGGCTTTAAGGGCTATCTCAATTTTTATAAAGCCTTCAAAAAAAGATTTGGCTACAAACCAAGTGACATTTCAAGACCTGAAGAAGATCTTTAACCCTTATACTTTTGCTCTGTTTTATTTTTTGAATAACGAAATGCCTGATTTGCATAATGTTATATGTTTTTTATTTAGAATTTTACCTTATTAAAAACTCTAATAATGAAAGTCACAAATAACATCAGAAGAAACTATATAGATACCATAGGCTACTTGCTTATTGTCCTTTTCTCCTATGCTGCTTTTAGTAAAATATTGGACTATCAGACCTTCACCATACAACTCGGACAATCGCCATTGCTTAGTGCTTTTGCCGGTTGGGTCGCTTGGTTGATTCCTTCTGTAGAGTTATTAATCGCTGGATTGCTTATGTTTAAACCTACTCGATTGCTTGCATTGGTTACTTTTTTCGCTTTAATGATGATGTTCTCCGCCTACATCTACATCATTCTGAATTTCAGCGAATTTGTACCATGTTCCTGTGGTGGTATACTTGAAAAAATGACTTGGAACCAACACCTAATATTCAATCTTATCATTTGCCTTATTACTATTCTTGCAATCATTTTTTCTTTGCAGGAATTACAGCAACAAAACAAAGGGTGGAGACTACGACATAGTTTAGTACTTATTTTTACAGTAAGCATTTTTGCGATTGGTATTGTATTATTATTATTTGTAAAATCAGAACAGATCATCCATAAGGAAAATAATTTTATCCGTAGATATCCACCTCATCTATATAATAAATCGGCACAATTTAATTTAAAATATGACGGTTACTACTTTGCCGGGATGGTAAATGATACAATATATTTAGGTAACTTTCTTTCCCCACTTTCAATAATAGCGATAAATAGCAACTTAAAAAAAATTGGTAATTACAGCATTGAACTCGACAACTACAATCTGCCCTACCGAACTGCTCAGGTTCGTATTTCACCACCCTATTTTTTCCTAACAGATGGCACAGTTCCCTGCATTTTCAAAGGAAAAATAAGAACTTGGAAAGCAAAGCAACTTCAGGAAGTTAAAGCTCATTTTTCGGTCTTCGAGCCCATAGATTCCACAACAGCTGCGATAAGAAGTAGAAACGCAAAAACGAATGAAAGCGTCTTGGGTCTACTAACGTTTTCAAATGGCAATACATCAGTATCATGGAATGATGGCCTTTTACAAAAACAAATAGATGGTGTTTTTGATTGTGACGGGATCCTTCGGTATAACCTAAATAACCAGAAACTTATTTATACCTACTATTATCGCAATCAATTTATAGTAGCCGACAAAAGTATAAAAGACTTTTATCGTGACAATACAATTGACACGACCACCTTGGCCAAAATTAAAATCGCTTCATTAGGCAACGGCGTCAGAAAATTAGCACAACCATCCTTAATGGTCAATAAACTGAGTAGCACAGTAGGAAATCAACTGTTTATCAATTCCAATCTTCGAGCTCATTTTGAATCCTTAAAACTATGGAAACAATCGTCCGCGATTGATGTCTACAACTTAAAGACAAAGACCTACGAGTACAGCTTCCATGTCTACAACATTAACAATAAAAAACCACAAGCAATGTATGCAACAAAGGATAAAGTATACTTTATATTCGATAAAGTTTTGGTAGCATATCAAATAGACAAGTCCGTGAGACGATAATATAAAGAAATACCCTTTTAGGTATCAGGAATTAGATCGAACACCTGTAGAAAAAAGTAGATCAAATGAATAACTTTAATTTTTAACATTATGAAAAATGTAAAAATTTTTTTGTCAGTAGCGCTTTGTACCGCTGCGGCAGCCGGAGCGTTCGCAACAACTGCATCTAAAGACGCTGTTAAATCAAGTGCTGCAACCTTAGAGCCAGGTTACATCAAACAAGGACCACAATGTGTCTTTAAAAACAACTGTTCGGTTGAACCAACATTGGTACTCTGTACAGAAACGCAAACAGGCGGAGCACAGATTTTCGGTATGGACAGCAATAATGACTGTACTGTGGAATTGTTTAGACAACCTAACTAAAAAGTTGGAAAGTCAAAAAAAAGGCAGTTCCTTTTCGAGGGAACTGCCTTTAATTTTTAAAAATAACTTATTCAATACCCTTCTTTATCCATTCCGATGGCTGTGCATCCTTTAAAAAAGTGGCAAGCCATTGTTCATATTTATGCGTAAAATCGATTTGACCCCTACCCTGAGTTAAAACATGCCTGTTTTCGGGATAGATAAGCATGATCTCCTTCTTACCTAATCGTCGTAAAGCATTGTAAAATGCTATGCTTTGATGGTAGTGAACTTGCAGGTCCAACTCACCGGTCCATATTAAAATTGGCGCGCTAATCTTTTGTGCATGCATAATCGGTGAGTTTCGCAAATAACCATCCATATCTTCATAGAACGATTTACCCATACGCCACATATCATACTCATATCGCCAGATTTCAGGCCTGCCATTATTCCAGCCAATCGAAAAATAACTACTAATCAAATCAGTCACACCGGCTCCAACAATGATCGTTGCAAAAATAGGTGTTTGGGTAGCAATATAACTGACCTCATAACCTCCAAATGAATGACCCGTCAAAGCAATTTTATCAGCGTGTACTAAGCCCATCTGAATCACAGCCTTAGTCGCAGATACAACACAATCTGTGGCACTACTACCTACATGACCCATTTCATAGGATATATCGGGGTACAGGACAAAGTATCCTTGGGCAGTTAAATTACTGATATTGGCTCCTCCTCCATTATATAAACTCGGATTGACATAGTTATGTAAATGTTGACTCAACTTTTCATAAATATAAACGACCATGGGGTATTTTTTACTCGAATCGTAATCAGCTGGATAGTACAAAGCTCCTTGTAGCTGCTTATTTTTTGAATTAGTATAGCTAATAAGCTTTGAATTACCCCAATGATAAGCTACTTGTTGCGGATTACTGTTGAAAACCATTGTAGGAGTTGCCGATCTTTTGCTAATTGTCATTATCGCTGGTGCGGTATTATAATCTTCTACTTTGTAATAAAGGGTTTCACAGTCTTTGCTAAATCCAAACTCGGTAATACTTTTGTCAGCAAAAACTAAAGGATCCTCAACACCTTTCCATCGATAATAACCTGATTGTCTAGTAATTTTGCCATCAGCTTTTAGATAAATACCAGCTTCTAAATTAATTTTAGGAAAAATGAATCCATCAAAATTCATAAGTCGATCGTTCTGCCCCAAAGCTTTAGCGAGCCGAAATACAATTTGCTGCTCTCTTCCTTTAGTCAATCGTTCTGTTTTCAAGTTCTTTAAATTAACTGACCATAAATCATATTCATCATAAATAAGTATGCATGAATCATCAGCTGTCCATCCCGCAATTCCATAAGCATGGTGCCCTGCTCGATCATTTGACACGTCATAAATCTTTTGAAAAATACCTGCACTAACATTTATATGTCTCCCCGTAGCTAGTTCATAAACCCACCAATGGGAATCGCTACGATAAGTAATAAATTTACCACCGTAAGATGAGGTGACATCTCCCATAATACAACTTTTATCCTGTAAAAAAAGCGTTTGTTTACCAGTGTTCAAATTAGTAACATACCAGTCGATTTTATTATGAAAATCAAACTGCGGCTTTTGCACAGTAGGATTATAAGTAATCGCATACTGCTGGTCGCCACTTAGCATAATTTTTGGCTGTGAAGTGGTAGTAAGCAGTCTAAATTGACCGCTATCCGGAAACCAAACCGCACATTTTGGTGCAATATCCAAACGACCCTCCTTTTGAACCTGACTATAAGTCCAAGAATCATTTCCATTCCATACCTGTACTATCGGTTTTTCCGCATTTGATTTGGCAGTTTCGCTAATAAAAAAGAACACCCGTTTGCCATCTTCTGATATAATAAAGCGAGTCCATAAAGGGGGTAATATGCTACTGCCTTTAGCAAAATCCGAAACTGTATTAGCATCAAAGCCATACAACTTACTGTCTTTAAAGCGGTACAAGTACAAGTTCTTGGTATTACGAACATCTAGACTATCTTTATAGCTTTTCACAAAAGCAAAAGCATTTCCTTCTCCTTGCCAAATTATATTATTAAAACTGGCTTCAGCATCAGAAGCTAGTGATTGAACTTGAACTTTACCGCCATCAAAAAGGCAATAATTTAAGGAGGATATCTCTTTATCTATTGTATAAACCAAAGCAGTACCAGACGGATTTAGGGAAAACTCCGCTACATCTTCTATTTTATTAACAACACTACCATTAATTGGGCCAATAGAAAGTTGGTTCAAATCAGATAAGGTTATTAGAGTTAATCCGTCACTTGAAAAAGCACTTTGCTTTACGTTCTTTATTACTCTGGTACTACCATTTTTTAGATTTACTATCGTAAATACTTTATCAGGAAGCATACACTTAAACCAACTGTCATTAGCAAACCTACCCTCATAACCTTTCGGAAAGCTATAGGTTTTGGTTGCCGTTTTATTCCGTACAAAAAGTGTATCATTCTTACTTTCATAGGCTAAATGATAACTCACCCAGCCCCCCTTGGCAGAGACCTCTTTCATTTCGATCGTACTCCATAACTGGTAATCAGCCTCGGTAAGGTGTTTTTTGAGTACAACCTGCCCCAATACCGAGCAGGAAAATAAAATAACTAATAAAACAAATAGATTTTTTATATTAGTAGCCTTCATTCTGTGGCGCAAGATTAGGGTTAATCAATAATTCCGATTGGGGTACTGGCCAAAAAACATCCGTACTATTCCATCCTCCTTTAACCACTGACAATTTTGTATCCAATTTTCCGTTACGTTGCAAATCAAAAAAGCGGTGCCCAGTTTCTGTAAACAATTCAAATCTTCGCTCCTTAAGTACGGCTTCAATTATTTCTGAACTAGTCACCGCCACAGTATTACCAAGTCCTGCTGTACTGCGAACAAAGTTCAAGTCTTCTTTTGCTCCAATTAAATCTCCCTGCTGCGCTCGTGCTTCCGCTCTGATTAAATATTGCTCAGCAAGTCGCAGCATCACTGAATATTCGGTCGAAGTACCTGTTCCGATACCTTGCTTGTACTTGTAGGCATGATACCAGGCAGCAGTACCTTTGTTAATAATTCTAATCCAACGGTTTTTACGCTGATCACCTACTTCAAAGGAATTATACAGTTCAGTACTGAGCGAAACGCTTGATGGCGGTCCGGCATTAAATACAAACAAAGCTCCCTCCTGTGTATTAGTTGTACCACTACTGGAAGCAAATTGCCAAATAGTGCTGCTGCATCCTTTCAGAAACACCTTGTCTAAATTTCCTTCCCAGACATAGAGACCTGTTTCATTTAAGACAGCCGAAGCTGTATTACTAGCTTCAGCCCACTGCCTGTTATATAAATACAGTCTTGCTAATAAAGCCTTAGCGGCAAATTGGTTTGGTCTAACGCGTCCTATGCTTATGTAGGACTTCGGCAATAAAGCAGCAGCAGCCTCCAAATCAGCAATACAAAGAGCGTAGACTTCTGCCTGAGGCAATCTCTTCACGCTACTATTTTTCTGATAATCAGTAGTTTTTATATAAGGACAACCTCCGTAAACACCATCTAAATAGGAATGTAATAACGCTCGAACAAACAATGCTTCGCCCATAAGCTGCTGCTTTTCGACCGTACTAAGAGTAGTAGAATGGCTAACACCTTCAATCACGGCATTGGTGGCATAAATTTGGCTATAGGCACTTGTCCACAATTCCTGTACAAAAGAAGTGGTGGCCGTCAGCCCATTGTTGTAAAAAGGTTCTGCAGTAGTAATTCCGGTTTGATAACACACCAATTCATCAGTGTATTGACCTAACAAATGAGAAAGCCCAACAGACTTGCCCGTTAATAGACCACCATCTCTCATTTTACCATAGATATCCTTCATAGCAGCGGTCGCAGTAGTATAATCTGCAAAAACGGCTTCACTGGTCAGTTGAGAGTTCGGCTGTTCCACATCCACAAAAGAATCGCAGGAAATAACGACACTTTGTACTAAGCAACATAGTATGGCAGATCCAATAAATCTAATTATATTTTGTTTATTTTTCATAATAGCTTTTTTAAAATTTAATTTCGGCTCCTAAACTGATAACTCGTAGTGGAGGCAAATAATTAAAACTTCTGAACTCAGGATCACCGTCATCATACGAGGTAATTGTCAACAAATTTTGGGCCTGCAAGGATAGTTTACATTGCAATCCTTTCAAATAAGTGGGTACACTATAAGAAACAGCAACGTTCCTAAGGCGGATATACGACGCATCACTCACTGCGGCATTACTATAGGCATAACGTCCGTAGGCAGTCACTGCGGCACTATTCAAACCAGTAGTGTAAATTTGCATAGTAGCATTGTCTCCTGGCTGTTGCCAACCCCCATTTGCCGTAAGGGGTTGGTTGCCAAAAGCACCTGGAGCCGAATACTGCGAAGCAGCATTCCAATTCAATTGCTTTACAAACTGGAAAAGAAAGTCCAATTGAAACCGTTTATAACGCAACTGATTTTGTACTCCGCCATAGTATTCCGGGCTGAAATCCCTGATTGTCTGGGCATCATCTGCAAAAGATAAAGCACCATCGCCATTCACATCTTCAAACTCATAGATACCCGTTTGTGGGTTCACACCGCTAAAATGATATAATTTCTGAATATTGATGGATTCCCCTATCACATATTGATTACGGTAACTGCTGGTTGCAAGACCGGGAAAAGCAATCAGCTTGTTTTTTGGAAAAGTGATATTAATATCAGTGGTCCATCCAAAAGAATCCTTCTGGATATTCAGCGTGCGCAATGTCAATTCTAATCCTGTATTCTGAACCGTAGCATCAAGATTAGATTGTATGGTGGTAAAACCAGTAGTCGAAGGCAGCGGCATACCTATAAGTTGATTGGAGGAACGGTTGTGGTACCAACCCGCAGTCGTGAAAATTCTGTCGTTTAGAAAACCAAGTTCGATCGCTGCTTCTATTTTTTGGTTACTTTCCCAACTAAAGTTAGGATTAAACAGTCGTATAGGTCTCAATCCCACAGTACCATCATAAACACTCGTTGATGATTGATAAGTATCCAAATATTGATAATCACCTATCTGGTCATTTCCGGTAACACCAAAACTGCCGCGTACTTTTCCGAAGCTCAGAAGAGAAAAATCCTCTCTAATTACTTTTTCCTCAGAGAATAACCAAGCCATACCTACAGCGCCAAAATTAGCAAATTGCTTACCTGGTCCAAATCGGCTTGAACCATCACGACGACCGGTCAGATTCACAAAGTATTTATCCTGCCATGAAAAATTCACTCTGCCAAACAAAGCCTGATACATATAAAGAATTTCATCGTCAAAATTAGTTCTACTCAAACTCGCTGAAGCCAAGTTATATAGCAAACTGTTACTGGTGAAACCGGATCCAAATTGGACCAATCGATTGGTAGTTTCGTTCTGAAAAGTACCTCCCACGAGCACATCAAACTTTCCTTTACCGAGCTGTTTTTGCCATTGCAACTGCGGCTCAATTACCCATGATTGCCGAGCAGTGGTCGTAAGATAGATGGAAGAATAAGAAGCAGCGGCCTGATAAATGGGATCATAAATGGTCGAAGGATTACTCCGGGTTTCATGATGCTGCAAATCCGTAAAACCAAAACTGGTCTTAGCGGTAAATCCATAGTCTAATTGATAGGAAAACAATCCATTAGTTACCAGACTATTCGTTTTTGACAATGCCTTTGCATAAAGTGCCGCTAACGGATTTTCCCAACTGCTATTTTCCCAGTTCAGGGTACCATCAGCATTATAAAGAGCGGGAGCATTAGGAGCTAAATTTCGAGATATGCGTGTTAAATCTCTTGCGGGCTGGTCATTATCTTGAATATCATAACTGCCGGAGAATGTCACTTTAAATTTTTTATCAATACTCTCATGATCTAAACTTAGATGTACTCCACCTTTTTTATAATCAAAGTCCCCAGGGTATACCGTACCCTGACTATAGGTATTTCCACTAAGCAAAAAGTGTGTCTGTGCCGAACCTCCCGAAACGGATAATTGCATCGTCTTTATTTCAGCAGTACCACCGGTTAATTCCTTTTGCCAATCAGTATTTTGATTACGGTCCCATGTACCGTTTACATCGTAAGCATTAAAAGGATAAGTAGTGATTCCATCGTTGGCAAAGGCCTGTTCCCGCATCATCAAATATTCAGGAGTGCCCATTAAATCGGTCGTTCTGGTAATTTGCCCTACAGCGGTAGTGCTACTGACCGCAAATTGAGTCTTCCCCGCTTTCCCTTTTTTAGTGGTAATAAGTACTACTCCATTAGCACCACGCGAACCATAAATAGCTGTCGCATCAGCATCTTTCAACACTTCGACACTGGCAATAGCACTAGGCGTAATCGTATTAAGCGGACTGGTAGCACTCGGCAATGAAGTCGAAGTTTGCCTATCCCCTATCGCATCCGAGCTAAAAGGAACCCCATCAATAATATACAATGGTGCATTACCAGTACTGCGTAAACTGTTGATTCCGCGAATTCTAATGTCAAAGCCACCACCTGGAGCTCCTGTCTGTTGAGTTATATCAACCCCCGCCATCCTACCCTGCATCGCTGCGAGTACATTCGTTACAGGCTGCGTTTCAATATCATTAGCAGTGATTCTGGCTATACTACCCGTGCGTTCGCTTTCTTTAACGGAATAATAACCAGCATTGACTTTTACTTCTTGCAGGTTTGTGGCATCTTCCTGAAATCGTACATTAATTATAGTGCTAGTATTTACGGGCATTTCTATAGTCTTGTAGCCCATAAAGGAAAAAACCAGTGTATCTGTAGCGGAAGCAGTTATCTCATACTTCCCATCAAAATCGGTAATAACAGCCGTTTTCGTTCCTTTAATAGAAACGGTTACTCCCGGCATTGACCCTCGATTGTCAGTAACAGTTCCGGTAATTTGTTTAATCTGAACTTGTTTCAGATTCTCCTTTCGCAAGCTATTGTAAGGTTTAAAAATAGTCGAAGGGATTACGGTTTTTTTTGCAAGAACAAGGTTAGTATTCAGTATTATGCAAATAGGCATATACCACAATACCGCCCTAACTCTGATTAATGAAATTTTTTTCATAATTTTGGTATAGTTAAATGAAACGTTAGTTTTGTTAGCATTGGTCCTCTTTTCAGTTGTCCAGACAGTGAGAGGGCCTTTTTTTATGTGTGTGCCACGAAGGCGCTACGGTTTAAAGGGTTTATTTTTTCATAGGCGTTTTTTTAGAGTTAGTGTTTGTACTAAATAAGCTTTAGCTATTTTTAAATCTTTAAAAACAGTTGCAACCATATAACCACAGGCATACTATTGCTATTAAAGCCACTATTAATGCAATTTGCATTTGTTTGTAGTATTTCATTTATTGCTCAATTGTTTAAAAGGTTAATTTTTTTGTTTGTTATAGACTAAAAAACAATCTGCACCTCGTGATAACCAACTCAAATTCAATTATGTCCATTTGATTCAAAAGGTGTTTCGGTGCAGGTATTTTTTTAAGCATTATATTGTTGTCAATCGGATAAGTCAATTTGGGACAAAGATAAAATACAGACATAGGACTTAGATAGTAATAATTATTAAATCATAGGCTCACGGGCTTTACTGGTTAGAATAGATAAAAAATGAATGCGAGGCTTTGAAAATGAGGAAGATTGGCTTAAAACCAGCTGAGGTATAGCCATAAAAAATGGCATGGAACTCAGCTTACTGCCTTAGAGGTACTGGTATACCCGGGAACAATAAGTGAGCCCACGCCATGGGACGTGAGCATCTTACTTATCATTTCGTTCCTTTTAAAATTACCAGTTTTCTAAGACGAAATTCTAAGCGAATGCTTCAATATTGTATTTGAAGAATCGCAAATATATAAATTCAAAAACAAATATAGTTAAAAATAATTAACCACACATATATGTGTAGGGTTAATATTTTTTTATGCTGCAAATTTATCGTGTGGAAGAAAAGGAACTAAATAAGGTAATGATAGCTCTTGGAGCGATGATTAGGAAAATTAGAGAACAGACAACTGACTTTTCTCAGTCCAAATTAGCCGTTGAAATTGGTATGTCAGAAAATCAGGTTAGTAGAATTGAAAGAGGGGAAACAAACCCAACAGTTAAAACTCTTCTTATAATTGCGAAAGCTTTAAAAGTTGAAATTAAAGATTTATTTGAAAATGGAAATTAGATTTCGATAAAAGAAAGGAATTAGAGACAAAAAAAGATGCTAGGCATCTTTTTTTTTATGAAAAACACTTGAACTATAGTATTCAATTCGGGAATCACACACTATACTATTTGTAACTATCTCAATAGAGCTATTAGTTTGACACTTAATCAAATTTATAGTAGGGATGAACTGGTATGAAATAATAGGGATAGTTGTGATTTATGTAATTGGCGTTTTTATAGGTATAAAGGTCAGTGACTTTAGAAAAAATTATCAACATAATGATAGCTGGAAGAGCAGGAAAAAATGAAAGATGCTGTGAGGTGTCTTTTATTGTTTTAAGACTAGTTGATAATTTATAAAAAAAATACTATATATTTGAGAATCACAAAAAACGCTGTCGAATAGCGCCTATCCTACCTGATTTGGGTATATTGGCTCTATAATGTAGCGTGTATATACAAGTTACTAGCAAGCGCACCGCACCGGAATATAAAGCTGCATAAAAACACAAAACCCTCTAAAATTTAAAGAGTTTTAAAGTAATTCACAAACATTTAAAGTATTTTTGACAAAGTAATTAATAGTTGAATAAATCTGAATTATTATGAGAAAAATTGACAAAAAGAGTTTAGAACATGCTTATCGCTTATTTGAGTCAGATGATATTGACAAAATTGAGATAGGTACAACTAAGGGCTTGAATCAAATACATAGTTATTTATTTAAAGGATTATATGATTTTGCTGGTAAGGTGCGCAATAAGAATATTTCAAAAGGTGGATTTAGATTTGCAAATTCTTTATATTTAAATGAAATTTTAGTCAAAATTGAGCAAATGCCGGAAAATAGTTTTGAAGAAATCGTTGCCAAATATGTAGAAATGAATATTGCACATCCTTTTATGGAAGGTAATGGGAGAACAATGCGAATTTGGTTAGATATGATTCTGAAAAGTAGACTTAAAAAATTAGTGAATTGGCAATATGTGGATAAATCTCTTTATTTACAAGCTATGGAAAGAAGTCCAATTAACGATTTGGAATTGAGAACTTTATTAAATAATAACTTAAGCGAAGAAATAAATAACAGAGAAGTGATTTTTAAAGGAATTGAACAATCATACTATTATGAAGGTTATCAGAAAGAAGATGATGAAGCATAATTTATATTGTGGATAAAGCGCCAGCTAGTAACAGCCGTTTGGCGAGATTGGGGTTTTAGTGGAATTAGCGTTTTTTATCATATCTTCGTTTCGGCAGAAAATACTCTGCTATAAAGTCCCCAACCTCGCCAAGCGCCAAGACGTTAGTGGCTATATTACCGCAAAACCTGAAAAAATAGAAATAAACGAATTCATAAATAAGTACAAAATTCAAGAAAAAATATTGAATTCATTTAGTAATTTAGTTAACTCTAACAAAATTGAAGACTTAATTATTGAAGACAAAGAAATATCGATTAACATAAAAGATGTAAACTATAAACAAACTGAACTTAATCAACATTCTTTTCAAACTTCAATCTTAAAAAACAAAATTGAAATTGGTCATAATGCCGTGATTTTTACAAACGAAGGAAATGAAATTGATGATTTTTTTGTAATAAAATAATGAATAAGATAGAACGTATAATTAATGAAATAGCGCAAAATAAAATTGAATTCGACAAAGGTTGTATAACTTTATTGAATGACAAAGATTTTAATTTTGAAACAATATTCAATTATTTGCAAGATTATATTTTTAACTCAATTCCAGAAAAAACAAATTATAATACTGAAACTTATCAGAACGCAATTAAAACAATTCCATTGAAATCAACATTTACACCAATTGTGATTTTAAAATCGTTCGAAACCAAAATTGCGTTTAATAAACTTGAAAACATTATTGAAAATGAAAGACAGAAAACTATAATTGCTTTATTATGGATATTAAAGCAAACAGACACCGAAAGAAGAAATACCGAATGTAGAAATGGTTGTGGACACGAATGGCACAACATTGAATAAAAATACAGCCACTAATCGAGTAGACGGCTCCGCTAGAAACTAACGGAGTGCGCCTCTCACACCACCGTACGTACGGGTCTCGTATACGGCGGTTCGCAAAGTGATGGGTTGAGTTCCATGTAAATGTCCAGCATCGATTGATAGCCTTTCTTCTTGAGCCGTTGTAGGGTAATTGTAGTGGTTAGAATCGGACTTTGAGCAATACGCCAGCCTCCTTTTCTTGTTCTGCTCCAAGCATAGGCGTGGTCTTTGTCAATACCTAATCGCATCAGGTTTTTCCTTTTACGTTCGGGTTTCTTCCAGTCCGTCCAAATGCAATATCGCAGTCTATTGCGCAGCCAACCATCCATATCTCGTAACTTTCCTTGAATACTCGTCCCTCGAAAATAGTTTAACCATCCTCGTTGGATTTCGTTGATTTTACCGATGCGTTCCTCGAAACTTTTCGGTGCGGTTTTGCGTGTCACTTCTTTTAGATTTTGCTTGAGTTTTGACCAAGCTTTGTCCCCTACCGTTAGTTGATACCTGCCTTTTACTCCTTTTTGATAAGTTGATGCAAACGAAAATCCCAGTATCGTAAATTGAATGGGTTTTCTAATCCCGCTCTTTTCTAGATTAATGGTCAGTTTGAGCTTATCTCTCAAAAACAGAAAGATAGCATTGCCGACCGTTTTGGCTTGGATTTTCGATTTGGTGTAAATACTGAAATCATCGGCATAACGGACAAACTTCAAGCCCTTTCTCGTCAGTTCTTTGTCCAATTCATGGAGCAAAATGTTGGATAAAAGCGGACTTATCGGACTCCCTTGCGGAACTCCTTTTCTGCGTTTGACTAGTTTTCCTTTGATGAGTATTGGTACTCGTAACCATTTGCGGATTAATCGCAAAGTCGTGGGGCATTTTACCTTTTGGTAAATTAGGTTCATCAACAAGCAATGGTCTACCTGGTCAAAGAAGGTCTTTAGGTCAATATCTACAATATAATTGTAGCCTTCGTGAATGTTTCCCAAGGCTTTACCTACCGCTTGGCGGGCGTTTTTATTGGGTCGAAATCCGAAGCTGTTTACACTAAAATCCTTTTCGAATCGCGGCATCATCGCTTGCGATACGGCTTGCTGAAGCAGTCTGTCAACTACTGTTGGAATTCCTAAAAGTCGGGTTTTACCGCCTCCTTTTGGAATCTCTACTCCAAGAATAGGTTGTGGCAAATAACAGTCATTCTTAACAGTTTCCAATAATGCAGATTTATGCTCACGGAAATAATCAGCCAGTTCAGTGGTTTTTAAGCCATCAACGCCAGCACTGCCTTTGTTGACTACTACTTGGTGTAGCGCCTTTTGGAGATTGTAAGGATGTGTTACTTGTGCAATCATTCTTGTTTGTTTTAATCTGAATTTAGTTCAGATTCTCTTTTAACCTGTTCCGCTTTTCTAGGGCTATAACTTGCGTTATTCCGATAGAAATTAAGAACCACTTGCGTTCAGTCCTTCCTTGTTTGTGAGCCCTATGCGGTATCTATTCGCAACTCGTTACCTCAAGTACTATGACTTCTGCTGACTTCTCTATAGGATTAACTCGTAATCTAAGAGACCTCCCTCGGTAAGCACTTCTTCTTTCCGTCTATCCCCGACGCATCTACTAACTAAACCTGTTGTCTCTAGGCTTTGTATTGCTGTGCATACTTACCCAATTTAGTTAGCCTCTTATGCGCTTTGTGTTCCTCGGTACAGACTTTTGCCGTTGGGCTTCCTTCACTGCATGGATCCCTCCAAACCAGCTTGCCACTGGCTAATCGGCTCAATATAATCTCAACAACTTGCCGATAAGGGACTTGCACCCTCTAGATAAATTCCTTACGTTTGTAGGAATAGAAGTGCATGCAAGGCACACACAGCAGTTTGCAAAAATGGCGGGTTTTGGGCTTAATTTAAAGCTGGTTTTGCACTTGCAAAGACAGTGTTTAAAAGAAAGTTTAGGCTTCTTTAATCCGCCACTTCTGCAAGCTGCAAAACGTTACCAGAAATGGCTCGCTAGACGGCAGAAAACATACTTTATAAATCTAATTTAAAATAAAACTATGACTCTTTTATTTTTGTTTCTATCTATTTTTGCAGTGTTTTATAAAACTTATCCACCAAAAAAGATTAATAATTTATATGGATATCGAACTGCTAGCTCAATGAAAAATATTGAAAATTGGAATCTTGCAAATAAATATTCGGCAAATTTAATGCTGATTTCAATGTTGTTTCTTTTATTGGTTTCCTATATCGCAGAATTATTAGATTTTAATGCCAAAAATTGGCTTATCGGCTTATTAATCTTGTCACTTGGAATAACTATATTTTTGACAGAAAAGAAAATCAAGCGGAACGATATCCCAAAATACTAGAATATAACGGCACATAATGCCAAATCTGGTAATCGAGTAGACGGCTCCGCTAGAAACTAACGGAGTGCGCCTCTCACACCACCGAGCGTACGGGTCTCGTATACGGCGGTTCGCAAAGTGATGGGTTGAGTTCCATGTAAATGTCCAGCATCGATTGATAGTCTTTCTTCTTGAGCCGTTGTAGGGTAATTGTAGTGGTTAGAATCGGACTTTGAGCAATACGCCAGCCTCCTTTTCTTGTTCTGCTCCAAGCATAGGCGTGGTCTTTGTCAATACCCAATCGCATCAGGTTTTTCCTTTTACGTTCGGGTTTCTTCCAGTCCGTCCAAATGCAATATCGCAGTCTATTGCGCAGCCAACCATCCATATCTCGTAACTTTCCTTGAATACTCGTCCCTCGAAAATAGTTTAACCATCCTCGTTGGATTTGCTTCGCCTGTTCGCCTATCGGCTCGGGTCGTTGATTTTACCGATGCGTTCCTCGAAACTTCTCGGTGCGGTTTTGCGTGTCACTTCTTTTAAACTCTGCTTGAGTTTTGACCAACCTTTGTCCCCTACCGTTAGTTGATACCTGCCTTTTACTCCTTTTTGATAAGTCGATGCAAACGAAAATCCCAGTATCGTAAATTGAATGGGTTTTCTAATCCCGCTCTTTTCTAGATTAATGGTCAGTTTGAGCTTATCTCTCAAAAACAGAAATAATCTGGTTGTGTGACGCTTTCTTTACTTGTTCCTGGCGTAGGATCTGCTACAATGGTGGTGATGTTATGATTTATGAATTGGTTAATTTCCCTGCCACTATGGTAGCCTTTATCCACTAATATAGTAAAATTATCTACGCCCAAATTTTCTTTTGCTTCAATAGCAATAGTCCCTAAGGCATTAAGATCATTGTGGTTTACTGTATGAGTGGCAACAATCAAATTATGTTTAGCATCAACAGCAGCTTGAATATTATAGCTCACCTCGACAACTACCCCTTGAACTAAAAGTGCTCGAGAATCTTCATCAGTAGTACTTATTATTGGTTCGCACTAGCTTGGAGATTTTCTTCCAGAAGTTCGTAACGTACTTTATTCTTTTTTAAACGCGCTGCTTTTTTTGGATTTTAGTAATTTCAATGGAGTTTTCGTGTTGGTCGTTTTTAGTTATTTCATCTAAGTATTCTTGGGTTCTTTCTTCGATATAAGCCAAGTGTTTGTCAATTTTTTTTTGATTGAAATTGGCTTTCTTGCTATTGTGTGCTCGGCTTTTAGTACCATCAATAGCAATAGTTTTTCCTGCAATCAAATCAGCATCTTTTAAAAAAGTGGCAAATAGTTTAAATAGTTTTTTTACACTGATGAATTGTCTTTCCTAAAATCAGAGATACTATGGTAATTAGGAACTATGGCACACAAAAGCCAATGCAATTCTATATTCCTAACACATTCTTTTTCCAGATTTCTATAACTGCGAAATCCATTGAGATAACTGTACAGATACAATTTAAGAAAGATTCTTTTATCAAAACTCGGACGACCTTCGCCTTTAATCCTTTGAACCGAAAAACCCAACGTCTCTAAAGATAAAGCTGATGAAAAAGCATCTATAAATCGAATAGGATTTTCTGATGAAATAGTGTCTTCAAAACTTGAAAAACACATTTGATTGCGCAGTATTCCTGTGATATGTTGCATTATTAAACATACAACTTTTCTTGTTTTTAATAAAATAATTTGACTATTTTTGAAAGAACCAAACAGAAGTTTTTTCACAGACTGACGTTAGGCGTCAGCAAATTGAAATGCATAAAAAGAAGAAAAGCCAAAATTTAACCGTAAAATATATTTCTTTAAAAGTTGTTTTTTTAAAGAAATACATAAAAATTAAAATCTAAGTAAGTTTGGAGAACTCCATTTGAAACTCGAAACCATTATTTAAAGATTTAAGAAAACAAGAATATGTATTATTTTATTATTTTCTTTTATTTCTATTGTTCTACACGGGCAGGAATTAAAACCCAAACAAATCCGAAAAATTGAAAGTTTTAGAATTGATCATAATCGACTAAGAAACGAAAATATTGACTATAATAATTTTGCAGAAATTCTGACCCTTAACCTAAAGAGAAAAAAAAACTATTGGATATGTTTTTACTAACGTAGGTTTATTGACTGCAACTGGTGAAATTTTAGCTTTAACAGATATTAAAAGTAATCCGAATAATGATATGGACGAATCTGGAGCATATCAAGATGTTATTGGAGGGATTCTTACTTCAATTGGAGCAATTAAAATTGGAGTTTCAATTCCACTATTTATATCTTCTAAAAAAAGAAAAAATGAAAGAAATCAAAGAATAATAGAACTGAACCATAATTTTGCAGAATAGAAAAATTAACTAAAACAATTGAAATGACACATCAAAGATTTTATGAGATAGACCTTTTTAGATTTATAGCAGCATTAATGGTTGTTTTTTTTCATTATACCTATACAGGAAAAATGGAAGGTTTTACTCCTGCAATAAGTTTTGATAAATTAAGAGAGGTAAGCCGTTACTTCTATATGGGTATTAACTTCTTTTTCATCATTAGCGGATTTGTGATTTTAATGAGTATACAAGATGGTAGTTTAAAGAAATTTGCTACTTCTAGGTTTTTACGTTTGTTTCCTGCTTATTGGACTGCTATGATTATCACATATATAATGATCATATTTTGGGGAGGAGAAAAATTTTCGGTAACCTGGCTTCAATTTCTTGCCAACACCACGATGCTCAATAACTCTATAGGTATTGCACCAATTGATTCTGCCTATTGGACACTTTTTATAGAACTAAAGTTTTATCTAACGATTGGCATATTAATGTTATTTAGTAAGCTGAAATACTTGGAACATATAATTGCTTTGGCTCTAATTATATCAGTAGTAGTGCTATACCTTCCTTATGCATTAGAAAGTGATGTTTTTTCAAATATCTTTCCGCACTGGGGAGGTTATTTTGCCACTGGTTGTGTATTTTATCTGATAAGAAGAGATGGATTAAATATTTACAGAGGAATATTAATGCTTTTGTCGCTGGTGTTCATAATCAAGCAGTCTATACTCTTTGGATCCATGATGGCATCATGGTTTAGTATTGAGTTTAATCCGGTTGTAATAGTTGCTATGAATACGATTTTCTTCGCCATCTTTTCTTTAATTGCCTTGAAAGAAACAAATTTATTTCGTTATGAAAAATTTCAAATGTTCGGAGTATTAACTTATCCTTTATATCTGATTCATCAAAATTTTGGATATATATTGTTTAATACTTTAGGTGAATATTTAAATAAATATGTATTATTATTTTTAAATTTAAGTGTGATGCTAATTATCGCTTCACTTATCAATTATTATGTAGAAAAGAGAATAACTCCTTTATTAAAACAACTATTATTTAAACGACAACTATTTAAAGGGGTCTTTCAGCCTAATGAACCAATTTCAAAACAGAATTAGTTCTAAAATCCTTATCCTTGGTGTGAAGGCACTATGATGAGATGAAAACTAGCCACAGCACCTACGGTAAGAAATATGACGACAGAAGTACAGACTGATGGTAAAAGACAAATTCTCCTGCGAATTGATTCCAATTTGGGCAAAAGACGAGGAATTCACAAAGAATACTTTAAATGCGCATATCGAAACGCTGAACGAGAAAGCTACCTTTAAAAATATTCTAGACCATAGATGTTTGATTGTGGCCACTTCGTATTACGAATGGAGACACTACGAAGATAAAACCAAACAGAAATTTAGAATAAGCTCTCAGGGGGAAGAAATATTTAGTTTTGCAGGATTGTATAGCAATTGGTTAAATAAAGAAACAGCGGAGGAGAAACTTACTTTTACCATGATTACCACCGAAACAAATGAAACAATGAGGCACGTTCATAATATTAAAAAAAGAATCCCCGTAATGCTCAAAAAAGAAGACGTAAATAAATGGCTTAGTGGAAGTCCACAAATTTCACAGTTTGCTTTTCCTTACGAAGCTCCACTGATTGCATTTCCAACAACTTAAAAAAATACTTATGGACCATTTTAACGGTGTTACCAATGATGATTTTATTGCTTATTTTTTAGTCGATCTGCATTGTCGAATGGAGTTGACACAGTATACTTATCCGCATGAATTTATGGAACCACAAGATGCGATGGATGATCATGTCATTCGCTGTCAAAATATTCTAACAGATTATGTGAGAGAAACAATTAACGAAGCAATCTATGAACAAGGGATAATTATGAAAGGGGACGAAATTAATTACATATACGATCAGAAGGTTGCAGAGCTTTATCCTCTTATCCAGCCGTTAATTTACAAATACTATGAAGACGTAAAAGTTACCTACATTGAATTTAATGAAAAAGGTGAAGATAACGATGTCGAGTAATATTTTAAATATAAATTGTAACGTCTTTAGTACCCGCCATTATTTCACTTTTAGCACCAGTATTAAAAAGAGTGTCTAATAAATGTCTAGCTTCTTCTTTAGTTAATAAATGATATTCCATTTCTTGAACTGTACTGAAATAGAACTCAAAAAATGATTTGGCAGATTCAGCTGCTTTCATTTCTTCATTTTCATAATCCGTTGGGTTATCAAGCTCTACTCCAAAATACTCAGTAGTAATTTCCGTTTGATTAATTATTTTTAGTATAAAGTCGGCATTAACACCTTCGGGCATGTCAATCTTCGATGTAGATAAAATTAGAGTGTGATCGTACATTGTTTTTTTTGACAAAAATAAATATTTTTTTATAATGTAGCAATATTGTTACAATTTAGAACAGGATATCCAGAAGCCGAAGAAGGATAATGAATTAATTTTACAAAAAATCACAACCTCATGACAAGTCCTTCAAAAACATTTACCAAAGTACCCGAGATACAAAGAGCTGAAGAAAACTTTCAAAGTGTGATTCTAAAACTTTTAAACAATGAGATCACTTGCGAAGGGTTTGAAAAATCACACAAAGTACTCTTTAGTGTATGTGATCAATTTGGTTCTCATGTAATAAAATAAAAATTCCTTCCAGTCAAGTTGGAGTTTTGTTGGATAAATAGTTATCGATAATCGTATTAATTGTGGTTTCTTTTAAATCGAACTCTATAGCTATTTGCGAGATACTATTTAATTTACTAAAACGCCATTGCTCGATAATTTTTGTGCGAGTAGTGTCTGAGACAAGCTCTTTTACTTCTCTTGATTTTTTAACTAATTTTCCCATAGCAGTAGAGTATTATCATTATTGCAATGAAAGATGTAACAAAACCAATACCAAACCAAGTCACCCTTAAAACTCTCAAATCATATTTGTCTGGTTTTTTATTTATCCGGTACTTGTCTTTTACTTTTTCTGAAATCATGTTTTTTTTTAAGTGATTGCGAACGACATTTTTAAATCTTTCGGAATAAATTAGAAAGTCACAATGACTTTTTAAACTTTTCAATTTTGCAAAAGTACGATCTATGTATTATTAAATTGACTCGAAAGAGTTATTTATTAACTGCTAATAGTTTGTTTTGAATGCTTGTGCGATATTAAATAAAAATAAAATGGACAAAATACTATGCAACGAAATTCCATATAAAGAAATATTTCTTCTAATATTAGGTACACTAAGTACATTTTTAATTGGGAGAGTTCAACATCACAAAGACAAAATTAAAGATAATGAAAGCCTATTATCAGAGAAGAAGTATCAGTTATACTCTCAATTATTGTATTTTATTTTTGATATTATGAATGCCACAAAATTTGGTAAACCTCTGCCTGAAAAAGAATTAATAAAACGTATGTCGGATATTAAAAAAGACATGTTTCCTTATTCGCCAGATGATGCTTTTAAAACTTTCACAAAGTGGACCCTAGTATCAAATAAAAACGAAAATTCAACAACTCATTTTAAAATATGTTTTGAAGTCAGGTAGAAAAAACGATGAGCCTGACCATCATTTTCCAGTTTGTATTGACCTTTAAAATTTAATAATCAAACATCTATTGAATTTGTTGCTATAACTCTGAAAATTAGAATCTTATTATCATACTGTCAATGATTATACATACTATAATTTACTGCTCACTTTAAGTTGGAATTGGGTGGTCAATATAACTGGAATTTGCAATGTACCGAATAATGCTAAAAACGATGCTTTATTTACAATAAAATGCGCAATAGCCACCCCCATTAATACCAAAAAGTGAGTGTTTTTATGCAATTTTTCACATCTAAAATTTTAAAATTTTTATCAACATAGTTGGTAACATGTCTATTAGAATTCAGATAGTATTCGAAGTACTTCATTGTAGCAATTTCATTATACATTAAGCTATTTATCCTGCTCTTCGAGGTTTCCCCGATCGCTCGGATATGTTAGTTATCAATCGGTTCGTTAGCGCATAGTTGCATTCAGTACCCGCTATTCGAAGTCTTCACTAAAACATTATCGAAACATGGAATACGGTACGAAGTCTTCTGGCTTAGTACCGTCTAGTGTTCGTTTACAACAAGTACCAACTTCCTTTTAAAACGTTTTAAAGCGTTTGTAACGCGACTTATTGACGTCAATATTTGTATAGTAACAGATTGAGTATTTCAATCAAAGGTGAATAGACTTTTCATTAGACTTTTCTCTGCTTATTAGGCGTTATCGTCTAATATTTCAATCAAATTTCCACTATGCAATTCGGGAATTTCAATATTCAATTCGGGAATTGAATACAGAACCATTTGTACCCTTGCTGTCAGACCAATAGATTTGTCAAAGTATCTAATACTCACATCAGTACAATTGGCAAACCTTAATAACCTAAAATGAAATTGTTTTCTCAATCCCTCTTATCCGAATTAGAACATCAGTTAGCCAAAATACATCTGGAAATGAAAGAGCCGGTCCAATATGCGGAGGAGGCTATAAAGATTACGATATCCATTTTAGAAAAACTAAAAACATATTGCCTAAAATACAAATTCCAAGATAAAAATGAGGAGATTGAATTTTTCCGGAATATCAAACCTATGTTTGCTGCAAAGCTCATTTATTATAATGAAATCTATACTATTGAAACCAATAAACCCTACGGTTCTAAAAAAACCCTTCGTAAATACTACAACAATGAATTATTAAAATTAAAAACATTCTTCGAAGATAATCAGGAATTTTACCGCTACCACCGTACAAATAATCGATGCCTTGACAAAAAGTATTTTGTAAGAGGTAAATATGACATTAAACTCACACTGGATAGTTTTTACTTTCAAGCTGACCAGAGTTTCTCAACTTCACATGACTATAAAATGGCAAAAATCTTGGCCAATGATTTAATTAAATCCTACATAGAATCGGAAATTACAAAGTTAGGGCATAACAGCGACCAGCTACAGCCAACTATTCTATGTTCCAAAAAACAGAAATGGACAGGCTCAAAAGTTGAATTAATTGAAATAATCTACGCATTACATACAGAAGGTGTTTTTAATAATGGAAAATCCAGTCTAAAAGAAGTGGTAAGTTATTTTGAATCCGCTTTTGATATAGACTTGGGGCAATTCCACCGCGTTTTCATCGAAATCCGCAACAGAAAAATGGAAAAAACCAAATTCATAAATACCCTCAAAAACAAACTCATCAACCGTATGGACGAAGCAGATGAAAATTAAAAAAGGCTACTCAAAATGAGTAACCTTGTTACAACAGACTGTATAAACTGTCTATAATAAAACTGAAAGCTAGTTCCTACTCGTTACCTAAACGGGTGATAAGCTTTTTCCAGTCCGGGTCAATTATATCATCTGCATCAGTGGTCGAATAAGTCGTAATGCTATCCGGTATATGATAAGCCTCAGATAACGTAGCGTGGCTAAGCACTCCTGATGCATCCTTGACCGCACTTTTAGCGGACACCACATCCACTTTTTTTGGTTCATGATAAGAATTCTGATTTTTCCCACCTACCTTATCTAAAGTATCATCTGATACAAAAACCGAATCGGTAGTACAGGAATTAAGTGCAAATAAAAAGGAAACGCATAGTGTAGTGCTAAAACATAAATTGAATTTTTTCATTTTGGTTAATGTTTTTAAATGTTACTGATTATTTTTTTTCATCAGTTCATTTCTCCCGGGGTAATTTGAACAATGTTGGTGTTGGTTTTACTCATAACAAAACCGTTTGAATTCAGGGCAAAACTAATGGCTCGTTTCTCTCCAAGCAAGCCCACAACTGTTCTATTGGGGAATCTAACATATGTAATTCCAGAATTGAACACAGAAAATTTACCACTAAACAACAACTATACAGTAAGTTATACTCCAGAAAATGAAAAAATCCTTTATTAAGGTAATTCTTGTATCAATTAATTTATTTTAATTACATTTAGTGCATAGGAATAGAATAACGTAGTTAACAAGTCCTGTATTTTCTAATCAGTAAGCCCCCAATCTCTTAGATATATGACGAAAAAATACTTACTTGTACTATGGGTAGGCCTGTTTCATAATGCCTATACGCAACAAAATAATTTGGTGATTTCAGACAGTCTTTCCGCTAAAAACTATGAATATTTTAGCAACAACATACGATATGAGGAAAAAGATAGCATCAAAGAAAGGTTGTATGCACAATCTTGGTTAGCTAAAGCAAAACGAGAGAAAAATTTCTGTCAAATGACACAGTCTTATAAAGCTTTAATTTATTCAAGCGATAATAAACTACAACTAAAATATGCCGATAGTATGCTGACAGCAGCGAAAAGTACAGCTGACATCGAATTAATCGGATCGGCATACATGACAAAAGGGATTGTACAGTACGATCGCAAAGAACACATGAATGCGCTCGATAGCTATCTGATAGCAGACGAATATATTTCAAAGACAAACAACCACTATCTAATATATAAAGTAAAATATGTTATTGCTCAGGTCAAATATTACCTTGGATTTTACGATGAGGCAACAGCATTATTTCAAGAGTGCGTCAACTATTTCAAGGGAAAAAATGACCGTGCCTATCTGAATTCTCTTCATTCTTTAGGACTTTGTTACAACCGAATAGGTAAATATAAGCTGTGTAGCCAGATCAATCAAACGGGAATAAGCGAGGGATTGCGCTTTAAAAATTTAGAAATGCAGTCCTACTTTATTCACTCGGAAGGCGTAAATCAGTATTTCCAACACAATTATACGGACGCAATAAAAAAATTGAAAAAAGTACTGCCTATTGTAATTGCTAATAAAGACTTTATAAACGAAACAACCGCTTATTTTTATATCGGTAAAAGCTTTTGGGATGAAAAATTGCAGGAAAAGGCACTACCCTATTTAAAAAAGATAGATGAAGCGTTCCAAAAACAAAAGTACATACGTCCTCATTTGCGGGAAGCCTATGAAATATTAATAGATTATTATCAGCAACAAAGCGACAAAGCATTAGAGTTATATTATGTCAAATGTCTTTTAGAAGTGGATCAAGTGCTGCTAAAGGATTACAAATACCTTTCAGGCAAAATACACAAAGAATACGACACAAAAAAATTACTGCAAAGGCAAAGAAACATTGAACAATACTGGACAGTTATAATCTGCATTATAATTACAGTAATGACAGCGATCATAGCGCTATTGGCGCACAGGCACAATAAAAATAAAAAATTATTCCAAGAGCTGATGAACCGGAAACCGGAAACATCCAAATTATTTGTAGCAAACGGAAGTAGAGAACTCGATATCAATCCCGACCTAGTTGCTGCAATTCTAAAAAAATTGGAAAAATTCGAATACAGTAAAAAGTATCTCGAAAAAGAGATGAATTTATTAAAATTGGCTTCTCTATTAAATACAAATACCAAATATGCTTACAAAATAATTGCAAAATACCGTCACAAAGGAACCATTGAATATATCACTGATCTTAAAATTGATCATATCATAGAATTGCTTAAAAGTGAAAATAAATACCGTATTTACAAAAACAAATCCTTGGCAGACGAAGCTGGCTTTGGCTCTACGCAAAACTTCACAAGAGCATTTAAAACTCGTACAGGGATATCCCCAAGCTATTTCTGTACGGAATTAAACAAATCTTTAACAGCAGACATTTTAAAATAATTGTAAGGTGAATTTAAATAATTCTATTGCCTCGTCAGTAAAGGATCGTAGTTTCTGCTTTTCGAAGTAAATTGAGGCTCTGGTTGACTTTTAAATTTTCATATTGCTAATTCTTTTTTTCGGAAATAATGATTAAATTGGCTGATTTGAATAAAGCCCCTTCAATTACTAAATTTTTTTTTAATGTAAACGTTAATGATATTCAATTATGATTGTAGCATCACACAATAAAGGTTGGAGAATTATTACTCAGCGCTCTCATGGCCTTCTAGCTGCTATGATTGCTTACCAATATGACATTAAATTACCTAATGATGTAATTGTTCCAACACTTATCGCAATAGCGGAACACGATGATGGTGTTGCAGAAACTTTAGAAAACAAAAATCTAACCGACGCTGGAGCACCTAGAAATTTTTTAGTAAGTGATAATTCAAGTAAGACTGAACTAAAGCAATATTTAAACGTTATGGAGCTAGCTACTTCTAAATGCCAGTTAAACGCTCTATTAACCTCTATGCACTTAAATTTTATCTTTGGTGGCATTAATGAGGAAAATGATTCTAAGCTAAATTTATTTCTCACGGAACAAGAAACTAATCGTAAACAAATACTAAAGCACCTTAATATTGATAAAAAATATTCGGAACGTTTATATAGATTAGTTGAATGGTGCGATGCATTTTCTTTGCTAATTTGTTTGGATAAGATTCAACCTGAAGGTAGAAAAATGGAAGTATCTGAAAGTCCCGATGGAGATATAAATCAGGTTTTTTATAAAGATCAAAAGGTCATATCATTAGAGCCTTGGGTCTTCAAAGAGAACTCCTTTACCGTTTTTTATGAATACAAGATTGTAGAACAATTAAAATTTGCTTCAGTAGAAGAATTTAATAAAATTTGTAGCGAAGCACCAGTGCAAAGAGAAGAATTTATTTTTTCGAAGTAATTGTTAAAGTCAAAAATTTACAAAGTGGTTAGTTACTGCGAAATTATGCAGAATAATAACTTACGTAAAAGATCTACATAGATTGAGATTAATTCCACTTCATTTATGTTGCCTAATATTCTTCAGCTTGATCAATCTTATAAAAAGTAGTTAGCTTCAAGATCTCGTATTATAAAAAAAATAAGTTTCCTAAGAAATTTTTTAAAAGCACCTCAAATTACTAAATTAGTTATAAACTGCCTAACGGCGATTAACAAAAGGATATGAGCAGAGGATTTGTCAGGGAATGCGACCAAGAGGAATTACCAATAGTTCCACCACGTGCTGATTTACCATCAGACTTAGTTAACTACGTAACAGACACTGGATATGAAGAGTTATTGCTTGAGCGCGAAAATATGATAGACGAGCGTGATAATCTTTTTATTCCAGATGAAAATGAAAAGCGTATAACTATTAATTTGATTAACGCTAAATTAAATCTGCTTTCAAATCGAATTACAACAGCTAAAATAGTTATTACTTCAAAGCAGCCAAAAAGCAAGGTCTGTTTTGGAGCTGAAGTCTTCTTTTGCGTAGACTCAGATCCTCAAATTAATAACTATAAAATTGTAGGAGTAGATGAGGCAAATATTGCAAAAGGGAAAATAGCATTTAACTCTCCTGTAGCAAAAATCATGATAGATAAAAAAGTAGGTGACATTGCAATACTGAAATTGGAAAATACAGAAAAAACTTTTAAAATTATATCAATTAGATATTAAAAATACGTGTAGCCACTTTTACGTGCACTTGGCGAAAATTAATATGCAAACACATTAAAGTCTTTATTATTAAAGTTAAAATTGCCAACTTTTTTAATTCCCATTTTTATGTGCGCTCTTAAAGAAGCTTCATTGTTACTTTCAATAAATAGAATTCCTTCCCGATTTGGTTCTTGAAGTAAAAGTTCTTTAAACATAAGTTGAGCAACTCCTTTTCCACGTTGTGTTTTACTAACACAGACAGGGCCATAAATATATGAGTCAATATTACCTTGATAAGACTTAAACATTTCATCAACAATTGGAACATTCCTTTTTTGATGAACAGCTTGTGATGTTGTTAAAAGAAAACCAACTATTTCTTGATTTATATAAGCTACAATTTGAGGCATATCTTTCATCATTTCTTCAATTTGATTTATATTCAATTCGCTTGATAAAGTTCCTCCTTTGGACTTTTGATTTTCAGATTGAAGTTTAACAATCCCTTCGAAGTCAATTGAGTTTGCTATTTTTATAATAATATTATCTGCTTTATACATAAAATACGAAGTTATTAGCAATATTGTTTTTTAGTATTTTAAATAATTATATGATTAATTTTAACCTGTGCGGGAGGTTACGGTTAATATATAAAAAGTAGGCGATTTCGAATCATTGCACTTTCAGTTAGGCACAAATTCTGATACGAGCCAAAACCTTTGAATTTAGCACTATTTCGCTTATTTTTTATATACATTGTTGCCATTAGTTTTTATTCCTTCAATGAAAGAATCCAATTCGCTCTGCTCCAAGTCATTCGCATTGTCATAAACTAAATAAAAAGTCAATACAAAATTCCCAACTTCGTAAGTCAATATTCTTAAACTTGATGGAATTGGTTCAGTTCCATTTTTGATTTTATATTCAAATCCGTATTCGGTCGAAAGTGCTCCAGTCAGGTCGTTTTTCAGAATCCTTTTGGCATTCATTGGCACTTCATTTGTCTTTTTTGCTAAATAAGGTGTCCACATTAACTCAAACTTGTTTATGCTCCGAATGTTCAGGTTGCTATCACCTTTCAATGCTCTAATATCAAATAAGTAGCACGCAATGATTGGTCTTCCATTATTTTTTTTGAGTGTAAAAATAGGTGGGAAAATCGCGTTTTCAAAGTTTTCTCTGTCCTTTTTTGAAAACTCAGAGTTTTCTGGAAAAACGTATACCGTTTTAAAATTTATAAAAATTCCGCCGCCATCAACTGTAAATCCGTTGGGTATTGGAATTGAAATTCCGATGTCGTTCAATTCAACAGTGTTTTCTAAAATTTCCACCTTTGGTTTGAATTTCAGCTCTCGGATTTTTATTTGGTCATTTAGTTTCATGTAAATTAATTGCAACGTTTTTCGGCTTGGCGATGTGGCGGATTAGAAGCGAAAAACTTTCAATAATCACTAAATTTTGTAAGAAGCACAAATCTTCGATTTAGCACGAAACCCGCCATATTGCCAAACCAATGTTAGCGGTTCGGGCTTTTGTAGTTACTATTTTTCATATTTTAATCCTGTTGGTTTTTCCGTCAATTTGAAAAATGGAACTTGTGATAAAATTAAAATAATTCCTGAAGATGCTCGTCCGACATAATTTTGATTAATATAATCACGAGTTATTGAACCATCTGTTAAAAGTCTATTTACTGCTTGTTTAAAAATCTCAATTTTAATTTTTCCATTATTTCCATTTGAAGTTTTTCGTTCAATTCCGCTCCAATCTGCTTTAATTATTTGATTGGTTTCTCCGCTACTTCTTGTCAATGTTTTGTTTTGAAGAGGAATTACATAATCTTCCCAAATTTGTTCAAACGTTTTATTACTCTTGCTTTTTGGTGTCGTTTTGGTAATAGAAGTGCTTTTCAGAATTTCATTTAAATACAAAATTTCAATTTTCAATTTTTCAGCGACAACTAATGCGTCTTGTAAAAAAGTTCCGTCTGTTGCGATAACTGCTTTTGTACAATCAAAAAAATCTTTCGCACCGTGAAGTTCCATTACCATTTGTCTATTAATTTTCCTTGATGTATGTCCGTACATTTTTGACTGTATTGCTATTTTCTGCTTTCCCTTGATTGCAAAACCGTCAATTCCATAATCGTTGCTATAAGTCGTAAGTTCTGTTTTATAACCTTGTTGGCGAAAATGTTCACAAACAAACTCTTCAAATTGTCTTGGGTTCATTAGTTAGCAAGATTAGCAAAAGGTCGTTTAGAAAATTCTGAAACAAACTTTTTGATTAATGTATTTTCAGTTGTTCTTGGGTCTTCATTTAATAGTGCTTTCCAACAAACAATTAAATCACTACTATTTTTTAGTTGCCAAATTAATCTTCCTCCCCAATGTCCGATATTTTTTCCTTGTCCGAAACCAAAATATTGTTTTAGTCGTGTATTAAGTGTCGCTTTGCTGGTCTCACTACCTGCTTTTCCGATATAAACAACAAGAGAATTTTCAACCCAATTTGATTTTAATTCGTCAACGATAACATTTGGGTTCTTTCCTTTAAAATGTCCGCCTGTTCCAATTTGTAAATAATCCGCTTTCTTAAAGTTCGGGTTTAATACAAGATAAATTCCTTTAATTTTTGGAATTGATGAACTATCCACAAAAAGTTCACTCATTTTTTTGAAGCCTATGAAACCTGCTTTTTTAATTTCGTCAATGTTGTTAAAATCCATAATTTTTTCGTCTTTTCGGATTACGTTCCGGTCGCTCGTAGCCTGACCGCTAACTTACTTATATGTTTAACAAAGTCATACATATACAACAAATAGTTGTTGTGTATGTACGACTAAAGTCGTACAATATTTAAAAAGCTAATATATTCAAAATCTTTACCGTAATGGACCACTTTTAATAATCTACCATGAAATTTAAGTGATTTTTTCAACTCTTCTAGACGAGCTGTTTCAAATTTCAGATATTTATAAAAGGTAGTTTTACTTTTAATCTCAAGCACTTTACAAATCTCCTCAACTAATAGCTGCTTCTCATCATATAGTGCTTTTGCACGTATCGCTTTTTTTTGTGATTCAGCTGACAAACCTTTTGGTTTTCCACCAATTCTACCTCTAGCTCTAGCGCTTGCAAGTCCAGCGATAGTCCTTTCAGAGATTAAATTCCTTTCGAATTCTGCAAATGCTCCTACCAAATGGAACATTAACCTTCCTATCGCTGTAGAAGTGTCTATTCCATCTGATATACTTATAAAATCAACATTTTTAGAAGCTATTAAATTAACTATCTCTATCAAATCTTTTAGGGATCTACCCAGCCTGTCCAATTTATATATTACTACAATGTCTTTCTCTCTTAACCCTTCTAAAAGTTTAGTTAATTGTGGACGTTCTAAATTTTTGCCGGAAGCCTTCTCTACAAATATTTTATCACAGCCATATTTTTTAAGTGCATCATTTTGAGCATCTAATTTTTGATCTAAAGTTGAGACCCTTGCATAATCGAATATTGCCATAGTAAGTAATAATTTATCTAATAGATGTGCTTACACTTGTTTGAAGCTCACAAGTAATTAAAAGCATTTCTTTAAACTTTTGAGCAGTATCTAAATCTTCAAAAATCATGGCTTCGTAAATTGAACTGGATAAAACTAATGTGCCAATTAAGTATTCTACAAAGTAACTATCTTAAGGAGTTAATAATACATACATAAATTCTATTATTATTTAGAATCAAAGATTGTAAATAATAATAGAATTTTAGAGTTAAAACTGATAAACTATTTAGATTTATTTAATCCGTAAGTGCTAATTGTTGATTATATTTGATCAACATCAAACTATCTTCTTAAAGCAAGTGTAATCTCTGCTTTAATTAAGTAAGTAAATAATATTGACTTAAACATTAATTATAATTATGAAAAACCTATTCCTTCTTTTTTTAATTTTCTCTGCGAGCACACTTTTTGCACAAGATCAGGAAATTATTAAGCGTGATTTTCAAACGATAATTAAATACACTTCTGAAATGAAGATTGATGATGTGCTCAACATGACATATCCGCAACTGTTTACTGTAGTTCCAAAAGCTCAGATGAGTGCAATGGCAAAAGGTATGTTATCAGGTATGGGTATAAAAATGATTTATGAACAAGTTCCGTTAAATCTTAAGATGACACCAGTCAAAACTTTATCAAAAAGCTCAATTTGTCTGAGCAAATACAATCAAAGTATGATAATGGAAGCAGCAGACTCTAGTTTGCTAGAAATGTTGACTTACGCAAAAATGAAAGACAACATAATTGAAAAATTGGATGCAAATAAAATAAGAATTAAAGGCAGTTCTTACTTACTTGCAATTAAAGATAGTTTCACTAAAAATACTTGGAAATACCTAAGATATGATGATGAGAACGCTGAAGCTAACTCAAAAATTCTATCCAAAGAAATACTGACAGCTGTTGAGAAGATGAAGACTTCTTTATAAAGAGCTAATTTTTCATGTACTTACAAAATGATTTACTTTTTTACTAACCAAACTCTACCTAATAATAGGACAGTCGTTTTTTTTTGATTAAAAGAATATTACTTTTAAAATGCAATTATACTATTTAATAAAATGGTATATATAATATTAATGTTCTTAAAGCAAGAACAATCATAGTATTAATAAAACTCAAATAAAAAATTCTGAAATTGAAATGAAAATTAAATCGAGACTTATATAATGTTCAATACAGCAAATAGTGTTAAAAGTACATTTTAACGTTAAAAGTAATTTAAACTGAACTTTGAAAAATGAACGTTAATAATGTACTGAGTTGAGTCAATATATTGCTGAAATTCGCACCGAAAATAATTTAGTGCAAATTTCATTTTAACGACCGTTAATTTGAAGTAGGTCATTGCAAAATTTTAAAGAGATATCAATGATAATTTCTATATCCTTGTCATCTGCTTTTATTTCTTTTTCCTTTTTATAATGTAAAAGGTCTATAGTGAAGTTTAAAACATCTTTATCAGTGTAACTATTGTAGTCGATTCGATCACATGCAAAATGAATAGTAATAAATGAAGTCCTATTAATTTTTAATTTCATCTGTTCGTCAAAGTAATCTTCAGTATTATTAATCTCAATTCCAAAATAATCAACCTCCATTTCTTTTTCCTCTATTAAAGAAAGGATAAGTGGTATAAAATCTCCTTCAGGAATATTTATTCTTTTAGTGCTTAAAATCAGTACGTGTTGCATATTTTAAATTTTAATTATTATGAATATTAAAACAGAGATAGATGTTGTGGATCATTGGAGATTTGGTTCGCCACCAAATCCGTCATGTAAGGATATGCGAAATCTTCGATTGGTGCTAAGTTAAGCCACTTACTTTCATCTTCTGGATTTAAAACTATTGGCATTCTTTTTTTAATATTGTGAATTTTAGCCATTAATGGACTTGCTTGAGTCGTCAACATTGTATATGTATTAACTAATTGGCCAGATTGAATATCATTCCATCGGGAGTATAATCCTGCAAAAGCAAATAACTCTTCATCGCCAATTCCTATTTCATATTTAACTTTGTTTTTCCCTTTAGAATCTAACCACTGCCATTCATAAAACCCATTAGCTATGATTAAGCACCTTTGATTGACAACATCTTTAAAAGATGGCTTTTCTTTAACGGTTTCAATTTTAGCATTTAAAGTCATAACCTTAATATCATCGTTTTTTGACCACGCAGGGATTAAGCCCCAATTAAAGTGCTCTATAATAGTAATATCCTCATTTGTAATTATTGGAGTTTTAGGAAACGTAAATCCATTGATATGATCATCAGGTGCAAAGGAACTTTTGTCCTTAATTTTGGCATTAAACCGCTTTTCAATTTGTAAAGCTAATTTCGTTTGTATGGTGTGGTAGCACATGTACTTAGGTTTTGAAATGAGTAAAAATAATGATTTTTACAGCACTCACAATCAGTACTTTGAATTACATAAAAATTCTAAAAAATAGTGTAAGACTTTTTATTTGTGCATTTGCCAACTTTGTAAAAGGAGAAAAGTAATTCACCAATTAAACAAATATATTATGGAAAATAATCACAACAACCACAACAATGACAGAGGACAAATGCTAACAGGAATGTTCTCTGACCGTGAAAGTACAGAAAGCGCATATAATGCATTACATGAGCGCGGATATGCAAAAGAGGACATTAATCTAGTGATGTCAGATGAGACACGAAAAAAATACTATTCTGATGAGAATGATAATTCTGAATTAGGAACTAAAGCGGCTGAAACTGCAGGTACTGGTTCTGCCATTGGTGGAACAGTAGGAGCTATTGTTGGAGTAATTGCTGCTATAGGTACAAGTTTAGTAATTCCAGGTTTAGGACTAATAGTTGCTGGACCATTAGCAGCTGGATTAGCTGGAGCAGGTGCAGGAGGAATTGCAGGTGGAATTATTGGCGCATTAGTTGGTTCAGGAATACCTGAAGATCGTGCAAAATTGTATGAGTCCGGTATTAACAACGGTCATGTTGTAATGGGAGTTCATCCAAGAAATGACGAAGATGCTGACTATTTAGAGCAAAATTGGAAAACAAATAGAGGTCAAGATATTTACAGATAATCTTATCTATTTTTAAAAAAAATACTCGGCATTATAATGTCGAGTATTTTTTTTGATTATAAATTAAAATTCTTAAATATTAATGGGAAGTAGGGATAAAGATTTTGAAAGTAGCACCTTCATTTAAAATTCCATGTGCAGTTATTATTCCGCGATGATTTTCAACTATCCTTTTCACAATCGCTAAACCAATACCGGTCCCCTGAAACTTTTCCTTTCCATGCAAGCGCTGAAATACTTGAAATATTTTCTCACTGTATTCCTCTTCAAATCCAATTCCATTATCGCTAAATTTTATATAGCAATATTCTACATCTTGCTTTAAATTTAAATTGTTTAACTCTGATCCAAAAGCTACTAAGCTGTCAATAGTAATTTTTGCATCGCAATCAGGTTTACTGAACTTCAGTGAATTGGTAATTAAATTAAATACTACTTGTCTAAATTGAACTGGAATAACATCAATTTGGCAGTCATTTATAATGTTTATAGTAGTGCTTCTTCCTTCAAAATCGTACTCTAAATCTTCTTTTACCTCTTCCACTATAGTAGAAATATTTGCCTTCTCATATATTCGTTCTTGAATGCTAGTTCTAGAATAAGCAAGTAAATCCTGTATAAGTGTTTGCATGCGATCAGCAGCACTTTGCATTCTTATAAACTTATTTTTACCTCCCTCAGATATATTGTCATACTCTCTTTCTCTAAGTTGAGTCGCGAATGTTTGAATTTTCCGCAAAGGCTCTTGCAAATCATGACTAGATATATAAGCAAAGGACTGTAATTCCTTATTCATCTTTTCTAAATCATCATTCTTCTGAAAAAGCTCCTTTGTGCGTTCCATAACCTCTCGTTCTAGCTCAGTCGTAAACATTTTTTGATCTTGAATGTCTGTACTAGTACCTACCCACATTGTTATTTTTCCTTCTTTATCGCGTTGCGGGATAGCTCTAGTTAATTGCCAACGATATGTTCCATCACTTTTTCGAAAGCGATGCTCAATTATAAAGTCTTTCTCAGTTGCTATTGCATCCATCCATCTCCTAGTGTTCTCTTCTCTCTCGTCGTCATGGACAATTGAAAGCCAACCTTTTTCAACAATTTCCTCCTTAGTATATCCTGAGAAATCAAAAACAGCTTGATTAAAATAATTCAATTTTCCTCTCTCATCAGCAGTCCACACAAATTGAGGCATTGAGTCCGCTAAGAGTCTGAATTTTTGCTCATTTTCCTCTAATAACTTCTTTGCTGTAACATTAGCCGTTACATCTGTAGCAACAACCATAACTCCTGTTACTGTATTGCCATCTAGTAAAGGATGGTATACAAAGTTAAAATAGCAGTTTTCCTTTTTACCAAATCGTGTTAAAGTCACTGGGAATTCGTAACCATGAAACGCTTCACCGGTTCTATAAATTTCATTAAAAATGGGATTAATTGTTTCCTCTGCATCAGGTAAAGCTTCGAATATTGGTCTTGATAATAAGTCGCTTGTGGATTTGTCTACTAATTCTAAATAAGGGGCATTAACCATGCTAACAATATTTTCTGGGCCTCGCACAATTATCATAGCAACTGGAGCTTGATGCACCGCATCACGAAAGCGCTTTTCACTTTCTTGTATTTTTTCTTTAACTTCATTTAATTCAGTGACTTCGGCCGCTGTATTCATTACACCATAAATCGCACCACTTGAATCTTTTAGTGGAGTAAAACTATAATTGAAATAATGATCCTTTAAAAATCCATTTTTTAAAATAGCTACGGGCTGGTTTTTAGCATTAAATGCTATTCCAGTTTTATAAACATTTTCTATTTGCTCAAAAACATTCTGCTTTTCTAATTCTGGTAAAAGATTTCTATATAATTTCCCAATAACATCACTTCCCTTTCCCCATGCATCAATCATGGATTGATTTGCAAGGGTAATACGCATCTCACTCCCAGTATAAACCGCAATGGGAAATGGTGCACTTTCCACTAAACTACGAATGCTTTGCTCACTTTTTTCAATTTCTTTTCGAGCAATCACTTGGGCAGTTACATCATAGCCTAGAACCATAATTTTATTACTGTTGCTTTGATCATCGTAAATAGGTTCATACGAGAAGTTCATATAAACAGTTTCTAATGTACCATATCGCATAATTTTTAATGGCAACTCTGTGGTGGATAAATGTTTTCCTGATGCTCTTACATTGTTTAAAATATCTTTAACTCCTTGTAAAGACAATTCTGATATGGACTCAAAAACAGATATATTATTAACTTCCTGTAGGGTTTTACCCCATAAGTTTAATGCACTTTCATTTGCTATTTCAACAACATACTCAGGGCCACGCAAAATTGCAATAGCCATAGGCGCTTGTAGTATAATTGATTTTAAATTGTTCTCACTTTGCTCTAATTGTTTACGAGCAGTATTTTGCGCCGTGATGTCCTCTACTGTTCCATTAAATCGGAATGGCATATGATTATCATCAAATAGCACTTTCCCTTTTGCATGCAATGTAATTTCATTTTTAGAAATAGGATTTACAATATTGTATGCGAGATCATAAAAACCTCCTGAAGAAAAATGCAAAGCTTTTGCAATAGCACTTAAAACATATTCTTGATGCTCTTCTACAATAACCTTTGTGGCATCACATAAGTCTACTTCCTGGTCAGCACTTAAACCAAACCATTCTTTTAAACGGGTATTAGCTGAAAATTTATTAGTTATTGGATTATAATCAAATGTTCCTAAAGCTGCAGCTTCAATTACAAATTCTAATTCTTTTTTACTGTCATCGAGCGCCTGCTCTGTAGCTTTTTGCGAAGTTATATTTGTGTTAGTACCAAACCAAGTTGTAATTTCTCCCTCTTCATTTTTTACAGGAAGAGCTCTAGTTAAAAATTCCTGATAATTTCCATCCGCACCTTTAATGGGATAACTCATCTCCAATGGTATCCCTTTTTCTAAAGATAAGTTCCATTCTTTAAATATATTTACTAATTCATCTTCACGATAAACGGACTTCCATCCCCAACCTTTCATTTCTTCAAAGGTGGTTCCCGTATAATCATACCATTGTTTGTTATACCAATATAGATCCCCTTTTGCGTCTGCCATCCATGCAAGATTTGGAATATTATCAGCAATAGCTTTAAATCGCTTCTCGCTTTTATTTAGTTCCTCATCTGCGAGGTTCTTAGCGGTAGTCTCAAAAATGGTAATTAAAATTCCTCCTATGGATCGATCCTGCAAAAATATGGGACTGTATGCTAAATCAAAATAACAGTTTTGAATGGAGCCCTCTCTTAATAATGGGAACATGAAGTTTGAAAACCCTACAGATTCTCCTCGTTCCACAGCTTTAAAAATAGGTTCAGTAATATGCCAAACCTCTGAAAAGGTTTCAGAGGTACTTTTCCCCAAAGCATCTATCTCCTTTTGATGTCCTAAAATGGGCACATAAGCATCATTAAAAATTTGTCGGTATTCCTTTCCCCATGCGATATACATTGGAAAAGGATTATTGAGTATGATAGAAACGGCAGATTGCAGATTTTGAGGCCAAGTCTCTGGACTTCCTAGCGGAGTTTGTGTCCAGTCTTTGTTGCGAATTTGAAGTCCCATGTCGCCTCCACCTTCTAGAAAATAATATGGATTGTCCAAATTGATAGGATTAAAAATGTATTAGCACTGAATGATAAATTTACTTCTTTCTGGTTGATTAATTTTATCTAGAGTTAATAATACTGTTACCTGATAAATTGCCTTTTTTAATATGCTAAAGTCACCTGGCTTTCTAATATAATAATGGGCTCCAATTTCATATAGTTTATTTACCATATCAATATCCAAAGAAGTAGAGAAAATTACAACTGGTAACAATTTTAAAGATTCAGTAGATTTGATCTCTAGTAGACATTCATAACCTGATTTACGTGGCATATTTAAATCAAGGAAAAGAACATCAGGTAATTGATCTCTATTATTTGTCAAGAACTCCATTAATTCAACTCCGTCACTAACGGTTGATAAAGTCGTAGTTGAAAATAAATCTTCGACAGCATCTTGAAAAAAAAGACGATCATCCATATCATCGTCTGCAAGTAATAATTTTTCCATAGTTAAGAATATCAAGTAAATTTATAAACAGAAATTTTAGGGTAATAAAAAAATTTATAAAAATCACTCCAAAAGTAAGAAAAAATTAAGCATCAAAACGCACATTTATCTGCGGTTAAATACGCCATCACTATGCAAATAAAGCTGTGCCATTTAAAGTCCATAAATATTTAAAAAACTTGCTTAAAAAGGTGAAGTCAAATCGAGAAATAAATTAATGTTTATTTATAAGAAAACATCATGTAGTAATTAAACTACATGCATTTCCATGTTTCACTACAAAGCGATTTTTAAAACTAACGTAGATTTGCAGTGTTCAAAAGGAACAAAAAACAAGACACAAAAAATCAAACATATAGTATCATGAAAAAACAAATCGTTATCGCTGCACTTGCTCTTGGAGCATTCATCTTTGGAACTTCAAACGCACAAGCTCAAGCAATTTCAAATACGGCAAGCACTACAGTTAATTTAATATTATCTGACGTTATTTCAATTGATGCAGGCTCTGTAGCTAGTAATGGAATTGTAGATTTTAATTATGTGACAGCAGCTGACTATAATGCAGCAAAGAATGTAACAGTAGCAAATAGCTTAATTGTAACTTCATCTAAAAATTTCGATGTTAAAGTAAAAGCTGGAGGTGCTGATTTTTCAAACGGTACAAATAAAATTCCTGTAAATGTATTGCAAATACAAGCTGTAACTGGAGGGAGTATGTTAGGAACTTTAAATACTATTGCTTTAAGTACTGCTGATCAAAAATTAGTAAGTAATGCGACTTTAGGAGCTAAAAGATCATTAAGTATAGACTATTCTATCTCAGCTGTTAAAGCACAGACTGTTCTTCTTGGTAAGCCAGCAGGTACATATTTTCAGACTGTAACATATACTGCGACTGCGCTATAAATCAAAGAAAAAATTCTTTATTAAGAAGGCCCTCAACCATTATGGTTGAGGGCCTTCTTAATTTTAATAGCAGTTATAATTTACTCTTCTTCACCTTCCTCAGCCGCGTCAAAATTAATTGTATTGTATGCTGCTTCTGTTAGCGTAACATCAGCTTCTTTTTCTTCAGCAAGTGTAACACTTAATAATTCAGCTGCTTCGTCTTCTCCTAATGTTTTAGCGAATGCTACTAAAGTACCATATGTTGCAATTTCATAGTGCTCAATTTTTTGAGATGCAGCTATTATACCTGCATCACGTACAGCACCTATTTCTGTTTCCTCCATTATGCTTGCTCCCTCTTTAATCAAACCGTCCATAGCATCACACTTTTTTGCAACTGCTTTTTCTCCAATTATTTTAAACACTTGTTCTAAACGGTCTACTTGAGTATTTGTTACATCTAAGTGATCTTCAATTGCTGCAATTAGATTTTCATTAGTTGCATTTTTCTGCATTTTTGGTAAAGCTTTAGTCAACGCTTTTTCTGCCCAGTAAATATCCTTTAAAGAATCAACAAATAGTTCGCGTAATCCATCTGCGGCAGATGATTTTGCTTTTACTTTTCCCGCAGTTGATTTAGTTTCACTAGTTGATTTTTTATCAGCTGTGCTTTTTGTTGCACTACTTTTAGTATCTGTACTTTTTTTTGGTGCTACTTTTTCTTTGTTGTCTTTATCAGTAGTTTTCATAATATATATATTTTTGATTATTTGAATTACAAATTTATATATGATAAGAATTATATGAGTTATACAATTTTTAAAAATGTTTTCAATATTCTTATTTTTCAATGAAAATGAGATAAAGAATTTTATAAAATTAAAAAGTCATTATATAACATAAATTTACACATGTGATTTTATTTTTACACCTAATTTGTAAATCATTTCATATAAACAAGTCTACATTTTTTTAAAAAATTAGTGGATTTAAATAGTAGGATTATGTTTAAAAAAGGACAGAAAGTAAAGTTGAAGTTAACGCATCAAATTATGGAAGTAATTGGTTTTGAACCCGAGTTTATAGAAAACATCTTAACAGAGTGGGAGGATGATGAAGGCACTATTATTAAAGGAAAATTTATGGATGCCGAATTAGAACCTGTTGAATAAAACAGCATTACCTTTACTTTTTCTTTACAAATAATACTATAAAATGGAAATCCTCCAAATCATCATAATTACATTATTAGCAACAACTGCGATGACTTTATTTAGTTATTTCGTTTCTTGGACTTTTGATAAAAATTATAAAGAACCTGTGTTGTTAGAATTTTTAATGGTTGCATTTAAATTTGAGATCCCAAAACAGTTCAAGGTTATAATAAGTTGGATATTGCATTATTGTATTGGTTTGTTATTTGTTGTGTTATTTTATTTACCAATTTGGTTGCAACTTAAAATATATAACGTAAATATAATTTCAGGTTTACTTTTTGGATGTATAATTGGTTTTATAGGTATAATGGCTTGGCAATTTATGTTTGCAATTTCACCAAAGCGACCTCCAACAAATAGAAAAGGTTTCTTGTTACAACTATTTTTTGCGCACATTATTTTTGGATTAACTGCTGTACTGGCAGATGGGATTATTAGCCTATAAATTTTAATAAAACATTCATTTTTTACCTTTTAAAAGAGTAATTTTTTTAATTCTATTGCATTTAAAATTCCACCAGAACTGGCAGTATTATTAAAATAGACATATACTGATTTTAACTTTTTAATACTTATAATAGTTTCCTTTATTTGATTCAATTCAGATAAAGAATAACTGGAATAAAACATTTTTTCATTCCCGTGCAATCGAATATAAACAATAGGAGAATCTTTGAAAATTATTTCAGGTAATTGGGGATGGCTCACACTACACAAGCTGATATTGTTTTTTGTCAATGCTTCACTGACTTCTGGAATCCACCAACTTATATGTCGAAATTCAACAACATTAGAATAGTTAGTATCAAATTGTGCGATAATTAAATTTAAATTTTCAGCACTGTAATGATAACTTGGAGGGAATTGAAACAATATTGGACCTAACTTTTCTTTCAGACCTACATCGCAAACCTTATAAAAGTCTTTTAGCAACTCTTCACAGTTAATTAGTTTTTTTTGATGGGTAATTTCTTTTGGAACTTTTACCGAATAAATAAAATCAACTGGAGCTTTTACATACCAATTATTCATTACTCTTACAGTTGGAAATTTATAAAAAGTGGAATTAATTTCGAATGTTTTAATATAGTTACAATAATATTCGAACCATTTTGCACTAGGGATATCTTCTGGATAAAATACTTTTTTCCAAGTCCAATTGTAAAAACTAGAACATCCAATGTGAATATTATATTCCATACAAAAAATTTATCTTTTATTTAAAAGTGGTGAATTCCATTAATAAATGCGAACTCCTGATTATTATTTAATTTTTGTAAATATACTTGATTTGGTGAATTAAATGGATGTCTTGTTCGAGGTCTATTGTGTAACCTATTCATTACTTTTTTAACTTGTTCATCTGTTATCAAACTGAAGTGTGAGCCTTTTGGAAAATACTGTCTAATGAGCCCATTAAAATTATCATTTGCATCTCTCTCCCTGCTACAGTAGGGGTGAAATTACATTTTTTAACCACTTTTTTTTTAATTGAATCATCAATTAAAGAAATCAGCTGTCCGAAAAAAGATATACAAGAAAAATAATTACTTTTACGAATCGTATTATGTATGTCTAAATACAGATTTACCATTCATTTAAAGAAGCTAACTTTTTAGTTTCTTTTTTTTCGGACAACAATGATTTTAAATATAATACTATGAGAGCAATTTGGACAGGAGCAATCAGTTTTGGACTTATAAACATTCCAATCAAAATATATTCAGCTATCGAGACCAGTACTTTGGATTTAGACATGCTGGATAAAAAAGACCATGCAAATATTAAATTTAAACGAGTTAACGAGATTACAGGTAAAGAAGTAGATTATGCCAATATTGTAAAAGGGTATAAAATTGAGGATAAATACATCATACTTGAAGATGAAGATTTTGAAGCAGCTGATGCCATCAAAAGCAAAACGATTGATATTTTAAGTTTTGCTGATGAAAAAGATATTGATAGTCTTTACTATGAACAACCTTACTATTTAGAACCAGATAAAAGTGCTTCAAAAGCCTATGCGCTTTTGAGAGATGCGATGGAAAAATCTGGAAAAGTGGGTGTCACGAGTTTCGTTATGCGAAGCAAAGAAGCACTCGCCATTTTAAAACCGTATAAGAATGTAATTGTACTTAACAAAATCAGATTTCAACAAGAAATTAGAGATACGAAAGATTTGAAATTGCCTGCAGTTACCAAAAAAACAACTGCTAAAGAGTTGGATATGGCAAACAAGTTAGTAGAACAATTAACTGAAAAATTTGATATTTCAGCCTACAAAGATGAGTACTCGGAAAAATTATTGGAAATCATAAAAGCTAAAGGCAAAGGAACAAAAGCTAAAACTCCTGAGTTAAAAGTAGTCCATAAGCAAAGTGATGATTTAATGGCCATGTTGAAAGCTAGTTTGGAAAATAAAAAATCTTCCTAAGAGCTATATTTTTCTATAATTTTAATCATATCTATTCCTGCTCCTAAAACTGGCTTCCATAAATCTCCCTTTTTTTCAAACCGACTCAAAACATTTTTGATGGTAAAGTCAGCAGGTCTTAATTTGGAATGTACTTCACTCCAATCCAATGGAGTTGAAACAGTAGCGCCAATATGGGGACGAACGGAATAGGGAGCTGCTATTGTTTGCCCTCTTCTGTTCTGCAAATAATCGATATAAATTTTATGGTTTCGCTTTTTTATACTGCGTTCCAAAGTGGTTGTATCAGGTAATTTTGTCTGTACTTCTCTAGCTATTATTTGAGCAAATAACTTAACAGATTCATAGTGGTACTTTCCTCCTAAAGGAACATATACATGCATTCCCGAAGCTCCCGAAGTCTTGCAATAACTTTCTACTTCCAAATTATCTAAAACTTTTCGGACTGTTAATGCTGTTTCTATAACTTCCTCAAAATTATCACTATCAGGATCGATATCAATTACCATCCAATCTGGATTATCTAAATTTTGTACAGTAGAATTCCAAGGGTTAAAATCAATACAGCCTAGATTAACCATATAAATTAAAGTTTCTTTATCATTACAAATTAAATAATCAATACCCTTTTCATTAGATTCGGATGTTAAATTTTTTGTTTTTAACCAACTTGGAACTTTATCAGTATCAAAATCTTTTTGATAAAAACTAGAACTTTTTATTCCGTTGGGATAACGGTTTAATGATTCTGGTCGGTCTTTTAAGTAGGGCAAAATAAAGTCAGCAACTTCACTATAATAATGTATAATTTCCCCTTTAGTAATCCCACTTTCAGGAAAGTATATTTTATTTAAGTTGGTTAACAGCAGTGTGCCTTTACCTATCTCCACCGTTAAATGGGCATCACTTTTTTTATTGATTTTATTAGTAGCTTCTTCTTTCGGTGAATCGTCTGTATTTGTATTCTCACTATTTTCTCTAACAATATTCTTTAATTTTTTGTCTAAGCGAATACCCTCAAAAACAGGATGACGAAGGCGCATGTCTGTAGTCCATTGAGAAAATTTTACACTGCAAATAAAATGAGGTTTTACCCATTGAATTTCATCTTTTATTTTAATTTTATCTTCTAATGGCGATTCAGAAATAAAATATTTTTCAAATTTATGATATAGATCTTTTAGACTTTCTTCCGTAAATCCACTTCCACATTTTCCAATATATTCTAATTTACCATTTTTATATTGTGCTAACAGTACAGCTCCAAAATAGCTTCGTGCATTTTTAGATTTGGTGATGCCAATAATAATAGCTTCTTCTTGCAAGTGGTTTTTTATTTTAAGCCAATCTGCAGAACGCTTTCCTATTTGGTAAATACTATCAGATTTCTTTGCCATAATACCTTCTTCCTCTAATTTTTTACTCTTTTCAAAAAGTGCTATTCCTTTTTCACTAATATGCTCAGAATAAAAGGTTCGAGATAATTTCGATTGTTTAAGCAACATTTGAAGCAATTCTTTTCGCTCTAATAATTTTAAATTGGTCACTTGATTTTGATCCAAGTTTATGATGTCAAAAACATAGAATTTAAGTTCTCCCTTTCCTGTCTTAATGTAATTTTGAAGCATTTGAAAATTAGATTTGCCTTTTTCATCTTCAACAACTACTTCACCATCTAAGATTACATCATGTCCAATTCCTTTTAAATCATCTGTAATGGTTTGAAAATCCTTTGTAAATAGCTGCTGGTTTCGGCTGTAAAGTGCTACTTCCTTATTTTTAATGACCGCTACTGTCCTGTAGCCGTCATATTTTGTTTCATAAATCCAATCTGCATTGTCAAACGGTTTCGCTGCTAAAGTGGCTAACATGGGACTCTGAAATGCGATTTCTTTTAGCTCTTCACTATTTGAAGATTCAATTACTTCTTTGGTAATGGTTTTATTTTTTAGATTTTCTAATGTTAAGCCTGATACTACAGAACTATCCTTTTCCAAAATATCATCGGTAGAAGCAAAAGAATCTTCTTTTTTGATAAATAGCCAGGCATTCTCTTGTTTGCCCTTTAGTTGAACCAAAGAGAAATTTCCTTTTAACTTTTCTCCATGTAAAGTGAAACTAAGATGTCCTTTTTTAAAACCATTAAAAAGTACTTTTTCATCTTCCTCAAATTTTTTATTTTCGGTGGATGTATAGGTGCCAATGTCCCATACAATCACATTGCCAGCTCCGTAGTTTCCTTTCGGTATTGATCCTTCAAAATCTTTATAATTATAGGGATGATCTTCTACTAAAACTGCTAAACGTTTTACATCTGGATCTAAAGTAGGACCTTTTGGAATAGCCCAACTTTTTAAAACACCTTCCATTTCTAAACGAAAGTCATAATGCAAATGCGATGCCGCATGTTTTTGTACGACAAAAATCAAATTCTTTTTAGAACTTTTTACTTTCCCCTTGGGTTCATCAGTTTGATCGAAATCTCGCTTTTCATTATATTTTTCTAAAGCCATAAACGAAGTAAAATTAATGATTGGTTAAAGTAATTGAAATGTTCGCATTTTGTAGTATTTCAAATTTACAACCTAAAACTAAAATTAACCTTATACAATTTCAATTTATTATTATGGCATTATTTATAGGCACTGAAATATTAGTAGCTACTATTACAGAAAGATATTCTGTACCAAATAAGATGTACGAATGTTATTCCACTTTTAAATTTTAACCAAAATAAAATTATTTTTTTAGTTCGTCAACCCTTGTTTTATTTGAATTGTTATAAAATGTAACAAAAATAATATTGTAAAATGTTTTAATCTGTATTAATTTTGTCTACCCAAGATTAATTCAGATGAAGCGTTCAATTGTACATATGGATCTAGATACCTTCTTTGTGTCTTGTGAACGATTGAATAACTCTCAACTCGAAGGGATTCCTTTAATCATTGGCGGTGGAGATCGTGGCGTGGTATCTTCTTGTTCTTATGAAGCTAGACGTTTTGGAGTTCGTTCCGCTATGCCAACGGCTATGGCTTTGAAATTATGTCCCCAAGCAAAAGTGATTAAGGGCGATATGGAACGCTATTCGCAATTATCCCATTTGGTAACCGAAGTGATTCAAGAAAAAGCACCCATTGTGGAGAAAGCAAGTATTGATGAATTTTACTTGGATATTACAGGAATGGATCGGTTCTATGGCTGTTACCAATGGACGAATGAACTCGCGCAACGTGTGGTAAAAGAAACTGGATTACCCATCAGTTTTGCTTTATCCATTAATAAAACAGTTTCTAAAATTGGTACGGGAGAAGGAAAACCCAAAGGACATTTGGACATTCCTGAAGACCAAGTACGTACTTTTTTAAACCCATTATCGATACAAAAAATACCCATGGTGGGCGATGTTACTTTTCAATTACTATCTCGTATTGGAATTAGAACCATTCAAACCTTATCGGAAATGCCTGCGGAAGTCTTGCAACGAATGATAGGAAAAAACGGAGTTGAAATTTGGAAAAAAGCGAATGGAATCGACAATAATCCTGTAGAACCGTACACGGAACGCAAAGCAATTTCAAGCGAACACACTTTTGTTCAAGACACCATTGATATTGTACAACTCAAATCGATTCTCTCTGGAATGGTTGAAAAATTAGCCTTCCAATTGCGCTCTGAAGAATGGTTAACGTCTACGGTTGTAGTTAAAATACGCTATGCTAATTTTGATACGGAAACCAAACAATGTAAAATTGCCTACACATCAGCGGATCATTTACTTACGAAAAAAGTGTTAGGCTTATTTGATTCACTTTACCAAAGAAGAATGCGTTTGCGATTGGTGGGAATTCGATTTAGCGGCTTGGTTCGGGGTACGTATCAAATTGATCTTTTTGAAGATACCCAAGAAATGCTTTCGCTTTATGCAGCTATGGATAAAATGAAAAGTCGTTACGGCTTTGATGCTGTTATGCGTTGTGCTGGTGCTTCAATGAAACCCAATACAAAGGATTCTATTTTAAAACGTAAATCCTAAACTATGTATCTCAACTGCCATTCTTTCCATTCGTTACGTTACGGAACTATTCCGTTGGATGACTTAATTGATAAAGCGGTGCGATGTAATTTGAGTGTTATGGCTCTAACTGACATTAATACTGTAACTGGAATTTATGATTTTATTACCGCTTGTAAAAATGTCAATATTAAACCAATAGTAGGAATTGAGTTTCGTAATCTAAATGAATTTAGATACATTGGTTTGGCAAAAAATGCGAGTGGATTAGCTGAAATGAACCGATTTTTAACGCATCATAATTTTAAGGAAATTGCTTTACCAGATGTAGCTCCTGAATTTGAAGCCGTTATAATTATTTATGATTTTACAAATGCACCAGCCGAATTAAAAGCAAATGAATATATCGGAATTCGTCCTGAAGAAATAGGCAAACTTTTTGGGTATAAAGGTGATTTTGAAAAATTAATGATTCTGCAACCCGTTACTTTTCGAACCAAAAAAGAATACCAACTGCATAAAATTTTAAGAGCCATTGATAACAATATTTTGTTATCAAAATTAGAAGCTTCGGATATTGCAACTGCTACGGAAGTCATGGTTTCAGAGGAACGTTTGTTGGCTGCTTACAAAGAATATCCTCAATTGATAGCAACTACCCAATTGATTATTGAATCTTGTGATTTTCAATTTGATTTTGATACTCCTAAAAATAAAAAATTCTACACCACTTCCCAAGAAAGCGATATTGCCTTGTTGACTACTTTAGCCCATCAGGGGATGCAATGGCGTTATGGCAAAAATCATGTAGCGGCTTTGGCTCGGGTACAAAAAGAGTTAAAGGTTATCGATGAACTGCGTTTTAGCGGTTACTTTTTAATTACTTGGGATATTATTCGGTACAGCAATAGCCGTGGTTTTTTGCATATTGGGAGAGGAAGCGGAGCGAATTCTATTATTGCCTATTGTTTAGGCATTACCGATATATGTCCCATAGAATTAGACTTGTATTTTGAACGTTTTCTGAATGAAAACCGGAAAAGTCCGCCTGATTTTGATATAGATTGGAGTTGGCAGGAACGTGATGTAATATTAGAATATATTTTTAATAGATATGGTTATGAAAATGTAGCTTTTTGCGGAACTAACGTAGAGTTTAAATACCGTTCCATTTTTAGAGAAGTGGGTAAAGTTTTTGGTTTACCAAAAGAAGAATTGGATCATTTAGCTAAAAACCCAATGCGCATGCAACAAAGCAATAGCGTGGTAAAAGAGGTGCAGGAATATGGTATGTTATTAGAAAAATATCCCAATCAAAGAAGTATGCATTCCTGTGGTATTTTGATTTCGGAAGAACCTATAACCAATTTTACGCCATTAGAAATGCCCCCAAAAGGTTTTCCGATTGTGCTTTTTGATATGCACGTGGCAGAATCAATTGGTTTTGAAAAATTTGATATTTTAAGCCAAAGAGGTATTGGTCATATAGACGATACCGTGAAATTGGTTGCCAAAAATAGAGGGATTCAGATTAACATTCGTGATACTAAAATTTCTAAAAATGAAGTGAAAGCTAATTCCTTTTTATCGCAAGGTAAAACGATAGGCTGCTTCTATATTGAAAGTCCAGCCATGCGTGGATTATTGCGACGATTAAAATGTGATAATTATAAAATACTGGTTGCCGCTTCTTCTATTATTCGCCCTGGAGTAGCCAAGTCGGGAATGATGAAAGAATACATTTTCAGACATAATAATCCCACTCAATTTGAATATTTTCATAAAGTCTTTGAAGATCAATTGGGGGAAACTTATGGTATTATGGTTTATCAGGAAGACGTAATAAAAATTGCTTTGCATTACGGTGGACTTCCTGCTGCTGATGGCGATATTTTAAGAAGAGCCATGAGTGGCAAAGGGCGTTCATTGGCTGCACTTCAAAAAGTGAAAGATCATTTTTTTGATAGCTGTGCCAAACAAGGACATCCCGAAGCATTAAGCCAAGAAATTTACAGGCAAATTGAATCGTTTGCTGGCTACTCTTTTTGCAAAGCGCATTCAGCTTCGTATGCGGTGGAAAGTTATCAAAGTTTGTATTTAAAAGTCTATTATCCAATTGAATTTATGGTGGCGGTCATCAATAATCAGGGTGGTTTTTACAGAACCGAAGTCTATGTACATGAGGCACGAATGGCAGGTGCAATCATTCATAATCCATGTGTAAATAAAAGTGAATTTACCACTACTTTGTACGGTGATGCAGTCTATTTAGGTTTTATGCATTTGCAAGGTTTAGCTGAAAAATTAGCCCAATCCATTATTAAAGAACGAGAATCAAAAGGTGATTATCTTTCATTGGAAGATTTTTGTAACCGAGTAAAAATTGGTTTAGAAAGTTTGAAGCTTCTAATTTTTATTGGTGCTTTTCGAGAAACTGGTAAAACTAAAAATCAGTTATTGATTTTAGCGAGTTTGTTATTCAATTCCTCCGCAACCGAAAATCAAATGTTGCTGTTGCAGGAATCGGTTAAGGAATATCAATTACCCACTTTGGAACGTTCTCGTTTTGAAGATGCTTTTGATGAAATTGATTTATTAGATTTTCCTACTTCCTATACTGTTTTTGATTTGTTGCAAACCCCTTTTCGTGGAGATGTAATGGCTAAAGATTTAAACCAACATTATAAAAAGCAAGTCCGAATGTTGGCTTATTTGATTTCCAGAAAGCAAGTACCCACTGTAAGAGGAACTATGTATTTTGGGACTTGGATTGATTATGAAGGCAATTATTTTGATACAACTCATTTTCCTGACAATTTACTGCAATTCCCCTTTCAAGGTGGTGGCTGTTATTTACTTTTAGGAACTGTAGAAGTGGATTATCATTTCCCTACTGTTACTATTTTAAAAATGGCAAAAATGCCTTTTGTTCCTGATCCGAGATATTCCGATGCGAAAGATCATCAGTTTATCACGCAACAAAATATTAAGGAAGATGTGAGCAAAACTAGTAGAGAACCTTATCCGAGAGCGCATGAGATAAATTTGCCGAGGAATAGGATGGTGCAGAGATAAACTTTACATGAAAAACAGAAATTACATACGCCCAGAATGTAATGAACCCTACCAAACAAATTTATTTGCATAATATTGTTTTTAACAATACGCATAAAAAAGCCCTACACTATCGTTTAGAGCTTTTTTATGTAAGAATTAATCATGTATTTGAAATAAAAAAACAATATAAACCTATGATGCGACCCTTTGTTAAGACAACTTTTCCAAAAACTTAAGATAGTTTTTTTAGTTTTATTTTCCATTTTCCTGGCTAAAATCGGAGATAACGTTTGGCTCCTTAAAAGACCAAAAAAGTTATTCTGATTTTATGCCACTTGTTTTTTTATAAATAATAACCCGTTGGGTGCAATTATTTTTAAAACATAGACGCATAGTTTAAAAAACCAATAAAGACGTTTCCCTTAAAATAACTCACAACAGACTATATGAGAAGATTATACTTTTCTTAAAACACCTTAAATTATTAATCATGGTTGTCCGATAAAACTTTTTCAAAAGCAGCAAAACTACTGTTTATACTGAGTTTTTTGGTTTTATTTAGCAATTAGCTTGTTTTAAATAACATCTATTAGAAGCCGGTATTTGAAAAACAAAAAAAAATATTTTTGATTATGGAATTCTCAATGAACTAAATCGTTTGTAAATGAATGATTTACATATTGGAGGAATTTTTAAATTTCAAAAAGTTTTATCGGACAACCATGATTATTAATATAAAAATCTATGTTTCTATGTGTTTGATAGCTTTTTTTTGAATTACAGCCATGGGGTTAAATAATACTATTTTCTTAGCAGAGCAATCATGTTAATACTGAAAATTCTATAAATAATTTTCGAAATTTTATAAACAATTTTAGCACCATCTTTCTAAATTTGATAGGCTTTTTAACCCTGCAGTATCAGTACTATTACGAGAACTGCGCAGTTAAAGATTTTTGTAACCAATTAAACTAAGATAAATGGAAAATTTGCAGGATGATAAACATCGCGATCTGTCAAAGAATAAATCTGACGGAACTAATAAATTTTTAACAACAGACCAAGGAGTTAAAATAAATGACGATAATAACTCTCTAAAAGCGGGAGAAAGAGGTCCTTCGTTATTAGAGGATTTTATTTTAAGAGAAAAAATAACACATTTTGATCATGAAAGAATTCCTGAAAGAATTGTGCATGCAAGAGGATCGGGAGCACATGGTTTTTTTGAAGTTACAAATCCTATTCCAGAATTAACCAAAGCGGGTTTTCTTCAAGAAAAAGGCCAAAAAACACCTGTTTTTACTCGTTTTTCAACAGTTGCTGGAGGACAAGGCTCAACCGATTTAGCTAGAGATGCGAGAGGTTTTGCAGTGAAGTTTTATACGCAAGAAGGAATATATGATTTAGTTGGAATCAACATTCCAGTATTTTTTATTCAAGATGCATCTAAATTTCCAGATCTTGTTCACGCACTCAAACCAGAACCCAATACAGAAATTCCACAAGCCTCTTCGGCTCACGATACATTTTGGGATTTTATTTCCTTAATGCCCGAATCCATGCACATGATCATGTGGATTATGTCTGATCGTGCAATTCCGAGAAGCTACCGAATGATGGAAGGTTTTGGTGTTCACACCTTCAGATTAATCAATGAGGCAAACGAATCGTCGTTTGTGAAATTTCATTGGAAACCAAAATTAGGAACACATGCGGTGGTTTGGGACGAAGCACAAAAAATCTCTGGAAAAAATTCAGATTTTCACCGCCAAGATTTGTGGGACGCAATAGACATGGGAAATTTTCCAGAATGGGAATTAGGCGTGCAAGTTATTCCTGCAGCAGACGAAAATAAATACGAATTTGACCTTTTGGATCCGACTAAACTCGTACCAGAAGAATTGGTGCCTGTAACTATTGTTGGAAGAATGGTTTTGAATAAAAATCCAGATAACTTTTTCGCAGAGACTGAACAAATTGCATTTCATCCAGGTCATGTAGTACCAGGTATAGATTTTAGTAATGATCCGCTTTTACAAGGTCGTTTGTTCTCTTATACTGATACGCAATTGTCAAGATTAGGAAGTCCTAATTTTCACGAAATTCCAATTAATAGAAGCATTTCTCCAGTACACAACAACCAGCGTGATGGACACATGCGCCAAGAAATAAATACGGGTCGTGTTAATTATCATCCTAATTCACTTGCTGGTGGCTGTCCATTTCAAGCAAAAGTTAGCGAAGGCGGTTTTTCTAGTTTTGAAGAGCGCATTGATTCGCACAAAACAAGAGGAAGAAGTGAAAGTTTTAATGATCATTTTGGGCAAGCAAAATTATTTTTCAACAGTCAAACTGACGCAGAAAAAAGCCATATTGTAAGAGCACTGCGCTTTGAACTTGGTAAAGTAGAAACCACCGCAATTCGCGTTCGAATGTTAGGCCTTTTATCCCAAGTAGACCAAAAATTAGCGGAACAAGTGGCCAAAGGATTAGGTGCGACCGTTCCTCCAGTTCTTGAAAGACCATTAAATCATGGTGTTTCTCCTGAGAATGAAATGGGAGATCAAGAATCTCAAACACGTGAGCAGTCCGTTGCTGCGTCTGATGCATTAACTATGGTAAAAAATCCAACCAATTCAGCAACTATCGCTTCTCGAAAAGTGGCCATAATTTGCAATGAAGGCGTTTCGGAAGCTTGTGTTAATAATATGAAAAATGCATTATTAAAGGCAGATGCGAAAGGATTTATTATCGCACCTCATTTAGGCAGTTTATTGACGCAAGAAAATGGCGCAATTCCAGTTGACTTTAGTTTCTTAACCGCTTCATCAGTATTGTTTGATGCAGTTTATGTTCCTGATGGAGAAGAGTTAAATGCTCTTGCTGAAAACGATGATGTAAGTGAATTTTTAAATGATGCTTACAAACATTGTAAAGTTATAGGCGCAGACGGTCAAGCGTCGAAAGTAATTAATGCAGCTCCTTTTGCATCAAAAATAAATAATGATGATGATGGCCTTATTTTAACAAATGAAAAAGGTTCAGCTGATTTTGCACAAGAATTTATAGCCGCGATGGGCAAACACCGTTTTTGGGAACGTGAGGTAAATTTATACAACTAAAAAAATAAAATTTTATGAAAAATCCAGAAGAAATAAAACAAGAAAAAAGTGCTAGTCCCAGTAAAAACAATGATTTAATGGTACAACCAGCTACCGATGCTGCGTTAGACTTAAGAGCATTTTTTGTTGATTGTCTAAAAGATATCTATTGGGCAGAAAATGCGTTGGTTGGTGCTTTACCAAAAATGGCCGCGAATGCAACAGCCCCAAGTCTTGGTTCTGCAATCGAAGCGCACTTGGCAATGACCAAAAATCAGGTTGTTCGCCTAGAAAGTGTATTTGAACTGCTTGGCGAAAAAGCAGAAGGAAAAAAATGTGAAGCTTTGGCCGGACTATTAAAAGAAGGTGATAGCATCCTTGAAGAAACGATGCCCGGAGCAGTTCGTGATGCTGGAATTATTGCCGCATCGCAAAAGATCGAACATTACGAAATTGCTACTTATGGAACCTTAGTCGCATTTGCAAAAACTTTGGGAGAAAATGATGCCGCAAAATTGTTAGCACAAACATTGGCTGAAGAAAAAGAATCTGATTGTATTTTGAATGAGGTTGCGCTCAATGCTGTTAATATTATTGCTGCAGAATAGCTCCAAGTTGACCTGCTTTATTGCAAATCTCCATTTAAATTTTAGTTAAAAAAAATCTGCATCAATTGCAGATTTTTTTTTGCCTGCACAGAGAAGATTGCTGTAAATTCTACTGTTATTTTTTTAATGTCTTTAATATTTTTTGGTGTGCATGAACCGCAGAAACACTATGTGACGAATAGATGAATTTTCGTGCTAATTGAACGATTTATTTTAAATTGATTATCAACCTGATAAATTTTAAATTTGAGATAATAAGCTGCAAAATGCTGCTAAATATAGCGTTAAACTTTAAATTTTAATTTTTTAATAATTATGTAAATTTAGCAGATAATTATGTAATCCTTAAATTGTTAAGTGATGCTAAATTTGTACTGGTCAAAATCATAAATCCGACCGCAAAGAATAGATTGAATCAGTTAAAATTTAGATGTCATGCTAAAAGATCCCATTAAAAACAGTGTTAAAAAAGTAGTATTTGGAGATGAAAATGATAATTCAACTCAGTACGATATGATTATTTTCTGTCATTTAAGGTGGCAATTCGTTTACCAACGGCCACAACATATTATAAGCAGACTTTCAAAAACAATGAAAGTTTTAATGATTGAGGAGCCTATAGGTTACAGTTTAGAAGAAGAAAACACTGCAAACTTGATGGTTATAAGTGAAACACTTCATGTTCTGCAACCGAAAGTAAAAAATATAGAAGCAATTGAAAATATAATACCTCAATATGTAAAAAATCACAATGTTGCTGTAGGATGGTTTTACTCCGCTTCGTTCAGTCCATTACTCTGTTCGTTTAACTTCGAGACTGTTATTTATGACTGTATGGATGAACTATCTTTGTTTAAAGGCGCTCCGCAGGAATTAATTAATCAAGAAAAGAACTTAATGTCGGTTGCTGATATTGTTTTTACTGGCGGGAAATCACTTTATGAATCTAAAAATGAATTTCACTCAAATGTATATTGTTTTCCGAGCTCCGTTGATGAACCTCATTTCGCTCAAGCTTTAAACGGAATTGAAATTCCCGCAGACGTAGCACACATCGAAACTCCGATGGTGGGTTATTTTGGGGTAATTGACGAACGAATTGACCTATCATTATTACATGAAGCCGCAAAATTGCTACCTAATATTTCATTTGTTATGATTGGGCCATTGGCTAAAATATCGGAAGAGGAGCTACCGAAAGAAAATAACATCCATTATCTGGGTATGCGCTCTTACAATGAACTACCTGCTTATTTAAAAGCATTTGATGTTGCGATGATGCCATTTGCTTTAAATGAAGCTACCAAATATATAAGTCCAACTAAAACCTTGGAATATATGGCCGCGGGCAAACCAATTATCTCAACAAAAATAACCGATGTAGTTAGAGATTATAGCAGTTGTGTTAGTCTTATAGATACACCAGAGGATTTTGCACAATCCATTACATTATTACTAGATAAACTAGACCAACAGTTGCCGCTGCAAAGGGAGTACCAGGAAATACTTAAAAATACATCATGGGACGCTACTGTTAGCAGAATGCAGTCTATTCTTGAAACTTACGCAATATGAAACAAATTGACATTTTAATTATCGGCGCCGGAATATCAGGAGCCGTTCTTGCAGAGCGATATGCCGCTATAGGTAAAAAGGTTTTAATACTAGAAAAACGAAATCATATTGCAGGCAATTGTTATGATTATATTGATGAAAATGGAATATTAGTTTCTAAATACGGTGCCCATTTATTTCATACAAATGAAGAATCAGTGTGGGATTATGTAAATAAATTTTCAGAGTGGTACCCATGGGAACATAAGGTAATTGCAAAAGTAGACGATAAAATGGTTCCAATACCCGTTAACATTACTACGGTAAATGAATTGTTTGGAACGCAAATAAGCTCTGAGCAAGAAATGCAGAAATGGCTCGAAGATAACCGTACACCTTTGGACAATCCCGCAAATGGCGAGGAGGCCGTGCTGAATCGCGTTGGGCCAGTTCTTTATGAAAAAATGTTTAAACATTACACAAAAAAACAGTGGGACAAGTATCCAGCGGAACTTGACGCCTCAGTACTAGATCGCATTCCAGTGCGTCATAACTATGATGATCGTTATTTTTCTGATGTGCATCAAGCATTACCAAAAGGTGGCTATACACAACTATTTGAAAATATTTTAAGCAATCCTAATATAGAAATAAAACTAGAGACTGACTATTTTGACGTCGAAGAACAGTACAGCGGTTACGAAAAATTATTTTACACTGGGCCAGTAGATCGTTTTTTTGATTTTAAACATAGTCTTACAGAAAAACTGGAGTATCGTTCGATCAATTTTGTGAGTGAGACCGTCGATGCGGAATTCTTTCAGGAGAATTCGGTGGTAAATTACCCCGGAACTGAAGTTGATTTCACGAGGATAATTGAATACAAGCATTTCGGCAATCAAAAGTCTAGCAAAACGACGGTCGTTAGAGAGTTTACGGTCGACGAAGGAGAACCTTATTATCCAGTTCCAAACCCTAGAAATCAGGAGATTTATGCCAAGTACAAATTAGAGACGGAGAAACTAGTTGATATTCACTTTGTGGGACGATTAGCCAATTATAAATATTTCAACATGGATCAAGCCTTTAAAAATGCGTTGGATCTTTTTTACACGTTGGAAGGGCAAGAAAAATCTCAAACGGTAGATTAAATGAATATATTCAATACTTTTTTGATGGGCGGCTATGAATGTGCGGACCACATTAACCGTTCGGGAGAGCGAATAAATCTTCTGAAGGTGACGCAACATGATATTCGCGTGGACGAGGATTATTATGCCCTCTCGTCCACAGGTATAAAAACTGTGCGTGAGGGTATTTGTTGGAGTGCTGTAGAAACCGCTCCCGGTCTTTTTGATTTCTCCGAAGTCTACAATCGTATGCAGGCGGCAGAGAAATATGGAATACAGCAAATTTGGGATCTTATTCACTTTGGTTATCCAGATGGCATATACCCCACTCATCCTCTATTTTGTGATAGATTTACGGCTTTGTGTGCAGCATTTGCAACATTTCATCAGCAAAAATCAACACAAAAATTGTACGTAGTACCTATCAATGAAATTAGCTTTTTGTCATGGCATTCTGGCGAGGTGAGAGGAACGGTGCCCTTTGCTGTAAACAGTGGTTGGGACATTAAATATCACTTATGTAAAGCAGCTATTTTGGGAATCCAAAAGTTAAAACAAGTTGCTCCTACTTGCGTAATCGTTTTAGTTGAACCTTTAGTTAAGATACACCCTAGTGGAACTGAGGATTTAGTTCATTTGTTTAATTTAAATGAACATCAATTTCAAGCTATGGACATCATAGCAGGCCGAATGTGCCCAGAACTTGGGGGATCTGAGGAATATCTGAATATATTAGGATTTAACTATTATTGGAATTGTCAGTGGATAGCAGACGGTGATTCATTAGATTGGCCCGATCCACAGCAGAAAAGAACACCTGTTGCAGACTTATTACAAACTGCTTATGAGCGGTATAAAAAGCCTATTTTTCTTTCGGAAACTGGGCACTTCGGATCTGGCCGCGTGGAGTGGATTGAAGAAATAATACAAGAATGTATTACGGCAAGAAAAAATGGAGTAGATATTAATGGCATTTGTATTTACCCTATAACCGACCGACCCGATTGGGATAATTTGAACAGTTACAGTAACTGCGGTATATGGGACTTGGATGAAAATTCTAACCGTATCCCACATTATGAATATATAAATGCCGTTCAGAATGTACATGTCAAGTTTAAGAAGGAACATAAAGTCTTAGATTTTGTTATGAACCTTTTTAAATAATGATTTTGAAAAACATACTTAAAAGTAACAAAAACAAAAACCCGCAACACTTTCAGCGCGTTTGACCTGATTCGTGCGGGTCATGTTAAATTGCTAAAAGAAGCTTAAATGCATGTCATGACTCAACTGTGGGATTGCAACGGTCAATAACTGCTGATTTCACAAATAAAGATGACATTGAAAATCTACTTCAAAAATTGACAGATATAGATATACTGATAAACAATGTTGGAATCTTTGAAATGGAAGAATTTCAAAATATCGAAGACAAAGATTGGTACAAATATTTCGAAATAAATGTAATGAGTTTTGTTCGACTGTCTCGAAAATTATTGCCCAGAATGCAAGATGAAATTTGGGGACGCATTATTTTTATTAGTAGCAAATCTGGTGTAAATGTACCTGAAAATATGATTCATTACGGAATGACAAAAGCAGCTATTTCTGCAAGGCAAATGGATTATCTAAACTGACTAAAGGGACAGAAATTACAGTCAATACAATCAATACAATTTTGTGCGGACCAACATATTCCGATGGAATTGCAACAGTAGTTGAACAAATTGCAGGTGCGCAAAATATTGACCTTCAAGAAATGAAAAATGCAATTATTCAGCAATCTAATCCACATTAATGCAACGACTATTTAATCCAAATGAAATTGCAAATTTAGTATCGTACTTATCAAGTCCTTTATCTATTGCTACAAACGGAGTTTCTTTAAGAGCAGATTCAGGGGCTTTAAAAATAATTTAATTACTAACGCTAACCGCAATTTTGTAACATTACGAAATTTTTGACAAATTCAAGTGTATCTTTGCCACTACATTTTTCTTGGCAGAAAATATTGATTTAGAAAGTTCGCTACGTCGCAAAGCCGAGCGACGGTGGGAAATAGCTTACCGCACAGTGAAGAATCTAATACAATTTCACGTCTAGCTTATCGCCAAAAATAACTTGAAATTGCTTTATAAATATAATTTTTTAATATTTTATTGACACAATTTTAAACTCCCTTTGCGCTGTATGTAGTCCAATATTGCACTATCACCAACCTTTTTATCTATAAGATCTTTCTGTACTTTTATTTTTCGCAATGACAATAATAGCATTCATTAATATTTTAATAATTAAAACAACAAATTTTGGCAGTTTAAAAAAACCAGAGTTTAAGCAGATTGAAGAAGAAAATAAATTATTAAAATTAAAGATTGAACAAATAAAGATGAAAAAAATATTGAACAAATAATTGCAATATTAATACCATAAAATAATGAAAATACTATGTTTTAATTCTATTCCAATAGATGTAGAGTTTATAAAATTAATTGTTGTTGTAAAAAAAGCCCTTGACTAAAATCTTGGGCTTTATTTAATTAAACCTATATAAATATCTAATCATCTATTTAGTATTATTATAAATTTCTGATTGGATATGCAAATAAAACCTGCAGTATAAGTTAAGCTACATTTTTGTAATTAATTTGATTGTTAAATTCTTCAATAGTTGCATAATTCAAAGCAGAGTGTCTCCTTTTTCTATTGTACCAAATTTCAATGTATTCAAAGATCTCCAGTTTCATTTGTTCTTTAGAAATCAGTTTGTTCCCATAAATCAATTCCGTTTTCAAAGATTTGAAGAAGCTTTCCGCCACAGCATTATCCCAGCAATTTCCTTTACGACTCATACTGCGGGTTATTTTTTTATAGGAATCAAGAACATTTACAAACTTTTTACTGGCATATTGGACACCTCTGTCAGAATGAAAAATCAAACCTTCATCGACATCTCGGTTTTTAACCGCCATTTTCCAAGCTCCAAGCGTAGTTTCTTCTGTATTCATTGCGTCACTTAAACTCCAACCAATAATTTTTCTGTCGTATAAATCCATAATAGTGGTCAGGTATACAAACCCCTCTTTAGTTTAGATATAAGTAATATCCGAAACCCAAACTTTTGAAGGCATTTTTACAATAAACTCTCTATTTAATAAATTTTCGACAACTAAATAATTATGATTTGAGTTGGTTGTAACTTTGAACTTTTTGCTTAATTTACTTCGCAAGCCAAGTTCTTTCATATATTTTGCAACTGTAATTCGTGAAACTTTATAACCTAAATGCTGTAATTCCAATGTTATTCTAGGACTTCCATATCTTTGTTTCGCTGCAAAATAAATCAATGTTATCTGTTCTTTTATAATAATTTTTAGCTGTCGTCTTGCGGTAATTGATTGTTTTTTCCATCGGTTATAACTTCCACTACTCACTTGTAGAACTTTGCACATTTTTTCAATCGGGAATACTTGTTCATTGTTTTTAATGAAACTATAAATCATCGACCGCTCATGGAAAAAATGCCGATTGCTTTTTTTAATATATCACGTTCTAACTCGGCATCTTTGAGTCTTTTCTCCAATTCGTGGATTTTTTCTTGCTCGGGAGTGAGTTTTAAATTTCCTTTACCAGGAAAACTTCCTTCTCCAAACTCCTCGTACTCTTTACGCCATTTATACAACTGTGGTGCTGTAACTCCTAACTCTCTGGCGAGTTCTGATACATTTGTTCTCTCATAACTCAATTGAACGGCTTTTTCTTTAAAAGCTTTGTCATAAATTTTGCGGACTTCTTTCATAGGCTAAAATTAAGATTATTTCTTAACTTTCTGTGTAGGCTAAGTTAGCATGTCCAATATGCGAAATCTTCGATTGGTGCTAAGTTAAGCCACTTACTTTCATCTTCTGGATTTAAAACTATTGGCATTCTTTTTTTAATATTGTGAATTTTAGCCATTAATGGACTTGCTTGAGTCGTCAACATTGTATATGTATTAACTAATTGGCCAGATTGAATATCATTCCATCGGGAGTATAATCCTGCAAAAGCAAATAACTCTTCATCGCCAATTCCTATTTCATATTTAACTTTGTTTTTCCCTTTAGAATCTAACCACTGCCATTCATAAAACCCATTAGCTATGATTAAGCACCTTTGATTGACAACATCTTTAAAAGATGGCTTTTCTTTAACGGTTTCAATTTTAGCATTTAAAGTCATAACCTTAATATCATCGTTTTTTGACCACGCAGGGATTAAGCCCCAATTAAAGTGCTCTATAATAGTAATATCCTCATTTGTAATTATTGGAGTTTTAGGAAACGTAAATCCATTGATATGATCATCAGGTGCAAAGGAACTTTTGTCCTTAATTTTGGCATTAAACCGCTTTTCAATTTGTAAAGCTAATTTCGTTTGTATGGTGTGGTAGCACATGTACTTAGGTTTTGAAATGAGTAAAAATAATGATTTTTACAGCACTCACAATCAGTACTTTGAATTACATAAAAATTCTAAAAAATAGTGTAAGACTTTTTATTTGTGCATTTGCCAACTTTGTAAAAGGAGAAAAGTAATTCACCAATTAAACAAATATATTATGGAAAATAATCACAACAACCACAACAATGACAGAGGACAAATGCTAACAGGAATGTTCTCTGACCGTGAAAGTACAGAAAGCGCATATAATGCATTACATGAGCGCGGATATGCAAAAGAGGACATTAATCTAGTGATGTCAGATGAGACACGAAAAAAATACTATTCTGATGAGAATGATAATTCTGAATTAGGAACTAAAGCGGCTGAAACTGCAGGTACTGGTTCTGCCATTGGTGGAACAGTAGGAGCTATTGTTGGAGTAATTGCTGCTATAGGTACAAGTTTAGTAATTCCAGGTTTAGGACTAATAGTTGCTGGACCATTAGCAGCTGGATTAGCTGGAGCAGGTGCAGGAGGAATTGCAGGTGGAATTATTGGCGCATTAGTTGGTTCAGGAATACCTGAAGATCGTGCAAAATTGTATGAGTCCGGTATTAACAACGGTCATGTTGTAATGGGAGTTCATCCAAGAAATGACGAAGATGCTGACTATTTAGAGCAAAATTGGAAAACAAATAGAGGTCAAGATATTTACAGATAATCTTATCTATTTTTAAAAAAAATACTCGGCATTATAATGTCGAGTATTTTTTTTGATTATAAATTAAAATTCTTAAATATTAATGGGAAGTAGGGATAAAGATTTTGAAAGTAGCACCTTCATTTAAAATTCCATGTGCAGTTATTATTCCGCGATGATTTTCAACTATCCTTTTCACAATCGCTAAACCAATACCGGTCCCCTGAAACTTTTCCTTTCCATGCAAGCGCTGAAATACTTGAAATATTTTCTCACTGTATTCCTCTTCAAATCCAATTCCATTATCGCTAAATTTTATATAGCAATATTCTACATCTTGCTTTAAATTTAAATTGTTTAACTCTGATCCAAAAGCTACTAAGCTGTCAATAGTAATTTTTGCATCGCAATCAGGTTTACTGAACTTCAGTGAATTGGTAATTAAATTAAATACTACTTGTCTAAATTGAACTGGAATAACATCAATTTGGCAGTCATTTATAATGTTTATAGTAGTGCTTCTTCCTTCAAAATCGTACTCTAAATCTTCTTTTACCTCTTCCACTATAGTAGAAATATTTGCCTTCTCATATATTCGTTCTTGAATGCTAGTTCTAGAATAAGCAAGTAAATCCTGTATAAGTGTTTGCATGCGATCAGCAGCACTTTGCATTCTTATAAACTTATTTTTACCTCCCTCAGATATATTGTCATACTCTCTTTCTCTAAGTTGAGTCGCGAATGTTTGAATTTTCCGCAAAGGCTCTTGCAAATCATGACTAGATATATAAGCAAAGGACTGTAATTCCTTATTCATCTTTTCTAAATCATCATTCTTCTGAAAAAGCTCCTTTGTGCGTTCCATAACCTCTCGTTCTAGCTCAGTCGTAAACATTTTTTGATCTTGAATGTCTGTACTAGTACCTACCCACATTGTTATTTTTCCTTCTTTATCGCGTTGCGGGATAGCTCTAGTTAATTGCCAACGATATGTTCCATCACTTTTTCGAAAGCGATGCTCAATTATAAAGTCTTTCTCAGTTGCTATTGCATCCATCCATCTCCTAGTGTTCTCTTCTCTCTCGTCGTCATGGACAATTGAAAGCCAACCTTTTTCAACAATTTCCTCCTTAGTATATCCTGAGAAATCAAAAACAGCTTGATTAAAATAATTCAATTTTCCTCTCTCATCAGCAGTCCACACAAATTGAGGCATTGAGTCCGCTAAGAGTCTGAATTTTTGCTCATTTTCCTCTAATAACTTCTTTGCTGTAACATTAGCCGTTACATCTGTAGCAACAACCATAACTCCTGTTACTGTATTGCCATCTAGTAAAGGATGGTATACAAAGTTAAAATAGCAGTTTTCCTTTTTACCAAATCGTGTTAAAGTCACTGGGAATTCGTAACCATGAAACGCTTCACCGGTTCTATAAATTTCATTAAAAATGGGATTAATTGTTTCCTCTGCATCAGGTAAAGCTTCGAATATTGGTCTTGATAATAAGTCGCTTGTGGATTTGTCTACTAATTCTAAATAAGGGGCATTAACCATGCTAACAATATTTTCTGGGCCTCGCACAATTATCATAGCAACTGGAGCTTGATGCACCGCATCACGAAAGCGCTTTTCACTTTCTTGTATTTTTTCTTTAACTTCATTTAATTCAGTGACTTCGGCCGCTGTATTCATTACACCATAAATCGCACCACTTGAATCTTTTAGTGGAGTAAAACTATAATTGAAATAATGATCCTTTAAAAATCCATTTTTTAAAATAGCTACGGGCTGGTTTTTAGCATTAAATGCTATTCCAGTTTTATAAACATTTTCTATTTGCTCAAAAACATTCTGCTTTTCTAATTCTGGTAAAAGATTTCTATATAATTTCCCAATAACATCACTTCCCTTTCCCCATGCATCAATCATGGATTGATTTGCAAGGGTAATACGCATCTCACTCCCAGTATAAACCGCAATGGGAAATGGTGCACTTTCCACTAAACTACGAATGCTTTGCTCACTTTTTTCAATTTCTTTTCGAGCAATCACTTGGGCAGTTACATCATAGCCTAGAACCATAATTTTATTACTGTTGCTTTGATCATCGTAAATAGGTTCATACGAGAAGTTCATATAAACAGTTTCTAATGTACCATATCGCATAATTTTTAATGGCAACTCTGTGGTGGATAAATGTTTTCCTGATGCTCTTACATTGTTTAAAATATCTTTAACTCCTTGTAAAGACAATTCTGATATGGACTCAAAAACAGATATATTATTAACTTCCTGTAGGGTTTTACCCCATAAGTTTAATGCACTTTCATTTGCTATTTCAACAACATACTCAGGGCCACGCAAAATTGCAATAGCCATAGGCGCTTGTAGTATAATTGATTTTAAATTGTTCTCACTTTGCTCTAATTGTTTACGAGCAGTATTTTGCGCCGTGATGTCCTCTACTGTTCCATTAAATCGGAATGGCATATGATTATCATCAAATAGCACTTTCCCTTTTGCATGCAATGTAATTTCATTTTTAGAAATAGGATTTACAATATTGTATGCGAGATCATAAAAACCTCCTGAAGAAAAATGCAAAGCTTTTGCAATAGCACTTAAAACATATTCTTGATGCTCTTCTACAATAACCTTTGTGGCATCACATAAGTCTACTTCCTGGTCAGCACTTAAACCAAACCATTCTTTTAAACGGGTATTAGCTGAAAATTTATTAGTTATTGGATTATAATCAAATGTTCCTAAAGCTGCAGCTTCAATTACAAATTCTAATTCTTTTTTACTGTCATCGAGCGCCTGCTCTGTAGCTTTTTGCGAAGTTATATTTGTGTTAGTACCAAACCAAGTTGTAATTTCTCCCTCTTCATTTTTTACAGGAAGAGCTCTAGTTAAAAATTCCTGATAATTTCCATCCGCACCTTTAATGGGATAACTCATCTCCAATGGTATCCCTTTTTCTAAAGATAAGTTCCATTCTTTAAATATATTTACTAATTCATCTTCACGATAAACGGACTTCCATCCCCAACCTTTCATTTCTTCAAAGGTGGTTCCCGTATAATCATACCATTGTTTGTTATACCAATATAGATCCCCTTTTGCGTCTGCCATCCATGCAAGATTTGGAATATTATCAGCAATAGCTTTAAATCGCTTCTCGCTTTTATTTAGTTCCTCATCTGCGAGGTTCTTAGCGGTAGTCTCAAAAATGGTAATTAAAATTCCTCCTATGGATCGATCCTGCAAAAATATGGGACTGTATGCTAAATCAAAATAACAGTTTTGAATGGAGCCCTCTCTTAATAATGGGAACATGAAGTTTGAAAACCCTACAGATTCTCCTCGTTCCACAGCTTTAAAAATAGGTTCAGTAATATGCCAAACCTCTGAAAAGGTTTCAGAGGTACTTTTCCCCAAAGCATCTATCTCCTTTTGATGTCCTAAAATGGGCACATAAGCATCATTAAAAATTTGTCGGTATTCCTTTCCCCATGCGATATACATTGGAAAAGGATTATTGAGTATGATAGAAACGGCAGATTGCAGATTTTGAGGCCAAGTCTCTGGACTTCCTAGCGGAGTTTGTGTCCAGTCTTTGTTGCGAATTTGAAGTCCCATGTCGCCTCCACCTTCTAGAAAATAATATGGATTGTCCAAATTGATAGGATTAAAAATGTATTAGCACTGAATGATAAATTTACTTCTTTCTGGTTGATTAATTTTATCTAGAGTTAATAATACTGTTACCTGATAAATTGCCTTTTTTAATATGCTAAAGTCACCTGGCTTTCTAATATAATAATGGGCTCCAATTTCATATAGTTTATTTACCATATCAATATCCAAAGAAGTAGAGAAAATTACAACTGGTAACAATTTTAAAGATTCAGTAGATTTGATCTCTAGTAGACATTCATAACCTGATTTACGTGGCATATTTAAATCAAGGAAAAGAACATCAGGTAATTGATCTCTATTATTTGTCAAGAACTCCATTAATTCAACTCCGTCACTAACGGTTGATAAAGTCGTAGTTGAAAATAAATCTTCGACAGCATCTTGAAAAAAAAGACGATCATCCATATCATCGTCTGCAAGTAATAATTTTTCCATAGTTAAGAATATCAAGTAAATTTATAAACAGAAATTTTAGGGTAATAAAAAAATTTATAAAAATCACTCCAAAAGTAAGAAAAAATTAAGCATCAAAACGCACATTTATCTGCGGTTAAATACGCCATCACTATGCAAATAAAGCTGTGCCATTTAAAGTCCATAAATATTTAAAAAACTTGCTTAAAAAGGTGAAGTCAAATCGAGAAATAAATTAATGTTTATTTATAAGAAAACATCATGTAGTAATTAAACTACATGCATTTCCATGTTTCACTACAAAGCGATTTTTAAAACTAACGTAGATTTGCAGTGTTCAAAAGGAACAAAAAACAAGACACAAAAAATCAAACATATAGTATCATGAAAAAACAAATCGTTATCGCTGCACTTGCTCTTGGAGCATTCATCTTTGGAACTTCAAACGCACAAGCTCAAGCAATTTCAAATACGGCAAGCACTACAGTTAATTTAATATTATCTGACGTTATTTCAATTGATGCAGGCTCTGTAGCTAGTAATGGAATTGTAGATTTTAATTATGTGACAGCAGCTGACTATAATGCAGCAAAGAATGTAACAGTAGCAAATAGCTTAATTGTAACTTCATCTAAAAATTTCGATGTTAAAGTAAAAGCTGGAGGTGCTGATTTTTCAAACGGTACAAATAAAATTCCTGTAAATGTATTGCAAATACAAGCTGTAACTGGAGGGAGTATGTTAGGAACTTTAAATACTATTGCTTTAAGTACTGCTGATCAAAAATTAGTAAGTAATGCGACTTTAGGAGCTAAAAGATCATTAAGTATAGACTATTCTATCTCAGCTGTTAAAGCACAGACTGTTCTTCTTGGTAAGCCAGCAGGTACATATTTTCAGACTGTAACATATACTGCGACTGCGCTATAAATCAAAGAAAAAATTCTTTATTAAGAAGGCCCTCAACCATTATGGTTGAGGGCCTTCTTAATTTTAATAGCAGTTATAATTTACTCTTCTTCACCTTCCTCAGCCGCGTCAAAATTAATTGTATTGTATGCTGCTTCTGTTAGCGTAACATCAGCTTCTTTTTCTTCAGCAAGTGTAACACTTAATAATTCAGCTGCTTCGTCTTCTCCTAATGTTTTAGCGAATGCTACTAAAGTACCATATGTTGCAATTTCATAGTGCTCAATTTTTTGAGATGCAGCTATTATACCTGCATCACGTACAGCACCTATTTCTGTTTCCTCCATTATGCTTGCTCCCTCTTTAATCAAACCGTCCATAGCATCACACTTTTTTGCAACTGCTTTTTCTCCAATTATTTTAAACACTTGTTCTAAACGGTCTACTTGAGTGTTTGTTACATCTAAGTGATCTTCAATTGCTGCAATTAGATTTTCATTAGTTGCATTTTTCTGCATTTTTGGTAAAGCTTTAGTCAACGCTTTTTCTGCCCAGTAAATATCCTTTAAAGAATCAACAAATAATTTGCGTAATCCATCTGCGGCAGATGATTTTGCTTTTACTTTTCCAGCTGTAGATTTTTTGTCTGCATCTGTTTTTTTCTCACTTGTACTTTTTGTGGCTGTTTTAGTTTTAGTATCTTTTTCAGTAGTTTTCATAATGTAATGTGTTTAATTTGTTTGCTTTACAAACTTAAAAATATTTTAATATTTGAATGTTATATAGTTTCTAGCTTATTTTTCAGAATTTTTTTAATTAACTTTACTTTATAATTCTATAAAATTTACAGCTGTAGATATAAATTTTATTTCGCCAAAATTTTTAACTTTGATTATCAACTATAATTATTTGAAGTATGGATTTGTTGAAGAAACGCATAGATTATGAAGTAGGCCAGAAGGTTAAACTACAGCTTAGAGATCAGGTTATGAAAATAATAGGATTTGAACCTGAATTTATTGAAAACGTAATAACGCAATGGGAAAATGAAGATGGCTCGATTGCTACTGGTAAGTTTATGGAATTAGAATTAGAGCCAGTTAAATAATAGTTATTTCATTTCAATGGACTTTAATTATTATCCCTATTATGAATCTGCGGATAAATCCATAATTAAATAAATTTATTACTTTAAATAGAATATCATGAGAGCAAATTGGACGGGAGCAATTAGTTTCGGACTTATAAATATCCCCATCAAAATTTATTCAGCTATTGAAACAAGTACTTTAGATCTGGACATGCTTGACAAAAAAGATCAATTTTTATAAATTAAATAAGATTTATTATAGTATTTCAAAGCATTTGGATAATCTCCTACCTGTGAATATATTCCTCCAATATTTTGTGAAGCAGCTGCTATCATTTTTGTATCGTTTAGTTCTTCTTGAACAACAATAGCCTGCTTGTAATAGTTTAAAGCATCTAGATAATTGCCTAAAGAATAATAAACTCCTCCGATATTATTTAAGATCGAAGAAATTCCTTTTTTGTATTTTATTCTTTTATATACTTCATTACTTTCCTTAAAAAACAATAAAGCATTTAAGTAATCTGCGTGATAATAATATGTTACAGATTTGTAACTATAATAATCACCTACTTTTTGACTTTTACCTAAAGAGTTGTACAACAACAAACTTTTATCGAAGGACAATAATGATTGCGAATAGTCACCTGCATCTTGACTTTTCATGCCTAACTTAAGAATGAAATCGGCCATCTTTCTATTTTTATTTATCTCCATAACTCTTTCATCCGTATTTGACTGTCCAAAAAAGGTTGCCCCGTTTAACGACAGAATGACAGAAAAAACAACATTTATGATTCTTCTCATGAATATGTGTGTTATAATAAATATTAAAACGTACTTAGTCAAATCTAGAATAGGTACGTTTTTAGTTTTTGAAATTATAAATAAGTTAATTTTTATTCAAAGATATCACCAGAGAAATTGGTAGGTCTAATAATTATAGGGGGCGTTATATCTCCACCAGCAACGATATCAAGTTGCTCTTCATTCAATTCTAAATCATCCATATTGGGCTCAGCAGGAATATTTATAAAAATTATTGAAGAGTCCGTTTGATCAACAAATGCAATTTTTTTACCTTTAGGTAGGAGAAATGAGTGTCCTAAAGTTTTCTATTGTTGCTAGAGGTGTAGCAATTAAATTGCTTTTAAAAGTAGGGTCTTCCCATGCCTTTTTAACAATTGCATCTAAAATTTTTTGGTCGTTAGTTAATTCCATTTTTCGTATGTTTTTAAATTAAATTTTACAATCGAAAAGTAGCTTCTTTTTTACACATGGAATTGCCAAATATGCTGACAAAATACTTTCTTTTTTGTAAAAAATTACTGTTTTTTAAAATTATTTTCTCCCTGAAGAAATCATTTCAAATCGCTATCAAAAAATGGAGAGAAATCGAATATAAAATCTTAAAATCGATTATGTGTTCGATTAAATTCAAATTTAATATCTCCATTCTTTTATTCTTTTTAAAATTCTTTTCTATAAAAAAACTAGCCTGACAAAAAACACTATAAAAATTAACACTTTAAATAAAATTTGAAAAGATCGAATAAAAAATACAAAACACTAATAATCAAATGCTTAATTATTTAAAACGCAGTCATTCATAAAATTTAAAATAGGAACAATTTGTTCGATTGTAGTCCCATCCACTCCACAAAAAAGGAAGGTATAAAAATACCTTCCTTTTTTTTTCAAAACTTCCATTAGCTCATGCTTCTCTCTTAGTACACCGTTTGTTCAGATCAAATTTTAAGCACTTTACTTTAAATTATTTTAATTCTAATTAGTGAATTTCGCGGCTCGTTATTTTAAAATGTAGTCATGAGTTCGCATATTCTTGTTTATCTTGCCAATAAGGTATCAAGAGTTTTTCCATCTGTAAATTAGTTGTACTTTGACCACGAACTCGATTGGAAATAATCAGATCTATCGTTTCTAGGTTGTTGTTGTGCAATTTTATAATGAACAATAATTGTCAACTCTAGCGACACTGTAGCAACGACTCTACTACTCAACTAGTAGCTTAATAACTGTGTGTGTTTTATAGTATACATTAAGCTGTTTCTAATGAGTTTTTTTTAATATAACACAGTACTAATTTTATCATATTTGTTGGTATTAAGCGCAAAGTAGATCGATTATTATCAAATTCCTTGAAATATAGCCCAAAATTAACAAGTGGTAGGTATTCTAATAGCTTTAAACAGAAATACTTTTTTTTAAAATAAATCTTTTTTTTAAGGTAAGATTAACAGTAATTTTCTAATTATTCGTTGGGATTAGCAAGCATTTTTTATGTGTTTTTAGTTACAAAAAAGATGATATGTAATGCGAATAAATTTTAAAACTGGTAGGGAGCAAACTTATTTTAAACTTGTTTGCTTTAAATTTGAATTTACAGTATTACAAAAAAAATGTTTAAAAATAAATACAATATTAATATTAAATTTAAATACGATTACTATTTCGTGTAAAACGTAAAAATTTTACCAAATAAGTAAAAGTGACTTACTTTAAGTTTGACGAAGAAGATGTTCGTTAAAAAAATTTTGTTCAAATAATTAATGTGTTCGTGCACAATACTTAAAATCACCTGTAGATTAAATCAGGAAATATATTTTTTAAAAAACTTACTAAATGAGAAAGCATAAATTCAAAGTATGCTTTTTTTTTTAAAATAAAATTGTGTTCGTACACGGGATTAAAAATTTACAGGACTAAAAATAATTAAGTGCGTTTACAACTGTATGTAGATTTAAATAATATCTGATAGAGCCTCAAAAAATAAACCATTGATAAAAAACTATTAACTCTTAAGTAAACCAATTTTATGAAACAAAAATTACACTCGTCAGAGTTTAAAATGTTTAAGGCTAAAAATCGATTAGTTCCTTGGGCACTCCATAAATCTACAATTTTATGTGTCGTATTATTCAACTACTCCGCATTTGCAAACACAGAAAATTTAGTTATTGATTCGGAAACCGCTTTGAAAACTAATATGAAAATTGAAAAATTAAATTTTCAGCAAAGTGAGATCAAAGGAACTGTTAACGACACTAATGGAGCACCAATACCGGGTGTAAATGTTATAGAAAAAGGTACTAGCAATGGTACACAAACTGACATTAATGGTAATTTTTCTCTTTCTGTAACCAAAAAGGATGCTATTCTGGTAATTACTTACATCGGTTTTAAAACAAAAGAATTTGCTTTAAACGGAAAATTCTCAGTAAACATTCAACTAGAAGAAAGTGCAGCATCATTGCAAGAAGTTGTTATTGTGGGTTATGGTAAACAGAAAAAAGAAAGTGTAGTTGGTTCTCAAGCTACTATCGAGGCAAAAAACTTAAGATCTCCAACGGGTAGCTTGACAGCAGCAATTGCGGGAAAGATAGCGGGAGTAGTAGCAACTCAAAGAGGGGGCGGTCCTGGCGCAGATGGCGCAGCATTATTTATTAGAGGAATTGGAACATTTGCTAGTAGTCCACAGTCGCCTTTACTGGTTGTTGATGGTGTTCCCGATCGTGGCATTAATAATATTGATCCAGAAGATATTGAGAATTTTACTGTACTAAAAGATGCAACTGCAACAGCAGTTTACGGAACAAGAGGAGCAAATGGTGTTATCATTATTAACACTAAAAGTGGTAAAATTGGTAAACCTACGATTAATGCAGAGTATAATCATGGAATAACACGATTTACCGACTTACCCGATTTTGTTGATGGTCCAACTTTTATGAGATTGTATAATGAAGGTTTGCAAATGAGAGGCAGAACTCCGACCTATACCGACGAGGTTATTGGTAAGCATGAAAGTGGCATTGACCCAGACTTGTATCCAAATGTTGATTGGTATGATGTTTTATTTAATGATTTCGGTAAAAATGATAGAGTGACAGTTAATGTTAATGGAGGTTCAGAAGCAGCAACCTATTACCTGTCTGCAGGCTATTATGGAGAGACTGGATTGTTTAAAACAGAAAACATTGATTCGTATGACTCCGCATTAAAGCTCAACAGATTTAATTTTACTAGTAATTTAAATTTAAAAATTACGTCTAAGACGAAATTAGATTTTGGCGTGAATGGTTATATAACCGATTACAACAGACCAGCCTATGGCGTAAATGGAATCTTTGATATTGCTACATCTACCGCTCCTCATACGATTCCAACTCAGTATAGTAATGGTCAATGGCCGCAGATAAAAGGTACTTTGCAAAGCCCATATATGGCATTAACACAATCTGGAGTTACAAATCAGGCCAGTAATACGATACGATCAAATTTGCGATTGACTCAAGATTTAGATGTAATTGTAGACGGATTAAGTGCAACAGCAATGTTTGCTTATGATGTTAATAACAGTACTAATTTAACGCGATCAAGAACTTTACAAACTTATTTTGCAACTGGACGCGATGCTGAAGGAAATTTAATGACCGAAATCTCATCTCCTGGAACAGACCAATTAGGTTTTGGACTGGCCCGCTTTGGAGACAAAAGATTATATGTGGAGGCTGCCACAAATTATGCTCAAAAATTTGGTGATCACGAAGTGTCGGGTTTGCTATTATTTAATCAATCTGATCATAGAGATGCAACAGAACGCGTTAGTAGCTATAAAGGTGCAATTCCGTATCGTCAACGTAATTTTGTAGGACGCGCAAATTATGGTTATAATGATAAATATTTTGCTGAAGCTAACTTTTCCTATTCTGGTTCAGATAACTTTGTTGATAGTGAAAGATATGGTTTTTTCCCTTCTTTTGGAGCGGGATGGATTGTTTCAAGAGAAAAATTTTTTGAACCGCTTACAAACGTAGTTTCTTATTTCAAATTAAGATATAGTTATGGTCACTCAGGAAATGCGGCTGTTAATGATCCCAATTTAAGATTTCTCTATTTAACTACAATTGGCGAAAATGGAGGTTATACTTTTGGCTCTCCAGAATCACAGCGCTCCTTTACAGGATATAATGAATCCCGTATCGGTGGTGATGTTCGATGGGAGACTTCCTACAGACAGAACTTAGGTATTGAAGTTAAATTTCTTGATGATGATTTAGGTCTTGTCGTAGAATTATTTCAGGAAAAAAGAGAAGGGATTTTACTTCCTAATTATGTGATTCCATATATTTCGGGTTTTACTCCGGGAAATATACCTTACAATAATGTGGGCCAAACTGAGAATAGAGGTATAGATGTAACTTTGGACTATAACAAGAATTGGAGTACTACAAGTTTCTTCTCGTTTAAAGGTACTTTTAATTATAATAAAAATAAAGCAGTCTTTGATGGACTTCCAGAATGGAAATATCCGTACTTAAATAGAATTGACCAACCGATCAGTCAACGTTTTGGTTACATATCTCAAGGCTTTTTTGAGAATGAAGAGCAAATTCAAAATGCTGCAAAACAATCTGGTGATGTACGCCCTGGAGATCTTAGATACAAAGATTTAAACGGCGATGGTGTCATTAATAGTAACGACCGAACAGCTATAGGATACGGAAGTGTACCTCGCATCATTTACGGATTAAACTTTGGAGCTGGTTACAAAGGTTTTGATATCAGTTTATTTTTCCAAGGTACTGGCCTTGTAGATTTTAACTATGCGGGAGGTTTTGGAACAACTCCATTCTCGCAAGGCGCAAATTACGGAAATATGTACCAAACAATTACAGACCGATGGACTCCTGACAATCCCAATCCTAATGCTTTTTATCCTAGATTATCCACCAATCAGGATCAAACTACTAATTATTACACTAGTACACATTGGATTAAAAGAGCAGATTACTTAAGATTAAAACAAGCTGAAATAGGATATACGTTTAAAGAAAATAGTTTCTTTGATCGATACGCCATTAAAAAGTTGAGAATATTTGTAAGCGGAAATAATTTATTTACACTTTCACCCTGGAAGTATTGGGATCCTGAACTTGGTGATGGTAGAGGCGCAGCATATCCTAATATCAGTGTATACAATATAGGTGCACGTTTTAATTTTCAATAAATAGTACTATGAAAAATATTAAAAAAATACAAGTTATAGCATTCTGCCTCTTTTTTGCAACACTTTTCACAGGCTGCGAAAAAGATTATTTTGACACTCAACCTGATAACCAATTATCTGTCGACGGAATTTTTGCCAATCGTGGGCAAACAGAAAAATGGTGGGCAGGATTATTTACAAATATCCCAGATATATGGGATCAGCCTTACAGTTACCAATACGGAATAACTTCAGATGAAATAGATGCCAGCAACTGGTTAAATCCAGGTATCAATAGTGGGGCGATCACGGCCGACGGTTCTCCTTCAGGTTTCATGGAATATTACGAACGGATTCGATTGGCGACTATTTTCTTGGAACGTATCGATGGAAATAAAGAGATACTAAACCAAGAAGGTGGAGAAGAAATTATCAAACACTATAAAGGCGAAGCACGGTTTTTACGAGCCTATTACTACTGGCGAATGATGAAGGAGTTAGGGCCAGTTGCTTTTGCTCCTACAGTATCTGCGCAGCCAGGTGATGATTTTCAAATACCGAGAAGTACCTGGGACGAAAGTGTTAACACTGTTTTATCTGAAATAGAAAAGGCCAAATTAGATCTTCCAGTAGATTACTATCTGGACGGAATAGCAATCGACGGAACTCAAATAGGTAGAATTAATAAAATTATAGCCACTGCTTTAGAGTCTCAGATATTACTTTACCATGCGAGTCCACTTTTTAATGGCAATACAGAATTGGCCGATTTTAAAAACCTAGATGGTACTGTGTTATTTAATCAGTCTTACGATGCAAGTCGTTGGCAAAAAGCGGCACAAAAAGCAAAAGAGGCAATTGATCTTGCTGAGGCTAATGGTAAAAGTTTATTTAGAGTAGAAAATGCAGATCCCTTTAGAGCTGGTTTTTTATCTTGTCGTAATTTATATTGGGATGGATGGCGCACCGAAGGAATTTGGATCAGACCTGCAAGTAACGTTTGGAGTTGGGAGATTCACTCCTCTCCTAGATCTACCGCAGGAACTGCCTATAATGGTATAGCTGTAGTACAAAGCTTAGTAGATGACTATCGTATGGCAGATGGAAAAGAGATCGAAGACAGTCCAGAGTACAATGAAGATTCGTACACTACTGCTGCTACACCTTATTATGCTGAAGGAACAAACACCATGTATACCAACAGAGAACCTCGTTTTTATGCACAAATAACTTTTAATGGCGCCGAAAACCCTGGATCTAAAAAATCAGGAGTTAATAATTCTCGTGTTGAATTTTTCTTGAACGGTACTTCTGGTAAAGCTGGATCTCCTAGAGACTGGCCGAAAACGGGCTATACGCCAAGAAAAAACATTCATCCTACTTTTAGTGTAAATCCTGCTGTAAATGTTAGCAGACCAGCAATGCTAATTAGATTAGCCGAATTATATTTAAATTATGCCGAAGCCTTGAACGAGTCAAATCCGGGAGATCCAAGTATTCTATTATACTTAAATAAAATAAAAACTCGAGCTGGTTTACCTGCACTTGCAGCTGGTCTAAACCAAAAAGAAATGCGTCAAGAGATCCGTCATGAAAGACGAATTGAATTGAGTTTTGAAGGACACCGTTACTTCGACGTACGTCGTTGGAAAATAGCCGATCAACCAGGATCAAATCAAGGAGGTGCTTTTTATGGTATGAATATGAATAAAGGAACTTCATTGTCTGATCCTGCTTTTCATCAAAGAACAATTAGTTTTACGAGAGCCACCTGGCAACGTAAATTTTATTTTATGCCGTATCGTCAAAATGAAATGGATAGAAATAAACAATTAGTACAATTTACTGGTTATTAGAACTTAATACTATTTTAGAAATGAAAAAAACACATATATTATACACTACGCTATTACTTTTATTTGGTCTTTACGCTTGTGAAAAAGATAAAATTCCGTACGAAGAGTTATCTGACTCCAAAGAAGGAGCTCTTGTCTTTACCGCAAGAGCAAGAGATGGCATTCAAAAATTGAAAACTTTTTCTATTGAGGAAGAAAAGTATTTAGAAAAAGATACTTTAACATTTAACGCAGGTTTTGGAGCTTTAGGTCTTCCCTCTACTACTATAGATGTTACTTTTTCGCTAGACAACAAAGTACTAGATAGTATAAATGCGATGCGAGAAATTAACGGCGAGAAAAAATATATACCGTTTCCAAAAGATGCGTACGAAGTAAGCAACTTAAACTTAAGTATTCCAAAAGGAAAAGAATATTCCGATTTTTCAACTATTATTTATGATCCTAAAAAGTTTGATACAAACAGTAATTATTTAATCGCCTTCACGATAACTGATGCTTCAGGCTATGCTATCAATCCAGAGGTTAAAACCATTATTTTTGTTGTTTCGGAAATAATCATTCCAGAACCTGAACCTAATTTTTACGATAAAAACAATTGGAAGGTTATCGCTTTTAGTTCGGAAGAAAGTGAAGGAGAAGGTTCTGACGGATTTGCTGCCAACATTATAGATGGAAAAATTAATACTTACTGGCATTCTTGCTGGTCTACTTGTTCTATCACTCAATCAAATTATCCCCATACTATAACTGTTGACATGAAAACTTTAAATAAAGTTAACGGTATAGAATTTACCCAGCGTCAAAGCGGGAGTCGCGGCGTGAAACTTATAGAAATCGAGGTGAGTGACAACAATGAGAGTTGGAGAACTTTAGGTGAATTTAATCTGCTAAACACTACTGCACCTCAACTAGCCGAATACAAAGACGTAGAAACGTACCGATATTTCAGAATGATTATAAAATCTGGGTATGACGATAGCGGCGCTGCATTTGTTGCCCTAGGTGAAGTAAGTCCATACTTTCTAAAATAAATAAATAAATAAATAAATGAATGAATAAATGAAAGCTCCTTCTCTGCAGAAAAGGAGCTTTCATTTATTCAAATCATGAACTCTTTTAAGTTGTTTATATTCTCGTCATGCTGCTCTATCGAAATAATTTATTTATGAAATACCATTTTTTTAGTGATCTAATTAGTGTGATTTATGTAACATTTTACAATTTTAGTTAACGTAACTTGCTGTTATAACTACATATATAATTAGTATACAGCTATTTATTGCTACGCATTCATACTATTCTCTAATTATTAATTGCTTTTGGAAAAAGCTGAAAAATTTGTATACGTAAGAGTTGAAACAATTATTAATAACTAAAAATTAAATTATGGCAGAAATTAAAATCAAAAAAAAACAGCCAATTTTGCCTTGGTTGTTGCTTTTAGCAGGAATTCTAGCAGGACTTTATTACTTTTTTGTATATAACGAAAATGATGCAATTGTAGATGAGAAGGAACTAGTAACGAAAGACACTACTGCAATGCCTACTATTGCAGATGAAAAAGTAGCAGAATATAATCAGTTTATTGCTGATAATAGTGAAATGGATCTGGATCACGAATTTTCAAATAATGCTTTACTTAAGCTAATTGCAGCAACCGAAGCAGTAGCTAATTCTGTAAACGTAGATATTAATGCCGACTTAGATACAGCACGAGCCGATGCCGATTATATTACTAAAGATCCAATGGAAGGAAATCATGCAAATAAAATTAAATCGGCTGGAGAAATTATTGTACAAGCTTTAACAAAAGTACAGACTCAAAAATTTGAAAATCTAAGTACCGAATTAAGTGATGTTAAAAGTTCTGTAAATAAGATAGAGAATGAAACTTTAACGCTAGAGCAAAAAGCGGCAGTTAAAGACTTTTTTAAACGCGCAGGAGAATTATTAACCAACATGAACCAACAATAAGATGAGCACACACAAAGAAAAAAACTTATACTACCTCGATGAACTGTCTAATTATGAGGTTGCAGATGAAGATAAAGACGTTATAGGATGGGAGGTCTTAGACAAAAATGAAATTAAAATCGGAAAAGTAGACAATTTACTAGTTAGCAAATCTCAAGAAAGAGTGGTTTATCTGGATGTTGAAGTAAACACTGATATAATTGCCACAAATCATACGCCGTACGGTAAATCTACAACTGGTGGAGTGCATGAATTTCTTAATAAGGATGGAGAAAATCATCTCATAATACCTATTGGATTGGCACATCTTGATCTTGGAAGAAAAATTGTGTACACCGAACAAGTAGATTTCAACCGTTTTGCCGAAACAAAAAGAATCGAACGCGGAACACAGTTTGACCGCGATTATGAAGTCGCAATCTTAAATTCATACAATCGTCCAGAAACTGAGGTTGATTACGAATTAGATGATAATTTTTACGATAACATAAATTTTAGAAAAAATAGATTGTAAAAAATAAAAATACTTTGTATTAAGTAAAATTACTTATAATGCCAATTGATAAATATAAAATCCTCCATCTTCTGGAGGATTTTTTTTGTTTCAAATAAACTGATTCTATTTGAAACTTTGCCGATAATAAATACGAGTCAATAACATACTACTGTTCAGCTTCTAAGCGTTTTATGTACGATTTCATTTCTGCTATTTCTTTTTCTTGAGCTTTAATAATTGCATCGGCAAGCTTACGAACTTCGGGATCTTTTAAGTCTGCTCTTTTGCTGACCAAAATGGCAATTGAGTGGTGTGGAATCATCCCTTTCATATAAAGAATATCACCAATAACAGGACTTTGCTATCTGACTAACGTTAAAGCGCCTCCGAAAAGCAGTACAGTAATTATTAAAAAAAATGAAAAATATTTAAAGCGAGGAAAGCCTCTTTTATTTTTATCAAACATATAATTCAAAAAAAAAAGGATCTATGCACCTTTGACGGAAACGCTGTCATCAATTTTACGCAATGAAGAGTGCCACAATTAAAAAAAGAATATTCGATATACTATTATCCAAAAGTAATGACAAAAAAACCCGTAAACTACTAATTTACAGGGCTTTTTTTATCAAATGTATTTTTTACGAGCTATTTCTTCTCCATCAATCGAACAATTGCTGCAGTTGCTAATGCTCCCATCAAATAGTAACCAACTGTAAGGGCTTTAGTTGTAAATGATTTTGCAACGGGTGCATCGTCCAAATTCATTTTGCTTGGTAAATTTACAGCTCCCAAACCAGCAAGCAATCCTGCCGAAGCCGCGTTGCTCCACAGTTCATTTCCTTCACCACCAATTAAGCTGTAATACGTACCGTTACTAATAATATCTCCTACAAGCGTTGTACCAAATAAGGCATCAGCATTTTCTATTTCCAGTCCAAAAAAAGCTGCCGTTTTTTGGACTGCTTCTTCTCCAACTAAATCAATACGAGGCATATCATCATTTACACCTTTTAACGATTCGTTCAACAAGGTTAATACTATTGCACCACCTAAACCTGCTAATAAGTTATTGCTATTCATATTTTTTTATTTTTTTTAAAATTGACCCACACCTTTACTGTTGTTGTTTAACTGATCCTCTAATAATCAAAGACGTAAGCACTAATGCATGCACGAACGGGCGGAAAGCGCATGCGCCATTACAGCTAAGTCAACAACCTGACAACCCGTGTTCTTCGTTATAAAAGGCATTGGGTCAATTTGTTATCGAGTCGAATTTACAATCCGACCAAAAAGAATTCAATTTTTTCTTTATTTTTATTTTTCCTAGAAAAATTAATTACTAAAGATTTGCTTGAAATCTGAAGTATAAAATTAGAACTTATTCTCCGCGTCGATTTACAGAATTCACATCTATAGTTCTATTATTTAAACAAGTAAATAAAACAAGCTTTTATCTAAAAAATTTATATGTCTCTTAACTACCTAACGAGAGATTGAAATTTTAAAACAAGGAAAAATAATCCTGTAAGTTTTTAAACGGTACTAATTATAGCTTTAACTGGATAATAAATTTAAAAAAGTTCAATTATGATTACATTAATAAACGAAGCTCCAAAAAACATTGCCGCTTTTAAGGCAACTGGAGCAGTCAGTAAAGAAAATTACCAAACCGTTGTAATTCCTGCCATAGAACGATTAATTGCAAGAACAGATCAAATTAATTTTTTACTGTATTTGGATACTGATATAGCAAATTTTACTGCTGGTGCTTGGTTTGAAGATGCAATGTTGGGACTAAAAAATTTGGGAAAATGGCATCGCGCAGCAATTGTAACCGATTCGACTACTATTATTAGCTTTACAAATGCCTTTAGTTACATTATGCCAGGAGAATTTAAAGGTTTTGCAAAAGAAAAGTATGATGACGCAATTTTATGGGTTAGTCAATAACACGAATGAGCCAAAAAAAATTATATAAATGACTTAAAAGACAGATTTAAATTAAAAATCTTCAAATATTCCTAAACCAAATAAAGCGAAGTCGTATTTCACGGGATCATTCGGGTCTAACAGCCGTAAACTTGTGTCTAATTGCGCTAACGCTTTACTATCGTTCTGTTTGCGTTCTAAAAGTCCTAGTTTTCGAGCCACATTGCCCGAATGAACGTCTAGCGGACAAGAAAGCTTTGAAGGTGAAATCTGTTTCCAAATTCCAAAATCTACACCCAAATTATCATTTCGTACAAACCAGCGTAAACACATATTAATGCGTTTTGCAACTGATCCTTTGCTTGGATCGGCTACGTGTTTTCTGGTTCTAGTTTGGTGCGAAATTCCAAAAAAAGCTTGGTTTAACTCATGAATTGCGGGCTGCAGCGAGTGCTCTGTTTGATGTTTTATAAAAATTGCTTCTAAGCCATTGTGATTGGTATATATATGTTGCAACGCTTTTATAAAATATTTAAAATCAGCTGCGTTAAACGTTCGATGTACAAATCCTTCTAGTTGTTCTAACTGATACTCGCTGTGATTCATCACGAAATCGTAGGGAGAATTACCGATTAAATCCATCATGCGATGTCCATTTTTAGTAATCATTTTTCGGTTTCCCCACGCAATTGTTGCCGCAAGAAATCCTGCAATTTCAATATCTTCTTTTAGAGAATACCGATGCGGCACACTGATAGGATCAGGTTCTATAAAATCTACAGTATTGTATTGAAGTACTTTTGAATCAAGAAAATCTTTTAATTCGTTTTCAGGAATAAGCATGTAGTATAGCTTTAATTAGTTATTTGACACAAAGGTAAGACTTAAGAATTATATCGATTTACAGTATTAACTGCATTTTACTTCTGAAAAAATGAAGCTTTCCCAATTTAAAACGCATCAAATCCAATTTTCATTGGTAACACAATCTCCAATACACCAAAGACATAATTCAACAGATTATGAACTAACTTTGTCGGTTCAATATAAATCTTTAAACATGCAGAAAAGCATTTTAGTATTGCTACTTTTTATGGCTGTAAATGTTCAACTAATGGCACAAAGCGACATAATTTTCAAAGAATCGATTGCTCAAATTGGCTATTCTGATGAAAAATGCTCTTCGGCAGCGAAACTGTTACAAGAAAATTTAAACAAAATAAGTACTGTAATTTTTGACATAAATCCAAAATCAAAAAATAATGGCATTCAGTTAAAAATCACTTCGAATAAAAAAGATAATTATTTTGAAATTATTTCAGATCAAAAGCAAATAAAAATTATAGCGAATTCACCATTATATTTGGAATACGCTGTAACGACTCTTTTAGAAATATGGAACATCAAAAAACTGACTCCCAATTTTACTTATTATCCTGAAAAAAAAGTTTTACACTATCCAAAAAATAAAATTATTCGAGAACAACCTTCTTTTAACTTTAGAGCCATTTTATTTCCAGGCGCTTACGACCAAGCCTTCAGGAAATGGCATAAGTTAGATTGGTCTGTGGGTGATTTCGGTCTTTGGGGCCATACCTTTAGCCAATTGATTCCTAAAAATCATTACTTTAAAGAAAATCCAAAAATGTTTGCTTTGTACAATCACGAACGCAATTCTGGGTCAATTTGCTATTCTAATGACACTGTTTTTAAAGTTTTAAAAGAAAATCTAAAGCGATCGATTGCAGAAAACCCAGAGGCAACTTATTTTTCCGTTAGCATAAACGATGATGTGATCAACTGCGAATGTACTGATTGTAAAAAACTAAATGCTAAATATGGAACTCCCCAAGGAGCACATTATTATTTTTTAAACCAAATTGCAAAAGAATTTTCCAGTATTAAAATTGTATCTCTCGCTTATCTATTTACCCATCAACCACCCAAAAATTTAAAATTAAAATCGAATTTATATCCCATGTTTTGTCCAATTGAAGCGAACCGTGCAGAAGCACTAGATCAAGGTCGAAATAAAAACATTGCTAGCACACTAACAAATTGGACGGCACTTTCAAAAAATGTTATTGTGTGGGATTATACGGTTGAGTTCTCCAATTATCTTTCGCCATTTCCTAACTTTCAAACTTTTGATGCTAATTATAATCTTTTCAAAAGTAATAATGTTCATGGTGTTTTTGCCCAAGGATACGCTGATATTCCTGGAAGTTTTAGCGAGCTACGCCAGTATATTTTAGCCAAATTATTATGGAACACTAGCGCTACTTTTACAGAAATTACCCATGATTTTTTGAACGGATACTACGGAAAAGCAGCTCCTTTTATTCAAGAGTATTTAAATTTATTAGAAGAAAATCAGATTCAGTCGAACAGCTATCTTGACATTTATGCTGATCCATTTGCCGCACGCCATACGTTTCTATCGCCAAAAAATAGGAATAATTACGAAGACTTATTGATCAAGGCAAACAATTCTACTAATGATGAAGTAGTACAAAAAAGAATTTTAAAATTAAAGCTCGACTTAGACTATGTGTTTTTTGAACAAGCAAAGTTTTATGGAAAAGAGCAGTATGGAATGTATGAGAAAATTGGAAACAAATTTATTGTTGTACCTAACTTGCAGCAGCGCGTTGTAGATTTTACAAAATATTGCAACGAATTCGGAATTTACGAATTAAGTGAAGGTGGATTGTCTCCTGATGCATATTTGCAAGATTGGCTTTTTATAGCCAACAATAATGTTGTCGATCATTTGGGAGAACATACTAAAATGTCGTTTTTAACGCAGCCATCTTACGAATATAGTGCGAAAAAAGAAAAGGGACTACAAGATGGTATAAAAGGATATAAAGATTTTACTATCAATTGGACAGGATGGTACGGCGAAAATGCTGAGGTTGAAATTGATCGTAGTGCAACAGACTTTAATTCGATAGAATTTCAGTGTTTAGAAGATCAAAGGCATTGGATTTTTTTACCTGCAAAAGTTCAAGTTTTAGGTTTTTCTGAAAATAAATGGACGTTGATTGATGAAGTTATTGTGCAACCAATAGCCGAAAACTACAAGGTCAATCTGCAAAAATATACCTTCAATAGTAACGAACTTAAAAAATATGAGAAGTTGAAGTTAATTGCAGTACAACAACCAAAAGTGCCCGCTTGGCGCGAAAGAAAAACCAAGAAGCCGATGATTATGATTGATGAAATTATTCTAAATAAAATCTAAAATCTTGAACATTTCAGTAATCAACTTTCTACATTTAAAGCTTCAGTTAAAATTCATGTTAAATCTGACTATTCGGTGAACTGCGGAAATAAGTATGCAACTAGCATCTCTTTATATTCTCCACATTATTCTCTTTTATTTTAAAACTATTCAAATTCAATGCCTTTATACTGCTTCGTAATTTATATTTCGCGTAAAAACATAGCGCTACAATTGCTATAACGACAATGTTGGTGGCACTTAATAGTGAATTTAGATGTTTTTAATGCTATATTTGCAGAAAATTTAATGCAATGAGCACTTTCGAAAAATTTAATCTCCCAAAATCATTACAAAAAGCAATTGATGAATTAGGATTTGTTACACCTACTCCTATTCAGGAAAAATCTTTTTCTGTAATTATGTCTGGACGAGATATGATGGGAATTGCCCAAACCGGTACTGGTAAAACGTTTGCTTATCTTTTGCCTTTGTTAAAACTATACAAATTTACACCAACTAATACTCCAAAAATTGTAATTCTAGTTCCCACACGTGAGCTAGTAGTTCAAGTTGTGGATGAACTGGAAAAATTGACCAAATACATGTCGGTTAACATTCTTGGTATTTTTGGTGGAGTAAATATTAATACACAGAAAAAATTAATTAACGAAGGAGTTGATGTTTTGGTAGGAACGCCCGGACGTATGATGGACTTAGCTCTGGATGCAGTTGTGCGTTTTGATGAGACTCAAAAACTTGTAATTGATGAGTTTGACGAAATGTTGAACTTAGGTTTCCGCACGCAATTAACCGCACTTTTGGCGATGATGAAAGCCAAACGTCAAAACATATTATTCTCGGCAACGATGACAGATGAAGTCGATGCTGTATTAAGTGACTTTTTTGATTTTCCAGAAGAAGTAACTTTGTCTCCATCTGGGACACCTCTCGAAAACATTACACAAGTTACTTATAACGCTGCCAACTTTAATACCAAAGTCAATCTACTGAAACACTTATTAGAGACCAACGAAAGCATGGAACGTGTTTTGATTTTCGTAAATAACAAAAAGATTTCGGATATGTTGCACAGCCGCATTGATGAAGATTTTGAAGGTCAATTTGGGGTTATTCACTCGAATAAATCACAAAATTACCGTTTAAGTACGATGGCCGAATTTCAGAAAGGAAATTTACGTGGCTTAATAACCACCGATATTATGGCGAGAGGTTTAGATATCTCAAATATTTCGCATGTAATTAATTTCGAAATGCCTGAAATGCCTGAGTTATACATGCACCGAATTGGTAGAACGGGTCGTGCCGATGCGACTGGAACAGCAATAAGTTTTGTAGCACCTCGTGAAGTAGAATTTAAAATTGAAATTGAAGTTTTGATGAATACTGAATTAAAAGTTGAAGAACTTCCTGAAGAAGTTGAAATTTCAACCAAACTAATTGAGCCAGAAAAAGACAGACAACCGATCAAATTTTTGATGAAGAAGCAAACTTTGGATGGTGAAGGTGCGTTTCATGATAGAGCAAAGAAAAACACTAAAGTTAATTTAGGTGGTCCATCAAAAACAAAGAAAAAAACACATGGTTCTGTCAATAGAAATATGCTAAAAATTCAAGCTCAGAAAAAAAAGAAAAAGAAGAAATAATCGCTTCCTAATAATATAATATAAGCCGCTACATTTTAAAATGAAGCGGTTTTTTTATTTAATTGAAATCTAATAAAGTTATAACCTAATTCTGTAAGATCAAATGCAGTTAATAACAGAACTTTATACCTCTTTAAATTAATAAATTAAGTAATCAAAAAAAATATAAAGTTATGGGAGATCATAAAGATTTAAGAAACGATTCGGCCGCAGAAAAAATTAAAGATCTTGCCGAAGATATTAAAACATGTATGTTTTGCACGTATAGCGGTGACAAACTAAATTCAAGACCAATGACTGCTCAAAAAGTAGATCAGGACGGTACTCTTTGGTTTTTATCTGACCGCCACAGCGACAAGAATCAGGAAATTTTAGCGAATTCTAAAGTAGAACTTTTCTTTGCAGAACCGCAAGATCAATTTTTAACAATTCATGGAAATGCAAGTATTTCGTATGATCGTGCAGTTATCAAAGAATTATATACACCAATCGTAAAAGTTTGGATGCCAGAGGGTGAAGATGATCCCAATTTGAGCGTTATTAAGGTCGTTCCTAGCGAAGGTTATTACTGGAACAACAAACACAATAGAGTCGTTGCAGTTGCTAAAATGACAGCAGCTTTTGTCACTGGAAAAACAATGGACGACGGAATTGAAGGAGAACTGAAGTTGTAAAAATAATTTCTAAATTTTTAAAGAGGCAATTGCAATTTAATTTGTGATTGCCTTTTTTTTATAAAGCTTTAAAGTCTACAGCATTTATAATCCCTGCAGCACTTGCAGTATTGTTAAAGTACACAAATGCTTCGTTTTCGGCAATTTTAAATTTGATTGCTCTAAGCTCTTCTGCTGTATAACTCGAATAAAATAGTTTCGGTTTTCCATGTAATCTCATGTAAATTAAAGGTCCATTTACAGAAATCGTTTCTGGCAAATTTGGATAACTGACACTACAAAAGGTAATGTTATTGCTTGAAAAAGCATCCCACACTTCAGGGTTCCACCAACTTTCGTGACGAAACTCGACCACATTTATAAAACTCAAGTTAAGAGTTTTAACAATTAGCTGAAGATTCTCAGTACTAAATTTAAAACTTGGCGGAAATTGAAATAAAACAGCTCCCAACTTATCTTTCAATCCTGTTTCGGCAACTTTATAAAAATTAGTAAGTAAATTTTCGCAATCAACGAATTTGCGAACATGTGTAATTTCTTTGGGTGCTTTTACAGCTATTAAAAACTTGTCTGGTGTTTTTTTATACCAGTTTTCGAAAATTCTTATAGTTGGAAATTTATAAAAACTTCCATTGAATTCATACGTATTAAAGTGTTCGCAATAAAACGTAAACCATTCTTTGCTTGGTAAATCTTCGGGATAAAAAATTCCTTTCCACAACCTATTGTAGTAGCTAGAACAGCCTATGTTGATTTGATTTTTCATTGGTAAAACTTTTGGCAATTGCTACAAAAATGACTTTTACGTTTCTTTTTGCCTGTATCTTTTTTTATGAATGAAAGATCACAGCGACGACAAACTTTTTGACTGTAGGCTAACCAATTTTCTTTTAATTCATTATTATTCTTCCACCTCAAAAAATCAAAGCTGTACTTTCTAGCTTCTTTAATAATGGAAGAAATCTGTTTTTTAGGAATTTTACCTATCAGCGACTCGGGATGAACTTTACACCGATATAAAACTTCATTTTTAATAATATTTCCAACTCCCGAAAATATATTTTGATCTAAAAGCGCGTCGCAGATCTGGGTATCAGGAATTGCGTTTAGACTTTCGTTCGCTCTTGTAGGATTCCAGCTTTCACTCATCACATCTTCTCTCCAATCGTAATGTGAATTGATGTCGCCCTCTAAAATTTTAATTGAACACGTGTAAAAATTTATTTCACCACTTTTAAAAATCAAACTCATGCGCGCCTCACTCTCTTTTCTATCATTAATTCGGTAGGTACCAAACATCAATAAATGAATTTTGACTGTAAAGCCATCTACACAAATTAAAAAATGCTTCCCCCAGGTTTGAAAAGAAAGAATCGTTCGCCCTTCTAACCTTTCGATGTCCGCCGGCGAATTGCCTTCGACAGAGATTATTTCTTTTCCTTCAAATTGGTGGACTAATTCTTTTAAAATAACTAGGGACGGACCTTCTGGCATATTTTTAATTATTAAGATAAAAAAAAAGTGTAGTTTTTTAAGAACTACACTTCGTGCTACTGTATGCTAAAATTAATCTTCTTTGGCTGCTTTTACATTAACTGCTTTTACAGCAACTATTGTTAATTGTTTATCAGCTGCCTTCTCTTCTTTCAGCGTTTCTTCTAACAGTTTTGCCGCTTCAGTATGACCTAAAGTTTCTGCAAATTGTCGTAACGTTCCGTAAGTAGCAATTTCATAGTGCTCTATTTTTTGACTCGCAGCAATGATGCCAGCGTCACGAACAACACCCAGTTCGGTTTCCTCCATAATTCCTTTACCCTCTTCGATCAAACCAGCCATAGCATCACATTTTTTTGCAGTTGGCTTTTGATCCATCAGTTCAAAAACTTTTTCTAAACGCGTTACTTGTTCTTCCGTTTCGGTTAAATGTTTTTCTAATGAAGAAATCAAATCCTTATTGGTCGCATTTTTTATCATTTTTGGAATGGCTTTCGTCAATGCTTTTTCTGCCCAATAAATATCTTTCAACCCATCTTCAAACAATTCTGTTAAACCAGAAGCTGCGTCTGATTTCGCCTTTATTGTACCAGTTTTAGTTGCTGCTTTTTTAGTGTCTTTCTCTGTCTTTTTTTCTGCGGTCTTTTCTGTATTTTTCATAATATGTGTGTTTTAAAATAATTAACATACTCAAAATTAAGAGGATACGACACTAAAAAATTATATTATTTTTAATTAATTTTCTATTATATTCACATTATGCAATTGGGTATTAAAAGCACACAACAAAAAAAAGGCTAAAATCGTACATGATTTTAGCCTTTTTTCAATAAGACGTTGCAGTACTTTATTGCTTAGTAAAAACCAAGCAAACTGGTGAGCATAGTTCTATATTATTGTTAGTATTTGTTAGTTTTCCAGTGGCGCTATCCCTTTTAAAAATAACTACATTGTTAGTGTATTGATGCCCAACTAATACAAATTTTCCTGTTGGATCTATTGCAAAATTACGAGGTCCTTTACCACCTGTGCTAATGCGTTCAACAAATGCTAACTTTCCTTTTTTCCCTATTTTAAAAACAGAAATGTCATTTGCTTCTCCCCTATTGGTTACATATAAAAATTTACCGTCAGGAGAAGTGTGAATGTCAGCAGAAGCGCCTTCTTGACTTGCATTCTTATCCAAAATTGTAGTGACGTCCAGTTGTTTAAGGGATCCTTTTTTATAACAAAAAGTCGTTAAACTTCCGTCCATCTCGCTCACTAAATACACATTTTTACCATTCTCGCTAAAGGTAAGGTGTCTTGGTCCTGTACCCGCTTTTACAGAAATAGCACTTTTTAAAGTTAAAATTTCTGATTCAGAATCGCGATTATATTTATAAACGAATATTTTATCTAAACCTAAATCATTCACTAAAACATATTTTTTATCGGGAGAAAAATGCACCATATGAACGTGAGGTGAATCTTGGCGTCCTACAATAGATCCTTTTCCAGTGTGCTGAACTATTTGTTTAGCCTCAGAAATTCCATTAGCCGTTGTTTTAAAGACTGAAATATTTCCGCCAGAATAGTTGGCAGCGATTACGTTTTTTCCGTCGTTAATAATGTAGCAAGGATCACCACCTTTAGCACTTTCTTTATTTAAAAAATTTAATTGGCCCGACTGTGCATCGTACCCAAAAGCACTAATGGTGCTCTCATCTCCTATTTCGTTTACAGAGTACACAAATTTATTATCGGGAGAAACGGTCAAATAACTCGCATTAGCAGTTTTCTCGCTTTCATTCTTTTTTGAGAATAAACCAGACTCCGTATCAAATTCATACGTATAAATCCCGTTGCTTTCGCAAGTTGTCGTATAAGTCCCAATTAACAAGTTTAATTTTTGCTGCGCTTGAAGAGAGAATGCAAGTCCGAAAACAAGCATTAAGGCGGGTAATTTTTTCATTTTTTTGTTTTTTAGAGCCGCTAAAATAAACAATATCCAAGAGTTAATTTTTAAATACGTGCCGATTTTAAAAAATATCACAACTTCCTTTAAAACTGTAAACAAATTTGTATTTTTGAGGTTATAAATTCATTAAAATTTTATGATGATGAATTAAATATAGGTAGTAAATGCACTTTAAGAATCCCCAAATTTTATACTTTCTATTGCTGTTGCTCGTGCCTATTTTGGTGCATTTATTTCAATTGCGACGTTTTAAAAAATCTTATTTTACAAACGTTCGATTTCTAAAACAACTTTCTATACAAACTCGTAAAAGCTCCAAAGTAAAAAAGTGGCTATTATTAGGAACACGGTTGTTGCTGCTCCTTTTTTTAATTTTAGCGTTTGCTCAACCTTTTTATGAAGCAAAAGACAGCAAAAATGCATCAAACGAAATGTATATTATTTTAGACAATTCATTTAGCATGCAATCCAAAGGAAAAAAGGGTGAATTACTAAAACGTGCCATACAAGAGTTATTAGAAAACACTCCTGAAAACATAACTTTCTCACTGATTACCAACTCTGAAAGTTTTTGGAACACCGATATTAAATCGGTTCGCAAAGAACTTCAAAGTTTAAAATACAGTGCAGAATCTTTTCAATTAGACAATACGATTACCAAAATACAAGCCCATCAAACTAGCACTAATAAAGATATAATTGTAATTACGGATGCAGTTGGATTGACACAAAAACAAGTAGAAAACAGCAACTTACAACAAGCGACTTATTTTATAATTCCAGAAGCCGAACAAAAAAACAATGTGGCTATCGATAGCGTTTTCATTATTCAAACTTTAGATAATTTTTACGAAATAGGTATTAATTTGTCAGCTTACGGTGAAAACATTTCACCCGTTTCGGTCGCACTATACAATAATGAAAAATTGAGCGCTAAAACAGTGACTAAATTCGATTCATCTAAAAAAAAGATTCACTTTACCATTCCGAAAGAAGCTTTTCATGGTTATGTGAGCATCGAAGACAATGGTTTAGCATATGATAATCGCCTGTATTTTAGTATTTCTAAAAGAAAGAAAATAGATGTAATTAGTATAGGAAGCCCAGAAAAAAGTAATTTTCTAAGCCGAATTTACACTCCGAATGAATTTAATTTTAGTAATTTCTCTATCGAAAGTCTGAATTACAATTCAATAGAAAATCAAGATCTTATCTTATTGAATGAACTCGACGAAATTCCGCAAGCACTGCAAACCACTCTAAAATCTTTCGTTGAAAAAGGTGGCAATTTAGTTCTTATTCCGTCTCAAAAATCAACTATTACAGGACTCAATTCTTTTCTAGCAACTTTTGGAAAAGTAGTATTTAAAAATGTTGAATCAAACGAGAAACTCGTCACAAAGATCAATTTCGATCATCCACTTTTCTCTGGCGTTTTCGAAAGTAAAATTTCTAACTTTCAATATCCAAAAACTAAAAATTCATTTGCAGCTTCAAGTGCTTATGCTTCGGTTTTAAGTTATGAAGATCAATCTGTTTTTTTAACTTCTATTAGAAAATCCACTTCGGCAGTATCTGTTTTTGCGGCAGCTTTAAATACGCAGAACTCCAATTTTCAACAATCGCCACTTATTGTTCCTGTCTTTTATCAATTGGCACAAAGCACCAATACATCAGGGTTAAATGCATTAAAAATTGGTGACAATCAGCCGTATTTTGTAGAAAAAAAGTTGACTAAAGATGCTCTTTTAGAAGTTAGAGGAAAGGAAGGTCAGTTTATTCCTATTCAGCAAATTTTAAATAATAAGGTAAAATTAACATTTGATGATTTTCCTGAAAAAGCTGGTAATTATAGTGTTTTTGATAAAAAGGAATGGATTGAAAACGTAAGTTTTAATTATCCAAGAACTGAAAGTGATTTGAGTCAACGAAATAAAAAATTGCTACGTAAATACAAAACTGCAGATAGCATTTCGACGGTATTTAATACCTTACAAACCGATCGAAACGACAATCAAATTTGGAAATGGTTTGTTATCTTTGCTCTGTTATTTTTGTTCGCAGAAATGGCAATCATCAAATTGTTAAAATAATCGTACCCCAACATTAAACAAGCGACGTTATGAATATAATCATCAGAGAAGCTACAATTATCGACTCTACAAGTGAATTTCACCACCAAAAAGTCGATGTATTGATTGAAGATGGTAGTATTGCTCAAATAGGAACTTCTCTTGCTAATGAGGCTAAATTTCAAGAAGTAAAGTTAGAGAATTTGCATCTTTCGCAAGGTTGGTTTGACAGCAGTGTTTCGCTTGGTGAACCTGGTTTTGAAGACCGCGAAACCATCACAAACGGTTTGCAAGTTGCTGCTAAAAGCGGTTTCACTTCCATTGCCTTGCAGCCCAACTCCTACCCCATTATCGACAATCAATCCCAAGTCAATTTTGTGCGCAATAAGGCATTGGGTTTTGCTACAGAATTGTTCCCGATTGGTGCTTTGACCAAGTCGAGTGAAGGAAAAGACATGGCCGAATTATACGATATGAAAAATGCTGGAGCAGTAGCTTTTGGTGATTACAATAAAAGTATCGAAAATGCCAATGTCTTGAAAATTGCATTGCAATATGTACAAGATTTTGATGCTTTGGTAATTACTTATCCGCAAGATTCGAACATCAAAGGAAATGGAGTAGTTAATGAGGGAATTGTTTCTACTCGTTTAGGTTTGAAAGGGATTCCAAATTTGGCAGAAGAATTACAAGTTGCCAGAAATTTATTTTTATTAGAATATACGGCTGGAAAATTACACATTCCCACTATTTCCACTGCTAAGTCAGTAGAGCTAATTCGGAAAGCAAAAGCCAAAGGCTTGAGAGTAAGCTGCAGCGCATCGGTACATCATTTGGTTCTAACTGATGAAAAACTTGAAGGTTTTGATACGCGTTACAAAGTATCTCCTCCATTAAGAACAGAAACGGACAGAAAAGCACTGATTGATGGCGTTCTGGACGGGACTATTGATTTGATAACGTCTGATCATAATCCGATTGACATTGAATATAAGAAAATGGAGTTTGATACCGCCAAAAATGGAACTATTGGCTTAGAAAGTGCTTTTGGTGCTTTACTAACGGTATTACCTTTGGAAATAGTAATTCAAAAATTAACCTTGGGAAAAGCTATTTTCTCTATTGAAAACAATTCGATCAAAAAAGGTTCAAAAGCTAATTTTACTCTTTTTAATCCAAAGGTAGAAAGTACGTTTTCTAAAGCAAATATTCTTTCTAAATCTAAAAATTCTGCTTTTTTAAATACCAGACAGCAGGGAACAGTTTACGGTATTTACAATCAAAAACAATTGATTTTAAAATAAATAATAATGACTAGAACTACCGACAGCGGAAAAACGGCTGCCATAACAGCATACATTTTAATAATAGGCGTATTGATCGCAATGTCTATGAATGCAGACGAAAAAAATAAATTTGCTTCGTTTCATATTCGTCAAGCCCTAGGTTTATCACTGACTTTTATTTCTTTTGGAGCGATTATTAGTAATTTTGACAGCTTCATGATCACGTTTCCAATGTGGATTTGTGTATCCGTTTTGTGGGGTTACGGGATCATCACCGCTATTAAGGGAGAGACTACTCCTGTGCCATTGCTGGGAAACATTTTTCAAAAATGGTTTAAGACAATTGGATAATCGGTTGCAAATTTAAGACTAAACTAGCGCAAATTCTCATAACTGTTTAACAGTAGCGTTATCAAAAATGAATACCAAATAATTGAACACTGAATTTTACAACATGAATTTATCCTTAGAATACAAAATACAAGCTCCCAAAGTAGTATTAGATAAAAATCCATTGATCGTTTTATTACACGGTTACGGCAGCAATGAAGAAGATTTATTCTCGTTTGCAACAGAACTACCAGACACCTATTATGTGGTTTCTGCTCGTGCGCCTTATGACATGCAATTTGGAAGTTATGCTTGGTACGCTATCAATTTTGATGCAGATCAAAATAAGTTTTCTGATAATGAACAAGCTAAAGTGTCTCGTGATACTATTGCTGATTTTATTGATGAACTAATTGCTAACTATCCAATTGATGCCCATAATGTGAGTTTAGTTGGCTTCAGTCAAGGTGCAATTTTAAGTTATGCTGTCGCACTTTCTCATCCAGAAAAAATTCAGAAAGTAGTTGCCATGAGTGGCTACTTTAATGCTGATATTATTGCGGAAGGTTTTGAAAAAAATGATTTTAAAAACCTAAAAATATTCGCTTCACACGGAACCTCTGACCAAGTAGTACCTTTGGAGTGGGCAAGAAAAACTCCTGCTGCTTTAGGGCAATTAAACATCCCGATCACCTATAAAGAATATCCTGTTGGCCATGGTGTGGCACCTCAAAATTTCTATGACTTTAAGGAGTGGTTATCAAAATAATACGTTTTAATTAATAGAAAAAAGTCCGTCTCAAAGCAATTTTGAGACGGACTTTTTCATTTTAATCTTGTTAGTTTCTATTATAAGAAAGATTTTATTTTTGATACAACATTGTCTGATTTACTTCAAAAGATATCGTTTCATCAGTATTTACAAAGTATTTCAACAGTACTTCTCCCCAAAACTCACCATTACTGTACTCTGCAATAATCCAACGGTGATTTAATATTTTTATCTTATTGATGATAAATTTATTTGGTCCCATTTTATCTTGTCCAGTGTACGGATTTCCATTTGCTTCTGCGTTATAATCCAGTAATTTTTCTGTTACATAGGGAATCAATTTTTCGTAAGCGATTATTTTATCTCCTTTTCCAGATTCGAAATAATTTTGTGCGTTTTCATTTTTTTCCAATGAAAAATAATTTGCTTCGATCAATTGCGTTTCAACTAAATTGATACTATCACGTAATTTTTTGGTCGTCTTTTCATACCGTTCTTGTTCAAATTTTACTTCTTTACTAAAGAACATATAAGTAAAAACATTCATTAAAAGTGCAACTATAAAAAGATATAGCATTAAAGATTTTTTCATTGTAAAAATAATTATAGAGTAATTTCTAGATTGTCGTAGGCCAAAAACACATTTTCGGGAAGCTGCTTTGCTATTTCTTCATGAAAACCCAATAGGTGACTAATATGCGTCAAATATGCTTTTTCTGGTTGCACCAAATTTATAAAATCTAGCGCTTCTTGCAAATTAAAATGCGTATTATGTGGCTCAATGCGCAATGCATTTATAACGAGCACTTTTAAATTATTTAGTTTCTTTATTTCTTCGACTGCAATGGTTTTTACATCTGTTAGATAGGCAAAATCGTCAATTCGGTAACCAAACACCTGCAGGTCGCCGTGCATTACATTTATCGGAATAGCTGTTTTATTTCCCACAACAAATGGCGCATGATTTACCACTTCAATCGTATCAACAGCAGGTGCTCCTGGATATCTGTTGACAGTTTCGAAAACGTAATCAAAGCGTTTCTTTAAGTTATCAATTACGCGCTGATGTGCATAAACAGGAATTGGTCCTTGACGGAAGTTAAACGGACGTATATCATCTAAGCCTGCCGTATGATCTGCATGTTCGTGTGTAAATAAAATCGCATCCAGGTGCTTGCATTCGCAGGCTAACATTTGCTGTCTAAAATCTGGTCCACAATCAATTACAAACGAATAGTCTTCCCACGTAATGCAAATAGAGACTCTGAGTCGTTTATCTTTGGAGTCAGCACTCTTACAAACAGGATGATCAACCCCGATAATTGGAATACCTTGTGAAGTTCCTGTGCCTAAAAAATATACCTTCAACTTACTTTGTTTTTTACAAAAATAGCATTATTTCTCTTTCATTAGAACCCTAATTTACTAACTTTGCATCAAATTAGCCATATTTAGAACAAATGGGTACAGAAATAAAACTCAAAGGTGACAGAGTCATCGAGAAGATACCATCAATAAAAGACAAAGCACTTCGCATAAATTTAAATGAACACATTTACGGAACTTTTGCCGAAATTGGAGCGGGACAGGAAACTGTTAGGCACTTTTTTAGATCGGGAGGTTCTTCTGGTACCATCGCAAAAGCAATGTCAGCTTACGATAAAGATTTTAGTGATGCTGTTTATGGCATCGAAAAAGACGGTCGTTATGTTACAGAGAGTCGATTAAAAAAAATGCTTTCGCATGAAGTGAATTTAATTGAACAACGGTTGAGCAGAGAAAAACATCCCAACAAAATGTTTTTTAGTTATGCTAATACAGTTGCAACTATCGATTTTGCAAAGCAATATAAAGGACACGGCTGGGTAGGAATTAGTTACCAAATTGAACCCGATGAAGCCTACAACGAGATTATTCTGCACATTCGTTTTAAAGAAACAGATGCCAAATTACAACAAGAGACTTTGGGTACGTTAGGTGTTAATTTAATTTACGGTGCTTTTTACAAATACAATGATCCGAAACGTTTGTTGCGTTATTTGTATGATCATTTAGATAAAGATCAATTAGAAATTGATACTATTAATTTTTCTGGACCTCGTTTTGCAGACGTAGACAATCGCTTGATGAGTTTGCAATTGGTTAAAAACGGAATGACAGATGCGGTAATGTTTAATCCGGATGGAAAAAACATCTTGCCAGCTGCTATCTTATACAAAAAAAATATATTGGCTTTACGAGGTAGTTTTAGACCTGTAACTAAAGTAAACATGGACATGTATGAGAAATCACTGCGCATGTTTGAAAAAGAAAATAAAGTTGACAAAGACAATACTCTAGTAATTTTTGAAATTACCTTGTCCAATCTTCGTTCTGATGGAGAGATTGATGAGCGTGACTTTATGGACAGAGCTGAACTTTTATGTTCGCTGGGACAGACGGTTATGATATCGAATTTCCAGGAATATTATAAAGTGGTTGAATATTTTGCTAACTATACTAAAGCACGTATGGGCTTAGCCATGGGAGTCAATAATTTAGTTGATATTTTTGACGAAAAATATTACCGTCATTTAAGTGGTGGAATTCTAGAAGCTTTCGGGAAATTATTTTATCGTGATATGAAGGTGTTTTTATACCCGATGTTAGACGAAAATGGCGTTTTGATGGATTCAAACAACTTAAAAGTGCACCCAAGAATGAAAGAGTTATATAAATTCTTTAAATTCAACGGTAAAGTAATTGATGTCGTAGATTATGATCCAGAAAACTTGTCAGTATTCTCTCGTGAGGTTTTAAAAATGATCAGTCAAGGTACTCCAGGATGGGAACCAATGCTTCCTTTAGGAATTGCAGAAATTATAAAAGAGCATCACTTGTTTGGTTACGAGCCCGCAAATGTATTGCAATAAGTTCTTTTTTAAATATAAAAAAAGCCAGATAAAATATACTATTTATCTGGCTTTTTCAATTTAATCAATCTTTTATTTTAATAGCTGCGCACTATGTTCTTTAGTTTTTACCTTGGTAATGATGTCTTCTATAATTCCGTTTTCATCGATTACAAAAGTCGTTCTATGAATACCATCATATTCTTTTCCCATAAACTTTTTTGGTCCCCAAACTCCAAAGGCTTCAATAACCGACTTGTTTTCATCAGCCAATAAATTATATGGCAGTTTTTGCTTGGTTTTAAAATTTGCTTGCGCTTTAGCCGAATCAGCGCTGACGCCCAACAGTTGATAATTTTGATCCGTAAATCTTTCAAAATTGTCTCTTAAGTCACAAGCTTCTGCTGTGCAACCTGGCGTACTTGCTTTTGGATAGAAAAAAACAATTAATTTTTTACCGCCATAATCGCTAAGCGTATGTGCGAGTCCATCTTGATCAATTCCCTCAAAATTGGGCGCTTTATCTCCTATTTTTAATGTTGTCATAATAATTGCTTTTTTTTTAATCGACAATACGACTGCTGCTTGTCGCTACAGAATTAGGCACATCCTAAATTTTATTCTATTTTTACACTCATAAATTTACGGAAATGAATAAGGAAGAACGGGTATCATTTGTTATAAATACGTTAAAAGAGTTATATCCTACAATACCCGTTCCTTTGGATCATAAAGATCCGTATACTTTATTGATTGCAGTTTTACTTTCTGCGCAGTGCACCGATGTTCGCGTGAACAAGATTACACCGCTGCTATTTGCTAAAGCAGATAATCCGTACGACATGATCAAAATGTCGGTCGAAGAAATTAAAGAAATTATTCGCCCTTGTGGTTTATCTCCAATGAAGTCCAAAGGAATTCATGGCCTTTCTCATATTTTAATTGACAAACATGGCGGACAAGTGCCGCAAAGTTTTGAAGCACTTGAAGCTTTACCGGCTGTCGGACATAAAACAGCTGGTGTAGTGATGTCTCAAGCTTTTGGTATCCCTGCTTTTCCAGTAGATACGCACATCCACCGATTAATGCACCGATGGAATCTTTCTAACGGAAAAAATGTAGTGCAAACCGAAAAAGATGCCAAACGTCTGTTTCCTAAAGAAATTTGGAATGACTTGCATTTACAAATTATTTGGTACGGACGTGAATATTCTCCCGCGCGAGCGTGGAATTTAGAAAAAGACATTATTACGGCAACAGTTGGTAAAAAATCGTTTCTAAAAGAAGCTACTAAAAATAAGAGTAAGTAGCTCAGTTTGCTTTTTACAAACTTGCTTTCAGCGTATTATAATCTGCTGTCATGTCTAGTGATCGGTATACTCCTAGCAAAAATTTCGTAACCTCTTCGTTTTTTGGCTCAATAACTAATGCTTTTTTAAGGTAAGGAATGGTGCTTTTAACCAATTCGTCTTTCTTTGCATTTAATACATCGTATTCTTGCATTTCTTTTGCAGAATTACCCAAATTAGCCATTTCATCCATCAAAACTTTTTTGAGTTGTAATTTTGAGTAGGCCATGTTAATATAGCAGTCAATGCATTTAGGATTCAATCGAATAGATTCATCATAATACATTTGTGCTTTAGGATAATCGTTTCGTTCCAGATAAGCGTAAGCAAGGCTATACGTAACTTCGGCTTGCTTGCTTGGTGGAGATTCATTTCGAGGTTTTTCATATAATCCCGCCAGAATATTGGACTCTCTCGCGGCTAGCGAAATAAATGCACTCTCTTCTTTTGTTTTCTTATTAGTTGCGTAAAAAAGAACACCTTTTCCGGTATAGTTGATTTTTCTTAACTCATCGTAATACTTAATTGCAGAAGTAAAATCTTTACCTGTTAATGCTGCACCTGCCGCGTTTAACAGATTCAATGTATCCTTTTTATCAAACAAATAAACTTTGTAACTCTTCTCTGCGCTTTCATTAAATTTACCCTGCTTGTAATCTAACATCGCACCATCGACTAAAGTAGATTTCATCTCCTTCAGTGCAATATTTGCCTTAAAAGCATATTTATATTTTCGAGAATCATTTTCGTACAGAAGTACGTCTTGGTAAGCTCCTGATGCCAAGGCGAAATTTTCAGCTGCATCTATATTTTTACTCGCCAAATCTTTATAAATATTACCCTTTAAAAAATAAAAATCAGACTTTTCTTCAAGCGAAGCGTTTACAATCATGTAATCAATCTTTTTTACGATTGCCAAAGATTCTTTAAGATTTCCTTTATCGTAAAAAGATTGCGCTTCTTTAATTTGATCTTTCTGTGCATGTAAACCAACACCAATAAATAATAAAAGTAATAGTAGAGTAAAGTTTTTTTCCATTTCTAAGAGAGTTTGGTTGTTATAATATTTGGTTTTCTTCTAAAAGGTGTTCATTAAACATTCGTGTTAAGAAGACAATTCGCGATTGCTATATTTTAGATTTATTTATGATTCTATCACTGTAAAGAAAAATAGCCTTTTGTATAAAAATGTAATTTAATAGTACACTATTATTAATTAAATTCCGATTAAATCATCTAAATAGTTAATAAAAAGAGTAATTGATATTAATTAACGCAAAATCCAAATTAAATTAAAATTAAATAATTTTCACTTAAATCTTACAATTGTTAAAGTATTCGTTATATTTTTAACTAAAATAGAAATAATTATCCAATAACAAAAACCTTAATACAAAAAAAAAACTTACCGTATGTATTAGTAATACAAATAGTAAGTTCCTTTTCAACCAAATCGACCTTTTGGTTTTCTTAAAATGTCTTTAAAATCGAGCTACTCTAGAGAATTTTTAGTTCACTACGATCTCGAAATTTCTGCTTTCGACTTTCACAATTGTCAATGCTTTTGAATAATTAAGCAAGAAAGAGATTACTTCCTCTTTTGCCTTCAAATCTTTGTTAACTACTGTTTTTTTAGAGTAAATTTTTGCCATGCTATACAAACGTTTAATTTATATTATAACGTAACAGTAAGCGTATTAGTATTAGTTGGTCAAAATAATTTGATGTTTTTCGATTATCTTTCTAAGATTCATTAATGCGTAACGCATTCGACCTAAAGCAGTATTGATACTAACTCCTGTTAACTCTGAAATTTCCTTAAAGCTCATATCTTGATACATACGCATTACCAAAACCTCTTTTTGATCTTTTGGTAACTCTTCAACGAGTTTCTTTAAATCCAATTCGACCTGATCTAAAATCATTTGATTTTCGATAGTCAACGAATCGTCGGACATAATGGAGAAAATTGAAAATTCTTCGGTTTCGCGATACAAAGGCATTTTTTTATTCTTGCGATAATGATCTACGATCAAATTGTATGAAATACGCATAACCCAAGGTAAAAACTTACCTTCTTCATTATAAGAATTTCCCTTTAATGTTCGGATTACTTTGATGAAAGTATCTTGAAAAATATCGTTGGCAACATCTCTATCATTTACTTTTGAGTAGATAAAACCGAAAATCTTAGATTCGTGTCTTTTAATTAATGCTGTTAAAGCATTTTCGTCTCCGTCGACGTAATTTTTGACCAATAGACCGTCTGGAATGTGCAACTGAGCCATAATACTTACCTTTTAGTTGATTAAATTTGGGGATATTTCTAAAAAAGTAATTTTATGATATAGGCTCGTGATTTTTTAATTATTAAGTGCTCAAATTTAACACAATTATATTTTAAAACGCAAATTAATACACTTATAAAAGTATTAAAATTAAAAAAAAAAGCAGTCAGATACAATATATCGGAGATTTACCCGATTAGAAAACTCTTAAACATTAAAATTTAACAAAAAAAATCGGAAAATATTTCTAGTAAACTTGCCAATTTTTATTTCCTTCCGCATATCATTCTATCTAATATTGTAGTATAGAGTTAATTTTTAAACAACTTAATCTTTTCATCTAATCGATAAAAAGCTGGTAAATTTAAATTTAAAAAGGTTTAATTTTGGTTTTTTAAAATAAACCTATTCTAGCTAACTCTAAACAAGTGAAAGAGAGAGCTTAAATTTTAAGTATAATTGTGTTGCTTTTTCACTAGCATTTTAAGTTTATTTTAATAATTGTACACTTCTAAAGACCGACAAATCAGCCTAAAATTGCTTACTTTTACATAAATTGAAGAATTTTATGAAAGTTGACTTTTCTAAACTAGATCCCAGACAAAATATAATAATAAAAGGAGCGGAAGTACATAATCTAAAAAATGTAGATGTCGCCATACCCAGAAATAAACTAGTGGTTATCACTGGTCTTTCGGGCTCCGGAAAATCGAGTTTGGCATTTGATACTTTGTATGCCGAAGGACAGCGCCGTTATGTGGAAAGTTTATCCTCGTATGCACGTCAGTTTTTGGGTCGTTTAGACAAGCCAAAAGTCGAATATATAAAAGGAATTGCTCCTGCAATTGCGATTGAACAAAAAGTAAATACGACCAATGCGCGTTCTACAGTTGGAACATCAACAGAAATTTACGATTACGTCAAATTACTTTTTGCTCGAATTGGACGCACTTTTTCGCCAGTTTCTGGTAAAGAGGTAAAGAAGAATACAGTAACTGATGTGGTTAATGACGTTTCAAAATTTGAACTTGATAGTAAATGGTTGCTGCTTGCTCCTATTCATGTCGAGAAAGGGCGAAAATTAGACGAAAAATTAAAAGTTTTGTTGCAGCAAGGTTTTGCCCGAATTTTAATTGACAATGAAACCATTCGCTTGGATGATTTTTTAGCCAATCCAAAAATTAAAAAAAATCAAGAGCTGTTATTAATAGTAGATCGAATCGTTGTTAAAAACGAGGAGGAATTTTTTAATAGATTGGCGGATGCGGTACAAACTGCTTTTTTTGAGGGAAAAGGAATTTGCTATTTGCAAGAATTGAATGGTGCGCACAGACTTTCCTATTCAAATAATTTTGAGCTTGACGGAATTACTTTCTTAGAACCAAATGTTCATTTGTTTAGTTTTAATAATCCGTACGGAGCTTGTCCAAGTTGCGAAGGTTATGGAAATATTATCGGAATTGATGCCGATTTGGTTGTACCTAATACTTCTTTATCGATTTTTGAAAACGCAATTTATACATGGCGCGGCGAAAGTATGGGCTATTATCGCGATCAGTTGGTGAACAACGCATATAAATTTGATTTTCCCATTCACAAACCGTTTTTTGAATTAACGGACAGTCAAAAAGAATTAATTTGGACTGGAAATCAATATTTTGAAGGTTTAAATGATTTCTTCAGAGAATTGGAAGCCAAAAATTACAAAATTCAGAATCGTGTGATGCTTTCTCGCTATCGTGGTAAAACAAAATGTCACGTATGCAAAGGAAAACGACTTCGCGTGGAAGCTTCATATGTGAAAATAAATGAAAAAACTGTTTCTGACTTAGTGGATTTGCCAATACGTCATTTGGCAGATTTCTTTAAAAACATCACTTTAGATGAATACGAAAAGCAAATTGCCAAACGCTTACTGCTCGAAATTAACAATCGTCTGTCCTTTTTGACTGAAGTCGGTTTAGATTATTTGACTTTAAATAGAAATTCTTCAACGCTTTCTGGTGGAGAATCGCAGCGTATAAACTTAGCCACTTCTCTGGGAAGTAGTTTGGTAGGATCGATGTACATCTTGGATGAGCCAAGTATTGGTTTGCATCCCAAAGATTCTGAACGATTGATAAAAGTTTTGCTGTCATTACGGGATTTAGGAAACACCGTTATTGTGGTTGAACATGACGAAGACATTATGAAAGCTGCCGATATGATTATTGATATTGGTCCAGAAGCAGGAACATTGGGTGGTCATTTGGTCGCACAAGGCACTTATAAGGAAATATTAAAATCAGATTCATTAACAGCCAAATATTTGAATGGTGCTTTAGAAATTGCAGTTCCTAAAAAACGCAGATCATTTAAAAACTTTATCGAAATTGTTGGCGCAAGAGAAAACAATCTTAAAAACATCGATGTCATTTTTCCGTTGGACGTATTAACTGTTGTTACAGGCGTTTCTGGTAGTGGAAAAAGTACGTTGATCAAACGAATTTTATTTCCAGCGGTACAAAAGAAACTAGAATTGGCTTCGGAAAAACCAGGCCAATTTTCTGAAATAAAAGGTTCTTTTTCGCACATCAAGCATATTGAATACGTGGATCAAAATCCGATTGGCCGCAGTTCTCGTTCCAATCCTGTAACGTATATTAAAGCTTACGATGATATTAGAGATTTATATTCTAAAGAAAAGCTTTCTAAGATTCGGGGTTATTTGCCTAAACATTTTTCTTTTAACGTAGACGGCGGTCGTTGCGAAACCTGCAAAGGTGAAGGAACGATTAATGTTGAAATGGTTTTTATGGCCGACGTACAATTGCCATGTGAAACTTGTAATGGAAAACGTTTCAAAAAAGAAATTTTAGAAGTTGCTTTTGAGGGTAAAAACATCAATGACATTTTAACGATGACTATTGATGATGCCATTGATTTCTTCAAAACAAACAATCAAGCTAAGATTACTCAAAAATTACAACCTTTACAAGATGTTGGTTTGGGCTATGTACAATTGGGCCAATCATCGTCTACACTTTCTGGCGGTGAGGCACAACGCATAAAATTGGCTTCTTTCTTGGTTAAAGGAGCGACAAAAGAAAAAGCATTATTTGTATTTGACGAACCAACGACAGGATTACATTTTCATGATATTAAAAAATTATTAAAATCATTTGATGCATTAATCGAAAAAGGCCATTCGGTAATTGTGATAGAACACAATTTGGACTTGATAAAATGTGCCGATTATATTTTGGATTTAGGTCCAGAAGGCGGTGAAAATGGAGGGTACTTATTAGCTTCTGGAACGCCAGAAGAGATAGTAAAAGTAAAAAAGTCAGTTACGGCAAAATATTTGAAAGAGAAGTTATAAAAAAAAAATGTTTTGTTGCTCTAAGCGACAAAACATTTATCTTCAAAAGGAATACCTTCTTCGTCAATCGCTACTAAAATCTTTTTTGGTTTTGAATATTCTAAGGTAAGATACAACCAAGCAACTGACCAAAGACCTAAAGTGAAGATAAAAATAATGAAATTAAAACTGTGATCAATTACTCTTCCTCCTTTAGAAAGAACTGCAAAAAGTAATTCGTCATTGCGTTCCTCTAAAATAAAACCTTTATTAATTTTGTTAGAAATTAAATTAGAAAACAACTGTAAGTCATGTTCTTGTGTAAATTGGTGGCTTTGCATATTCGACGTTTTTTAGTTGTCAAAATTTTAAAAAGCATTAAAAATTCAACACAGCAAAAATACGCCAAAGTCCTACATATATCAATACCCACTTTTGGTGATATTTTGACTCAATATTTTTAAAGCTAACTCAAAAAAAAAATCATTAGTTCATAAAGGCTAAAAAAACTTATTTTAATAAATATTCTACAGTAAGTTATGCAAACATACAGGAACTTTTCTGCCCTTTATTTGATCTTACCCATATAACTACCGGGAATTGTACTTGCACTTCCGTCACGACTCGCCAGATAATGCGGCGACATAATTTCAATTCCAGCTTCGTTGCAACAATCTTGAATATTTTGATGCAGCGATGAATATATTAAAGGTTGCTTGTTTGGTTCTTTCGTAAAGGCATTAATTTGATAGCCAACATAAAAGTCATCTAACGCAGTTTGCAAAACGTACGGAAGCGGTGTCTTTTGAATAAAATCGGTTCGTGAAGCGGCTTCAACAAGCGCTTTATGGACCTCTTTCCAAGGTACGTCATAACCAATTGTAACAGTAGTGTGCACGACCAATCCAGGTGCATTAGCATGTGTATTGGCCGAATAATTAGTTGATGTACTAGATAAAACCGTCGCATTGGGTATCGTTATATCTTCCATTTTACCGGTTCGTACTCGAGTCACCAGGGCCGTCTTTTCAATTACTTCTCCACTGACATCTCCGATTTTAATAAAGTCTCCAATTTTGAAAGGTCGCATGTAAGTGATCACTAAACCTGCTACCATATTTGCGATAGCATTTGAAGATCCTAAAGAAAATAAAATACCAACAAATACCGAAACTCCTTTAAAAATATTAGAATCTGATCCTGGTAATTTCGGAAATATAAGCACGACCATAAAGGCGTACAATAATAGTTTCACAATATTAAATGTAGGTGCAGCCCAATCACTATAAAAACCATCAATGTGTATGTTCTCGCGTTTTATTTCATCCACAAAAAACTTTAAAACCTTAATAGCATATTTAAATATTACAACAATAACAATAATGGAAAACAAGTTAGGAAGAAACCCAACAAATCCCATAAAGACAGATTTAGCTGGAGTAAAAATCCAATTTAATAACGTATCAGCATAACCTTCGGTAGTAGGAAAAAAGCTAAATAATAAAGGGAGTGATAAATAAACGATTAGTATAAAAACAAGTACTTTAATCACACTTACAATTCGAATAACTACAAATTGTTGTCTTTCAGGAGACAAAATTTCAATTGTTTTGAAACGAAGTCCTGAGAAATATTTGGCGTTTTTTACTAATAAAAAATTCTTGAGTTTACCGAATATTTTATTGGTAAGATACAGCAGTAATAAAATTAAAAACAAGACCAAAAAAGTAAGTCCGATGCGCTTTAAAATGACTAATGTTGAGTGATTTAGTTTTTCTTTAACTACGGCTTTCGAGATTATTTTAAGATTTCGCTGCGCAATTTTCGCTACGGTCGCATCTGCATTGATCGTATCTACACTTAAAACAGACATAAGAACAGTATTGCTTTTATAAACAATATCTTCTCCAAATTCTGAATTGGCTATTTTTATCGAATCGGCAACAAAATAATCGTCATCGTATAACAATCTAATTTTTTCAGAAATTAATTTAGCTCGATTCTCAGCAGAAAAAGAACCTACCCTGTGATTGATATAAAAAAGCGTATCCCTAAACGGAGCAACCGGAAAACCTCTTAAAACAGTATTCTCAATTGAATCTTGTTTAAGTTTTACAAGCGCATCAACTTTCGACTTAGTTGAGGCCTTTTGAGCAAAGCTATTTTGAGAAAGCAAAAATGGTACTACTAGTAAAAAAAAAATAATTTTACTTTTCATTATCAATAGTTATTTTCAGGTTGAACGCAAATATATTCAAAATCTGATTGTAAAAAATAAATTTGGAATTTTAAAAATTGCCAAGACTTAGAGTAACAACCAAACCATTAAATTACGCTATGATTCAATAGATATTAAATCATTATAATTTTCTAAAGAGGAAACCAGTAGCAAAAAGTATATTATTTGACTTGAAATAATTAACGTGCTTTAGGAAGTATCTTTTTTATTAAATTATCAATTACTTGATTAATTTCGATTGAAATTACAAACCGATAGTTCAGATAGACATAAGCGACAGTCACCAAAGCCGATTTTAAGCAAATGCCGATAATGGGATGTACGGGAAATTCCCAAAAATAAAAAGCCAAAAACAACGCTGCTGTAAGTACAAGCGATTCGACTGTTTGTTTAGTAAAAGGGTATAAATGCATGCGTTTGACCACAAAAATTAACTTAGCTAAGCTATACAAAGTAATCGAGATTAAGGTCGCAAATGCCGCGCCGAAGATTCCGTAGCGTGGTATAAAGATCATATTTAATACAAAGGTAGTCACGACCAGCGCTAAACCTAAAAATAAAACCATGCGATAATACTTGGAATTGAAAATAATGGCATTGTTGTTACCTAATATCAAATCAAAATACTTTGACAGTCCAATCATAAAAACCACTGAAATTCCGCCACTGTATTCTTTAGGAACCAACTCGTACAGCTGATCGATATTTACAAAAATACACAGCATCACAAAGCCTCCTACCATTTGCAGGTTTATAGATGTTTTTTTGTACAAATTATTCAATTCATCGTATTTATCATCATGCATTAATTTAGCCGTAATAGGATATACAATTTGATGCATAGCACGACTAGGCACCGAAATAACCAAGGCAATATAAGTGGCAACCGAATAATAAGCGATATTTTCGATCACCATATATTGATTCAGCATTAATTTATCTCCATCCAAAAGTAAGTTGGCAACACTACCCGAAAGAATAATAAAGAAAGTATACACTAAAACATCTTTTACATTTTTAGGAATCGAAAATTGAAAATGCGGTCTTTTTACATAAAAAGCATACACCATAGTCAAAATAAATGCTACGAAATAAATACCAGCCGTTACATATACAAATTGCACTAAAGTAATCCAGTTTAAATATAAACCAACTAAGGCAATGGAAGACAAAAAACGCAAGCCCACTTCTTTAATAAAATTACCAAAAACCGAATGCATGTGCACGCGCGCCCAGGCGTAAAAAATTTCGAAATAAGCCATGCACAATCCCGTAAACGGAATTAATAAGATAAACTCTTGAACGACAGGATTTTTCTTCGTTACAAAAACAGTAATGTCATCGTAAAAAAGAAAACCAATAATTAATAAGGGAATACAAAGCAGTAATGGAAACAAAACGGTAAATGACAAAAACTGGTTTCTTTCGTGTTCGGTCTTGTATTGAGTGTAAAATTTTACTAATGTATTTTGCATCCCAATCGCAAACAAAGGCATAATTACGTTTGCTGCCGAAAGTATATAATTGGTAACTGCGTAGTAAGTAGCTCCCAAAAAAACAGGATATAAATACAACGTATTAATGCCACCAATAGCAAACCCAATGTATGTAATTATTGTATTTTTAAAAGACTGATTGAGTACGATTCCCATGGAAAGAATTGTGATTTATAAATTTAAAACGGTATTTATAGTATTAAATCCGCTAATTTCTTGGTTAAATTTTTACGAGAATATTGTTGTAAACCGACTCCATACGACTGTAATTTCCCTTCTAAGAACTGGTTGTAGTGCGATAAAATCAAACCTTTTAATCGTTCTTTTTCGGAATAATTAAAAAATACGCCAGTGTTCGTTGTAGTAATAATTTCGGCAAAGTCAGAACCGATCGGTCCAATGGCTATTATCGGACGATTCGAAACCATATACTCAAATAATTTACCTGGAATGATGCTTTTGGTATCTTCAGAGTCAATTTCGATGAGTAGTAAAACTTGTGATCTTTTTTGATGTGCGATGGCTTCATTGTGCGAAACGTACCCAAGATTATTCAAATACACATCTAAATTATAGTGAGATATAGTCTCTAAAACTTCTTGGCTGACTGCACCAATTAATTTCAGTTCCAAATGATTTTTAAAGTCTTCAATTTCGTGAAGCAATTCAGATACACTTTCCCATAATAATTTCGGATTTCTTTCTGATAAAAAAGAACCAATATGCGCTAAAGAAAATTTGGTGTCTAAAATTTGTGTCGCCACGTTCTCATTGTCATAACCATTTGTAATTACTTTAATAGGCTTAGCTGTAAGTTTTTCAAACTCTGTTTTTGTCGTTTTACTAGTTACTATAATACTATCAGCACTATTTAAAACTTGATGTTCTAATTTTTTATGCTTTTTTGAAGCATAATTAGAGAGTCGAAGTGATTTATGATAGCCGATCGTAGTCCAAGGATCACGAAAATCTGCGAGCCACTTTACCCCTAATTTTTGCTTCAATTCTAAGCCAATTAAATGCAAACTGTGCGGTGGTCCCGAAGTCACAATCGTATCAATTTCGTTTTCTATAATGTAATTTTCTAGGTAATTAACCGATGGCTTAACCCATAAAACACGCGCATCTGGAATAAAAATATTGCCACGAATCCACAGAAATGTTTTATCTAAAAAAGATTGCTTTTTTTGATTCGGAATAATTCCAGAAGCTATCTTTTTTGTTTTATTTTTTGAGAATACTGAAGCCAATTGGTAAGGCTCCAGTATTTTATTTTTTAAGACAATTGCTTTATCTGAAATTTCGGCAAGTAAACCTTCATCTATAATTGGATAAGTAGGATTTTCAGGAACGTAAACAATTGGCTGAATACCAAAATCAGGTAAATATTTTACAAATTTCAGCCAGCGCTGAACACCTGGTCCACCTGAAGGCGGAAAATAATACGTAATTATTAAAAGTTTTTTAGGTTCCAAATTTAAGATTTTAAACCTTTTTTTCTATTCCAATATATTCCTCCTACTAATAACAGTAACATACCGATTGAACTAATTAATGCAATTGTTCCTCCCGTTTTTATGACTTGAGGTTCAAATTTAAATTCGATCGTATGCTTTCCTCCCGGAACTTCCATTGCTCTTAACACGTAATCCACAGGGAAATGTTCGGTTAATGTTCCATCAACATAGGCGTTCCATCCATTCTCATAATATATTTCAGAAAAAACAGCAATACCATCATTCAAATTATCTGATTGATATTTTAAGTAATTCGGTTTATAATCTTGTAACGTAATTGTTCCTCGTGTATCCCACTTTTTACGTAAACGGGCATCGGTAAACTTAGAACCATAATCTTGAACATTAAATACAGCAATAGTTTTTGTATCTATATTTCGCAATTGTTGCATTTCGTCATCTGGAGATGTAACTATTTTAATGCTCTCAACGAACCAAGCGTTACCATTTGCGTCCGGATTTACAGTTGGAAACTCTTTTCCTTCTTTATCCGTTTGAATAATATACTTTACATTCAACATATCCAACACTTCCATATTGTTTTGAGCAATTTGGTAGTCAAATAATTGTTGCATTTTTCTAGGTTTTGCGGCATGATATCCTCCAATAGATTTATGGAAAAATGAAGCGCGCGCACTCGAAAAATTACCATTTACTTCAAATACTCTGTAATGCGAAGGATCTTGCAAAATTTGAACATCAGACTGTGTTTCTTGAAAAGGATTTTCAATTTCGCGTGCAGAAACGAAGTCTTTAGCAGAAACATATTTTTTATCTACAAAAAACAAATCGAAAATCATAAAAATACTTACAATTATAAGCGTTGTTTTTTGACTTAATTTACCTTTAATAAAAAACCAAAATGCGGCAAAAACTACAAGAATAAAAAATCCTGAACGAAGCAAATCGGCAGAATACATTGTCTTTCGATCTTCTTTTAAAGCATCGACAAACCCAGGGCCGTAACTTTGTAAATAATAACCGTCGCTCGCTCCTGCAAAATTAAACATACTTTTAGAAACTAGTAAAATCAATAAGATTCCGAACGATACCGCAGCGGTTTCTAGCAAACCTTTTTGCGCTTTTTTGGAATTGATTTCTTTAAAATTGAAAAAAGATTGCAATCCCATAATAGCTAAAACAGGCACGCACAATTCAAGTAAAACCTGAATTGAAGAAACGGCTCTAAACTTATCATACATTGGAACAAAATCAATAAAGAAGTCGGTTAAAAACGCAAAGTTTTTACCCCAAGAAAGTAATAGTGAAATTACTGCTCCCGACAAGAATACATATTTAATTTTTCGATCGTCAAGAAAAAGAGCTAAAACAGCGAGAAAGAAAACTACAATTCCGATATAAGCTGGAGCAGCGACAATCGGCTGATCTCCCCAGTACGAAGGCACGCCAGAAACGAAATCCTGTGCTTGATTTGATGGTACACCTTGCTGCACCATAAACTCGTACATTTTACTATCGGTTCCCACATTTTCATGATTCGATCCACCAAAAATACGCGGCGCGATAAGGTTTAAACTTTCCGTAATTCCGTAACTGTATTCAGTTATATAGTCGCGACTTAAGGCGCTATTTTCAGTAATTCTTGAGCCGTCAGGATTAATTTTTAACTCCCCTTTTCCACGAGTACTAAATGCTGCATATTCTGAAGTTGCCATTAAATTGGTAGCATTAGAGCCTATAGCAAAAACAGCAGCTATTGCAAAAGTTCCAAAAGCAAAACCTAATGATTTTAAGTCTTTTTCTTTAATTCTTCCGTAAATAAAATAAATAGAAAGAACGATTAAAAAGATCAGTAAATAATAGGTCATCTGAAAGTGGTTGGCGTTTATTTCTAAGGCTGCGGCAAACATCGTTAGCAAACCACCGACAATAAATCTGCGTTGATAAACCATAATACAACCGGCAACCACAAGTGGCATGTAGGCAATAGCGTGCGCTTTGGCATTATGCCCAACACCCAGTATAATAATTAAATAAGTAGAAAACCCAAAAGCCAAGGCACCAATAAATCCCTTTAATGGATCTACTTTTAGCACTAATAGCAAACCATAAAAACCTAAGAAATAAAGAAATAAATAGTCAGCAGGTCGTGGTAAAAAACGCAAAGCGTCGTCTAAATGACCAATGTAATCGTGTGGATATTTCGCGCCCAATTGGTAAGTTGGCATTCCGCCAAAAGCTGAGTTTGTCCAATAAGGTTCCGTATGCTCTTGAGCCCTAAAATCGTTTTGCTCCTTAGCCATTCCGATATATTGAGCAATATCCGACTGAAAAATTTGTTTTCCTTGTAAAACAGGATAAAAATATATTAAAGAAACAAGCACAAAACCTACTATTACTAGGGCGTGCGGATAAAATTTATTTACTATTTTCAAAGTAGTTGGGTTTGGTTTTAAGATGATTTTTCGCTTATAAAAAGCAAATCTAATCTATTTCTTCGTAATCAACATATTCACCGACTTTTTTGGTTTCGTGCGGGTATTTAGAATTGGCTGTTTTAGAAATAACTTCGTCTTTACTACTTTGTTTTTTTTGCCATGAATTGTCCTGACGGTATTGCTGAGAATACTGTTGTTGCTGTTGTTGAAAATTCTCCGTGGCTTTGTTAACGACTTTTTTCATAACAATGGGAAAAAGCAATTTAAAAACAAATTTAAAGATGTAATAAAAGGCCACAATGTAAAAAATTGATCGTATAAGTCCTGAAAAAGATGCTTCTTGCATAACTATAAAATTTTTTCAAAATTAGTGAATCCGTTGGTTAAAATTAACAAATCCATCTTAAATAAATAATAAAATAAGTACATTTGAAATACGTTATAGCTTTATCCAAATAAAAAAAAATATGAATTTAATTAAACAGGTTCTCTCTACCGGAATTTTACTTTTACCTCAACTTTTTTTCGCTCAATATACTGATGTAATCAACTCAAATCGCCCGGGCGAAACTATGTCTGCATTTGCAGTTGGAAAAACAGTAATCCAGGCAGAAACAGGAATTTATGGTATTCAAGAAAAACACGATTTACTGCATACGGATGCATCGGGTTTTGGTATGGATTTAACTTTACGTTATGGCGCATTTTTAGAAAAACTAGAGTTTATTGTAGATTTGCAGTATCAAATGCAAAACGTAACTGCTCCTTACACTACTTACGAAAAAAATGACTTCAAACAAACTAACTTAGGCGCTAAGTATTTGCTTTACGATCCATTTAAAAATTACGACAAAAAGATCAATATTTATAGTTGGGATGCGAATCAAGGATTTAATTGGCATCAATTAATTCCCGCGGTTTCTGTGTTTGCAGGTGCTAATTTTGTTTTTAAAGGAAATCCATATGCTTTTACTCCAAAAACAAGCATTTCGCCTAAAGCCATGCTAATTACTCAACATCATTTTGGTGGTAAATGGGTATTTGTTACAAACGTTATTGCCGACTATATAACTACCGATTATCCAAGTTATGGATACGTACTTACTTTAACGCGCGGATTTAATGACAAATGGTCGGGTTTTGTTGAAAATCAAGGTTACAAAAGTGATTTTTACAGCGACGCTCTTCTTCGTGGTGGTGCAGCTTATTTGATTGGAAAGAATATGCAAATCGATGCTTCTTTAACTACTAACTTTAAAAACACTCCTTCTGTTTTGTACGGCGGAATTGGTTTTTCATGGCGTTACGATGGAAGATATGAAGAAGTACACACCATGACTTTTGAAAAAGAAAGTATAAAGAAAAGTAAAAAAGGAAAAAAAGAAGTCGATTCCCAAGAAGTTGAACGCGTACGTAAAGGAAAATACGAATAATAATTAATTGATTTTTACTATTATTTACTGAACTTGCACGATAATAATCTTCAAAAAATACCAAATAAAAAGTTGTATGATTACAATAAAAGAGGCTAAAACCAAGAAAGAACTTACCGAATCAATCAAATTTAGTTTTGAGTTGTACAAGAACAATCCTTATTGGATTCCACCTCTTATTGCAGATGAATTGGAAGGTTTTGATAAAACAAAAAATCCAGCATTTGAAAATGCAGAAGCTTATTTTTATGTCGCTTATAAGAATGGAAAGATGGCAGGAAGAATAACGGCCATTATTAACTGGTCTGAAGTCAAAAACCAAGGTAAGAATAAAGTCCGTTTTGGATGGTTTGATGTCATCGACGATATTGAAGTGACTAAAGCATTGCTTGAAAAAGTATATGAGTTGGGACAAAAAAACAATATGGACCATGTTGAAGGTCCGATGGGATTTTCAAATTTGGACAAAGTTGGTTTGCTGACCAAAGGTTTTGATGAAATGGGAACCATGATTACGTGGTATAATTTTCCTTATTATGTTACTCATTTAGAACAATTGGGTTTTGCTGTTGAAAAAGAGTTTATCGAAAGTACATTTCCTTTTTCGAATGTAAAACCAGAATTTTTTATGAAAGCGACTCGCATTATTAAAGAACGCTTTGGTTTGCGATCGATCAGTTTTACTTCGACTAAAGAAGTTATGGAACGTGTTGACGAAATGTTTGATCTTTTTAATACATCTTACGAGAAATTAGCTTCGTTCGTTGCTGTCTCTGATACGCAAAAGGCTTATTTCAAGAAAAAATACATCAATTTAATTAATCCCGAATACATTAAATTTGTTGTAGATAAAAATGAGAAATTAGTCGCTTTTAGTATTGTAATGCCAAGTCTATCTCAAGCCTTAAAGAAAGCCAATGGTAAATTATTCCCTTTTGGTTTTATACATTTGTTACGTGCTAAAAAACACAGTAAAGATGTTCTTTTTTATCTTATCGGAGTTGCACCAGAATACCAAAATAAAGGTGTTACTGCTTTAATATTTGAAGAGTATTACAAAACTTTTACAGAAAAAGGAATTGAGACTTGTATTAGAACGCCCGAATTACTTGAGAATAATGCCATTCATTTGTTATGGAAAAATTTTGATCCGCGATTGCATTGCGAAAGAAAAACCTATCGAAAAGAATTATAATTATAAAAAAAAATCCAATCAGTTACGATTGGATTTTTTTTATGGTTTCTTAATTTATTCTTTACAATCAATTTTATTGTAAATAACATTTCCGTCAAATTTAATTTTGCTTTTATCTTTAAAAACTACTTTATCGTTCGCTTCTACAACATCACCATATCCTTCAATATACGTGGTAGCATCTTTTTTAAGAAAAGCTAATTCTCTAACCGAAGTTTTCCCTTCTGATTGATAATTGTACTCTGCAAAAATCGTATCTCCCTTTACATTTCCTAAGATGGTACCAAAGCTTTTATCTTTTTGATAATAGGAGTAATTTAATTCTCCTTTAAATTCATTTATACTATTTACATCTACAGTTAGTGTAATGGTATCCTTGTCAACTATAGCTTGATAACATTCTTTAACAGGCGTCTCCATTGGCGCTTCTACTTCCAAAGGTGGAACAACTACTTGGTCTTTATTGTTTTTTACACACGAAGAAAGTACGGCAATTAAAAGGATATTACTTAAGATATAGATTGATTTCATAATTCTGGTTTTACTGGTTTATATCGTGTAAAGTTATTTTAAAACAAAAAAAATCCATTCATATAACGAATGGATTTTCTTATATAATTCCCATAATGAGAATTTAGTGCTTTATTGAACTATGCGTCCAAATCTACTTTAGTTTTACTTGCAATTTCTTTGTACGTTCCGTTTTCTAATTTTTCACGAATCGCTTCAAAAGCAGTTAATGTCTGATCAATATCAGCCAACGTATGCGGTGCAGTTGGAATAACACGTAATAAAATCATTCCTTTTGGAATAACTGGATAAATTACAATCGATAAGAAGATACCGTAGTTCTCTCTTAAATCGTTTACCATAACCATTGCTTCTGGCACACTTCCTTCAAGATATACTGGCGTAACACAGGTGTTTGTATCTCCAATATTAAAGCCTTTACTTCTCAATCCAGATTGCAGTGCGTTTACATTTTCCCATAATTTATCTTTCAATCCTGGGTTGTCACGTAAGAGTTGTAAACGTTTTAACGACCCAATAGTTTGAATCATTGGTAATGCTTTTGCAAACATTTGAGAACGTAAATTGTACTTTAAATAATCAATTATATCTTGATCTGCAGCTACAAATGCGCCGATATTTGCCATCGATTTTGCAAATGTAGAAAAGTAAACATCTATTCCATCTTGGCAACCTTGCTCCTCACCTGCTCCAGCTCCTGTTTTACCTAGTGTACCAAAGCCGTGCGCATCGTCTACCAACAAACGGAAATTGTATTTCTCTTTCATGGCAACAATCTCTTTCAACTTTCCTTGTTGACCACGCATTCCAAAAACACCTTCAGTAATGAATAAAATTCCTCCTCCAGTTTCTGTAGCTATTTTAGTGGCACGTTGCAAGTTTTTCTCCATGCTCTCGATATCGTTATGACGATAGGTAAAACGTTTCCCCATGTGCAAACGAACCCCATCAATAATACAAGCATGACCATCAACATCATATACAATTACGTCATTTTTAGTCACCAAAGCATCAATAATAGATACCATTCCTTGGTAACCGAAGTTCAATAAGTAAGCCGCTTCTTTTTGTACAAACTGAGCCAGCTCATTTTCTAATTGTTCATGGTATTTAGTATGTCCACTCATCATGCGCGCTCCCATTGGGGCAGCTGCTCCGTATTCTAATGCTGCTTCTGCATCTATTTTACGCACTTCTGGATGGTTTGCAAGACCCAAATAGTCATTCAAACTCCAGTTTAAAACTTCTTTTCCTTGAAATTTCATTCTCGGACCTAATTCCCCTTCTAATTTTGGAAAAACAAAATAACCTTCTGCTTGAGAAGCCCATTTTCCTAAAGGACCTTTATTGTTTTGGATTCTTTCGAATAAATCTTTTACCATAATTTGTGGTGTATTGTTATGTTTTAACAGCGTGCAAAATTAAGGATTATTATCTAAAAATACAGATTGGCTCTTACTTTTATTTAGAAAAATCCTAAAAAACCGCCATTAGCTGAGGATACTTTAGCTTTATAGTTCAATTTGTTAGCTGTTTAAATGCTTTTAGAATTATAAAACTGAGATTTAACGTACACGACAGATAAATAACATCATCTTTTAAATGATTTGAACACCCAAGTAGCTTCCAAATAAATTTCAGGAACTACGTTTCTCTAAATTCCACTTTTATTTTTTCTCGGTTCCAATCTTTATTTACATTGGTGCGAACAGAAAGCGGCAGATTGCCCAAAGTAGCTACATTATTAACAAAATGTTGAATGTAAAATGTACCTTCATATTGATTTTTTTCTACATAATCGAGCATTAGCGCTAATTCTACGTCATCAATTAAATCTGAGTGTAAAGTGGTTCGGACTTCAAATTGAATGGTGCTACACAACAATAAACGAAAAGATTCTTCGAAAACAGCAAAAAGATCTGATTTTGTCACCTTCTGAAATTTTTCTGCTAAAGCTTTAAAATCCAAAGCAACGTAATCAATTAAATTTTCATTGATTAATTGCCGAAGTACTTTTGGATTAGAGCCGTTGGTGTCTATTTTTACAGCAAATCCCAAGTCTTTTATTTGTTTGATAAAAGGAATCAAGTTTTTATGCAAACTGCATTCACCTCCGCTTAAAACGACTGCATCGAGTAATCCTTTTCTTTTTTCTAAAAATGACAAGACGGTATCAAAAGAAATTTTGCCTTTTCCCAATACAATTTCAGGATTGTAGCAATACAAGCATCGCATATTACAGCCTGCAAACCAAAGAATGCAAGCTGATTTATGCGGATAGTCTAATAAAGTAAAAGGCGTAATGCTAAAGATTGCTTTAGCTGCATTTTCTTTCTGTGAAATGTGTGCGTTGTTTGTGTTCACCTTTTTTTCCAATATTAAAACTTTCAACCGGTCTGTGATAGCCCATTACTCTTGTGTAAACCAAACATTTAGTTCTCAAACTTTGGTTTTTTTCTAAAATCTCAATTGTGTAATTCATATGTTTCATTTTTAAGGTTTTGTATTACGATATCATCGCACTTTGGACAATATTCATGTTCGCCATTTAAATAACCATGCACTGGACAAACACTAAAAACGGGCGTTACGGTGATGTAAGGCAACTTGAAATTGGTCAATACTTTTTTAACAAATTGCTTGCACGCTTCTGAGGAACTTATTTTTTCATTCATATATAAATGCAAAACAGTTCCGCCAGTATAAAGACATTGTAATTTATCCTGCATTAATAAAGCTTCAAAAGGATCTTCGGTAAAATTGACTGGAATTTGAGAACTGTTGGTGTAATAAATATTCTCTCCCTGGCCAGCTTGTAATATCTCTGGATATCTTTTTTTGTCTTCTTTAGCAAAGCGGTACGTAGTTCCTTCGGCTGGTGTGGCTTCTAGATTGTATAAATTACCTGTTTCTTCTTGGTATTCCTTCATTCTAGTTCGAATGTATTCGAGAATTTCCATCGAAAAATCGGTTCCAAAATCGGAAGTAATATCTTGAGAATCATTCCTGAAATTGCGAATCATTTCGTTCATGCCGTTAACACCAATAGTAGAAAAATGGTTTTTGAAATGAGGCAAATATCTTTTGGTATAAGGATACAAACCACGGTCGTACATTTCTTGAATAAATACGCGTTTTTTCTCTAAAGTCGACTGCGCCAAGTCCATTAACTTGTCTAGTTGCTGGTATAGCGCTTCTTTATCTCCTTTAAAAAGATACCCCAATCTGGCCATATTGATGGTTACTACACCAATGCTACCCGTCATTTCGGCACTTCCAAAAAGACCATTTCCTCTCTTTAATAATTCTCGCAAATCCAGTTGCAGTCGACAACACATACTGCGCACTGCATTGGGTTTGTACGCATTGGGGTTCTCCACTTTATTTCCGCTCTCGTCTGTCAAATACTGACTTCCTATAAAGTTTTGAAAATAAGACGATCCAATTTTAGCGGTATTTTCAAAAAGCAAGTCGGTATTTTCGCCATCCCAGTCAAAATCTTCAGTGATATTTACAGTCGGGATCGGAAAAGTAAACGGTTGGCCGTTCGCATCTCCTTCGGTCATTACCGTGTAATAGGCTTTATTAATCAAATTCATTTCTTCTTGAAAATGCTCGTATCGCATTTCGATCAACGAGGAAACGCCGCGTTCTTTAGCTTTAGATAAAGTGATTTCGTCATTGCTATGTAAAAACAAATGTTGGTCTTTTTTTGTTGGAATCTGTTCTTTTAAATCCTCGGGAACCACCCAATCTAAAGTGATATTGGTAAATGGGGATTGTCCCCAGCGTGCGGGAACATTCAAATTATAAACAAAACCTCGCACTGCTTTTAAAACGGCATCAAAAGAGAGGTTGTCTTTAAAAACATAGGGAGCCAAATAGGTATCAAACGAACTGAATGCCTGCGCTCCCGCCCATTCGCTTTGCAAAATTCCTAGAAAATTTGCCATTTGTCCGAGCGCTTCTCTAAAATGAGAAGGCGCTCTGCTTTCTACTCGACCACGAACGCCATTAAAACCATCATTTAAAAGTACGCGAAGACTCCAACCTGCGCAATATCCTGTCAGACAATCTAAATCGTGGACGTGCAGATCACCGTTGCGATGTGCGTAGCCTTCTTCTTTACTATATACTTTATCCAACCAGTAATTGGCTATAATTTTTCCGGCTACATTATTCACCAAGCCAGCATTTGAATAGGAGGTATTGGCATTGGCATTGATCCGCCAATCGGTCTGATTGATGTACTCTTCTATGGTTTGTGTACTATCTACATACGTCGTGTCATCATTTAATCCGCCCACATGTTCGCGTTGCATCTTTCGGGTATGTCGGTACAGCATAAAGGATCGCATTACGTCAAAATAACCCTTATCCAATAAGGTTTGATAAATACAGTCCTGAATATCTTCGACCGCACAAATTTCTTTGGAGTCAAATGAGACGATTACGTTCTCAAAAACACTGATATCAAATGGTATTCCGACACTATCAAAACTTTTTTTAATCGCTACTTTTATCTTATAATCCTCAAAAAGAACATATTTCCCATTTCTTTTAATAATCAACTTTTCCATAGTATCGGTATTTAATGATTTCCTTTTTCTGACCAAAAGGCAGAATTTATTCATTTTATAGTCTTAAAACTTTAATGCCCTTTAAATAAAAGATAAAATTATCCTTTATTGTAAGGCGCTTTTACTTCGCTTTCTTCTTTTATTTAAACAGCTTGCTTAAGCATTAGCTGCGCTACCAATAACATGTTTTTATATTCTATTACTGGAGTGCTAACTGCATGCATCGTAAAGTCCCTCACAAATTGATCGTGTAATTTTTTTAGTTCGTCGATCGTGTTTTGCTTGTAAAGATCCTGGTTCCAATAAAAAGTATTCATGATGTTTTGCAATTGGGTTTTTAAGCTATTTATTACTGCTGTATCTACTTCATCATAATGATAATAGGAGTTAGCAAGTGTTGCTAGGTAGTCAATTGAAGCTATTTTAGCAGCAACATCATTCGCCGCTTGCTTCGCATAAACGAGTGCCTCGAGCAACGAGTTAGACGCCAATCTGTTTTTACCGTGCAAGCCAGTTCGCGCACATTCGCCGTTGGCATATAAATTTTCAATACTCGTTTTACCGTCTTTATCGACGGTGATTCCGCCACATTGATAATGAGCAGCTGGCACAATTGGTAATAAATCTTTTGTAGGATCCAAACCAATTGTTTTACAATAATTTGTAATAGAAGGGAAATGTTTTAAAAACTGATTTTCATCCAAGTGGCGACAATCTAAAAACACATTTGCTCTTCCCGATTTAATCAATTCTGAACCTATGGCATTAGAAACAATATCTCTTGTTGCCAGTTCCCCTCTAGAATCATATTCGAATAAAAAACGTTCTTCTTGATGGTTAACAATGTAGGCGCCATAACCACGAACAGCCTCCGAAATTAAAAAAGAAGGGTTTCTTTTGGGCTCGTATAAAGCCGTTGGATGAAACTGATAATAATTTAACTCCTTTATTGTAGCACCGACTCTATTTGCAATAGCGACACCATCTCCTGTCGCAATTTCTGGATTGGTTGTGTTTTTAAAAATCTGACCCGATCCACCTGAACAAATCATTGTTACTTTTGATTGTATGGCATCAATATGTTTGCTTTTTAAATTCAGATAATAGGCACCAACACAAACTGTACTAGTTTCTCGCTTTTCAACAATTAGATCGATTATAGTATAGTGAGTAGCAATTGTAATATTTGTATATTGACTCACCGATTTCAGCAAAACGGATTCTAATTCTTTTCCAGTACAGTCTTTATGATGCAAGATTCGGTTTCTAGAATGACCTCCTTCCAAACCCAAATCATATTTACCCGATGAATTCGTATCAAAGTTGGCTCCCATTTCAATAATTTCTCGAATGCGATCTGGCGCTTGTCTCACCACCATTTCGACTACAGCTGGATCGCAAAGTCCACCGCCCGCATTGATTGTGTCAGTAATATGTTGTTCAAAATTATCTGATTCCAAATTCATCACTGCCGCAATTCCGCCTTGAGCGTAACGTGTATTTGTTTCTTCGGCACTAGATTTTGTTACAATTGTAATCTTTAAATTTGCATTATTTTTAGCGAGGTTTACCGCAAAGGATAAACCTGCAACACCTGATCCAATCACTAAAACATCTGTTTGCTTCATAACACATTAAGATAAATTTAACATTCTATTTATTGGAATTATGGCTTGATCAGCGATAGCTTGATCCACTTCTATACTTGGCGTTTCGTTTAGTAAACACAGGTATAATTTTTCCAACGTATTCATTTTCATAAAAGCGCATTCGCTGCAAGCGCAGCTATTATCTTCTTTAGATGGTGCTGGAATTAACGTTTTATGAGGCGCCTCTTTTTGCAATTGATGTAAAATTCCGGCCTCGGTTGCCACAATAAAAGTATCGGCTTTGTCATTCTTTATATAGTTAATGATTCCGGACGTCGATCCTACATAATTAGCGACTTTTAAAATTTGGGTTTCTGATTCGGGATGCGCAGCAATTTTTGCATCGGGGTATTTTTGATACACATCAATCAATTTTTCTAAAGAAAAAGCTTCATGTACCACGCACGAACCATCCCATAGAACCATATCTCGACCGGTTTCTTTGATTAGATAATTACCTAAATTTCGATCGGGAGCAAAAATTAAAGGCTGATCCTTGGGTATCGATTCTATTATTTTTTTTGCATTGGAAGACGTGCACACCCAATCACTCATTGTTTTTATTTCGGCCGAACAATTAATGTACGTGACCACTTTATGATCGGGATATTGCGCTTTAAATTTTATAAAATCTTCAGGCAGACATCCATCTGCTAGAGAACAACCCGCATTTAAATCGGGCAACACCACTTTTTTAGTCGGATTTAGAATTTTTGCCGTTTCAGCCATAAAATAGACTCCTGCAAAAACAATAATATCCGCATCTGTTTGTGCCGCTTTTTTTGCCAACTCCAAACTATCTCCCACAAAATCAGCGACTTCTTGAATGTCTTCTTCTTGATAGTAATGCGCGAGAATAATGGCGTTTTTGGCTTTCTTTAATGCCGAAATTTTTTCTTTCATACTGCTATTTTAATTTACAATGCATAATTTACTATACTGCTCCATCAACACCATTAAAACAAAATCTAAACTCATTTAAACTATATTTTCTTCACAAAAAGAGCAAGAGTGAATTGCAAATATATTTAAAATTAGCAATAAAAGACAATTATATCTTTTATTGTTGCCGTTTAAATATTAACAAATTATTGTTCATAAAATCATATAACTAATTGCTTTTTTAAATCTTTAGAAACAAAAGCCATAAATTCAACTAATCGTTTTTCAATTGCTGATATTTTTAGTACTTTTAAAGGTCGAAATTGTTACTCAAAAAATTAAAATACACTTTAAACAGTCATATAGATGTCAGAAAACGCTAAAGAACTCAAACTAGCCGTACTCATAGATGCCGATAATGTCCCCTACAGTAATGTAAAAGGAATGATGGAAGAAATTGCCAAATTTGGTACCCCTACAACCAAGCGTATTTATGCAGACTGGACCAAACCAAACTCCAACGGATGGAAAGGTGTTTTGCTAGAACACGCCATCACGCCCATACAACAATACAGTTATACCGTTGGAAAAAACTCCTCCGATTCTGCCTTGATTATCGATGCAATGGATTTATTATATTCGGATAAACTAGATGGTTTTTGTATTGTTTCTAGCGATAGTGACTTTACACGTTTAGCTATTCGTTTGCGTGAATCTGGAATGAAAGTAATTGGAATTGGAGAAAAGAAAACGCCAAATTCTTTTATAGTTGCTTGTGATCGTTTTATTTACATCGAGGTTTTAGATGGTGCCAAACAAAAAAAGAAACCAAAACCTTCGCCATCCGATTTAAAAGATTCCAAGAAAGTAGTCGAAAAAGCAATTGCAAAACCGCTTAACAAAATTGATTTAGACACTATCGAATTAATAGAAGCCACTATCGAAGATATTGAAGATGACGATGGTTGGGCATTTTTGGGTGATGTTGGAAACCTTATTGTTAAGAAAAAACCAGAGTTTGATCCTCGAAATTATGGTTTCTCTAAATTAACACCAATGCTTAAATCTCTTACAGATATCTTAGAAATAGACGAAAGAGAGTCCGACAAAAAAGGTATTAAACACGTGTACGTTCGTTTGCGTTTCAACTAAAATTAATACCAAAAAATTAAAAATTAGATTATTTTAACATGAGAAAAAAATTTTTCATATACTGTTTTTTACTTTTTGTACTAGTGGTAATTGCTTACTATTACTTCAAAGTTGGTTTTTTATTGCTTATAGTACTGCCTATTTTATTGGTAGTAGGAGTATATAATTCTTTACAAAAAAAACACGCTATTCTAAGAAATTTCCCTGTGTTGGGATATTTCAGATATTTGTTTGAAATGATTGCTCCCGAAATTCAACAATATTTTATTGAACGATCCACTGACGGAAAACCGTTCTCTCGCAATCAGCGTTCTTTGGTGTATCAAAGAGCAAAAAATATCGATTCGAATACCCCTTTTGGCACACAACAAAATTTAAATCAAGCCAGTTACGAAGGTATTAAACATTCTATTTTCCCTGCCAAAGTAAACGAAGAACTCCCACGCATTGTAGTAGGTGGTAAAGATTGTAAACAGCCGTACTTGGCATCGATTTTTAATATTTCAGCAATGAGTTTTGGTTCGCTAAGTGAAAATGCCATTCGTGCTCTAAATATCGGCGCACAAAAAGGTGGCTTTTACCACAATACAGGTGAAGGTGGTTTGACCGATTTCCATTTACAAGGCGGAGATATTACGTGGCAAATCGGAACTGGATATTTTGGTTGCCGTAATGCTGAAGGAAATTTTGATGCCGAAAAATTTTCAGAGAAAGCCAATCTTCCATCGGTAAAAATGATCGAAATTAAATTATCTCAAGGTGCAAAACCAGGTCATGGTGGCGTACTTCCTGCTGCAAAAAATACCGAACAAATTGCCCGTATTCGTGGAGTTGTTCCGCATACAATAATTTTGTCACCACCAAATCATAGTGCTTTTTCCAATTCCAAAGGTCTAATTCATTTTATCAAAAAATTGCGCGAATTGTCCAACGGAAAACCAATTGGTTTTAAACTTTGCATTGGTAATACTGCCGAGTTTGAAGATATTTGTCATGAAATGATAGCCGAAGATTGCTATCCTGATTTTATCACAATAGATGGTGCTGAAGGTGGAACCGGTGCAGCTCCGCTCGAATTCTCAGACGGTGTCGGAATGCCATTTGAACCTTCCTTGATATTTGTAAACAAAACGCTAGTTGACCTAAATATTCGTGATAAAATACGAGTTATTGGCAGCGGAAAAATTGTTTCTGGTTATTCTATTTTGCACGCTATCGCTCTTGGAGCAGATATGTGTAGCAGTGCTAGAGGCTTTATGTTCTCTTTAGGTTGTATTCAAGCGTTGCGATGCCACAACAACACCTGTCCAACGGGAGTTGCAACTCAAGATAAAATGTTAATGAAAGGTTTGGTAGTAACTGATAAATCAGATCGCGTCTATCATTTTCATAAAAATACCTTGCACGCTGCCAACGAATTGTTAGCCGCAGCGGGAAAAACGAGTTTCGCTGATGTAGATATTAATATTTTTATGAGAGGCGATGAATTTGCGCAACTTTCCAATTCTTATTTCCCAGACAATTTAACCAATGTTACCAGGCGATAGAATCATATTATTATAAAAAAAAGAGGCTGTTTCTCGTTCGAAATCAGCCTCTTTTCTTTTAAATTACTATAACTAGTCTTGCTCTAATTGCTTTCTATAATCTGCAAAATTGGCTTTAATAGCATCATCTAATTCCGGAATCTTAATATCCGAATACTTTTGCAATTCATTCCAAATAATTTCAGCCACAATATAGCGCGCCATATCTTTATCATCGGCAGGAACCACAAACCAAGGCGCATTCTTTTTCGACGTTTTGCTTATCGCTTTCTCATAATACTTCATGTACTCATCCCAATGCTCCCGCTCTTTTAGATCTCCAGGCGAGAATTTCCAATTGTGTTTGGGTTCTTCCAAACGACGCAACAAACGCTCTCCTTGTTCTTTTTTACTCAAGTTCAAATAAAACTTTAAAACTATTGTTCCGTTTTGCGATAAATGTTTTTCAAAATTTACAATTTGCTTGATTCTTTTTTTCCAAAAACCATTCGGAATATCATCTACTTCTTCAATTCCTGGCAAATTTTCGTTTAATATATATTCAGGATGCACGCGTGTCACCAAAACATTCTCATAATGCGTGCGATTAAAAATGGCAAACTTTCCTTTTTCTGGCAAAGCCAAATAATGGCGCCACAAAAAATCATGCTCCAACTCGGCCGAATTCGGGGTCTTAAAACTCTGAACCACTACTCCACGCGAATTAAATTCTTTAAAAACTTCGCGAATTAAACTGTCTTTACCCGACGTGTCCATTCCTTGCAAACAAATTAAAACACCGTATCGGTTGTGCGCATACATCACATCTTGCAACTCACTCAATTTCTCGCGTACGCCATCCAGCTTATCTTCTTTTTCATCTTCATCCGCCTTTACATCGAGTAAAGTGGGTAAATCTTTTAGTTTTATTTTTGTTGTAACTCTAAAATCATCTGGATCTATCTTTTTCATACTTTATTCGTTTTAATAGTTCTAATATACAAATTTTTGGCAGCAAATTCCCGCTTTCTACTGCAATAGTTGTTCTTGCCTTCGTTTTTTATTAGGTCGTTTCAGGAGCTTCCTTTGGTCGCTCTGCTACTTCCATAAAAACACAAATTCACTTCAACTATTTTCATGACAATCGGGGCTGCACACTGCTTTAATCAATAGTATAATTTCAGTCTACTTCTAAATTACATCAAATTTTAATATTTTAAATTTTATTATAAAGCTTATCTTCGTTAAAAAGTAAACCAATAAACATGGAAAAATTTACCCTCGAAATTTTATTTCACATCATTGGCATTGGTTCTGCATCGGGACTTATATATCAAAATAATTCATTGTATGTAATCGGAGACAACAGCGGTTATTTGTACGAATATAACATGGATTCTAAATTATTGAATAAACACCCATTAGTGGAAAATGCAACCGAAAATACACCTAAAAAAGACAAGTCTGATTTTGAATCAATAGCTCATTTCGGAGATACATTATACGTTTTTGGTTCAGGTTCAACAGCTAATCGCAACAAAATGATTGAATTTAACATACAGTCTAAAACTAAGACAAAAGCAAACGACTTAGTCGATTTATATGCAGTGATTCAAAATTTTGCCGACATTAGACCTGAAGATTTTAATGTAGAAGGTGCTATTTTTGAAGGCGAGAACTGGTACTTATTCAATCGTGGCAATGGCAGTTCAAACAAAAACACCATCTTTACCATTCACGCCAAAAATTTAGGGCAAGAATTTGCTTTAGTCGCTACCAATTATAAACTCCCAAAAATCAAAGGTGTTCACTCCAGCTTTACCGATGCGGTTTTGGTCGATGATAAAATATACTTTTTGGCCACCGTCGAAGACACCAAATCGACCTACGAAGATGGCGAAGTTCTGGGAAGTTTTGTGGGTAAAATGGATGTAAAAACCATGAAAATTGACTTTACTCAAAAAATCACCGATACCAATAAATTTGAAGGAATTACATTGTACGAGAAAACTAAAAGCCAAATTACTTTTTTACTCTGCGAAGACAATGATACCGAATCACAAGAAACCAGCATTTTTAAACTGTCTTTACCATTATCTAAATAATTTATCATTTGCGTGCAACCACTAAAATATTTTTTCCGCGTTTTACTTTATAATACCTAAAATAGTAAATAAATTTATTTTTAGAAGTACTAAAAGCACCTTTTTTCAGTATTACAATTAGCATCTTTTAACTTTTAGAATTTTTATTCTGCAATAAAGATCAACTTAATGATTGAAAAGCAAAAGGCTTCAAAAGTTTTATCGAAAATTTAACTTTAAATAAAACTCACTAAATCAGCGTCTTATATAATTATCTTCTGTATTTTAATTTATTTTTCATTGCTATCCCAACCTTTTTACCTTTTCAGCTCTCTTTAGTATAAAGAACCCAATTGTGATAAACGAAACTCAAATAGCCAATTGCAAAAAAATGAACCGCGAGGCACAACGTCAGGTTTATGAAGCTATGGCGTCTAAATTATATCGTGTTTGCAAACGATACTTAAAAAAGGAGGAAGAAGTAGAAGAAGCGTTGGCAGATGCATTTTATACCATTTTTACAAAAATAGACCAACTTAAAGAATATAAAGCTTTTGAAGGTTGGGCGCGAAAGATAATGGTAAATCACTGTTTAGCAAGAATCAAAAAAAACACAAACTTTAATATGTATTTGGATGATGTCAAATTGCTTTCACAACCTTTTACAGACGCTGTTGATCATTTAGAAGAAGAAGATTTACTCAATTTACTAAACCATATTCCAGAAGGTTGTAAAACTGTTTTTAACCTTTTTGTTATCGAAGGGTACGCACACAGAGAAATAGCCACTATGCTCAATATTTCGGAAGGAACATCAAAATCACAATTGAATGCCGCCAAAACAAAGTTGAAGGAACTAGTAAATAAATTGTATTATCAAAAAGCAAAATAGTCATGGACAACCAAGATAAAATATTCGATAAAATTAAAGCTGCTTCCAAAATTGCAGAAGAAAAAGACTTTTTGGCAATGGAAAAAGTGTGGTCTCGCCTTGAAGAAAGGTTAGATAAGAAGGAAGATAAAAAAACCATTTCGCTATGGAAAAAGATTGCAGTTGCTGCCTCTTTGTTATTAGTACTTTCTTTAGGTTTTCAATTTTTAAAAACAGACCAAATAACAACTATTCCAAACACAGATAAAATAGTAACAACCCAAAGCAAGAAAAGTCCGGTAGAGAATTCTACTTTAGAAGGAAATGAGATCAAAGTCTCTGAAAATTATCAAGTAGTGCCTAAAGCTGAGGTTGAAAAAATACTAAACGATCAAATCAACCAAAAAGAACCACTTGCTTTACACGAATTAAAAACTATTGCTGATCAAAATAGCTATGAAAATTCGGCGGTTGTTGTTCCCGAGGAAACTCAGTCTGCTCCTGCATCAATGGCTATCGACTATTCCGACAATCACGATTCGGAACCTATTTTGCAAAACAAAGCCTTTAGTTCTCCTTACAAGACAAAATCAATTCAAGGCGAATCGTATACAAGTACACAGGCTGAAAAAGAAACGATACTGGCTAAAAAAAGTACTCCTTTACTTATCATGAATGGAAAAGCAATCGCACATACCAAACATGATAAACGAGATAAAATGATGCAGCGAGAATTACCCAATTTGAGTCCAGAGAATGTAGAATCGCTAGTAGTTTTAGACGAACCTTTGTACATTATTGACGGCATCTATTATTCGGAAAATGATTTATTCGGAAGCAATCCAACAAGTCCATATGCACCTTTAAATAAGCAAGAAATTAAAGTAATAACCATTCTGCAAGATCTCGAAGCCACCTCAAAATATGGCGATAAAGGCAAAAAAGGCGTGGTGTTAATTACTACCAAAACCGGGAAACCAGCACTACAAAAATAGCTGTGACCTAAAATACTAATCTTAAAATTTACTATCATGAAAAGTTTAAAACTTATTTCATCAGCCATTACTATGCTTTTATGTTTCGTAACCTTGGCGCAAGAAAGAACAATTACAGGAACCGTTTCAGATGCAAACGGGCCGCTTCCTGGTGTAAACATCAGCGTCAAAAAATCAACAAAAATAACTACTACTAACTTTGATGGAAAATACAGCATACAAGCAACAAAGGGAGATGAACTAGTTTTTAGTTTTATTGGCTGCATGACGCAAACTGCCGTTGTAAAAGACAAAAATGTCATTAATATTAAGATGGTCGACAACTCACAAACTTTGCAAGAAGTGGTAGTTGTAGGCTATGGGTGTACTTCAAACTATGTGAAAAATGACTATGTTCGCTCCGATAGAAAAAAAGCAAAGCTGACCAGCGCTCAAGCACTTCAGGGAAGAGTACAAGGTATTCAAGTTCATTATAGTGCTGGCTATTCGCCCTCTGAAAATCGTATCATTAACGGGCAACAAGCGTTAACTTCTCAAAAGGAACCTTTGTATATTGTAGATGGAGTTCTGTTTAAATCGCAACAATTTGCAAAAATTAATCCAAATAATATTAAAGATGTAAAAGTTATAAAAGATGGAAACGCAACGGCACTTTATGGAAATAAAGCAGTAAACGGAGTTATTCTTTTGTCTACGAAAAATGAAATTTATAAAAATCGTACTGAAAAAGAGATTACTGCATTACTGAATAAATCAGCTCTTATTTCTTCTGAAGATTTAAATAACGAAGAGTATGATTCTTTTGTAGAAAATGCATTTGAAAGTCCGAATTTTACACCGTTATCAACTTTTTCTATAGATGTCGATAATGCTTCCTACACGAACATTAGACGTTTTATAAACAACGGACAGAAAGTACCTAAAGATGCCGTTCGTGTAGAGGAAATGGTCAATTTTTTTAAATACAATTATACACAACCAAAAAACAAAGATCCCTTTTCGATCACTACCGAATTAAGTGATTCTCCTTGGAATGCAAAAAATCAAATTTTAAAAATTGGTTTGCAGGGAAAAGACATTCCAACCACCGATTTACCAGCCTCTAACCTTGTCTTTTTAATTGATGTTTCTGGCTCGATGAGTACTGCAAATAAATTGCCACTTTTGAAACAAAGCATGAAAATATTGGTAAATGAACTTCGTTCTAAAGACAAAGTCGCTATAGTAGTTTATGCGGGTGCTGCTGGTTTAGTTTTACCGCCAACAGCGGGAGATGAGAAAAAAACTATAATTGATGCTTTCGAAAATTTAAGCGCTGGCGGAAGCACGGCTGGCGGAGCTGGAATTGAATTGGCTTATAAAATAGCGACCGAAAATTTTATAAAAAACGGAAACAACAGAGTGATTCTAGCAACAGATGGAGATTTTAATGTGGGACTTTCCTCCGATGCTGACATGGAAACTCTAATTGAACAAAAGCGAAAAACAGGCGTGTTTTTAACCTGTTTGGGTTACGGAATGGGCAATTATAAAGACAGCAAAATGGAAACTTTGGCAGATAAAGGAAATGGCAATTACGCTTACATCGACAACATTCAAGAAGCAAACCGCTTTTTAGGTAAAGAGTTTAAAGGTTCAATGTTTGCAATCGCTAAAGACGTCAAAATTCAGATCGAATTTAATCCTAAACAAGTGCAAGCTTACCGACTAATTGGCTACGAAAACAGAAAGCTTCGCCCAGAAGATTTTAAAAATGATGCCATTGATGCGGGTGAATTAGGCAGTAATCACACTGTGACTGCTTTATATGAAATTATTCCTGTTGGAACTAAAAGTAACTATATTGGTAATGAGCCCGATGTGTTAAAATACACTAAGGTAAAGGACAACAGTGTCAATTTTTCAGATGAATTGGCAACGATAAAATTTCGATACAAAAAACCTGACGGAGATAAGAGTATCGAAATTTTACACGTTATTCCAAGCAAAGCTATTTCTCTGGAAAGTGCCACAGAAAACTTTAAATTTAGTGCAGCTGTAGCTTGGTTTGGTTTAAAGTTGAGAGGCTCAAATTTAATAGTAAAAAAATCCTCAGATGAGATTGCTGCGCTTGCGAAACAAGGATTATCAAACGATCCTGATGGTTACAAAGCAGAGTTTATACGATTAGTTACTGCAGAGAAATTGCTCAACTAAAATATAAGAGCAGGTAAAACTACTGAATACCGCTTTATAATTGGGAAAAAACAAAAGTTCCACTAAACCGCAACCGAATTGTTCATGTTTAGTGGAACCGCCCCAAAAAATAGTATTGCAAAAACCTACAATTGCAATCTAGTATTTTCACTGATTTTCTGTTCTTTCAGTATCTCCTTTAAATGTGGTTGTATCAAATCTGCCATTTGATCTTCAGAAATTTCTAAAGCTTCTGGTTTGTCAACCAATTGTGTCCAAGGCTTTTTTCCTTTAAAATCATAACTTCCATATACTAAAACTGGAGTTCCTTTAGCTTTCACGTTTTCTTTATCTTGTAAAACCCATTGCTCTGCCCAATCGTATAAATAGCGTGCGTCCTTTTCTTGCAAACGCAAACAAGAATGTGAAGCTGGATAACCTGGCAAAATATATTCGTGAAAACCAACTCCTAATTTGTTCTCAATATTAAAATTCCATTTTAAGTCCCATTCATCATTAAAGGTACTAGTAGTTTCTTCTGCCTTCCAATTGGTGTAAAAAAGACCGGTTGGTGTTAAATCTTTCTCTCTACCCATATTTGTTGGCCCAGTATACACTAAAGTTCCGTTTTTGTAAGCGGCAAAAGTTTGTGTTGGATACGAAAAAACAATGATCTTAGAAATTTGTTTCATCTCTTCTACTTGCAACGGAAACGGTAAAAAATCTTCTTTTTTTCCATCAAAAGCAGTTGGTACTACAATTGAATCTATTTTTGAAATGCTTGCTTTATCTGTTCTATTAATAGCCAAAACAATATCCATTTTAGCCGCATCGTTTTCGTTGGCTTTTAACCAAGACTTTGATGATTCTAAAGTATATTTTAAATCTTTTACTTTATCACGGTGCACAATTTTTATAGTATCTGCCGCTTCTTCAGTAGTTATATTGGTATCTTTTGTATCAGTTGAGTTTTTGCAAGAAATGAATGCTGTAAAAACAAATAATGTTAAAAGTAAAGTTCCTCTTTTCATGGTATTATTGTAAAAATTTATAGTGCAAAGATGCGCCAAAGACTAACGTTGGCTGTTATACAATTTTCAAGAATCGTTATCAAATTTCAATTTTAATGAGATTTATCAATTTTTTCACATCTAGAAATCGTGTACGGTTCTGTAAAGCTTTAACTTTGTTGGACTAAAAAATAAAGAAAATGATAGATTTAAAAAATAAAAATGCCCTAATCACTGGCGCAGGTAAAGGAATCGGAAAAGCAACTGCTCTTGCACTAGCAAAAGAAGGTGTTAACATAATATTGATCGCCCGAACTCAAGCTGACCTTAATGAAGTTGCCGAAGAAATTAAATCCTTTGGAGTGAAAACTTTTGCGGTTACGGCTGATGTTTCAGACATGGAGTCTGTGAATAATGCGGTAGCTAAAGCATTAGATGCATTTGACACCATTGATATCTTAATCAATAATGCTGGAATCGCAGGTTTTGGAAAATTTTTGGAAATGGAACCAAAAGCTTGGGAAAAAATCATCCAAGTAAACTTAATGGGAACCTATTATGTAACTCGTGCTGTTTTACCTAATATGATTGAAAGACAAACCGGAGATATTATTAACATATCGTCAACTGCTGGACAAAAAGGAAACGCATTAACTAGTGCTTACAGTGCATCTAAATTTGCAGTTTTAGGTTTGACGGAAGCACTAATGCAAGAAGTGCGTAAACACAACATTCGGGTAACAGCTTTAACGCCAAGCACTGCAGCAACGGACATGGCAATTGACTTAAAGTTGACCGATGGAAATCCTGAAAAAGTAATGCAAGCTGAAGATATAGCCGAATTGATCGTACTGCAATTGAAGCTAAACCGCAGAGTTTTTATTAAAGAATCTGGTATTTGGTCTACCAATCCATAATTTAAATTCATAAAGTATTAAATTACATATTTGATTAAATGACAAAAACCCCTCGTAAAAGGGGTTTTCTATTTTAGTGCAAAAAAGCGATTGCTAAACCAGTTCCTTTACAAAATCTAGGCGAACACTTCCGTCTTCATCAATTTTTGTCAAGGTAATTTCGTGCAGTGTATTTACCAATTCTGGATTCCACGGTGTTTTGACTTTTACGTAATTTTCTGTAAAACCGTGAATGTATCCTTCTTTATTTTCACTTTCAAAAAGTGCAGTTCTTGTACTTCCTAATTGGCTTTCATAAAAAGCACGTCGTTTTTTTACTGATAAACCGCGCAACATTTTACTTCTTTTAGAACGAACGTTTGCTGGAATGACTCCATCCATTTCCACAGCTTCTGTATTGTCTCTTTCTGAATATGTAAAAACATGTAAGTAAGAAATATCCATTTCATTCAAAAAATGATAGGTTTCTAAAAAATGTTCGTCAGTTTCTCCAGGAAATCCAACAATAACATCTACACCTATACAGGCATTTGGCATTACTTGACGAATTTTATTTACGCGATCCGTATATACTTCGCGCAAATAACGACGCTTCATTAATTTTAATATGTCATTACTTCCTGATTGCAATGGAATATGGAAATGTGGTACAAAAGTGCGGCTATTAGCAACAAATTCAATGGTTTCATTTTTAAGTAAATTCGGCTCAATCGAAGAAATTCGCAAACGCTCGATGCCTTCCACTTCATCCAAAGCCTTAACCAAATCTAGAAAAGTGTGTTCGTGCTTTTTATTACCAAATTCTCCTTTACCGTAATCTCCAATATTTACACCCGTTAAAACAATTTCCTTAATATTTTGACTAGAAATTTCTTTGGCGTTGTGTAGTACGTTTTCTAATTCATCACTACGAGAAATTCCACGCGCTAACGGAATGGTACAATAGGTACATTTGTAATCACAACCGTCTTGTACTTTTAAAAAAGCGCGAGTACGGTCACCAATCGAGTAACTTCCGACGTAAAAATCAGCTTCTGAGATTTCGCACGAATGCACTTCCCCCATATCATTTTTACTCAAATCATTAAGATAGTCGGTGATTTTGAATTTTTCAGTTGCTCCCAATACTAGATCTACTCCATCTACGGAAGCTAATTCTTCAGGTTTTAATTGTGCATAGCAACCAACAGCCGCGACGAAAGCTTTATCGTTTAATTTCATTGCCTTCTTGACTATCTGCTTGAACTGCTTATCAGCATTATCGGTAACTGAACAGGTGTTGATTACATAAATATCTGCAATTTGCTCAAAATCAACACGATCAAAGCCTTCGTCCTGAAAGTTTCGAGCAATCGTCGATGTTTCTGAGAAATTAAGTTTGCATCCAAGCGTATAAAAGGCAACTTTCTTTTTATTTTCCATAGGAAGGAACTACGTTTTAAGTAGTATTTAATTATAAATTCTTCTTTTTTAGAGATTTTGCAAATTTACGTACAATATTCCTCAAAATAAAATCATTAATTCACTACTATTCAATATTTTGCATTGCACTACCATTTACAGCCACTATAAAAAGACTGTTTACGATTTTTCGAACTAATGCTAAACACATAAATTAAAAAATAAAGTTCTTTTGTTGATTAAATCCCCCAGATTTGTTATAAACGTTGCGATTTTAACCAAAAAATTTTATCATATCCGTGAGATCTTAAAAAATTAAATTTTTATAACAATTGCCTTTTATGTCCTAAAAATTAGCACTAAATTCACCTCTAGAAAAATCCAGAAATTAAAGAGTGTTAATTGAATCTTTCGGCACCAATCACTACTGATTATCAGTTGATAGCAATTTAGACCTAGTTACTTTTTTTTCTATAAATAAGACAGTATTATCTTTTTGGGTCATTTTTTAGCTTTTTTGAAGCAATTAAAAACGAAAAAAAACAACATTTTATCTCTACTGTCGTTAAACAGAGTAAGAAAATTAAAAACACAATTGGGAAAGCCGAAAACCATATAGAGTAGGCATGACTAAAACGAAACAATTATTTATGAAACTGTTTTACCCTACTATTTTATTATTTTTTGTCGCTATTTTTGGCATTAATGCACAGAATAAAGCAGACACTACAACCAATCCGTTTCCTACGGTAGCTACTTTAACAGAATGGGCGAGCTACAACTCTCAAACTAAATTTGATCTTGCAGTTCGTGGTTTATTAGGATTTAAATTTGAAGAAAAAGAAGGTGATGATGCCTCGACTGCTTACACTTATATTCGTAAAGTAGTTGTAAACAACATTTCCTATACGGATCGGATTGTGTATCGAATTACCAATACCAACTCTGCAAGCGTTATTTCTTTAGTAACTGCCTCAACGGACTTGGTTAGTTTTTATTCTCCGCAACTGGCTTCTTACAAACGTCAAAATTGCTCAACGCCAATGGCAAAAGATAAAAGTACAACTTGCAGCTGTTACGAAAGTGCAGAATATGCGATTGACTTATGCGACGAACGCGTTAAGTTAACAATGGGTGATGGAAATAAATATTTTATTTCGGTAGCCAAAAAGTAAGATTCCCCAATTTTACCCAGACACATTAAGTTTTCTATAAAGTCTCCCAAATCTTGCTCTCCAAATACCAACAACAGCTTACCTACTAGATGCTAATGGTTTTACAAAGGAATTAAGAAATGATTGGGAGGCTTTTTTTTTGAAAAATATTAGCTATTTTTAAGGTCCAAAAACTTGCAAAATCAATGGACTTATTTGCCACCGAACCGACAGAATCTTACAATCTATTACCAAAAGATGGCATGGTCAATTACTATGGAACGGTATTTTCTCAATCACAAGCCAATCACTATTACCAAATTTTATTTGATTCTATCGAATGGAGAAATGATGAAGCGGTTATGTTTGGAAAACGGATCATTACCAAACGCAAAGTGGCTTGGTACGGCGACATTCCTTTTGAATACTCCTATTCTAACACAACTAAAAAAGCTTTACCATGGACCTCAGAATTGTTAGAACTCAAAAAAAGAACCGAAGAGATAACAGGGCAAACTTATAATTCGTGTTTACTTAATTTGTATCATGATGGTAGCGAAGGCATGTCTTGGCACAGTGATGCCGAAAAAGATTTGAAAAAAAATGGTGCTATAGGCTCGTTAAGTTTTGGAGCCGAACGTAAGTTTGCTTTTAAGCATAAAGTTACTAAAGAAACGATTTCGATTGTTTTAGCACATGGTAGTTTATTGGTAATGAAAGGAACGACGCAAACGAACTGGTTGCATCGCTTACCACCAACAAAAATGGTCCTAAAACCAAGAATAAACTTAACTTTTAGAACCATTGTTATTTAAAAAACAGTTTCCTTAATTGAGAATAAAACGCTGAATTACCTCGGCAACACCGTCATCATTATTCGATGCAACAATAACATCTGCTTTGTCTCTTAGGTCAGGAGTAACATTGTCTACCCAAACACCAAGTCCTGCATATTCAATCATAGACAAATCGTTTCCGGCATTTCCAACAGCTATGATTTCACTTTGTTTGATGTTCAATTTTTTAGCTAACAATTTCAAACTAGCGCCTTTATCAATTCCGTTTTGAGCCACTTCCAAGAAAAATGGTTTAGACATAGAAACGCTTAAATGTGGCATCGCCAATTTTAGATCAATCTCGAGCTGCTTTAAATACTCAGGCTCTTCCAATAAAATACATTTTACAGCCGGAGAAGAAACGTGATCTTTAAAACTAGCCACTTTATGGTGTGGTAAACCCGTAATTACTTTTTCTATCTCTATGAACTCAGAATCAGTTTCGCTAATAATTGCTCCATTTAAGTAAGTAATAATATGCGTTTTGTTCTTTAAACTATAATCGTACAATTCATGAATTTGTTCCTGCGTGAGCATTTGTTCAAAGAAAACCGAATTATCCTTTAGATTGGTAATCACAGCTCCGTTAAACGAAATCATATACGAATCTAAGGTATCCAATTCTAACTCCTTGGCATACGACAACATTGCCGCAGTTGGTCTTCCTGAAGCCAAAATAACATGTACTCCTTTTTCTCTTGCCTTAAAAAGCATTGCTTTATTCAGGTCTGATATTTTATGGTCGTCTGTCAATAAGGTATCATCCATATCTAAGACCAACATTTTGTATTGCATTTTGTTTTGTTTGTAAGCTAGATGCTTAATCTAAAATCTTCAATTATTTGATTCGCTTTGGCAAATTCTGTCTCTTCAATAAATACTTCTACAGCTAAATCAGAATTTCCAAATCCACCTAAGCGTGCCGATTGTAAATTATTTTTAAGAACAGTTTCTACACCCACTTCATTTAATCTCAACTGTAAGGCTTGTGCTAAAATTTCACTTCCCGAAAACACTTTCATTAATCCCATAATATATATTTTTAAATTATCTGTAAAAAACTAATTCTCTTCTTTTTCTTCTTTTCTTTCATGCTCTTCCTCATCTTCATTTTCTGCTCCTAAGTCTTTCTCCTCAGCATCGCTTTCCTCTTCTTCAGTTTCTTCCTCTTCTTCTTCAATGTCAAAATAATAAGGCTCCAGCATTAACTTATCGATTAATATCTCCACGCGTTCAGTCAATTTTTCTGTAAAAAGGATACGTTGTGTTTTGGCAATACTATTTGAAATTCTCATCATTTTTGTTTCATGACGCAATTTCAACAAACTATTTGCATCGTCAATAATGAACATTTTTAAACGATTTACATTGTAACCCGCTGTACTCAACATGTCATTCAATTTGTTCGGAGTGCCAATTAAAACATCGACTCCTGTCGAAATGTAATTTTTATCATAATCGGTATCGCCTTTATCATGAATTCCGTAAATTTCAAGATTGGTTCCTTTGGCATATTTATCAAATAAAGCCTCCATTTCCAACACCTTTTCTTTGCTTTCTACAAATATCAAAGCACGCGGTGACTCTTCAGTTTCACGCGCCAACTGCTGAATTACATTCAGTACAATAGTAGTGGATCTGCCCGTTCCTTCAGCAGCAACAATTACACAATCTGCTCCACTTTTTATAGTAGAAAAAGTTTCTCTTTGCAGCGTGTTCGCTTTTGTTAAACCATCAGCAACTAAATTTTGCTGCAGGATTTCGTTTATTTTCTTTAGTTTCATTTATTATGATTGAAAGATTGAAAAATTGCAAAATTGAAAAATTTAGCGGGTACCGAATTTTTAAATGTTCCAATTTTTAAACCATTAAATTAATTTACTTTGAAGCAAACAGCTTCACATCATTTTCAGAGATTTCAGCACCTCCCAAAATAATTAGACGTTCGACTACGTTTCTAAGTTCTCTTATATTCCCTGTCCAGTCGTATTCTTGCAATAATTGTAAGGCTTTAGCCGAAAAAAACTTTATTGCAGTTCCTTGCTCTGAAGCAATTTTTTCACTGAAATGCTGCACCAATACAGGGATATCGTCTCGTCTTTCGTTCAACGGAGGAACTTTAATCAAAATAACCGCCAAACGATGGTATAAATCTTCGCGAAAACGTCCTTCTGCAATTTCTACTTTCAGATCTTTATTGGTTGCTGCCACAACACGAACATCGACTTTTATGTCTTTATCAGCTCCCACACGCGTGATCATGCTTTCTTGTAGAGCACGCAGCACTTTCGCTTGAGCCGAAAGACTCATGTCGCCAATTTCATCTAAAAAAATAGTGCCTTTATCAGCCGCTTCGAACTTACCTGCTCGGTCTTTTATAGCCGAGGTAAATGCTCCTTTTACGTGTCCGAACAATTCACTTTCAATCAATTCACTCGGAATTGCAGCACAATTCACTTCGATTAACGGAAATGCGGCGCGTTCGCTCTTTTCATGTAATTGATGTGCGACCAACTCCTTTCCGGTTCCGTTTGGCCCCGTAATTAGTACACGTGCTTCTGTTGGAGCAACCTTATCAATCATCAGTTTGATGTGATTAATTGGTTCGCTGTCTCCAATCATTTCGTAATTTTTACTGACCTTTTTCTTTAAAATTTTATTTTCAACTACAAGTTGTTTTTTATCCAAAGCATTGCGAACAGTATTCAACAACCGATTCAAATCAGGTGGCTTAGAAATGTAGTCAAAAGCGCCCATTCTCATCGTTTGAATCGCAGTTTCCATATCACCGTGACCCGAAATCATCACCATCGGAATCTCTGGTTTAATTTTTTTAACCGCTTCTAAAACTTCTACTCCGTCCATTTTTGGCATTTTAATATCGCACAAAACTAAGTCGTAGTCGTTATTTTTTATTTTGTCGAGTCCAATAAGTCCGTTCTCGGCTTCTTCCACCTCGTACGAATCATTTTCTTCGGATAAGATTTTAGACAGCACTCTGCGAATTGCTGCTTCATCTTCTATCACTAATATTTTACTCATCGTTGTTTTTATATTTAAAACTACCCATTTATTCTTTCTCTACATTTTTTTCTAAAGTCGAAGGTACACTAACCAAGTGAACATCTAATTGCGGAAGACATATGGATACATTATTCTGACCAAACAAATCGTATATTTTAAATCGAATCTGACTCTGAATTCCTGGTGTTTTCATTCCGTGGTACACATAAAAATGGACCGAAAAAAGTATGGAAGAATCGTCAAATTCATCAAAAGTAACATTGATTCTGGCATCGGTAACAATTCCTTCAATTGACTCTACCGATTCTAAAAGTAATTTTTCTACCAAACGAGCATCTGTACCATAAGCCACGCCGACAGAAACTTTTTCGCGATTGCTCGAATTATTTTGCGTCCAATTTAGCAAATTATCCTCCATGAATTTGTGATTCGGAATCACCATAACACGGTCGTTACGAGTAAACATTATCGTAGTTCTCAACTTAATCTCTTGCACTTCTCCTACTCTACCATCTACTTCAATAATATCACCAACGTGTAGCGACTGATCGAGTATAATTAAAATTCCAGAAATAATATCCTGAAAAAATGTTTGAAGTGCAAAACCCAAACCTACAAATAAAGCTGCCGAAGCAGTCAAGAACACATTGACGTTAACTCCAGTAGCATTTAACATAATTACAAATACAAATAAGAATACAATGTACTTGAACACTTGAAAAACGCTACTGAATCGTTTTTTGTCGTTTTTAGGTAATCTTCTGCTAAATAGTTTTTGAATTAATTTTAGAGTTATTGATGTACCCATTAAGACAATTACAAACAACAAAACATCTAAAGTAGAAATCTTAATGTTCTCACTATTTATAATATCGTACGAAATAAAATCAATAATTTGTTGCCACATAGTTTAGTATTTAAGCCATTTATATAGTTCTTTCCACGATGGCTTCTTACCATACATTAATATTCCGACACGATAAATTTTGGCCGCAAACCAAACTACACCCAAAAAGGTCGCGAATAGTAAAGTTACTGAAATTGCTATTTGATACCAAGGAACTCCAAAAGGAATTCGCATCAACATAACAATAGGTGAGGTTAAAGGTATAATTGAAAAAACAGTAGCTACGGTTCCGTGCGGATCATTAATCACCGTAAAAAAACCAATATAAACACTTAAAATTAATGGCATTATGATTGGCAATAGAAATTGTTGCGAATCGGTTTGATTGTCTACAGCCGCTCCAATTGCAGCATAAAAAGAACTGTATAAAAAATAACCTCCTATAAAATAAACTACAAAGCCAAACAAAATACTTGCAATTGGCAAATTCCACAATTCACCTAAGTACATTTGTGCGGTTCCAGCAAATTCCTGCTGTGCCGACGCTAAAACTTCTGGAGGAACATTTGAAGTTGGACTCACATTTACTCCAAAAAAAGCAGATGCGGCAAACATTAAACTAAGTCCAATTATAGCCCATATTAAAAACTGCAATAATCCAGCTAAGGAAGTACCAATAATTTTTCCCATCATTAATTGAAAGGGTTTCACTGAGGAGATAATTATTTCGATAATTCGACTTGTTTTTTCTTCAATTACACTTCGCATTACCATATTTCCATAGATAACGATAAACATCATAATTAAATATCCAAAAGCGCCACCAATTGCAATTTTAATTTCATTTAATCCTTTCACACTGCTTTCTCCCGAAGCTTTACTAAGGTTAATTGTTACGCTACTTTGTGCGCTTTTTATTGCTACCGTATCCAATTTTGCGGTTTCAAAATTTAACTTTGTTATTTCTTTAGCGATGGTTCGCTGCGTATTTTCAATAAAAACAATACTGGGACTGTTGTTCGAAATATAATCGATTTTATTTTCTAATTCTTTTACAGTATTCGATTTAGGAATTACCAGAACACCTTGAAAGCTTTCTTTCGCTATACTGTCTTTTAAAGATTCGAGTGGAATTGTAGTTAAATCAATATATTTGAATTCGTTATTTTCTGAATTTTGTTTGGTAAAAGAAGTCGCAAACAAACCCATTTCGTCATGAATAGCAATGCGCTTGGTATCGGCTTTCATGGAACTCAAATAGCCAATAAAACCCGCAATACCGACAAAAAGTAACGGACTTAAAAAAGTCATTACTATAAATGATTTATTGCGCACTTTCGAGATAAATTCTCTTTTTATAATCAAGGATACTATACTCATTCTCAAGAAATTTCGATCTCAATTTCAAAACTCAAAAATGAAGTATTGAAATTAAAATTTATTTTTTAGTAATTATTTTTTCTTTGCCGTTACCGTTTGAATAAAAATATCATTCACACTTGGTATTTTTTCTACAAAATGAGTCACTTGTCCGCGTTGTGTTAAAACATTTAGAAGTTCATTTGAAGTTGAATTCCCGATCTGAATTTCGAGCTTTAATTCTTCATTCAATGATTTAAAATGTGCCGGGGCAACAGTGAATTTTTGCGTAATATCATACATTAAGCCTTCGACATTTGAAGTTAAAATACCTACTTCAAAAGTATTGGATCTAAATTGACGTTTAACATCGTTTAATTTCCCTTCGATTAATTTATTAGATTCGTGAATTAAAGCAATATCATCACATAATTCTTCGACACTTTCCATTCGATGCGTCGAAAAAATAATAGTCGACCCTTTTTCTTTTAAAGCTAAAATTTCGTCTTTAATAATATTGGCATTTACCGGATCAAATCCAGAAAAAGGCTCATCGAAAATCAACAATTTAGGTTGGTGCAACACGCAGACCACAAACTGAATTTTCTGCGCCATTCCTTTAGAAAGTTCTTGTACTTTTTTATTCCACCAACCCTGTATCTCTAATCGGTCAAACCAATAGTCCAATTGTGTTTTAGCTTCTGCTTTAGTCAAACCTTTCATTTGTGCCAAATACAAACATTGCTCGCCTACTTTCATTGAATTGTACAAGCCACGTTCTTCTGGTAAATACCCAATATTACGAATGTGTTTGGCCTGCAACGGCTCGCCGTCTAAAATAATAGTACCGCTGTCTGGTAAAGTAATTTGATTGATAATGCGGATAAGAGATGTTTTTCCTGCTCCATTTGGACCTAATAATCCGTAAATACTGCCTTTAGGAACGTTTAACGAAACTTCGTTAAGCGCCACATAATTGCCGTATTGCTTTACAACTTTATGTACTTCGAGTAAGTTGGTCATATTGTTTTTTGATTTTTTCGGAAGTCCGCAGACTTTTTAAACGTTGGACTGTAAAAGTAAAGAATTCACAGCATAAGTATGGAGATTCGTATTTAAAATAAAACCCTTGTTGGGTATAATAAAGAAAAAACCCATCTGAACTATTTTTTCAAGATGGGTTTTTATACTAATTTCCGAAAAAGTAGCTCTTTAAGAGAACATGTCTTTTACTTTATCAAAAAATGATTTGTCTGATTTTTCAGGATTTGGATCAAAATGCTCATCATTTAAAGCATTTTCAAAGAACTGTTTTTGATCTTTACTTAATGTTTTAGGAGTCCATACATTAACATGAACCAATAAATCACCATTTCCGTATCCATTTATACTTGGAATTCCTTTTCCTTTCAATCTAAGGATTTTACCCGACTGAATTCCTTCTTCTAATTTAATTCTAACTTTTCCGTTTACTGCCTCAATGTCTTTCGAAACACCTAAAACTGCTTCAGGAAAACTAACATATAAATCATAATGTAAATTCTCACCTTCACGTTTCAAAAATTCGTGCTCTAATTCTTCTATAGCAACAATTAAATCACCCGGAATACTGTTTCCTGGTGCGTCATTTCCTTTATTAGAAACCTTCAATTGCATACCATCCACAACACCAGCAGGAATTTTAATTGATACTGTTTCATCCTCCAAAACCATTCCTTGGTTGTCTGCTTCCGCTGGTTTTTTATCTAAAATCTGACCCGAACCACCACAAGCTGGACACGTAGAAGCCGATTGCATGCGACCCAAAATAGTATTAGTAACACGCATTACTTGGCCTTGACCGTTACAAGTTGTACATGTTTTATACGAAACTCCTTTGGCTTGAACTTTACGTTTTACTTTTACTTTTTTCTCCACTCCATTGGCAATTTCCTCTAAAGTCAATTTCACTTTAATTCGAAGATTACTTCCTTTAGCGCGACGAGGACCTCCGCCTCCGCCTCCGCCGAAACCACCAAAACCACCACCACCAAAAATGTCGCCAAACTGACTGAATATGTCATCCATATTCATTCCACCATGACCACCACCGCCAAAACCACCTGAACCATCAAATGCCTGATGTCCGTATTGATCGTATTTAGCTTTTTTCTGCGGATCGCTTAAAATTTCATAAGCTTCAGCAGCTTTCTTAAAGTTCTCTTCTGCCTCTTTGTCGCCCGGATTTTTATCAGGGTGATATTTAATCGCACATTTTCGGTATGCTTTTTTTATCTCGGTAGCGTCAGCACTTTTTGAAATGCCTAATATTTCGTAAAAATCTTTCTTCATAATAGTATAAATTGCTCCGCCAATTCACTAGCGCTCAAGTGCAAATTCTAAAATCCTAACGAATTACTCGTTCAAAATTTCTAATTTGTTATGTTAGTTTCCAATAACTACTTTAGGAAAACGAATAATTTTGTCTCCTAATTTGTATCCTTTTTCAATTACATCAACAATTTTTCCTTTTAAATCATCAGATGGTGCAGGAATTTGAGTAATCGCTTCGGCATAATCAGCATTAAATGCATCACCTGCTCGTACTTCAACTTGCTCTAAACCTTTAGATACCAATGTGCTTTTTAATTTTTCATAAATCAAAACCACACCTTCAATTAGACTTTTATCTTCTGATTTTGTAATTTCGATTAAACCTCTATCGAAATCATCTAAAACAGGTAACATTGCATATAAAACATCTTGATTAGCTGTCTTAAATAATTCGATACGCTCTTTTGAAGTTCGTTTTTTGTAATTTTCAAACTCAGCAAATAAGCGTAAAAATTTATCTTTTTCTTTAGCTAAATCTTGCGTTAACTGTTCTTCAACACTTAACTCTTCAGCAACTAGTTGCTCACCATTAGCGTTGTTCTCAATAGTTACATCATCTAATTCTTGATCGATTTCTGTATTCTCCGTAGTCATATCAGCTTTATTTTTAAATATATTTTTAAACTTCATTTTATTTACTTTCGGTTGGATTGCAAAAGTTCTGCCAAACCTTTTAAAATGTCAAATTGTCATTCGGTCGATATTGCCCTAACAATATCGTTTTTTGGTAGCTAACAATTGCTTATTAAAAAATAAAATTTAGGATAATTTTAAGAGTTTTAAAGGTTGTATTGAATAAATTTGAAGCGCAGTGATTTAAAACTGCATCACAATCCATTCTAATTTAAGGTTAGCTTCGGCTTTTTAATAATTATTAATTCACTTTACCTTATATTAAAAAAAGCTTCGTCACTATTACCGACGAAGCTTTTTTTGTTTTTAATCCCTTTTAATTTATTCTTTCAAAGCGTTTTTTAATCCTTCAAAATCAACCGAAATTTGCTCGCCTGAAACTAAGTTCTTAAGTGAATATTTATGCGACACCATTTCTTCTTCACCAACAATAACTGCAAACGGAATAGCGCGTTTGTCTGCGTGTTGAAATTGTTTGGCAACCTTGGTATCATCAGGATACAGTTCTACTTTTATATTTTCGTGTCTTAATTTCTGAATGGCTTGCAAGGCATAGAAAGCCTCTTTGTCTCCATAATTAATAAACAATGCTCTAGAAGAAGCAGCTACCGTTTCTGGAAACAATTGCAACTCTTCGATAACCAAATAAATTCGATCTAAACCGAAAGAAATTCCAACACCGCTCATGTTTTTTAAACCAAAAATACCCGTCAAATCGTCGTATCTTCCGCCACCACCAATAGAACCCATTGCGACCGTTTTTGAAGCAGCTACTTCAAAAATAGCACCGGTGTAATAATTTAAACCACGAGCCAATGTTACATCCAAATCTAAAATGGCACTAGTCAATCCTAATTTGGAGACATTATCGCAAATAAAACGCAACTCTTCTACTCCTTTCATTCCTTCTTCAGAAGAAGCTAACAATTCTGAAAGTTGGTTTACTTTATCTGAAATACTTCCCGAAAAAGAAAAAAGAGGTTGCACTTTTACCAAGGCTTCAGAAGATATTCCTTTTTCAATCATTTCTTTTTTAACGCCTTCTTCACCAATTTTATCCAATTTATCTAAGGCAACGGTAAAATCAATCAATTTATCAGATGCTCCGATAACTTCGGCAATTCCCGATAAAATTTTTCGATTGTTAATTTTAATCGTGACGCCTTCCAACCCTAATGCACTAAAAACGGTATCATATAATTGTACCAATTCGACTTCTTGCCACAATGATTTTGAACCAACTACATCGGCGTCGCACTGAAAAAATTCTCTAAAACGTCCTTTTTGTGGACGATCAGCTCTCCAAACCGGTTGAATTTGATATCTTTTAAACGGAAATTCAATTTCATTTTGATGTTGCACAACGTATCTCGCAAAAGGAACAGTTAAATCATAACGCAATGCTTTTTCTGAAATGCTAGCGGTTAATTTGGTACTGTCTTTAGACTCTAAATGAGTGGAATTTGCTTTGGATAAATAATCGCCTGAGTTTATAATTTTAAAAATCAAACGATCTCCTTCTTCTCCATATTTCCCCATTAAAGTATCCGAATTTTCAAAAGAAGGCGTTTCGATTGGCTGAAAACCAAACTTTTCGAAATTACTTTTGATAATTTGAATGATATACTGACGTTTTGCCACTTCAGTTGGTGAAAAATCTCTCGTGCCTTTGGGAATACTTGGTTTTGATGCCATTTCAATTTTTAATTTTAAATTCTTGAGTGTCGATTTCGTAATTCTTAAACTCTCAATACAATATATCTTAAAGAAAACTAAAGACTTAAAGACTTCTTAAACGCATAGTAACATGGAATTTTCTTTATTTAAAAAAGACTTTCTATTTTGGCTAGAAAACATAGCTTTTAATAAAATTTCAAAAATAATACAACTATGAATGTATGTGTTTAATTTTTTTCTACTGTGTAATATTGATTTAAGCGACTGCAAATATCTTACTTTTTAAAATATTTTACAGCGCTTCTAAAACAAACTTGTAACAAAAATTGTATTTTCGTGACAAATTGGTACGATGCTAAAACTATTTAAAGAAAATATCCGAATTGCTTTTGGTTCCATCCGAACGCAAATTTTACGAACCATTTTGACCGTATTAATTATTGCAATTGGAATTACTGCTTTGGTGGGAATTTTAACGGTAGTTTCGGCTTTAGAAAATACCATTTCTACAGATTTCGCTTCTATGGGCGCCAATACATTCAACATCAATCAGTACGAGAATGAAGTAAAACAGCGTGGAGGAAACGAGCGAGAAATAATCAACCCAATTATTTCGTATCCTGAAGCGGTTGAATTTAAGAACAAATATAACTTTCCGTTTGCCGAAACCTCACTTTCGTTTACTGCCACATCTTCTGCCGAAGTAAAATATTTGGGAGAAAAAACAGATCCAGAAATTAGCGTGGTTGGTATCGACGAATACTTTTTGACGAACTCTGGTTTAGAAACTACTTTGGGTCGTAATTTCAATCGCTTTGACGTTGAAAACAACACGTACAATTGCATCGTTGGTTCTGATTTTGAAAAAGGTCTTTTTAAAGACATCAATCCAATTGACAAAATAATTTCAATTCGTGGCGCTCGTTTTAGAGTTATCGGAGTTTTAAAAGAGAAAGGCTCCACGTTCGGGAACAGTCAAGATTTACGTGTTCTGATTCCTATTCAAGTGGCACGTTCATTATTTACAGCACCAAGTATCAATTACACGGTGAGTATAATGGTTAGCAAAAAAGAATTATTAGATGAAGCCATTGATAACGCAACAAGCACGATGCGCAGAGTTCGAAAACTAAGTCCAGTTCGTGATAATAATTTTGGAATTGTACGCAGTGATGACTTGATTAATCGTATTTTGGGAATTACCCAATATCTCGGTATGGCGTCATGGCTTATTAGTATTATTACTATTTTAGGTTCTTCGATTGCCTTAATGAATATTATGATTGTTTCAGTTACCGAAAGAACCCGCGAAATTGGCGTACGAAAAGCTTTAGGCGCTAAAAAAGTGACTATTGCGACTCAATTTTTTATAGAAACTATGATTATTGGCCAATTGGGCGGATTGGTTGGAATTATTTTAGGAATTTTAATTGGTTACGGAATTTCTACTGCCATGAGTTTTGTTTTTGTAGTGCCTTGGACTGCTATTTTTGCTGCTTTTGCGACTAGCTTTATGGTTGCCGTGATTTCTGGTCTATATCCTGCAATTAAAGCTTCTACCTTAGATCCTATCGAGGCATTAAGATACGAGTAGTCATTTTTTAAAATACACTTTAAACCACTATATTCCATGATGACATTAATTGCAATTTTCTTTCCGTGTATTTCTTTTTTCTTGAGAGGAAAAATACTTACATCCATATTATGTTTATTTTTACAAATAACTTTAATTGGTTGGATTCCTGCAGCTATTTGGGCAGTTCTTTCTTTGCAAAATGCAAGAGCTGACAAGCGCAACAGAAAGTTGGTTAACGCCTTAAGAGTGAAGTAATTTACATTCTTTATCATTCTTGCAAATCGTAAATAACTAATTTCTTTCTATTAACGATTCTAAGACCTTCTAATACTATCTTAAAAGTGAATGCGTTACGCTTTTGAAACTTCACAACCAATCATTCGGTCATTTTCGTAAATATCTTTGCGAAGTTCAATATTTTTAAATGATTTAGTTTCTAATAAGGCTTTTGTTTCTTGTCCTAAATATTGATTGATTTCGAAGAATAATTTACCGTCAACAGCGAGGTTTTGCTGCGCTAAATCGGCAATTTTTTTATAAAAAATTAATGCATCGTCATCTTCTACAAACAAAGCCAAATGCGGCTCATTGTGCAGTACATTATTTTTTATTTCTTGCTTTTCTAAATTACGCACGTACGGCGGGTTAGACACAATAATATCATATTGCTCCTGTAACTCATTGGTCTCCAAAATATTTTTATGCAGGAAATGAACTTTGACTCCGTTATTTTTTGCATTTTTTCGCGCCGTTTCCAATGCTTCTCTCGAAACATCAATCGCGCAGACTTTAGCATTTGGCAGATTTTTAGCCAATGAAATAGCGATGCATCCACTACCAGTACCTATGTCTAAAATATTGACTTTTTTATTTTCTGGAAATTTAAACTTGACCACATCAACAATCCATTGCACTAATTCTTCCGTTTCGGGACGCGGAATCAATACATTCGAATTCACTTCAAAATCCAATCCATAAAAACTTGTTTTTCCTAATAAATACTGAATCGGGATTTCTTTTTTTAATTGTGCTAAAAATGAATTCCAAACTTCAATTTCATCTACATTAAATTCTAATTCAGGATTCAAAGCCAAATGAATTTGTTTCAATTGATGCTTTTCTTCCAATATCAAATAAAAAAAACTCTCTGATTCTAACGCATCGTACAAAGCTAAAAGTTCTTGAATAAAATGAGTTCGGTAAGATTTAATTCGCATAACGTAGGTATTAAATTTGAAAGAATTTTGAAATAATTAAAATTTTGGGGAGTTTATTTCTTTTCTTTATTTGAACAAAGAAAAATGCAAGTAACTAAAAAGTGCATCAACTGTAATTGCAACAAAGTAGCTGCTTTTAATTTCATAACTATTTCTTGCATAAAGTCTTACATTTTTTATTTTACCGTCAAAAAGTACAATTAAAAAAACAAAACAAATGAGTTTTGTCTCAAAATCTACTTACAATTCTTTCAGCATCCAAACAGGACAGGAACTGTGACCTGTATTTCCCATTGGTTGGTCTAAATAATTAAAACCTGCTTTTCGATATAATTTTTGCGCTGATTCCATAAAAGACATGGTTTCGAGATAGCATTTTTTAAAGCCAAAATTTCGAGCATCCATCAAACATATATCCATCATCGCAGAACCAATGCCGCTGCCTCTTGTCTCGGGTAAAAAATACATTTTTTGCAATTCACAAATATCCTCAGACTCATTTACTAAGGGGCCAATTCCGCAACATCCTACCACTTTCGTATTAAATTCTACAACATAGTACGCCGATTTTGGCTTATTGTATTCCTCGAACATTTCATCCAAATGCGGATCAGCATAGGCGGTTCCTACTTTTGGAATTTCCAACTCCTCAAAAACCGAGCGAATTAGTTCCGCAACTGCTGCATTGTCTTCGTGCGTCATTTTTCGAATTACCCAATTTTCCATTGTCTTACAAAAGTTTTAATTTTCAACAAAAGTAAAAATACTTTTCCGTTATTCGTGTCTTTCAAAACGAAATGAACCAATCTAAATTGACTATTTTTGTGAGGTGAAAAAGCATCAAAAATACATCAGCCGCTGCATCGAACTTGCCAAAAACGGATTAGGAACTACCTATCCCAACCCTATGGTTGGAAGCGTAATTGTTTACAACGACCGAATTATTGGAGAAGGTTGGCATAAAAAAGCAGGAGAACCGCATGCCGAAGTACACGCAATAAATAGTGTCAAAGATAAATCGCTACTAAAAAAAGCGACTATTTACGTTAGTTTAGAACCCTGCAGTCATTTTGGTAAAACACCACCTTGCTGCGATTTAATTATAGCCACGGGAATTCCGAATGTAGTTATTGGAACGGTTGACCCCAACGAAAAAGTAGCCGGTCGTGGAATTAAAAAATTAATTGAAGCGGGGAAAAATGTGACAATTGGTATTTTAGAAAGAGAATGCAACCTACTTAACAAACGTTTTTTCACTTTTCACAACAAACAACGTCCGTATATTATTTTAAAATGGGCCGAAACTGCCGATGGTTTTTTAGCACCAACAGCTGCCCATTCGGAGCGCGCTCCCGTTTGGATTACCAATGTCTATTCGCGCCAATTGGTTCATAAATGGAGAACAGAGGAGCAAGCAATTTTGGTTGGAACACAAACTGTTGTTGCAGATAATCCGAAATTAAATGCACGCGATTGGTCAGGAAACAATCCAGTTCGAATTGTGATTGATAAAAACCAACGCATTACTAAAGAAAGCTATGTCTTTGATAATCAAATAAAAACAATTGTATTTAGCGCAAAAATTCTAAAGCATTCTCTTGAAAACATTATCTTTGAATGTATTGATTTTAATAAAAATATTGTTCCGCAAATCATTACAAAATTATACGAACATCAAATTCAATCGGTAATAATCGAAGGTGGTTTGCACACTTTACAGTCTTTTATCGAAAGTAACCTTTGGGATGAAGCTCGAATTTTTATCGGTGCTAATTCTTTTATAGAGGGCATAAGGGCACCAACAATTACCGGAAAAAGAACACTAATTCAGCAACTGAAGGACGACCAATTAATTCAAATTAATAACCATGATTGATACAATAATTTTTGACTTTGGTGATATTTTTATCAATCTCGACAAGCAAGCTCCTGTTATTAAATTTAAAAAACTAGGCCTTAAGGAATGGAATTCGGAATTGGATGAACTAAATATTCAATTTGAAACCGGTAAAATTTCGCGTGAAGAATTCTTAGCTGGTTTTCAAAAACAAATTCCAGATGCTTCAGAAAAAGCAATTTTAAACGCTTGGAATTCTGTGCTACTTGATTTTCCCTTATATCGTTTGGAGTTTTTACAATTACTCTCTAAAAAATACCGTCTGTTTCTATTAAGCAATACCGATTCGATTCATATTGCAACTTTTGAGAAAAAAGTAGGCGCTTCATTTTACAGTGATTTTTATCAATGTTTTGAAAAAGTATATTTTTCCTTCGAAATGGGCATGCGAAAACCAAATCCTGAAATTTACAGTCAACTAATTAAAATTCATGAGCTTTCTCCAAAAAGAACTTTGTTTGTAGACGATCGCGCAGACAATACCGACGCTGCAAAAGCGCTAGGAATTCATGTTTGGAACTTAAAAGTCGGAACAGAAGATGTTATCGACTTATTTGATAAAAATTTTATTTAAACCTATTTTCTTGGATTACTTAGACACGTACCATACAATTGCTTCGGCATCAGACGAGATTTTATACAAAGAAAAAGGCAGCAAGTTTTTCGGCTATTCGTTCCCTCTTGCTACCGAAGAAGAAGTTAAACCCATTATTGAGACCTTAAAAAAGCTACATCCAAACGCAGTTCATTATTGCTATGCCTATCAACTTGGAACGGCACCAACAATGAGTTATCGCGCGAATGACGATGGCGAACCAAGCAACACTGCTGGACTGCCGATTTACGGCCAAATTCAGTCGTTTAATGTAACAAACTTGCTAATCGTAGTTGTTCGCATTTTTGGAGGCGTAAAATTAGGAGTAGGTGGTTTAATTTCGGCCTATCGAACTACTGCGCAAATGAGTCTCCAAGTTTGTGAAATTATTGAAAAAACAATTGATGTACATTTTATAATCTCATTTGATTATATAAACATGAACAAAGTGATGCGTGTAATTAAGGAAAAAAATCTTGCTATTGTTTCACAAGAAATGGAAATGGATGAAGCTACCGGAAATCCGATTGGCAAAATTGAGATAAAAATTAGAAAAAAAAGCGCCGAAATGATTTTCGACACCTTTAATTCAATATTCGAAATTAACATAGAACAGCTTTAATTTTTACTAAAAAAGCAATCTCGTTTTGCAATTATTGGAGCTTTTTCACAATATCCAAAATATAATCTGGCGGAGCAATCGGACGACCCGTTTTTAACGACACAAATACCAGTAAAAAGGAGGCAGTTGTTAATAACTCATTCGCTTCGTTATAAATCGCGCAATCAAATTCAATCTTAACAGAAGTTTGACTTTTAAAGTTTGTATGAACCGTAAGTAGTTCATCATAACGTGCCGATTTTTTATAATTAATGGTCATAGAAACGATGGGAAGCGCAATACCACTTTGCTCCATCTCTTTATACGAAACTCCTTGATTTTTAAGCCATTCCACTCTTCCTATCTCAAAATAAGGCACATAATTGCCATGATAAACGACTCCCATTTGGTCTGTTTCTGAATACCGAACACGTACTTCTACTTGGTGATTTTTCATTATTTTATTTTTATTATTTTTTTAT
>NZ_CP193657.1:0-15810 GCF_050847115.1 Flavobacterium sp. TMP13
CTAAAACAAGTCTAAAAACCAGACGTCTGCACCTTGGTATGTTCCTTTCTTTCATTGGCTTCATTTTCTATTTTTCTTCACTCATTATTTTGAGTTTTCCAACCAACCAAATAAATACTTAAAATCAATCTCAGAAATAGAATTTATTTTTGCTCGTTTAGTCGCTATGGAGTTTGGTGATAATATTTAAATTTAACCCTATATATTTATCTGCGAGTCCCCTAAAATAAAGGCGGAATCAAAAAAAGGGGGTAAAAAAGTAACCGACTTGTATAATACTAGATTAAAATATAACTCTAGCTAAAAGCAATAGACTTTTTAATATAAATATACAATTATTTAAAATCACAATCCTTTGGAAATCAGAGCGTTACAAAAACTAAGTGCGGCCCAGTTTACTCTTTTATTTATTACCTTTTTTTTGAGTCATCGGATTATCTTTGCAAATCTTAGATTCTTTTTTTTTATTTTTTTGAAGTCAAAAAGATCAATTAAAATTCCTTTTTTTTGACAATTTGAGCAAAAAGTAATTTTGGGGTGTTTTTTAGTACCTTTTTAGGATCTGTTAAGTACTGATTTTATTGGGGTTCACAGCTTTTTAGGTTACTTTTTTACCCCCTTAGGTTACTTTATTACCTATTATAGTTACTTTTTTACCCTAATTTTTAGCTATTTGTTACTGTACTATTGTTACATTGCTTTAATTATGTTACATTTGATTTTTTAAAAACTTAAAAGTATGAAAGAAATCGTCATTGCTCAGGATAATAGACTTACTACTTCAAGATACGAATTAACCCTTATCGAAAAAAGGATATTTTATTACATTATCAAAGAAGTAAGAAGCAAATATAATACAGGGCAACGTGATTTGTTTGATGATTTAATTTTAAATATCCGAGTTTCTGATTTATGTAAAGAAGTGAACCAGGAAGACAATAAAAAAGAAACCAGGAAAGCTTTAGAGAAGTTTCGCTCCCGTAATTTCACCTATGCAAACGAGGAAGAAGATGATTGGTTAACGTGCGGTTTTATTAATTACGCCCACATCAAAAAAGGAATTGCAGAGATTCAAGTTTCCCATAAATTAATGCCCTTTTTAGTAGAACTATCAAGTCAATATACTGCCTATTCATTACACGTTGCGATGTCGCTGAAAAGTAAATGGTCACAAAGAATGTACGAACTTTGTCAAAAATGGCAAGGTACAGATGGCTTTAGAATCTCTGTTGACGATTTACGAAAGTCTTTCATCCTTGAAGAAAAATACAACCGCTATGCTCTTCTAAACGAGCGCGTGCTGCAGGTAGCAAAAAGAGAATTAAAAGAATTATACGACCTAGGGCAATGTGATGTTTATTTTGAATTTTCGGAAGAACGAAAAGGACGAAGCGTGGAAACATTACGTTTTAAGTTATTTCGAAAAAATGCAATGAATGTAAAATCTACTAATGATTTACTATTAGAGTTAATTCCACTTTTTCAAAGCATATACGAAACCACCACTAAACCAAAGAATGATGCTTTTGTAAAAGATGTTATTCTGCAGTTACAAAAATTCCCCAATCTCATAGAACCACTAAACAAACGTATCAAAGAAATTTTAGCGGAAGGAATGAAGAACGACACTCCAAGATATATTCGTTTTATTCTGAATGAAGATATTATTGGCTACAAACAGAAAACTGATAAAACTAAAAAAACAACTTCAAAACCGAAAGAAGAAGAAATAGACGCTCCAGATCCAATGGAAGAAATTCTGAAATTAAGTAAGAATTTGAGTAATAAAAAATAAGAATAAAACTACATGTGTTTGTTTAATATTTTTTTACTTTGCAATCTTCTCTTTCTTGCTTTTGCTTTTACTTTTTTTATTGTTATTTGGCTATTAGCTCCTGATTTTCAATTTTATTTAATAGTGCTGGTTTTTTTTATTTGATAATTGAAAGCTTATTTATTAACTACATAATATTTATTTGAAAGAAAATTCATTATTTTAATTAAAATAAAACAAAAAAGAACTTACTTTGTTTTTTTAAAATTAGGCCTTATTTTAAATTAACCTACTAAGCTTTACTTTTTAATTAAATTAAAGTTTAAGTCGAAAACTCTATGTCGACTTAAAATAAATGATAGATTAAAATTTAACTATTAAAAAATGAAAATAAAAATTCTTTTAGCTATGTTAGTCATGGCTTTTACTTCATGTAGCACCGATGCAGATGGAGTGTCGTCTGAATCAAGTTCTAAAAACACAGAAATTAAAACACTTGCTTTTTCGTCTGAAAAAGAGATGGATGAAGAAATTGACAATATTACTAATATGAAATCACAAAGTGATAAATTAGTACTAGCTGATTATCACAAATTAAAAAATTCGAATGGATTAAATACAAGTAGTAAAAAAAAGAACAATCTTGATGTTGAAAATCAAAATGAATTAATGTATAATAGTTTGCAAGTTTACCACAAACTTTTACTTTCAAATATTTATGATCTTAGAAAACAGTTAAATTTTACTAGTATTCAAAGCATTGCTGATGAAATAAATTCATTAAATGCAGTTGACTATATTAAAGCTAAATCTTTAGCTGATACTTATAATGATTTACTTGTCAAGGACCCTATTACAGGATTTATTAGTACTATTTACGATAGCAGAACTTCAAATGTGATAAATGCAAAGGGAGTAGTTTTAATTGAAAATGAAAAATTAAACTATGCGGAGTATTCTTCCATACCTAACGAAACTGGAAAATATATTGCGAGTGAAGCTTCTGTTACAGAAGTGGTAGCTAAGAATGGTGATTACACTTTACTTCGTTCTTCAACAAGACAAGTTCATAGAAATGATCTTGGATTTAAATTTTTCAGATACACTGCAACGTTGTTTACATGGCTTAACAACCCAGATGGAAATCATTGGGATCCAAGTAAGCCAGTTTTAATCCAATGTCCGAGTACTTTTGATGTTGACCCCGTTTCTATTGCTGGTTTTGCTTTAAGCAATACTAATACTTTTTTTGGTGATTATTCCTTTACTTATCAATACCTATCTGGTGAGGGCCTAAGCACCCATTTTGTAGGAGGGAAGAAAAACAATGCATATGTTCCAGTAGGAGGTCGAGTAAAAGGTACTTTTACTAGTATTTTAAGCGGTGTGGATAAACAAATAATTTGTGACGTAAAATATAGTGATGAATAATTAATTGCTAACTGCTTTGTGAAAAAATCACAAAGCAGTTTTTTATCTCCTAAATAAAATTAAATAATTACTTTTGATGAAGAATAAAATGAAAAAAGCAATAATTATTTTCGAATTATTGTTTTTTGTCGGATCACTACATGCATTTAGTCAATCTAATATAACTTCTTTAAAGGACACTTTAAATTCAATTGAAATTGATCCTCTTCGACCCGCAAAAGCAGCTTTCTACTCGGCCATTTTACCTGGGCTAGGACAGGCTTACAACAAAAAGTATTGGAAAATTCCGCTAGTTTACGGAGCAATTGGTACAAGTACCTATTTTTATATTGATAGTCAAAAAAAATATAATGTATATAGAGATGAATATAAGCGTCGATTAGAAGGAAAAATAAATGAAGATCTTTATTTTAGAAATCTAAGTGAGAGTCAATTGATTGCGGCACAAAAGCAATTTAAAAGAAATAGTGACTTATCTGTATTATTTATCGCTGGTTTTTATATTTTAAATATTATAGATGCAAATATTGAGGCTGCTTTATCTCAATTTAATGTAAATAGTAAATTAGCTTTTAAACCTATCATTGGAAATTCATCTAATATTTCCACCCAAAATTTATCTATAGTGTGTGTATATTCTTTTTAATTTTTTGTCATACTATAATCCTCTTGTCATTGCCATTAATCAATACATTGTAATGGTAGTATAATTTAAAAATCCTATCGTAAAACATAATCATTTGTATATCTCTGTTTTATAAAAAAAATTACCGAGATAAATATGCTTTATCTAAAAGTAAATTTACTTCATTTACAACTCTCCGACCTCATTAATTTGGTCGATTATATTCGTTTGGTTTGGGCAAATATGATTCTTTATTTCAATTACATTTTCCTTTCGAAAAAGTAAGTCCAAAGCCGTATACAATTTCAATAATACTTCGCGATCCTCTTTCTCCATTTCTACAGCTTTATTAAAATTAAACACATAATTATTAGTGTTCCGAACTTCTATTTTAATTGTTTTAGAAGTGATTTTAAATTTAACTACATCCATAGATAACTACTTTTTAGGCATCTCTTTTATCTCGCCGTTCTTTTTCTCGTAACGTGCAATATATTCCTCAAAAGCATTGCTTACAATGTCTTTGATTAAAGCTCGATCCCAATAAGCCAATGCTTTCATTTTCTCTAATAAATCTTCACTCACTATAAAAGTTGCTCTTGTTTCTTTCTCTTTCGTTCCAATTTGAGAAGTCTTTGTAATTTCTTTTTTAGCCACTTTTGGTTCTTTCGGTTCTGCAGTTTTCTCCGCTGGTTTGGATTCACCAAGCAACGAATTTAAACCACCTGAAAAGCTTTTCTTTGCCATAACTTATTTTTTATGTTTACTTAGTAATCTTTGTTTACTTTAATTACTATGTTTACTTTCTTTTTAATATTTCTCTGGATAACTCCATATAATCCTCTGCTCCATTACTTTTAGCATTATATCGGAAGATATCCAATCCTTGTGCAGGTGCTTCCGCTAGAGCGATGTTATCTCTGATTTTTGTTGTAAAAACTTCACTTTTAAAATGCTGATTGATACTCTCTACTACATCACGATTCAATACTTTTCTACCATCGTATTGAGTAATAAAAACTCCTCCAACTTTTAAAGATTTGTTTAATCTGCTTTTGATCTTTTCAACTACTTCGATCAATTTTGCCAAACCTTGCATCGCCAAAAATTGTGCTTGCAATGGAATTATAATTTCGTCAGCTGCAGTAAATGAATTTATGGTCAGCAATCCTAAAGAGGGTGGACTATCGATAATGATAAAATCATAATCACTTCTCACATTTTCTATCAATTCCTTCAAAATATATTCTCGCCCTGGTTCAGAACTCAATTCGATTTCCGCTCCAGACAAATCCAAAGTTGATGGTACAATATCAAAACCCTTTAATATTTCAATCGGTTCTAAAGCATAATCTCCTTTTAGAGCACCATAGATAGTTCTCTGTTGATCAATTAATCCCAAACTTTGCGTTAAGTTGGCTTGGGGATCTAAATCAATAAGCAATACTTTTTTTCCGAGTTTATTAAGACCTGCTCCAATATTAATAGCCGAAGTAGTTTTTCCAACTCCACCCTTATGATTACTTATACTTAATACTTTACCCATACGGCTACTGTTTTTAAATTATACACAAATATATGTTTTTATGTTTACTAAATAACATAAGATTACTATGTTTACTAATATTACTGTGCTTACTCGATAATTAATATCTTGTTTTTAAGTGCGATAATCAACGTTAATTAAAATAAAAAATGAATTACATTCGCAAAAACAAAACGCGTTTAAAACGGAAATCATGCTGTTTTAACTATGCATAGGTTAATTTACAACGCATAGCTATCGCTATAAAGAACTTTTAAGAAATTCACGTATATGTCAGACAGTAATTTAATAAGCGAAGATTTAGCAGTTAATCTACAGTTTAAATATTTGCCAACACTATTCATCTTTGATCAAATCATAAGATTTGGAGTTTTGTTCTTATATTTAAAATTCAGTTTTCAAACATGGGTGTTCATTACTTTACAAATTATACTTTTAATATCGGTAGGAATTTATAGTGACAAAAAAAGCTCGAAAATTAAGCGCAAATATTTGTCTCTTTTAAGTCCATCATATACTTCACTCTCTCCAGAAGTTATAATTGAAGAAAATATTCCAAAAGGTCTTATGGGATATCAAATGTTGTTTGGATACATATACTCTTTTTGGTTTTTTTACTACATTTTTGATAATCATGAATGGTATCACTACATTTTAATTATTTTTCTCTCTTTTTTCGGCTTGGTATTTTGCATCCTTACTATAGCAATTACTCCAATCTACAAAGTCTCACGCGGCGCACAAAATGTTACGGTGATTAAGCGAAAAACTATAAGTGAACTTGGAAAACCAAAAATACTTACCGAAAATGTAACTGTCAATTATCCTCAATTTTTTCAAAGTGGCGTTAATATCGAACCAGATAATATAGAGTTTGACACAATTGATTTGAACGACACTAAAATAGCAAAACTTGAAAGTGAAGTGAAAAATATTACTTACAAAGCCGAAGCATGGCTTTTGGAAAGTGTATTTCTCGGCGGCCTTGCTTTCTCTGGATTCTTAACGGTAGCTTCAGCAAATTTTATAGGGAAAGAAACTGAAGCATTTCAAACTTTCTTAGATCATATATTATCTTATCTTCAATCTTGTGAAATTGACGATATTACGTCTTGGTATAATCATATAGCAACATACTTTTATAGAAATGACTTGTATATTTTGATAATGCTTTTATGTCTTTTAAGTAGCGTTTTCTTTTTATTAATTTTAACACTTCGTTTAAGATTGAATGTTCTTACTCTTAATTTAGATCATCTATTAAGAATATCAACAATTTTTAACGCTAAAGAAGAAGAAATATTTAATAGTTCAGTAAACTTAGAAAATAATCCGAATCAGGTAGCCAGATTTGGTAAGATTCAACGAAAAATAGAAATGGCCTTAGACGATGCAGAAAGACTTTTATTGAAGATAAAACCTGTATCCATGATGATGAATTTATTTCGCACAATCGCAATTGTATTGTTTTATGTAGTTTTAATATTATCAGGATTCTACTTTAAGCCTATTATTGCAGTTGGAATTTTTGGATTAGCGCTATTTAGTTTCTTATTTCGTAAAATAGAAACATACTTGAATATTAATGAGATTAAACGGAGACTAAAACGTCATTAAAACTACTTATAATAGCGAGTTTTCAAGATTGTGACATATGTCGTAGATTCAAGAAGATCGTGATCCACCATTACTAAAAATATAAATTAATAAAAATTATGAAACAGTTAATAATTGCCTTGTTTTTTATTTATTCTGCAAAGCTTACTGCTCAAAATCAAACATACTATGTCAAACAAACTCAGATGAGCAAGGATGCTGAAAATTGGCAAAAAATGGATATTAACAATCTTTTTACGAAAATTGTATTCAAAGAAAATGGCATAGAATTCACAATGTTTGAAGGAAAATTCACTGTCATTAACTACAATAGAGTTAATAAAGTTGACTTGGAAAATAATTCGTATCGATATGAAATATCAATTTCAGAAGGTTTAGATGTTGTATTGTTTTTTGCACCATATCCTCTTATGACAAATCCACCAAAGATGTTAATGGGCATTATATCTATGTCTGGTGTGGTCAAGTCTGCTCCAGAAAGAATTTCTTTTTTTAGATTAGCTTTTATTGAAGATTTAGTTATACAATAAAAATTATGACTCCAGAAGAGTTTGAAAAGAAGACAGAAAAATTAAAGAAGATGCAGGAAAAAATACTTTTGCAAGTAAAAAAAACGATCGTACAATATCCGTTTTACGTTGGCAATTTTTTCGCAATTAATATTTTCTTCATATAAATATTTTTAAATATTTTGTAAAGTTTAACACTGTCTTACACAATACCTTTACCTAATAGATTTCTAAATCATAGCAAGAAGTTTTTTATTGAGAAGAACCATTGCATTATAAAATGATTTTGTGAGTGAAGTTTGCCATTGCGGCTTGGATACAACAACTTGTACCGGTGCTTAATTGAAATTAATTTCAATTAAGCACCGGTTATTTTTTTACCTCATTAATCTGCATAATAAAAAAAGCCATTCAATTTAATATTATAAAATTCACCTAAGATTCTGTAAAAAAAAATCACGGTATGGTTGCTAAATTTGATTTATAATTTTATAAAAAATCACTATGAAAACTACAGAAAAAGATACAAAAGAAAAAACAGCAGCAAAAAAAACTACTGAAACAAAATCTACGGCAGGAAAAGTAAAAGCTAAATCATCTGCTGCAGAAGGATTACGCGAATTATTTGTTGATTCTCTAAAAGATATATATTGGGCAGAAAAAGCACTTACCAAAGCACTTCCTAAAATGAAGAAAAATGCAACAACTGAAAATTTAATTGCTGCTATTGAAGATCATCTTGAAGTGACTAAAAAGCAGGTTGCAAGACTTGAAGAAGTATTTGACCTTATTGGAGAAAAAGCAGTAGCTAAAAAATGCGATGCTATGGAAGGCCTAATAAAAGAAGGTGAAAGCATAATGGAAGAAACAGAAGTAGGTGCTGTTCGTGATGCTGGTATTATCGCAGCTTCTCAAAAAATCGAACATTACGAAATTGCTACTTATGGTACATTAGTTGCATTTGCTAAAACTCTTGGAGAAGATGCTGCAGCGAAATTATTAAGTGAAACACTTGCAGAAGAAAAAGAAGCTGACGTTACACTTACCGAAGCGGCTTACAACACTATTAATTTTGATGCTGTTGAAGAAGAAGAAGACGACGATAAATCGAAAGAAAAAAAAGAATCTAAAAAATAATTAGCATTAGAAAGCCTGCATTATTAATGCAGGCTTTTTTATTACATAAAAAATCAAGCTGATAAAATTCTTTTTATAACTCTGGTTAAATCCTGAAAAGTATTCGGTTTAACTATATATTCTAGAACATTTAAATTATCCGTCTTATTCCTTTCAGAATGTGGAGAAGTTGAAAATATAATTACTGGCGTTGAGCGAGTAGAATTTTCATTTCTTAATAGACTTAAAAGTGTAGATCCACTCATTTTAGGCATATTAATATCCAATAATATTAAGTCTGGAACGACTTTACTTTTTCTTAATTCCTCTACAACTTCCAAAGGATTATGCATCGCAATATAATTTGTTCCCGAAACACTTTCCAGCGCTTCTCTGAAAAACTCACAATCATCTAAATCATCGTCAATCTGCAGTATAGTATTGTATTTCATTTACTTGAATTTATAAAAACTATATTATAATAAAAAATTAGGAACGTAATTGATAGGATTTAATGTCCAATTTCTCGCAAATATAAACTGCTTTCTTTTAATTTTTGCATCATTTAATGTAAATATTACATTAAAAAAACATCTTAATTGATCTCCAGATAATTGACTTATTTTATCATAATTTATAAAATTTAATCATTAAATAATAAAAAAATATATTTATTAATTGTAATACTATTATTACTAAATTCGTTTTTTATAAAACGACATAATTGTCAGATAACACTTATTGATTATTATGGTGAAATTTATAATATACTTTATCACAATTACTTGTTCTTTCTTGTTAGAGATATACGTGCCTTTAGAGTAGAGGACTGGTCAAATTTTACTGAATTTGTGAAAGAGTAATTCCTTCGTCTTTCCCAATAGCACTACCCTCGTTCTTCCCAATAGCACTACCCTCATAAATAGTTTAAATCATAACCTCTTTGCATTCTGAGCCAGAAATCAGCACTACCACCGAAAACTTGCTCAATTTTTTGAGCAATATCGGGGGTAATTTCTGCCTCTCCGTTCATTATTTTTAACATTATTGGCTCAGGTGTTTCTAACATTTCCGCCACTTGAGCAATTGTAAAATTTCTTCCCTCTATAAGTTCCATTTTTAGAATTTCTCCAGCGTGAACCTTTCTCATTTTCCTTTTCATATTTCAATTTTTTTATATTATAAATTTAATGAAAAACGGACTTCTCTACATACACGCAGCTTCCAAAAAATCTTCCTGAATAGTGTAAAAATAGGCGTTTGAAAAATAGATAAAAATCATGTGGCCTTTCGGAAAAAACTGTTTTAAATATTCAACATCAGGCTTGTCTTCCGAATGATTTAAAGGCGTTAATACACTTGTGTTAAGTGGGTAAATTTTAAAATATTCCTTGTCAAGAGTGTCAAAAATGACTGTTTGATTCATTTTAAAAACGGTGTTATAGTATTTTTTTTACGATTTTAATTTTTTGCCTATTTATATTATAAAGATAGTCAATCAATGCTTTTTTTAAAATATAAAGCACTTAAATTCAGTGCTTTTATTGTCTTATTTTATTCCATTTTGTTTATTATTAATCAAAAGCGGATTGCGCTATTAATTGGATTCTGCGCTTTGCTCCGTGTGGTTCTTCCCACGGATCAAACTCTAAAATCCTTTTGAAATATAAATCTTTGCGGTTCTGCTTCCATTGCTCCTCGTCTGGGTCAATAAATGCACCACCTTTAAACCTTTCTTTCTTGGTTTTAGCGTTCCATTTACGCTCAAATAATTCATTTGAAAAAGGGTAAAAATATTCCATAATTATTTTATTAATTCACAACACCTTTCCCCTTTTGTCTATTAAACAGAAGGGGAAAGCTAACGTAAATTTACATGCTAATTTTTGTGTTTTATGCTAAAATGACGACAAAAAAAAGAGGGTTTCATTTTCAATCTTATTCCTAAAATCCGCAAATTTTATGAATTTGATTTATTCTTTTTTAAATTAAAATAGTAATTGATCCCAAGTCCAAAAGTCCATTTAGTTGAAATTCTATTTTTGCTAGTTCTAACATCATTCAAAGCTTTCCCTAATTCAACACCTTGAAGTTGTAAAATTATACAGATTGAATCTGGAGACACATCAGAAAGATTAAAATTATATCCTATACCAACTCCTATCGAATTGTCCCATACCTTACTAATTTTTGTATCAGTTTTGAGTACCGTATTTATATCCTTATAAGTTGTTCTTGTTCTATGAGCTTCTATATTCGAAATAGAAAATTTTGGTAGAAGAACAAAATAAGAGTTTGAGCCATTAACATTTCCTAAATTAATTTTCGGACAAATTGAATAATTTATAGCAGTGACTGAACTAGTAAATTCTTCATAGATTACATTGTTTTCATTTTTGTGATTAAAATCTTGTAATGCGCCGACTATTCCACTTATTTCAATATCAATGCTTAAATGATTGATTATTTTGAATTCACACCCTGAATTCAAACCTAAAAAAACGGAATTTGAGAAATCAGAATGCAAATAAGTGGTAATACCTGCGTATGGCCTTACCACTTGTGAAAAAGTATAACTCGATAATATTAGAAAAGTGAATAAAAGTATTTTCTTCATTGTATTATTTACCAATAACCCATCCTAATGTAAAATTAATTACTGGCGTAAATTGAGTTTCAAATTGATCAATATTTAGACCTGCCCCTAATTGTAATTCTAAATTAAATTTTCGTTTATATGTTCTTTGTATTCCCCAAATAGGAGCTATTGTAAATGATGACGTATTTTCATCATACTCATTGGTTGTAGACAATGATTTGAAATTATATATTGCATTTAGGGCAATAAAATTGCCAGAATTATTATTGATATTCTTACCTTTTACAGATCTTTTTTCTAAATTATAATAATGCCTAAATTGCTCATTGATCTTTGGGAAAAAAGACCATTTGGATTCACCATAAAAATCACTTTTTCTATATCCAAAACCAAAACTTAAATCAGAATAAAGTGTGTTTCTGCTACTAAATCCGTGTTCATAAACGATACCAGGTATTAAAATATTGATCTTATATTGATTTTTTTCAACCAAAACAGTATTGGTTTGAGAGAAGGCTATTAAGTTGAAGGTTAAGAGTAAATATAGATTTATAAAAAATTTCATGGGTTATTTTTATTTAGTTACTTAATAATAATCTCCTGCCTCTCCATTGATTATTATGAAGTGCTGCTCCGTATAGGTCTATAGAAACATTAGAGTAAGTAGTAGCTCCCGACAGACCTTTTAAATATTCCTCTGGCTTCTCATATTTACTTTTCCAGGTAAAAAAGAAATTAAAATCAAAATAATGAGTTATTTCATTTTCATCATTCCTATTCCAAACTACATTTAACGTTTTAAATGTGACTTTATTACTTAAAGAAGGTGCTTTAACCACATTATAAGTTAGAGTTTGGTCTTTAATTTTTTTATCAAGTATTAACTTATCATAACTTGACGGTAAATTTGAAACAAACGTTTTTGCTAAATTATCTATAACTTCATTTAATTTTTTAGCATTTAATAATTCATATTCATTATGGTGGATAAATATTGTTAATCCTTTCTCTGGATCTCCAGTATCGAAAATAAACCTAGGTCCATTAGTAGGTATTTTTGTTACTACTCTACCATCTATTGTATAACTCAATCCATTAAATTCAAAGAATACTGTGTTATAGTTATATTGGGCATGATTATAAACGGGAGTATTAAATTTATAATCATATTGCACGTCATTTATTCCAAGTTCTATAATATCTGCATATGATTTTTCCCAGTAAGAAATTCCAAGTGTTTTTTCTCTTTTTTGAAGTCTTGCACTACATCCGACTGAAGAAAATATAAAATAATTTTGATTCCAAAAGCTAACTTGAATTCTACGATTATCACTGTAATAATCTTCAGATTTATCGGAAGCCCCAAAAACTTTTTCCCAAATACTATTCTTTTCTATATAAGCGATATCAAGATTTTGCTTGATTAGTTGTGGATTTGCAGGAGGTATAGGTGTAGATCCTCCTCCACCCCAGCCGCCGCCTTCTGGGTCTTCTGGCATCATCATTAATTTTGTTTGTGCAGGTGTAAATTTATTTACACCTTCAGCAACTAAAATCACTTCTCCTAAATTGTTATTTAAAGATTTTTGCGTCAGGCTATTATTTTTTTTGTTTAAGTATTCATACAATTTCTGTTTATTGCTAACTTTACAGAAATAGAGACCGGTTTCTGTGTACTTATACAAGCTGTCTCCTACTACAATTTCTCTTTCCTCATTTAATAATGATGATAATACAGGATCTGAAATTAATTCATCATCTAAGGCGACTTCTTCTATATCATTTGATTTTTTAGTAATACCATATTTTATATTTAGACTCTCAGTACGACTTTTCTTGCTAACAATAAAGTCCTGAATTTTTACATTATCATTTTTTTCAAAAACAGGCGTTAGAGGTTTGAAACCTTTTTTTTGAATAGATCTAATTTCTTCATAAAAATCATTTTGATTAGTAACATTTTCTTTAAAAGAATTAACAATATTATTTAATGAAAATTTATTATTGATTTTAAGGACACCTTCATCAAGTAACTTTATTTCATCGCTTAATATACTTAAATTTTTAATTTCTTTTAAGTCATTTTCTTTTAACTCAGTATCACAACTATAAGTAAATAATATACTTAAACATATTAAGTATTTAAAATAAAAATTTTTCATAGGTAATTTTTTTGTTATTTAAATAAATTTGGCACTAGGGACTTTCCTACAAACAAATATATAATAATATGTTAATAAAAAATCATTTTAATTATTATTTTTCAAAATTATACCTGCTATAAAATTTTTGCCAAGAAAAAAAACAAAGGTTTTAAAAATGATTTAAGCGTACTAAAATCCTAATTTATTACTTACCCATGTAATTATAATTGCAACTATAATTTCTGCTAAATATTTACCTATTTTTTCGATAACTTTTCTTGATTTTTTTTTCATTTTAAATTTTATTTATATTGTTATTAGTGCCTTTAATGGCTCTTTGTCTTATTCTCTATTTTATATATATCATTTCCCAAAAAGTTTAGATCAAAGGTCAAATCTTTTGAAAAAAAAATCTGTGACATAAAATTTGGCCCGTTAAACTACCCTCATAATTAAATATCTTCAAATCCTGAAAAGTTTAATTTCCTTTAATCTTTTCAAAACTACATGTGTAGTCTCATTTAAAAAAGGACACGATTTTTTGGATAAATAAACTAGTGTGAAAAATGTATAGAATTGTATATATTTGTAATGTGAAATGGCTTTGTATATGTACCCGCTATACAAAGCCACATTCCTATCGGTATGTTTGGCTTTGTGCTGGGCTCTTTTCAGAGAGAACTCTCCGAGGGTAGGGGCTACGCCAAGTAATAGAACTTTAAAAATTTAGGATTATGGCATTTGGACTAATTAGAGCAAGGAATTTATCCGCTGCAGATATCAGCAGCACCGATATTCATAACGCCAGACGTTATGAAACCAAAGAACAATATCCTCCGAATGTTCCCCTAGAAAAACGGGAAGATCGATTTATCAGAACAGAATATATTTTAGAAAAGTATGAAGATTTTTTAGGGAAAAAAGAATCTACTCTGACTGAAGCTATAAACGAAAGACTGAAAATTAATAACGTTAAAGGGATTAGAAAAAACAGCAATTTAGCTATTGAATATGTCGTTGGGATTAATGATAAAAAAGCATGGGATAATTACAGTTTTGATGGTTTTGTAAACCAAGTTTCACAATGGCTTGAAGAGCGTCACGGTTTAAATTCTGTCGTGGCTGTTTATAGTCACGACGACGAAAGTAACCCTCATGCTCATATTGTTGTAGTTCCTGTAGAAGAAAAAGCGGTAAAATGGAAGAATCAACAAGGATCTGGAGAACGAATTGAAAAAAGACTCAATACTCGCTATTTTACTGGGGGTCGTGAGAAATTAAGAGATTTACAAAATGACTATTTTGAATACTTAACCAAGCGATTTGACGGAGGTAAAAAGTTAGGTTTGGAACTGTTTAGAGGAACTCTCGTTGAGAATCAAGCAAAAGAATATGTAGAACGCACCAATCACGAAATAGGAGAATTAAGAAGTGTTTTAGTTAGTTTAACCGATGAAAATACAAAAAACATAGTCTTGTCTCAAATAAATGCTAAAGAGGCGGAAATAGCCTTAAAAGAAATAGAACTTAAACAAGAGGAGGACAGAAGAAGTGGAGAGAGAAAAGGGCTTTGGAAATTAAAAGGCATAAAATATAATCAAGAAATTTTTCACTCAAAATCTGAAAGGGAAAATAATCCAAATAAAAAAGGACGTGGTATTTAAATTGGGCAATATCTAGGTTTTTCAAAAAAAAATACAAGTTTAAAAACGAGTTTTATAAGATTAAAACGTTTTATTTCATCCTTTTTTAAGTAAAAAATACTACCCGAATAAAAAAATGGTTTCAAAAAACAAGATTAAGAGTCTTTTTTCATTAAATTTGTACCGAAATGGTACACATAAAAAACAGGAATTATGATAGTGATCAGTAGTAGAGAATTTCGAGATAATCAAAAAAAATATTTTGATTTAATAGATAAAAATGAGCAAGTAATTGTTCAAAGAGGAAAGAATCAGAGCTATAAATTAGTAGCGGTTCAGAGGGATGAAACCCTGTTAACTGAATCTGAATTTTATGCTAAAATAACCCATGCTCTAAAAGAAAGTCAGGAAGGTAAAATAACCGAAATAAAAAGTTCGGAAGATTTTAAAACCTTACTTGGAATATGATTTATAAAATCAACTTTACCGATGAAGCTTTAAAGGATATCGAACGCCTTAAGAAAAGTGGGGACAAACAAGTATTAAAGAAACTCACTTCTTTTTTTATAGAACTTCAAGAACATCCTCGTACCGGAACTGGTCAAATTGAACAATTAAAACACTACAGCGAAGAAATCCTTTCCAGGAGAATAAATAAAGAGCATCGTTTAGTTTATAAAGTTCAAGACGAAATTATAACAGTTCTCGTTTTAACTGCCTTTGGTCACTACTTAAAATAAAGTGTCTTAAAACGCTATGTTTTTTTATATAAATCTCCACTAGAGAAAATAAAAACGAAACAGAAC
>NZ_CP193658.1:0-4855 GCF_050847115.1 Flavobacterium sp. TMP13
CTTTAAAAGCTTTAAATACTTTAGGCGCTCGGTAAAGCCTATAAAATAAAGGGCTTACAAGTTTAAAGGAAACTTTTTATAAGCGAAAAGAAACTTTTTATAAGCGAAAAGAAACTTTTTATAAGCGAAAAGAAACTTTTTATAAGCGAAAAGAAATACAATTATAAACAGTTTCTTTTTTTAGTTTCTTTTGTTATATTTACCCCATGGAAACACAAAACACCCTCCCCGAAAAGAAAATTAGACAACATAATACTATCACTTCTGGGCGTTATGATTTTTCAGCGTGTCAATTAGATGTGCTCTTTATGTTATTGGCTTCGTTAAAGGAAGATGATGACCCCAGTAAAGTTTATAATATACGTGTTCGGGATATTGAATTGATTACAGGACGTAAATGGAACTATCAGCAGTTAAAAGATGGTAACGAGGGGTTAATGTCTAGAGTTTTTGAAGTTCAAGAAGCAGAAGGATTAGCCCAAGTTGTTCTATTCTCTAAAGTCAAATATTTAGACGGTACAGGTAGTTTTGATATGAAAATTAATCAAGATGCTCGTCCATATTTTTTTGAATTAAAGAACAATTTTACCCTTTTAGAATTAAAATCTGTACTAGGTTGCACCTCTAAACATGCCAAGAGATTATATTCCTTGGCTTGTCAATGGCGTGGCACAGGAGGACATACTTACGGTCTTGGGGAGTTCAAAGAAATGTTAGGATTAAAAGACCCGAAAGGAAAAGAATCGGAGCAATACACTAAAGTTAGTATGTTTAAAAAACAGGTTTTAGATATTGCAAAGAAGCAAATCAATGAAAATACCGATATTATTTTTGATTATGAACTATTAAAAACTCGAGGGCGAAGCTTCGATACAATTAAGCTCTTTTGTGGTTTTTCTAAACCAAAACTTCAAATGGAAATTGATTTTAAAGGAGATATTGAACAACAAAAGAAAAATGGTGAATTACTTCAGAAAATCGAAAATATTAAAGCTATTGGAATACGTGAAGACTTGGCAGAACTATGGGCGGTTAAATATTGGAAAGAATTTGTTTCTGAAAAAAACAATCTAATTGAACAGATGCAAAAAGGTAAACCAATTGAAGATAAAGCAGCCTATTTAGCTGGAATTTTTAAGAAGAAAGGACATGTATAAACTAAAAGAAGTTGCTGAAATTTTAGGAGTATCCGACAGAAGTGTCGAGCGGTATTTAAAAAGCTATTTTTCGTTAGAAAAGGGCACTTACCAAGTGTCTGAGAAGATGCTAGAGGTACTAAAATCTGAATATTTAGAGAGTGAATACGACAGCATTGTCGAGGAGTTTACTAAAGACGAATATCAAGAATTTCAAAAAAGACTATCGGAGTACCCACTTTTAAAAGAACGGATAGAATACATTTTAAATGATATGGAGTATTATAGGAATTCTATGAGTAGTAAAGAAAAGCAAATGGAAGTACTCTTAAATATGATGGAACAACGTAATTTTATTGAGGCTAAAGAGAAAAAATTAGATAAATGAAATTTGTATAATAATAATTTATGAGGAAAATAATTTTAAGATTTGGATCTTTGAATAATGTTGTGAAATGGTCATTAATTTTGTCCGTTTTTTATATTGTAATTTATAAAATAGATTTTGAAACATTTAGAACTTTAAATTCTATCCCGCTCATTTTTTCTGAATTATTTGAGAAATTGTCTTATGCTATAATATTCTCGACTACTTTTTATTTTATAAATCAGCATTTGCCTAAAGAAAATAAAAAAGTTAAAGTTGCATTATTGTTACAATGGGAAATTAAAATTTTAGAACGAGATGTCACAAACTTTCTATCTGCCTTAGGTTTGTCTAGTGCTATCCAAGATCCAGTTTCTATAAAAGAAATTAAAAAGCTTTTAGATATTCAAGCTAGAAAAATGGGTAGTCCTATAAATTGTCAGAATACAAATTTATATTTCAGAAGTCACATTGATTATTTTCAATATATCTTTATAAAAATGAAGGAAAACATAAATGAAATTATCAAATATTCTGAATATTTTGACGAAAATATCTTAGATTATTTATTAAGAATGAATGTTGCTATAGATGTGTATAAAAGTAGTTTAGCTCCGACCCATAAGTCAAATAACGTAAGTTGGCATTCCTTTGAAATATATGCGATTGCTTTTAATATGCTCAATCTAAGAAAACAATTTGATAAAAAATATTTGGTTTACTTAAAGCAAGTAAACCCATATTATAAGACAGGAGATACAAATAAAATTACAGGAATAGTTTAAAATAAAAAAAATGTATATATTTGTGTACTCATTGTGGTACACAAAATAAAACATCATATTATGGCAACTTTAGAAATTACAAGTAGGGAGTTCAGAGAAAAACAAAAAGATTTTTTTGACAAAGCCGATGAAGGTGAAAATGTAGTGATTCGGCGAGGGAAAAAACAAGCCTATGCACTTGTTCCTATATCAACTGAAGACTTATATTTTACTCCAGAAATGATAAAAAAAATAGATCTCTCTATTCAGCAAATCAAGGAGGGAAAGTTTACAGCAATTAACTCAAAAGAAGAATTAAAAAAACATCTTGATTCCCTATGAGTTATAAATTAATTCTGTCAGATCAGGCTAATAAAGAAATTAAAGAATTAAAAAAATCAGAACCTATATCTTTTAAAAAATTAAATAAACTTTTATTAGAACTTATTGAAAATCCTTATGTAGGTTCGGGAAATCCCGAACTATTAAAACATAATTATGCAGGTTATTATTCTCGAAGGATATCTCAAAAGCATAGACTTATTTATTCTATAAATGATGAAAAAATCACCGTTACTATTGTTTCTGCAAAAGGTCATTATGGAGCTAAATAATATTAAATAAAACGAGCTACTAATTCAATTTCTTTTACTCCTCCAGATTTTGTCCAGGGATCTATTTCCAAAATGTGTTTAAAAAATAAATCTTTACTTCTTTGTTTATCTTCTTCCTCGTCTGGTAGTATTACAGTACCGCCTTTAAATCGCTCTTTCTTGGCTTTAGCGTTCCATTTTCGCTCAAATAATTCATTTGAAAAGGGGTGAAAATATTCCATATATTTTATTTTTATAAATAATTAATACTTTTTTCCCTTCCTTTTTGATGAACAAAAGGGAAGGAAATCAAGTCAACGTGAATTTACAATGGTTTTGGTGAATAATTACTTTATTCCTAATTTGATTCTCATCCATTCAAGGATAATTACTGTGCTGATGTTAATTAAGATTCTCATAGCTTTTGTTGCTATTTTTCTTAATCGTTTTTTTGTTTTTTTGTTGAATTTCATTTTTTTTATATTATTGTTATTAATGCCTTGAAGGGCTTATTATTTTATTCGCTGTTCTTATATGTATTATTCTTAAAAAAGTTTAGATCAAAGGTCAAATCTTTAAAAATAAAAATCTGTGACATAAAATTTGGTCGTTAAAAACCTCTTATTTTTAAATATCTCCAAATCTTGAAAAGTTCAATTATTAATTTTTTTAACAGATAAAAAAATCAGTTTTTATCTGTTTTTCAAATTTACAATTCAACTATATTCAAACATAGGACAGCACATACGACAGCTAGTTTTGGTTAATTAAAATGAATTGAAAAAATTAAGTTATATTTGTATTTATAATTACGTGGTATAGCCTATTAGACTTCGTACCGAAATCATAGGCAAAAGGGACACCCTTTTGAAACCCGAAAAAATGAAATTTTCAATTTAATTTTTTATGCCCTATGGGAAAACAATACGCTGTTTTACATGTCCAAAAACATTCTTCTACTGGAGGTAATTTAGGCAATCATATCGAACGAGCTGAAGGAATGAAACACACCTATCCGCATGCTAACCCTGAAATGAAAAAACATAATAAATCATTTAAAACAGGTTATGAAGGAATGAGTTTAGGTAAGGCCGTTTTAAAGAGAATTGAGCAAGGTTACATTGGAAAAACAGCTATACGAAAAGACGCTGTGAAATTTCTTTCCCTAATTTTGTCCGGCACTCATGATCAGATAATGAAAATTAATCGCAGTGCGGAATTATATACTCCTTGGCTTCGTGCCAATGAAGCCTTTTTACAAGAAGAATTTGGGAAAGAAAACATTGTGAAATTAGAGTTACACCGAGATGAAAAAACACCTCATTTTCATGCAATTGTAGTTCCATTAACCAATGATGGCCGTCTTTCAGCTAAGGAAGTGGTAGGAGACAGAAATAAATTAAAAGCATTCCAGGATAGATATGCTGAAAAAATGAAGGCTTTTGGACTCGAGCGAGGAGAAGAGAATTCAAAAAACAACCATGTTACCACCAAAGAATTCTATGACGAACTGGAGAAAACTAGAAAAGAAGTTGAAAGTTTAGATTTAGATAGAGTTAATTTAATTCCACCAGCTCAAAAAACTCAAATGATAAAACGATATGCTAAAACTGCAACATTAGATTTGAATTTAAAAGAGCTTAAAAACTCTAAAAACAAAGGATTTAGACAATAATTTCCCGATTTTGAGAAAGTGATTAATATCAAAAAAGCTTGAGGCTAAATAAAGCGTTTTAAGACGTTGTTTTTATTTTGGCTCAAATTTACCCGTTAGGGCAAACAAAAGCAAAACAGAGCCTTAAAAAGCGTAAAATTTCGCACCGCCCGCCCCCCTTGGTGTGTTTTCTTTTTTTCTTTTTTTTGTTTTTTTGTTTTTCTCATTGGATCGGATTTCATTCCCTTTTGTTTTTTCTTCAGCAAATTTTTTCAGCGGTACAACCAAATAAAATTCCAAAAACAAAACAAATTTTCCTCGCACACGCTACTGTTTAAATA